>NZ_JAGIAM010000001.1 GCF_017744835.1 Sphingomonas sp.
GTCGGCTGCACGATGTCGAGCATGCGCTTGTAGGTGCGCACTTCGAACTGCTCGCGCGACTTCTTGTCGATGTGGGGGCCACGGTTGACCGTGAACTTCTCGATCTTCGTCGGAAGCGGGATCGGGCCACGGATGAGAGCGCCGGTGCGGCGCGCAGTGTCGGCGATGTCGCCGGTCGCCTGGTCGAGCACGCGGTGATCGAACGCCTTCAGGCGAATGCGGATGTTCTGCGTTTCCATGGTCCTACCAATTTGAAAGAGCGGGCCCCGTACACGGAGCTCTTGCTGTTCAACCCAAAAACTGGAGGGCGGCCCATACAGGCACCCTCATAAAAAGGCAACCGCCCGACACCCTTTTTTGGGTGCCGGGCGGCAAACCTAGCTTTTCAGCTTACTTGTCGATGCCGCTGACGACGCCGGCGCCGACGGTGCGGCCGCCCTCGCGGATCGTGAAGCGCTGGCCGACGTCCATGGCGATCGGCGCGATGAGCTTGATGCCCAGCGCGACGTTGTCGCCCGGCATGACCATCTCGGTGCCCTCGGGCAGCTCGACGGTGCCGGTCACGTCGGTCGTGCGGAAGTAGAACTGCGGACGATAGTTCGCGAAGAACGGCGTGTGACGGCCGCCCTCGTCCTTCGACAGGACGTACACTTCCGACTTGAACTCGGTGTGCGGGGTGATCGAGCCCGGCTTGGCCAGAACCTGGCCACGCTCGACCTCTTCACGGCCGACGCCGCGGAGCAGCGCACCGACGTTGTCGCCGGCCTGGCCCTGGTCGAGCAGCTTGCGGAACATCTCGACGCCCGTGACGGTGGTCTTGCGGGTGTCGTGGATGCCGACGATCTCGACTTCCTCGCCAACCTTGATGATGCCGGTCTCGACGCGGCCGGTCACCACGGTGCCGCGGCCCGAGATCGAGAACACGTCTTCGATCGGCATCATGAACGGCTTGTCGAGCGGACGCTCCGGCTCAGGGATGTACTCGTCCACGGCCTTCATCAGCTCGAGAACGGCTTCCTGGCCGAGCTTGGCGTCCGAACCGTCGAGCGCCTTGACGGCCGAGCCCTTGATGACGGGGATGTCGTCGCCCGGGAACTCGTACGAGCTGAGCAGCTCGCGGATTTCCATCTCGACGAGCTCGAGGATTTCCTCGTCGTCGACGAGGTCGACCTTGTTCATGAACACGACCATCGCGGGCACGCCGACCTGGCGGGCGAGCAGGATGTGCTCGCGGGTCTGCGGCATCGGGCCGTCGGTGGCCGACACGACCAGGATCGCGCCGTCCATCTGCGCGGCGCCGGTGATCATGTTCTTCACATAGTCGGCGTGGCCCGGGCAGTCGACGTGCGCATAGTGGCGGTTGACCGTCTCGTACTCGACGTGCGCGGTCGAGATGGTGATGCCGCGCTCGCGCTCTTCCGGAGCCTTGTCGATGTTGGCGAAGTCGACGGCCGCGTTGCCCGCGACGTTCTCCGCCAGGACCTTGGTGATCGCGGCGGTCAGCGACGTCTTGCCATGGTCGACGTGACCGATGGTGCCGATGTTGAGGTGCGGCTTAGTCCGCTCGAATTTTGCCTTCGCCATTGTTTCCCTACCTTCTGATCTGAATTCCGCGCCGCTAAGGGACTCGCCGGAAGGCGGCCCCATAGCGGCTGTTTTCGTGTTACGCCAGCTTCGCCTTCACTTCGTCGGCCACGTTCGGCGGCACTTCGTCGTAGTGCGAAAACTGCATGCTGTACTGCGCGCGGCCCTGGGTGAACGAGCGGAGCTGGTTCACATAGCCGAACATGTTGGCCAGCGGGACCATCGCCTCGACCGTCTGCGCGTTGCCGCGGCTGTCGGTACCCTGGATCTGGCCACGGCGGCTGTTGATGTCGCCGATGACGTCGCCGAGGTAGTCCTCGGGAGTCACGACCTCGACCTTCATGATCGGCTCGAGCAGCTTGATGCCAGCCTTCTGCGCCGCTTCGCGCATCGCTGCGCGGGCGGTGATTTCGAACGCCAGCGCCGACGAGTCGACGTCGTGGTACGCGCCGTCGTACAGCAGCACCTCGAAGTCGATGATCGGGAAGCCGACGAGCGAACCGGTCTCCGCGGTCTCGCGGAAGCCCTTCTCGATCGCGGGGATATATTCCTTCGGAATGTTACCGCCCTTGATCTCGTCCTTGAAGACGAAGCCCGAACCGCGCTCGCCCGGGGTGAGCTTGACCTTCACGCGACCGAACTGGCCAGTACCGCCCGACTGCTTCTTGTGCGTGTAGTCGATGTCCACCGGCTTCGCGAGATACTCGCGATACGCCACCTGCGGCGCGCCGACATTGGCCTCGACCTTGAACTCGCGCTTCATGCGGTCGACCAGGATCTCGAGGTGGAGCTCGCCCATCCCCTTGATGATGGTCTGGCCCGACTCGTGGTCGGTCGAGACGCGGAACGAGGGATCCTCGGCGGCCAGGCGGTTGAGCGCGATGCCCATCTTCTCCTGGTCGGCCTTGGTCTTCGGCTCCACCGACAGCTCGATCACCGGCTCCGGGAACTCCATCCGCTCGAGGATGATCGGGTTCGCCGGATCGCACAGCGTGTCGCCGGTCGTGGTCTCCTTGAGGCCCGCGATCGCGACGATGTCGCCGGCGCGCGCTTCCTCGATGTCCTCACGCGAGTTCGCGTGCATCAGGAGCATACGGCCGATCTTTTCCTTCTTGTCCTTCACCGAGTTCAGGTAGCTGCCCTTGGTCAGCGTGCCCGAATAGATGCGGGTGAAGGTGAGCGAGCCGACGAACGGGTCGTTCATGATCTTGAAGGCCAGCGCCGAGAACGGAGCATCGTCCTTCGGCGGACGCGAATCCTCGGTCTCGCCGTCGAGCTTGACGCCCTGCACGTCGGGGATGTCGAGCGGGCTCGGCAGATAGTCGACCACGGCGTCGAGCAGGGGCTGCACGCCCTTGTTCTTGAACGCCGAGCCGCACAGCACCGGCACGAACGAGAAGTTCAGCGTGCCCTTGCGGATCAGCGCCTTGAGCGTCTTGGTGTCGGGCTCATTGCCCTCCAGATACGCTTCCATGACCGCGTCGTCCTGCTCGACGGCCATTTCGATCAGCTCGGCGCGCGCCGTCGCGGCGGCATCCGCCATGTCGTCGGGGATCGCCTGATATTCGAACTTCGCGCCCAGCGACTCCTCGAGCCACACGATCGCGCGGTTCTCGACCAGGTCGACGAGGCCCTTGAAGCCGCCCTCGATGCCGATCGGAAGATAGAGGACGGCCGGGCGGGCGCCCAGGCGATCCTTGATCATGTCGACGCAGCGCTCGAAGCTCGCGCCGGTGCGGTCGAGCTTGTTGACGAAGCACATGCGCGGCACGCGATACTTCTCGGCCTGGCGCCACACGGTCTCCGACTGCGGCTCCACGCCGGCAACGCCGTCGAAGCAGGCAACCGCGCCGTCGAGCACGCGCAGCGAACGCTCGACTTCGATCGTGAAGTCGACGTGGCCGGGGGTGTCGATGATGTTGATCAGGTGCTCTTCGCCCTTGCCCTCTTCGGCGCGCCACTTGCACGTCGTAGCGGCGGACGTGATCGTGATCCCGCGCTCCTGCTCCTGCTCCATCCAGTCCATCGTCGCGGTGCCTTCGTGCACTTCGCCGATCTTGTAGGACTTGCCGGTGTAATAGAGGATGCGCTCGGTCGTCGTCGTCTTGCCGGCGTCGATGTGCGCCATGATGCCGATATTGCGGTAACGCTCGAGCGGATGGCTGCGGGCCATGATCGTGGTTTCCTTAAAGGTGCGGGGAGCCGCTTTTGGCGGCTCCCCAGGATATAGGTGCTGTTGTTACCAGCGGTAGTGGCTGAAGGCGCGGTTCGCTTCGGCCATACGATGGGTGTCTTCGCGCTTCTTCACCGCGTTGCCGCGGTTGTTGGCGGCGTCCATCAGCTCGCCCGAAAGGCGCGCCGACATGGTGTGCTCGCTGCGGTTGCGGGCCGAGGCGATGAGCCAGCGGATCGCAAGCGCCTGGGCACGCTCCGGACGGACTTCCACCGGAACCTGGTAGGTCGCACCGCCGACGCGGCGGCTGCGGACCTCGATGCCCGGCTTCACGTTGTTGAGCGCGTCATGGAACACACCGATCGGCTCGCGCTTGGCGCGCTGCTCGACGGTCTCGAGCGCCGAATAGACGATCTGCTCGGCGACGGACTTCTTGCCGTCCAGCATCACCGAGTTCATGAACTTCGAAAGCACCTGATCGCCATAGACGGGATCAGGCAGGATTTCCCGCTTTTCGGGACGACGACGACGAGCCATTTCTCGTTTCCTTTATGATTCAGCCGGTCCGGAACCTGTCCGGGGCTTACTTTGGCTTGCTTACTTCGGACGCTTCGCGCCGTACTTCGAACGGCTCTGCTTGCGGTCCTTGACGCCCTGCGTATCGAGCACGCCGCGCAGCACGTGGTAGCGCACGCCCGGAAGGTCGCGCACACGGCCGCCACGAATCAGGACCACCGAGTGCTCCTGCAGGTTGTGCCCCTCGCCGGGGATGTAGCTGATGACTTCGCGCTGGTTGGTCAGGCGGACCTTGGCAACCTTGCGGAGAGCCGAGTTCGGCTTCTTCGGAGTCGTCGTGTACACACGGGTGCAGACGCCGCGCTTCTGCGGGTTCTGCTCCATCGCAGGGACCTTCGACTTGGTCTTCTGCGGTTCGCGGCCCTTGCGGACCAGCTGGTTGATCGTCGGCATGAAGCCCTTCACCTTTGCGTTACCGGAAACGTCCGGCGGTTACTTTGCTGGAGCCCAGATTCCTTGCGAAATCAAATCTCTACGGAATACGAAAAGGCCCCGGGTGTCTGTGACCCCCCGGGCCATTGCGTCTCCAGCAACGTTCAGCTCTTTGTTCCGAAAGGGCTATAGGGCGCGGAGCCCCGCCTTGCGGAACGGGGGCGCCTATAGCGATGGAGTCGCAGCCGGTCAATGGGACCGCGCTCGCCCAGCCGCCCACGCGCTGCGCTTCCGGCCCGCCCTGCCATGCGGCTTTTACGGCATTTCAGCCGCAGGGCATCATGCTATACGCGCCGTCCGGGGTTTTGGGGGAGTCGCATATATGTTTGCCGGCAACAACGCGCGTGACAAGCGCACGGTCGTTTCGCCTGCGTCCGGTGGCCGGGGCACTTTCTCGGTGCTGGGCGCCGATGTGGTGGTGACCGGCAGCGTCCGCGCGAGCGCCGACCTGCACATCCAGGGCCGGATCGAAGGCGATGTGATCGGCGGCACCGTGATCCAGGGCGCAGAGAGCCACATCACCGGCACGCTGACTGCCGAAGTCGCGCGGCTCGCCGGCGCAGTCGAGGGCGTGGTCCGCGTCAGGACGCTCACGATCGAGCCCGGCGCGCGGATCACCGGCGACGTCGAATATGAGACCATCACGATCGAGAACGGCGGATCGGTCGACGGGCGGCTGAAGCACGTCGACGCGCTCGATGCCTCGGCGCCGGCGACTGCGATCGCGACGGTGAGCCTCGCCGCGTCGAACGAACGCGCCGCCTGAAGATCCGGGAGGCGCGCTCCGCCGAGCCGCCTCCCGCCAATAGCTAGAGCGAGCGGATCTTGGTCAGGTGTTCCTGGACCATCTTCTGCGCCTCGCCGGCGAAGCTCTTGAGCTCGGGCACGTCGCCGCTGGCGGCATAGCCCTGCACCAGCGCCAACGCCTTCTCGTGCGCCGCGGTCTGCTGGGTCTTGTAGGCGGCGTCGAACGCCGCACCCTCGGCGTTGCGCAACGCGGCGAGGTTCGCCTCCTGCTCGGCCGTGAGCGTCGGAGCCGGGATGATCGCCGGATTCGCGGCATTGCCCGCGGTCTTGAGTTTGTCGCTCGACTTGGTGTGCTCGCTGACCATCAACGCGCCGAAGTCCTTGAGGCCCTGGCTCTGCGCCTTCTCCTGCGCCAGCTTGCCAGCCTCGATCTCATATTGGTCGCTCGCCGCGACGTCGTTGGCGAACTGCTGGGCGGGCGAGACCTGCGCCGCCATGTTGGTGGTCGCATTGGCCTCGTCGGTCATGTTCATGTCTTCCATGTTCATGCCGGTCATGTCGCCCGTGGTGGCGTTGGTGGTCGTGTTGCCTCCGCACGCGGCAAGCGCGAGCGCTGGGGCGAGCCCCAGGATCAGATGGTGCTTCGTCATGCAGGCGTCCTCCTCGAAGGCGGTTCAACGCCCGCGCGGTAGCGGTCGTTCCTGCCCGGGTACAGGCCTTCAGGCGCGGTGCAGCTCGGCGAGGAAGGTGTCGAGCTGGCGCGAGAGGGCGCCCGCATCGGCGCGCAGCCGGTCGGCGAGGCTCAGCATCGCATTGGCCTGGTGCGAGGCGGCGCGCGACGTGCCGCCGATCGCCTCCACGTCCTGCTGGATGCCCGTGCTGGCGGCGACGGCCTCGTCGACGTTGCGCGCAATCGTGCGCGTCGCCGATTCCTGCGCATCGACCGCGGCGCGCACGCCCGAGGCCAGGTCGGCCATCGCGCCGATCGCAAGCTCGACCTGCTCATGGCCGGCCGCCACGTCGTCGACGCTCTGGCGGATCTCGCCGACATGCGCCGCGATCCGCGCAGCGGCGGTGCCGGTCTGTGCCGAGAGCTGCTTCACTTCATTGGCGACGACGCTGAATCCCCTGCCCGCCTCGCCCGCGCGCGCAGCCTCGATCGTGGCGTTGAGCGCGAGCAAATTCACCTGGCGCGCGATCTCGCTGATCAGCCCGATCACCGAATCGATCGACTGCGCGGCGCGCAGCAGCTCGCGGGTGCGCGCACTGCCGGCGGCGACGAGGTCGGACGCAGTCGCCGCCGCAGCCTGCGCCTCGCTCGAGCTGCGCGCGATCTCGCCCAGCGACACCGCGAGGTCGTGCCCGCGCGCAGCGATCTCGGTCATGTTGTCGCGGGTCTGGGACGCAGCCGAGGCGACCGCCACGGCACGGTCGCCCAAGTCGGTGGCGCGCTCGGCGGTGTTGGACGCGCTCGACTGGAGCTCGGCGGCGAGCTGGTCCATCGCGCCGGCAAGCGTCGCGACCTGCTCCTCGAACCGCTCGCTGGCGCGCTCGATCCGCTCGGCACGCGCGACGCGCGCCGTTGCCAACCGCTGCTCGCGCTCGGCGGCGAGATGGAGGAGCCGGCGGTTCGCCACCACGCCGTGGAGCTTCCCGTCCAGCGTCAGGATCATCCCCTCGGTGCCGTTGGCGGCGCGATAGGCGTCGATCAGCGCGCCCGTCCCCAGCGTCGCTTCGGCCACCGGGCAGGAGCGCAGATAGCGCCGCACGCCGTCACCGTAGCTCGGGTTGCGCATCAGCGCATGGCCGAAGGGATTGAGCAGCAGCAGCCGCACGTCCTTCTCGAAGATCGCCCCCGCGGGCCGGCGCTGGGCATCGACGACAGGGATCAGGCGCAGTTCGGGATCGGCGTTGAAGATGTCGACCGCGCGCAACAACTGGTCCTCGAGCCCGAGCGAAGGCGGCGCGGCCTCGGCGGGAGTGAGCCAGTCGGCGGGCGCGGGCGCAGGTCGGGGCGCAAGGGCAAGCGCGGTGTGTCGCATGGCCGCCGGACTATGGGGCTGATGGTAAAGGCGACATTGACCGTTGGTTACACTACCGAGACAAACCCGATTTTTTCGCGGTTGCAGCAGGAAAATACCGGTTCTAGAAGCGCGGCTGTGACGGGTGTCCCCTGCCAAGGGGATGAAAAGGGAACTCGGTTCGAACCCGAGGCTGCCCCCGCAACTGTAACCGGCGAGCCGGCGCATCCATGCCACTGGGATCCTCCCGGGAAGGCAGCGCCAAGGCCCTGACCCGGGAGCCAGGAGACCTGCCCCTCACAGTCGATTCCTTTGCGCGGGCGGGGTGCACCGGGCGAACGAGGGGAGACCCTCGCGTGAGCGACACCGTGAACCGGGTCGCCGCGCCAATTCCATCGGCAGGCGACCCCAGAAGAAGGTGTCTTGCCGTGAAGAAGTACAAGCTGTTCCTTTCCGCCACTGCAGCGCTGCTGCCGTTCGCCGCGCATGCGCAGAGCGACGAGCCGATCGTCGTCGTCGCCACCGGCGTGGAGCAATCGCCCGACGAGATCGGGCGCTCGGTGACGCTGATCGGGCGCGACGAGATCGAGACGCACCAGACCGTCGCGCTCTCCGACCTGCTCGCCACCACCCCCGGCGTCACCGTCACTCGCAACGGCGGCCTCGGCGGCTTCACCGGCGTGCGCATCCGCGGCGCCGAGGCCGAGCAGACCCTCGTCCTGATCGACGGCGTGCGCGTCAACGATCCCTCCGCCCCCGGCGGCGGCTTCGATTTCGGCAACCTCCTCGCCGGATCGATCGAGCGCGTCGAAGTGCTGCGCGGTCCCAATTCGGTCGCCTGGGGCAGCCAGGCGATCGGCGGCGTCGTCAATGTCGTGACCGAGCGGCCGGTCGACGGGCTGCGCGTCCGCGGCAACGCCGAATATGGCAGCAACGAGCAGTTCGGCGCTAGCGGCGCCCTGTCGGCGGGCAACGAGCGCGTGCAGGGCGCGCTGACCGCGGGCTATCTCACCACCGACGGGATCAGCCAGGCGGCGAGCGGCACCGAGCCCGACGGCTATCGCCAGATCGGCGGCACCGCGCGCGTCTTGGTCGAGTTCGCCCCCGGCTTCGGCGCCGACCTGCGCGGCTATTATGCGCACAGCCGGCTCGATCTCGACGGCTTCCCCGCCCCCACCTACGCCTTCGCCGATACCGAGGAATATTCGGAGGCGCAGGAGGCCTATGGCTATGTCGGGCTCCACGGCGTGACCGGCCCGGTCAAGCATCGCCTCTCCTTCACCCTGGCCGACGTCAACCGCGACAATTACGATCCGGCGTCCGGCAGCGACGCGAGCTTCTTCTCGCGCGGCCGCAGCGAGCGTTATGCCTATCAGGGCGAGGCCGCGCTCGGATCGGTCGCGCGGCTCGTCTTCGGCGCCGAGCAGGAGGACAGCCGCTTCTTCGACGGCAGCACGCGCGCGAGCCAGGGCATCACCAGCGTCTATGGCGAAGCGATCGTGACTCCGGTCGAGCCCCTCACGCTCACCGCCGGGCTGCGCAACGACGATCACAGCGGCTTCGGCAGCCATATGAGCTGGGGCGCCAACGCCGCGCTCCGCCCGGCGGCCGGCACGCTGCTCCACGCCAGCTATGGCGAGGGGTTCAAGGCGCCGACGCTCTACCAGCGCTTCAGCTTCTACGGCACGCCCGACCTGCAGCCTGAGACCGCCGAGAGCTATGAGGTCGGCGCGCGGCAGGAGATCACCAAGGGCCTGTCGCTCGGCGCCACCTGGTTCCGCCGCGACACGCGCCAGCAGATCGACTTCGATCTGGCGACTTCGACCTATTTCAACATCGCCCGCTCACGTGCGCGCGGAGTCGAAGTGGAGATCGTCGCCCAGCCCGTCACCGGATTGTCACTGCGCGGCGGCTACACGCACGTCGATGCGGAGAATCGTTCGCCCGGCGCCAATCTCGGCAACGACCTGCCCCGCCGCCCGCGCGACACCGGCAGCCTGTCGGTCGACTATCGCTTTGCCCACGGCCCGAGCCTGGGCGCGACGCTGCTGATCGTGGACGACAGCTTCGACAATGCCGCCAACACCGTCCGGCTCGACGGCTATGCGCTGGCGAGCATCCGCGCCTCGGTGCCCGTCACCCGCCAGGTCGAGCTCTATGGCCGCGTCGAGAACCTGTTCGACGCGGACTATCAGACCGTCGCCGGCTACGGCACCTTCGGCCGCACTGCGCACGCCGGCGTGCGGCTGCGGTTCGACTGATGCGGGGCGCCGCGCTCCTGTGCCTGCTGGTCGCCGGGTGCGCGGCGCCGTCGTCCTCGGCTGGCGGCGGCATCGTCTCGATGAACCCCTGTGCCGATGCGATGCTGGTCCAACTGGTGCCGCCCCAGCGTATCGCCGCGATCAGCCATTATTCGCGCGATCCCGCCGCCAGCTCGATCGCGCCCCAGGTCGCCGCGCGCTTCCGCACCACCAGCGGGACTGCCGAGGAAGTGATCGCGATGCGCCCCGACCTGGTAGTGGCCAGCAGCTTCACGGCGTCCTCGACGCGCGAGGCGCTGGCGCGTGCGGGGGTGAAGACGCTTTATCTCGATTCGCCCGTGACTATCGAAGCGAGCAAGGCGCAGGTCCGCGCGCTCGCCGCCGCGCTCGACGCCGTCCCCGCCGGCGAGGCGATGGTCGCGCGGATCGACCATGCCGTCGCCGCCGCGGCGCATTCCGGCCCCGCGGTGCCCGCCTTGCTGTGGATCGGCGGTAATCTCGTCTCGGGCGGCGGCACGCTGCTCGACGAGATGATGGTCAAGGCCGGCTTCAGCGATCATGCTGCGCATTATGGGCTGCAGCACACCGGCTATCTTCCGATCGAGCATGTGCTCGTCGATCCGCCGCGCGTGATGCTCGTTCCCGACGAGCCCGGCCGTGATGCCGACTCGCGCGCCGCCCAGCTCCGCGGCCGCGCGCTCGCGCGCATGGGGGCGAAGGTCGATCAGGCACGCTTCCCCCGCAGCTTGGTCAATTGCGGCGGCCCGGTGATCGCCACGGCGATGACGCGGCTCGCCGAGGTCCGGCGCGAGGTGGGCCCATGAGCCGCCCGTTCCTCCTCGCTTTGCTCGCGCTGCTCGTCGTCCTGCTCTTCGCCGGCTCGCTGATGGCTGGAAAGGTGTGGGTACCCCCCGCCGCCTGGTTCTCGCACGATCCGCGCTGGTGGATCGTGCTCGAGCTGCGCCTGCCGCGCGCGATCCTCGGCCTCGCGATCGGCGCCGCGCTCGGGCTCGCCGGCGCGGTGCTGCAGGGCTATCTGCGCAACCCGCTCGCCGATCCGGCGGTGGTCGGCGTCTCGTCCAGCGCGGCGCTGGGTGCCGTCGCGGCGATCGTGCTCTTCGCCGCCAGCGCGCCGCTCGCCATCTTCGCTGCCGCGATGCTCGCCGCCTGCGCGTCGATGCTGCTGCTCGCCGCGCTGGCCTGGCGTGCCGACAGCGCCGTCGCCTTCATCCTCGCGGGCACCGTGCTCGCCAGCCTCGGCGGCGCGCTCACGGCCTTCCTCATCTCGATCGCTCCCAACCCTTTCGCGACCGCGGAGATCATCGACTGGATCATGGGCGCGCTCACCGACCGCAGCTTCGCCGAGGTCCAGCTCGCGCTGCCCTTCATCGCGCTCGGCTGCGCCCTGCTGCTCCTTACCGGCCGCGCGCTCGACGCACTGACGCTGGGCGAGGCCGCGGCGCGGTCGCTCGGCGTGCGGCTGGGGCGCGTGCAATTGCTGATCGTGCTTGGCGCTGGGCTCGCGGTCGGCGCCAGCGTCGCGGTGACCGGCGTGGTCGGCTTCGTCGGGCTGATCGTCCCGCATTTGCTTCGCCCGCTCACCGGCGCCCGCCCCTCCGCGCTGCTGCTCCCGAGCGCGCTCGGCGGCGCCGCGCTGGTGCTCGCCGCCGACAGCCTCGTCCGCCTCGGCCCCGGCGCCGCCGAGATCCGCCTCGGCGTCGCGATGGCGCTGCTCGGCACGCCCTTCTTCTTCGCGCTGCTGCTCAAACTGAGGCGATCGGCATGGAGCTGAGCGTCTCCGACCTCGCCGTGAGCCTAGGCGCGCGCCGCGTGCTCGAGGGGGTGAGCGCCGCCTTCCGCCCGGCGCGCGTGACGGCGATCCTCGGCCCCAACGGCTCGGGCAAGTCGACTCTGGTCAAGACGCTGGCCGGCCTGCTCGACGCCGACGCCGGCCAGGTCCGCCTCGACACGCGCCAGCTCGCCCGCATCGACCCGCGCGAACGCGCCAGGCTGATCGGCTATCTTCCGCAGGACCCGACCGTCCATTGGAACATCGGCGTGCGCGATCTCGTCGCGCTCGGCCGCCTGCCACACCGCTCGCCCTTCGCCGGCATGTCGCCCGAGGACGATGCCGCGGTGCAGGCCGCGCTCGACGCCACCGACACCGATCGCCTCGCCGCGCGCACCGCCGACCAGCTCTCGGGCGGCGAGCGCGCCCGCGTGCTGCTCGCGCGCGTGCTGGCGGGCACGCCGCAGTGGCTGCTCGCCGACGAGCCGCTCGCCAGCCTCGATCCTGTCCACCAGATCGCGCTGCTCGACCGGCTCCGCGCGCTCGCCGGCGAGGGCATGGGCGTGGTGATCGTCCTCCACGACCTGATCCAGGCCGCCCGCGCCGCCGACGACGTGCTGCTGCTCAATCAGGGTCGCGTCATCGCCTTCGGCCCCGCCGGCGAGGCGCTCGCGCACCAGCCGCTGCGTCAGGCGTTCGGCGTCGAAGTGATGATCGTCCCCGACGAGCAAGGCCGCCTCCTCCCCGTGCCGATCGGGCGGACCAGGGACTGAAAAACTCCCCTCCCTGCAAGGGAGGGGCTGGGGGTGGGTGCGCGGCGCCAGCCGCGCTCCTACAGATGAAGCGAAGCCGAGGCATCGAGCCTCGACTTCGCTGAACCCACCCCCCGACCCCTCCCTTGCAGGGAGGGGAGGCAATATGCCATTGCGCAATAAAATTACACGACACGAGTCGGGCCGCAGAGCCCGCCGCAGGAGAGTGATGCATGCGTATCGTCGACCATTATATCGCGGGTCAGGCAGGCGGCGGCGCGTCGCGCGAGAGTGAGGTGTTCGATCCGAACACCGGCCAAGTCCAGGCGCGCGTCCGCCTCGGCACCAGCGCCGATCTCGAGCGCGCAGTCGCCGCCGCCCAGGCCGCGCAGCCCGGCTGGGCCGCCACCAACCCGCAGCGCCGCGCGCGGGTGATGTTCAAGTTCAAGGAGCTGGTCGAGGCCAATATCGACGAGCTCGCCCGGCTGCTCGCCTCCGAGCACGGCAAGGTCGTCGCCGACGCCAGGGGTGACGTCCAGCGCGGGCTCGACGTGATCGAGTTCGCCTGCGGCATCCCGCATGTGCTGAAGGGCGAGTACACCCAGGGCGCCGGGCCGGGCATCGACGTCTATTCGATGCGCCAGCCCCTCGGCATCGGCGCGGGCATCACGCCGTTCAACTTCCCCGCGATGATCCCGATGTGGATGTTCGGCGTCGCCATCGCCTGCGGCAACGCCTTCATCCTCAAGCCCAGCGAGCGAGACCCCAGCGTGCCTGTCCGGCTCGCCGAGCTGATGCGCGAGGCCGGTGCGCCCGAGGGTATCCTCCAGGTCGTCCACGGCGACAAGGAGATGGTCGACGCGATCCTCGACCATCCCGCGATCGCCGCGGTGAGCTTCGTCGGCTCGTCCGACATCGCGCATTATGTCTATCGCCGCGGGGTCGAGGCCGGAAAGCGCGTCCAGGCGATGGGCGGCGCCAAGAACCACGGCGTGGTCATGCCCGACGCCGATCTCGACCAGGTCGTCGCCGATCTCTCCGGCGCCGCCTTCGGCTCGGCCGGCGAGCGCTGCATGGCGCTGCCGGTGGTGGTGCCGGTGGGCGACAAGACCGCCGATGCGCTGCGCGAGAAGCTCATCCCCGCGATCGAGAAGCTCCGCGTCGGAGTCTCGACCGATGCCGAGGCGCACTACGGCCCGGTGGTCAACGCCGCGCACAAGAAGCGCGTCGAGGACTGGATCCAGACCGGCGTCGACGAAGGCGCCGAGCTGGTCGTCGACGGCCGCGGCTTCCAGCTTCAGGGGCACGAACAGGGCTTCTTCATCGGCCCGAGCCTGTTCGATCGCGTCACCCCGGACATGAAGTCCTACCAGGAAGAGATTTTCGGCCCGGTCCTGCAGATCGTCCGCGCGCCCGACTTCGACACGGCGCTGCGCCTGCCCAGCGACCACCAGTACGGCAACGGCGTCGCCATCTTCACCCGCAACGGCCATGCCGCGCGCGAGTTCGCGGCGCGCGTCAATGTCGGCATGGTCGGCATCAACGTGCCGATCCCGGTGCCGGTCGCCTATCACACCTTCGGCGGCTGGAAGCGCTCGGCCTTCGGCGACACCAATCAGCACGGCATGGAAGGCGTGAAGTTCTGGACCAAGGTCAAGACCGTGACCCAGCGCTGGCCCGACGGTTCGGTCACCGGCGAGAACGCATTCGTAATCCCGACGATGGGTTGATCATGACCGGCCAATTCGACCTCACCGACGAGCAGTTCCAGATCCAGGAGATGGCGCGCGCCTTCACGGCCGACGCGATCACGCCCTACGCGGCGGAATGGGACGAGAAGCACATCTTCCCGCGCGACACGATCCGCGCCGCAGCCGAGCTCGGCTTCGCGTCGATCTATGTCTCGGAGGAATCGGGCGGCATCGGCCTTGGCCGGCTCGAGGCGGCGCTGATCATGGAGGCGATGGCCTATGGCTGCCCCTCGACCAGCGCCTTCATCTCGATCCACAACATGGCTAGCTGGATGATCGACCGGTTCGGCAGCGCCGAGCTCAAGGCCAAGTATCTCCCCAGCCTGATCACCATGGAGCGGATGGCGAGCTATTGCCTGACCGAGCCGAGCTCGGGCTCCGACGCCGCCGCGCTCAAGACGAGGGCGGTGCGGGACGGCGACCATTATGTCGTCAACGGATCGAAGCAGTTCATCTCGGGCGCCGGCGAGAACGAAATCTACGTCACGATGGTCCGTACCGGCGAGGAAGGGCCCAAGGGCATCTCGTGCCTGGTCATCGAGAAGGACATGCCCGGCGTCAGCTTCGGCGCCAACGAGCGCAAGCTCGGCTGGCATTCGCAGCCGACACGCCAGGTCACTTTCGAGGACGTCCGCGTGCCGGTCGAGAACCGCGTCGGCGGGGAGGGCGAGGGCTTCCGCTTCGCGATGATGGGACTCGATGGCGGCCGGCTCAACATCGGCGCCTGCTCGCTGGGCGGAGCGCAGCGCTGCCTCGACGAGGCGATCCGCTACACGAAGGAGCGCCAGCAGTTTGGGCGCACGATCGCCGATTTCCAGAACACCCAGTTCATGCTGGCCGACATGGCGACCGAATTGGAGGCCGCCCGCGCGCTCCTCTATCTCGCCGCGGCCAAGGTCACTGCCAATGCGCCCGACAAGACCAAGTTCGCCGCAATGGCCAAACGCCTGGCGACCGACACGGGCTCGTCGGTGGTCGACCGCGCGCTCCAGCTCCACGGCGGCTATGGCTATCTGATGGACTATCCGATCGAGCGCTTCTGGCGCGACCTGCGCGTCCACTCGATCCTCGAGGGCACCAACCAGGTGATGCGCATGATCGTGGGCCGCGAGCTGACGCGGCAATGACTCGATTGTTCAAGCAAAGGCGCGAAGGCGCGAAGATTTTTGTTTGCGCAGAGGCGCAGAGGACGCAGAGGGTTGTGCCGTTCAAATCCGCGCAGCGGTTTCGGTCGAAATGGATTTCGGCGGCTCGCTGGCGCGAGACGATTGCACCGGCCGCCCCACTGCGCTCTCTGCGCCTCTGCGCGAACCAAGCTTTTTCCCTTCGCGCCTTTGCGCCTTTGCGTGAACAGAATCTATGACCGACGTCCTCACCTCCATCGAAGGCCGCATCGGCCGCATCCGGCTTAATCGGCCCAAGGCGATCCACGCGCTCAACACCGCCATGTGCCACACCATCTCCGATGCGCTGGCCGCGTGGCAGGACGATTCCACAGTCGAGGCAGTGCTGATCGATCACGCGGAGGGCCGCGGCTTCTGCGCGGGCGGCGATATCCGCATGGTCGCGGAATCGGGCGCCGGCGACGGCAAGGCCGCGCGCGACTTCTTCTTCCACGAATATCGCATGAACCACCGGCTGTTCCACTACCCCAAGCCGGTGGTCGCCTTCATGGACGGGATCACCATGGGCGGCGGCGTGGGCATCTCGATGCCCGCGCGCTTCCGCGTCGCCACCGAGAACACGCGCTTCGCCATGCCCGAGACCGGCATCGGCCTGTTCCCCGACGTCGGCGGCGGCTGGTACCTCTCGCGCCTGCCCGGCCGCACCGGCCAGTTCCTCGCGCTCACCGGCGCGCGGCTCGACGGCGCCGAATGCCTCGCGCTCGGCCTCGCCACGCATTACGTCCATGCCGAACGGCTGGAGGAGGCCAAGGCGCGCATCGCCGCCAGCCCCGCCGACATCGCCGCAATCCTGACCGAACTTTCGAGCCCCGCCCCCGACGCGCGGATCACGCGCAACCACCAGGCGATCAACCGCACCTTCGCCTCGGATCGGCTCGAGGACATCATCGTCGCGCTCGAGGCCGAAGCAGCCGAGGACGAATGGGCGCGCAAGGAACTGGCGACGCTGCGCACCAAGTCGCCGCAGACGATGAAGGTCGCGCTCCGCCAGCTTCGCGAAGGCGCGCGCATGGCGAGCTTCGCCGACGAGATGCGCCAAGAATATGCGATCGCATCCCGCGTCGCGCAGCGCCACGACTTCCTCGAAGGCGTGCGCGCGGTGATCGTCGACAAGGACAACGCGCCGAAGTGGGACCCGGCGACGCCCGAGGCGGTTACCGACGCGATGCTCGACGAAATCTTCGCCCCCTTGCCCGAACAGGAAGCCTGGACCCCCGCATGACCTACGAAACCCTCCTCGTCGAGCAGCGCGGCGCCGTCACGCTGGTCACGCTCAACCGTCCCCAGGCGCTCAATGCGCTCAACAGCCAGGTGCTGACCGAGCTGCTCGACGCGATGGCCACCTTCGACAAGGACGCCTCGCAGGGCTGCGCGGTCATCACCGGCAGCGAAAAGGCGTTCGCCGCCGGCGCCGATATCAAGGAGATGCAGGCCCAGGGCTTCGCCGACATGTATGGCCATGACTTCTTCGCCGGCTGGGACGCCTTCACCCGCACCCGCAAGCCGATCGTCGCCGCGGTCGCCGGCTATGCGCTGGGCGGCGGCTGCGAGCTGGCGATGATGTGCGACTTCATCCTCGCGGCCGACACCGCGAAGTTCGGCCAGCCCGAGATCAAGCTCGCGGTCTCGCCCGGCATGGGCGGCTCGCAGCGCCTCGCCCGCGCGGTGGGCAAGGCCAAGGCGATGGAGATGTGCCTCACCGGCCGGATGATGGACGCCGCCGAGGCCGAGCGCGCCGGCCTGGTCAGCCGCATCGTCCCGGCCGCAGAGCTGGTCGAGGAAGCGGTGAAGACGGCGGCGCAGATCGCGTCGATGGCGCCGCTCGCGGTGCTGGCGAACAAGGAAATGGTCAACGCGGCCTATGAGACCACGCTGGCGCAGGGCGTCGCCTTCGAGCGCCGGCTGTTCCACGCGCTGTTCGGCACCGAGGACCAGAAGGAAGGCATGGCCGCCTTCGTCGAGAAGCGTCCGGGAAGCTGGAAGGGGAAGTGACTTAGCTCCCCTCCCGCTCACGGGAGGGGTCGGGGGAGGGCCTGAATAGCTGTGGGCGAGGGACATATCCCCTCCCCTAACCCGTCCCGCAAGCGGGAAGGGAATTTGGAGAGAGATGCGAATATGGCACGCGTAGCCTTCATCGGACTGGGCAACATGGGCGGCGGCATGGCCGCGAACCTCGCCAAGGCGGGGCACGACGTCCGCGCCTTCGACTTGTCGGCCGATGCGCTCGAACGCGCCAAGAAGGCGGGCTGCCTTCCCGCCAGCAGTGCCGCCGAGGCCGTCGACGGCGCGGAGGCGATCGTCACCATGCTCCCCGCCGGCAAGCATGTGGAGCAGGTCTATGCCGAAAGCCTGCTCCCCAATGCCGCCCCCGGCGCGGTGCTGATCGACTGCTCGACGATCGACGTCGAGACCGCGCGCCGCGTCGCCCAGGCCGCCACCGAGCATGGCCTCGCCGCGGTCGACGCGCCGGTCTCGGGCGGGATCGCCGCCGCAAATGCCGGCACGCTCACCTTCATGGTCGGCGGCAGCGCCGATGCGTTCGCGCGCGCCGAGCATTATCTGTCGGACATGGGCAAGGCCGTGATCCACGCGGGCACCAGTGGCGCCGGCCAGGCCGCCAAGATCTGCAACAACATGCTGCTCGGCGCCGAGATGGTCGCGACGTGCGAGGCGTTCCTGCTCGCAGAGAAGCTCGGGCTCGACCTGCAGCGCTTCTACGACATCGCCTCGGTCAGCTCGGGGCAGAGCTGGTCGATGACGAGTTATTGCCCGGTCCCCGGCGTGGGCCCCGAGAGCCCTGCCGACCGCGACTATCAGGGCGGCTTCGCCGCGCCGCTGATGCTCAAGGACCTCCGCCTCGCGATGGAAGCGGCAAAGGGTGTCGGCGCCGACACGCCGATGGGCGCGCGCGCCGCCGAGCTCTACGAGGCCTTCGTAAACGGCGAAGGCGCGACGCTCGACTTCTCCGGCATCATCAAGATGCTGCGGTAAGCGCCCCCTTCGTCATCTCGCCCCCTTCCGCCATCCCCGCGAAGGCGGGGATGACGAAGAGGTGCCCTTAACCCGATATTTGCAGCCGGAGCGCACACTCCCCCCATGCGCCCGCTCGCCCTGCTCCTCGCCCTCGCCGCTCCTGCCGCCGCCGAGCCGCAGCCGGCGCCCTTCGTGATCGCCGAGACCGGCCAGGGTTTCGCCACGATCGACGACGCCGTCACCGCAGTCCGCGACGGCACCGCCACCATCCTGATCGCGCCCGGCGTCTATCGCCAGTGCACCGTCCAGACCGGCGGCCGCATCACCTACAAGGCCGTCGAGCCCGGCAAGGCGATCTTCGAGCGCGAAGCGTGCGAAGGCAAGGCAGGCTTCGTGCTGCGCGGCCGCGGCTCGGCGATCGATGGCGTGGTCTTCCGCAACTATTCGGTCTCCGACGGCAACGGCGCGGGCGTGCGCATCGAAATGGGCGACCTCACCGTCACCAACTCGATGTTCCTCGACAGCCAGGAGGGCATCCTCGGCGGCGGACACGAGACCGTGCGCCGCATCACGATCGACCGTTCGACCTTCTCCGGGCTCGGCCAGTGCGACGAGACGGTCGACTGCAGCCATTCGATCTATCTCGCGGTCGACGGCGACGTGACCATCACCCGTTCGCGCTTCGAGCGCGGTACCGGCGGCCATTACGTCAAGCTGCGCGCGCGCCGCGTCAACATCACCGATTCGAGCTTCGACGACAGCGCCGGGCGCAAGACCAACTACATGATCGACCTGTGCGAAGGCGGCACCGGGCTGATCGCGCGCAACGTCTTCGTCCAGGGCCGCGCCAAGGAGAACCACTCCGGGCTGATCGTGATCGCCGCGGAATCGCGGACCTATCCGTCCAATGGGCTGCGCGTGGAGGAGAACACCGCCACGCTCGCCCCGGGCGCGCCCACCAACCCCGCCTTCGTCGCGGACCTCAGTGGCTCGGCGATCGCGCTCAGGGACAACCGGCTGGGGCCCGGCATCCGCGCCTTCGAGCGGCGGTAAACTCCTTCTCCCCTTGTGGGAGAAGGAAGGGGCCCGCTCGCGAAGCGAGTGGGAAGGATGAGGGGGACATGAGTCTCACTCCCCCTCACCCTTCCGCCGACTTCGTCGGCTCCCTCCCTCTCCCACAAGGGGAGAGGGAGTTAGGGCCTCACCGGCAGCTATCCCCCGGCCCTGCATCCAGATCCAGGCACCGCCCGTCGATCTCGACCGGCACCTTCACCCCCACCAGCGCGGCGAGCGTCGGCGCGATGTCCACCGTCTCGACCGAGAGCGGCTGCTCGAAGCCCGTCATCCCCTTGCGCCAGAACAGGATCGGCACGCGGCGGTCATAGTCCCAGAAGCTGCCGTGGGTCGCGACCGAGCCCTTGGTCGGATCGGCGATCGGCGTGACGCGCGGCTTGAGCGCGATCACGAAGTCGCCCGAACGCTCGGCATTGTAGGAGCCGCGTGCGCGCTCGAGCAGCGTCCAGGTCTCGGGCGGAGTCTTGGCGAGCGGGGTCGCCTCGATCTGCGCGCGGGTGAAGACGCCCTGCACCTGCGGGTGCGCCGAATAGCGCTTGATCGCCTCGGCGAGCACTGCCTTGCGCTGCGCGGGCGTGAGGTTCGGCGTCACATAGACGTCGCCCGCGGCACTTCCCTCCAGCACCGATTCGCTGCCCAGGCCCAGCGACGCTGCGATCGCCTTGCCCATTGCAGTCGGCGTCAGCACCGGGTCGACGCGCGCGGCCATCGGCGCGGCATGCTCGCGGTTGCGCTCGGGCAGGTCGTGCCCGCCATGGTCGGCGGTGAGCACCACCGCATAATCGACGCCCGTCCGGTCGAGCGCCGCGAAGAATTTGCCCAGATACTGGTCGAGCGCGGAGAGTTGCAGGCACATCTCGCTGCCCGAAGTGCCGAAGGTGTGGCCGACATAGTCGGTCGCCGAGGCGCCGACGATCAGCAGGTCGGTGTCGGCGCCCTGGCCGAGCTTCATGTCCGTCGCGAGGCCCGCGGCGGTGGCGAGGATCGATTCGTCGAACTCGGGCGAGGCGCGGAAGGCCTTCGCGTCACCCGCCGCGCGCGCGAAGCGGCCGTCGCCGACGGTCTTGCCGCCGCCGATGGGGATGGCACGCGCCTTGGGCACGCAGAAGCTCGGCAGCTCCATCGCCGGCTGCGGCTCGGCGATGCGTGCGACGATGTTCGCGTTCATCCGCGTCACCATCGCCGGAGCCGCGCGGCCTGCATAGGAGACGAAACCGTCCTTGCCGTTCCACCACCAGAGCTCGTCGACCTTGTGCCCGCCCATCATCACTGCGGCGCGATCCTTGCCCGCGACCGAGACGACGCGGCTGCCCGGATGCGCGGCCTTCATCCACTCGCCCAGCGTCGGCACCTTCAGGTGCACGTCGGAGACGGTGTAGTTGCTCGACGTGCTGCCCGGCACGCGCTCGTCCTCGGCGCAATAGACGGTCTTGTCCGCGCGCGGGGCCGAGAAGTCGGTCCAGTCGTTGGCGATGATCCCCGTGCGCGCCGGGCGGGCGCCGGTCAGGATCGTCGAATGGCCGGGGCAGGTCTCGGTCGCGGCATGGCTCTGGTAACCCGCAGGGAAGACCGCGCCCGAGAGCAGCCGCGCGAAGCCGCCGGTGAAGTGCGTGCGATATTCGGCGAACAGGTCGGCCGAGAACTGGTCCACCGAGATCACCACCAGCAGCTTGGGCGCGGCGCGAGCCGGCTCGGCCTGGGGCTGCGCGGGCGCCGCTTCGCGCGCGGCGAGCGGGGCGGACGCGAGCAGCGCCGCTGCGGACAGGATCGAACCGACGAGCTTCATTGCAGTCTCCAGGCGGGAAGGTCTTGCGCTGCAGGGCGCCCCGGCGGACCGAGGCATAGCCGCAGGCGTGAATGCGGGACAGAGGGCAATCGGCGGACGTCGACTCCCCGCTCGCCAACCCCGCACCGCCGCTGCTATCGGTGGTGCCGGACCGGCGGGGCGAGTGGATGCGCGACTTGTGTTTCAGACTTATGTCGCTGCTGGCGACCTTCGCGGCGCTCCTGTGCACGCCCGCCGCCGCGCAGCCGCTCGGCGAGGGCCCGCACGTCCGCATCGAGCTGATCGCCGAGACCGAGCACCCCGCCCCCGGCAGCGAAGTCACGCTCGCCTTCGCTTCGACGCCCGAGCCGGGCTGGCACGCCTATTGGCAGAACCCGGGCGATGCCGGCCTGCCCGCGCGCGCCGCATGGACGCTCCCCGCCGGAATGAGCGCCGGACCGCTGCGCTATCCGGTGCCGCAGCGGCTGGTGATCGGCGGGCTGATGAACTTCGTCTTCGAGAAGCCCTTCGCCCAGCTGGTCGAGCTGCGCGTCCCCGCCTCCGCCACACCGGGGCAGGCGCTGCCGGTGCGTGTGCGGCTCGACTATCTGGTCTGCACCGACAAGATCTGCGTGCCCGAACGCGCCGAGCTCGCCACTCAGCTGACCGTCGGCGACGGCAGCGTGCCCGCCGACCGCCGCGCGCGCTTCGACGCGTGGCGCGCGGCGCTGCCCAAGCCGCTCAATGTCGACGCGCGCTTCCAGGTCGAGAACGGACGCGTCCGCATCGCCATCCCCTTCCCCGCCGACGCGCTTACGGGCGAGGCCTGGTTCTTCCCGGCGACGCGCGACGCGATCGACTATGCCGCGCCCCAGACGCTCGGCCGCGACGGCGACCGCATCGTCATCGAGACCGGCGCCAAGGGAGCGCCCGCGCTGCTCGAAGGCGTGCTCGCGGTGGGCGGCCGCGGTTTCGAGGTGCGCGCCCAGCCCGGCACCGTGCCGCCCGCACGCAACGGCGGGGGGGGACCCGGACTCGCCGCGGCGCTGCTCGCTTTCGGCGCCGCGGTGCTCGGCGGGCTGGTGCTCAACGTCATGCCCTGCGTCTTCCCGATCCTGAGCCTCAAGGCGCTGAGCCTCGCCAAGGCCAATGACTCGGCGGCCAGCCCGCGCGTCGAGGCGCTCGCCTACACCGCGGGCGTGGTGCTGGTGTGCCTGGCGCTCGGCGCGGGGATGCTCGCGCTGCGGACGGGCGGCATGGCGGTCGGCTGGGGATTCCAGCTCACCAGCCCGCGCGTGATCCTGCTGCTGCTCCTGCTGGTCAGCGCGATCGCGCTCAACCTCGCCGGGCTGTTCGAGATCAACGCCCCCGGCTTCGTCAACCGCGCCGCGGCCAAGGGCCACGGCGGCGCCTTCGCCACCGGGGCGCTCGCGGCCTTCGTCGCGACACCCTGCGCGGGTCCGTTCATGGCATCGGCGATGGGCGCGGCGCTGATCCTCCCCTGGTTCGCGGCGCTGGCGGTGTTCGCCGGACTGGGGCTCGGCATTGCGCTGCCCTTCCTGCTGCTCGGCTTCGTGCCCGCGCTCCGCCGCCGCCTGCCCAGGCCCGGCGCGTGGATGGCGACGCTGCGGCGCATCCTCTCGGTCCCCATGTTCCTCACTGCGCTCGCGCTTGCCTGGGTGCTCGGGCGACAGGCCGGAGTCGACGGCATGGCGTTCGGGCTGGGCGCGACCTTGCTCGCGGCGTTCGGCCTGTGGTGGGGCGGGCGTCGCCAGGCGCGCGGCCTGAGCCGGGCCTGGCTCCCGGCGCTTCCGCTGCTGCTCCTCGCGCTCGCCGCCGCCGTAGTCATCCGCCCGGCGCCCGCCACCGCCGAGCGCGCCGCCGTCGCCGGCGCCGAGCGGTTCAGCGAGACCCGGCTCGCGCAGCTCCGCGCCGAGGGCCGCCCGGTCTTCGCCTATTTCACTGCCGATTGGTGCCTCACCTGCAAGGTCAACGAAAAGGCCGTGATCGAGACCGCGCCCGTCGCCCAGGCGCTCGCCGAGGGCAAGGTCGCGGTGCTCGTCGGCGACTGGACCGACGGCAACCCCGAGCTCGGCCGCTTCATCGAGCGGCACAACCGCGCCGGCGTGCCGCTCTACCTCTGGTACAAGCCCGGCGCCGCCGAGCCCGAGGTGCTGCCGCAGATCCTCAGCCAGGCACTGCTGACCGATCTCGCGCGGAGCCGCTGAACACCTCTTGTGCAGCGCAGCAAAGCGTTGCAGCATGGAACTCCTGGCACGCCTCCTGCGCTTGGAGATCGAATGGCATCAGACGCGGCGTTCGATGAAATCTGGGGTCGCGGCGGCCCCCAGGCACCGCGTCCCGAATTCGCGCCGCTCTCCCGCTGGGTCGCGGAGACGCCCTGCGCCGAGCTCCAGCGCCGCCAGCAATCGGCCGAGGCCGCCTTTCGCCAGCTCGGCATCACCTTCGCCGTCTATGGCGACAGCGACGCGGCCGAGCGGATCATCCCCTTCGACATCGTGCCGCGCATCTTCCTGCCCGACGAATGGCGCCGGCTCTCGGAAGGGCTGGTCCAGCGCGTCGAGGCGATCAACGCCTTCCTCGAGGACATCTACGGCGAGCGCCGCATCCTCGCCGAGGGGCTGATCCCGCCCGAGCTGATCTACCGCAACGAGCAATACCGCCCCGAAGTCGCCGGCGTCCGCCCGCCGCACGGCGTCTGGGCGCATATCTGCGGGATCGACCTTGTCCGCACCGGGCCGGACGAATTCTATGTGCTCGAGGACAATGCCCGCACCCCCTCGGGCGTCTCCTACATGCTCGAGAATCGCGAGGCGATGCTGCGGCTGTGCCCCGAGCTGTTCCGCGATTTCCGCGTGGCGCCGGTCGATTCCTATCCCGACAAGCTGCTCGCGACGATGCGCTCGGTGGCGCCGGGCGCCAATCCGCATCCGGTCTGCGTCGTGCTCACTCCCGGCCACTTCAACTCGGCCTATTACGAGCACAGCTTCCTCGCCGATTCGATGGGGATCGAGCTGGTCGAGGCCGCGGACCTGCTCGTCGACGACGACATGGTCTGGATGCAGACGATCGCCGGCCGCGTGAAGGTCGACGTGATCTACCGCCGGATCGACGACGATTTCCTCGACCCCCTCACCTTCCGCGCGGATTCGCTGCTGGGCGTGCCCGGGCTGATCGCGGCCTATCGCGCGGGCAATGTCGCGCTGATCAACGCGCCGGGGAACGGTATCGCCGACGACAAGGCGATCTACAGCTACATGCCGGAGATCGTGCGCTTCTATTCGGGCGGCGAGGCCAAGCTGCCCAACGTCCAGACCTGGCGCTGCCGCGAGCCGGACGCACTCAAATACGTCCTCGACCGCCTGCCCGAGCTGGTCGTCAAGCTGGTCGACGGATCGGGCGGCTACGGTATGCTCGTCGGCCCCACCGCCACCCGCGCGCAGATCGAGGAGTTCCGCGCCGCGCTGGTCGCCGAGCCGCACCGCTACATCGCCCAGCCGACGCTGGCGCTGTCGACCGTGCCGACGCTGACCGAGGCCGGCCTCGCCCCCCGCCACGTCGACTTCCGCCCCTTCGTCCTCACCGGCAGCGACGGCGTCCGCATCGTCCCCGGCGGCCTCACCCGCGTGGCGCTGCGCGAAGGCTCGCTCGTGGTGAACTCCAGCCAGGGCGGCGGCACCAAGGACAGCTTCGTGCTGCTGGAGGACGGCGTATGAGGGGGCAGCTTCCTCGATCCTCCCCGGCACGGGGAGGATTTTAGATGCTGATGCTCTCGCGCACCGCGGCGGCGCTCTACTGGCTCGGCCGCTATGTCGAGCGCGCCGACTTCATCGCGCGGCTGGTCGAGGCGACGATCCGGCTCGATGCGCTCTCGGCGCGCCCCGCGGGTGAGGCGGCGTGGCAGAGCGCGCTCGCGGTCAGCTACAATGACGAGGCCTTCGCCGCGACCGGCGCCAACCTCAACCAGACCAACGTCGCCTGCTTCCTGACGCTCGACGCCAGCCATCCCGGCTCGATCGTCCGTTGCCTCGAGACAGCGCGCAACAACGCCCGCGCGGTGCGCACCGCGCTCACGCGCGAGGCCTGGACCGCGATCAATCGCGCCTGGTGGCTGTTCCAGAACCGTGCCTCGACCGGCGGCGCGACGGCGACGCTCAATCTGGTCGAGCAGGTCAAGGGCGAGACCCGCGGGTTCGAAGGCGCGATCCACCGGATGATGCGCAACGAGGCGACGCTGCTGATCCAGCTCGGCGCCGCCGTCGAGCGCGCGGACAACACCGCGCGGCTGGTCGACGTCAAATATCATCTGCTGCTGCCCGAGGGCGAAAGCGTCGGCGGCGTGGTCGATCGCGACCAATGGACGACGATCCTCCAGACCGTCTCGGCCGTCACGGCCTATCGCTGGCTCTATAGCGAGGGGCTGCAGCCCGCCAACGTCATCGACCTGCTCGTCAGCCACCCCGAGCTGCCGCGCAGCCTGGCGGCCTGCGTCGAGGAATCGGTGGCGCTGCTCAACCAGCTCGCCAGGCGCACCGGCCTCCAGGGCGAGGCCGACCGCATGGCCCGCGCGCGCATGGCTCGGACGCAGAAGACCCATACCGCCGACGTGATCGTCAGTGGCCTCCACGAGCATCTCGCGGCCTTCATCCAGGAGAATGCGATGCTCGACGCCGCGATCGCACGCCAGTTCCGGTTCATATGAGGATCACCGTCGACCATCGCACGCGCTACCGCTTCTCCGAGCCCCAGGCGCGGATCGTCCAGATGCTGCGGCTCACCCCGTCCGATACCGCCGACCAGACGGTGGTGAGCTGGCTGATCGGCATCGATTGCGACGCGCGGATGCGCGACGGCACCGACGGCTTCGGCAATGCCGTGACGATGCTCTATGCCGACGGACCGATCGAGACGTTCGACGTCACCGTCTCGGGCGAAGTGCTGACCAGCGAGGCGAACGGAGTCGTGCGCGGCAGCATCGAGCCGCTCGCGCCGCTCCTCTTCCTGCGCAGCACGCCGCGCACCGCCCCCGGCGACGCGCTGTCCGTGTTCGCCGCCGACAGTGTCGCGGGCGCGGGCGATCCGCTCGAGCGTCTGCATCGGCTCAACACGGCGCTCCACGCCCGCTTCCCCGATGCGCCCGACGCGCCCGACACCGGCGTCACTGCCGCCGCGGCGTTCGACAGCGACCGCGTCACGTCGCGCGACATGGCGCAGATGTTCATCGCCGCCGCGCGCTGCTTGGGCGTGCCCGCGCGCTACATCTCGGGCTATTGCAGCGACGGCGTCGCCCGCTCGGCTCCGCACGCCTGGGCGGAAGCCCATGTCGAGGGGCTCGGCTGGGTCGGCTTCGATCCGGTGAAGGGGCTTTCGACCGACGAGTGCCATGTGCGCATGGCCGTCGGGCTCGACGCGGCAGGCGCGGCGGCGACCGTGGGCACCCGGACCGGCGCGGGCGACGAGAAGCTCGACGTCGACCTCCAGGCCTTCGCCGAGGAATAGATCAGGCCGGATCGCATTGTTTCGCCCCTCCCCCGAACCCACCGTCACCCCGGACTTGTTCCGGAGTCTACCGGGAGACAAGGGTTGGACAAGAGGCTCTATGGTAGTCGGTGAGGCTGAGTGGGCCCCGGCACAAGGCCGGGGTGACGGATGCTATAGGCGGAGCCGGTTTGCTCCGAACTGAGCCTACACCAGCTCGCGCGCCCGGCTCGCCGTCGCCACGTCCGCCGGCGTCTCGTCGTCGGCGAGCAGCGACCAGCCGTTCGGCCCCAGCACTTCGATCGGCCGATAGCGCGTCTTGTAGGCCATCCGCTCCGATCCCTTCACCCAATAGCCGAGATAGACATAGGGCAGGCCGGCCGCGCAGCTGCGCAGGATATGGTCCATGATGATGAAGTTGCCGAGCGAGGGCCGGCTCGCGTCCTCGGTCTCGAAGAAGCTGTAGATCATCGACAGGCCGTCGGCCTGCTGGTCGGTGATGCATGCGCCCACCAGCTTGCCGCGCCGGCCGTCGACCGAGGGCTCGCGATATTCGATGACATAGGAGCTGACCGGCGACTGCTCGACCATGTCGGCATAGTCGTTCTCGTCCATCGCCGCCATGCCGCCGCCCGGATGGCGCGTCTTCAGATAGCGGTGGAGCAGCGCATACTGCTCCTCGGTCGCCCAGGGCTTGCAGGCGGTGACTTCCAGGTCCGAATTCCGCCGCAGCAGCTTGCGCTGCGTGGCATTGGGCTCGAACTGGTCGGCGACGACACGCACCGAGACGCAGGCAGTGCATCCCGCGCAGCTCGGCCGATAGGCGACCGACTGGCTGCGGCGGAAGCCGATCCGGCCCAGCGCGTCGTTGAGCTCGGACGCGTGCTGGCCCGTCAGCTCGGTGAAGATCTTCCGCTCCTGCCGTCCCGGCAGATAGGGGCACGGGCTGGGACTCGTCACGAAGAAACGCGGGAAACGGGAAATTGCAGTCACCGCTCGATCGCCCCTCTCTGCCGGCCCGGAATCGGCCTTTCGGGGCGACTATGAAGCGCCGCGGGATTTATGAAAAGTGCGTTTACCATAAAAGAAGGTTAACGCAGGGGTTCGACAGATCGGAAGCGAAACAAAGACTTAGCTGCAAGCGCGTCGAGACGCGAAGCTCGGTCATTCACCACATCCGTCAACCAGCCGCGACGCCCGATGCGCGCGGTCAGACTGTCCCTCGGGCAGAGTACACGGGGCACGAGTCCGCGTGAATCGCCGCCCGACTCAACTCGCCGCGCAAGCGATTCGTTTCGTCGGATCGTCGCAAACGGGCGGGCGAAATTGAGCTGGGACCTTTTCCCTCTCCCCTTGTGGGAGAGGGAGGGAGCCGACGAAGTCGGCGGAAGGGTGAGGGGGAGTGAGTCTTGAGTCCCCCTCATCCTTCCCACTCGCTACGCGAGCGGGCCCCTTCCTTCTCCTACAAGGGGAGAAGGAGCTAACCGCCCTCTTCCAGACGCCTCTTCCCTTGCAAAGTAGGATTTCGCTTGCTTGGCTGGCGTTCCCGCCGGCCTCGGCGCCGCTCTTTGAACCGTCGAACGACGCTGGACGCAGGAGTCCCCGCCGAAAATCCCTGCGGAGGGTGTCCACTTTGTCTATTTCCAGCCAAGGCCCCGGCGGCGCGCCGGGCCTTGCTGCAGGAAATTTCATTGCGCGCCGGCGCAACGTTATTCCCCAAAACGCGGGAAAAGTGGGAAGTTAGGCCGCGCCCCGCTCAGGCGAGCTCGACCTGGCTCACTTCATATTGGGCGCGGCGCAGCGCGGTGATCAGCCGGTCGAGGTGATTGCGGTCGCGCGCCTCGCACTCGATGTCGGTGATCAGTCCCTTGGCCGGAAGCGTGGTGAAGACGCGCTGGTGATAGACTTCGATGATGTTGACGCCCTGCTCGTGGAAGATGCGGGCGACATTGTAGAGCGCGCCGGGCCGGTCCTGCAGCCGGATGCGCAGCCGCGCGAGGCGGCCCGAACGCGCGAGGTCGCGCAGCAGCACGTTCGCGAGCAGCCGGGTGTCGATGTTGCCGCCGCACAGGATGGTGCCGACCTTCTTGCCGCGGAAGCGCTCGGGCTCGGCGAGCAGCGCGGCGAGCCCCGCGGCGCCCGCGCCCTCGACCACGGTCTTCTCGATCTGGAGCAGCAGGCTCACCGCCTCCTCGAGCCGGCGTTCGCTCACCAGCACGATGTCGTCGACCAGCGCCTCGACCATCTTCGAGGTGATCGCGCCTGGCTCCTTGACCGCGATGCCCTCGGCCAGCGTATCGCCCGCGCAGGGCATCTCGGTGTGGTGGATGCGGTTGTACATCGAGGGGTAGAGCTCGGCTTCGACCCCCACCACTTCGATCGGCTGCCCGGCCGCCTTGGCGACGATCGCGGACCCCGAGATCAGCCCGCCGCCGCCGATCGGCACCACCAGCATTTCGAGGTCGGGCACATCCTCGAGCATCTCGAGCGCTGCCGTGCCCTGCCCCGCGATGATCCGCTCGTCGTCGAAGGGATGGACGAAGGTATAGCCGTGCTCGGCCTCGAGCTTGCGCGAATGGGCGTAGGCGGCGTCGAAGGTCTCGCCTTCCAGGATCACGGTCGCGCCGTGCCCTTCGGTCTGGGTGACCTTCACCACCGGCGTGTTCTTGGGCATCACGATCGTGCTGGGGATGCCCAGCCGCGTGGCGTGATAGGCGAGCCCCTGGGCATGGTTGCCCGCGGAAGCCGCGATCACGCCCTTGGAGCGCGCCGTCTCGTCGAGCTGCAGCAGGGTGTTGAGCGCCCCGCGCTCCTTGTACGCCGCCGTGAACTGGAGGTTCTCGAACTTGAGATAGACGGTGGCGCCGGTCAGCTCCGACAGCGTCTTGCTCACCAGCGTGGGCGTCCGCACGATCGAGCCCGAAATTCGCGCCTGCGCTGCGCGGACGTCATCGATCGAAACGGGGAGCGGCGCGGCCGCCGGAGCTGCTTTGGTTGCCATAGTGGTCCTCGCCTAGACCATCTGGCGCGGCGGGGGAACAGGCCCTATGCCCTCGGCATGCTCAAGCCGATCCTGCGCGTCCTCGCCTCGCTCGCCCTCATCGCCATCCCCGCCACCGCCCGCGCCGACGGGCTGGTCGACAACGTCAACGGCATGACGCTCGACGACAAGGGGCAGGTGGTCCGCTTCACCGGGCTCCAGTTCGCCCGCGACGGCAAGATCACGCGGCTGCTGAGCCCGAAGGACAAGCGCCCGAAGAAACTCGAATGGCGCATCGACATGGGCGGCAAGACGCTCGTCCCCGGTATGATCGACGCGCACGGCCATGTCATGGGGCTCGGCCAGCAGATCCTGCAGCTCGACCTGTCGGCGACCAACTCGCTCGACGAGGCACTGGCCAAGATCCGCACCTATGCCGCCGCCAACCCGACCAAATGGGTGATCGGCAGCGGCTGGAACCAGGAACGATGGAAGCTCGGGCGCTTCCCCACCGCCGCCGAGCTGGATTCCGCGGTCAGCGACCGCCCGGTGTGGCTCGAGCGCGTCGACGGCCATGCCGGCTGGGCGAACAGCCGCGCGCTCGCAGTCGCGGGCATCACCGCCGATACCAAGGATCCCGCCGGCGGCCGGATCGAGCGCGTCGGCGGCCGGCCCGGCGGCGTGCTGGTCGATCGCGCAATGGCGCTGATCACCAAGGTCCTGCCCCAGCCGACGCCCCGCGAGCGCAACGCGGCCTTCCTCGCCGCGCAGGACCGGCTGCTGTCGCTGGGCGTCACTGCCACGACCGACATGGGCACCACCGGCGAGGACTGGCTCACCTATCGCCGCATGGGCGACATGGGGCTGCTCAAGGTGCGGATCATGAGCTACGCCTCGGGCGTCGACACAGCGCTCGCGGTCGCGGGCCAGGGCCCGACGCCCTGGCTCTATGACGACAGGCTGCGGATGGGCGGCATCAAGCTCTTCGCCGACGGCGCGCTCGGCTCGCGCGGCGCCTGGCTCAAGGCCGATTACGCCGATGCGCCGGGACAGAAGGGGCTCGGCTTCCTGTCCGACGACCAGCTCCTCAACCTGATGACGCGCGGGTCGATGGACGGCTTCCAGATCGCGGTCCACGCCATCGGCGACCGCGCCAACCAGCAGGTCCTCGACGCGATCGAAGTGCTGTCGCAGACCTACAAGGACAATCGCCGCTGGCGGATCGAGCACGCGCAGATCGTCGACCCCGTCGACATGCCGCGCTTCGGCCGGCTCGGCGTGATCGCCTCGGTCCAGCCCGTGCACCAGACCTCGGATCGGCTGATGGCCGAGGCACGGCTCGGCGAGGCACGGCTGGCGGGCGCCTATGCCTGGCGCTCGCTGGTCCAGAACGGCGCGCGGCTGGCCTTCGGGTCGGACTATCCCGTCGAGAGCCCCGACCCCTGGGCCGGCTGGGCGGTGTCGTTCACACGCCAGGACGCGGACGGCCAGCCGGCAGGCGGCTGGCGCCCGCAGGAGGCCGTGACGCGCGAGCAGGGCTGGGCCGGCTTCACCACCGGCGCGGCCTATGCCGGCTTCGCCGAGGACCGGCTCGGCCGCCTCGCCCCCGGCATGCGCGCCGACTTCCTGATCCTCGACCGCGATCCGCTGCTCGCCGCCCCCGCCGATCTGCGCGCCACCAAGGTGCTCGAGACCTGGATCGGCGGAAACCGCGCCTGGCAGCGCAAATAGCGGACCACGAAAAAGGCCGCGGCGCTCATAGCTGCCGCGGCCTTCTCAAAGCCCCCGCTTTGCGTTCGGTTCAGGCGACCGCGGTGGTCGCTTCTTCGGCGCCCTCGGGCTCGCGCAGCACATAGCCGCGCCCCCAGACGGTCTCGATGTAATTCTCGCCTTCGCAGGCCATGCTGAGCTTCTTGCGCAGCTTGCAGATAAAGACGTCGATGATCTTGAGCTCGGGCTCGTCCATCCCGCCATAGAGATGGTTGAGGAACATCTCCTTGGTGAGCGTGGTGCCCTTGCGGAGCGAGAGCAGCTCCAGCATCGCATATTCCTTGCCGGTCAGGTGCACGCGGGCGCCGTCGACCTCGACCGTCTTGGCGTCGAGGTTCACGGCGAGCTTGCCCGTGCGGATCACCGACTGGCTGTGGCCCTTCGAGCGGCGGACCACGGCGTGGATGCGCGCGATCAGCTCTTCGCGGTGGAAGGGCTTGGTGACGTAATCGTCGGCGCCGAAGCCGAACGAGCGCACCTTCGAATCCATTTCGTTGATACCCGAGAGGATCAGCACCGGCGTCTGCACGCGCGCCACGCGAACCTTCTTCAGAACGTCGTACCCGTGCATGTCGGGCAGGTTCAGATCGAGCAGGATGATGTCGTAATCGTAGAGCTTGGCGAGGTCCAAGCCCTCTTCGCCCAGATCGGTGGTATAGACGTTGAAGCCCTCGGCCGAGAGCATAAGCTCGATCGCCTTGGCAGTCGAAGGCTCGTCCTCGATCAGCAGCACGCGCATCCCGGTTCCCCTGTCCACAACACGCACCGGAGCCCCGCTGGCCGACGCGCTGAACGAATTCATTAACCTAAGCACCTCTGAAGGCAAAAGGTTAATTTCGTCCTAACCGGCCTGAATCCACGAGTCGCGGGGAATCCCTGGCACGGAATGTTACGTAAAACGCATAGGGCTCGGCGGTTGTTCAGGCGGTCTCGCAGAGCGTCCTGAAGCGCTCGGTGAAGAAGGCGATCAGCGCTTCGACGCGCGCCGGACGGAGTGTGCCGGGGGGCGTGAGCAAATGGAGCGCGACCGGCGAGGCGGTCCATTCCTCGAGCACTGCCTCCAGCGCGCCGGAACGCATGTCCTCGCCGACCATGAACTCGGGCAGCCGGGCGATTCCCAGCCCTGCGCGCAGCGACGGGAGCATCGCGTCGCCGCTGTCGGCGGAGAGCGGCCCATCGATGCGCACCACCGCCTCCTCGCCCCCCACCCGGCGAAAGCGCCACACGTCGGGATGGGCAAGGTTGGTGTAGGCGAAGCAGGCGTGGCGGGCGAGATCGGCCGGGTGGCCCGGCCGGCCGCGCGTCTCGAAATAGGCGGGCGAGCCCACGATATGCGAAGGGATCGCCCCCAGCCGGCGCGCGCGGAGCGAACTGTCTGGCAGGTCGGCGATGCGGAGCGCGATATCGAAGCCCTCGGCGACGATGTCGACCTTGGCGTCGGACAGGCAGAGTTCGATCTTGATCGCGGGATGCGCGGTCAGGAAATCGGCGACCGCCGGCCCGACATGGGTGATGCCGAAGGTGAGCGGCGCAGCGACGCGGACCAGCCCGGCGGGAGCGCTCGCCGATTCGAGCGCGGCCTCCTCGGCCGCCACCCCCTCGGCGAGGATGCGCTGGGCGCGCTCGGCGAGCGATCGGCCGCTCTCGGTGAGGGTGAGGCGACGCGAGGTGCGGTGGAACAGCGTGGTGCCCAGCCGCTGTTCGAGCCGGCTGATCGCCTTGGAGACAGTCGCCTTGGAGACGCCGAGCGCGGTCGCGGCTCCGCTGAACGAGCGATGTTCGACGACGCTGGCGAAGGCCGCCCAAGCCTCGAAATCCGGCAGTTTCATGAGGATCTCCGATTACGCCGACCACTCTACAACGGAAACAATCGGTTTCCAACGTTTCCATTTACCGCCCGATCGCAATGCCTATCTTGGCGGCAACGGAACACGGGAGACCAGCGATGATCGAGAAACGCTCCTTCGAAAGCCTGGGCCACGCCGACCACGGCTGGCTCAACGCACGGCATCATTTCAGCTTCGCCAACTACTATGACCCTGCCCGCATGGGCTGGGGCGCGATCCGGGTGTGGAACGACGACGAGATCGCCGCCAACTCGGGCTTCCCGCCCCACCCGCACCAGGACATGGAGATCATCACCTACGTCCGCCAGGGTGCGATCACGCACCAGGACTCGATGGGCAACAAGGGCCGCACCGTGGCCGGCGACGTCCAGGTGATGAGCGCCGGGAATGGCGTGCGTCACTCGGAATACAACCTCGAGCCGGAGACGACCCGGATTTTCCAAATCTGGATCATGCCCCGCGAACGTGGCGGCCAGCCGAGCTGGGGCGCCAAGCCCTTTCCGAAGGGCGATCGCTCGGGCCGGTTCGTGACGCTCGCCAGCGGCTTCGCCGATGACAAGGACGCACTGCCGATCCGCGCCGACGCCCGCGTGCTGGGCGCGACGCTGAAGGCGGGCGAAAGCGTCGAGCACACGGTTGGCGAAGGCCGCCATGCCTATCTCGTCCCGGCAGTCGGGACGATCGAGATCGACGGCGAACGCGTCGACGCCCGGGACGGCGCCGCGCTGACCGGCGGCCAGACGGTGACGATCAAGGCTCTGGAAGACGCCGAGATCGTTCTGGTCGACGCCGAATAGACTTCCCTTTCCCCTCCCCTACCCCCTCCCACGAAAAGTGGGAGGGGAACTTGAAGGACTGCACATGTCGAAGATCCTCGTGCTCTATTATTCCTCTTATGGTCACCTGGCGAAGATGGCCGACGCAGTCGCCGAGGGCGCGCGCAGCGCCGGGGCCCAGGTCGATGTGCGTCGCGTGCCCGAGACCGCACCCTTCGAAGTTGCCCAGGCGGCCGGCTTCGTCGTCGACCACAGCCACCCGGTGCTCGACGACGTCAACGAGCTCGCCAATTACGACGGCATCATCGTCGGCGCGCCGACCCGCTTCGGCCGCATGGCCAGCCAGATGGCGGCGTTCTGGGACCAGGCCGGCGGCCTGTGGTTCCAGGGCAAGCTCAACGGCAAGGTCGGCGGCGCCTTCACGTCGACGGCGACCCAGCACGGCGGCCAGGAGACCACGCTCTTCTCGATCCTGACCAACCTGCTCCACTTCGGCCTGACCATCGTCGGCCTCGACTATGGGTATCAGGGCCAGATGGGCGTCGACGAAGTGAAGGGCGGTGCCCCCTATGGCGCGACCACGATCGCCGACGGCGACGGCAGCCGCCAGCCGAGCGAGGCCGAGCTCGAGGGCGCGCGCTACCAGGGTCGTCGCGTCGCCGAAGTCGCCAACAAGATCGCCCAGCCCGCGGGCGAGCTCGAGACTGCCTAGTCCCCCTCCGGCAGTCTCGCGGCGGCGGCTGGAACCTGACCGGTTCCGGCCGCCGCTTTCGTTTGTGGTCGGGCGACCGCCGGCAGCGCCGGAAAGCGTGCCTGCGCGGCGGCGAAGCGCATCCGTGCGGCCTGGGCGCGCGGCCCGAGATCGGTGGCGCGGCCGACCCAGCGCCAGTGCCAGGGCTCCCAGGCCACGCCCTGCTTGTTGCCCGCAGGAAAGGACAGCTCGAACCCGAAATCGGGCGCACGCCGCATCAGCCATTTGCCAGCGGGCGTGAGCGCGAAACACTGCTCGGCGGCGCGGCAGTCGATCCCACGCTGGACGAAGTCGATGGCATAGCCGGTGGCGTGCTCGCTGTGGCCGGGCGGGCCGATGAAGCGCGCGCGCAGCCGAGCGACGAGGTCGCAATTGGCGGCACCGGCGCAGAAGACGCGGCGCTGGTGCTCGATCGAGCGGAAGCAGGAGACCGCGCCGAGATCGATCCCCTCTGCCCGCGCGCTGCCGAGCAGGCGCTCCAGGTCCTCCGCCGCCTCGCGCACCAAGGTGCAGCCGGGAAGGCTCGGCACCGGCACCAGCGTCAGTGGGTCCGCCTCGCCATAGGGCATGTGGTTGAAGAGGCGCACGACCGGCGGCAGCGGCGGCGGAGCGGGCGGATCCTCGGCCTGCGCCGCGGCGGGAAGAAGCAGGAAGAGGATCGGGGCCAGCGCGCGCATCGGCTGCGAAACGCCGGACGCGGGCAAAGGATCATGCCGAGCCGCTGGCGCTCGCGCGGCGGTGGTGGCAAGGGCGGGGAATGCTCCAGGACCGCATCCTCTTCATCGACGGCGAAGCGATCGTGATCGACAAGCCCGCGGGCCTGCCGGTCGACCGCCCGCGCGACCGCTCCGAAAGCCTCGAGGACCTGCTCTGCGAGCTGACCTTCGGCTTCCGCCGGCTGCCGCTGCCCGTCCACCGGCTCGACCGCGACACCAGCGGCTGCCTGCTGCTCGCGCGCAACCCCAAGGCCCACAAGCGCTTCGCCCAAGCCTTCGAGGCAGGCACCGTGGCCAAGCGCTATGTCGCGATCCTCGACGGCGTGCCCGAAGGCGAAGGCGGGATGATCGACTTGCCGCTCGCCAAGATCTCGAGCGTCGAAGCGGGCTGGCGGATGGTCGGCGACCCCAAGGGCAAGCCGGCGCGGACGCGCTGGGAGCTGCTGCAGGCGGACAAAGGCCGCGCGCTCGTCGCCTTCTATCCCGAGACCGGGCGCACGCATCAGATCCGGGTGCATGCCGCCGAGGGGCTGGGCGTGCCGATTCTGGGCGACCCGGTCTATGGCAAGGGCGGCCCCGCAGTGATGCTCCACGCCGCCGCACTCACCGTGGCGCGCGAGGGCAAGCCCGATGTCCATGCCGAGGCGCCGCTGCCGGTGCGCTTCCACAATGCCGGCTTCGGCACCGAACCCGAGGTTGAGCGTGGCTGAGATCCCCGACGAGGCGATCATCGAGGAGAAGTTCCTCGCCGCCTCGGGTCCGGGCGGGCAGAACGTCAACAAGGTGGCGACCGCGGTGCAACTGCGCGTCGACGTGTTCCGGCTGGGGCTGCCGCCCTATGCCTATCAGAAGCTCAAGCTGCTGGCCGGGAGCAAGCTGACCTCGAACGGCGAGCTGGTGATCACTGCGCGCAAGTTCCGTACGCAGGACGCCAACCGCACCGACGCGCGCGAGCGGCTGGCCGCGCTGATCGACGAGGCGCACGAACGCCAGGCGCGGCGCGTCAAGACCAAGCCGAGCAAGGCGGCCAAGGCGAAGCGCGTCGACGAGAAGAAGGGCCGGAGCCAGGTAAAGGCCGGGCGCGCCAAGGTGCGATTCGACTGAACGCACGCGGAAGTTGACACTGGCGGCCGCGGAAGTGGACACGGCGGAAGTGGACAAAGTTGACACCCTCCGCAGGGTTTTCAACGATCGCAGCAACGTCGCGGCGGTTGTCAAAGAGCGGCCCGGCGTGGGCCGGGCGAGCGGAGCAAGCGAAATCCTACTTTGCAAGGGTGTGGTTTTAAGCCCCTCCCCTTCGCGCGCGGCAGCGCCTACATCGCTGGCATGTACGCCTTCGACATCAGCACCGACAGCAAGTCCGACCTCTATCGCGAGCTCGCGGCGGCGCTCGATTCGCTCACCGCCGGCGAGCCCGACGCGATCGCCAACATGGCCAATGTCGCCGCGCTGATCTGGCAGGTGCTGCCCGATCTCAACTGGGCCGGCTTCTACCGCAACGTCGGCGGCGAGCTGGTGCTCGGGCCGTTCCAGGGCAAGGCGGCGTGCATCCGCATCCCGTTCGGCAAGGGCGTGTGCGGCGCGGCCGCGGCGAGCCGCGAGACGCAGCTCGTCGAGGACGTCCATGCCTTTCCCGGCCATATCGCCTGCGACGCTGCGAGCCGATCCGAGCTGGTCGTGCCGATCGTGCACCAGGGCGAGCTGCTCGGCGTGCTCGACCTCGACAGCCCCTCGCCCGCGCGCTTCGACGCGGGGGACGCGGCCGGTTGCGAGGCACTGATGCGCATCCTCGCGCCGCGCATCATCTGACCCGGATCGGGACAGTTTTGGGACTCTTCGCAGTATTTTCCGGGACTTGAGGGGCGTAGATTTCCCGCTTCGGAACGGAAGCGGGGAATCGAGATGCGCAAGCTCTGGCTGGCGGTGCCGCTGGGCGCCGGCTTGATATTCGCGGCAGCGCCGGCTGCAGCGCAGCAGGTATGGCAGAACGGGCGATGGGTGGTGCTGCCGCCGTCGACCGCGCCGATCGTGATGCCGGTGCAGCCGCACAATTGGGGACCGCTGATCGACGGCCGCTGGGAGGCGGGCTATCGCGCGCCGGGCGGCTGGGCGGCCTATCGCCGGCTCGATACGGGCGCCGAACTGCCGGCCTTCTGGCGCGGCTACCGCATTCCCAACTATCTGGCGCTGGGCCTCGCCGCGCCGCCGCAGGGCTATAGCTGGGTACGCTATTATGACGACGCCGTGCTCGTCGATGCGCGCGGGCGGGTGTGGACTTCGGTGAACGGCATCGCCTGGAACGGGGCGGCGCCTGCGGTGGTCCGCACCGCGACCAGCTCCGCGCCTGCGGTCGTCCAGGCGGGAGCATCCTATCCGCGGCGGGGAACGGCGAGCGGCAGCCAGCCGATGCTCCTGGTCGAGCCGCTGCCGCAACCGGCCATGCCCAAGCTGGCGCAGGCCTCCGCCGTGCAGGTCGCGCCGGTGGCGATCGTGCCGGTGACAGTGCCCGCTGCGCCGGTGGCGAGCGCTCCTGCGGCAGTGCAGGCTGCGCCGGTCAGGGTCGCCGCGCCGGTTCAGACCGCCGCCGTGGCGGTGCAAGCCGCTCCCGCGGTGGTGCAGGCCGCGCCGGTCGTAACCGTCCCCGCGGTGCAGACCATGGTCGGCGCGATGCAGCCCGCGCCGGTGGTGATGCAGATCCCGATGGTGATGCAGGCAGCGCCCGCCGCGGTGCAGGCCATGCCGCAGGGCAATGTCCAGACCTATAGCGCCGGCGGCGTGACGGTGATCGTGATCCAGCCGGCGCCGGTGGTGACCACCACGCGCGTGGTGCGCGAGACGCGGTAGGGCATCGTACCAGGTTGTATCGACATTCATCTCCCCTTCCTTTCAGGGAGGGGAGCGCGTTACGCTATCGCGCCGCCCCGCATCCTGCGCGGCCAAAGGTCACACCAAGGTCACACTATCGCGGCGGTTCGAGCGGGGCCTGCCATCGGCCGATCCGGCAGCGCGATGCCGGAAGTGGACACGGCGGAAGTGGACAAAGTGGACACACCAACGCGGGCGCATGCGCGTGCGTACGTGCCTGCGCGCGTGCGTGTGCGTGTGCGCGAGAGACGCCGATTATATTCAGATTGAGAAAGAGAGTTCCCGATTTGTTTCAGGCCAAATCCTATTTTGCAAGCGGCAAGATTTTGCGCCGGGCGCCTTGGTTGTCTCGACACTCCTCTCCCCTCCCCAAAAGAGAGGGGAGCGCGTTAGGCTGAATGTCGATACGCCCTAAAGCCCCTCAGCGCCGCCCGCCGAAGGTTACCAGGCTCTCCGACCCATCGGCGGCCAGCGCCGATACCCCGACGAAAGTGTCGTCGACGATCACGCCCTTGAGCACGGCCTCGGTGCCCTGCACGTCGCGGTGGTCGGTCCAGTCCTGCGCGTCGGCGCGGCGCCAGTGGATGCGATAGCCGGTGGCGCCCGGCACCGCCGGCCATTTGACCGTCGTGTCGGTGGCGAGCGCGCCGGCGAGCGTCACGCTCTCGGGCGCGGCGGGTGCCCTGGCGAGTCGGCGGATCGTGGCGACGTTGATCGCCGTCACCTTGGCCAGATAGGCGAAGTCCATCTTGTCGACGGTGTCGCCGAAGGTCTTGCCGCCCTGGGTGCGCAAATCCTGGTGCTGCTGGTCGTAGTTCTCGACGCCGACGGTGAAGCGCACCGCAGGGTAGCCGAGCTTGAGGAAGGGCGAATGGTCGCCGCCGCGGCCGAAGCGGTCGGGCCGGCGGACCAGGAACACGTCGAGCCCGCCGGGGAGCGTCCCCGCGACGCCGTCGATCGCCTTGGCGAGCGCGCGCGAGGGGCCGTCGTCCTCGCCGCCGTCGGCACGCCGGGCGAGCTGGGCCTCGATGCCCTCCGACTCGCGGATGCCTTCGGAGAAGACCCGTACCCGGTCCGCGACGCGCGCGCCACTCTGGCCGATGGTGTTGCCGACGATGTCGTTGTTGAGCACTGCGCTGACCGTCCAGCCCTTCTCCTTCGCGGTCTGGGCGAGCAGCTGGCCGCCGAACAGCCCCTGCTCCTCTCCGGAGAGCGCGGCATAGACGATCGTCGCGGCGAACTTCTCCTTCGAGAGGATGCGCGCCGCCTCGAGCACCAGCGCCACGCCCGAGGCGTCGTCGTTGGCGCCGGGCGCGTCGGCGGTGGCGTTCATCACGTCGGTCACGCGGCTGTCGATGTGCCCCATGACGATGACGACGCGCTTGGGATCGGTGCCGCGCTGGAAGCCGAGCACGTCGACCACCTCGACTCCGTTGGGCGCGCGTGCATTGGTGAAGGTGTTAGCGATGTTGGCGACTTCGATGCAGTCGCACGCGTCGCCGATCCGCGAGAGCTCGGCGCCGAACCAGCGCCGCGCCGCGCCGATGCCGCGCGTGGGGTTGTCGGGGTCGGACAGCGTGTGACGCGTGCCGAAGCGCACCAGCTTCTCGACCGAGGCCTTGAGCCGCGCGGGGTCGGGGTGCTCCTGCGCCGCGGCGGGCGTGGCGAGGAGGGCGACGGCGAGCGGGAAGAAATTTCGCATGGCCGATTGGTGACGGGAAAGGCGCGTTGCCTCAAGCCCCCCGGCCCGTCACCCCCGCGAAGGCGGGGGCCCAGAGCTAAGCAGTGCGCCGCTCGAGACTCTGGGCCCCCGCCTTCGCGGGGGTGACAACAAGTGGGAGTGACGAATTGGCCTGTGCTCAGCTCAGCCGGTCGATCGCCGCGATGTCGAGCGAGCCGGGGATGATCATCACCGGCACCGAGAAGCTGCCTGCGTCCGCCCCGGTGAAATGGCTGACCAGCGGGCCCGGCGCGCCGCTGGGGGCGGCGCCGAGAACCAGCGCGGCGATCTCCGGATTGGCGGCGATCATCTCGCGCACCACCTTGGCGCCGTCGCCCTCGCGCACGGTGATCGAAGGCTGCAGCCCCGACTCGGTGAACAAGGTGCCCGCCGCGCGCGCAACCAGCGCCTCGGCCCGCTCGCGCGCCTCTTCCTCGATCGTCGCCATCACGCCGCCCCATTGGACGAACTCCTGCGGCGGAATCAGCGCCAGAATCTCGACATTGCCGCCGGTCTTGACCGCGCGCCGGGCGGCGAAGCGCAGCGCGATCTCCGATTCCGGCTTCTCGTCGATCACCACCAGATAGGTGCGCATTGAAGGAAATCCCCTGTTGGACGCTTTTGCTGCCCTGCGATCGGCGCGCGCGCAAGCCCAAGCCCCTTGACCCTAGGGAATGCCGCGGCAAAGGAGGGCCATCCTCATCCCCAGGACCAAACGACGGGAACCTCCATGTCGATCGAAATCAAGATGCCGGCTCTTTCACCCACGATGGAAGAGGGCACCCTCGCCAAGTGGCTCGTCAAGGAAGGCGATACGGTGAAGTCCGGCGACCTCCTCGCCGAGATCGAGACCGACAAGGCGACGATGGAGTTCGAAGCCGTCGACGAAGGCGTGATCGGCAAGATCCTGGTCGCCGAGGGCACCGACAATGTGAAGGTGGGCACGGTGATCGCCGTGATCGCCGGCGAAGGCGAGGACGTCTCGGCCGCTGCGGCTGCCCCGGCGCCGACTCCCGCGCCCGCGCCCGCGCCGACTCCCGCGCCCGCTCCGGCCCCCGCCGCCGCCCCTGCGCCTGCACCGGCTCCGGCGCCTGCCGCCGCCGCCGCGGCTCCCGCTTCGGACGGCAAGCGCGTCAAGGCGAGCCCGCTCGCGCGCCGCATCGCCGCAGAAAAGGGTGTCGACCTGGCCGGCGTCACCGGCTCGGGCCCGAGCGGCCGCATCGTCAAGGCGGACGTCGAGGGCGCCAAGCCCGGCGCCGCCCCCGCCGCCCAGCCGGCAGCCGCCGCGGCCGCTCCTTCGGCTGCGCCCGCCGCCGCGGCTCCGGCCGAGCACAAGCCGGTCTGGTGGGACGAGAGCATCCCGCACGAAGCCGAGAAGCTCTCCAACATCCGCAAGACGATCGCGCGCCGCCTCACCGAGTCGAAGCAGACGATCCCGCACATCTATCTCACCGTCGACATCCGCCTCGACGCGCTGCTCAAGCTGCGCGGCGAGCTCAACCAGGCGCTTGGAAACCGCGGCGTGAAGCTCTCGGTCAACGATCTGCTGATCAAGGCGCTGGGCGTCGCGCTGATCCAGACGCCCAAGTGCAACGTCACCTACACCGGCGACCAGCTGATCAAGTACAGCCGCGCCGACGTGTCGGTGGCGGTGTCGACGCCGACCGGCCTGATCACGCCGATCATCCGCGACGCCGCGAACAAGAGCGTCTCCGCCATCTCGACCGAGATGAAGGAGCTCGCCGGGCGCGCCAAGGAAGGCAAGCTGCAGCCGCAGGAATATCAGGGCGGCACCGCGTCGCTCTCGAACATGGGCATGTTCGGAATCAAGCAGTTCGAGGCCGTGATCAATCCGCCGCAGGGCATGATCATGGCGATCGGCGCGGGCGAGAAGCGCCCGTATGTCGTCGACGATTCGCTCCAGATCGCGACGGTGATGAGCGCGACCGGCAGCTTCGACCACCGCGCGGTCGACGGCGCGGACGGCGCCGCGCTGATGAAGCTCTTCAAGGAGCTGGTCGAAGCGCCGATGGGGATGATCGCCTGACCAGGGAGCCGCGGCCATGCGCGTGCTGATCGAAGTGGTGCACATCGCGATCGGGCTGGCCGCAGCCTATGGCATCGCCTGGCTCGCGGCATGGTCCTATCCGCGCGCGACCGGCGACATCTGGCTGGTCACTTACGTCGCGATGGTGGCGGTGGTGCTGATGGGCGTGGGGCCGCTGCGGCGCGCCTATGCGATCGACCGCAAGCGGCTGGCGCGTGCGGGCAGGAAGGAAAGCCGGAATGGATGAGCTCAAGCGCCCGGAAGGCCAACCGGCGATCCGGGTGACCACCATGCCCGCCGACGCCAATCCCTATGGCGACATCTTCGGCGGCTGGCTGATGAGCCAGATGGACATGGCCGCGGGGCTGGTCGCCTCGCGCTATTCCAAGGGTCGCGCGGTGACGATCGCGGTCGAGGGGATGAAGTTCCACGCGCCGGTGGCGGTGGGCGACGAAGTTTCGGTCTATGCCGATCTGGTCCGCGTCGGCCGCACCTCGATGACGATCGACGTCGCCGCCTGGCGCCGCGCCCGCCACGCCGAGGAGAGCTGCCTGGTCACCCAGGCGCAGTTCGTCTTCGTCGCGATCGACGAGCATCGCAAGCCGCGGCCGGTCCAGGCCGAAAGCTGAGACACAAGCAGAGAGTTGGAAAGACCCAATGGCTGAAACCTACGACGTCATCGTTCTCGGCTCCGGGCCCGGCGGCTATGTCGCGGCGATCCGCGCGGCGCAGCTCGGGCTCAAGACCGCGATCGTCGAGCGCGAGAATCTGGGCGGCATCTGCCTCAACTGGGGCTGCATCCCCACCAAGGCGCTGCTCCGCTCGGCCGAGATCTTCCATTATATGCAGCACGCCAAGGACTATGGCCTGGCGGCGGAGAAGATCAGCGCCGACCTGGACGCGGTGGTCAAGCGCTCGCGCGGCGTCGCCAAGCAGCTCAACCAGGGCGTCACGCACCTGATGAAGAAGAACAAGATCGCGGTGCACATGGGCACCGGCGTGCTCACTGCGAAGGGCAAGCTGACCGTCACCGCGGCCGATGGCAAGAAGACCGATCTCGAGGCCAAGAACATCATCGTCGCGACCGGCGCTCGCGCCCGCGAGCTGCCCTTTGCCAAGGCCGACGGCAAGCGCATCTGGACCTATCGCCATGCGATGACCCCGAGCGAGATGCCGAGCAAGCTGCTGGTGATCGGATCGGGCGCGATCGGCATCGAGTTCGCGAGCTTCTACAACGACATGGGCGCCGAGGTGACCGTGGTCGAGATGCTCGACCGCATCGTGCCGGTGGAGGATGCCGACGTCTCCGCCTTCCTCGAGAAGGCGCTCAAGAAGCAGGGCATGACGATCCTGACCAAGGCCGGCGTCGACAAGCTCGAAGTGGGCGCGAACTGCGTCAAGGCGTCGATCAAGGACAAGGACGGCAAGGTCACGACGAGCGAGTTCAGCCACGTCATCGTCGCGATCGGCATCGTGCCAAACACCGAGAATATCGGGCTCGAGACGCTTGGCGTGAAGACCGACCGCGGCCACATCGTCACCGACGGCGCGTGCAAGACCAATGTCGACGGCATCTGGGCGATCGGCGACGTCACTGCCCCGCCCTGGCTCGCGCACAAGGCCAGCCACGAGGGCGTGATCGCCGCCGAGGCGATCGCAGGCAACCACCCGCACGCGATGGACCCGCGCAACATCCCGGGCTGCACCTATTGCCACCCGCAGATCGCGTCGGTCGGCCTCACCGAGGCCAAGGCCAAGGAAGCCGGCTATGAGGTGAAGGTCGGCAACTTCCCCTTCATCGGCAACGGCAAGGCGATCGCGTTGGGCGAGGCCGAGGGCTTCATCAAGACCGTGTTCGACGCCAAGACCGGCGAGCTGCTCGGCGCGCACATGATCGGCGCCGAAGTGACCGAGCTGATCCAGGGCTACACCATCGGCAAGACGCTCGAGACCACCGAGGCCGAGCTGATGGAGACGGTCTTCCCGCACCCGACGCTGAGCGAGATGATGCACGAGAGCGTGTTGGGCGCCTACGGACGCGCGCTTCATATCTGAGGACGCAGGCGAAGCGCCGGTTGCGCCTGGAGGCGTGCTGGCGCTTCCGCGTGCGGTTCACCGAAATCAGTGCGTGGGTGAGCCGGCGGACGATTGAGCAACCGGCCGGGCGATCATTTCACTTGCCGATCTCGGTGCTGAATGCCCCGGGGCTCAAATTGTCCGCCAGATCATGCGAAGACACGCCGATCGAGTGCTTTCCGTTGAAGCGCGCCTTGCTGTGGAGCAACTCAAGGAACCACGGCGGGAACCTCTTTTCGACGCCCGTGGTCACCGGATCGGCGGTGGTTTCCAATCTGATGCGCCTGATTCCGGCCGTCTCCGGATCGGCCGCCTCCACCGTCGTCGGATCGCCGATGTCACGAAAGCGCACCATCAGCGGCCAATCCGCACGGGGAAGCGTCGCCTCGTAGCGCTTGCCGCTCCCTAATTCCGTCACTGCCGCGACATAGCCGTCAATGCTGCCCATTTTCCGATCGGGAAGCAGCGCTTCGGTGGCCCTCGCGCCCAGATAGCCCGTCGGGCCGAGAAGCGTCGGCAGAACGAAAACCGGGCCGGAAGGCAGATCGACCACCACCGCTTCGGCCCGAAAACTCCCGCCGCCAGACCTGTCTTCGGAGGTTAGCGCGAACCGCTTGTAGGCGCTGACCTCCATGACGGACGAGCCGGAACGAGCGCCCGCGGGCGTCTCGGCCTCGACGGTCATCCGAAAGCGATATCTGGCGGGCCACCATTTGCGGCAGACGCCGAGCGCTAGCATCGCTCCACCCGCGACTATCGCCAATATCCCCCGCCGCGACATCACGCCGGTCGCCGCCGTCACAGCGTCCAGAGGCCGAAGTCATCGCGTTTCCAGTCCAGCCGTTCCGCCATGGCCGCGCCCGTGAAGGACGCCATGTTCTGCCGCATCAGCGCGAGCAACTGCGCGCTGTCCGTGTCCGATGCGGGAGCGGAGGCGGCTCCGACCGGAGTGAGCGCCTCGTCGTAGATCTGGCGCAGGCCCCGCGGCGCGTCGGATACGGTCGCAGGGGCTGCGGGCGCATCGGCGCTGACCATGGCGTCGAACTGCGCGGGATCGTCCGGCAGGTTGAAGTAGGAGAGCGGGTTCGGCACGTTCGCGCTCTGCGACAAGGTGTCGATCGCGGCCTGGAGGTCGCTGCCGAGCGCGTCCGCGTCGGATATTCGCTTTTCGTACCGGAAATTCCCGATCGTCGCGCTGTACGATGACGACGACAACGACGCCGTGCTGCTTCCGCTGCCCGGGCGGTAGGCCAGCGCGGCATCGCCGACGGTGCCGGTGGTGCCGTTGGTGCGCGTGAAGCTCGCGGTCGCCAGTACCGCACCGTCGCCGATGTTGATCGCCCGGTCGCGCGAGGCGGTGCCGGTGACGCGGATCGACTTGATGCCCGCCGCCGCCAGCGTGCGGAGTTCGCCCGCGTCGCTCACGCCATTGCCGTTGGCGTCGACCCAGAGCTTGAGCTCGGCGAAGCGCGCATCGCTGGCATCGACCTTGCCGTCGCGGTTGCTGTCGAGGCGGGCGAGACCCTCCAGGCCGCTCAGCGCCTCTTCGTCCTCGGCCGCAAGGCTTAGCTCGGCGCCAGTGGTGATCCGGCCGTCGTCGTCGCGGTCGATCACCAGGAAGCCATCGCGCTTCGAGATCCAGCCGGTGTCGTCGCCCGCGCCGTCCCCGTTCATGTCGAAGCGGGCATTAGCCTTCTTGATCGAGACCAGGTCGACGCCGTTGCCGTCGAGATCGAGCACGACAGGCGAGAGCATGCCGATCGTCTTGTTTGAGAAGCGGATCGTCGCGGAAGCGCCGAGCAGTCCGGCTTCGGGATCGACATCGCCGCGCGCCTTCTTCGAGGCGACCGCCATCTTCCCGCCGCTGATGTTGATCCGGAACTTGCTGTCCTTGCTGCCGAAGACATAATCGCGCTCGAGCAGCTCGGGGACGTTCGACGCGGCCGAGAAATAGGTGAGCGCGGCGTCGACGAACTGGCGAGTCGTGCCGCTGGTGGTGGTGTAGCTGCCGCGGTTGAGGATCGCGACTTCACCGAACCGGCTGGTGCTCTCGACTGCGGTGCCGACGAGGTTGAGCGACTGCAGCCCGACGGTCGCGAGCGAGAGGATCTCGCCGCTGTCGACCGCACCATCGCCGTCATTGTCGCGCCAGACCTTGAAATCGGCCCAGCGCGCATCGGCCGAAGAGAGCTTGTTGTCGGCGTTGCTGTCGAAGGCCTTCAGGCCGGCAAGGTCCGAAGTCGCGCCCGCGACATCGTCGATGAACGAGAACTCGCCCGCATTGGTGACCGTGCCGTTGCCGTCGCGATCGAGGAACAGGAAGCCCTCGGTATTGCCGATCCAGCTCGTGTCGTCGGCCAGGCCGTCGCCATCGAGATCGTAGAGCGCGTCGCTGTCCTCCGCGGCGACGGTCGTCACGCCGTTTCCGTCGAGGTCGAGGATGATCGGGGAGGAGACCGAGACCGTCTCGCCGGCCTTGAACACCAGCTGCTCGATGCTCGAGATCGTATCGGTGCCGTCGCTGCCATCGGTGGCGGGAGCATTGTCGACCACCCGGACGGTGCCGCGGCTGGTGACGATCGAATAGGCCGAGCGCGCGCCGAAGAAATAGGCGCGGTCGAGTCCGGCGCCGCCGAGCAGCTGGTCGTCGCCGGCGTTGCCCCAGAGGTGATCGTCGCCCCAGAGGCCGACGAGCACGTCGTTGCCGTCGCCGCCGGCGAGCCAGTCGGCTTCGAGCCCGCCCGTCATCAAGTCGTTGCCCGCGCCGCCATGGAGATGCGACGACTTGAGCAGGTTGCCGAACAGGACGTCGGTGCCCGACGAGCCCTGCGACCAACTGGTGTAGATGCTGTCGACGCGCACCGCGACGGTTGCCGTGTCGGTGACCGTCCCATCCGAGAGCGTGTAGCTGAAGCTGTCGCTGCCGACGAAGCCGCCGTCGGCCAGATAGACGATGTTCCCGTCCGAATTGATCGAGACCACGCCGTGCGAGGCGCCGCCGACGCCGACGATCGTCAGCGGATCGCCGTCGGGATCGGTATCGTTGGCGAGCAGGTCGGTACGCGCGATCACCAGCTCCTGTGCCTGGAGCGTGATGAACAATGCGTCGTCGGCTGCATTGGGCGGCGAGTTCGTCATCACCACCGACAGGCGGAACGGGTCGCCGGTGGTGAGCGCGCCATCGCTGGCGGTCACCATGATGTCGAGCGCGCCATCGAAGCCCGCCGGCGCGGTGCCGGTGAAGCGGCCGCCCGAGAAGTGCAGCCAAGCGGGCAGCGCGCTGCCGTCGGCGAGCGTCGCCGCATAGCTGAGGGCACTGCCTTCGACATCGACGAAGCTGCCGGCGGGGATGGTGAAGTCGATCGCCGAGCCGGCCTCGATCGTCCTGTCGGCGAGCGGCGCCACGAGCACCGGCGCGTCGTTGACCGGGGTGACGGTCAGGCGAAGGGTGTCGCTCGTCGCCAGCAGCCCGTCGCTCGCGAACACCTCGATGTCGAAGGTGCCGCTGAAATTGGCGGGCGGCGTGCCGGTGAAGCGCACTCCGTCGAAGGCGAGCCAGCCCGGCAGCGCGGTCCCGTCGGCCTGCCGTGCCGTGAAGACGAGCGCGTCACCATCGACATCGGCAAAGGCGCTGCGGTCGAGCAGCAGGTCGATCGGCTGGTCCTCGGCGGTCGCGAGATCGGCGAGCAACCGGACCAGCACCGGCGCGTCGTTCACGCCGAGCACGGTCAGTTTGAAGCTGTCGGTGACCGAAAGCCTGCCGTCGCTGGCAGTGACCGCGATGTCGAGCGCACCGTTGAAGTCGTGCGGGGGCGTTCCCGAGAGGCGGCCGTCGGCGAAGCCGATCCAGCCGGGTAGCGGCGCGCCGCCGGCCAGCGTCACCGCCAGCGTCAACGGGTCGCCGTCGACGTCGCGGAAGCCGTCGAGCGGGATCGGCAGCGAGAAGGCATGATCCTCGGCGATCACGACGTCGGCCAGCGGTCCTTCGATCACCGGCGCGTCATTGGCCGGATCGATCGAAAGGCGGAACACGTCGCTCGCCACCAGCGCGCCGTCGCTGGCGGTCACTTCGATGTCGAGCGTGCCGTTGAAGTCGGTGGGCGGCGTGCCGGTGAAGCGGCCGCCTGCAAAGCCGAGCCAGGCCGGCAGGTCGCCGCCGCCGGCGATCCGGGCGCTGAGCGTCAGTGCGTCGCCATCGGCATCGGCGAAGCTGCCCGCCGGGACGGTGAAGTCGATCGCGCCGTCCTCAGTGACGGCGACATCGGCCAGCGGCTGGACCAGCACCGGCCGGTCGTTCACGGCCCCGACGTTAAGACGCACGAAGTCGCTGACCGTGAGGCTGCCGTCGGAAGCGACGATCTCGAGGTCGAGCGCGCCGGTGAAATTGGCCGGCGGAAGCCCGGTGAGATGGCCATCGGCGAAACGCGCCCATTCGGGCAGCGGATCGCCATTGGCGAGGCGCATCGACAGCGTGAGCGCGTCGCCGTCGACGTCGCTGAAATTGCCTGGCGCGATGACGAAATCGAACGCGGTATCCTCGGTCGCGCCCAGGTCCGCATAGGGTGCGACGAGCGTCGGCGCGTCATTGGCCGCGGCGATCGCGACGAGCAGCTCGCGGACCACTTCGATCTGGCCATCGAAGGCCGAGACCTCGAGCCGGATCTCGCCGTTGAAATTGGCCGGCGGGTTGCCCGACAGCGTCATCGTGCGGCGATCGTAGCTGAGCCACTCCGGAAGCGCGGTGCCGCCCGTCCCACGGACCTCGACGAGCAGCGCGTCGCCGTCCGCATCGCTGACGATACCGGCCGGCAGCGCGGCGCTGAACGGCTGGTCCTCGGTGCCGTTGAGCGTGGGCACCAGGCTGAAGCGCGGCGCGTCGTTGACCGCCGCGATGCTGACCTTGACCCGGCCGACGTCGCGCGCGCCGGTCGAGTCTGCGATCTCGTAGTCGAACCAGGCATCGCCGTTGAAGTCCGCGTCGGGCGTGATGACCAGCTGGCCGATGCCATTGTCGGTGACGGTGAGGCCGTGCGTGTCGAGGATCTGCGACAGCACGATCGCCTGGCGATCGACGTCCACGTCGTTGGCAAGCAGCTGCGAAGTGAAGATCGTGATGCCCTGATCCTCGGTGAGGCTCAGCACATCGTCGCCCGCCAGCGGATTGTCCGCCACCGGCAGGACGTTGATCGACACCGTGGTCGGGATGGCGAAGCCGTTCTCGTTGGTGATCGCATAGGTGAGCGTCACCTGGCCGAAGAAGTCGGCATCGGGCGTGAAGCGGTACTTGCCATTATCGAGCGCAGTGACTCCTGCGCCGGTGAGCCCGAGGAAGGTGAGCGTCGTCCCCGCGGGCACCGTGTCGTTGGCCATCAGCACCGCGGGATCGATGTCGATGTAGCTGTCCTCAAGCATCTCGAAGCCGGCGTCGGAGACCGCGACCGGCAAGTCGAACTGCGGGCGGATGATCATCTGGACGGTGCCGATGCTGTCCGCGCCGTGATCGTCGGTCACGCGATAGTGGAACTGCGCATCGCCGTAATAGCCTTCGCGCGGCGTGAACACCGCAGTGTCGCCGACCTGGACGACGCTGCCATTGTCGCCGTCGAGCAGTTCGACGATGCGGAAGGTATCGCTTTCGACGTCACGATCGTTGCGCAGGAGGTCGGCGAGGTTGACGACCAGCGGCACGTCCTGATCGCCGAAGAAGATGCCGTCCTCATTGGCGATCGGCGCGTCGTTGACGGCGGCGATGTCGAAGGTGAAGACGCCGGTGGCGGTCTTGCGGCCGTCGGTGATCGTGTAGCGGAAGTCGACCGAGCCGAAGACGTTCTCATCGGGCACGAACTGGTAGCGCCCGCCGGGGAGCTGGATGATTCGGCCGTTGGCGTCGTCGAATTCAAGGCTGACGAAGCGGATCGTATCGCCGTCGAGGTCGCTGTCGTTGGCGAGCAGATCGGCGGCGGTGAATTCGTACGGCGTGTCCTCGACCGCGGCGAAGACATCGGCCGCGGCGACCGGCGCGGTATTGGTCGAGAGCACGTTGACGCTGACCGTGCCGACGCTGACGCCGTGGCGATCGTCGGTGACGCGATATTCGAACTGGGCCGCGCCGCTGAAATTGGCGGTGGGCGTGAAGCGGATCTTCTCGCCGTCGAATTCGACCGAGCCGTTGAGCGGATTGAGCACGTCGAGGAAGCGGATCGGATCGCCGTCGACGTCGGTATCGTTGGCGATCAGCGTCGCCGGATCGATCAGCAGCACGCCATCCTCGAACGCAGTAAACGCGTCCGCACGGGCAATGGGCGGATCGAACAGCGAGCGGACGTTGAGCTCGACACTGCCGGTGACGGCGCCCTGCGCATCGTCGGTCAGCGTGTAGGTCAGCGGCTCGACGCCGGCGAAGCCGGGCTCGGGCGTGTAGCTGAGCATGGTCAGCGCATTGCCGTCGAAGCTGCGCGACAGCGTGGCGCTGCTGCTCACCCCGTCGAGCAGACGCGTGAAGCGCAGGCTGTAGTTGGAACGGACGTCGAGCGGGACAGTGGCGGTCACCGTGCCGGTAGTCGCGTCGACGTGCATCCAGCCGGGCAGCGCCGAGCCGTCGGCGAGCGTCGCCGACCAGACCGCGCCCGCCGCCTGGGCCAGCGCCGCCGGCGGCGCGATCTCGAGCGTGGCGAGGCTGACGGTCAGCGTGCCGTGCGCCGGCTGGCCGATCGCGGTGATGCGCAGGCGATCGCCGTCGTCGTCGCGATCGTTGCGCATCAGCGAGGCGACCGAGAAGCTGGCCGAGCCGGCCTCGAACAGAGCGATGCGATCGGTTTCGGCGACGGGCTTTTCGGGTTCGGGCGTGACGTTGAACACCAGAGTCGCCGGATCGATCGCCACGGCGCCCTTCTCGTCGGCGGCGAGATATTCGAGCACGAGCGTGCCGTTATAGTCGCGCGGCGCGTTGATCGTGATCTGCTCGGAACGCGTCGTGGTCGAGACGCCGCCCGCCCCCTTGACGGTGAAGTCGCGGTCGATCGTGACCCCGGTGAGGATCGACATGGTCGGCAGCGTGGCGCCGTTGCCGGTGACGTCGAGGCGGACGGGCAGCTGGCCGACATAGGCCGAGGGCGGCGTGCCGTCGAACGACAGCGTCTCGCCGTTGAACCCGAGCCAAGCCGGCAGCGCGACTTCGCTCTCGCGCTTGGCGGAGATCGCCGCGGCATCCTTCAGGTCGACCGCGAACAGCCCCTGTGCGGCGAAGAAGGCCTGATTGTGCAGGATGGTGTTGATCGCCGGGTCGAGCGGCTTCTTCGGATCGATCACGAACTCGAGCGTGAAGCCCTCGTTCGCGGTCGTGTAGACGCCGGCGGGCAGGTTCGCCGCGTCGGGCGTGAAGGTGATCTGGAGGCGCGCGACGGGCGCATCCGCATCGGGCTCGAAGCCCGTGCGCGACAGCGTCATCGTGTCGAGATCGAAGCTCAGCCAGTCGGGCAGCGGGCGGCCGCCGAGCAGGCTCGCCGAAAAGCTGCCATGTGCGATGTCGAACAGCGCGACGTCGCTGTCGTAGCGGACGCCGCCAGGCAGTGCCGCAGGGTCGAGCGACAGACTGGCGCTATGCGTGACGGGCGCCGCATCGGGCGTCGCGCGCCAGGCGAAGTCGAGCACGACATCGACCGGCGCCGTGGTGCCGGCCGGCGGCGTGCCGGTGAAGGTCCAGGTCGCGGCATCGAAGTGGAGCCACTGCGGCAGCGCGTCGCCGCTGGCGAGATGGGCAGTGACGCTGGTCCCCGCTCCCATCGTCTGCGCCGTGAACTCGAGCGACGAATGATGCGCCTCGCGCACCGTGAAGTCGCTCATGATCGCGCTGCGCAGCGTCACGCCGCTCGCCAGCCCGGCGGCATCGGCCGCGTCGAACCGGTAGCGATAGGCATAGGTGGCGCCGTTCGAGGGATCCTTGACGAAGACCGCGACGTCGACCGGTTCGGTCTGCCCCGAAGGCCAGGAGCCCTGGAAGCGCATCGTCGCAGGATCGAAGCCCAGCCAGTCGGGCAGCGCATCGTTGTTCCCGGCGCGTGCCACCACGCTGAAATCGAGCGCGAGGAATTTGGTCGTGAGCTGGCCGACGACGTGCGACGAGCTGAAGAAGGGCGGGTCGCCCTGCAGGTCGCGATCGTTGCCGAAGGCCTCGGCCGCAGTCACATAGACGGTCTTGTCCTCGATGCCGCTGGCGACGTCGTCGAACAGCACCGGCGGGTCGTTGCGCGGCACGACCGTGATCGACACCCAGCCGGTGGCGGTGCCGCCGCGACCGTCGCTGATGTAATATTCGAAGCCGGCGCTGCCGTTGAAGTCGTCGCGCGGGCGGAATTCGATCATGCCCTGATCGTTGATCCGCGCCTTGCCGTTCTCGGCGAAGCGATAGGTGCCGTCGAAGTGGAGCGGGTCGCCGTTCTCGTCGCTGTCGTTGGCGAGCAGCGCCGCCGGATCGATCACGAGCAGCGTGTCTTCGTAGGTGCGCAGGCCATAGTCGTTGCGCGCGACCGGCGCGTCGTTCAGCGGCCGCACGCCGATCTGGTAGTGGAGCGTCGCCGCCGCGCCGCGCGCGTCGATCACGTCGAACGCGATGTACGAGCTCTCGACACCCGAGGTCAGCCGCTCGGGGGTGTAGGCGATCGTCTGCGTGGCCTGGTCGAACACTGCGCTGCCGTTGTCGGTCGCGCTGCCGTTGGCGGCATAGTGCATGCCGACGAAGGAATAGCCGTCGCCTTCGATGTCGTAGACGTAGCGCATCAGGTCGGCGACGGTGATCGCCGTCGTGGTCTCGAGGCGCACGGTCTGCTTCTGGTTGCGCATGCGCGGCGCGTCGTTCACCGGCTCGATGTAGAGCTCGACATGGCCGGTCGCGGTCGCGCCCTCGCGGTCGGCCACGACATATTCGAAGCCGGCGAAGCCGAAATAGTCGGGCCGGATCTTGAGCTCGACATAGTCGCCGTCGAGCTTCCACGAGACGTTCGTGGCGGCGCCGGTATAGTCCGAGTCCTTGTAGGGCGAGAGCGCGGCACCGGCGTCGCTGTGCAGCGGATTGAGCGAGACGATGTGGAGCTGCTCGAACTCCATGTCGCCGTCGATGTCGAAATCGTTGAGCAGCAGATTCTCGATGCGGATGCGCAGGATCGTGTCCTCGGTGCCCGTGAAGGGCCCGTCGTCGACCGCCACCGGCGCGTCGTTCACCGGCGACAGGTTCACTTCGACCCGCGCAGTGGATTCGCGGCCGAATTCGTCGCGCACCGTATAGTCGAAGAAGGCATCGCCATTGAGGTTCGCTGCCGGCGTGAACTCGATCATGCCGTCTTCGCGGATTCGGGCGGTGCCGAACCGCTCGTTGCCGACAGCGACCAGCGACAGGCGCTCGGCGCCTTCGGTGACGTCGTTGGTGACCAGCGTGGCCGGGTCGATCACCACGACCTGATCCTCCACGCCGAAACGATAGATGTCGTTTCGCGCGTTGAACCGGCCGGCGCGGACCAGCTCCTCCATCCGCGCGCGGTCCCATACCGTGCCGTTGGCGAAGACGATCTCCTCGATGCCGGTCTCGCGGCCTAGGAAGTGATCCTTGATCGTCGCGGCATCGGTGAGGAAGCCGCCGTCATTCTCGAGCTCGATCAGCAGATCGTCGCCCATGCGGACGAGCGAGACGTCCTTGGGTAGCACATTCGCGCCCAGCACGACGCGATCGGTGTCCGCCGCAGCGCCGAGCTCGGTGACCACGTCTTCCGAGCTGTCGAAACCGACGACGTAGCTGTCCGACCCCAGGCCGCCGCGCAGCTGATCGTTGGCGAAGCCGCCGTCGAACCAGTCGTCGCCGGTGCCGCCGATCAAAGTGTCGACGGCGTTCGAGCCGATGACCTTCTCGATCGAGATCAGCGTGTCGCCCGCCGCGTCGCCGGCCAGGCCCTTGCCGAGCGACAGGTCGACGGTGACGGCCGTGTCGCTGGTCGAATAGTCGGCGGTGTCGAAGCCACCGCGGCCGTCGAGCACGTCGGCGCCGAGCCCGCCGCGCAGGATGTTGTCGGCGCCGTCGCCGCGCAGCACATCGTCATGATAGCTGCCGTTGACGATCTCGATGCCGCTGAACGTGTCGCCCTCGGCATCGCCGCTGCCGGCGGTGCCATCGGCCATGTCGACCGTCACGCCTTCGAGCGACAGGGCATAGTCGGCAGTGTCGGTGCCCTCGCCGCCGACCAGCGCATCCGCGCCGCGCCCGCCGATCAGCACGTCGTCGCCGCCGCCGCCCGAGAGGACATCGTCGCCGCGATGTCCCTCCAGCCGGTTGGCGCCCGCATCGCCTTCGATCACGTCGGCGAAGTCGCTGCCGATGACGTTCTCGATCGAGACGAGCGTGTCGCCCGCCGCGTCGCCGCGCGAGGCCGTGCCCGCGGCCAGCGAGATGGTGACGCCCTCGGTCGCGCCCGAGCTGGCGGTGTCGTCGAAATAGTCGGCGGTGTCGCTGCCTTCGCCGCCGTCGACGCGGTCGGCACCGGCGCCGCCCTTGATCCGGTCGTCGCCCTGGCCGCCATAGAGGCTGTCCGCCCCGGCGCGGCCCTCGAGCAGGTCGTCGCCGCCCTCGCCATAGAGCGTCTCGTCGCCGGTCGTGCCACCGAGCTGGTCGCCGAACTCGGTGCCGCGCAGCGCCTCGATGCCCACATATTCGTCGCCCGCCGCGACGCTGCCCTGGCCGACGCGCGATTCGAGATCGGCGCGCACGCCGATCGTCGCGCCGGTGAACACCACCGTATCGAAGCCGGCGCCGCCGAGGATGCGGTCCGCGCCGTCGCCGCCGTCGATCAGGTCGTCGCCGTCGCCGCCCTCGATCAGGTCGTTGCCCTGCCCGGCATCGATCAGGTCGTTGCCGCCCAGCGCCACGATATGGTCGTCGCTGTTCGAGGTTCGGATGGTGTCGGCGAGCGCGCCGCCCTCGACATAGTCGATCTGCGTCGAGCCCCTCAGCACGCCGCCGTAGAAGCTGTCGACCGAAGCCGTGGCGAAGCCGGTGTCCTGCAGCCCTTCGGCGTCGGCGATGCGATATTCGATCGTGACGTCGCCGGTGAAGCCCTGCGGGAAGCGCACCACCACGAACTGCTCGCCGCGGAACTCGACGACTTCAAAGCTGCCGACCGCGACGCGGTTGCCCTGCGCCAGCTCGGCTGGGTCGAGCACTGCGTCCACGCCGACGAAGCGCGGCCGCGGCCGGTTGGGATTGTCGAGATCGACGTCGATCGTGCCGTCGCCGTCGGTATCGGCCTGCTCGATGTCATAGTCATTGCCGATCAGGTCGGCGACGCGGATCACCAACGGGATGTCGAGCGGCGTGACGAAGCCTTCGTCGTCGACCACCGTGGGATCGTCGTTCGACGGGATGATCACGATGTCGACATGGCCGGTGGCAATCCCGTCCGCATCGTCGGTAACGCGATAGGTGAAACCCGAGGAGGCACTGGCGTCGCGGAAGGGCGTGAACAGGATGTTGCCCTGGGCGTCGGCCTCCAGCGTGCCGTTGAGCCCGCGCTCGGCCGCCCAGTCGAGGATGCGCAGCGGATCGCGGTCGATGTCGGTATCGTTGCCCAGCAGCGACGAGAGGTTGATCGTCGTCGGCACGTCCTCGAACACATAGATGGTGTCCGCGCCCGCGACCGGCGGCGCATCGCCGACATTGGCGAACCACAAGGTCACGACGCCGCCGTCGACCAGACCTTCGGGATCGGTGACGGTATAGGCGAAGGTCGCCTCGCCCCAGAAATCCGCGTCCGGCGTGAAGATGATGTTGCCGCCCTCGATGCGGAGGTCGCCGTGCACGGCCTCGCGGGCCTGCTCGAACTTCACCGCATAGCCTTCGGGGTCATAGTCGTTCTTGAGCAGCTCGATGATCGGGATGACCATCGGCGTGTCTTCGGTGCCGTTGAGGAAATAGAGGCTGGGGCTGCCGTGGTTATCGTCGGCCGCGACCGGCCGATCGTTGACCGGCGTATAGGCGATCGTCGCGCGCGCCCAGGCGAGCCCGCCCTGGTCGTCGGTCACCTGATAGTCGAACCAGGCGTCGCCGTTGAAGTCGGCCGTCGGCTCGAACAGCACCGTGCCATTGTCGAGAAGCCGCGCAGTGCCGCCATGGCTGTTGGCGACGGCAGTGACGCGCAGCTTGTCGCCGTCGCGATCGATGTCGTTGGCGATCAGGCGCGCGGTGTCGATGACGATCGGATCGTCCTCGAGGATCGGATCGCCCGCCTGAGTCCGCTCGAAGCGGTCGGCACCGGGCTCGGGCGCGTCGTTGACCGGCGTGACGTTGATCGAGACGCGGGCCGTGGCGGTCACGCCCGCGGCGTCGGTGACGACATAGTCGAAATAGGCGTCGCCCCAATAATAGGCGCGCGGCGTCACTCGGATCGTGCCGTCGGAGTTGAAGCTCGCCTCGACCGTGGCGCTGGAGACCAGGCCGGTGATCGTCAGGCGATCGCCGTCGACGTCGCGATCATTGGCGAGCAGCGCGGCGGGATCGATGTCGAACGCAGTGCCTTCGGCAGTGACGAAGCCGCCGTTGCCAACCGCCACCGGCGCATCGTTGACCGGTGCGACGGTGATGAAGACCTTCGCCTCGGCACGGCCGCCCTCGGGCGTATTGGCGACATAGCTGAATTCGGCCTGGCCGTTGAAATCGGCATTGGGCGTGAACGCGATGTTGCCGTCGCTCGACAGCGACACGGTGCCGTTCTTCGCCCCAAAGACCTGGCCGACGATCATCCGGTCGCCGTCGAGGTCGTTCGAGAGCAGGCGCTCGACGCGGATCGTGAGATACTGGTCCTCGTTGACCGTGAAGCCGGTGTCGGCGATCGCAGTCGCGACCGGGCGGACGCGCACGTCGATCCCGCCTTCGCCAAAGGCGTTGCGGCCATCCGAGAGCGTGTAGCGGATGTTGACCGGGCCGGCGTAGCCGCCGGTGGCGGTGAACAGCACATTGCCCTGCGCGTCGAGGCTCGCGACGCCATTGTCGCCGGCATCGACGGCGACGATGCGCAGCGCGTCGCCGTCGGCATCGAAATCGTTGCGCAGGATCTCGGCGGCGCTGATCACCAGCTGCTGACCGGTGACGACGGTGTAGAAGCCATCGTCCTTCGCGATCGGCGCGCGGTTGTCGAGCAGCGCGCGCATCGTGTCGCGCGACCAGGTGACTCCGTCGGAGAAGGTGTAGCTCTCGATCGCGCGGCTATCGAGCGCCAGCGCATCGACGATCGTCAGGCTGTCCGCCGGCGAGGAAGCGAAGCGGATGACCACCGAATCGCTGCCGCGGAACAGCCGCTCGACCTTGGCGTCGGTCGAGGCGAAGTCGAGGAAGCGGACCGTGTCGAGATTGCCGCCGGCGGTCGAGAGATCCTCGATGGTGTCGTTGCCGTTGCCGCGCGCGAAGCTGTAGGCGTCGCTGCCCGCGCCGCCGATCAGCCGGTCGTCGCCGGCGCCGTTGGCGAACGAATCCGCCCCGTCGAAGCCATAGACATTGTCGTTGCCGCTGCCCTGCGCGTCGCTGACCGCGCGGGCGCGCATCGCGGTGCGGTCCCACACCGTGCCGTCGGCGAAGCGGACGACCAGCGCGTTCGACGTGCCGTTGGCGCTGCCGAGCGCATCGCGCAGGATCAGCCGGTCGCCGGCGCCGGCGAAGACGATCACCAGATCGTCGCTGTCCGGGCCCGCGCGGACCGCCGAGACCACGTCAGCGAGCTTGTAATCGGTCAGCCGCACTTCGTCCTCGCCGCTGCCGAAGGCGTCGATCCGGTCGTCGCCGTCGCCACGGCGATAGATGTAGACGTCGTTGCCGGCGTCGCCCACCAGCAGGTCGGAGCCCTTGCCGCCGGTGATGGTATCGGCGCCCGCGGTACCCTGGATCACGTCGTCGCCGTCGGTGGAGGCGTCGGCGAGCAGGCGCGCGCCGATGTCGGCCAGCGACAGCGTCTCGCCGGTGTCGGTAAGGACGATCGTCTCGATGCCGGTGTTACCGCCGAGCGAATCGAGCAGGACCAGCTCGTCGCCGGCATCGGCGAAGGACACGATCAGGTCGTTCATGCTGCCGGCGCGGCGCACGAAGCGCAGATCGGCGGCGGCATAGCCGGCGATCTCGACACGGTCCGCGGTCGAGGCGGCATTGTCCTGGATCGTGTCGCGGCCATCGCCGCGCGCGAAGCGATAGCTGTCGTCGCCGGCGCCGCCCGACAGGAAGTCGTCGCCGAGCTTGCCGGTCAGCACATTGGCGTCGCCGTCGCCGAAGATCGTGTCATCGACGTTGGTCGCGACGCGCGCGAGCAGCTCGGAATGCGTCAGGACGGTGCCGTCGGCGAAGCGGACCGTCTCGATCCGCCCGGCGCCGAGCGCCTGATCGATCGTCACGCGGCCCTGGTTGTCGCCGATGACGAGGACCATCGCGCTGCCGTCGCGCACCTGCTCGACGCGGATGTCGGCGGCCGAAATGCCGGCCGCGAAGACCAGGCTGTCGGTGCCGGCGCTGTCCGAGATCACGTCGAAGCCGTCACCGAGGGCGTAGCGATATTCGTCGTCTCCCGCGCCGCCGAGCAGGCGGTCGAAGCCCGCGCCGCCGGCGAGCACGTCATTGCCGTCGAGCGCGTCGAGCGTATCGTCGCCGGCCGCGCCGCTCAGCACATCGGCGCCGGCGGTGCCGGGAATGCGGTCATCGCCCGCCGTGGCGGCTTGCGCCATCGCCAGCAGAGTCGCCGCGGTCCACACCGTGCCGTCCGCGAACCGCACGGTCTGGATTCCCATGCCGAGCGAGGCCGGAGCGCCGAAGTCGACTCGGTCGCCGGTGCCGACGATCTCGAGCGCGAAGGTCGAAAGGCCCGCGACCACGCGCACCTCGCCCGTGGCAATCCCCTCGGCGAAGCGCAGCTCATTGGCACCGAGGACATCGGAGATGACGTCCTGTCCGTCGCCCCGCGCGAAGACATAAATGTCGTCGCCAAGTCCGCCGGCGAGCCGGTCATCGCCGCGTCCGCCGCGCAATATGTCCGCAAAGGCCGAGCCGAGCAGATTGTCGTTGCCCGCGCCGCCGTCGAGCGTGCGCGCCGCATCGCTGCGCGGCGTGGACAAGTCGTAGAGCCCAACATTGTCGAGCGACACGCCATCGGCGGAAGTGCCGCCGGTGGACACGAAGCGCAGCACATTGTCGCCGCCGACCGCGGTCAGTGTCAGCGTGTCGGTACGGAAGGTCGGGCTGGTGCTGTTGATCGCCGCGACGAGCTGGCCGTTCCACCAGACTTCGAAGCTGCCGGTGGGCGCGTTGCTGCGCCGCATGTGATCGAAGGTGAGCAGCAATTGCTGCCCCGCCGCCAGCCCCTGGACCGTCTGGCGGATGTCCATGTGCGCGTTATATTCCTCGAGATCGAGCCAGTTGCTCGATCCCGACCCGTCCGGCCACAACTCGAAGCCGCGACCGCCGGCGTCGGTCCAGCCCGGAATGCTGCCCACGCGCACGCCCCAATCGAAGCTGCCCGTGACCAGCGCGGGATCATATTCGCTGAAGTCGCCGTTGCGGATCAGGTTGCGGACGCCGCCGGCCGCGAAGGTCAGCGTATCGTCGCCGGTGCCGCCGGTCTGTGAGCGCTGGAGGACATCGTCCCAGCTCCACACGGTGCCATCGGCGAAGGCGAGCGTCTCGATGCGCGACCCGCCGTCGGCCTCGAACCGGATACGGTCGCGGCCGCCCAGGATCCGCAGCTCGATCGCAGCGCCCACCTGCACGACGGCGAGGTCCGCCGGTCCGATGCCCGCCGCGAAATCGATCCGGTCGGTGCCGCCCGCATCTCGAATGCGGTCATACCCGTCGCCAGCGGCGAACTTGTAGATGTCGTTCCCCGATCCCCCGAACAGCAAGTCGTCGCCCGTGCCGCCGGAGAGCACGTCGTCGCCCGTCCATTGGTTCGCCGAATCCGAGCCATAGAGCGTGTCGTCGCCGCTGCCGCCCGAGAGGATGTCGCTGCCGCGGCCGCCGATCAGCACGTCGTCGCCAGCCTCGCCCGCCAGCTTGTCGTTGCCGAAACCTCCGTCGAGCGTGTCGTCGCCGGCGCCGCCGGCCAGCAGATCGTTGCCGCCCAGCCCGCTGAGCGAGTCGTTGCCGCCGTTGCCGAAGATGCGGTCGTCGAGCGGCCCGCCGACGAGAATATTGTCGCCGTCGTCCGCAGCGGTGCTCAGCGAGTTGACGCTGATTTGCTGATAGGCGGTGGTCAGGGCCGCGGTGCCGCCGGCGAAATAGGCGCCGCCGTCGTACGGAGCGGGGTCGGCCGAGCGCACCGTCAACGACCCGGTCTCGACGACCCAGCCCGCGATGCCCGTTTCGGCGCCGGCATTGGTCAGCGGCAGGTTCACGCCGTTGAGCGTCACTGCGATCGCGTCGATATAGCCGTCGTTGTTTGTCCCGCTGAGGCGCGAATGGGCCTGATAGATGCGGATGGCGACCGCGCCGTCCGGCGCCTCGGCCGACAGGGTGCGTTCGGTCCAGGTCGTGGGCGCCGTATAAGCTGCCCAGGTGATCGGGCCGATCAGGCTGCCATTGGCGTCGACGAAGCCGATGCCCATGCGCGCCTGATCGTTGGAGCTGCCCTGAACATAGGTGTTCTGCCGCCAGGTGACGGTGACGGTGCCCGCGATCTCCTCTCGGGCGATGGGGACTCCGCCGAAGTTGGCTGCGGTGAGGTCGTTCGAGTTCACTCCGACAAGGCGCAGCACCGCGCGATCGAAGCCGGCGTCGTTGCGAAGCAGGATGACGGTATCGGCGCCGTCCTGACTGAGGCGCAGCCGGCCTTCCTCGAACGGATTGGGATTGGCCGACGACAGGCGGATGACGTCGCCCGAATCGCCGGGCTGGAAGTCGGTGACGACGTCCGCGACGAAATTGTCGGGAATATTGAAGGTCGGGAGGAAGCGATAAGTGTCACGGCCGGCGCCGCCGGTCATGGTGTCGACGCTGCTGTCGGCGACGATATCGCCGAAGATGTCGTTGCCGTCGCCGCCGCGCATCGTGTCGGCGCCCGCGCCGCCGCTGAGGAAGTCGTCGCCCGCACCGCCGGTCAACACATCGGCGTCGGGAGTCCCGTAGATCGACTCGCCGGTGGTCGCGACATCCTCGCTCAGGCGCGACTGGACGTCGGCGAGCGTGAGGGTGATCCCGCTCGCGGCGATCACGAAGCTCTCGATGGTGTCCGCCGCAGTGCCCGCGAGCGCCTGGCGCACGACGATCTTGTCGGTGCTGCTGCCGAAGCGGATCGTGAGGTCGTTGGCGTCGACGCCGGTGCGGCTGAAGCGGATCTGGCCGAGGCTGTACCCCTCGATCCGCAGCGTGTCGGCCGTCGCGTCGCCATTGTCGTCGATCTCGTCCTGGCCGTCGCCGGCCGCGAACACGTAAGCGTCGCCGCCCGCGCCGCCGACCAGCCGGTCCTTGCCGCTGCCGCCCGCGAGCCGATCGGCGCCCGCGCCGCCGTCGAGCACGTCATTGTCCGCGCCGCCAGAGAGCTGGTCGTCGCCGGCGTTGCCGGTCAGCGTGTCGTTGCCGCCCTGCCCCGCGAGCGTGTCGTTGCCGCTCGAGCCATTGTAGACGTCGACGCCCGGCGTTCCCGACGTCGCGCGGATCGCCATCTCGGCGGCGGTCCACACGGTGCCATCGGCGAAGCGCAGTTCCTCGACGGCATTGGCAGAGCCGTTGATCTGGTTGACCAGAGTCAGCCGGTCGCCATTGGCGCCGATCTTGAGGACGAGGCCGGTGGTGCCCTGCTGGACGATGGTGACGTCCGACGCAGCGATCCCGGTGCCGAGCTCGATCCGATCGAGCCCGCCGGTGTCGGTGATCGTGTCCTGACCGTCGCCCGCATTGAAGCGGTAGACGTCGTTGCCGGCATTGCCGGCCAGGCTGTCGTCGCCCCGGCCGCCGATCAGTATATCGTCGCCAACGTCGCCGGTGAGGCTGTCGTTGCCCGTGCCGCCGTCGAGCGTGTCGTTGCCGCCCAGCGCGTTGATCGAATCGTCACCGGCGCCGCCCGAAATGGTATCGGCGTTGCCCGAGCCGTAGATGACATCGCGGCCGCCGGTCGACGCCTGCGACATCGTGAGAAGCTGCGCGTGTGTCCAGACGGTGCCGTCGGCGAAGCGCACTTCCTCGATCGCATTGCCCGCAGTGTTGAGCGCCCCGGCGAGGACGATACGATCGGCCGCGCCGATCTTGAGCACCAGGTTGGCCGAACCCTGCTGCACCACCTGCACATTGGCCGGGGCGATGTCGGCACCGAACACGATCCGGTCGACGCCGGCAGTATCGGTGATCGTGTCCTGCCCGTCGCCTGCGTTGAAGCGATAGACGTCGTCGCCGGCGTTGCCGACCAGACTGTCGTCGCCCCGCCCGCCGATCAGCGTGTCGTCGCCGACGTCGCCGGTCAGGCTGTCGTTGCCCAAGCCGCCGTCGAGCGTGTCGTTTCCGCCGAGCGCGTTGATCGAATCATCGCCGGCGCCGCCCGAGATCGTGTCGGCTGCGCTCGTGCCGTAGAGGACGTCGCGGCCATCGGTCGACGCCTGCGACATCACGAGCAGCTGGGCATGCGTCCATATGGTGCCGTCTGCGAAGCGCACTTCCTCGATCGCATTGGCCGCGGTGTTGAGCGCGCCGGAGAGCACGATACGGTCGGTTGCGCCGATCTTGAGCAGGAGATTGGCCGAGCCCTGCTGTACGACGTGCACATCGGCCGGCGCGATGCTGGCGCCGAGTTCGATCCGATCAACGCCCGCGGTGTCGGTGATCGTGTCCTGCCCATCGCCCGCATTGAAGCGGTAGACGTCGTTGCCGGCATTGCCGACCAGGCTGTCGTTCCCGCGACCGCCGATCAGTATGTCGTCACCGACGTCGCCCGTCAGGCTGTCGTTGCCCGAGCCGCCGTCGAGCGTGTCGTTGCCGCCCAGCGCGTTGATCGAATCGTCGCCAGCGCCGCCCGAGATGGTGTCGGCGGCGCTGGTGCCGTAGATGACGTCGCGGCCGTCGGAGGGCAGCTGCGACATCGCAAGCAGCTGGGCATGCGTCCACACCGTGCCGTCGGCGAAGCGCACTTCCTCGATCGCATTGGCCGCCGTGCTGAGCGCATTGACCAGCGTCACGCGGTCGCCCGAAGTGCCGCGGCGCAGGACGAGGTTGGTCGAACCCTGCTGGAACACCTGGATGTCGGCCGGGCCGATACCAGCGCCGAACTCGATCCGGTCGACGCCGGCGGTGTCGGTGATCGAGTCCTGCCCGTCCCCGGCTTCGAAGCGATAGATGTCGTCGCCGTCGCCGCCGTTCAGCGTGTCGCCGCCGCGCCCGCCGACGAGGATATCGGCGCCCGCGTCGCCGCTCAGGCTGTCGTCGCCCGCGTCGCCGTACAGCGTGTCATTGTCCGCGCCGCCGCTGAGGCTGTCGGCGTTGCCGCCGCCATAGAGCGTGTCGTTGCCGGCCCCGCCGCTCAGCGTGTCGCGCCCATCGGTGGCCGCCGTCGTGACGGCATATTCCGACAGGCGCACATTATCGAGCGACGCCCCTACGCCATCGACCGTGCCGAGTCCGCGGAATGAGAGCTTGTTGGCGCCCTCCGCCGCGGCGACGAACAGAGTCGCGGGCCGCATGTTGGTTCCCGTGACGCTGTAGGACGCGATCACCACGTCGTTCCACAGCACTTCGAACGGGCCGCTCGCCGCACTGGTGCGATTGGCATAGTCGAAGCGCAGCATCAGCTGCTGGCCGGCAGCGAGCCCGGTAAACTGCTGCGAGATGGTGACGTTGCCGTTGCTGCCGGTCGAATCGAGATCGAGCCAGAAGCTGCCATCGGTGGCCGCGACGCCTTCCTGGCCCGAGTTGACCTGCTCGAACGAATTGCCCTGGAGCGTCCAGCCGGGCAGCGTCGTGCTGCCGCGACCCCAGCTCGCGGTGGTATAGGTCGCGGCCGATTGCTCGAAGCTGCCGTTGACCACCAGATTGGCGCCGGTGGCGGTATAGACCGATGGGCTGTCGCCGATCAGGATATCGTCCCCGCCCCCGCCGCTCAGCGTATCCGATAGCGCCGAGCCGGTGATCGTCTCGCTCGCCGCAGTGCCGGTGATGCCGATACCGGTGCCGACCTGCGGAATCGCGCGCGCGACCAGGTCCGCGTGCGTCCAATAGGTCAGCGTCCCGTCCGCAGCCACGAAGCGCACCCGCTCGATGCGGTTCGCGTCGTTGTTGATCGTGCCTTGCAGCGTCACACGATCTTCGGTGCCCGCGACCTTGAGGATCAGGCTCGCGCCGTCCGGCGCAAGCTCGACGACGACGTCGTCGGGCGCGATCGTCGCGTCGAATTCGATGATGTCGTCAGGCGAATTCGAAGTGCGCCAGCCGCCGTCGCTGACGATGTCCTGCCCGAAGCCGCGGGAGAATTGATAGGTGTCGCTGCCCTCGCCGCCCTGGAGCGTGTCGTTCTCTGTGCCGCCGTTAAGCGTATCGTTGCCGCCGCGCCCGTAGAGCGTGTCGTTGCCGGCCCCGCCGGAGACGGCGTTCGCGTCATAGGGGACCGTGATCGTCTGGTCCGCATCGGTGACGAAGACCGTGCGCGCGATCAGGTCGGCATGCGTCCAGTAGCTGATCGTGCCGTCCGCAGCGACGAAGCGGACCCGCTCGATCCGGTTGCCATCGTCGGTGAGCGTGTTCTGCAGCGTGATCCGGTCGTCGGTGCCCGCGACCCTGAGGACCAGGCCGTTGCCGTCGCTGGACAGTTCCACCGTGACGTCCGCAGGCACGATCGTCGCGTCGAATTCGACCACGTCGTCGGGTGAATTCGCGGTGCGCCAGCCGCCGTCGCTGATGATGTCCTGGCCGAAGCCGCGCGAGAATTTGTAGGTGTCGCTGCCTTCGCCGCCCTGGAGATAGTCGTCGCCGGTGCCCCCGACGAATGTGTCGTTGGAGCCGCGACCGTAGAGCGAATCATTGCCTGCGCCTCCGGGCAGCAGGCTGGCGTCGAAGGCGCCGGTCATCGACTGGTCGGTGTCGTCCGCCGCCTGCGCGCGTGCGATGAGTTGCGCATGCGTCCAATAGCTGATCGTCCCATCGGCGGCGATGAAGCGGACCCGCTCGATCCGGTTGCTGTCGTCGGAGATCGTGTTCTGGAGCGTGATGCGGTCGTCGGTGCCGTTCAGCTGGAGGATGATGCTGACGCCGTCGGGTGCCAGCGAGACCGAGATATCCTCGGGCGCCACCGTCGCGTCGAACTCGATGACGTCGTCGGGCGAATTCGCGGTGCGCCAGCCGCCGTCGCTGACGATGTCCTGGCCGAAGCCGCGCGAGAATTTGTAAGTCTCGCTGCCCTCGCCGCCCTGAAGATAGTCGTTGCCCGTGCCGCCGGTGAGCGTGTCGTTGGAACCGCGCCCGTAGAGGCTGTCGTTGCCCGCGCCGCCCGACAGATCGGTGGACTCGAACGCGCCGGTGATCGACTGGTCGGTGTCGTCGGGGGCAAGCGCGCGCGTGCGCAGATCGGCGTGGGTCCAATAGGTGATCGTGCCGTCGGCCGCGATGAAGCGGACCCGCTCGATGCGGTTGGAATCGTCCGACAGCGTGTTCTGCAGCGTGATCCGGTCTTCGCTGCCCTTCATCTGCAGGATGATGCTGACGCCGTCGGAGGCCAGCTGAACCGAGAGATCCTCGGGCGCGACGGTCGCATCGAACTCGATCACGTCGTCGGGGGAGTTCGCGGTCCGCCAGCCGCCGTCGCTGACGATGTCCTGGCCGAAGCCGCGCGAGAATTTATAGGTCTCGCTGCCCTCGCCACCCTGGAGATAGTCGTTACCGGTGCCGCCGGTGAGCGTGTCGTTGGAACCGCGCCCGTAGAGACTGTCGTTGCCCGCGCCGCCCGACAGCTCGGTGGACTCGAACGCGCCGGTCATCGACTGATCGGCATCGCTGGGCACGAACGCGCGCTGGCGCAGGTCGTCGTGGGTCCAATAGGTGATCGTGCCGTTCGCGGCGACGAAGCGGACGCGCTCGATCCGGTTGGCGTCGTCCGAAAGCGTGTTCTGCAGCGTGATCCGGTCGTCGGTGCCGTTCAGCCGCAGGACGATGCTGACCCCGTCCGCGGCTAGCTCGACCGAGACGTCCGAAGGCGCGATCGTCGCGTCGAACTCGATGATGTCGTCGGGCGAGTTCGCCGTACGCCAGCCGCCGTCGCTGACGATGTCCTGTCCGAAGCCGCGCGAGAATCTATAGGTATCGCTGCCCTCGCCGCCCTGCAGCGTGTCGTTGTCCTGCGCGCCGATGAGCACGTCGTTGCCGCCGTTGCCGGTCAGCGTGTCCGCGCCCCAGCCGCCGGTCAGCGTGTTCGCGCCGCCGTCGCCGCTGAGCGACAGGTTGGCGGCGCTCGCGAAAGGCGCGCCGTTGAAATTGACCAGCGTCAGCGCGCTCGCGGTCACGCCCCGCAGCCGCGCGACCAGCCGCGCCTCGTCGAGGCGATAAGTGCCGGCCTGGACGAAATAGACCGAGGTGTCGCTGCCTTCCTGCCGCGTCACCACCGTCCCGCTGAGCCCTGCGGCCAGGCGGATGTCGAGGACGTCGCCGCTGCTGCCCGCCTGGAAATCGGTGATCGTCACCAGCGAGCCGTCGTCGATCGTCGGCACGAACAGGCGGTAGGTGTCCTGCCCGCTGGTACCGGTGAGCACCTGGGTGCCTGGCCCGACCACGCTGCCGCCGTCATCCCCGCCGGTACCGCCCGTCCCGCCGGTGCCGCCACCGGCGCTGGTGCCGAACAGCGGATCGACGAAGGGATTGGTGCCGGGAACGGACGGGTGCAGCGCCGCTTCGGCCGCGGCAGGCGTCACGGCCTGAGCGAGCAGCGCCGCCGCGGTCCACACCGTCCCGTCCGCGAAAACCAGGCGATCGATCGGCGGATTGGTGGCGGTTGCCTGGCCCTTGATCGCGACGCGGTCGTCGCTGGCGCGCAGCCGCACGATCAGGTCCGCGCCGTCGCGGATCACGATTACGTCCGCCGCAGCGATGCCCGCACCGAGCTGGAGCACGTCGTCCGAGCCCGCCCAGTTGGTGCCCTCGACGATCGTGTCACGGCCACTGCCCAGGCCGAACTGGTAGGTGGTGTCGCCGATGCCGCCAGCGAGCCGGTCGTCGCCGGCACCACCCGACAGCGTCGCGGTGATGTCGAGCGCGGTACCGAGGTCGATCGAATCGTCGCCCGCGCTGCCCGCGCCGAGCCGCGCCTGGATGTCGGCGAGCGTCCATAGCGTGCCGTCGGCGAACTCGATCAGCTCGACCGAATGATCGGCCTGACCCGAGGCTGCAGCAAAGAAATTGGTGAGCGTGATACGATCGTCGCTGCCGGCTATCAGGATCGTGAGATCGGCCGGGCCGACCTTGGCGAAGCGCACTTCGGAAGGCGCGATGCCCGCGGCGAAGCGCACGCGATCGAGCTTGGTCTTGTCGGCATCCTCGAAGTCGACGATCACGTCCTGGCCGTCGCCGCGCGCGAAATAATAAATGTCGGCGCCAGCATGGCCTTCGAGCCGATCGTTGCCCTTGCCGCCCGTGAGGATGTCCGCGCCGCGGCCGCCCTCGAGCCAGTCGTTGCCGAGCCCGCCATAGATGTTCGCGCCAGAGCCGCCGCCCGCGTTGGTGGTGCCCGAAGCGGCGACGATGTGATCGTCGCGATCGGTCTCGAGAACCGTCAGTGCGAGCTGCGCGAAGCTGAGGCTGCGCCCGTCGGCGAAGCGCACGACGCCGACCACCGGATCCTCGTCGCCGCTCGGCTCGACCAGAGTGACGCGATCGTTGGTGTCGCGGATGGCGAGGACGAGGTTGCCGTCGCCATCCCGCTTGGCAATGACGTCCTCCAGCGCGATGCCCGCGCCGAACTCGAGCACCGCCTTGCCGTCGATCAGCGCGCCCGGCTCGATCCGGTCCTGACCGTCGCCGCGCTTGAAGCGGAAGACGTCGTCCCCGCCGCCGCCGGTCAGCACATCGTTGCCGACGCCGCCGTTGAACACTTCCGCCGCCATGGTCCCGGCGAGCCGGTCGTCGCCGTCGGTCCCCCCGCCCGCCAGCCGCGCGAACAGCGCCTCGCGCGTGAAGACCGTGCCGTCGGAGAAGCTGACCCGATCGACGCCGTTGAAGTTGCTGCCGTAGCGCAGCAGCACCGAATCCGCGCCGTCGCCGAGCACGAGCAACAGGTCGCCGCGCCCCACGCCCGAGCGCATCACGCGCATCTCGTCGGGCCGGTAGCCGGTGATGTTCAGCACATCGACGCCGGCGCTGTCGTCGATCACGTCCTGGCCGTCACCCGCAGCGAAACGATAGGTGTCGTCGCCGCCCGCGCCGCGCAGATCGTCGAAGCCGGCCCCGCCGGCGATCACGTCGGCGCGCGCGCTCCCCAGCACGATGTCCGCCCCGTCGCTCGCCTGATCGGCCATGAAGCGCTGGACCAGCGCCGCCGCGTCCCACACCATCCCGTCGGCGAAACGCAGCGTCGGAACCGCACCGTTGCCGAGCGCGCCCGCGATCACCAGCTGGTCGCCGGTACCGACGAAATCGAGCACCAGATCGGTGCTGTCGAGTGCAGCTAGCCGAACGACGAGCTGGGTCGAGCCATAGGCGGCGAACTCGATCGTCGCGCGAGTCACGCCGCTCGGCATCTCGACACGGTCGATGCCGTCGCCGGGATTGAACACGAGCGTCGAATCGTTCGCGGCGATCAGTCGGTCGTGCCCGGCCCCGCCGGTCACGTCGCTGCTCGTCACCAGCTCGCGGACGTCGATGATGTCCTGCGAGCCAACGTCGCCGCTGGCGAGGATCAACGCGCGCACGTCGGCGATGCTGAGGACCGTCTTGTCCTCGAAGACGAAGCTCTCGACCGGCGTGGTCTTGTAGCCGCCGAGCACGACCAGCTTGTCGCCGGTCGCGGTCAGCTCGATCACCAGGTCGCCGTCGACGTTGCGGAACGTCAGCATGTCCTGGGTGATCTTCTCGCCGAAGCGGATCTGGTCGACGCCGCCTGTATCCTGGATGCTGTCGCTGCCGTCGCCGATGCCGAAAAGATAGGTGTCGTTGCCCAGCCCGCCGGCCATCGCGTCTGAGCCGTGGCCTCCGCTGATCGTGTCCGCGCGGTTGTCGAACCCGATCAGCGACTCGTCGGCGTCGCCGCCGGTGAGCAGCAGGTCGAACACCGCTTCGAGCGAAAGCACGCTGCCGTCGGCGAAGTGGAATTCCTCGACGCGCGCCGTGGTCAGCCCGTTGACGATGGTGAGTACGTCGAGCCCGCTGCCGAGGTCGATCACCAGGTCGTTGCCGTTGCGCCGGAACATCAGGTCCTCGCGGCGGACGGAGGCGCCGAACACCACCTGATCGATCACGCCGGCGCGATCGGCCTGCTCGATGATCTTGTCCGCGGCATAGCCCGCGCTGAAGGCATAGGTGTCGGCCGCATTGCCGCCGATCAGCGTGTCGTCGCCCTGGCGTCCGTCGAGCGTGTTGGGATCGTTGAGCGAGCCCGTGATGACGTTGTCGCCGCGGTTGCCGCCCTCGATCTGGAGGATCTCCTCGACATTCTTGATCGACATCGACGTGCCGTCATAGAATTCGAACTTCTCGACGCCGTCGTCGCTGCTGCGGAACTGGTTGCGGATGCGCAGCGTGTCGGTGCGGCCGGTGACCGAGATGACGAGATCGTTGCCGTCGCGCGTGAAGACGACATTGGCGCGCGTGATGTCCGCGCCGAACACGACCACGTCGTCCACCGGAATGCGGGTGCCCGGCCGATCCTGCCACGAGGCGCGGACGCGCGTGTCGACGATCACGTCCTGGCCATAGCCGACGTCGAAGAGATAGCGGTCGCCGCCGTCGCCGCCGGTCAGCAGGTCGTTGCCGCCGCGGCCGTCCAGCGTCTCGGCGAAGTCCGATCCGGTGATGCTGTCGTCGGCATTGGTGCCGACCAGGTCGAGGTCCTCGGGGTTATAGTCGCTGAAGAGCAGCGTCCGGTCGGCGAACTCGAAATATTCGACTGCGAAATGCTGCGCCCCGTCGCGCACATATTGGTTCTCGAGGACGACCTTCTCGCCGGTCGAACGGACGGTGAGGATCAGGTCCAGCGCCGTGCGCGAGAATTCGATGTCGGCCGACTGGATGCCTTCGAAGACCAGCCGGTCGTCGCCGCTGTCGTCGAGGATCGTGTCATGGCCATAGCCGTTGGCGAACTGATAGCGATCGTTGCCGCTCAGGCCCTCGAGCCGATCGTCCCCGGCCCCGCCGTCGATCAGGTCGTTAATGCCCTCGAAGCCGTAGATGGTGTCGGCACCGGCGGTCTTGCTGACGTCGATGAAGTGCTGGAGCAGCTTCAAATACGACCATTGGGTACCGTCGGCGAACTCGATCTGCTCGACGAGATTGACGTAGCCGACCAGGAAGATGTTGAGCAGATAGTCCTTGAGGATCACCCGATCCTCGGTGCCCTTCACCTGCAGCGTCAGCGTGTCGCTCTTCCCGTCGCGCAGAAAGTCGAAATCGGTCCAGCGCAGATCGTCGGTGAACTTGAGCTTGTCGTCCTTGGGGCCGAACAGCGCGGCCGAATAGTCATGGTCCTCGATCTGGTCGCGACCATAGTTGCGGCCATAGATGTAGGTGTCGAAGCCTTCCTGCCCCTGCAGGATGTCGTTGCCGGCGCCGCCGTCGAGCGTGTTGTCGTTGAGCAGGCCGTAGATCGCGTCGTCGCCGGCGGTCTTGGCGTTCGCGAGCACGCGCTCGACGATCTCGGTGAATTCCAGGCTGGTGCCGTCGCCGAACAGGAAACGCTCGATCAGATTGGGCGCGACATAGTCGAGCCCGTCGCTGCTGCCGAGCGCCTCTCCGAACGCGCCGAGATTGAGCCGCACGCCACCGAACTGGCCGACCAGCTCGAGCGTGTCGCTGGTCTCGTTGCCGTTGGCATCGAGCAGGATGATCTTGAGGTTCGCGCTGTTGCCGTTGCGGATCAGCTTGAGGTCATTGGCAGTGATGTCGCCCTGGAAGCGCAGGAAGTCGGTCCCGGCCTTGACCGGACCGAAGGAGAAGGTTCCCAGATCGTTGATGACGTCCTGGCCGTCACCGCGCTCGAAGATGTAGAAGTCGCCGCCTGCCCCACCGGACAGATAGTCATTGCCCTTGCCGCCCCACAGGACGTCGCTCGAACCCGAGCCGATATAGGGATCGTTGTAGTCACCCGCGAGGCGTTCCCGATCGACGACCTCCACCGCCATGCGCTGTCGGTCCCAGATAACTCCGTCGGCGAAGACGATCGCGCCGACGCCGGTCTGGAACTGCTTGCCGCTGGTCGTATAGTCGTTGAGCTCGCCCAGGAACTGGTCGGTCAGGCGCACGAAATTGGTGCGCCCGCGGATCTCCAGGATCAGATCCTGGCCGTCACGCGTCGCCTTGACGTCGGTCGAGAGCACATCGGTGAAGCGCAGCTCATCGTCGCCGCCCAGGTCGCGATCGTAGATGTAATCGTCGCCCGAATCCTTCCCGACGAAATAATAGTCGGTGCCCATGCCGCCGCGCATCGTCTGGTTGCCGCCGGTCATGTAGAAGAAGTCGGTGCCGTCGGTGCCGTCGACCAGCGTGTCGCCGGCCGCATGGGTGATGATCCGCTTCTCGTCGACCGAGAGCGCATGCGCCACGCCGCGGATGTCGAGATCGACGCCGACATTCTCATAGGCCTGGACGATCATCTGCATGATGAAGGCCTGGTCGATGCCGACCTTGGCGCTCATGATGTCGCCATCGTCGTCGGGCGCGAAGTCCGGGTAGATCTGCCAGAGGATATCGTTCCAGTCGGTCAGATAATCGAGCACCGCGTCATCGGCATTCGACGCCGGCGCGCTCTCGAAGATCGCCTCGAACATCGGCGCGAGCTGGCGGTTCGTGGTGGTCACGAAGACGTTGCGCTCGGCGTCGTAGGAGATTCCGCGTGCGAACGATTCCAGCCCGCCCTGCAGCGCCATCCGCACCGCGAAGCGGCGCGACACGGTGACATATTGCTCCATCACCGGCTGGAGCATCGCGATCATCGTCTTGATCGCGGAATCATAGCTGCCGGTCGAAAGGCTGGCGCTGCCGCCTGCGGTGACGCTGTAGGCGAGATGCCCGGTCGTGCTGTCGGCGACCGCGGTCAGCATCTCGGGATGGAAATCGACGCCGCCGAGCGAGGTCGCGAAATGGAATTGCGCCGGCGTCAGCAGCTCGACGCGATAGGTGGAATCGTCGGTCGACCCCACTTCGTCGAGATGCTCGAAATCGACTGCATAGTTGCGCAGGTTGAATTCGCGATAATCGCCAGTCTTCCATTCGAGCTCGAGCGCGCGATCGAGGTTGCGCGCCCAGACATAGAAGGTGCCGTCGCGATCGGTGACCTGGACGGTGTAGTCGACCACCTTGCCGTCGGTGAAGCGCACGCCGATCGCGTCGACCGGGAGGTCCGCCAGCGGATTGAACTGCAGGTCCTCCTGCCGCCACTCGGTGCCCGCCGCATGCGGCAGCGCCAGGATATCCTCGCGCGTGGCATAGGTGGTGCCGGGCGCCGAGGCGAGCGCCCAGCGGCCGTCCGCCTGCAGGATACCATAATCGAGGACGACCGCACGGCCGCCTTCCAGCCGCACCAGATAGGGCGCTTCCTCGCGCGCAGTGAGCGCAGCGCCGCGCGACGCGGGCGACCAGGCCTGCTCGAGCCGCCAACCCGCGCCCTGCGCCAGCACCTGCTCCAGCGTCGGCCGCGCAATCGCCGCCCCGCCGCCGTCGACCACCGCCGCGCCGGACTTGAGCGTCCAATAGCCGCCGCCGGCATCCTCGACATAGGTCGCGCGATCGAGCAGCGTACCGCCCTCGCCGAGCTTCACCGCCACCAGTTCGCGGCTGGTCTCGAGCGTCATGCCCCATTGGCCGAGCACGTCCCCCGCCTGGGCGACCAGATTCTTGATCTTCGGCGTGGTCATCGCTGCGGCGCGCACTGCCGCCAGTTCGGCCAGCTCGGGATCGTTGGCAGCGGCCACCGCCAGGTCGGTGATCGTGCCGAAGCCCTTGGCGTTGAGCCCGTCGTTCATCTGCCAGGGGGCGAGGCCGTCCTCGCCCGCATATTTCGTGTCGACTTCGTTCGCGGTGAAGATCGCCTCGAACATCTGCGAGACGCGCCCGTCGGCGAAGGTCACGTCGCTGCGCGAGAGCAGCCGCGCGTTCTGCGGCGTCGAGGTATTGAGCGCCGTCGTGCTGAGGCTGAGCGAGACGATCCCCAGCTCGGCGAGCGAGCGGAGTTCGCCGGCGTCGGTCTCGCCGTCGCGGTCGCGATCCTGCCAGATCTTGAGCGCGCTCCAGATCGCGTCGCTCGCGCTGATCCGCCCGTCGCCGTCGCTGTCGTACTGCGCGAGCTCGGCGAAACCGCCCGAGGCGCGGTTGCCGAACAGTTCGCCGATGCCGTCGACGCGGCCATTGCCGTTAGTGTCGAGCGCCAGGAAACCGTCGTCGCCCTTGAGCCAGCCCGTGCGCTCGGCGAACAGGTCGCCGTCGACGTCGAAATAGGCCTTGCTGCTGTCGACGCTGGTAGTCTCGATCCCATCGCCGTCCAAGTCGATCACCAGCGGATCCGCGCCCTCGGCCCACTTCATCGACTTGGCGAAGCGCTGCATCGCCGCCACGCTCGACATCAGCGCGTCGGCCATCACCGAATAATAGAGCGCCTGGCCTATAAGCCCCGGCACCAGGTTGATCACGGGCAGCAGCGCCTGCAGCGGATTGACCGCGCGGAACACCATGTTGAGGCTGCCGCCGGTCTTGCCGTTGGAGAGCACCATGCTCCCCGCCTCGCTCTGCAGCGCGCCGAGGCGACTTCCCACGACGTCGACGTTCTCGATCTTCATCCACCCCTTGTGGATGCCGGGCGTGTCGTCTCCGCTCTCGTTGACGGCGGCGAGCAGCCCTCGGAAGATCTGCTCGAACGCATTGGTGACGTACATGTCGAGGTTGCCATCCTCGTCGCGCTGGAACGCGTAGAGGATCCACGGCTGGATGTGGTCGACGTAGATCTCGCCGGTCCAGTCCTCCGCCTCGCCGGTCATGTAGCGCGTGACATTGGCCATGCCGATCGCCGCGCCGAACAGCCCGTTGAAGATCGCGTAGCCGGCCAGCCCGCCATTGGCATCGCCGCCGGTCATCGGCAGGCCGAAATATTTGAGCACGTCGTGGTGCTGCGCATCCATCAACGTGGTGTCGGCCCAGAACCAGATGTTGTCGGAGTTCTCGGCGGTATCGGGCGCGGGCTGGCCCTCCGGGCTCAGGCCGCCGTAATAGTCGCCGTAGATCTCGCCGTTCTTGCTGGTGTTGAAGATCCAGTCCCGGCCAAGCCCGCCGGCGGTCGTCACGCTTTCGCCACCGAGAGCGAACACGATGTCGTTCTCGGTTCCGGCGTCCAATGTCAAAGAGATGTCGGCTTCGGCGCGTGGACTCTCGGGAAGGTCCGGCAGGATTTCGAGGAGCGGAAGCCCCAGTGCCTTGCGCTCGATGTTTTCGAGCCGGATCTCTTCATTTTCCTGCTTTCGCTTGTCGCGCAGGACCGTCATCCACGGCAGCAATTCCTCACCGGCACGGAGGACCATTGCGTCCTTGCCCACCAGGACATCCTGCCCGGCTCCGCCCAGCACGACGCCGTAGCCCGAGTGATAAACTTCATCGGCTCCTGCGCCAGCGTCGACTTTGGCTCCATGCGCAGCGTAGAACAGCTCGCTTGCATCGGTGCCGGGGGCTCGGTCGGGAAAGGACGGATCCCAGTCATCAGCCTGATAAAGCAATCCCAACGTCGAGAGCTGCGGCTGCCCGACGGTATTCGATCCGAATAGAAGGTCGTGAACCCGATTATAGAGGATGTGCTCCCCTACCTTGTTGATGAAGTTTATATTTTCCTGGATCTGATTGGGTAGGGCCCCTTCATTTTCCGGGACCTTCTCCAGGCCGAGTACATCGTTCGCGACCTTGGCGATCAGATCGCCCAACGCAATGCCGGTCCCCACGACGCCAAGCACGGCAACGCCGGCGGCCACGAACGGCGCAGCGACGGTGCCGGCGACCAGTCCGGTAGCCACGGTGATTCCAGCCAAGCCGATCGCTGCAGCGCCGCCGAATTCCGCTGCCTTGATCCAGAAGTCGGACCAGTCGCCGGTCTGCCAGCCCTTCTTGATCGCTTCATATTCTTCATCGATAAAACCGATACCGAACCCGGCGATCGCTCCCTTGAACCCGGTCAGGCGATTGTTACCGACTTCACCGAGCGCCCGGGACACACGTTCCCCGAATTCGATAGCACCCTGATGCAGCGCGCTTGCGGCTTCGGGTCCGAATGCACTGAGGTTCTCGGGCAACGCGCCGTTGAGACGCATGCCCTCTCCGACGATCTTTCTGGTTTCGGCAACCTTCTCCGCCAGTTCGCTCACCGTCGCCTGGGGCCGGACAAGTTCGATCGCCATGCCTTCGGCGAGCGCCCGAGCGGAATAAGCCGCGACCTTACCGATATTGGCGTCGAACTTGGTGGAAAGATCTCTGTAGAGTTGGATGCCCGCATTTCTGACGCGCGCGCCGTTGGACTCCGAAGTGCCCAGCTTCTTTAGGATCTCGTTCTTCTGCGCCGCCGTCAGATGCCCGTCGCGGAAGGCAGCTTCGGTGAGATCGGAAACTGCCCGGTACCGGGCGCGATTGGCGTCGAAATCCGAATGATCGAGAGACGAACTATAGGTCGTCGATTTGGTTACCGGGTCATAGGGGCCATACCGCTGCCGAACCGCCTCGGCCTCTGCGCTGTTCGGATCGTTGAAGATACCCGGATCAAAGGCGCCTTCTCGGGCGGCATAGGCCTGTTCGAAGATCGCCGGGTCGGTGCCCACCACACCGACCGGACGCCCATCGATCTTGATCTCGCCCGTTGCCAGTTGGTCGCTGAAGCGGTGGAGGTCGTCGAGCGCGTATTTGAAGGCCTCGTCGGAGATTTGCCCGAGTTTTCTTCTCCGAATCCATTGGTCGACTAGATTCCGTTCAAAGGTATTCTTTCCTTGCTGGAACCCGCCGATTTCCGTGTCGCCACCGCGGTGGACGACTGCTCCCCAACCATGCTCGTTCAGATAAGTCTTGTAGGGATCTCCGTCAGGCAGGTTTGCGAGTTGTTCCGTAATTTCGGTGCTGATGAACAGCGAGCGCCGGTTGCTCGCCATATCGCGCGTATAGCCGAATTCATTAAGAATCGCGCCACGCTCGCCACTGAATAAATCTTGACTAAGGAGATGCTCGCTCTCGAATTCACCAAAGAATTCGTTTTCGCCAGATACCGGCATTTACACCACCCCCCCGTCATCTTTCTAGATAACTATAGCCTTATACATGCGGAACGCCCTACGAAGTTTAGCTTGGTCAAGAGCGTCACCTAAATCTCTACTTAAGAATAGAGACTGAAATAGATTATGATCAAGCCAAACATCTGGCCCTGAAAGTACGTCAGCGGAAACCGCAACAACTCCGTCGGACATTTTCCAAGGAAAATTGTACCAAAGTCCTTCCGCCTGAGGAGGCCGGAGGCCCTGGCTTTGATCCGGCAGCAATCCCGACTTCGTGGCACCGAAAATCCAGGTGAAATAGTCACCTTTGGCGCGTGTCACATTGTCGGCCTGATAGACGCCCTCGCTTACCGGATAGAGACCGCCCTGACCCAAGTCGAACTTGCGCAGGATATCCGCAGCCTTGGCAGACACGATCCAGTGCGCCTGCGCCGAGATGAGATCGGGCAGCTTCTCGAAAAACGGTGCACGATCATCGCCCCACACTCGCTTGGGACAGACCTCCGGAGACACTGGCTCGCCCTCTTCGTTAGCGCGCTGCGCCGCCCGCGCTCCCTCGCGGTCATTCTGCCAGACATCCGTCTCGAGCTTTCCAGTCAGGCTAACTTCGGTCAGCGCATTGCTGACCCACACGTAATCACTCATTTCATACCTCACGTACGCGACGCCTTCCGGCGCCAGACAATCCCGATTCGATTGCATCGAATCGGGAAGTAAACAGGCTCCGAATACGCGGCATTTCGCCACATAATTTTGATGAAGATGCGCTATGGCAGAGCGCTTCCTGCACCCGACACGGCGCCCGCCGCATCGCCTGGCGCGAACGCGCCCTTTTGGCCGCCCGTATGCGCATTCGCCCGAATCCCCCCTGTGGGACAGGCGATCAACCTGCCACAGTGGCAGGCAAAGGCAAGTCACAAGCACATCGGTTTTCGACGAAAATCAGCATAAGGAACAGTATAGTTCCCAATCGACCCAATACGGGACAGAGCCGTAACACAGTTGAAACCGATCGTACTCGCTGCCTCCGCCGAATACCGGGAGCTTAACCATCGGCCATACAAATTACACCAAGGAAACGATTGCTTTGGATTGACTCGCGCCCGGCCAAAACTAGACCTTGGGGACAGTGAAGCTGACCAGGAGGGGCAGGGTGACCATGGGCAAGAACGGCAAGGGCAGTGCCGCGGGAGAAACGCAGGCAGTGGAAGAAAACACCGGCCCCGCGGCCGAGGCGCAGGCGGCGCAGCAGCTCGATCCCGCGGTCCTCGCCAAGATCGCCGAGCTCCGCACGCACGTGCGCGAGAGCTTCGGCAAGACCGTGATGGCGATGATGGTGCTGCCGCGCTACCGCAACCAGACGCTCGCCGACCTGCAGCATCTCGTGCTCGAGCCGCTGCTCCGCGACCGGATCGCGATCGCCTATCCCAGCGACAAGGACGTCAGCCCCGCCAACGACATCGCCGGGCTGGCGATCTGGGCGAGCGTCTCCGAAGAAGTCGATGCGCGCATCCGCGAGCAGATCAAGGCGGGCACCTTCCCGGTGCGCCTGAAGTCCGAGGACTGGACCTCGGGCGATCGCAACTGGCTGCTCGACGTGATTGCGCCCGACAAGCGCTCGACTGCCAATGTCATCGCCAACTTCAAGCAGGTGGTGAAGCAGGGCAGCCTTCGCCTCCACCCCATGGTCACGCGCCTGGTCGACGAAGAGACGCTGCGGAAGATGGGCGCCGAGAAATTCGCCGACGCGCCTGCGCCCGCCCCGGTGGAGACCGCGCCCGAAGGCGAGACCATCAACTGAGCGCTCCGGAGCAGCTGCGGCCGGATTCTCCGTTCCGCCGCGCCGAGGCTCCTTCGCTCCGCATCCTGCGCATGGGGCGCGGCGGCGAGCCGGTCGCCGTGCTCGACGGCGTCTTCGCCGAGCCGGGAGCGATCATCGAGACAGTCGCGCGCCGTGGCGAATTCTCGGCGGCGCCGGTGCGCGAGGGCGGCTACCCGGGAGTCCAGGCCCCCGCTCCCGCCGCCTATGTGCGCGCCCTGCTCGCCGCCGCGGACGAGGCGCTGGCACAGCTGTTCGGCCACGCGGACGGCGCCATCGGCGGCATCGGCTGCGCCTTCTCGCTGGTAACCTTACGCCCCGAGCAGCTGCACCCGCTGCAGACCGTGCCGCACGTCGACATCGCCGAGGAGGACCGGTTCGCGGTCCTCCATTATCTGTGCGACCAGCCCTTCGGCGGCACCGCCTTCTATCGCCAGGATGCGACCGGACTCGAGCAGGTCAAGCGCGCCGACTGGCCCGGCTACACCGCGGCGCGCGATGCGGCGCTCGCGGCGCACGGCGCCCATGGCTATCCGAATGAAGCCACGCCCGGCTACACGGTCACCGCGCAGATCCCCGCACGCATGGACCGCATGCTCGTCTACCGCAGCAACACGCTGCACAGCGGGATCATCCCGGCGGACCTCCCGCATCCGGCCGACCCGCGGAGCGGACGCCTGACGGGCAACCTCTTCGGCATCTACCGTCGGGCTTAGGCCGTCGCCGGAATGGCGGCACCGCTCGCCGCCAGGAACTCGCCGTGGCTCGGCAGCCGATCGACCAGCCTGCGCGCGCCGCGCTCGACTTCCTCCAGCATCGCGCGCAGATCGCCTTCGGAAACCCGGTCGGCGAGCGGGTTGTAGCCGGCCGGGCGGATCCCCTGCCCCCACATCACCTGCAGCCACGAAGGCACGTCGAACAGCTCGAGGTTCTCGCGGAATATCCGGCCATTGCCGCGGAACAGCGCGATCTTCTGCGCGAGCGAATCCGGGAGGCGCATCGTCCGGCATGCATCCCACAGCGGTTCGCCGACGCGCTCGTTCGCGTGATAATGGAGGATCAGGAAGTCGCGGATCGCGGCATATTCGAATTCGGTCTCGGCATTGAACGCCGCGCGGTCCGCCGGGTCGACGCCTGCCCCCGGGAAATAGCGGAGCGCGCGGGCGATGCCGCTTTGCACCAGATAGATGCTGGTCGCCTCCAGCGGCTCGAGGAACCCGCCGGCAAGGCCCAGCGCGATGCAGTTGCCCTCCCACATCCGCGCGCGGCGGCCGGTGGTGAAGCGCAGCAGGCGCGGCTCGAGCAGAAGCGCGCCATCGATCGAGCCGAGCAGTTGTTGGCGCGCGGCATCGTCGCCGATGAACGCGCTGCAATAGACGATGCCGTTGCCGGCGCGGTGCTGCAGCGGGATGCGCCATTGCCACCCCGCCGGGCGCGCCGTCGCGCGCGTATAGGGCAATGGCTCGCCGCTATTGGCGCTCGGCACCGCCCATGCGCGGTCGCAGGGCAGCCAGTGCGTCCAATCCTCGAACGGCACGTCCAGCGTGCGCCCTATCAGCAGCGCGGCGAAGCCCGAGCAATCGAAGAAGAAGTCACCCGCCAGGGCGCGCCCGTCCGCCAGCCGGAGCGTGGCGATATCGCCGGTGCGGGGATCGCGCTCGACCCCGACAATGCGGCCCTCGACGCGCCTGACCCCAGCGCGCTCGGCGAAGCGGCGCAGGAAGCCGCCATAGGCCGTCGCGTCGATATGATAGGCATAACCGAAGCTCTGCCGCATCGGCCCGTCGGCGGGCGCGGGGCGATCGAACCGCCCCTCCCCCGCCGCCAGCGCGGTCGGCGAATAGGCCCACATCGGATTGGGATTACCCAGCGCGCGGCTGCGCAGCCAATAATGGTGGAACTGCACCATCCCGATCTCGCGCCCCACTGCGCCGAAGCCGTGGAAATAGCGCTCGCCCGGGCGCAGCCAGTCGACGAACTCGATCCCCAGCTTGCAGGTGCCGCTGGTCTCGCGGAGGAATTCGGCCTCGTCGATGCCCAGTCCCTGGTTGAAGACCGTCATCTGGGGAATGGTCGACTCCCCAACGCCGATCGTCCCGAGCTCCTCGGACTCGACCAAGGTGATCGAACAGGCCGGCGGCAGGAAGCGCGACAGCGCCGCCGCAGTCATCCAGCCGGCGGTTCCGCCGCCGACGACCACGATCGAGCGCTTGGCGCCCTGGCTCATCGCTCTCTTCCGGCTTCGTCCATGGTCTTGGCGATGGGGGAAAGCAGGTAGGAGATGATCCGGCGATGGCCGGTGACGATCTCGGCCTGGACGGCCAGGCCGGGGCCGATCACCACCTGATGCCCGTCCGCGGCTATCGCCCGCTTGAGCAGGCGAATGCGCGTGGCGTAGACGAGGCCCTGCTGCACCGGTCGCCCCTTCTCGTCACGCTGGGGCGTTCCCGGCTGCGAAAGATCGATGGCATCGCGGCTGATGCTCTCGACAACGCCGGGCACCACCCCGTAATCGGTGAAGGGAAAGGCCTCCAGCTTGACGCGCACCTTCTGGCCGACGCGGATGAAGCCGATGTCGCGGTTGAGGATATTTGCCTCCACCACCGGCTGCGCATCGTCGGGCACGACCACCATCAGCGCCTGCGCGGGCTGGACGACGCCGCCGATCGTGCTGATCGCCAGCTGCTGAACGGTGCCCGCGACGGGCGCGCGCAGGGCCTGATATTCGCGGCGCCGCGCCGATTTGGTCACTTCCTCGCGCGACACGCGGCTCTTGTCCTGGCCCTCGACGACTTGCGTCAGCGCGCCGCGCCCGAAGCTGCCGCGAAGCTGGCGGAGCTCAGCATCGGCTTCGGCGATCTGCGCCCGCGCGCGCTCGGCGTTGGCGCGCTGCACGGCGATGTTCTGGATGTGCTCGACGCGAAGCTGCTCATATTCGAGCAGCTTGAGCTTGGAGAAATAGCCTCTTTTGGTGAGGTCGACGCGTGCCGCCAGTTGCTGGTCGACCAGAGGCAGGGTGCGCTCCAGCTTGGCGATCTCGGCTTGGGCGGCGAGCAGGTCGGCGCGGTGCTGGGCCCGGCGCTGCTCGATACCGGCGCGCTCGCCTTCATATTCGGCGATCGCCGTGCGGACATAGTTCTGCTGCGACTGGGCGATCGCGGGATCGGTTCCGCTCGGCGCCACGAAGCGCGCCGGCCGCCCCTCCAGATGCGCGACCAGCGCTGCATTGCGCGCCGTCTGCAACTCGCTGGTGAGCAGCCCCGCCGATGCGGCCGCCTCGTCCGCGCCGACCAGCGTGGGATCGAGCTCCACCAGCAACTGGCCGGCGCTGACGTGCTGCCCGTTGCGGACATGGATCGCACGGACATAGCCGAGCTCGACCGGCTGGATCAGCTTGACGTTGCCCGCGGGGATGACCTTGCCCGATGCAGTGGCGATCACGTCGACCTTGCCGATGAGCGACCAGAGCAACGCGACCGCGAACAGCCCGCAGATCCCCAGCATCAGATAGCGCAACCCGGGGCTGGGCGGCTTCTCCATGATTTCGAGCGCGGCCGGCAGGAACTCATGGTCGCTGCGCGGGCGTGCCGCGGCATCGGCTTGATCCTGCATCCTCCAGCTTTCGCGCAGCACCACCAGATGCCGCGCGATGGCGGGGAAGCGCGAGGCGAAGCGTTCGGACAAGCTCACGCGCGCGTCCCCATCTGCTTGGCGTAGAGCTGGGCGTAGCGACCGTCTGCGGCGAGCAATTCGGCGTGGCTCCCCATTTCGGTCACTTCGCCGGCTTCGATCGTGATGATGCGATCGCACTGGCGCACCGCGGAGAGACGATGCGCGATGATGATCACCGTCCGACCCCTGGCGATGCCGGCGAGGTTGGTCTGGATGATCTCCTCGCTCTCCGCGTCGAGCGCGCTGGTCGCCTCGTCGAGGATGAGGATTCGCGGATCGTTGATCAGCGCGCGCGCGATCGCGATGCGCTGGCGCTGGCCGCCCGAGAGATTGCCGCCGCGCTCGTCGATCTGCGTGTCATAGCCGTGGCTGAGCTGGAGGATGAACTCGTGCGCGCCGGCGAGCGTCGCCGCCGCCATCACTGTCTCCATCGGCCGCGTAGGATCGGCCAGCGCGATGTTCTCGCGCACCGATCGGTTGAACAGGATATTCTCCTGCAGCACCACGCCGATCTGCCGCCGCAGCCAGGCGGGGTCGACCAGCGCGAGATCGACTCCGTCGACGAGGACGCGCCCCTGCTCGGGCACATAGAGCCGCTGCGCCAGCTTGGTGAGCGTCGACTTGCCCGAGCCCGAAGGCCCCACGATCCCCAGCATCTCGCCCGGCCTAATGTCGAGCGAGATGCCACGCAGAGCCTCGGGCGCATCGGGCCGGTAGCGGAAGCGCACCTTGTCGAAGCTCACGCCGCCACGGATCGGCGGCAGGCTCGCGCGGCTGGCGTCGTGATCGGGCTCGGCGGGGGTGTTGAGAACATCGCCGAGCCGATCGACCGAAATGCGGATCTGCTGGAAATCCTGCCAGAGCTGCGACAGGCGCAGGATCGGCGCGGCGACGCGCCCCGACAGCATGTTGAAGGCGACGAGCGATCCGACCGACAGGTCGCCGGCGATCACCTGCTTGGCGCCGAAATAGAGGATCGCCACGGTCGTCAGCTTCGAGACGAGCTGGATCAGATGGCTGCCCCAATTGGCGAGCTTGGCGACGTCGAAGCCGATGCTGGTGTAGCTCGAGAACAGCTTCTCCCAGCGATCACGCATTTGCGGCTCGACCGCCATCGCCTTGAGCGTGCCGATCCCGGTCACGCTCTCGACCAGGAACGACTGGTTCTCCGCCCCGCGCCGGAACTTCTCCTCGAGCTTGCGGCGCAGCACTGGCGAGATGACCATCGAGATCGCGACATAGAAGGGGATCGAGATCACCACGATCAGCGTCAGCAGCGGGCTGTAGACGAACATCACGGCGAAGAAGACCAAGGTGAAGAACAGGTCGAGCACCACGGTGACCGAATTGGACGTGAGGAACTCGCGTATCCGGTCGAGCTCGCGCACCCGCGCCACGCTGTCGCCCACGCGCCGTGCCTCGAAATAGCTCATCGGCAGCGAGAGCAAGTGACGGAACATCTTGCTGGAGAGCTCGCTGTCGACTCGATTGGTGGTGTGCGCGAACAACCAGTTGCGCAGCGCCGACATCGCCGTCTCGAAGATGAGGATCACGGCGAGCCCGAAGGCGAGGACGTCGAGCGTCGTCATCGACTGGTGCACCAGCACCTTGTCGATCACGAGTTGGAAGAACACCGGCGAGACCAGCCCGGTGAGCTGGAGGAAGAAGGAACCGATCAGCACGTCGCGCAGCGGCGAGCGATATTTGACCAGCGCCGGAATGAACCAGCTGACGTCGAAAGGCCGCTTCTCGCCCGCGACTGCCTCGCGGCTGGTCAGCAGCAGGACGCGCCCGGCGAAGCGGGCGTCCATGTCGTGCCCGCTCCAGATCTCGGGCCGCTCGGCGTCGCCGCGCTGGATCAGGTAGCGCGGATTGATCGCCTCGTCCTCGACGCGAAGCAGCAGCACTGCGCCATCGCCGATTTGGAGCAAGGCGGGTAGCGGCAGCTTGCCCAACTCCGCGACTCGCGCGCCGCGAAGCCGCGCGATCAGCCCGAGCTGGCGCGCGATCCGATTGAGATCTTCCAGCGAATAGGGATCGTCGCCCTTGCCGCGATTATGCGCGATCTGGTCCGGGTCGGCGGGGACGCCGAGGAACTTGGCGAGCAGCACGAAGCACAGCAGCGCCGGATCGACCCTGCCCCGTTCGGGAACGGCAGCGGTGCCGGGCTCGGGGCCGGCACTCTCCGCCAACCCCGCCTCACTCACAAGTCAGCCGGCCGCCGTTCGCCTCGCGAACCGCCGCTCCCCCCACGACAACCACGCGAATTACCCCCGCAATGTCACGGTGTTCGACTGCAACGCCAATGCGGCTTTACGGCCGATCCCCAAATAGACCTAACCCAGCGGCAGCGCCCCTGCCAAGCCGGGAAGGATCAGAACGTCACAAATAGCTGAACTATATTACGGATAAACTTACGGACTCTGGCGACGCCAAGACCGGCATCCTCCTGGTGCTCGCATGATGGACACCCAAGCGAGTGCGCTGAAATCGCGGGAGCATCAAAGGGCGATTCCAATAATTTGGGCCCGTAGTCGTACGGACCCGCCCAACGATTCCAGTTGTAACATTCCCCGGGCATAGGCTGCGCAGCCACAAGCTGGGGAATGATCATGGCAACGGTCACCAGGCTCCCGTTCGACGCAGCGCAACTCGCCGATTTCCACGCGACGCAGCCCGCCATCCCGGAGCGCGTCGTCGCGGGGCGGCGCCAGTATCGCACGATCTGGATCTCGGACGTCCATCTCGGCACGCGCGGCTGCAACGCCGAGATGCTCATCGACTTCCTCGACCATGTCGACAGCGAGAAGATGTACCTGGTCGGCGACATCATCGACGGCTGGGCGCTGCGCAAGCGCTTCTACTGGCCCGCCGCGCACAACGACATCGTCTGGCGCGTGCTCAAGCGCGCCAAGCGCGGCACCGACGTGGTCTATATCCCGGGCAACCACGACGAGATGTTCCGCCAGTTCACCGGACTCGACTTCGGCGGCGTGCGGATCAAGCGCCAGGACATCCACGAGACCGCCGAAGGCAAGCGCCTGCTCGTGCTCCACGGCGACGAGTTCGACGCGATCACGCTCTCGCACCGCTGGCTCGCCCACCTGGGCGACGCCGCCTATGAGGGGATGATGGCGCTCAACCGCTGGCTCAACCGCGTGCGCCGCGCGTTCAACCTGCCCTATTGGTCGCTCAGCAAATACGCCAAGCAGAAGGTGAAGAACGCCGTGTCGTTCATCTCCAACTTCGAGGAAGTGGTCGCGCACGAGGCGGCGCACCGCAATATCGACGGCGTGATCGCTGGGCACATCCACAAGGCGGAGATGCGCGAGATCCACGGGGTCCGATATTACAACGACGGCGATTGGGTTGAGGGTTGCACCGCGCTCGTCGAGCATTACGACGGTACCATGGAAATTCTCCATTGGGCCGAGGAGATGGCAGCGCGAGACGCGCCGGAGTCCGAGGTCAGACTGGCGGCGGCGTGACGGCGGAGGGCGAGGCCGTGCGCATCGCGATCGTGACCGATGCCTGGGAGCCCCAGGTCAACGGAGTCGTCCGCACGCTCCAGTCGGTGCGGCGCGTGCTGGAATCGCAGGGGCACCAGGTGACGGTGATCTCGCCCGATCTCTTCTATTCGCTGCCGTGCCCCACCTATCCCGAGATCCGGCTGGCGCTCGCCCGCGTGGCGGAAGTGGGCGCGATGCTCGACGACTTCCGCCCCAACGCGATCCATCTCGCCACCGAGGGGCCGCTGTGCGTCGCCGCGCGGCGCTGGTGCATCCGCCACGGCCTGCCCTTCACCACGGCCTATCACACCCAGTTCCCGGACTATGTCTCGGCGCGCTCGGGCGTGCCTGCGGAGTGGATCTGGCGCTACATCCGCTGGTTCCATGCCCCGAGCCAGGCGATCCTCGCCTCGACGCCGTCGATCCGCCAGTCGCTGGTCGAGCACGGGCTGACCAAGGTCAAGCACTGGGGGAGAGGCGTGGACCTCGCCAATTTCCGCCCGGGGCTGGAGCCGCATCCCAGGATGGCCGGGCTCGAAGGGCCGGTGCAGCTCTATGTCGGCCGCGTCGCGGTCGAGAAGAACCTCGAGGCGTTCCTCAAGACCACGCATCCGGGCACCAAGGTGGTGGTCGGCGACGGCCCCGCGCGCGCGTCGCTAGAGGCACGCTTCCCCGAGGCGAAGTTCCTGGGGCCGATGTTCGGCGCCGAGCTCGCCCAGGCCTATGCCGCCGCCGATGTCTTCGTCTTCCCGAGCAAGACCGACACCTTCGGGCTGGTGATGATCGAGGCGCTGGCGTGCGGCGTCCCGGTGGCCGCCTATCCGGTGACCGGGCCCATCGACGTGCTCACGCCCGAGACCGGGGCGATGGACACCGACCTCACCGCCGCGATCGCCCAGGCGCTCACCCGCGACCCCAAAGCCTGTGCCGATTACGGCCGCGGCTTCACCTGGGAAGCCAGCGCGCGCCAGTTCCTCGGTGCGCTCTGGCCGATGGACGATCAGGAGGAGGCGGCCTGATGTCCAATTGCGAACTTGCCCTTGGCGGCGACCCGCACTAAGTCAGGCAGCGTGACCGGCCGCCCGTGAAGGGCGGCCCTTATTGTTTCTGGAGACTTCGACCGTGGCCCAGCCGCTGATGCCGCATGCGACCGCTTCCTGGCTCGTCGACAACACTTCGCTCTCGTTCGAGCAGATCGCCGACTTCTGCGGGCTGCACATCCTGGAAGTGCAGGCGATCGCCGACGACACCGCCGCGACCAAGCTGACCGGCCGCGATCCGGTGCGCGCGCACGAGCTCACCATGGAGGAGATCGAGAAGGGCCAGAAGGACCCCGACTACCGCCTCAAGATCCAGAAGGGCCCCGAGCAGGTCCGCCGCACCAAGGGCCCGCGCTACACGCCGGTCTCCAAGCGCCAGGACAAGCCCGACGGCATCGCCTGGATCCTGCGCAACCACCCCGAGATCTCGGACGGCGCGATCGGCAAGCTGATCGGCACCACCCGCACCACGATCGCCGCGATCCGGGATCGCAGCCACTGGAACATCGCCAACATCACGCCCAAGGACCCGGTGACCCTGGGCCTCTGCTCGCAGCGTGAGCTCGATGCGCTGGTCGCGAAGGCCGCCAAGGCGGCCGGCGTCGAGGCGCCGACCGACACCCGCCTCGAGGGCGACCGCGAGGCACTGATCGAGCAGCTCCGCGCCGAGCGCGACGCGCACAGCCGCGAGGCCGAGGAGGGCGAAGAGGAAGCCGCTCCGGTCGAGCACACCGCCGAGACGCTGTTCAAGCACTGAGATCGTCCCCCCGCATGACGCGGGGCGACGACGCATGGTAAAGCGCCGCCTGGCGACTCGGCATGTGCCGGGCGGAAATCCAGGGGAGGCCGCATGTGTGACGAACTGACCGCCGCGGACAATGAACGTTTCCTCGGCGACGCCATGTCGCGTCGTAGCTTCGGAATGGGCACCGCGGCCGTGGGCGTGGGTCTGGTGCTGCCGAGCTGCGCCGATGCCAAGCCGGTGAAGGGCCGCGACGTCACCATCGCGACGCCCGACGGCACCGCCGACGCCTATTTCGTCGCGCCGGCGACCGGTACCCACCCGGGCGTGCTGGTGTGGCCCGACATCATGGGCCTGCGCCCCGCCTTCCGCCAGATGGCCGACCGGCTCGCCGGCGCCGGCTATGCGGTGCTCACCGTCAACCAGTTCTATCGCGGCACCAAGGCGCCGTTCCTCAAGCCCGGCGAATCCTATGATCAGCCCGAGGTACGCGCGCGGATCACGCCGTGGCGCGAGGCGCTGACGCCGGCTGCCACCACCAGCGACGCCAAGGCGTTCGTCGCATGGCTCGATGCCCAGGCCGAAGTTGATCGGAAGCGCGGTATCGGCAGCACCGGCTATTGCATGGGCGGCCCGATGGTGATGCTCACTGCCGCGGCGGTGCCAGGCCGTGTCCGGGCCGGCGCGACCTTCCACGGCGGCGGCATGGCCACCGACGAGATGCTGGCGCTGATCCCGCAGATGAAGGCGCATTTCCTCATCGCCATCGCCGAGAACGACGATGCGCGCGCGCCGGGCGACAAGGACAAGCTCCGCGCCGCCTTCGCCGCGGCGAAGCTGCCGGCGGAGATCGAAGTCTATCCGGGCACGCTCCACGGCTGGTGCCCGCCCGACAGCCGCGTCTACAACCACGACCAGGCCGAGCGCGCCTGGGGCCGGCTGCTCCACCTGTTCGAAACGGCGCTCTGAAGCCCTTTATCCTCCCCTTGGGGGGATTGAGCCCTTGATGCCTTGACGCCGACCCGGCTCGATGTTCTTCTAATGTTCCGACACGCCGAGTCGTCGGATGGAGGGATGCCATGGCGGACGAGCTGATTTTCTACACCAACCCGATGTCGCGCGGGCGCATCGGGCGCTGGATGCTCGAGGAGAGCGGGGCAGACTATCGCACCGAGCTGCTCGACTATGCCTCGACGATGAAGGATGCCGCCTATCTGGCGGTCAATCCGATGGGGAAGGTCCCCGCGATCGTCCACAAGGGCAAGGTGGTCACCGAATGCGCGGCGATCTGCGCCTATCTGGCCGAGGCCTTCCCCGAGGCCGGGCTCGCCCCGACGCCTGAGGAACGCGCCGACTATTACCGTTGGCTCTTCTTCGCCGCGGGCCCGCTCGAACAGGCAGTGACCAACAATTTCGCCAAGTTCGATCCCTCGCCCGAGCAGCGACGGATGTTCGGCTATGGCAATTACGCGCTGGCGGTCGACGTGCTCGAGCAGGCGGTGCGCGCGCACCCCTATATCGCGGGCGATCGCTTCACGGCGGCGGACGTCTATGTCGGCTCGGCGATCGGCTGGGGCACGCAGTTCGGCACGCTCCCGAAGCGCGACGCCTTTCTCGATTATTTCGCGCGGCTCACTGCCCGCCAAGCCTATCAGCGCGCGACCGAGAAGGACGATGCGGCGATGGTGGCGATTCCTGCGGCGGGGTGAGCGAGTCCGGAGTTCCCGACGAACCGCGCCGCTTGAAAGATAGGATTTCGCTTGCTTGACTGCACTGGCCGGGACTCGCTGGCCCGCTCTTTGACTTCGTCGATCCTTCGAACCGCGCGTAACATCATTTCATCTGCGCGCAACTTAATGCCACGATTCGCGGGAAAAGTGGGAAGCTAGGCTCCGCCGCGCGCCAGTCTGGCCCTCCGCGTCGGCAGCTCGGTCATTACCGATTCGCGGTCGGCGGCAGTCGTGCTCGCCCAGCGGACGATCTCGTCGATCGTGCGCGCGCAGCCGAGGCACCAGCCGGTGGCCGGATCGATGCGGCAAAGATTGACGCAGGGCGAAGCGATCGGACCGGCGGGCGCCGCCATGGCGCGCCTCGCCGGGCTCAGGCCTCGATCGTGTAGTTGAGGAAGTCCGGCATCGGGCCGTTCCAGCCGTCGTCGGGACCGTCGTCCGCCTGCTGCGACGGGCGGCGATCGCCGCGGCGCGGCCGCTCCGCGGAGCGCTCCTCGGTACGGCGCGGCTTCTCCGCGGGCCGCTCCGTCGAGCGTTCCTCGGTCCGACGCGGCTTCTCCGCCGGCCGCTCATCCGTCCGCGCCTCGGGCTGGGGCTCGGCCGCCGCCTTGGGCTTGCGCCCGCCGCGCTCGCGCCGGGGCTTTTCCTCGCGCTTGGCGGGTGCGGCCTTGGCATCTTCGCTACCCACCGGGTTCGGCACGCGCTCGATCTTGTGCCCGGTGAGCTTCTCGATCTCGGCGATGTTCTCGGCGTCCTCGGGGGCTACCAGCGTATAGGCGGTGCCCGTCGCGCCCGCGCGCCCGGTGCGGCCGATGCGGTGGACGTAATCGTCGGGGTGCCAAGGCGCGTCGAAATTATAGACGTGGCTGACGCCCTTGATGTCGAGCCCGCGCGCGGCGACGTCGGAGGCGACGAGGATGTTGACCTCGCCGGCCTTGAAGCGGTCGAGCTCGGCGATGCGCGCCGACTGGTCCATGTCGCCATGGATCTCGGCCGACCGGAAGCCGTGCTTCTTGAGGCTCTTGTTGAGCTCGCGCACCGTCGTCTTGCGATTGCAGAAGATGATCGCGGTGTTGACGTCGTCCTCACGCAGCAAGGCGCGCAGCGTCTCGCGCTTGGCGAAGGCGCCGCCCTTCACTTCGACGATGCGCTGGGTGATGTTGATGTTGGTCGACGCCGGGCGCGCGACCTCGACTCGCTTGGGGTCGTTGAGGAACTTGTCCGCCAGCTTCTTGATCACCGGCGGCATCGTCGCCGAGAACAGCAGAGTCTGCCGGTTCTTGGGCAGCTTGGTGCAGATTTCCTCGATGTCGGGGATGAACCCCATGTCGAGCATCCGGTCGGCCTCGTCGATCACCAGCAGGTTGCAGCCGGTGAGCAGGATCTTGCCGCGGCCGAACAGGTCCATCAGCCGGCCCGGGGTCGCGATCAGCACGTCGACGCCCTTTTCGAGCGCCTTGACCTGGTCGCCCATCTGCACGCCGCCGATGAGGAGCGCCATCGAGAGCTTGTGGTTGGTGCCGTATTTCTCGAAATTCTCGGCGACCTGCGCGGCGAGCTCGCGCGTGGGCTCGAGGATGAGCGAGCGCGGCATCAGCGCGCGGGTGCGCCCTTCGCCCAGGATGTCGATCATCGGCAGCACGAAGGCGGCGGTCTTGCCCGTGCCCGTCTGGGCGATGCCGATCAGGTCCTTGCCCATCAGCACCGAAGGAATCGCCTGGCGCTGGATCGGAGTCGGCTCGGTATAGCCGGCGGTCGTCACCGCGCGCAGAAGGTCGTCAGAAAGGCCGAGATCGGCAAAGCTCATGCGGTTTTCCGGAAAACGGGCGCAGTTTCCCACGCCACCAAAGCGTTCACGCGCTTGCGGATTTGGCGCGCGATGTCAAGCAGGAGTGCGGCTCACTTCGCAGGTTCGAGTTCCACGAGCCGGTCGACTCCGCACAACCGGCCCGAGCGCAGGCGGATCGAATCGCGCCCGGAGCACATCTTCTTGTCCTCGGTCGGCTTCATGTAGAAGCCCTGGTAGAAGCCTAGCGCCGGGCAGTCCTTGCTCAGCTTGGCGCGGAGCAGCTTGCCGTCCTTGAGCTGCAGGTCGACGCTGTCGAAGCGATTGACGGTGAAGCCGGCGATCCGCTCCATCTTTACGCAGTCCCATTTCTTCTTCTCGACCATCACGGGCGCGCGGCGGATGATCACCGTGGTCGAGGTCACGCTCATGCGCGGTACGTGCAGGATCACGCGCTGCTGCATCAGGCTCACGGCCGAATCCCACTCGACCGGGCGCGCCACCGGAGTGGCCGGCGCGGCGAGGAGCAGCAGAAAGCCGGAGGCGACGGGCAGCGGATTGGGCATTGCGGGCGTTGCTTCTAGGCCCCGGGTTTGAACAGTCGATGAACTGGGCTAATTGCCCGCCATCATGACTCCAGCACAATCCCGGCTCGTCGAGCAAGTCCGCGAACGCTTCGGCCCCAAGACGGCGGTCACCGATGCGGATGCGATCGCCCCTTGGCTCACCGATTGGCGCGGCCGTTTCCACGGGCAGGCGGGGGCGATGTTCGCGCCCGCGAGTACCGAGGAAGTGGCGGCGATCGTCCGGCTGGCGGGCGCGGCGGGCGTGCCGCTCGTGCCCCAGGGCGGGAACACCGGCATGGTCGGCGGCGCGACGCCACCCGCCGACGGATCGGCGCTGCTGCTCACGACGCGCCGGATGAACCGCATCCGCTCCCTCTCGCCCGAGAGCAATCTCGCGGTCGCCGAGGCCGGGGTGATCCTCGCCGACCTGCGCGGCGCGGCGGAGGCGCAGGGCCGCCGCTTCCCGATGGACCTGGGCGCGCGCGGCAGCGCGACGATCGGCGGGCTGGTCTCGACCAACGCCGGCGGCACGCAGGTGCTGCGGTTCGGCACGATGCGCAGCCTCGTCGCGGGCGTCGAGGCGGTATTGCCCGACGGTTCGATTCACGAGGGGCTCGCCGCGCTCAAGAAGGACAATCGCGGCTATGACCTCAACCAGCTGCTGATCGGCGCCGAGGGCACGCTCGGCATCGTCACCGCCGCGACGCTGCGGCTGGTCCCCGGCATGGTCGCGCGCGCCGTCGCCTGGGTAGGCTTGGCGAGCCCCGCCGCCGCACTCGCGCTGCTGCGCACGCTCGAGGCCCGCACCCAGGCGATCGAGAGCTTCGAGATCATCCCCGACGCGACGCTGCAGCTCGTGCTGGGCCATGTTCCCGGCAGCCGCGCGCCGCTCGAATCGCGCCAGGCCTGGCATGTGCTGATAGAGGCGGTCTCGACCGATGTCGCCAGCGAGGCTCCCGCCGCGCTGCTCGAGCGGCTGCTCGGCGCCGCGCTCGAACAGGGGTTGGCGGCCGATGCCGTGATCGCCGCGAGCGAGGCGCAGGCGGAGAGCTTCTGGCGCATCCGCCATTCGATTTCCGAGGCCGAACGCGCCGCCGGCCCCGCGCTCCAGCACGATATTTCGGTGCCGGTCGACGATATGCCGCGCTTCATGGTCGAGGGTGGCTCTGCGGCCGAGGCGCGCTTCCCCGGCACGCAGGCGGTGGCCTATGGCCACCTCGGCGACGGCAACGTCCATTTCCACGTCCGCGCCCCCGCGGGAGTCGATGCCGACCGCTGGTACAAGGAGGAAGGGCCCGCGATCACGCGCTTCGTGCACGACATGGTCGTCGCGGCGGGCGGCTCGATCTCGGCCGAGCACGGAATCGGCCAGATGAAACGTGCCGAATTGGAACGGCTTAGCGCGCCGGTGCGCATCGCGGCGCTACGCGCGATCAAAAGCGCGCTCGATCCGGCCGGAATTCTCAACCCCGGCAAGCTGGTGACGCTTGCGCCGGAACTGCGCACACCATAGACCCTGCCGGGGATCGCTTCACCAATTCTGCAATTATTTTCCAGGAGAGTATGATGGCCAGCGCGCCACAGCAGTCGCTTCCGCTGTTCTACAACCGTATCGAGCCGCTTTCGAGCCAGCAGCACGCCGAGTTCCGCGTCCGTACGACCGACAAGGCGGGCTTCCTCGCCAAGCAGCATGCCGTGCCGGTGACGGTGGAGGAATTCCCGCTCGTGCAGCGCTACATGCCGATCGTCTTCTCGGTTGGTGAAGACCCCGTGCCGCTGGCGCTGATGGGCCTCAACGAGGGCGTGAACACCTTCTTCGACGAAGAGGGCAAGCTGCTCGAGCCGAACTTCTACGTTCCGGCCTATGTCCGCCGCTATCCGTACCTCCTTGCGCGCCTGCGTCCCGACAGCGACGAGCTGTCGCTCTGCTTCGACCCGACGTCGGACACGATCGGCGCGTTCGAGGAAGGCGAGAAGCTGTTCGACAACGGCGAGCCCAGCGAGCTCACCAAGAACATCCTGCAGTTCAACGAGCAGTTCGAACAGGCGGGCGCGCGCACCGCGATGTTCATGAAGGAGCTCCAGGAGCTCGGCCTGCTGATCGACGGCGAAGTCTCGATCCAGCCCGAAGGCGCGGCGCAGCCCTTCGTCTATCGCGGCTTCATGATGGTCGACGAGAACAAGCTCAACGAGCTACGTGGCGACCAGCTGCGCAAGATCGTCCAGAACGGCATGCTGCCGCTGATCTATGCGCATCTCTTCTCGCTCTCGATGATGCGCGACATCTTCGGGCGCCAGATGCGCATGGGCAAGATGCCCGAGCCGCAGCTCGTCAACCCGGCCTGAACATGATCGAGCGCGGCGACCGCTACAGCACCGGCGCGATCGTCCTCCACTGGACGGTCGCCGTGCTCATCCTCGTCAATCTCTTCATCGGCCTCTTCCACGAATCACTGCTGGAAGGGGTGCGGGTGATGCCGCTGCACAAGTCGATCGGCGTCACCGTGCTGGTGCTCAGCGTCGCTCGCCTTGCCTGGCGGCTCGCGCACCGGCCGCCGCAGCTGCCCGACGGCATGGCGGCCTGGGAGAAGACGCTCGCCAAGGGCGTGCACTGGGTTTTCTACCTGCTCATGCTGGCGATGCCGCTCACCGGCTGGATCTTCTCCTCCAACCCTGCCCGCCCGCGTCCGTTCGACTGGTTCGGCGTGTTCCAGCTTCCGCTCCTGCCCGTGAGCGGCGGCGCGGCGGCGGCCGCGCACGAGGCGCACGAGCTGCTCGGCTGGCTGATGACGGCGCTAGTCCTGCTCCACGTCGCCGCGGCGCTGCGCCACCATTTCATCCAGCACGACAAGGTGCTGGTGCGCATGGCCCCCTGGTTCCGGCGCAACGCCTGATCGCACTCCGGCAACGCTTGCCCGCGCTCGCGGCGGAGCCCTTGAACTAACGGGCGTCTCACTTATATTCTCACCTGTACGGTGTCGTGTCCCCCCTTTCGCGAGGCCGTACGGCACGCCCTCGGGCGTGTCTCCTCCCTGAACCTTGGCCACCTCGTGGGTAACCACGAGGTGGTTTTTTATGTGCTATTCGGCAGCGACCGCGCCGGGCAGTGCCTCGTCGGCGACGGCATCGATGATGGCGCGGAGCAGCGCCGCCGTGGCGGGCAGGCCCGCACCGGGGCCGTCGAGCGCGGCATCGAGATAGAGCGTCCGGTCGAACTCGAGCTGGATGGCGTGAATGCCGCCGCGCGGATCTGCGTGGCGGTCGAGGATATGGCCGCCCGAATAGGGGGCGTTCGCCGCCGCCGCCATGCCGTGCGCGCGGGCCACGGCCTCGATCCGCCCGAGGAAACGCGCGCCCGCCGATTTCCCGAACCGGTCGCCGAGCACCAGTCGCGGGCTCCGGTCCGCGGGGCCGAGCGGTGGCATCGAATGCACATCGAGCAACAGCGCGACGCCGAAGCGAGCGCGCGCCGCCGCCAGCGCCTCGGCGATCGCCGCATGATAGGGGTGGTGGTCGACGATGATGCGCGCGCGCACGTCGTCGTCGCTCAGCCGGTGCTGCCAGATGTCGCCCGAATTGCCCGCGCGCCGTGGCACCAGCCCCAGCCCGCTGCGCAGCTTGGCCGAGAGCGGCTGGCCCAGGTTGGCGGCGCCGTCGTCGAGCCGCGGGTCGCGCTCGTGCTCGGCGCGGTTGAGGTCGATCCAGGCGCGCGGCCGCTGCGCCACGAACAGTGTCTCGGTACGACAGGCCTCCAGCGCCAGGAGGTCGGCATAGCGGTCCTCGAGTACGCGCAGCGCCGTGAGCGGGACGCGGATCGCGGAGCGGAGCGCCAGCGGATAGTCGCGCCCTGCATGCGGTACCGAGACCACAACCGGCGAAACCGGTTCGATCGGACCGTGCCGCACGAAGGAAGGCGATGGCGTCACATGCATTGCCTATGCCCGCGCTGCCGCAGCGGCAATGGTTTGCGACCGATCGAGCTGGAAAATCTTAAGCCCTTGGCGCATAAGATAATGCCCGGTGTTTGGGTTAGGTAAGGTCGAATGATCCGTATTCTGCTGGCCGAGGATGACCGCGTGATGCGGGAATACCTCACCCGTGCGCTCGAGCGTTCGGGATATGCGGTCAGCGCCGTCGATCGCGGCACCGAAGCGATTCCGCTGCTCGAGGCCGAGAAGTTCGACCTGCTGCTCACCGATATCGTGATGCCCGAGATGGACGGAATCGAGCTCGCCCAGCGCGCGAGCGAGATGGCGCCGGAGATGCGCGTGATGTTCATCACCGGCTTCGCGGCGGTGACGCTCAAGGCCGGCAAGCAGGTGCCGCAGGCGCGCGTCCTCTCCAAGCCCTTCCACCTGCGCGACCTGGTCCTGGAGGTCGATCGCCTCTTCGAGGCGGAGAATGTCGGATTAAATTGATTTCCCGCACGAGGGCGCTTGCGCGGGCGAAAAAGCCCCGCTAAGGCGCACCCTCCTTGGGGGCGTGTAGCTCAGTGGTAGAGCACTGTGTTGACATCGCAGGGGTCGCAAGTTCAATCCTTGCCACGCCCACCATTTTCTAAAGCCTCGGAAATCCAGCGGATTTCCGAGGCTTTTGCTTTTCCGGGCGCGGCTGCCCGCAGCCCGGCGAAACTCCCCGCCTGCTCGGGCATTCGGCGACGATGGATCTCGCCCAATCTCTTCCGCAGGCCGCGGCGCGCGACGCCGATGACGCGCTGCTGCGCCTCCTGAAGCTGCTGGAGAGCCGGCGCTATCGCTTCGTGACTCCCACGCCCGCGACGCACGCGCGGGTCCTTGCGCGGCCCGACGGCGGCGCCGCGCGCGATCTCGCCGACGTGCTGGGCTGGAGCAAGCCATTCGAGCCATCGATGCTCGACCGCGAGATCCTCGAACTACTCGACAGCGGCGGCGCGCTTGAGCGGCTCGCGGACGGGCGTCTACGCAGCCGCTTCCGCGTCTCCTCGCTGCACGACCGCCTCTATCTCCATTCCGCCTACCCGACCGAGCACGCCGATTCGGTCTTCTTCGGGCCCGACTCTTATCGGTTCGCGGACCTGATCGCCGCTGAACTCGCGCGTGCGCCGGCGCGCGAGGCGGCCCGGATCGTCGACATCGGAACGGGCGCGGGCGTGGGCGCGCTGGTCGCTGCCGCCCATTCTCCCGCCGCGCGCATCGCCGCCACCGACGTGAATGGCGCGGCGTTGCGGCTCGCGCGGATCAATGCGGCGGCGGCGGACTCCTCGGAGGGCAGCTTTCGATCGAGATCGCCCGCGCCGGCGTGTCGCGGCTGGCGCGCGGCGGGCGCATGATCCTCTACACCGGCAGCGCGGTCGTCCGGAGCGAGGACCGGCTAGGCGCCGCGCTCGCGTGGCTCGCCCAGGAGCAGGCCGTCTCGCTCGCCTATCGCGAGCTCGATCCAGATGTCTTCGGCGAGGAACTGGAGCGACCCGCCTATGCCGAGGCGGATCGCATCGCAGTGGTCGCGGCGATTTTCTCCCGAGCCGCACCATAGGGCAGCCGAGAGGATCGGCACACGGCTAGTCGGTGATCGCGATGTGCCGGGGCTCGGCTGCGACGCGCGCCAGCCATTCGCGGACATGAACGTGCGGACGGAGGTCGAACCCACCCTCCTCGGCCACATGGGTATAGGCGTAGAGGATCAGGTCGGCGAGGCTCAGCCGTTCGCCCACCAGCCAGGGCTGCTTCGCCAGATGCGCGTCCATCAGCTGGAGCGCCGCCTCGCCGCCTGCCAGCTTGGGGCCGAGCTGGTCGCGCTGGAGATCGGAGAGGTTCGCCTCGCCCAGCACCGTGCGCCAGAAACGCACCGTCGCGATGTTGGGCTCGTGGTTGTACTGCTCCCAGAAGAGCCAGTGGAGCATGTCGGCGCGCTCGAACCGGTCCTCGGGGATGAGCGGGCTGCCGTCGGCGAGGTAGAAGGCGGCGGCGTTGCTCTCGGGCAGGAAGCGCGTGCCGTCCTGGAGCACCGGGATGCGGCCGTTGGCGTTCACTTGCGCCAGGAACTCGGGGGTGCGCGTCTCGCCCTTGGTGATGTCGTACTGGCGACGATCGAGCGGCACGCCGACTTGCGCGGCGGTCAGGCGAATCTTGTAGCAGTTTCCCGACGGCGCATATTCGTGGAGGACGAAAGAACCCATTGCTTGCTCCCCTTTTCGGACGCGCCGTCCTTCAGCGTGCGGCGGGCGCCGGTCAAACAAATTGGCAACGCGAAACGATAAGCCCGGCTTGTCATCCCGCACGTCGGCGGCGCCTCTATAAGAGTCGAAGGATAGTATTCGGGGTACCCATGCCGCTGCGCCAGCTCTACGACCAGCATCTCGAGATATACCGGCTGGGCGACCAGCTGCTCGAAAGCGTCGCGACGGACACGCCCGACATCACCGTCGTGCTCGGCGCGCGCCGCACGCTCTCGCAGGCCACGGCGCGGCATATCGCGCATGAAGCGCGGCTCGCGCTGGCGCCGCTGAGCGCGAGCAGCGATCCGCTCGATCGCGCACTCGCCAGCCGATACACGAGCGCGATCCTGGCGATGCGCCAGAAGACCAGCGCCGTGGTCGCCCACTGGACGCCCAAAGTGATCGGGGCCGATCCGGCGGGCTATCGGCGGGTGCTGGAAGTGCAGCTCAAGGCGCTCGCCGAACAGGGCGCCTGGGAGGAAGCCGAATTCCTGCCGGCCGCCGCTCGCCTTCACGCCGTGGCGCCGCTGCGCAAGGCAGGCTAGTCGCTCACCTTCAAGACGATCTTGCCGATGTGCTCGCCCGATTCCATCCGGCGATGCGCCTCGGCGGCCTGGTCGAGCGACCAGACCGAATCGATCACCGGCTTCAGTCGCCCTTCGATCACATGCGGCCAGACCGCGCGGTGGAGCTCGTCGGCGACCAGGCTCTTGAACGCCGTGTCGCGCGGGCGGAGCGTCGAGCCGGTGAGCACCAGCCGCTTGCGCATGACCTGCCAGATCGGGATTTCGGCCTGCGCGCCGCGCTGGACCGCGATCGAGACGTGCCGCCCGTCGTCGGCCAGACACTTGAGGTTGCGCGGGACATAGTCGCCGCCGACCATGTCGAGCACGATGTCCACGCCGCGCCCGCCGGTAAACTCGAGCACGCGCTCGACGAAATCCTGGGTGCGGTAGTTGATCGCCTCGGCCGCACCGGCGGCGCGCGCGGCAATGCATTTGGAGTCCGATCCCACGGTCACGATGACCCGCATCCCGAACAGCCGGGCGAGCGCGATCGCCGTCATGCCGATGCCGCTGGTGCCGCCATGGACGAGCAGCCAGTCGCCCTCGTCGGCATAAGCGCGCTCGAAGACGTTGGTCCACACGGTGAACAGCGTCTCGGGAATCGCGGCGGCTTCCTGCATGCTCAGCGCCTCCGGCACCGGCAGGCAGGTGCCATAGGGTGCGACGGCATATTCGGCATAGCCGCCGCCCGAGATCAGCGCACAGACCGGCTGGCCGATCAGGGCTTCGTCGAGCCCCTCGCCCACTGCGACGATCGTGCCCGCCACTTCCAGCCCGGGGATCGTGGGCGCGCCCGGCGGCGGCGGATAGAGGCCCAGCCGCTGCATCACGTCGGGACGGTTCACGCCCGCGGCGGCAACCTTGATCAGCACTTCCTCCAGGCCCGGGCGCGGCACCGGCCGCTCGACGGGCACCAGCACTTCGGGCCCGCCGGAGGTGTCGGGATCGATCGCGCGCATCGTTTCGGGCACGGTCATCGGCTCGTCGCTTTCGGGTACGGAACGGGTCGGAGGCGTTATTGACATCGGCTCGGGCAGGGTCAACGTTCGCTGCGTGATGGACGCCGACGAAAATCTGCCGCGTCGCAAGGACGACCTCCTCCTCCAGCTCGCGCGGCAGGACCTCGACCCGCTCTCGGTCGACGAACTCGAGGAGCGCATCGCCGCGCTCGAGGCCGAGATCGCGCGAAGTCGCACGAAAATAAATCGCGCCATTAATCACCGCGCAAGCGCAGACGCTCTATTCAAGAAATGAGCGTGACGGCACCGGAGCTGGGCAGACACGCTGCAAAACTCCGGTGCAGGGCCAGCACGCTTGATGCGCGGCCCAGCCATCCCGACATAGTGGGGACCGGGCCATGTATCCTTTTGGCCCGACTGGAGTTGTAACCGAATGCCTAGTTTCGCCTCCGCCCTCGAATCCACGCTTCACAAGGCGCTCGAAGCCGCGAGCTCGCGTCGCCACGAATATGCGACGCTCGAGCATCTGCTTCTCGCGCTGGTCGACGACGAGCATGCGTCGAAGGTGATGAGCGCGTGCGGCGTGGACATGGGCGAGCTCAAGACCACCGTCGCGCATTATCTCGATACCGAGCTCGAGGCGCTGAAGGTCGACCAGGCCACCGATCCCTCGCCCACCAGCGGCTTCCAGCGCGTCGTCCAGCGCGCGATCCTCCACGTCCAGTCCTCGGGCCGCGATGAAGTGACCGGCGCGAACGTGCTCGTCGCATTGTTCAGCGAGCGCGAGAGCTATGCCGTCTATTTCCTGCAGCAGCAGGATATGAGCCGGCTCGACGCGGTCAGCTACATCAGCCACGGCGTCGGCAAGGGCGGCTCGCCGACCGAGACCAGCACGCCCAAGGGCGCCGAGGAGGAGAAGGCCTCCAAGTCGGCCGAAAAGGGCGGCAAGGGCGAGTCCGCGCTCAAGCAGTTCACCGTCGATCTCAACGAGAAGGCCAAGGCCGGCAAGGTCGATCCGCTGATCGGCCGTTCGGCCGAAGTCGACCGCACCGTGCAGATTCTCTGCCGCCGCTCGAAGAACAACCCGCTCTACGTGGGCGATCCCGGCGTCGGCAAGACCGCGATCGCCGAGGGCCTGGCGCGCAAGATCGTCGAGGGCGACGTGCCCGACGTGCTCAAGGAAGCGGTGATCTACTCGCTCGACATGGGCGCGCTGCTCGCCGGCACGCGCTATCGCGGCGACTTCGAGGAGCGGCTGAAGCAGGTCGTCAACGAGCTGGAGAAGCTGCCCCACGCGGTGCTCTTCATCGACGAGATCCACACGGTGATCGGCGCAGGCGCGACCTCCGGCGGCGCGATGGACGCGTCGAACCTGCTCAAGCCGGCGCTGTCGGGCGGCACGATCCGCTGCATCGGATCGACCACCTACAAGGAGTTCCGCAACCACTTCGAGAAGGACCGCGCGCTGCTGCGGCGCTTCCAGAAGATCGACGTCAACGAGCCGTCGGTCGAGGACACGGTGAAGATCCTCGCGGGCCTGCGCTCGGCGTTCGAGGGGCACCACAACGTCAAGTACACGCCGGACGCGATCAAATCGGCGGTGGAGCTTAGCGCGCGCTACATCAACGACCGCAAGCTGCCCGACAAGGCGATCGACGTGATCGACGAAGTCGGCGCGATGCAGATGCTGGTGGCGCCCTCCAAGCGCAAGAAGGTGATCACGCCCAAGGAGATCGAGGCCGTGATCGCGACGATGGCGCGCATCCCGCCGAAGAGCGTCTCGAGCGACGACACCAAGGTGCTCGCCAACCTCGAGACCGACCTGAAGCGCGTGGTGTTCGGCCAGGACAAGGCGATCGAAGTGCTCTCGTCCGCGATCAAGCTCAGCCGTGCAGGCCTGCGCGATCCCGACAAGCCGATCGGCAACTATCTGTTCAGCGGCCCCACCGGCGTCGGCAAGACCGAAGTCGCGCGGCAGCTGGCGGAGATCCTGGGCATTCCTCTCCAGCGCTTCGACATGAGCGAGTATATGGAGCGCCACTCGGTCAGCCGGCTGATCGGCGCGCCTCCGGGCTATGTCGGCTATGATCAGGGCGGGCTGCTCACCGACGCGGTCGACCAGAACCCGCATTCGGTGCTGCTGCTCGACGAGATCGAGAAGGCGCATCCCGACCTGTTCAACATCCTGCTGCAGGTGATGGACAACGGGAAGCTGACCGACCACCACGGCAAGACGGTCGATTTCAGGAACACCATCCTGATCATGACCACCAATGCCGGCGCGTCGGACATGGCCAAGGAGAGCGTGGGCTTCGGCAACATCAGCCGCGAGGACGTACAGGAAGAGGCGGTCAAGAACCTCTTCACGCCCGAGTTCCGCAACCGGCTCGATGCGATCGTGCCCTTCGGCTACCTGCCGCCGGAGATCGTCGCCCGCGTGGTGGACAAGTTCATCCTCCAGCTCGAGCTGCAGCTCGCCGATCGCGGCGTGCACATCCAGCTCGACGACGAGGCGAAGAGCTGGCTCACCGAGCGCGGCTACGACAAGCTCTATGGCGCGCGCCCGATGGGCCGCCTGATCCAGGAGAAGGTCAAGCAGCCGCTCGCCGAGGAGCTGCTGTTCGGCAAGCTCGTCCATGGCGGCGAAGTCTCGGTGAAGCTCAAGGACGGCGCGCTGGTCTTCCAGATCACGCCCGCCGCGCCCAAGAAGCCGCGCAAGGGCGGCAAGAAGGCCGAGCAGATCGAAGCGAAGTAAGCTTCAGCTCAAACGAAACGGAACGGGTCGGGACGCGGGTCCCGGCCCGTTCTGTTTGGCCTGCCGCAGGTGTGTTGCAGCCCTGCCACACATAGCCGCTCGGCATGGGGCATGCAGCCGATTTCACTACCGCGCTTCGTTCCGATGCCGTAAGGGCCGCGCCACAAAAGGGGTCGCGCGGCAACAAGCAAGCGCGGAGCATTTCAAATGAACAGGACGAAGCAACGGCTGCTGGTGGCAGCCGGGTTGACGGCGGCTTTGCTGCTGGCCGGCGCCGTGGTGGCGCAGGGCAACAACAACAACGCGCCCGAGGCGCGCTATCTGATCGACGCGAGCACCGTCTCGGGGATGATGGGCCAGGGCGACAGCCACCAGCTCACGCTCCGCCTCGGCTCGCGCCTGGCCCCCACCGGCGGTGCGCCCAAGGCGGACCATTTCCTGCCCGAGGGCATGCGCATGGGCGCTTCGGTGCCTCTGGTCTCGCCCACACCGGGAGCCTCGCCCACTCCCGACTACAGGCAATATGACCAGTATCAGAAGCCCAAGGGCCGGATGCTGATCTTCTGGGGCTGCGGCGCGCATGCGGGCCCAGGCCAGCCGGTGGTGATCGACTTCGCCAAGATGGCCAAGGGCCAGGTGCCGCCGATCTTCCAGGGCAGCGTCCCCACCGAGAACAGCCCGCTGCCGGGCAACAGCCGCAGCTATGGCGAATGGCCCAACGGCAAGACCGAGCAGCAGGTCAGCGGCCGCTCGTCGCTGATCGGCCAGCACCGCGTCGCGGGCAATTACAGCCCCGAGATCGCCTTCCCGATCAGCCAGGACTTCCTCGCCGCGCCGCGCGTCAAGTCCAGCGCCGGCGCCGAGGGCTCGATCGCGCTCAACTGGGCAGCGGTGCCCAATGCGACCGGCTATTACGCCTGGGCGATGAGCGCCAAGGAGCGCGGCAAGGACGACGCCGACATGGTGTGGTGGGCCTCCTCGGCCACGCAGCAGTTCGGCGGCGGGCTGTGGGACTATCTCTCGCCCGCGACGGTCACGCGGCTGATCGGGCAGAAGGTGGTGATGCCGCCGAGCCAGACGAGCTGCCAGATCCCGGCCGAAGTGAAGGCCGCGGGCGGCGAGATGATGATGGGCTATCTCAACGCCTATGGCCCCGAGGCGAACTTCGCCTTCCCCGAGCGACCCAAGGATCCCAAGCTCGCCTGGCACCCGAAGTGGACCGCCAAGGTCCGCTATCGCGCGATGGGCAATTTCATGACGGGCATGCCCGACATGGGTGACATGCTCTCCGGCCGCGGCGAGCAGCAGGGCCAGGGCGAAGGCGAGCAGCCCAAGAAGAAGTGCAAGCGTGGGCTGGGCGGCATCCTGCGCAGCGCCGCGGGCGTGGGCTGCTGAGGAAAATCCTCCCCCGCGCTGGGGGAGGATCAAGCCTCAGGCGCTGGCCTCGACGGCCAGAGCGGGGGCGGGAGCATCCCGCCCCTCCTTCTTCCGGAAGGGAATGTCGCGCCGCCAATAGGTGAGCGCGCGCCACACCCATTCGACCGGACCGTAGCGGAAGTGCCGCAGCCAGATAGCGGCCGCCCAGAGCTGGAGGCCGATCGCGACCAGCCCCACCGTGAGTCGCGTCCCCTGGCTCCAGTCGTCCCACAGCCCGAGGCCGAAGCCGTAGAAGACCGGCACGAACACCAGCGACTGGAGCAGATAGAAGCTGAGCGTCAGCCGCCCCGCCCCAGCCAGCGGACGCAGCAGCGCGCGTGCCGGCCCCTGGTAGAGCGCGCAGAGCAGCAGCAGCCACACGGTCATCCCCGAAAGCTCGAACCAGCTCCCGAGCAGCGCGTCGAACGGCCGGCCGGCCGCCGGATCATAGCCCTGCGCCGCGAACCAGCTCTTCAGGTCGTCGCGGAAGAAATGGAGGAACAGCGCGACGGCCGCGGCGATCACGAAGGCGATCGCGCGCGCCCGAGCGAACTCGCCCAGCCGCGCGAAGAAGCCGGTCCGCCCGAGGACCATGCCGACCAGATAGAGTCCCAGAATCTGCGACACGCGCCCGGATTCGAGCATGAACCACCATTTGGGGAGCTGGCCTTCCCACAAATTGATCCGCAGATGCTCGAGCAGGCTCCCACTGCGGACATAGGTCTCGATCGCCGGATCGACCCAGTGGTGGGGCTTCTGGAGCGCCCACTCGGCCCCCGCCATCGCGCCGAAGAGCTGCGCGAGCAGCAGCGGGCTGAGGAAGCATAGCGCCGCCACCCCCGCGAGGATGCGATTGTCGCGCACCCGGTGCGCGATCAGCAGCAGCAGGCCCATGCCCGCGAGCAGCTGGATGATGTCGCCGCGATAGACGAGCGCGTGGAGGAAGCCGATCGCCTGCAGGATCAGCAGCCGCCAGGCGAAGCGCAGCGAGAAATCGGACCCGCGCTGCGCCGCGCGGTCCATCAGGATGAAGAAGCTGAAGCCGAAGCAGAGCGCGAGCAGCGAGAAGCTTTTGCCCATGAAGAGCAGATAGACCGTATCCCGGATCGCCCCGGGCTGCGGCTTGAACCAGTCGAGCTCGTAGCTCTCGATCATATGGACCAGGAACAGCGCCATCAGCGCGAAGCCGCGCACCACGTCCACCACTTCGAGCCGGGCATCGCTGCTCGGCCGGGCTGTCTCCGTCATTCCCCTCTCCCCAATTTTGCGGGCATTCCTAACGGGCATCGCGCGAAAAGCAAAAGCGGCGCCGTGGATACGCTTGTCGGCCGTGACGGCGGAGCGTAGAGTCGCGCACGGAGGGAACGGCGATGCTCAGGCGCAGGCGCATCATGGTGATCGGGGCCGCGGCACTGCTCGCGTTCGCCGCCTTCGCGCCGTCCACGCCGCACGCCGACATCCGCATCCTCGCGCACGACAGCGCCGACCGCGCGCCCCAGAGGCTGGAGGCTGCAGTGGACACGGGAGTGTTCGCCGTCTCGCTGCTGGTGACCTGGAGCCGTCACCTCGCCCGTTGACCGCGGAGACAGGCCGCTTACACCTGTGTCAATGACCGACCCCGAGCACGTCTGGCGCACGGCCTATCGCCATCCCGGCAAATGGGACCTGAGCTTCCCCCCGGCATCGATGGTCGAGCTGTTCGAGCAGAGCGCGCAGGCGCATCCCGACGCGCCGCTGCTCGATTTCATGGGGCGCCGCTACAGCTATGGCGAGACGCTCGACGGCGCCAATCGAGTCGCCTGCGGGCTCGCGGCGCTCGGCTATGGCCGCGGCGACCGGATCGGGCTCTTCCTGCCCAATGTGCCGCATTATGTCGCGGCCTATTACGGCATCCTCAAGCTCGGCGCGACGGTGGTCAATTTCTCGCCGCTCTATTCGGTCGACGAGCTTGCCGCGCAGGTCGAGGATTCGGGGACGCGGCTGCTCTTCACGCTTTCGGCGTCGGCGCTGCTGCCGACGGCGCTCAAGGTGCTCGAACAGAGCGGCCTCGAGCGGTTGGTGGTGGGATCGATCGCGGGCGCGCTGCCGCCGGCCAAGTCGCTCTTCTACCGTTGGTTCCGCGGCAGCGAGATCACGCCGCGTCCGCACGATCCGCGCATCCTGGCCTTCTCGGAGCTGATCCACAACGACGGCGCGTGCGCGCCCGCCGCGATCGATCCCGAGCACGACCTGGCGCTGATCCAATATACCGGCGGCACCACCGGCACGCCCAAGGGGGCGATGCTCACCCACCAGAATCTCTCGGCCAATGCGCGCCAGGTCTCGCTGCTCGATCCCGAGCTGGGCAAGGCGCAGGACCGCATCCTGGGGGTGCTTCCCTTCTTCCACGTCTTCGCCAACACCTGCGTGCTCAACCGCACCGTGCTGACCGGCGGCGAGATCGTGATGCTGCCGCGCTTCAACGCCAAGCAGGCGCTGGCCGAGCTGCGCCGAACGCGCCCGCGCGCGATGCCCGGCGTGCCGACCATGTACCAGGCGCTGCTCGACGCGCCGGGAATGAAGCCCGACGACTTTTCATCGCTGCGCTTCTGCATCTCGGGCGGCGCGCCGCTGCCACAGCAGCTCAAGGAGCATTTCGAGCAAGTCTCCGGCGCGAGGCTGATCGAAGGCTATGGCCTTTCCGAAAGCTCGGGCGTGGTCTCGACCAATCCCTATGAGGGGCTCAACAAGCCCGGCACGATCGGCCAGCCGATCGCGGGCACGCGCGTGCGGCTGGTCGACAAGGAGGATCCCACGCGACCTCCGCCGCCGGGCGAGCCGGGCGAGATCGTCGTCTCGGGCCCGCAGATCATGAAGGGCTATTGGAACCGGCCGGACGCCGACGCCCAGGTATTCGTCGAAGTCGATGGCGAGGGGCACTGGCTGCGCACCGGCGACGTCGGCACGATCGACGAGGACGGCTATATCCGCATCGTCGACCGGCTGAAGGACATGATCGCGGTCGGCGGCTTCAAGGTATTCCCCAGCCAGATCGAGCAGGTGCTCTACCAGCACCCCGCCGTGAAGGAAGCGCTCGTGATCGGGCTTCCGGACGCCTATCATGGCGAGCTGCCGCACGCCTATGTGACGCTCAACGAAGGCGCGAAGGCGGAAGGGCCGGAAATCTGCGTCTGGCTCAACGGCAAGCTGGGCAAGCACGAGCGCGTCGCCGGCGTGGTGGTGCGCGAAAGCCTGCCCAAGACGATGATCGGCAAGCTCAGTCGCAAGGACCTGCTGGCGGAGGTCCGCGGCGGGGCCTGAATCGAAGGACCGTCGCCATGCACAAGCTGCTTCCCCTCGCCGCGCTCGCGCTGGCCTCTGCCGCGCCGGCCGAACAGCGCGTCGACGTCGCGCTGTCGAACTTCCGGTTCACGCCGGCCACGATCGCGCTCCACCACGGCCAGCCCTATCTGCTGCACCTGACCAGCCACGGCGGGCACAGCTTCGCAGCCAAGGAATTCTTCGCCGCCGCGACCATGCCGGCAGCGGACCGGGCGAAGCTGGCGGGCGGCAAGGTCGAGCTCGACGACGGCGAAAGCGTCGACATCCATTTCGTCGCGCCTGCGCCGGGCAACTACCGGATCAAATGCACCCATTTCCTCCACGCGGGCTTCGGGATGACCGGCGCCTTCGTGGTGCGCTGATCGAAACCCTTGCAACGCGCCCGCTTTGCGGAGATGGGCGCGGCGAAGAGGTTCACCGGGAGGGATCGCGTGCATCGGAACAAGCTCATTCTTCTGGCCGGCGTGGTGCTGGCGTGCGGCGCCGGCGTCGCGATCGCGCGCAATGCGCAGACCGGGTCGGGACCCTCGCAGGACGCCGCCTGGCACAATCGCCAGATGCTCGCGCTCGCGCAGCTCAAGGCGGCCGACGGCTGGCAGCCGCTCCAGGGCGGGCTGCGCTGGCGTCGGATCAAGGGCGACGGCAAGGGCGCGCATCCGACGGTGCAGGACACCGTCACGCTCCATTATGCCGGAACGCTGATCGACGGCACCGAGTTCGACAGCTCCTATAGCCGCGGCGAGCCCGCCACCTTCCCGCTCGGCATGCTGATCCCGGCCTGGCAGCTGGCCGTGCCGATGATGGGCGTGGGCGACACGATCGAGATCGCCACTCCCGCCGACCTCGGCTATGGCCCTGAGGGCAAGGGGCCGATCCCCGGCGGTGCGACACTGTTCTTCAAGGTCGAGCTGCTCGGGATCGAGGGGCGGTAAGCCCTTCGCACCCCGGCGAAGGCCGGGGTATAGCGAGGCTCAGTCCCCCGCCTGCGGCCCTGTGCGCTCGCCTTCGCCGGCGAACATCACGGCCTTGAGGTTCATGAACTCGTGCATGCCCCAAGGCCCCAGCTCGCGGCCATGGCCCGATAGCTTAACGCCGCCGAAGGGCGCCTCGGGCGTCGAGGCGAGCAGCGAATTGACTGCGGTCATGCCCGACTGGATGTCGCGCGCGAACCGCTCGATTTCGCCCTCGTCCTTCGTCCACACCGCCGAGCCCAGGCCATAAGGCACGTCGTTGGCGAGCGCGATGGCTTGGTCGATGTCGTTCGCCTTGTAGACCAGCGCCACGGGGCCGAAGATCTCCTCCTTGGCGACGTCGGATTCGGGATCGAGGTCGACCAGCACGCCGGGCGTCATCCAGGCGCCCTCCCGATCGATCTTCTCGGCGCCGAACAGCAGCCGCGCGCCCGCAGCCTTGGCGCGCTCGACCTGCTCGAGCACCGTGTCGCGCTGCCCGACACTGGAGAGCGGCCCCATCACCGTCCCCTCGTCCATCGGATCGCCGATCTTCACGGCCCGCATGCCGGCCGAGAATTTGTCGAGGAAGGCGTCGTAGACATCTGCATGCACGATCATGCGCTTGGCGCAGATGCAGCTCTGCCCGGCATTCTGCACGCGCGCGGTGACTGCGGTTTTCGCTGCGGTGTCGAGGTCGGCGGAGGGCATGACGATCAGCGGGTCCGATCCGCCGAGCTCGAGCACGACCTTCTTGAGCGCCCTGCCCGCGGCCTGCGCCACCTTCGACCCCGCGCCTTCGCTCCCGGTGAGAGTCACCGCCACCACGCGGCGGTCGGCAATGATGTCCGCCACCTTGTCGGACTTGATCGCCAGGTTCTGGAACAGCCCGTCGGGCGCGCCCGCGGCGCTCGCCAGCTGCTGCATCAGCGCCGCGCAGCCCTGGACGTTGGAGGCGTGCTTCAGCAGCGCGACATTGCCCGCCATGATCGTCGGCGCGAGGAAGCGCACCACCTGCCAATAGGGGAAGTTCCACGGCATCACCGCCAGCACCGGCCCCATCGGCAGCCAGCGCGCCACGGCGTGGCCGCTCGCGGTCTTCACCGTGGTGGGCTCGAGGTAGCGGGGCCCGTGCTCGGCATAATGGCGGAAGCCGGCGATGCACTTCTCCACCTCCGCGATCCCCGCGGCGAGCGTCTTGCCCATCTCCTTCACGGCCGTCTCGGCGAGGTGGCGCTTGTTCGCCTCCCACTGGTCCGCGATCGCGGAGAGCAGCGCGGTCCGCTGGTCGAGCGGCGTATTACGCCACGACTGGAACGCCGCCTCGGCGCGCGACAGCGCCATCTCGATGCCGTCGGCGTCGAGCTCCTCGTGCTCGGCCAGGGTCTCGCCGGTCGCAGGGTTGATGCTGGTGAACATGAAGGCCTCCTCGATGCCGTAGCAACGCGGAGCTAGGGTCTCGGTGCCGCCCGCGCAATTTGCAGCGCAGCATGTTGCCTTGATGGCCCCCGCTGCCGCATAGCGGGCGCATGACGGAAGAAGCGGATATTTCGGGGCTCTCGTTCGAGGATGCACTCAAGGAGCTCGAGCGGATCGTCGGCCGATTGGAAAGCGGCGAGGCGCAGCTCCAGGAAGCGATCGACCTCTACGAGCGCGGCGACCGGCTGCGGCGCCAGTGCGCGGCGCGGCTCGACGCCGCCCAGGCGCGCATCGAGGCGATCCGCACCGATGCCGAGGGCCGCGCGGCGGGCAGCGCGCCCTTCAACGCCGGCTGAGCGCGCGCGTGGCGGACGCCTCCCTCCCGCTCGAGGCGGCGCTGCGCGAAGTCGCGGGCGAGATGGACCGGCAGTTCGACCGGCTGCTCGCCATTCCGGACGATCCGCGCGAGCAGCTCTATCGCGCGATGCGCCACGCCGCGATCGGCGGCGGCAAGCGGCTGCGGCCGCTGCTCGTCTTCGCGACCGCGCGGATGTTCGGCGTCGACCGCAATTGCACGGCGCGCGTCGCGACGGCGGTCGAGTGCATCCATGTCTATTCGCTGATCCATGACGATCTGCCGTCGATGGACGACGACGACCTGCGCCGCGGTAAGCCCACGGTGCACAAGGCCTTCGACGAGGCAACGGCGATCCTGGCCGGCGACAGCCTCCAGGCGCTCGCCTTCGAGCTGCTCGCCGCCGAGGCGACGCACCCCGATCCGTTCGTGCGCACCGAGCTGGTGACCGCGCTCGCGCACGCTGCGGGTCCGGCCGGCATGGTCGGCGGGCAGATGATGGATCTGCAGGCCGAGAAAGCGAGCTTCGACCTGCCCACCGTCACGCGGCTCCAGGCGCTCAAGACCGGTGCGCTGATCGGCTGCGCGGTCGAATGCGGCGCGATCCTCGGCCGTGTGGGGCCGGAAGGCCGCAAGGGCCTGCGGGGCTATGCCCGCGACCTCGGCCTCGCCTTCCAGATCGCCGACGACATCCTCGATGCCGAGGGCGACGAGGAAACGGCCGGCAAGAAGCTGCGCAAGGACGCGGACCGCGGCAAGGAGACGTTCCTCACCCTGCTCGGCCTCGAGCGCGCCCGCGCGCAGGCGCGCCTGCTGGTCGACCAGGCCATCGCCCATCTCCACGCCTTCGGCCCCGAAGCCGATCTGCTCCGCGACATCGCCCGCTTCACTCTGGAACGCGACCGATAGGAACCCCCATGACCATCCGCACCGGCGTCTATCCCGGGACCTTCGATCCCATCACACTCGGCCACATGGACATCATCCGGCGCGGCGCGAAGCTCGTAGACCGGCTGGTGATCGGCGTGACCACCAATCCGTCCAAGTCGCCGATGTTCACGGTCGAGGAGCGGATGGAGATGGTGAAGCGCGAAGTCGGTGGCATCGCGGGCGAGATCCATGTCGTCAGTTTCGACTCGCTGCTGATGGATTTCGCCGAGCGTGAGGGCGCGAGCGTGATCGTGCGCGGGCTGCGCGCCGTCGCCGACTTCGAATATGAATATCAGATGGCGGGGATGAACCAGCAGCTCAACCAGCGGATCGAGACGGTCTTCCTGATGGCCGACGTCTCGCTCCAGCCGATCGCGAGCCGGCTGGTGAAGGAAATCGCACTCTATGGCGGCGCGATCCGCAAGTTCGTGACGCCGGCGGTCGAGGCCGATGTCGCGCGCCGCGTCGCCGAGATCGGCCGCAAAGGCAGCTGATCGCACGGGCCTTTCCGTCCGACGCGCTTTGCTCTAATTCAATGCCAAATCCGATTTTTCGAGCGGGGAAGTTGATGCGTTTCGTTGCCGCCATGGCCGCTGCTGCCGCCATGCTGATTGCTGTTCCCGCGCTGGCACAGGGAGGGGGAGGCGCCCCCGCGCCCAAGCCTGAGATCGAGCCGTTCAAGGACGTCGCCGCCACTGCGCACGCCGACACGGCCACGCCGACCGCCGACCCCGAGAATACCTGGGTGCTCGACCTGTCGTCAGGCGGCCGCGTCACGATCCGGCTGCGCCCCGACGTCGCGCCCAAGATGGTTCAGCAAGTCAAGACGCTGACCCGCCGCAAATTCTATGACGGCACGCCCTTCCACCGCGTGATCGACGGCGGCGAAAACATGGCGCAGGGCGGCGATCCCACCGGCACCGGCACGGGCGAATCGGACCTTCCGGACGTGCCCGCCGAGTTCAACAACCTGCCGCACGTTCGCGGTGCGGTCTCGGCCGCGCGCACGCAGGACCCGAACAGCGCCAACAGCCAGTTCTTCATCATGTTCGGCCCGCGCCTGGGCTTCGATCGCGACTATACCGTCTTCGGACGCGTCGTGGGCGGCATGCAGTGGGTCGACAAGATCGAGCGCGGCGAGCCGCCGGCGAACCCGACGCGCATCCTCCACGCCTATATCGCGGCCGACAATCCGCCTCCCTATCAGCCTGCGCCCGTCGTCGCGCCGGCGCTGCCGGAGGGCGAGACCAAGGTCACGCTGCCGCAATAAGTGGACGTCGGCCTCTTCGACTTCGAGCTGCCCCCGGAGCGGATCGCGCTCCGGCCCGCGGCGCCCCGCGACTCCGCCCGGCTGCTCGTGCTGGACGGCGCGGAGACGCGTGACGCGACCGTCCGCGAGCTTCCGCGCCAGCTCCGCGCCGGCGACCTGCTGGTCTTCAACGACACGCGCGTGATCCCCGCACAGCTCGAAGGGCTGCGGGGGGAGGCGCGGATCGGCGCGACGCTCCACAAGCGCGAGGGGCCGCGGCGCTGGCGCGCCTTCATCCGCAACGCCAAGCGGCTGCGCGACGGGGACAGCATCGACTTCGGCCAGGGCGTCACCGCCACGGCCTCGGACCGCGCCGAGGACGGCAGCTTCGCGCTTGACTTCGCGGGCGACGAGCCGGTCGAGCTGCTGCTGGAGCGCTGCGGCCGCATGCCGCTGCCGCCCTACATCGCCTCGAAGCGCGACACCGACGCGCGCGATGCCGAGGATTACCAGACCATGTTCGCGGCCGAGCCCGGCGCGGTCGCCGCGCCCACGGCCGCGCTCCACTTCACGCCCGAACTCCTCGCCGCGCTCGACGCCGCGGGCATCGGCCACGCCACGCTGACGCTGCACGTCGGCGCCGGCACCTTCCTCCCCGTCAAGGCCGAGGATACCACCGACCACAAGATGCACGCCGAATGGGGCCGCATCGATCGTGCTACCGCCGACCGCCTCAACGCCGTGCGCGCCGCGGGTGGCCGAGTGATCGCAGTCGGCACCACCAGCCTGCGCCTGATCGAGAGCGCGGCGGGCGAGGACGGGCTGATCCGCCCGTTCGAAGGCGACACCGCGATCTTCATCAAGCCGGGCTATCGCTTCAAGGGCATCGACGGGCTGGTCACCAACTTCCACCTTCCACGCTCGACTCTGTTCATGCTGGTATCGGCGCTGATGGGGCTGGATCGGATGCAGGCGGCCTATGCCCATGCGATCGCCAACGGCTACCGCTTCTATTCCTACGGCGACGCCAGCCTGCTGCTGCCTTCGAAGTGAAAGGTTTCCCGATGCGCCTTGCCCTGCTGCTCGCGACTCTTCTCGCTACCCCGGCACTGGCACAGGAACGCCCTGCCCTGCCGCCGGTCCAGGCCGTGCCGGCAGGCCCGCAGCAGCCGCCCGCGACGGTGATCGCCGAGCCTGTGGCGATGATGATCGCCGCCTTCGATGCCGATGGCGATGCCCGCGTCACCCGCGCCGAGTTCGACGCCGGATTGCGCCGCAGCTTCGACAGCGTGGACACCGGGCACAAGGGCAGCCTGGGCTATATCGCCTTCTCCGATTGGTCCGAGCGCTGGATGGGAGACCGCAACACCCTCCCCAGCCCCTTCGAGACCGACCGCGACGGCGACAACCAGGTGAGCTTCGCCGAGCTGGCCCAGCGCTTCGACCTGCTGTTCGCGCGCTTCGATGCCGACAAGGACGGGGTGATCGTGCGCCGCGAGCTGCTGACCATCCGCCCGCCAGTGTTCGCTCCCGGCACGCGCCGGCGCGAACGCCGCAATTGATGTCCTAGCATCTCATGCGTTTGCGCGGCTAAACCGCAGCGATGGCCGCCAGTCACGACCACGCCCATGACCACCACGGGCACCATCATCACGCGCCGGCGGATTTCGGCCGCGCCTTCGCCATCGGCACGGCGCTCAACCTGGGCTTCGTGGTCATCGAGGGTACCGCGGGTTTCCTGATCGATTCGGTCGCGCTGCTGGCCGATGCCGGGCACAATCTGTCGGACGTGCTCGGGCTGCTCGTCGCCTGGGCCGGCGCAGAGCTCGCCAAGCGCCCCGCCTCCAAGCGCTTCACCTATGGGCTGCGCGGCTCGTCGATCCTCGCGGCGCTGGCCAACGGGCTGCTGCTGCTCGTCGCGGTAGGCGCGATCGCGCTCGAGGCGGTGCAGCGCTTCGCCGATCCGCCCGCGGTGCCGGGCCTGCCGGTGATGATCGTCGCCGCGATCGGCATCGTCGTGAACCTGGCCACCGCGATGCTCTTCGCGCGCGGGCGCAAGGGCGACATCAACATCCGCGGCGCCTATCTCCACATGGCCGCCGATGCCGGCGTTTCGGCAGCGGTGGTGGTGGGGGGCGGCATCATCCTGCTCACCGGCGCGCGCTGGCTCGATCCCGCGATCTCGCTGCTCGTCGTTGCGGTGATCCTGTGGAGCACCTGGGGGCTGCTGCGCGAGACCATCGTCATGCTCCTCCAAGCGGTGCCTGCCAGCATCGATGCCGAAGCCGTCGAGCAGACGCTCGCGCGCCTGCCCGGCGTCGCGCGCGTCCACGACCTCCACATCTGGCCGATGAGCACCACCGAGGCCGCGCTCACCGCGCATCTGGTGATGCCCGGCGGCCACCCCGGCGATTCGTTCCTGATCGACCTCCAGCACCGGCTGGCGCATGATTTCGGGATCGATCATACCACGGTGCAGATCGAAGTGGCCGACGGGGCGGAGTGCCGCATGCATGGCAACGGGCATGCACATGGCTGAGGCGATGCCGAGCGCGGTGCACGCGCCGGTGGCGGACGGGCTGCCGATCCGGCTGGTGATCTTCGACTTCGACGGTACGCTCTCCGACAGCGGCGACTGGTTTCTCTCGGTCATCGACGATCTCGCGCGGCGCTTCCGCTTCCGCACCGTGGCGCAGGACGAAGTCGAGATGCTCCGCCACCGCAGCTCGCGCGAAGTGATCGACTATCTGGGCATCGCGCGCTGGAAGCTGCCGCTGATCGCGCGCCATCTGCGCAAGCGCGTCGGGCGCAATGCGCACCAGATCGAGCTCTTCCCCGGCACCCCCGACCTGCTCGAGCGGCTCGCGGCGACGGGAGTCCGGATCGCGCTGGTGACCTCCAATTCGGAGGCCAATGCGCGAAAGATCCTGGGACCGCAGCATGCCGCGCGGATCGACTTCTACGCGTGCGGCGCGTCGCTGTTCGGCAAGGTCCCCAAGTTCCGCCGCGTGCTCAAGCGCATGGGCGTGCCCGCTGGCGAGGCGCTGGCGATCGGCGACGAGACGCGCGACGTCGACGCCGCGCGCGAAGTCGGCATGCGCTCCGGCTCGGTGCTATGGGGCTATGCGAGCGAGGCGGCGCTGGCCGGCGCGGGCCCCGACGCGCTGTTCCGCGCGCCGCAGGACATCGTCGACTACGTGGCCGCGCACCGCCGCTGAACCCTCATGCGTGCCGCTTGCGCGGCAGCAGGTGCACCAGGGTGACGATCACCACGCCGACGATCAGCCCAGCCACGCCCGATCCGATCGCGCCGACCAGCCATTCGACCACGCCCTGCGCCACCGGCACGGCGTGCGCCGCCGCCTCGGCGACGTGGTGCACCGCGTGCGGGATCGCGACCAGCCCGAACTGCTCGAGCCCGTGGAGCAGGATCCCGCCGCCAACCCAGACCATCGCGGCGACGCCCAGGTTCGAAAGCGCGCTAAGGAGCACGGGCATGGCGGCGACGAGCAGGTGCCCGATCGCGCGCGCGCTGCGCGAGCTGCGTCGGCTGAGGTGCAGGCCGATGTCGTCCATCTTCACGATGAAGGCGACGAGCCCATAGACGCCCGCAGTGATCGCGAAGGCCACCGCGACCAGCGCCGCCGCCTGCGTCGCGAACGAAAGTCCCGCGAGGCTCGACAGCGCAATCGCCATGATCTCGGCGGAGAGGATGAAATCGGTGCGGATCGCGCCGCTTACCTGGCGCGCCTCGAGCGCTGCAGGATCGTCGATCTCGACCACTTCCTCGGCATGATGCTCGCCGCGCAGCGCCTCGATGATCTTCTCGGCCGCCTCGAAGCAGAGATAGGCGCCGCCAATCATCAAGATCGGCGTGATCATCCAGGGCGCGAAGGCGCTGAGCGCCAGCGCGCCGGGCAAGATGAAGAGCAGCTTGTTGCGCAGCGATCCGACCGCGATCTTCCAGATGATCGGCAGCTCGCGATCGGGCGACAGGCCCGTGACGTAGCGCGGCGTGACCGCCGTGTCGTCGATCACCACGCCCGCGGCCTTCACGCTCGCCCGCCCCGCCGCCGCCGAGACGTCGTCGACCGACGCCGCCGCCAGCTTGGCGAGCGCCGCCACATCGTCCAGCAATGCGACAAGTCCGCTCGGCATGTTGCTCCCCCGTTGGATTCGCTGCGCCCAGCTAGCCGGGTTTGCCACGGCGCGCACGGGTGAATCGGCCGGCCGGCCGACTGGTTGCCACAGAGCAGAATATGGTATCGACCCGCGTGCTCCACGTCCCGACCGCCGCTTGGCATCATTATCTCGGCGATCTCGCGGCCTGGCTCGTGGCCGCGGCCGGCGCGCGCTGGGTCTATCTGCACCGGAGGAGCAGCGTCGAAGGCTTGGCCCGTCAGACTGCGCCCGGATATTTCCTCAGCCTTGGCATGGGCGCCGCGGCCGGCGCCTGGCTGCTGGGCGCGCTCAACACGCTGCGCGATGCGCGTCCCATATTGTCCCACTCTATCGCTGGGGCGCTGGCCGGCGCAATCGGCGCGGTCGAGCTGTGGAAATGGGTGCGCGGCGTGCGCGGATCGACCGGCGGCCCCTTCGTCATCCCGCTGTCGCTGGGGATCATCGTCGGTCGCTGGGGATGTTTGTTCGCCGGCCTCAGCGACCAGACCTATGGCGTTCCTACCAACCTGCCATGGGGTGTCGATCTGGGCGACGGCGTGTCCCGCCATCCGGTGCAGATTTATGAATCGCTTGCGATCGGCCTGTTCCTCGCGGTTTATTGGCGTGCGTTGGCGAAGCAGCGCGCCTGGGCGGTGCGGCACGGCTTCCATGCCTTTGTTCTGGCCTATGCCGTCCAGCGATTTGCCTGGGAGTTCCTCAAGCCCTATCCCCCGCTGGTCGGCCCGTTCAACGTCTTCCACTTCGTGATGATCGGACTCAGCGCCTATGCCCTCCTCTGGATCGCTCGCGACCGCCTCCCTGCCGCTGTCGCCCGAACGTAAGGCGGCGCCCTATATCTTTCATGGCCAGACGACGAGCCTGTGCGAGACTTGCCTCGAGCTCGTCCCGGCCAAGGTGATCGTCGAGGACGGCTGCGTCTTCTATCTCAAGCGCTGCCGCGCGCACGGCGTGCAGAAGACGCTGATCAGCGACGATCTCGCCTATTGGCACTCCCAGAAGGACTGGCTCAAGCCGGGCGATCGTCCGCTTCGCACCCAGACGCGAACCGAGGCCGGCTGCCCGTTCGATTGCGGTCTGTGCCCCGACCATGAGCAGCACAGCTGCCTTGCGATCGTGGAGATAAACGCGGCCTGCAATCTCGCCTGTCCGGTGTGCTTCGCCGATGCCGAGGACATGCACGGCGGCCATTTGCCGCTAGCGGTGATCGAGACGATGCTCGACGCACTAGTGGAAAGCGAAGGCGAGCCCGACCTCGTCCAGCTCTCAGGAGGCGAGCCGACGCTGCATCCGCAATTCTTCGAAATTCTGGACGCCGTGAAGCGCCGGCCGATCCGCCATGTGATGATCAACACCAATGGCTTGCGGATCGCGCAGGACCCTGGCTTCGTCGAGCGGCTCGCCAGCTACGCCCCGCGGCTCGAGGTCTATCTCCAGTTCGACAGCCTGGACGATGACGCGCTGGTGAATCTGCGCGGCGCGCGGCTGTCGCGTATCCGACAGGCGGCACTGGAGGCGCTCGAGCGCGTCGGCCTGTCCACCACCCTCGTCGCGGTGGTGAAGCGCCGCGTGAACGACCATGAGGTCGCCGCGATCGTCGACCATGCGCTCGGCTGGGCCTGCGTCCGCGGAGTCACCTTCCAGCCCGTGCAGGACGCCGGCCGCAACCAAGGGTTCGATGCCAAGGCGAACCGCACGCTGACGACCCAGATCCGCCGCGAAGTCGCAAAGGCGGGCGTGTTCGGCATCGAGGACATGATTCCGCTGCCCTGCAATCCCGACCAGATCTGCATCGGCTATGGGCTGCGCGACGGCCGCAACGTGACGCCGATCACTTCGCTCCTGCCGCGCGAGCTGATCCTGCAGGGGCCGAACACGATCAGCTACGAAGCCTATCCTGCACTGCGCGACGCAGTGGTGGGGCTGCTCAGCCTCGCCACCTCGCAATGCAATACGGAGGAGAAGCTGGCCGAGGTCCTGTGCTGCCTGCCGCACGCGCTGGTGCCGGAGGAACTGGGGTATGCGAACAGCTTCCGCGTGGTCATTCTGCAATTCCTGGATCGCTACAATTTCGATCTCGCGACAGTGAAGCGCAGCTGCGTGCACTTCGTGACGCCGGAGGGGCAGATCATTCCGTTCGACACCTACAACAGCTTCTACCGGTCCGGCGCCGAGGGGGCAGCGGTGCTCGCGCGGGCAAGGGGGCGGGAATGAAGCAGCTTTTCGGTGGGGTGCTCATCGCGATGGGCCTCCTCGTCATGACGTGCAGTGGGCTCTGCTCGCTGGCGGTGGTCGCGGCGGTGTTCGACGAAGCCTTGCGGGACCCGTCAACCTTGATGCTGCCCCTGCTGGTCGGCGGCATTCCCTTCGCACTCGGCTTTGGCGCGTTCCGCTGGGGGCGTTCGCTTTCGCGCAAGAAGGTCCCCGAAGCTTAGGCTGCCGCGGCTCAGCCGCCGCCGATGCCTTGGATCACCTTGCCGGTGCCGCCGCATTCGGGGCATTCACCTCCGTCGAGCCTGCCCGATCCGCCGCAACGCGGGCAGAGGTTCTCGCCCGTGCCCGGCGTGCCGGGTTCGGCTTGGTCGCCGGGGTTCATGGGTTCGCCGGCCATGCAAAAGCTCCTCAATCGAGATGCACTGCCAGCCAAACACTCGGGCGGTCCTTCGCGGTCCATGTCACCCAATGCTTCTGGCCGCGGCCGATCCACAGGTGGTCGCCGGGTCCGAGCACGGCCTCCTGCGAATCCTCGACACGGATGCCCGCCGCGCCTTCGAGCAGCACCACCCATTCGTCGCTGTCCTGCACCATCGGCGCATCGTCGGGGGTCGCCTGCCCGCGCGAGACGATCCGCTCGATCCGCACGCCGGGTTTGGCGAGGATCTCGGTAAAGGCTTCGGCGCGCTTCGCGGCGGGGAGCGCCTTCAGCAAATTCTCCACCTTGAGCTTGGGCCGCGGCTTGGGCTTTAGGGCGGGTGCGGGCTTCACTTTGGCTTTCGGTCGCGGCTTTGCCGATCCGGCCGACTTGCCCCAGGTCGCGCGCACCGCGTCGCGCAGATAAGCCTCCACTTCGTCGGCCGAAGCGGTGAGCGTCTTGCCTTCCATGCCGAACACCGGCGTCCCGTCCGGCTGCCTCAGCCCGTATTTCCCGAGATCCCCGCCCGGCTTGCGCCGTCGCGACGACACCAGCCGCAGGCCGCGGTGGCTCGCCATCTCGCGTAGCGCTTCGGTCCGTTCGTCCGCCATCCCTCGACTCCTCGCCTGCGAAGCTGCAAGGGCAATGCCCCATGTCAACGTCAGCACCTCGTTTCCAGTTCACCATCCAGGCCAACAACGGCAAGGCCCGCCTCGGCACGATCGCGATGCAGCGCGGCGAGATCCGCACCCCCGCCTTCATGCCGGTAGGCACTGCCGCCACGGTCAAGGCCGTGAAGCCCGCCGACGTGCGCGCCGCGGGCGCCGACATCATCCTGGGCAACACCTACCACCTGATGCTCCGCCCGGGCGCGGAGCGCGTCCACCGGCTGGGCGGACTGCACAAGTTCATGGGCTGGGACCGGCCGATCCTCACCGATTCGGGCGGCTATCAGGTGATGAGCCTGTCCGAGCTCACCAAGCGCAGCGAGGAAGGCATCGTCTTCAAGTCGCACCTCGACGGCACGCGCCACATGCTCAGTCCCGAACGCTCGATGGAGATCCAGCGGCTGCTCGGCTCGGACATCGTCATGGCGTTTGACGAGCTGGTACCCACCACCTCGACGCGCGACGTGCAGGCTGCGGCGATGGAACGATCGATGCGCTGGGCCAAGCGCAGCCGCGAAGGCTTTGATGCCGGCGGCGAGCATGCCGAGCGGGCGGCGCTGTTCGGCATCCAGCAGGGTGCGCTGGACGAGGGACTGCGGAAAGCCTCGGCCGACGCGCTCAAGCATATCGGCTTCGACGGCTATGCGGTCGGCGGGCTCGCGGTGGGCGAGGGGCAGGAGGCCATGTTCGGCGTGCTCGATTATGCGCCGGGCCAGCTCGACGAGGCCAAGCCCCGCTACCTGATGGGCGTGGGCAAGCCCGACGATATCGTCGGCGCGGTCGAGCGCGGGATTGACATGTTCGATTGCGTGCTTCCCACCCGCTCCGGGCGCACCGGACAGGCCTTCACGCGGACGGGACCGGTCAACATCCGCAATGCCAGGCATGCGGAGGACCAGGGGCCGCTCGACCCCGAATGCGCGTGCCCGACATGCAGCAACTGGAGCCGCGCCTATCTCCACCACCTCGTCCGCGCGGGCGAGATACTGGGCGCGATGCTGATGACCGAGCACAATCTCTGGTTCTACCAGGCGCTGATGGCGGACCTGCGTTCGGCGATCGGCGAGGGACGGCTCAAGACCTTCGCCGACGACTTCCGCGCGCGCTACGCGGCCAAAGGTTGAATTAACCAACTTCCGTTCCGCGGAGGGACGGCGCGGAATCGGGGGGCGCAGCTTAGCGGCCTTTGGGATATATGGGCTGCCTTCCTGAGGTTTGGGGGCGGCATTGTTCTGGCGGCGGTTCACGCGAATGCAGGCACGGGGGTTGATCGCCGCGACGCTCGCCTCGCTCGCAGGTGCGGGCTTCTCGGCCCAGGCGCTGGGGCCGCAGCCTGCGGTCGATCCTGCGCCGACCGCCACGGGCTATGAGGCCGAGGATCATTTCCCCGGCGCTGCCTATTACACCGCCGTCCCCGACGAAGCCGCGCCCGCTGCCGGGGCCACCGGCACGGCCATACTGCCTGACCTTCCTGCACCCGCGGTGACTCCGCTCGATGCCTCGATCCAGCCCGCTGCTCCCTTCCACCTCGCCGGTACGGCGCTGGACCATGCGCGTGCACTCCAGTGCCTCACTTCGGCGATCTATTATGAAGCCGCCAACGAGCCCGACGACGGCCAGCGCGCCGTCGCGCAAGTCGTGCTCAACCGCGTCCGCCATCCTGCCTTCCCGGCGACGGTATGCGGCGTGGTGTTCCAGGGATCGGAGAAGCGCGGCTGCCAGTTCAGTTTCGCCTGCGACGGCGCAATGGCGCGGGTACCCTCGCGCACCGCATGGGACCGCGCGAGCCGCGTCGCCGCCGCTGCCTTGGCCGGCAGCGTCTTCGCGCCGGTGGGGCTGGCGACGCATTATCACACCTATGCCGTCACGCCGGCCTGGAACCGCAGCCTGGTAATGACCGGCGCATTCGGCGCGCATCTCTTCCACCGCTGGAAGGGCGGCTGGGGCACCGCGGCTGCTTTCTGGCAGGCGTACCGCGGCGACGAGCCGACGCCGGGCCCGCGCATCGCCGTCGCGGCGGCCCCAGTGATACCGCCGGTCGCCACACCGTCGCCGGCGTCTGCGCCCTCCGCCCGCGTGGAAGCGGTACGCCCCGCCTATGCCGAAAGCGGCACCCCGACGACGGCCTATGCCTCGGCCTACGACCCCGACTCCCAGATCCTCGACAAATGGAAGGACAGCGGCAAGCCGCTACGCTGAGCCCATAAGCAAACGGGCCCCGCCTTGCGGCGGAGCCCGTCCTGCTTGCGAGCCGCTATCGATCAGCGGCGGTTGCGGTCGTGCTTCTGGACCCGGATTCGCGCCGACAGTGCGTCGAAGCGGCGGTCGAGGTCACGGCGCTCGGCCAGCGTCAGGCCGGGGCGCGAGCGGCGATACTGGGCCTCGAGCCGCTCCAGCGCGCGGAAGTCGTTGCGAAGCCGCGTCGCCTCGGCCCGGCTGAGCGCGCCCGAACGGATGCCCTGGTTGATGCGGGCTTCGAGGTTTGCCTGGCGGCCGTTGATGTTGTGCCAGGCCTGCGCGGCGGGGGCCGGCGCGGCGCTCGCGGCAACGGGGACCGCAGCGGCGGCAATGCCAAGGCCGGCGACGAGCAGGGTGAACTTCTTCATACGACACTCCTCTTCAAAACTGGACCGCGGCTGCGGTCGAGGAACGGTATGAAACTCGGCTGTCGCGGCTATGTGTCGCGATCCCAGGTTTTCTGTCGCAATTTGTCGCACATCCGAAACGACCGGCCGGAAAACGATCAGGCTGCGAGTAGCCGCTCGGCCTGGGCGCGCGCCTCCGGAGTGATTTCGGCGCCCGAAAGCATGCGGGCGATCTCTTCGCGGCGCTGATCGGCGTCGAGCGGGGTGACGCCGGTACGCGTGACGACGCCATCATGGCTCTTGGCGATCAGCAGATGCCGGTTGCCGCGCGCCGCCACTTGCGGGCTGTGCGTCACTACCAGCAGCTGCGCGTCGCCCGCTAGCCGCGCGAGCCGCTCGCCGATCGCGCTCGCCACTGCGCCGCCGACGCCGCGGTCGATCTCGTCGAAGATCAAGGTGCGCGCCCCGCCTTCCTCAGCCAACGCCACCTTGAGCGCCAGGATGAAGCGCGAAAGCTCGCCGCCCGAGGCGATCTTGATCAGCGGCGCGAAGGGCGCGCCGGGATTGGTCGAGACCTGGAACTCGACTCGGTCCATGCCCTGCGCCGACCATTGGCTCTGGTCGACCGGTTCGACCGTGGTGCGGAAACGCGCAGCATCGAGCTTGAGCGGCTTGAGCTCGGTCTCCACCGCGGCATCGAGCCGCGCGGCGGCGGCACTGCGTGCGCCGGAGAGCGCGCGGGCGGCCTCGCGATAGGTACGGTGCGCCTCTTCCACTGCCTGCTCGAGCCGCGCGATCCCCGCCCCGCCGCTCTCGACGCGGTCGAGTCGGCCGCCCAGTTCCTCCAGCAGCGCCGGCAGTTCGTCGGACTGAACGCGGTGCTTGCGGGCGACGCCGCGCAGCTCGAACAGTCGCACCTCGTCGGCCTCGAGCGCGGCGGGATCATAAGCCAGCGCCTCGGCGGCGGCATCGACGCGATCCTGTGCGGTCGCGCTTTCGATGATGGCGCGATCGATCGCCGCCAGGGCCTCGGCCAGCGCCTCGTGATCGCCGGCGATTCGTTCGAGGATGCGTGCGGCCTGGCGCAGCCGGCTGAGCCCGCCGTCCGATCCGTCGAGCAGCTCGGCGATGCCCGAGAGCTCGCTCGCGATCTTCTCGCCGCGCTGCATCACTGCGCGCCGCTCGGCGAGCTGTTCCTCCTCACCTTCCTCGGGCGCGAGCGCGCGCAGCTCGGCGACGGCATGTTCCAGCCATTCGCGGTCGCGCTCGGCCTCCTGCTGCTCGGCGCGCGCAACGGCCAGCGCGTCCTCGGCCTCGCGCCACGCACGGTGCGCGATCGCGACGGGCCCCGAGTCCAGTTTGCCGAAGGCATCAAGCAATGCCCGATGGCCACGCGGATTGAGCAACCCGCGATCGTCATGCTGGCCGTGGATCTCTACGAGGTGCGGCGCCAGCTCCCGCAACAGCCCCGCAGATGCCGGCTGGTCGTTAACGAAAGCCCGGCTTCCCCCGTCCGATTTGACGATCCGGCGGATAAGCAACGGCTCGCCGGGCTCGAGCTCAAGCCCGTTCTGCGCCATCAGATTGGCGATGCCGCTATCCGGCACAGGCGATTCGAAGCTGGCGGTCACCACCGCCTGCGCCGCTCCCTGGCGCACCAGCCCGCTCTCCGCGCGTGCGCCCAGCGCGAGCCCGAGCGCGTCGAGCAGGATCGACTTGCCTGCCCCCGTCTCTCCGGTCAGCACGCCCAGCCCGGCGCCGAATTCGAGGTCCAGCGCCTCGATCAGCACCACGTCGCGGATGGAAAGCGCAGTCAGCATGCGCTTCCCTTATTGCAGGAACGAACGAAGAACGGAAGCCGCGAGCACCGGCTCGCCCTCAACCCGCGGGAATCTGGGCCTTGGCGAGCTTGTCGCGATTGTCCTGCATCAGTTCATAGGCGCGCTTGTACCAGTCCGTGCCGGCATAGTTCGCACCGAGCACGGCCGCCGATTTGTTCGCCTCCGTCGGCAGGCCGAGCGCGAGATAGGTCTCGGTCAGCCGCATCAGCGCCTCGGGCACGTGCGTGGTGGTCTGGTACTGGTCGACCACGGCGCGGAAGCGATTCGCGGCGGCGAGCCACTGGCCACGACCTTCGTAGAAGCGGCCGATCTCCATCTCCTTGCCGGCGAGATGGTCGCGGACGAGGTCGATCTTCAGCCGAGCATCGGCGGCATAGCGGCTGTTCGGATAGCGGCGGGTGAGCTCGCCCAGCGAATCGAGCGCCTGCTGGGTGATCTTCTGGTCGCGCGTGACGTCGGCGATCTGCTCGTAATAGCTGATGCCGACCAGATAATAAGCATAGGGGGCGTCACGGTTGCCCGGGTGCACCGCCAGGAAACGCTGCGCAGACGCGATCGATTCGGTATAGTCGCCGTTGAGATAATAGCTGAACGCGCCCATCAGCTGCGCGCGCCGCGCCCACACTGAATAGGGGTGCTGGCGTTCGACTTCATCGAACAGCGCCGCGGCGAGCTTGTACTGGTGCCGGTCGAGCCGGTCCTTCGCCGCAGTGTAGAGCGTGCCCACATCGCGTGCGACATAGGGCAGATCTTTGTTGCCGCCGCGCTTGGCGCAGCCGGTGACGGAAAGGGCGAGCACGGGGAGGAGCGCGAGGGCGAGCGTGCGGGGCAAGGGAATACGCATGGGCGCACGTCTTAGCCGAGCCCGATGGCCGCAAACAATCCTTTTCGCGGCGCCATTGCGGCGGATCGGGATGCTACCTAGGTCGTTGGCGCGTTCGACAGCCGATCTGCCGGAGGAACAAGTGACTGCAACGCTTCTTGCCACCCATCGCGTCGAAAAGCCCTGGGGACGCCACAAGCTATGGCCGGGCTTCCCCGATCCGGCACGCGACGGGGATCCGATCGGCGAGATCTGGTTCCAGACGCCCGGCAACGCCGAGCCCGACCTGCTGATCAAATATCTGTTCACGTCGGAGAAGCTCTCGGTCCAGGTTCACCCCGACGACGAGCAGGCGCACGCCCGCGGGCTCCCGCGCGGCAAGGACGAATGCTGGGTGATTCTCGACGCGGAGCCCGATTCGACGATCGCGCTCGGCACCAAGGCGTCGGTCGACCGTGAGACGCTGCGCGCCGCCGCGCTCGACGGCTCGATCGAGGACTTGCTCGACTGGAAGCCGGTGAAGGCGGGCGACTTCTTCTATTCGGCCTCGGGTACGGTACATGCGATCGGCGCGGGGATCACGCTGATCGAGGTTCAGCAGAACAGCGAGACCACCTATCGTCTTTACGACTATGGCCGGCCGCGCGAGTTGCACCTCGACGACGGCATCGCGGTCGCGGATCCGCGCCCCTTCGTTCCGCATCCCATGCCCGGCAAGGTGGCGGACGACCGCGCCATCCTGGTCGAAGGCCCCAAGTTCGTGCTCGAGCGCTGGGAGGGCGGACGCCGCAAGTTCTCGCTTCCCGACGGCGTGACCGGCTGGCTGGTGCCGGTGGCGGGCGAAGGCGTGGTGGACGGCGTTGCCTTCCGCGCAGGCGAGTGTGTCACTGTCTCCGGCGAGGTCGAATTGCATGCCGAAGCGGGCAGCGACCTGCTCTTCGCCTATCCAGGTACGCAGCGGATTTGACGCAGGCACGTAGCGGATTGCGGAGGGATGAACTCGGCGTAGTTTCCGGTTCAGGCAACCCCCGGTCCGCACGGCACGTTACGATTGCACCTGCAATTACAGGAGCATGACCAATGCGAATTCTTTTGGCTGCCACCCTCGCCGCGGTGGCGCTTCCCGCCGTGCCGGTGACGGCTGCCTCCGCCGCCCCGGCAATGTCCGCCACAGCCTATGCACCGCCCGCGCAGCACCGGCGCGTCGACCGCGATTGGCGTCGCTATCGCAACTACGACTACAACCGCCTGCCCCGTGGCCAGCGGAGCTATTTCGCCGATGACTATTACCGAGACGGCCGCTTCTATCGCGAGCGTCGCCTGTCGCGGAACGACCGCATCTACCGCGGGCGCAACGGCCGCTATTACTGCCGTCGCACCGATGGCACCACCGGCCTGCTTCTCGGCGCGGGCATCGGCGCGCTGCTCGGCAACTCGCTGTCCTATGGCCGTTCGGACACGATCGGCACGCTGCTCGGCGCAGCCGCCGGCGCCTCGCTCGGCGCCGCGGTCGATCGCGGCCAGGTGCGCTGCCGCTAAGGCCTTCGCCCACGCAGGCGAGGAAGGGCTCGGCGTGCGATCGCCGGGCCCTTTTTGCCTAGATCAGGCCGCCGGTGAGGAACAGGCGCAGCCCGCTGATCACCATGACCAGAATGTTGAGGTTACGGCCGGAGCTGTGCCGCGACATCACCCCGAGCGCAGCCCCGACCAGCGCGATCGGAAAGGCGATCCAGTTGAGCATCGGGACCAGTGGGAACGGGATTATCCCTACGAGCGCCAGCAGCAGCGCGCATAGGCCGATCAGGATCGAGACGAGGTTCAGCATCCGCCTACCATGCCGCCGCCTTGGTGTGTTGGCAAGATAAAACAGTAGCAACACTCCACGAACGCAGCGCCGCTCGGGCTAGTTCCAACGCTTCCTTAACCGTGTCGTGCCACGGTGCTGGGATGCTCCGCAGCCTCGGCTTCTTCCTGTTCGTCTTCCTGCCGCTCGCACTCGCCGGGTGCGGGAGCCGCACTGGCGATCAACTGAGCGACGAGGAACTGGGCAACGCCGTCGATCCGGCGGTCGCCAGCGCACTCAACGATCCGATCATGGTCGATCCCGCGCTAGGTGTGCGTGCCAACAGCGATGCGATCCGCCCGCCGGCCCAGCCCTATTCGGGCGCGCTGCCGGCGGACACCGTCGCAGCCAACAACGGCAAGGTCGAGCTCGGCAAGTTGCTGCACGCTCCGGCGCCGGTGCCCGCCGCCCAAGGCAGCGGGCGCAATGCGGTGACGCTCGGCGGCCTCGCGGCGCATCAGAAGGACCGCCGCGCCGCCGCCTGCGCCGGCACGCTGCAATATTCGGCGACATGGGCGCAGCGCCTTCCCGCCGACCTGCCGCTCTTCCCCCAGGCGCGCGTCACCGAAGCCGGCGGCGCGCAGGGCAGCGGGTGCGCGCTGCGCGTCGTCAGCTTCTCCGCGCCCCAGCCGCTCGCCACGCTGGTCGACTGGTATTACACGCGCGCCGTCCGTGCGGGTTACACCGCCGAGCACCAGCTGGACGGCGAGACGCATGTGCTGGGCGGCACGCGCAAGCGCGACGATGGCGCATATGTCGTCTTCCTCGCCGCGCGCGACGACGGCGGCACCGACGTCGACTTGATTGCCAACAACGGGACCTGACTCGACCACCGGATCGCGTTCGGATCGACACGGTTTCCCTCGCGGCCATTCCGCGCTACCGGCAAGCCATGCCTTCTCTGCTTCTCGTCATGTTCGGCGGCGCCTTCGGTTCCGCCGCGCGCCACCTCGTCAGCCGCGCGACGCTCGCCCTGATCGGCCCGGGCTATCCCTGGGGAACGCTGGTGGTCAACGTGACCGGCGGGTTCGCGATGGGCGTGCTCGCGGGCCTGCTCGCGCGCTTCGGCCAGGGTGGCGAGCAGTGGCGGCTGCTGCTGGGCGTGGGCGTGCTCGGGGGCTACACCACTTTCTCGACCTTCTCGCTCGACGCGATGGTGCTGATCGAGCGCGGCGACTGGGCCAGCGCGATCGGCTATGCGGTCGCATCGGTGATCGGCGCCATCTCGGCGCTCACTCTGGGCCTGATGGTCGCACGAGCAATCGCGAGGGCAGTCGCATGAGCGAGAACGAAGTCCGCCAGTTCGTGGTCGGCGTCGACGACGACGGCATCCGGCTCGACCGCTGGTTCAAGCGCAACCTGCCCGACACCAGCTTCAACGCCGTCTCGCGCTGGGCCCGCACCGGCCAGCTTCGCATCGACGGAGCGCGTGCCGATCCGGGGGATCGCGTCACCGCGGGGCAGACGATCCGCGTGCCCCCGGCCGAGCCCGCCAAGGCATCCGGCCCCGCCAAACCCCGCATCGTCCGCCCGAAGCTGAGCGATGACCAGATCGCCTTCGCGCGCGAGCTGGTGATCCACAAGGACGCGCAGGCGATCGTGCTCAACAAGCCCCCCGGCCTGGCGACGCAGGGCGGCACCAAGACCACCGAGCATGTCGACGGGCTGCTCGACGCACTGCAGTTCGAGGCGGAGTCGCGGCCCAAGCTCGTCCACCGGCTCGACAAGGACACCTCGGGCGCGCTGCTGCTCGCCCGTTCGGCGCGCGCAGCGGCCTTCTTCTCCAAGCATTTCTCCGGCCGCAGCGCCAAGAAGCTCTATTGGGCGCTGGTCGTCGGCGTGCCGAACATCGAGGACGGACTGATCGAGCTGCCGATCGGAAAGCAGCCGGGAACCGGCGGCGAGAAGATGCAGGTCGACGAGAAGGAGGGCCAGCCCAGCCGCACGCGCTACCGCGTGATCGAGCAAGCGGGGAACCGCACTGCCTGGGTCGAGCTCCAGCCGCTCACCGGCCGCACCCACCAGTTGCGCGTCCATATGGCGGCGATCGGCCACCCAATCGTGGGCGACGGCAAATATGGTGGGCAGGAAGCGTTCCTAACCGGCGGCATCAGCCGGAAGATGCACCTGCATGCGCGACGCATCCGCATCGATCATCCCGACGGCGGCAAGATCGACGTGACTGCCGAGCTGCCCGACCATTTCGAGACGTCGATGACGACGCTGGGCTTCGACATGGCGCTAGGCAACACCGACGCGCTCGACGATCGCCCCCCGCTTACGCGCGAGCAGAAGAAGACCCAGGCCCGTGCCCATGCCAAGACCGTGCGCAAGGAGCGCCGCGGCGAGCGGAGGAGCAGAGGCGCGAAGAAATGAACCGCCTCGCAATCTTCGACTGCGACGGGACGCTGGTCGACAGCCAGGCGAGCATCTGCCTGGCAATGGAGCATTGCTTCATCGGCCAGAAGCTCGAGCCGCCCGGCCGCGAATCGATCCGGCGGATCGTCGGGCTCAGCCTGGTCGAAGCAGTGGCGCAGCTATTGCCCGAAGCCGACGACGCGTTCCACCGCCTGCTCGCCGAGGATTACAAGCGCGCCTATTTCGCGCTGCGCAGCGAGGGCAAGATCGAGGACGAGCCGCTCTACGACGGCATCGCCGAGACGATCGCCGCGCTCGACGACGCCGGCTGGCTGCTCGGCGTCGCCACGGGAAAGTCCGACCGCGGGCTGCTGCGCGTGCTCGAGCAGCATGGGCTGCGCCAGCGCTTCGTCACGCTCCAGACCGCCGACCGCCACCCCTCCAAGCCGCACCCCTCGATGGTAACGGCGGCGATCGCCGAAGCCGGCGCGGCGCCCGACACGACCGCGATGATCGGCGACACCAGCTTCGACATGGCGATGGCCTGCGCCGCGGGCGTCCATGCCGTAGGTGTTGCATGGGGCTATCACACCCGGCATGACCTGCTGGAGGCCGGTGCCGCGCACGTCGCCGATCATGCGCGTGCGCTTGCCCCTCACCTGGAGGGTCTATGACCGAGGCGGAACGTTTGGCGCGCAAGCGCTATTACATCATCATGGGCGCGAACCTCGCGGCAGTGGCCGGCGCGGTGCTGGGACTGCTGATCGCGGGACGCGCGCAGACCACGGGCCATAGCGTACTGGGCGGCGCGCTGCTGCTGGCGTCGCTCTATTTCATGGCCGTGGTCCCGCGCGCGCTCGCCCGCCGCTGGAGGACGCCGGAACAGCCGTGAAGCGATTCTGGACAGAGGTGACGGTAACGCCCGGGAACGGGATCGCGCTCGACGGCAAGCCGGTGCGCACGCCCGGCCGCGCCCCGCTGGAAGTGCCGACGGCCGCGCTGGCCGAAGCGATTGCGGAGGAATGGCGGCGCGTCGGCGAGGAAGTCGATCCGCGCACGATGCAGCTCACCGGCCTGGCCAATGCGGCGATCGACCGGATCGCGCCCGATCCCGAGGCTTTCGCGGCTGGGCTCGGCGCCTATGGCGAGACCGACCTCCTCTATTATCGTGCCGAATCTCCCAATGAGCTGATCGAGCGGCAGGAAGCCGCGTGGGACCCGCTGCTCGACTGGGCGCGCACGCGCTACGACGTGCATTTCGAGCCGGCCCGCGGCGTGATGCACCACCCGCAGCCCCCCGCCACCACGCTGCGGCTGCACGAGGCGGTTGCCGCGCTCGACCCGTTCCGCCTCGCCGGAATGACTCCGGTGGTGACGGTCAGCGGATCGCTGGTCGCGGCGCTCGCGCTGCTCGAAGGCGGTACCGATGCCGAGTCGGTGTGGCGCGCGGCGCATATCGACGAGGACTGGCAGACCGAGCAATGGGGCGAGGACGAGCTCGCCGGGCAGGTCCGCGCGACGCGCCGGGCCGATTTCGACGCCGGGATGCGCTTCCTCAGCCTGCTCTAGGGCACCTATTTCAGCAGCTTGGTCGCCTTCTCCGCCAGCTTGTCGCGGACCTTGCCGGCGAACAGCGCGAGCATCGGCGGCAGATGGACCTCGGCATGGACCTTATCGTCGAACACGTCGAGGCGGCTCGCCACTTGCTGGCCCATCGCAGTGACGGTGAAGTGGAGCGTGTCGCCGTCCCAGCGCTGCTCGAGATGCCCGCCGCCGGGGAACATGTCGGTGAGCTTGCCGATGCCGCCGGCGATGCGCTGACGGGCGGCTTCGCGGCCCAGCTTGTGGGGCACGTCGAGAGAGATCGGATCAGCCATCAGCGGGCGAACAACATTGCATCATCGGCAAACGCCTTGAACTCGAGCGCGTTGCCACTGGGATCGCGAAAGAACATCGTCGCCTGCTCGCCGGGCTGACCCTTGAAACGGATGTGCGGGGCGATTCCGAAGGGCACGCCGGCAGCCTCGACGCGCGCGGCGAGCGCCTGCCAGTCGGCCATGGTCAGGACCACGCCGAAATGCGGCACCGGCACGTCATGGCCGTCGACCTGGTTCGCCACCGCCACCGGCTTCGCCGCCGGATCCAGATGCGCGACGATCTGATGGCCGAACAGATCGAAATCGATCCAGCTCTCCGACGAGCGCCCCTCCGGACAGCCGAGCACGCCGCCATAGAAGGCGCGCGCCGCGGCCAGGTCGTGGACCGGGAAGGCGAGGTGGAAGGGACGCAGCGTCATTGCCGGCCGATAGCCCATTCTTGCCTTCCGCGTCATCCCCGCCCAGGCGGGGACCCAGGAGCGGCAAGCGACGACTGCGCGACTCTGGGTCCCCGCCTTCGCGGGGATGACGGCGTGGTTCGCGGCCCCTCCCCTAGCGCGCACGGATCGGTTAAGTCCCCGGGCGATGCCTCTTCCTCCGCTGCTCGTCGCCCTGATCGCCGGCCTCGTCTCCGCCATCGGCTTCGCCCCCCTCGACTGGTGGCCGGTGACGCTCGCCTGCATCGCAGTGCTGCTGTGGATCATCCATGCGGCGCCGACGCTGCGTTCGGCGCTGCTGCGCGGCTGGGTGTTCGGGGTCGGCCATTTCACCGTCGGCAACAACTGGATCCAGCACGCCTTCGACTATCAGGACCGGATGCCGCCGGTGCTCGGCTATTTCGCCGTGGTGCTGCTGGCGCTGTACCTGGCCGTCTATCCTGCGATGGCAATGGGGCTCGCCTGGCGCTTCGCCCATCACGGCAGGCGGCGCGACGCGGACCTGGGCTATGTCCTCGCCGCATCGGCCGCGTGGATCGTCACCGAATATCTGCGCGGCGTGCTGTTCACCGGCTATCCGTGGAACCCGCTGAGCGCGGTTTGGCTCACGACGCCGGTGGCGCAGCTAGGCAGCTGGATCGGGACCTATGCGCTGTCGGGGACGGTGGTGCTGGTGGCGGGCACGCTCTTCCTCGCCGCGCGGCGCGATTTCCTGCCGCTTCTGGCGAGCGCCGCAGTGGTCGCGCTCGCGCTCATCAACATCGCGCTTTCGCCCGAACCGCCGGCATCGGATGCGCGCAAGGTGGTCGTGGTCCAGCCCAATATCGGGCAGGAGAATGTCGGCGCGCCCGACTATCCCGAGCGCACGCTCGCCAAGCTGATCGCGCTGAGCGGCACGCCGGGTCCCTCCCCCCGCCTGCTGGTCTGGCCCGAGGGCATGGTCAACCAGCTGCTCGAGGACGGCTATCCCGGCCAATATTATTTCAACGGCGACTCGCGCCTCACGCGCGCGCGCATCGCCGCGGTGCTGGGACCGGCCGACAAGGCGCTGGTGAGCGGCAATGCACTGCTCTTCGCCGATAAGCCGCCGCGCGATCCCAAAGTCGATCCCAACGCGCCGCTGCTCCAGTGGAAGCTCGTCGGCGCGGGGAATTCGGTGTGGACGCTCGACAGCAGCGGCACGCTCGGGCCCCGCTACGACAAGGCGCATCTCGTGCCCTACGGCGAATATCTGCCGATGCGCACGATCCTGGCACCGCTCGGTCTCGCGCGGCTGGTGATGGGCGACGTCGACTTCGTGCCCGGCCCCGGCCCCGGCACGCTCGACGTCGGCGGCTTCGGCAAGGCGGGCGTGCAGGTCTGCTACGAGATCATCTTCTCGGGCCAGACGGTGGACCGGGCCAATCGCCCGGACTTCCTCTTCAATCCCTCGAACGACGCCTGGTTCGGCCGCTGGGGCCCGCCGCAGCATCTGGCGCAGGCGCGGATGCGTGCGATCGAGGAAGGGCTGCCGATCCTGCGCTCCACGCCGACCGGCATCTCGGCGGTGATAGACGCGCGCGGACGCATTCTCGGATCGATCCCGCACGGCCGGGCCGGCGCGCTCGACCTGCCGCTTCCCCGGCCGCTGCCGCCGACGCTCTTTGCGCGGCTCGGCAACTGGCTGGCCTTTCTCGTGGCGGGACTGTTGCTCGTGTTGGCGATTGCCAACCGACGCTTCGCCCGCTAGGGGCGTCATATAAGGAAAGCTTTATATGGGCATGGCAACGGCCCGGCTCTCCTTCCCTGACAAGAGGATTTCCATGCGTTCCAACTATCTCTTCACGTCCGAATCGGTCTCGGAAGGCCATCCCGACAAGGTCGCCGACCAGATTTCCGACGCCATCGTCGACCTGTTCCTGTCGAAGGACCCGGAGGCGCGCATCGCCTGCGAGACGCTCACCACCACCCAGCTCGTGGTCCTCGCCGGCGAGATCCGCGGCAAGGGCATCATGGACGAGGCCGGCAACTGGGCCCCGGGCGTGCAGGACGAAGTCGAGAAGACGGTCCGCGAGACCGTGAAGTGCATCGGCTATGAGCAGTCGGGCTTCCACTGGGAGACGCTGCGTTTCGAGAACAACCTGCACCCGCAGTCGGCGCACATCGCGCAGGGCGTGGACGCCGCGGGCAACAAGGACGAAGGCGCCGGCGACCAGGGCATCATGTTCGGCTTCGCCTGCGACGAGACCCCGGACCTGATGCCGGCGACGCTCGACTACAGCCACAAGATCCTCGAGCGCATGGCCGCCGACCGCCATTCGGGCGCGGCGCCCTTCCTCGAGCCCGACGCCAAGAGCCAGGTCACGCTGCGCTTCGAGAACGGCAAGCCGGTCGCCGCGACCGCGATCGTTGTCTCGACTCAGCATGCGCCGGGCTATGACACGGGCGACAAGGAAGCCGAGCTTCACAATTACGTGAAGTCGGTGGTCGCGGACATCCTGCCGGCCGAGCTGCTGTCGAACGGCACCGAATATCACATCAACCCGACGGGCTCGTTCGAGATCGGCGGCCCCGACGGCGACGCCGGCCTGACCGGCCGCAAGATCATCGTCGACACCTATGGCGGCGCGAGCCCGCACGGCGGCGGTGCCTTCTCGGGCAAGGACCCGACCAAGGTCGACCGTTCGGCGGCATACATCACCCGCTATCTCGCCAAGAACATCGTCGCGGCTGGCCTCGCCAAGCGCTGCACGATCCAGCTGGCGTACGCGATCGGCGTGTCCAAGCCGCTGTCGCTCTATGTCGATACGCACGGCACCGGCACGGTGGGCGACGACAAGATCGAGGCGGCGATCCAGGGCATCGAGAAGCTGGGCGGCCTGACTCCGCGCGGCATCCGCACGCACCTGAGCCTCAACAAGCCGATCTACGGCAAGACCGCGGCCTATGGCCATTTCGGCCGCAAGCCCGAGGGTGATTTCTTCCCCTGGGAGCGCACCGACCTGGTCGAGGACCTCAAGGCCGCGCTGGCTGCCTGAGCGAATCCTATTCGGTAAAAAGCAGGAGGGCGGGGCCGCGAGGCTCCGCCCTTCCTCGTTCTGGAGCAGTTTGCGCGTCGCTCAGTCCGGCGAGCGGCCTGCAGCGATGAGGATACGCGCCGCGGCTTCGACCAGCGCTTCGGCCGCCCAGCCGATCGCCGCGCCTGCCACGACGTCGCTCGCGAAATGCTTGGCGTCGGGAAGCTGGACCAGCGCGACGCCCGCTGCTGCGGCTGCGGTGACCGGACCCGCGGCAGGCGTCTCGCGCGCGATCGCGCGGCCGCTCGCCACTGCGCCCGCGGTGTGGCCGGAGGGGAAGGACGACCAGCTGCCGTCGCTTTCCTCCCCCTGCGCCTCGCGGAAAGCATAGCGGCCGTCGCGCAGCATCTTGTGCGGGCGCGTACGGTCGATCCGGTGCTTGAGCGCGCTCTTGATCAGCGTCGCGGCATATTCGCTCGCGAGCATCCGGGCGCCGGTGCGCGCCAGCCGCGGGCGGCGCAGCACCAGCCCCGCGGCGAGCGTGGCGGCGGAAGCGGCGAACAGCGGCGGCTGATCCGCCAGCGCAGCGATGCGCGCGGCAACGCGTACCGGCATTGCGTCACGCAGCCGCCCCACCTGCTGTGCGATTCGCACGTCGATGCGCTCGATCACGCTCGCCCGATGCGCGCCCTCGGGAAGCTTCTTCTTTTTCGACATGGCCGATCAAACCCGCGGCCGGCCGCAAAGGTTCGCTGACGACTCGCGCAAATCCGCCGAATCCGGATTTCGGCCTCGGTAGATTCCCGGTGCGGGAGAATCCAATCGGGCACCGACCTTAGTTCCGAAAAGTCATGGTTAACATCTAGTTGGCGCATCGAAAGGAACAACGATGCGCCCCGAGACGACTGCCCAGTATCTTCCGCTCCACATCGGCTTCCAGCCGATCGTGAACGTGGATTCGGGACGGGTCGTCGCCTGCCAGGCCGTGATCTCCGGCGCGCAGGGTCGCGCCTTCGGCGCGCTGCTCGGCGGACTGCCGGTCGACGAGCGGCCCGCGCTCGCGCGGCGTGGCATCGAGCTCGCCCTTGCCATGGCGGTGGCGGCGGGGCTGATCGAGGGCGGCGCGATGCTCGCGCTGCCGGTGCGCGCCGCCGGCGACGCCGACCAGACCGCCGCGCATCTCTTCTGCACTGCGCTCGCCCACGGTGTCGCGCCGGGGCGGTTGATCGCCGAGATCAGCGCCGACGAGCGCGGCCATGCCGACCAGGCGCTGGAACTCGCCAAGGCTTGCCGCGCGCGCGGCATCGCGATCGCGCTCGACAGCTATTCGGCCGGGCCGCTCGGCGTCCGGCTGCTCGCCGAAGCCAAACCGCGCTTCGTCAAGCTCGATCCGGCAATGACTCGGGACATTGCCCGCAACCTGCCGCGGTTCCGTGTGGTCGAGAGCGTGCTGCGCGCGCCGCGCAGTTTCGGCGCTACGCCGATTGCCCCGGGCATCGAGCGCGGAGCCGACCTCGCCGCGCTCCACACGATCGGCGTCACCCATTTCCAGAGCGAGGCGCTCGACATGCGCAAGCTCGCCGGGCGCGCGCCTGCGCTGATCGCCGATCTGCCGCCGCATCTCGACGTGCGCAGCACCGTGGCCGAGCCGCGCCTTCCCGGGGCGCCACGCAATCTGCGCACGGTGCCGCCGCAAGGCCCCACGCTTCGCGCGGCCTGAGGCTTGCACCCTCGGCGCGGTCCGCTAGGAGGCGCGCTGTGACCGATCCCACCACCATCCGCCGTCTCTACGGCCGCGCCAAGGGCCACAAGCTGCGTGCAGGCCAGGCAGCGCTCGTCGAGGAAATGCTGCCCAAGGTGAGCGTACCCGATAGCGGGCCGCTAGATGCGCGGACGCTGTTCGGCGACGACCGCCCGCTCGAGCTCGAGATCGGCTTCGGCGGCGGCGAGCATCTCGCCGGGCAGGCGGCGATGCGCCCCGATCACGGCTTCATCGGCTGCGAGCCTTTTCTCAACGGCGTGGTAGGCGCGCTCAACCATATCCGCGACGGCGCCCTGGCGAACGTGCGCCTGCACATGGGCGACGCGCTCGACGTGGTCGAGCGACTGCCCGACGCCAGCCTCGATCGCGTCTATCTGCTCCACCCCGATCCCTGGCCCAAGGCGCGCCACGCCAAGCGGCGGATGATGAACCACGGGCCGCTCGACCTGATCGCGGCCAAGCTCAAGCCGGGCTGCGAGTTCCGGCTGGGCACCGACGATCCGACTTATTGCCGTTGGTCGATGATGGTGATGGACCAGCGCCGCGACTTCGAGTGGCAGGCTAAGAGCGCCGCCGACTTCCTCACTCGCCCTGCCGACTGGCCCGAGACCCGCTACGAGCGCAAGGCGCGGCGGCAGGGGCACGAGGTGTGGTACTTCCGGTATCTGCGGGTCTAGGCCCCAAGTCCAACTCTACCCACACCGGCGCATGGTCGCTGGTCTTTTCCCAGCCGCGCACGAAGCGGTCGACCTCCGCCCCGCGCAGGCGCTTCGCCGCGGGGGCGTTGAGAAGCAGGTGATCGATGCGCAGCCCGGCGTCGCGGACAAAGGCGTTCCGGAAATAGTCCCAGAAGGTGTAGATTTTCTCGCCCGGGTGGAGGGTGCGCAGCGCGTCGGTCCAGCCCTGGTCGAGCAGCCGGGCAAAAGCGGCGCGCACCTCGGGCGCGAACAGAGCGTCGTCGAGCCAGCGCTCGGGCTTGTAGACGTCGAGGTCGGTGGGCATGACGTTGTAGTCGCCCACGAGCACCACCGGCGCGTCCATCGCGATCAGGCCGGCGGCATGGTCGATGAGCCGGTCGAACCAGCGCAGCTTATAGTCGAACTTGGGGCCGGGCCTGGGATTGCCGTTGGGCAGGTAGAGCCCGCCGATCAGCACGCCGTGCACCGCGGCCTCGATATAGCGGCTGTGGCTGTCGTCGGGGTCGCCGGCCAGCCCACGCCGCGTCTCGACCGGCGTGCAGCCGCGTGCGAGGATCGCGACGCCGTTCCAGCTCTTCTGGCCGTGCCAGACCGCGCCATAGCCGGCGGCCTCGATCGCGGCCTGGGGGAATTTCTCGTCCGGGGCCTTCAACTCCTGGAGGCAGACCGCATCGGGCCGGGTCTCCTCGAGCCAGCGCAGCAGCACCGGCAGCCGTCCGTTGACGCCGTTGACGTTATAGGTCGCTATCCGCATCGGGCGAGAGTGCCTGGGAGGCCTCTGCGGTTCCCTCGCGACGGCCGCTGCGGCGCCAGAGCGGCCCGAGCAGCCGCGCCACTGCGGCCGCCGCGCCCGGACGGACGAAGATCCAGTCGCGGATCGCGGGCCCCCGCTCGGCGCCGATCACGCGCTTGTAGCCGCTGTCACCCGCGCCCCAGTCGACCCGCGTGATGCCGTCGTCGAGCGCGCGGACGAGGTTGCGGTAATAGAGCAGCTTGCCCGGCGAATGCTTGGCAAAGGCGGGATCATAGCTGTTCGCGATGGCGTATTTGAGCGCGCCGGCGTTGAGATCGAACGAGAAGGCCGCGGGGCTTCCTTCAATGCGCAGTACCGCTGCCCACATCATATCGGCGATCGCCGGGTCCGCCGCGGCGGCGCGCCAGAAGCTGCCGTGCCCTCCGGGGGTGAACTTGGCGTCGGAGCCGTCGGTGCGCGCCGCGATCCAGCTCCTTTCCTCGACCTCGGCGAGCGCGTCGAAGGCTGCATCATCCCAGCCGCTACCCGATACGAAGGCCCAGTCGAGCGCGCCGTGGCTCCCGAGGTGCTTCTCGTGGAAGCGGTTCTTGCGGAGCGTCGAGTTGCGCGGCCAGGTCGCCTCGGCGCGGAGTCCGGCCATGTCGAGGAGGTAGCTGTCGGCCACGAAACGATCGAGCATCGCCCAGCCGCGCGCGCACGCCGCGGCCTTAACGAGATCGAGCGCGGGGTCACCGTCGTAGACGGGTCCGAGCCGCAGCGCCCGCGCATCCTTGCCGAGGCGGGCAAGCAGCGCCTCGACGGCCTCTACCCCGGCATCCTGACGAACCGGGAAGCTGCGGAAGGGCCAATAGCATCCGGGTACCGAGACCAGCCCCAGCGCCGAGGGGCCCGAGGTCACCACGGGCAGCGCCGCCACGGCCTCACCCTCGCGGTGGACGATCAGCGTGCGCGCGGCGCCGCCATAGGCCTTGAGCGCGGCCGCGAACCAGCCGTAGCGCAGGAAGCGATGCGAAGGCGCGGCGCGTGCCGCCACCGCGTCGATTCCCGCCGCCAGTCCGTCGAGGCATGACACCGCGAGCGACGGAGGCAGGCGCGTGAATTCGTCGAGCGGCATCGGCTTGGTCATGCGCGCGGTTTTACTGCGCGAGCGTTACCAACAGGTTTGACGGGCGCGCCGCTTCCCTCTCATAAAGCCGAAATGGAAATGGGCCCCTATCTCTCGACCGTCGCCGACACGATCCAGAGCGCGATCGCGCCCGTGTTCCTGCTTGCCGGCATCGGCGCGATCCTGAACGTTATGGTCGGCCGGCTCGCGCGCATCGTCGACCGCGCGCGCAAGCTCGAGCAGCTCCACCCCAAGTCGACCGGCCCCGAGCACGATCGCCACGTGATGGAGCTGCGGCTGATCGACCGACGCATCTCGGTGATCAACACCGCGATCTTCCTCACCGTCTCCAGCGCGTTGGCGATCTGCGTCGTCGTCGCGCTGATGTTCGTCTCGCGCCTGATGGCCTTCCACATCGGTGCGGTGGTCGCGGGGCTGTTCGTGCTGTCGATGGTGCTGCTGATGGCCAGCCTGATCTACTTCCTGGTCGAGGTCCGCATGTCGCTGGGCGCGATCCATGTCCGCGAGGAATTGCTGGAGCTCGACCGGCTCGAGGTCCACCGCAGGCGGCGCTGGCGGACCTAGCTGCGCGGCCCCAGGTCCACGGCTACCGTGGGCAGATATTTGGGCGCCACCCGCGCCTTCGCCGCCTGTTCATAGGCATAGCCCGCCCGGAGCAGCAGCCCGTCCGACCAGGGCGCGCCAATGAACGAGAGGCCGGCGGGAAGCCCGTCGGCCAGCCCCATCGGCACGGTGAGGTGCGGATAGCCCGAGACCGCGGGCAGCTCGCTCGCCGAGGGGCCGGTGAACTGGTCGCCGTGCACCGGATCGCTGAGCCAGGGCGTGCCATAGGTCGGCGTGACCAGCAGCTCGGCGCCGGCCGCCTTCATCATCTCGTCGAGCCCCTGCTTCGCGAGCCGCAGCGACTTGGCGCGCGCCGCCTTGTAGTCGGGATCATCCAACCCCTTGGTCTTCGCGGCATCGACGAAGATCTCCTGCCCGAAGAAGGGCATTTCGGCGGCCTTGTGGCTGGTGTTGAAGGCGATCACCTGCTCGAGCGTGCGCGTCTTCACCGCCGCCGGAGTGGTCGCCAGATAGGCGTCGAGATCGGCCTTGAGCTCGGTCTTGAGCACTGCCAGCTCCGCGTCGCCCAGCCCCTCGAGCTTGGGCATCTTGACCTCGACCAAAATCGCACCCGCGCCGCGTAGCCGGTCTAGCGCGGCGTCGAAGACCGCGCCCAGGTCCGCGTCCATCTCGGGCCGCCAATAGCCGATCCTCTTGCCCCGCAGCGCGTCGGCGCGCAGCCCCTCGGCGTAGTTGCGGCGATATTTGTCGGCGTCGCTGGTCGCCGGGTCGGCGGGGTCGCTGCCGATCATCGCCGAGAAGAGCAGCGCCACGTCGCGCACGCTGCGCCCCATCGGTCCCGGCGTGTCCTGACTGTGGCTGATCGGCACGACATGAGTGCGGCTGACCAGCCCGACCGTGGGCTTCAATCCGACCAGCCCGTTCATCGACGCGGGGCAGACCACCGACCCGTCGGTCTCGGTGCCCACCGCCACTGCGGCCAAGCTCGCGGCCACCGCGGCGCCCGACCCGCTCGACGATCCGCACGCCGAGCGATCGAGCGCATAGGGATTCCGCACCAGCCCGCCGACGGCGCTCCACCCGCTCATCGAGCTGTTCGAGCGGATGTTGGCCCATTCGGACAGGTTGGTCTTGCCGAGGATGATCGCGCCCTCTTCGCGCAGCCGCGCGACCAGCGGCGCGTCGCGCTTGGTGTCGTTGGCGGCGAGCGCGAGGCTGCCGGCGGTGGTCGGCAACTCGCGCGTCTCGATATTGTCCTTGATCAGCACCGGAATGCCTTCGAGCAACCCGGGCGTGCGACGCGTCAGCTGGCGCCTGTCGCTCGCCCGCGCCTGATCGATCGCATCGGGGCTGATCGCGATCACCGAGCGCAGCTCCGGCCCGGCGCGATCCATGGCCTCGATCCGCGCGAGATAGGCGCGAGTCAGTGCCTCGGCGCTCACCTGGCGCGTCGCCATGCTCGTGCGGAGCTGCTCGATCGAGACTTCCTCGACCTGCGGCGCGGCCTGGCCGTGCGCCTGCCCCGCCATGCCCGTCGCCAGCGCCAAAGCCAGCAGCCCCGTCCGCTTCATATGCCGTCCCCCATTCGCCGAGGGCGACAGACTATTGCGTGGAAGCGGCGCACCACAAGAGATTGTGTTCAGCCGATTCCTCCACGCTAATTTTTTTTGGGTTCCAGCTTCGTTCTCTTGCCTTTCCGGGACGCGAGGATTGACCATGCGTCGCTGCGCTGCATCGGCTGCCAAGCGCGACATTTCAGCGACGAACGTTCCCCGGTAAGGCAAATTTGCCCCTTGTGCCCGGACTCGGTTTAGCACAATCTGTTGTGGTTGGACTGAGGGGCAGTCTCTAGCACTGGTATCGCCGGCGCCGCATAGCCATATGCGGAAGGGGCGTTGCTGTGCCTTGGATCCGACGCGATGGACACTTTTTGTTCTCGCGTCCGTTGGTAGCAAGAGCTACCATAGGATCCTGCCCCCGAGTCGATTGCGCGCGTGCCCTAAGGGGCGCCGCCAGAGGTGAAGTGAGGGGCTTTAGTCATGGAATTCAGGGACACCGAGAACAGCGTGAACGAGACCGTCACCGAAGCCGTCGCCGCTCCTGCCAAGGCCGGCGCCAAGCCGCGCAAGCCCGCGGCCGAGAAGGATTCGCGCGCCGTCGCACCGCAGCTCTACACGCTCGAAGTCGATCACAGCCGCGACGCGCTGCTCACCGATTTCGGCAAGGAGACGCTCAAGGACCGCTATCTGCTCCCCGGCGAAACCTATCAGGACCTGTTCGTGCGCGTCGCCTCGGCCTATGCCGACGATCAGGCGCACGCGCAGCGGCTCTATGATTATATCTCGAAGCTGTGGTTCATGCCCGCGACGCCCGTTCTCTCGAACGGCGGCACCGGCCGCGGCCTGCCGATCTCGTGCTTCCTCAACTCGGTGCCTGACAGCCTCAACGGCATCGTCGACACCTGGAACGAGAATGTCTGGCTCGCCTCGCGGGGCGGCGGCATCGGCACCTATTGGGGCAATGTCCGCGGCATCGGCGAGCCGGTCGGCCTCAACGGCAAGACCAGCGGCATCATCCCCTTCGTGCGCGTGATGGACTCGCTCACGCTCGCCATCTCGCAGGGTAGCCTGCGCCGCGGCTCGGCCGCCTGCTACCTCGACATCTCGCACCCCGAGATCGAAGAGTTCCTCGAGATCCGCAAACCCTCGGGCGACTTCAACCGCAAGGCACTCAACCTGCACCACGGCGTGCTGATCCCCGATGCCTTCATGGAAGCGGTGCGCAGCGGCGGCGAGTGGGAGCTCAAGAGCCCCAAGGACGGCTCGGTGCGCGGATCGGTCAACGCGCGCGCGCTGTTCCAGAAGCTGGTCGAGACCCGCCTCGCGACCGGCGAGCCCTACATCGTGTTCGCCGACCATGTGAACAACAACATGCCCAAGCATCACCGCGATCTGGGCCTCAAGGTCTCGACCTCGAACCTCTGCTCCGAGATCACCCTGCCGACCGGCAAGGACCATCTGGGCAACGAGCGCACAGCGGTCTGCTGCCTCTCGTCGCTCAACATGGAAACCTGGGACGAGTGGAAGGATGAGAAGGGCTTCATCGAGGACGTCATGCGCTTCCTCGACAACGTCCTGCAGGATTATATCGACCGCGCCGAGCCGGGCATGGAGAAGGCCGCCTATTCGGCCGCCCGCGAGCGTTCGGTGGGCCTGGGCGTGATGGGCTTCCACAGCTTCCTCCAGGCGCGCGGCCTGCCCTTCGAGGGCGCGATGGCGAAGAGCTGGAATCTCCGCATCTTCAAGCACATCAAGGCGCAGGTCGACCAGGCCTCAATGGCGCTCGCGGTCGAGCGCGGCGCGTGCCCGGACGCGGCCGAGATGGGCGTGATGGAGCGCTTCAGCTGCAAGATGGCGATCGCGCCGACTGCGTCGATCTCGATCATCTGCGGCGGCACCAGCGCCTGCATCGAGCCGATCCCCGCGAACATCTACACCCACAAGACGCTGTCGGGATCGTTCTCGGTCAAGAACCCGTATCTCGAGAAGCTGCTCATCGAGAAGAGCAAGAACTCGGACGCGGTGTGGAACTCGATCCTCGAGCAGGGCGGCTCGGTGCAGCACCTCGACTTCCTGACCCAGGAAGAGAAGGACTGCTACAAGACCAGCTTCGAGATCGACCAGCGCTGGCTGCTCGAGCTCGCGGCGGACCGCACGCCCTATATCGACCAGTCGGCCTCGCTGAACCTGTTCATCCCGGCCGACGTCGAGAAGTGGGACCTGCTGATGCTCCACTTCCGCGCCTGGGAACTCGGCATCAAGTCGCTCTATTATCTCCGCTCCAAGTCGGTGCAGCGCGCGGGCTTCGCCGGCGGCGTGGAGGCCGACAACACGATCGAGAAGCCGCAGTTCAACCTCGGCGAGAGCACGGACTATGACGAATGTCTGGCGTGCCAGTGAGATGGCGAACCTAGATCGCCCGGAAAATCCCTCTCCCCTTGTGGGAGAGGGAGGGGCCCGCGCTGCGGAGCGGCGTGGGAGGGTGAGGGGGAATGCCGACGGCCTCACCAAACGCCAGCTGCTTCCTGCGACCACCGTTTTCCGCTCGCGCGAACTGCGCCGGAACGCCGGGCCGGTCGAACGCGTCCTCAGGGCAGCATTGCGCCAGGCACTTCCGGATGCGAAATTCCGCTGGCAGGTTCCTATGGGGCCCTATCACGCGGACTTCTGCTCGCATTCCGCCCGGCTGATCGTCGAGGTGGACGACGCCACGCATGCCGAGCGCCAGGCCCATGACGAAATCCGCACGGGTTTCCTGAACGGCGAAGGCTATCGCGTGATTCGCTTCTGGAACAACGACGTGATGACGAACGTCGAAGGCGTGGTTGCGGAGATCGCGCGCAATCTCCCGGAAGAGATGCGAGGAAACTGCTTGTGATCGGGCAGCCCCCTCACCCTTCCCACGCCTTCGGCGCGGGCCCCTTCCCTCTCCCACAAGGGGAGAGGGAGGTTGTGCGCTCCCCTCTCCCAATGGGAGAGGGAATTAGCTCACAGCGGCGCGCCGCTTTCCTCTTCCTCGAAGGTGATCGCGACGTCGGCGTTGGCGCTGAGGCGGACCTGGTCGCCTTCCACCGCGGCGACGAGCCCGGCCGGGATGTAATGGTGATGGTCGCCATGCCCCTCGGCGCCTTCGATCTGCGCACCCGAATCCTTCTTCGTCAGCTTGATCCGGTCGCCCTCGACGTGATCGACGGTGCCGATGTGCACGCCGTCGGCGCCGATGATTTCCATATGCTCGCGGATTGCACTCGTGTCGGCCATGCTCGCTCTCCTGCTTGGGGGTCGTGGGGACAACGCGCGCGCGAGCGAAACGATGCAGACGGGAGGATGGTATGAAGCTGCTCCGCACCGCGCTTGCGATCACTGCCCTGGCGCTGCTCGCCGGCTGCGCCAAACAGGCCGCCACCGCCGTGGTGCCCGCCGCGCCCGGCTTCCTGTTCGGCCTATGGCACGGCTTCATCTTCCCCGTCGCCTGGGTGCTGTCGCTCTTCGTGCCCGACATCGCGATCTACGCCGTGCCCAACAACGGCGGCTGGTACGACTTCGGCTATTTCCTGGGCATCGTGGTGTTCGGCGTCGGCGCGAACCGCGGATCGCGGACCGTCTATCGCACGCGCACCATCTATCGCGACGGTCCCCGCGCGCGGACGACGGTGATCGACCACGAATGACGCGGCAGTTCGCCTTGATGGCCGGCGTGGCCGGAGCCTCGGGCCTGATCGGCCTGACGACGCTGGTGCGCCCCGCCGTGGCGCGCCGCGCGCTCGGCCTGCCCGAGGTGGAGGCGACGACCTATGCGCTGCGCATCGCCGGCATGATGCTCACCGCGCTCGGCCTATTCCTTGGCGGTTTCGCGGCCGTCGCTACGATTGTGGGGGCGGCATGAGCTACATTGCCCTCATTGCCTATGCAGGGGTAGCGCTGCTCGCCACGCAAGGCGCTTTCCTGCTGCTCGCTCCCAGGCGCGCGGCCCAATATACTCTCTGGAAGCACAGCCTGATCGGCGCACCGCCCGCAGAACCTGGCCCCGGCACTTTCCTCCTCTACCGCATCGCTGGCGTCGCGATGTTCGGCGGCGCTGCCTTCCTACTCACAACATTCGTCTCGGAGTAACCCCATGCCTCTTCTCGAAGCCCGCAAGACCTACAAGCCCTTCGAATATCCCTGGGCCTTCGAATTCTGGAAGCGCCAGCAGCAGGTGCACTGGCTGCCGGAGGAAGTGCCGCTTGGAGAGGATTGCCGCGACTGGGCGCAGAAGCTCACCGATCACGAGCGCAACCTGCTCACCCAGATCTTCCGCTTCTTCACCCAGGCCGATGTCGAGGTGCAGGACTGCTACCACGAGAAATACGGCCGCGTGTTCAAGCCGACCGAGATCAAGATGATGCTCGCCGCCTTCTCCAACATGGAGACGGTGCACATCGCGGCATACAGCCATCTGCTCGACACGATCGGCATGCCCGAGACCGAGTATGGCATGTTCCTCGAATATGCCGAGATGAAGGACAAGCACGACTATCTGCAGAAGTTCGGCGTCGATACCGACGAGGACATCGCCAAGACGCTGGCGATGTTCGGCGGCTTCACCGAAGGGCTGCAGCTCTTCGCCAGCTTCGCGATGCTGATGAACTTCCCGCGCTTCAACAAGATGAAGGGCATGGGGCAGATCGTCAGCTGGTCGGTGCGTGACGAGAGCCTCCACTGCGAGGGCATCACCCGGCTGTTCCACGCCTTCGTCAAGGAGCGCCAGTGCCTCACCAAGGCGGTGCGCGACGACATCATGGACGTGTGCCAGACCACCGTGCGGCTCGAGGACGCCTTCATCGACCTGGCGTTCGAGCAGGGCCCGGTGCCCGGCATGACGCCCAAGGAGATCAAGAAGTACATCCGCTACATCGCCGACTGGCGGCTGGGGCAGCTGGGCTTCAAGCCGATCTACATGATCGACGAGCACCCCCTCCCCTGGCTCGCCCCGCTGCTCAACGGCGTCGAGCACGCCAACTTCTTCGAGACCCGCGCGACGGAGTATTCGAAGGCGGCGACCCGCGGAAATTGGAATGAAGTGTGGGATTCGTTCGACAAGCGCCAGAAGGCGAAGGTCGGCCCCGTGGCGAACGAGGACGGCACCGGCGAGGGGGATATGTTCTCCAAGGCTGGGATCGCGGCGGAGTAAGGCGGGTCGCGCAGGGGATCGGCATGTGCTGATCCCCGCGCTCCATCTTCACCTTCCGGAAACTTCCCTCGCGCATCCTTCCCCACGCGGCGCGGGGGAGTGCCGTGCAATGGGGGAAGGCCCATGTTTGCTATGAGCTTCGCGGTGGTGGCGCTTTCGGCATGCGCGCTGCTGTTGATCTTCGGGCGCCAATCGAACCTGTTCGCGCGCTTTGCCCGCACCGGCGCCGCCGCCGAGCCCGCGTCGGGCCGCACGCGGCGCGCGGGCGACGGGCTGGTCTATCATCCGCCGATCGACGCCGATCCGGTGCCGGTGCTCGCGCCCGCGCCGATGCCCGTGCCGCTGGGCCTCTCGCCCGCGCATGCGCCCGAGATCGAGGATGACGATGCGTGGGCCGAAGAAGGCGAGCCAGCCGCACCCCTGCCCGTCTCCCCTCTCGCCGCGGGCCATGCCGACGACGAGGAAGAGGAATATGACGAGCCCGAGTCCGACGTGGGTTTCGCCAGCCTGGGGCCCGAACTCGCCGCCCACGCGCCGGTGCGCGCCGACCCGCTCGCGTTCGCCGACGACGAGCCGGAGGAAGAGCCGGAACCCGAGATCGAATCCGCGGCAACGCCGCTCGTGACGTCCTTGCCCGAGCTCCCCGCCGGGCTCGAGCCCGAGCCCGTCAACGACTGGCCCGAGACCGCTACGCAACGCCTGCACGAACTCGACGCACTGATCGGAGCGGGCGGCTTCGCGGCCTATTTCGCCGAGATCAGCTCGCCGCATCACTGGGACGAAATGATCGAGGCGCTGCGTAGCGTCGGCGCGGGGGAGGCCGCCGAAGTCGCGATTGATGCCGGCGAAGTGCAATGGCCCTATCACGAGCAGGGCGGCACCGCCCCGGCCGAGGCCTTCGCCGACGCCGACGCGCGCTGGGCCGCGCTGGGAGTCGACCTCCCGGCGCTACTCGCGGCGTGGCGAGGCGCCTGACGCGCTACCTGGCCTGGCGGCGCTCGCGCACCAGCACGGGCTTGTCGCAGCCGTTCTCGAGCCGCAGCACGGTGTAATAGGCCTCCGCCGCCGGCTCCTCCGCGAGCCTGCGCGGCTTCACGACTTTGGCGTCGGGCGACGCCTTCTCGGCGCCTGCGTTATGGCACACCCTGCCCGAGAGCGAGAGCACGGGAGCCGCGGGCTGGACGCGCGGCTTGGGATCGGGCGCGCCGGCATTGGCAGCGGCGGGCAGCAGGGCGAGCGCAAGCACGAACATCCGCACGGGCAGTCTCCTTTTCGCGCCCGCCGTCATAGCAGATTCGGCGCGGTTCAGCGAGCCTGGCGCAGCGCAAGCGCCCGCGCGAACACCGCCTCGAACATCGCCGGGGTGAGCCGCCCGGTGTTCTGATTGTAGCGCGAACAGTGATAGCTATCGATCAGCATGCGCCCGTCGGGCATGCGATGCTCGGCGAGATGCGCGAAGCGCGCCTTGGGGAGCTTGCCGCCCATCGCCTTAACCGCCGACTGGTGCGCGATCTGGCCCAGCGCCACCACCACCGGCGCGCGGAGCTGGCCCGCGAGATAGGGCCGGCAGGCGTGGACCTCGGCCGGGTCGGGCTTGTTGCCCGGCGGCAGGCAGCGCACCGCGTTGAGGATCACCACGCCGTGCGGCTCACCTGCCTCGGACAGGCCCAGCTTCTCCAGCGTGGCGAAGAGCAGGTCGCCCGAGGCGTCGCCGGTGAAGGCGCGGCCGGTGCGATTGGCGCCGAGCCTGCCCGGCGCGAGCCCGACGATCGCGAGCCAGGCATCGGCAGGGCCGAGCGCGGGCACCGGCGCATTCCACCAATCGGGCTGCTCGGCGCGCAGCGTGGTGCGCAGCGCCGCCAGTCGCGGGCAATGCGGGCAGTCGCGGTCGGGTTCGAGGCTTGGCGCGGGCATTGCGGCGCGATAGGCGCAGCGGCGTGGCAAGGACAAGCTATGCGATCGGGCTCGGCTCGAACCGGCCGGGGCGGCACGGGGGCCCGCGCGCCGAAGTGGCCGCCGCGCTCGCCGAGCTCGGCCGCGCGCCGGCGCGGCTCATCGGGGTCTCGCCGCTGATCGCCACCGCGCCGCTCGGCCCGTCCAAACGCCGATTCGTCAATGCCGCCGCGATTCTTGAGACTGACGAGGACCCCGCCAGGCTGCTCCGCCGCCTCAAGGCGATCGAGCAAAGCTTCGGCCGGCGGCGCGGGCAGAGCTGGGCGGCGCGGGTAATCGACCTCGACCTGCTGCTATGGTCCGAAGGCGCCTGGGCCAGCCCGGGGCTGACCGTTCCGCACCAGCTGTTCCGCGCGCGGCGCTTCGTGCTCGACCCGCTGGTGCGCGTGGCGCCGCACTGGCGCGATCCGGTGAGCGGGCTGACCGTCCGCCAGCTCCGCGCCCGGTTGACCCGCCCGACGCCCGCGCCTAGGGGCGGGCGCGTGGGTCCGTAGCTCAGTCGGTAGAGCAAGCGACTTTTAATCGAGAGGTCCCGGGTTCGAATCCCGGCGGACCCACCACCACCTCTGCGATTCCTGTGGCGCCAGCTAGTCTGGGCCAATTCCAGTTAGATTTGGGCCGGTCAGGGTCGAAGCGGCCTCTCCAACAGAATGCCCGATCCCCCAATGGGTGAACTGGCTGAGCCACGCCGTGAGTTCATCCAGGAGAATGCGCCGAGCGCGGCGTGCTGGATGTCTGTGGTTGTTCTGGTAGACGTCGCAGATAAACGGTCTCCGGCCCCTAGTAGACAGCGTCTGGTCAGAAATAGGCTGCAATCGGCACAGATTGCCGATCTCGGTGCTCGCGCAAGGAACTCCGCCCAGAACGGCGAAGGGGAAGCTCACCCTATCGACCGACCTCGACTCGAGCAGTTCACTTCAAGGCGTCGAGCAGGCCATCGGGCGCTTCTGCGGTTCCTGGCAGACGAAGTGGCGGTCAGCTGTCACCGCCAGCTGAGCACTGGGTGATCCGAACGCCAAACCCCAAATTCACGGCCGGTTTCGGCAAACCTCTTGGTCGATCTTAATCACCAAAATTGGGACGTAGAGCGGCCCTTCCCCTTTAGCGATACGCGCGGTCCGGACCCGCGGGAGGGGTCCTGCGGAGGTTTCGCCTTCAGGCGGGAGGGCCAGCAAGGACTCCAGCCGGATCGGAACAGGAAGCGCGCCCCGTCTCCAGTCGCCCGGCGATACGCCTGAAAAAGCCATCGGCTTCGGGGCTCGTCACGGAGAGGTCGTACCGACCCATGGTCTGCTCCAGCCGCCAGCGATGATGACGCTGGCCGGGGCCACTTCGCCATGCGGGGTGCGCGTCACGATAAGCGTTGGGAGTCACGAGCAGTTCGTCGCCGCGCTCGGTCTCGAAGGCGAGCAAGCGCCCATCGCGGTCGAACTCCCAGTGGATTCCGCCGGCGATCGCACGATCCCGAGCGGTTCCGGCGAAATGGCGATGAAAGCCGTTAGGACCGAGGACCCAAAGATCATAAGCGCCCGCGTCGCCCACCGTCCGCCAGGCGCCGGTCAACTGCTTGCCCGCCTCGACCGTGTAGCGCCGTGGAATGCGCTCGAGCGCCAGCCGGTCATAGACATGGAATACCGCACCCGCGCCGACCGCGTGAAAGGTGAGCCGGATCTCGCCGGTACCGCGCGCCTCGGTCACCTCGAGGCGATAGGGCAAGGGCCGCGAGGGGCGCGTGCCGGGCTCCTGCCAGCGTGCTTCGGCGGCGAGCGGCGCCTTGGGGTCGGGACGGTCCCTGATCGTCGCCGCGCGCACCGCCTCCGGCCGGGGGTCGGGCAAGCCCGACGGCACGGTCGCATTGGGATGCGCGAAATCGAAGGCCGAAGTGAGGTCGCCGCACACCGCGCGGCGCCAGGGCGAGATGTTGGGCTCGACCACGCCGAAGCGCCGCTCGAGGAAGCGGATCACCGAGGTATGGTCGAACACCTGGCTGTTGACCCAGCCGCCGCGGCTCCACGGCGAGACGACATAGAGGGGCACGCGCGGGCCGAGGCCGTACGGGCGGCCATGGAACTGCACGAGGTCGGGCCGCGCATCGGCCTTGTTCTCCGCCTCATGATATTCGCCGATAGTGCTGACCGTCGAGGCACCGGCAAGGCCGCCGGGGGCGAGCGGATCGCGCGAGGGCGGCGCAGGCGGCGGCACATGGTCGAAAAAGCCGTCATTCTCGTCGAACATGATGAGCAGCACGGTGCGCGCCCAGACCGCCGGATCGGCGGTGAGCGCGTCGAGCACCTCGGCGGTATAGGCCGCGCCCTGCGCCGGGCTCGACGGCCCCGGGTGCTCGGAAGCCGACGCGGGGGCGATCACATAGGAGACCTGCGGCAGCCGGCCGGCGAGCACGTCGGCACGCAGCCCGTCGAGCGCCCGCGTGGTAAGCGCACGCTCGCGCAACGCCGGGTCGCTTCCCGCCTCGCCCTTCTCCGCGGCGCGGAAGGGCGCGAAGCCGACCAGAGGGTTGTCGGTGAAATTGTCGGCCATGTCCTGATAGAGGCGCCAGTCCACACCCGCGGCGTGCAGCCGCTCGACATACGTGGTCCAGCGATAGGGTTCGGCCGCCCCGCCCTGCTCGGGGAAACGGTCGTGCGAGTTGTTGATCGCGGGACCGCCGGCGCGGCCGAGGGGATCGTTGGTGCCGGTCCACAGGAACAGGCGGTTGGGGTTGGTGCCCGACTGGATCGCGCAATGATAGGCGTCGCAGATCGTGAACGCGTCGGCGAGCGCGAACTGGAACGGCATGTCCTCGCGCCGGAAATGGCCGAGCGCACGCTCGGTCTTGGCCTCGGGCCAATGCGCCATGCGGCCATGGTCCCAGGCCGGCTGCGCGTCGGGCCAGCCGTGCGGCGTGCCGATCATGCGCGCCAGGGTCCAGTCACGCTTCGTGGCGAGGTGATAGGGCTCGATCAGCCGCGGCCCGCCTTCGGCCTTGCCGTCGAGCTGCTGCCAGACGGTGCGCTCCGGCCCGCTCGACAATGCCGGCGCGAGCGGGATCGGGAAGCGGTCGCCAAAGCCGCGCACGCCGCGCAGCGTGCCGAAATAATGATCGAAGCCGCGATTTTCCTGCATCAGGATCACGACATGCTCGACGTCGCGGATCGTGCCCGAGCGGATGTCGGGCGGGATCGCGAGCGCGCGGGCGATCGCCGCAGGAAAGGCTGCCACCCCCGCGCCCATTCCCGCCTTGAGCAACGTGCGGCGTCCGATGTCGGTCATAATGTATTCCTGCCAACCGGCTGTTCGATTGGAAAGGCCGCCCCGCCCTGCTGGCGGGAGCGGCCTCGTCCTAGAAGTCGAGCGTCAGCGCCGCCGTCACGGTACGTGGTGTACCGAGGCGGCCCGTGCCGGTGAGATAGCGCTCGTCGGTCAGATTGTTGACGGTGATCGTGATGCCCATGCCCTTGAGCAAGCCATCGATCCCGCCCAGATCCAAACCGACATAGCCGTTGGTCACGACATAATGCTTGGCCTCGCTCGTCGCGGCGACGTCGATGAAGGAATTGCCGACATATTTGGAGGCGACGCCCAGCTTCCAGCCGTTGCGATGCCAGTCCGCTGCTATGTTGAACATCGTCTTGGGCGAATTGGCGACCTGCACGCCCGGTGTGACGCCCATCGCCTTGTCCTGCGCGGGATTGCCGCTGCCGAGATATTTGGACCGGTTGTACGAATAGGAGCCCGACAGCGAGAAACCGCCCGGGAAATGATAAGCGAGCGCTGCCTCGACGCCGCGGCTCTTGATGCCGCCGACGTTTAGATAAAGCCCGCTCACCTGGTTGAGGTAATCGATGCCCGTAATGAAGGTCGAGGGTACCAGGATGATGCGGTTCTCGAAGTTGACATCATAGAGGGTAAGCGAGCCCTGCAAATTGCGGCCACCGTAGCGCGCACCGAGTTCGACGTTCCGGGCGGTCTCCGGCTCGGTCAGGTCCAGCAGGCGCTGGTCGCCGCCGAGCAGGTTGCGCTGCAGCCCTGCAAAATTCTTCGAATATCCGCCGAACAGTTCCAGACCCTCGATCGGGGTCGCGTAGGTCAGGCCGAACGACAGCAGCGGATCGGACTGTTTGTACATGTCGGTATGGAGCTTGGTGTTCGTCCGCTCCTGGCGCTGCTGGTCGATGAAGAACTGCTTCACGCCGATGCGCCCGCTGAGCCTGCCATAGGTCAGCACGTCCTCGACATAGTACATGAACTCCTCGGCACCGTCGTCGATGTCGTACTGCACCCAATAGGGCTGGCCGTCGAAGGCATAGCTGACCCGGGCATCGGTGAGCTTGTGCCAGTCGCGCACCGTGTTGGTGCGGCCATGCTCGAACCACGTGCCGGCGCGGACGACATTGGTGAACCCGCCGAAATCATGCCGCCAATCGAGGCTGACCAGCGCGCCGAGGCGGGAGTAATCATAGTGCGTGTGGCGATAGGATTGCACCGGCACCGCGTTCGCCGGATAGCAACTCGGCGCATAGTCCGCCGGCAGGCCGGCGGGAGCTACGCAGCCCGGCGTCTTGGTTGCCGTGGCGCCGTTCGGCATCACGAAATAGATATTGCCCAGATTGCCGGCGCTATAGACGGTCTTGCCGCCCAGATACTCGCTGTTCGGCGCGCCGACGCCGTCGTTGGTGACGTCGACCAGATAGGGCGGAACATAGTCGCCGCGCCCGGTCATGCGGTGGCCATAGCCCGTCAGGGTCAGGTTCACCTCGCCCATCTCAGTATGCGCCTTGAGATAGCCGAACAGGTTCTTGCGCAGCGCGCGCGAGCCCGAGCGATAATATTGATCGAAATAGGGAATGCCCACCCAATTGCCGATCAGCGTATCGACGAGCGGGTTCTTGGCGAAGTTGGCGGGGCTGCTGCCGCCATATTCGGACTCGTTCGCGTCGTCGAACGAGACATAGCCGGTCAGATCGACACGCGAGAGTTGGCTGGTGATCTTGGCCGCGATGTGCGAGCGCGTGGTCTGCCCCGATCCGTCGATCCAGTCATGGACGCTGGAGCTCAGCCCGCTTACCCAGGCGCGGGTGCCGGGCGCGATCTCGCCCGTGTCGAAACGGACATAGGCCTGGCGTGCGTCCCAGTCCCCACCCGCCAGCACGACGCGCAGCCGAGGGTCGCCGAGCGGATCGGAGCTGATGTAGTTGATCGTTCCCGCCAGCGCCTCATTGGAGGGCGAAGAAACGTCCGCGGTGCCCTGCGACACGTTGACGGTCTCGAGATCCAGCACGTCGAGATAGCGGTTGGCCTTCGAACCGCCGCCATAGCGCGACCCGCCGTTCGGGATGCCGTCGATGGTGGCGCCGATGTGCAGCGTATCGAAGCCACGGATGCTGATCGCGGTCGCCGCGTCCGAGGAGCCGAATGCGTCGGCTTCGGTCACCAGCACGCCGGGAAGCTCGTTCAGCACGTCGTTCACGCTGCTGAGCACCGACTGACGCTCGATCATGGGCCGAGTCACGTTGTTATTGGCGAAGGTGACTGCGCCCCCGGTAACGACGATGTCCGAGTCCGCTTGCGCGTTTCCCAATATCGCCGCCTTGCCGTCGAAGGAGACCACGGTCAGGCCGCTTCCGGCCAGCAGCCGGTCCAGAGCTTCCCGAGTGTCGAGATCGCCTTGGACCCGGTTGGTCTTGCGGCCTTCCGCATCGCGCCCGGCGAGCGTGACCTGGATTCCGGCCTGACGGGCGAATTCGCGAACGCCGCTCGATGCCGGCTGTTCGGCGACATCGAAGCTCCGCGCCTGGTCCTGGGCTTGAGCGACCGACGGTACGCAGAATGCCACCGCGATCGCGGACACGGAAATTGCCGAATGCAAAAGGAAAGCGCGCATTAGGATTACCCCCTCTTTGGTTCCATCTCACCAAATGACGAGGGACATCCGTCGACGGATCATTCCGTAATAAATTAATATTTTTGGACTATTTTACTTCAGTTTTACTACAATCTTCCCGGCATCATGCACGACAACCCCATCCGATATCGCGGCCACGGCTTGAGCGAATTGCTCGGGATCGTCGGCCCGATACAATCCGACGATCCGGATATCCGCAATTGTCGGATCGGCGATCACGATCTTGGTGCTGTTGAGGCTGTTGAAGCGCGCGACGCCCGTCTTCACCGGCACATCGTCGAGCGAAATCTGCGCCAGCTCAGGCGGCGGAAGCGGGCGCGAACGGGAAACCGCCGGCGTCGTCGCGCGCGCCGGCGCCGGCATCCGCCGCGGGCCGGGATCGAGCGTCAGCGAGCCGCCGGGATGCAGGAGCACCGCCTGGTCGCGCTCATCGCGCGGCCAGACCAGTACGCTGCCTTCTGCGACTTTCACCATCCCGCCGGTCTCGCCCACGCGCGTGACCGAGTAGAGCGTCCCCGTCGCCTGGGCATAGACGTCGCCCGAGCGCACCACGAACGGCCGCGCCTTGTCCTTAGCGACCTTGAACTGGGCTTCTCCGCGCAGCAGCGTGACTCGCCGAACGTCGCCTGACAGCGCCACGGCGATCTCAGCACCCCGGCCGAGCGTCGCGACCGACCCGTCCTTGAGCTTGACCACGCGGGCAGCCTCGGCGACCTCGGTCGCGCCGAAAGGCGGCGGCAGCGGCACGCCGACTGCCACCAGCGCCGCCATCGACGCGGCAAGCGCGACGCCGCCCGCCAGCGCCCTGCCGCCCCACCGGACCACGCCACGGCGGAGCGGACGGGAGGGCGCCACATCGAACGCGGCCATGTTCGAGGCACGCGACTGCCCCGCCGGAGCCGCCTGCTCCTCCACGACGGCAATCTCAGAAGCCCTCAGCCAGGCGCGGGCGCGCATATAAGCGCCGCGATGCCGCGTATCCGCGACGAGCCAGGCTTCGAGCGCGGCGCGGGCCTCCGGCGACATATCGCCATATGCCGCTTCCACCGCCCACTCGGCCGCCCGATCGGCGATATTGTTAGTGGGACCGGTGCTTGCCAATCACTGCCGCCTTGTGCTCGACCGCCTCGGGTTCGTCGCCGCCCGTGCACGCATCCTCGTCTGCGATCGCTTTCATGACTTTCCGCAGGCCGCGGACAAGATGGTTCTTCACGTCGTTCTCGGTCACTCCCAGTCGTTCGGCGGTCTCTTTCCGCGACAGGCCCTCGATGCGCCGCATCTCGATCGCGCGGCGGCAGGTGTCGGAAAGTTGCGAGAGCAATCCGTTCACGCGCCTGAGTTCCTGGTCCGCTGCCACGATACGATCCGCCAAAGGCTCGTCATCCATGACGTTCGACCATTCGATTTGGGTCATCGAGCTGAAACTAATGATTCCTGCCCGCCGCATCTTCTCCGACACAACCGCGTGCGCAGTCCGGAAGAAATAGGATTTCGGATTCTCGATATGATCAATGGATGCCAGGCTCGCGACGCGGCAATAGGCTTCCTGGATCACGTCTTCGGCATCGACGACATGTCCCCATCGGCGCGAAAGCCAGCCATGGACGGCACGCTCGAGGGGAACGATCTCCCGCGCAAGCCAATCCGAGATGATGTCGTGCTCATCGTCCATCCGGCGTGGCCGCTCAAAGCCCCATGAAATCGCTGCCCGCCAAGTCGATGAGGGATGCGGATAGCGAGGCCTAAGACGCTTTCTATGACGCACTGATTACATCCATCTCTCCGTTGGCCTGGAGTGCGCAAGGTGCTGGCCAAGATCGCGGTCTTGGGTCGACCACGGCGATTTGGTCGCCGGTCTGCGCGGCGGGCAAGCATCCGTAAAAGTGCGGCCGGCCAAATTCGCTGACCCGGGTCGCACCGGGCGGAGTGACGCTCACGCTTGAGCGCGCGCCCTGCTCGCCTGTCGGTCGCTCTTTTTTTGCACGGAGAGCGATGAACTCTGGACCAATAATCGGGCCCGAGATGCCAGCCGCGGCTTGGTACGCCCCCTCAGTCGCGCGAGCGCGCCCTACTTAGCGTCGAGCGCGCGCTCGATCGCGGCGATCAGGTCCTCACTCACCAGCGGCTTTTCAAGCAACGCGATCACGTCGCTTTCGGCGACGAAGCTCCTGACCGATGCGGTAGGATAGGCAGTCATCAGCACCACCGGCACCGAGGCGCCCTCCGCCCGAAGCTGCCGGTACAGGTCGAGCCCCGACATGGCCGGCATCTGGACGTCGCTCACCAAGCAGTCGAAGCTGCGATCCGCACGCGCGAGGAAATCATGCGCGCAGTCGAAGGTCATGGCATGGTAGCCGTACGAACGCAGCAGGCTGGCGGTTGCCGAGCCGACCAGCGCCTCATCGTCGACGACCGCGATATTCCTAGCCGGCACCCGAACCCTCTCGTTCGACACCCGAGCGGGAGCCGAGGGTCTCGCATAGGATAACCCGTCCGGGAGAGCGAGACATACGGGCGTTTAGGGTCACGATTCGTGGGCCGATGCGCCCAACGATTCTGCCAGCCGCACCAGATCGGGAACGGTGCGGACGCCGAGCTTCTTCATCAGGCTCGATCGGTGCAGCTTGACCGTGATCTCGGCGAGGCCGAGCTCGCCCGCGACTTGCTTGTTGAGCAGTCCTCGCGTGACTCCCGCCATCACTTCGCGCTCGCGCGGGGTGAGGCTGTCATAGCGCGCCCGCGCCTCGGCAGTGACACGCTTCGCGGCGCGGGTTTCGCGCGACCGTTCCAGCGCGACGTTGACCGCGTCGAGCAGATCCTGGTCGCGAAAGGGCTTGGCGAGGAAGTCCACAGCGCCGGCTTTCATCGCCTTCACCGTCATCGGAATGTCGCCGTGCCCGGTGACGAACACGATGGGCACGTCGGGGTCGCGCTCTGCCAGCCGGGAGTGGAATTCGAAGCCGCCCACCTGTGGCATCCGCACGTCGACAACGAAGCAGCACACCGCATCGGGCAGCGCGCCGGCCAAAGCGTCGAGCGCCGAGCCATGGCAACGCGTCTCCATGCCCACCGAGCGGAACAGACTGTCCATCGCGCCGCGGATTAGCGGGTCGTCGTCGACGATCACGACGACGGGGGGCTGGTCGGAAATACGATTATCGAGGGCGAGGGAGGTCCGCATGCGCGTCGCGATAACGCAAAAATCCGCGCAATCCTACAATCCGCGGTGCGGTTCGGCGCCTAGCTCGGCGGCACGCGCGGCCCCTTGGTCGCGCATCGACCTGGAGGATCAAATGGCTTTCGTTACCGCCAAGGACGGCACGCGCATCTATTACAAGGACTGGGGCACCGGGCCGGTAGTCTTCTTCAGCCATGGCTGGCCGCTGAGCGCAGACATGTGGGAGCAGCAGATGCTGTTCCTGGCATCCAACGGCTACCGCGTGATCGCCCATGACCGCCGCGGATTCGGTCGCTCGGACCAGACCTGGACCGGCTATGACTACGACACGTTCGCCGACGACATAGCGCTGATCCTCGAGACCGCCGATGTGCAGGACGTGACGTTGGTAGGCTTCTCGATGGGGGGCGGCGATGTCGTCCGCTATATTTCGAAATATCGGGGAGCGCGCGTCGCCAAACTGTGTCTGACGGGCTCGGTGACGCCGTTCTTCGGCAAGGCCACGGACAATCCCGAAGGCGTGCCGATGGACGTGTTCGACGGCATGCGCGCCGCGCTCGTCAAGGACCGCGCGCAATTCCTCGACGACTTCAATCCGCTCTTCTTCGGCACCAACAAGGTCCCTGGCGCGGTGTCCCGGGGCGTGATGACGCAGACGCTGCAGATCGCGCTCACCAGCGGGATCAAGGGCACCTATGATTGCGTCGGCGCCTTTTCGGAGACCGATTTCCGCGCCGAGATGGCGGAGATCACGCTGCCGACGCTAATCATCCACGGCGATGACGACCAGGTCGTCCCGCTGGCACCCACCGGTGCCGCGGCCAAGAAGCTGATGCCGCACGCTGAGCTGAAGGTCTATGCTGGCGCCCCCCACGCGCTGACCGCGACGCACCAGGACCGCTACAATGCGGACCTACTCGCTTTCCTGCAAAGCTGAGCGATTGCCCCGGGTGCCCGGCATCCGGGGCAAACCATCGTATGGCGGGGTCAAACCAAGGCCTCGGCAGAGTGATCGGCCGTTCGATGGCCGGGCCGCACGCACCGCCGCATAGTCCGAGGAGTATTTCGCTCGGAGTTCCTATGCTGTCCCCCTATTCCCGCGCGTTCCCCGCCGCTGCGGCGCCCTTCGCCTGGAGCGCGTTTCCCGGTTCGGGCGAACTGATCGGCCTGCTCGACAACGCACGGCGCGCGCTGGACCATGATCCGGGCCGCACACGCCTCTATCTCGAGCGCATGGCGGCCCTGTTCCAGGCACCCGAGCCGGCCACGCTATCGGAAGGCGGGCTCCTGCCCGCGCTGCCCCCGCATCATGGCGGCGCGGCAGTCAAGGGCGGTCTAGCCGCCTGGCAGCTCAAACGCGTGATCGAACATATCGACGGTGCGCTCGACGCGCCGGTCGCGATCGAGAGCCTCGCTGCGGTCTGCAAATTGAGCTCGGGCCATTTCAATCGCGCATTCAAGGTGAGCGTCGGCGAGACACCGCACGCCTTCCTGATCCGTCGCCGCATCCGGCACGCCCAGACGCTGATGCTGCGCACGAGCGACAGCCTGAGCCAGATCGCCTGCGCCTGCGGGCTCACCGACCAAGCGCACCTCACGCGGCTGTTCCGCAAGCTGGTCGGCGAAACGCCGCTGGCGTGGCGACGGGCCCGGCGCGAGCCGGCCTGACTCGCGACGAAGCGAGCGCCTGGGGCTGTCCTTTCGTGGCGCTTTTGCGCTAGCGGGCGCCAAACACAGAACAACGGACGGGTCGAATGGCGATGTTTCAGGTGCGCGATGGCACGCGCCTTTATTACAAGGATTGGGGCAAGGGACGCCCGGTGGTGTTCGCCCATGGCTGGCCGCTCAATTCGGACATGTGGGAAAACCAGATGATGTTCCTGGCGTCACAGGGATATCGCGTGATCGCGCACGATCGCCGCGGCTTCGGCCGCTCGGACCAGCCCTGGGACGGCTATGACCATGACAGCTTCTCGGACGATCTCGCCGAGCTGATCGAGCATCTCGACCTGCGCGACGTGACTCTGGTCGGCTATGCCATGGGTGGCGGGGAGGTGACGCGCTATGTCGGGCGCCACGGATCGGATCGGGTGCGCAGCGTGGTGCTGATCGGCGCCACCACGCCCAAGCTCGGCCAGAGCGAGGATTATCCCAGCGGCGTCCCCCAGATTGTCTTCGACAATGTTCGCAGCGGGCTGCTCGCCGATCGCGCCGAGTTCGTCCGCGGCTTCGCGCGGCTGTTCTTCGGCGCGGATCGCGACGGCGCGGACATCTCGGAGGGAAGCCTGATGCACGTCCAGCAGCTCGCGCTGATGGCCTCGCTCAAGGCGAGCCATGATTCGGTGACCGCCTGCGCCGAGACCGATTATCGCGAGGACATCGCCGGCTTCGACGTGCCGGTGCTGATCGTCCATGGCGAGCTCGACGCATTCGTGCCGTTCGACGCCACCGCGCGCCAGGCGATCGCGCTGTTCCCCAATGCCCGGTTGGAGATTTACGAGGGCGCGCCGCACGGGCTGTTGTTCACGCACAAGGAGCGGCTCAACGCCGATCTGCTCGGCTTCCTCAATGGGTGAACCCGCCCGCGACCGGCTGGTCGAGGCGATGGACCTGTCGCTGTGCGAAATCGACGTGGCCGGCGCGCGGCGCGTGCTGGACGCGCTCGAGAGCGAGCCGACGCTCGCGCAATTGAGCCAGCCCGAAGTGCTGCGGCAATTGCTTGCCGGCGCGACGCTGGTCGCCGCCAATCGCCGCGCGAGCGAGCTGCTGGCCTTGTGTGACACGCCGTTCCCGATCGGCCTGCGCACGCTGTGGCCCTTCGCACAGGCGGGGGTGTTCGCACGCGCGCTGTTCGCGGAACTCACCGGCCTTCCGAGCTTCCGCGCCGAGACGCGCCTTCGCCGGGCCGATGGCGAGGAGATCCCCGTGATCTTCACCAGCTGGCGCGAGGAGGATACGGGCGGCGACCGGCTCCATGTCGGGCTGGTCGACATCGGATCGCAGGTGCGCGCCGAGGCGGCGTTGCACCGGCTGCACGGCGAGATGGCGCACGCCGGCCGGCTCTCGATCCTGGGCGAACTCACCGCATCGGTCGCGCACGAGGTACGCCAGCCGCTCGCCGGCGTCACAACCTTCGCCGAGGCGGCGAAGCGCTGGATCGATCGCCCGGAGCCCGATCTCGAACAGGCCCGCGCCTGCCTGGACAACATCGTGATCGGCAGCCGCCAGGCGAACGAAGTCGTGTCGCGACTGCGCTCGATGGCGATCAGCAAACCGCAGAGCCGCACGCGCGCCGATCTCAACGCCTTGGTCGAGGAGACGATGGAATTCCTGCGGCACGAGATGACCAGCCGCCAAGTTACGGTACGGCTCGATCTCGGCGCCGATCTTCCGGCGGTCGCGATCGATCGCGTGCAGATCCAGCAGGTGGTAGTCAACCTCGCGCTCAATGCGGCGCAGGCGATGGCCGACGCGCAATGCTGGAGCCGCGTCTTGTGGGTGCGCACGCGCCAGCGCAGCGACGGCGTGTGGGTCGAGGTGGAGGATAGCGGCCCGGGCATCGCCGCGGCCGACCGCGACCGGCTGTTCGACGGCTTCTTCACCACCAAGGCCAATGGCCTGGGGCTGGGGCTGCGCATCTGCCGCTCGATCGTCGAGGTGCATGGCGGCACGTTCGAGCTGCGCTCCAAGGCATCGGCGGGCTCGATCTTCGCCTTCTCGATCCCGGCCAAGGATTCGGCCGCGTAAAGCCGCTACGGCATTTCCGTCCAAGTGGCGGCGGAGGAATACAAGACCCGTCGAGCCCCGGCGGGCAGAGCGCGCTTCGCCATTACAAGGAGCGCAACCATGACCCTCACCGCCACGCCGGCCCCCGGCAAGACCCTGCTCAACCCCGACGACCACACGCTGATCATGATCGACTTCCAGTCGCAGATGGCGTTTGCCACGCATTCGATCGACGCAGTGGCGCTGCGCACCAATGCCGCGCTCGTCGCCAATGCCGCCAAGGTGTTCGGGGTCCCCGCCATCCTCACCACGGTCGCGGAGAAGAGCTTCTCGGGCCCGATGTTCTCCGAGGTGACCGATCCCTTCCCCGGCCAGGCGCTGATCGACCGCACCACCATGAACAGCTGGGAAGACGCGGCGGTGATCGCCGAGGTCAATCGCCTCGGCAAGCGCCGCATCGTGCTCGCCGGCCTGTGGACCAGCGTGTGCATCGTCGGCCCGGCGATCTCGGCGATCGAGCAGGGCTTCGAGGTCTATGTCATCACCGACGCCTGCGGCGACGTCTCCACCGAGGCGCATGAGCGCGCGGTGGCGCGGATGGTCCAGGCCGGCACGATCCCAATGACCTCGGTCCAGTATCTGCTCGAGCTGCAGCGCGACTGGGCGCGCGGCGAGACCTATGACGCGACCACCGGCGTCGCCAAGCATTATGCCGGCGCCTATGGCCTGGGCATCACTTATGCCAAGACCATGTTCGGCGCGCAGGAAGGCCAGACGGTCTGATCTGTGCGAGCAGGCCGGCGCGTGTTCGCGAGCCGGCCTGCTCCGCCTCGTTCTGACGGAGAGCGCTCGTGAAGCCCTACCTCCTCTCGCTCGCGGCCGGCCTGCTCGTCGGCGGGATCTACAGCCTGCTCGGCGTGCGCTCGCCCGCGCCGCCAGCGATCGCGTTGATCGGTTTGCTCGGCATCTTGATCGGCGAGCAGCTCACGCCCGTCGCGGTGCGGCTGGTATCCGGTCACAGTGCCGCCGTTCTCCCGCGGGAACATGACTCGTGAGCAAGGTAGGCCGACGTGATCTCCTCGCCGGCGGGACCGCGCTGGCGCTCACCTATTCGCTGCCCACCCGGAGCCACCCCATGCCTTCTGCCGACATCATCCTCGTCAATGCCAAGGTCACCACGCTCGACCGCGAGAATCCCGAGGCACAGGCGATCGCGATCCGCGACGGCCGGTTCCTCGCCGTGGGCAGCGAAGCCGAGGTCCGCGCCGCGGCGCCCGATGCGGTGGTGATCGATGCCGGCCGCCGCCGCGTGATCCCCGGGCTGATCGACAGCCACATGCACATCATCCGCGGCGGGCTGAACTACAATATGGAGCTGCGCTGGGACGGCGTACCCACGCTCGCCGACGCGATGGCAATGCTCCGCCGCCAGGTCGAGCGGACGCCGGCGCCGCAATGGGTGCGCGTGGTCGGCGGCTTCACCGAGCACCAGTTCGCCGAGAAGCGCCTGCCGACGCTCGACGAACTCAACGCCGCAGCGCCCGATACTCCCGTCTTCATCCTGCACCTCTATGACCGTGCCTTGCTCAACGCGGCCGCGCTGCGCGTCGTGGGCTACACCAGGGACACGCCGAACCCGCCGGGCGGCGAGATCGTGCGCGACGCGGCGGGCAACCCCACCGGGCTGCTGCTCGCCCAGCCCAACGCAACGATCCTCTATGCGACGCTCGCCAAGGGCCCCAAGCTGCCCCCCGAATATCAGCTCAACTCAACGCGCCATTTCATGCGCGAGATGAACTCGCTCGGCGTGACCGGCGTGATCGATGCCGGCGGCGGCTTCCAGAATTATCCCGACGATTATGCGATCATCGAACAGCTCCACCGCGAGGACCAGCTCACCGTCCGCATCAGCTACAACCTCTTCACGCAGAAGCCCAAGGAGGAGCTCGCCGACTTCGCGGGCTGGGTGAAGCAGGTCACGCCCGGGCAGGGCGACGACAGCTATCGCCACAACGGCGCGGGCGAGATGCTGGTCTATTCGGCGGCCGACTTCGAGGATTTCCGCGCGCCGCGGCCCGACATGGCGCCCAACATGGAAGCCGATCTCGAGCCGGTGATCCGCCTGCTCGCCGAGCATCGCTGGCCGTGGCGGCTCCACGCCACCTATGACCAGACGATCGGCCGCGCGCTCGACGTGTTCGAGAAGGTCAATCGCGACGTCCCGCTCGGGGGAATCCACTGGTTCTTCGACCATTGCGAGACGATCGGCGACCGCAACATCGATCGCATCGCGGCCTTGGGCGGCGGGATCGCGGTGCAGCACCGCATGGCCTATCAGGGCGAGGATTTCGTCGCGCGCTACGGCGCCCGCGCGGCCGAGCGCACCCCGCCGATCGCGCGCATGCTCGCCGCGGGCGTGCCGGTGGGCGCAGGCACCGACGCAACCCGCGTCGCGAGCTACAATCCCTGGGTGTCGCTCAACTGGCTGGTGACCGGCCGCACTGTCGGCGGGCTCACTCTCTATCCGGGCGCAAACCGCATGAGCCGCGAAAAGGCGCTACGCATGTGGACGCACGAGAATACCTGGTTCTCGAACGAGGAAGGCAAGAAGGGCCAGATCAAGGTCGGCCAGCTCGCCGATCTCGCGGTGCTCTCGGGCGACTATTTCAGCGTGGCGGAGAGCGAGATCCCGCATCTGCGCGCGGTGCTGACCTTGCTCGGCGGCAAGGTGGTGCATGGCGAGGGCGATTACGGACCGCTCGCCCCCGCCCTACCAAAGCCGATGCCCGACTGGTCTCCCGTCGCGACCTTCGGCGGCTATCACCGCGACCATAAGGCCGAGGCCAAGCTCGCCTCGACGTGCGGCTGCGCCTCGTCATGTCAGGTCCATGGCCACAACCACGCCGCAGCGCTCGGCGCCAACGTTCCCGCCGCCGAGCCCCAGAGCTTCTGGGGCGCGATGGGCTGCGGTTGCTGGGCGGTCTGATGCCGCGCTTCGTCGACGCGATCCTCGATCGCACACCGAGCTGGTTCCTCGCCCGCCTGTTGCTGGTGAGCGCCTATCTGCTCGGCGGGGCGGTCAAGCTCGCCGACTGGCCGGGCGCGGTGGCCGAGCAGGCGCATTTCGGCATGACCCCGCCCGCATTCTGGGCCGCGCTCACCGTCGCGGTCGAGCTGCTCGGGGCGGCGCTGATCCTGTGGGGGCGCCTGCTGTGGCTGGGCGCGGGGATGCTCGGCGTGTTCACTCTGCTCGCCGCCTTCACCGCCAATCCCTTCTGGACGATGGCGGGGCACGAGCGCTTCATGGCGACCAACGCCTTCTTCGAGCATCTCGGACTCGTCGGCGGCTTCGTACTGGCGGCCTTGGTCGATCAGGCGCGCCGGCGTGGCGCCTAAGGCGGCCCTGCTCTGCGCAGCGCTGCTGCTGCCCGCGACGGCGCTTGCGCAGGGCAAGGTGCGCTATGACGAGGACTGGTCGCAGCTCGCCGACCCGGCGCAGCGCACCGGCGCCTGGACCGAGCGCTTCAAATATATCCCGCTCGGCGACGAGGCCTATCTCACCACCGGCGTCGAGCTGCGCGTGCGCAGCGAGGCCTATCGCGGCAACCTCTGGGGCGACCTGTCCGACGACCAGGCGACCTGGGTGCGCGCGCTGCCTTATGCCGACCTGCATGTCGCGAAGACGCGCGTCTTCGTCCAGCCTATCGCGGCCTATGCGACGGGGATCGAGGGCCCGGTCGACCAAACGCGCGTCGATCTCCTCCAGGCCTTCGCCGAGACAACGCTGACCGCCAAGGGCGCCAGCCTGACGCTGCGTGCCGGGCGGCAGATGATGCCCCTCGGCTCGGAGCGGCTGGTGGGCACGCGTTATGGCCCCAACGTGCCGCTGGCCTTTGACGGGTGGCGCGCGATCGTGCGGAGCGGGAGCGCCTCGCTCAGCCTGCTCGCCGCGCAGCCGGTGGCGCCCGGCCCGGACAGCTTCGACGACCGCCGCTCGCGCACCAAGCAGCTGTGGGGCGCCTATCTGACCACCTCGGGGCTCGAGCTCTATTATCTCGGCTATCGCAACCGGGCCGCAGATTGGGGCGGCCGGCAGGGGCGCGAGCTGCGCCACAGCTTCGGCGCGCGCTGGTTCGGCGAGCATGGCGGCACGCACTGGAATGTCGAGGGAGTCGCCCAGAGGGGACGCTTCGCCGGCGGGACGATCGGCGCGTGGACGCTCGCGACCGAAATCGGCCGCCGCTTTCCCGGCCCGATCGAGCCCGACGCCACGCTGCGCATCAGCATCGCCAGCGGCGACAAGAATCCACACGACAAGCGCCTCGGCACCTTCAACGCGCTCTTCCCCAAGGGCAAATATTTCGGCGAGCTGTCACCGATCGGCCCGTACAACATCATCAGCGCCAACCCGCAAATCTCCGCCGCCCTCGCCAAGGACTGGAGCGCGAGCCTCGCCGCCATGGCCTATTGGCGCTTCAGCCGCGGCGACGGCATCTACGACGTCCCCGGCAACCTGATCCGCACCGGCGACGGGGCTGCCGCGCGTTTCATCGGCAAGCAGGCCGAGGCGGTGCTCTCGTGGCAGGCCACACCCGAGCTCGAACTCTCGGCCTCTTTATCCGCCTTTGCGCCCGGCGCCTTCATCCGCGAAACCGGTCCCCACCGAACGATCGCGATGCTGGGCTTCGAGTCCGAATTCCGTTTCTGAAAGGAGCCCGTTCATGGCTGCGCCCCGTCCCGTTCCCCTCGCCCCCCTGCTGCTCCTCCTCTCGGTCACCACCGGACTGGTCGATGCGGCGAGCGTACTGGGACTCGACAAGGTGTTCACCGCCAACATGACCGGCAACATCGTGTTCCTGGGCTTCGCCGCCGCGGGCGCGCCGGGCTTTGCGGCGATGGCATTCGCCGCGGCGATCGCGACCTTCCTGCTGGGGGCCTTCCTGGCCGGGCGCATCGGCCGCGCGCTTGCGGGCGAGCCGCTGCGTAACTGGCTGCTGGTTTCCGCGATCATCGAGGCACTGCTGCTCGGAGTGGCAGCCCTCGTCGCGCTGTGGCGCGGCGCCAATGCCGGGCACGATCTCGATTATTACGCGATCATCGCGGCGACTGCGGTCGCGATGGGCTTCCGCAACGGCACGATCCGCCAGCTCAAGGTACCCGACCTGACCACCACCGTGCTCACGCTCACGCTGACCGGCCTCGCCGCGGATTCGGCGCTCGCCGGCGGCAGCAACACCAATTGGACGCGGCGCGTGGGAGCGGTGGTCGCGATCTTCCTGGGCGCCGCGCTGGGCGCGCTGATGCTGCTCCACTGGGGCCTGTTCGCGCCGCTCGCGCTGGCGGCGCTGCTCGTCCTTGCCGGGACGCTGATCGTCGCGCGCCACCCCGCCGCTGCCGCGCCGCTGGCCTGAGGCTCAGCCGCGCCATCCCTGGAGGAAGTCGAGCAGCAGCGCGTTGACCGCTTCGGGGCGCTCCTCGTGCGGGAGATGGCCACAGCGCTCGATCGCCGCCGTGCGCAGGTCGTTCGCCATCTCGGCCCAGACCCTGGGCATGTCGAACATCTTGCCCACCGCCGCGAAGTCGGCACCCCACAGCGCCAGCGTCGGGCAGGCGATCTTCACCTCGGCATCGGCCAGGTCCTGCGCGATGTCCTCGGCATTGGCGCGATAGTCGGCCATCGCGCCGCGGACCGCCCCGGGCGCCTGATAGGCGCGGACATAGGTCGCGAACGCCTCGCCCGAGATCGTTGCCGGGTCATAGGTCCAGTCGGAGAAGAACCAGCGCAGCCACGGCTCCTCCTTGCCCGCGATCAGCGTCTCGGGAAGGTCGGGGACGAGGTGGAAGAGGAAGAACCAATAGGCCTTGGCGATCCGCGCATCGAGCTCGCGCGCGACGATTCTCGTCGGGACATTGTCCATCACGACGAGGCGATCGACCCGCTCGGGATAGTCCTTGGCGAAGCGCGTCGCGACGCGCGCGCCGCGGTCATGGCCCACCAGAGCGATCCGCTCGATCCCCAGCGTGTCGAGCAAGGCGGCGAGATCGGCCGCCATGGTGCGCTTGTCATAGCCCGATGCCGGCTTGTCGGTTTCGCCATAGCCGCGCAGGTCGGGGGCGATGATGCGGTAATGCGCGCCGAGCACCGGGACCTGGAACCGCCAGGCGAAGTTGGTCTCGGGAAAGCCGTGCAGCAGCACGACCGGCGCGCCCTCCCCCGCATCGATGTAATTCTGGCGGATGCCGTTGGCGTGGACGGTGTGGTTGGCTGGAGCGACCATGATTCTTCCTGATTGGATCGAGAGGTGTGTCAGCGACGAAGTAGCTGTAGCAGCGATGCGAGCAGCGCCAGCAGCCCGCCGAGCACCGACACGGCCACCCAGCCGCCCGCGCTCCACGCCGCACTCGAGGCCGCCGCGCCGCCCGCGCCGCCGAGGAACATCGAGCCCATGAAGATCGTGTTGATCCGCGAGCGCGCCTCGGGGCGCAGCGCGTAGATCACATGCTGGTTGGAGACGAGCACGCTCTGCGCAGCGAAATCGAGCAGGATGCACCCCACGATCAGCCCTCCGATCGACTGCCACACCCCGAACACGACCCACGAGCCGAGCGTCAGTAGCGTCCCCGCCAGGATCGCCTTGTGCGGGCCGTTTCTGTCGGCGAAGCGGCCGGCGAGCGGCGCGGCGACGACGCCGATCGCGCCGATGATGCCGAACAGCCCCGCGACTTCCGGCCCCAGGCCGAAGCGCGGCTCCTCGAGCTGCAGCGCGAGGATCGACCAGAAAGCGGTGAAGGCACCGAACACCAGCGCCTGCGTCACCGCCGCGACGCGCAGCGCACCGAACTCGCGCCACAGTCCCGCCAGCGACAACACCAGCCGGCCATAGCTGCGCCCGCCATACGGACGGCTGCGCGGCAGCGTGGCGCCCATGATCGCGGCTGCAGCGAGCGCGAGCGGAACGCCCAGCCAGAACATCGCGCGCCACCCGGCATGCGCCGCGACGAAACCCGCGAGCGTGCGGCTGAGCAGGATGCCGCACAGCACGCCCGACGTCACCGTCCCCACGATCGCGCCGCGCCGCTCGGCGGGCGCGAGATGCGCCGCGAAGGGCACGATCTGCTGCGCGACGGTCGAGGCGATCCCCAACAGGAACGAGGCAAGCAGAAGCAGCACGGGCGACGGCGCAATTGCGGCGCCGACCAGCGCGACCGCCAGCACGAGGAACTGGCTCACCACCAGCTTACGGCGCTCGACCAGATCGCCGAGCGGCACCAGGGCAAACAGCCCGATCGCATAGCCGAGCTGCGTCGCGGTGGGCACCAGCCCGGCGATTCTCCCCGGCAGCTCCTGCTCGATGATCCCGAGCATCGGCTGGTTGTAATAGATGTTAGCGACTGCGAGCCCGGCCGCGACCGCCATCGCGAAGACCAGCCCGCGGCCGATCGCCGGCGCCCCTGTATCGCTGGGCAATTGGGCAATGGCGTTCATCCGATCTTCCTCACGACCATTCGTTCCGGCCCGCTCGCTGGGGCAGCGGGGCTATGGGACAGTGAGAAACGCCGCGATACACATCCGATAGGTTAGCCCGCGCCATCTCTGGGTTCGGGATCATTCCGCCGCCCTCGATTTCCCCCGTCGTTCGGGGCCAGTCGGCAAGGCCAGATGAGTAAGGAAGGCGCGCGGCCGCTCCGGTGTGGTCGCAAGGGAGCCGAAGATCGTCGCTCAGCGCGCCCGCGTAAACACGAAAGATGGCGCAAGACCCGATACGGTCATTCCCGAAGCCTTGAACCGCTTGCCGCAAACCAAGCTATTCGATGGCCAGGGCAACAAGCTGAACGAACGGCAGCTCCCAGTGTCTTGGTGACCTGGCCGAACGTCCGCGTTGAGGGCGCACTCGCGTCTGCGATTCCATGGGGACCTCAGCTTGGTCCCTCGACAACCGTTGGCGCTCAACCCTGCCCGGCGCGGTACTCTGCGGGGAATATCTCCGTCTTCCCCGAGTAACGTGTCACCGCGTAAGTGAACCCGGGAAGCAGGGCGAAGGCGCCGACGTGGCCGTCCCGCCCGAGCGCAAGGAAGCCGACCTGCACGCCCTTCAGAGCGTCGCCGCGCAGCCGGGCGATATGCTCGACCGCTTCGCGGCAGGCCGCTTGGGGCGACATGCCGGCGCGCATCGATCCAACCACCCGCGCAGTGCCGACGATACGCATCACTTCCTCGCCGACGCCGGTCGCGGTCGCGCTGCCGACGCCGCGCTCGACATAGAGGCCCGAGCCAGCGAGCGGCGAATCGCCGAGCGGCCCCGCATCTTGAACGCCATGCCCGATGTGGTGCAGGCGCCCGCCATCCGGCCGTCACGCCCGCGCGCGAGGATGCCGATCGTGTCGTGGTCGAGCACGGACCCGCGCCCGCCCGGACGGCGGTTCTCGATATTGGCGATTGGGCGGTACTGGGCGGTCTTGAGCCATTCGCGCCACGCCTTCTCGGCCTCGGGCGTGAGCAGCTTCTCGCGTTTCAGCCCCTGGTCGAGCGCGAAGCGGCGCGCGCCCTCGCCGACGAGCATGGTGTGCGGCGTCTTCTCCATCACCAGCCGCGCGACCGACACGGCATGGGTTATATCCTCGAGCGCGGCGACCGCACCCATGTGCCCAATGTCGTCCATGATGATCGCATCGAGCGTCACATGGCCATCGCGATCGGGATAGCCGCCGAAGCCCACCGAATGGTTGGCGGGGTCCGCCTCGGGCACCCAGCCGCCGGCCTCCACCGCGTCGAGCAGCGAGCCTCCGGCATTGAGCCGCGCCAGCGCCGCCGCATTGGCCGCAGCGCCAAAATCCCAGGTGGAGACCACCGCGACCGGATCCGCCTCCTGCGCTAGCGCGCGCGCCGGCCCGGCCAGAGCCGCCGATGCGCCCAGGCCCATCGCCGCCCGCCTCGAAACCCCGCTGGTCATTCGACATCCTCCTCGATCGCGTCGCGCAGGCGCCGGATCACCGATGCGCTCGTCACGCGCCGCCCCCGCACCGCAAATCCCATGGCGAGGCTGCGCGCATTCGGCTCGGGCCCTGGCGCGCTCGCCGAGCTGTGCACCTCGCGCACCCCGGTGCGGCGGATCAGCGCCGCAACGTTCCCGGCGTTCACCCCGGCCCCGGCGATGACGGACAGTCGGCCCTGTGCCGCCTGGACCATGCGCGCGATCGTTGCGGCGCCGTCGGCGGCACGCAGTTCCCCTCCCGAGGTGAGTATCTTGTCGTAGCCGAGTCCGCAGGCCTGCTCGACCGCCGCGAGCGGATCGGGCGTCACGTCGATCGCGCGGTGCAGCACGATCGCCATGTCTCGCGCGGCGTCACGGAAGCGCGCGAGCGCGTCGGTATCGAGGCGCCCGCCCTCGCGGAGTGCGCCGACCACCACTCCCGCCGCGCCCAGCGCACGCATGCGCACGATCTCGTCGGCGATCAGCGCCACCTCGTCCGCATCATGGACGAAGCTCCCCGCGCGCGGGCGGACCATGGCGTGCACCGCAATGCCCGTCGCCACCGCGCGTGCGACGAGCGCCGCCGAAGGCGTCAATCCGCCGAGCTCGAGCGCGCTGCACAGCTCGATGCGGTCGGCGCCGCCCTCGACCGCGGCGGCGATCCCCGCGGCATCCTGGACACAGATCTCCAGCACGGCGCTTTCCCGTCCCCGTCCCGCTCCTCCGCGCATGCGCATCCTTCCGTTCTTCAGCGCGCGGCAGCCGCGACTCGACCTCGACCCAGAAGGCAAGATCGAAGCTGAGCCCGCGCCGACGATCGCGCCATCCGCGGTATTCTCATCGATGGGGATCGGCGCTGCAACACCGGCTTCCGACAGGCTCTGGCGGAGCGGCGAGAAGAGGTCGAACGCGCCGGTGTCCGGCCGCCGAGCAGGATCGTGTCTAGACCCTGCGGCCGGGCTCGGCCTGTGCGTCCCGCTTTCCGCCTTTGCGCCCGACGCTTTCATCCGCGAGACCGGCCCGCACCGGACGATCGCGATGCCGGGCCTCGAGTCCGAATTCCGTTTCTGAAAGGAGCTCGTTCATGGCTGCGACCCGCCCCTTTCCCCTCGCACCTCTGCTCCTGCTCCTTCGGTCACGACCAGGCTGGTCGACGCCGCGAGCGTGCTGGGGCTCGACAAGGTGTTCACTGCCAACATGACCGTTCGCGGCACGCCACTCTGCGGCGTCGGAACCTCTGTCCTGAGGATCAGCCGAGAATCGGAGCCGCCATCCCCAAACGAGCGTGGCGACGAAGAACCGATGGGAACTTCGCCGCCGTTGCCGCTCCAGGTTTCGACCCTAAACTACCATTCACAGAAACTGCCAAAGAACTGTACACGAATGTTCAGCACCAAAGCAAAACCGATCCAAGCAATCCCAGACCATTAGATGGTGGCTCGATGATAGTTTCACTTATCCGCTACAATGTCAAGCTTGATGCTCATATATTGTCGGTCGCTTTGCAACTTGCATCGAGGCGGTACCGCGTGACCCCACCGTCGGTATAATTTCCCTGTACCAACCACAGCTTGGCGCGCGAGTCGGTGCCATTGGTCCGCGTCACGGTGAAGGGGAACGGGCAGGAGCGGACCATATTGCCACGGATATGAAGCAGCGGGCCGAGCGTCCCGACCACGCGGACACCCTCGGCATGCAGCGCGTCGAAATGCTGCGCGCGCAGTTGCGTGGCGCGTGGATCGGCGAAATCCGGGTCCGCAGTCTCGCCGGCGATGTCGTTGTCGACGATCCAGCACCGCTCGGCATTGCCGACATAGATGCCGAACCGCACGACGTCGGTCGGCGCGACGCGGAGGCGGATCAGGTTGCGCTCGATCCGCAAGGTGCCGAGCGGCAGGCGTTGCTGCTGCACGCCGGCGTTCACGGCCACGCGGATGCCGCGCAGCGCACCCTCGATGCGGTTGCCCGCGATCGTCACATCGCGCGCATGGGTTCCGCCGACGACGATGGCGCTGTCGATCGCAGGAGCGACGAGCGTTCGGATCGTGTTGTAGAAGCGCTGGAAGCCCGCATAGGCCCCGCCGCCGAGCCGCGGCGTGCCGCCATGCACGAGAATGCGCGAGGCGAGCTGGCGGAGCCGCATCGAGAAGTCGCGCGCCTGCCCGGTGGGAAGCTCCAGCAAGAGCCGCCGCCGCAGCTCGCTATTGTCCGAAAACAGAGTCGTCGCGAAAAACGGCGTGTTGAACAGGTCGAGATCGACGACCTTGAACAGCCGTGCATCGACCCTGGTGGCCGGGCGCGGCTCGCGCGGGCCCGCCGAGGCATAGCTCACTGCCAGCCTCCCCACCGCCGCCGCCATGTGGAGATCCTGGGCCCAGCGATCGAGCGTGAGGGCAATCGCCTCGTTGCGCGGGCGGATGCGGTTGTTCTCGATGCGGAGGCAATCAGGGTCGATGACGATGATCCCGCCGGCCAGGTCGCCCGCGACGATGTCGCAATCCTCAATCGTCACATCGCCCCCGCCCCGTGCCGTCGAGCAGGCGACGCGCAGCGCAGCCGACTGTTTCCAGCGCCGCCCTCGCGCGATCAGCGTCGCGCGCAACACGCGGACGGGGCCGCTGCCCGAAACATCGACGGCGCCCCCCGTCCGGCCGAGCTTTTCGGGTACGCCCGGCGCTTCGGCCGCGACTACCAGGTCCGCCAGCTCGATCGAGAGGCAATTCTCGACCAACAGTGTCTGCGCCCCGTTGCGCCGCCAGAGCTTGCTGCCGGGCCCCACGCCGATCACCCGGACATGGCCCTTGCCGGCGATGCGCAGCGGCGCGGTCAGCTCGTAATTGCCGGTGGCGAGGCAGAGCGTGCCGTTGGCGCGCGGGGGGATCGAGTCGACCAGCGCCTGAAGGTCGGTACCAGGCGCCGCGTGCCAGGTGCAGCAATCGCCTTCGCGCTGCGCCAGCGCGTCGATCGCCTGCTGGACGTTGGCGGCGCCGAGGCCCGAGCGGCTGTCGTCGAAGCGTACCAGCTCGGCAGTGATGTCGGTGAGCGGCGGGAAGCGATCGCGCAGGTCCTGCGTGACGGTGATCGCATTGCCGTTGCGGCGAACCAGCGCGAGCGGCGCGCGATAGCGGCGTCCCTCCAGCGGCGCATAGAAGTCGACCGGCTGGCCGCTGACGACCTGACTCAAGTCCCCGGCGGGGTATGGCGGCCACAGCACGTCGCCGAGCACGGTACGTGCCGGAATCGTCCAGGCGCTCCCGACGGCATAATTGCCCGTCGCGAAACGGACGCGCACGCCGCGCGAGAGCCGCACCCAGGCGCCGTTGGCCGGCACGGCAACCGGCATGGCCGACCAGCGGCGGATGCGCGTGGTCGCGGTGATCTGCCCGGCCGCCACCCCGCCGATCGCGAGCTGGGCGCCGGGGGCGCTGGTGATCGAGCCCATCGGACCGGTCAACCCCGCACGTGCGCGGTCATCGTCGATGAGCTCGACCACCGCCCCGGTCGGGAACCATTCGGCGATGCGCGCCTGCGGCAGGTCGATGGCGAAGCCCGCTCCGGACGCCCGCAGGCTTGCTTCGCGTGAGGCATCCTCGGTCCATTTGAAGGTCGCCGCGCCGGCGGCGCCGGCATCGTGGATCTCGACGCGGTACAGGCGATTGAGCTGGTCGAGATAACCGGCTCCCGGAGCGATCCCGCACGGTCCCGGATCGGGATCCTGAGTGTCGACCCCGGCATCGAGACCGCCGGTCGTCCCGAGATACGGCAGGACATCCTGATTGCGGTCCAGCCCCTCGATCAGCGCGGCGCGAGCCACGCCCAGGCTGGCGAGCGGCGTGACTCGCACGGCCCAGCCGGCGACTTCGCGAACCGCCGTCTCCACGCCGTCGAGCGCAGGGTCGGACAGGTCCGGGCCGATCGCCGGCCGCAGCACCGCCTCGAGATGGACAAGGGCTTCCTGATTGTCGGGGATCGCGGCGTTCAGCGCGGGGAGGATGCCGGGCGGAAACTGCGCCTCATAGGCAAGCGTCGCCGGATTATGGAGCGGCAGGCCCTCCACATAGAGCGAACCCGCGCCGATGGTGAAGCTTCCGCCCGCCGCGGTGATGGCGAAGCCGGCGTCGTCGCGCGGCACGCCGTGCAGACCCACCACATGGCGCACGATCGCCTCGCTGCGGGCAGCGACGAGGCCGGCCTCTTCGTTGAAATCCGAATCGAGCAGCGGACGGCCCTGCTGGAGCAGCACGGCGCGTGTCGCCGTCCGCCCCGCCCGTACGCGGGTGTCGCGGGTGAAATCGCCACGCATCCTTCCCTCCCTAGCTCATGAGTTCTGTTGCGGAGGCCATGCCGAATGGCACCCATTCGACGAGATCGCGATCGAGCAGCCGCTTGCGGCGGTGGTAGCTCGTGCCGTTGCCGATCCCCATTTCGCCGCCGTTTTCCGCGCCGAGCAGTACGCCGTCGGGATTGGCGGGAACGAGCGCGCCATAGCCGGCGTCGGAATAGGCCAGGCTCTCGAAGACCGGCGCCGGCGAGCTGGTGTCACCCTCGCCCGGAAAGCAGCGATAGCGACGCGGAGTGACCGAGCCGCGCGGGATTGCGCTGTAGCGCGCGCAGCCCGATTGCAGGCGCCGCGCCGAAACCGGCGGGTCGGCGAGCGCGCGGTCGGGCCGCGCCGCGAAGATCGTGTCGTCCACTTCGTCGAAGGCGAGCAGCCGCGCATCGCCGATGATGGTGCAGCGCTCGGTCCACAGGATGCCGCCCGCCGTCTCGTCGAGCGCGGCAATGGCAGGGACGTCGGCCGCGCCGCTGTCGACCAGGCAATCGACCAGATCGATCTCAACCGCCGGAGCGACGCGGATCGCGCCGAGGATGGAGCGCAGCGCCAGCAGCTTGCAGTTGGGCTCCTCGATGCGGATGCTGCCGCTTCCGGGAACGACGGTGCAGTCGATGAGCGTGAGCTGGTGCAGCCCGTCGGCGAGCACGCGAATGGCGTCGCCCGACAGGCGCAACCCGCGCAGGGTGAGGATCGCGCCCTCGCCCTGCGCGATCTGCCAGTCCTGGGCCAGGATCAGCGTCGGCCACACCCCGTCGCCGCCGCGCAGCTCGACATTGGCGTCTGTAGGCAGGCTGGTCGAGGCCGGCGGCGCGAGCGTCCCCCCGAAGTCGATCCGCACCGCGGGCTGCTGGTCGAATGCGTCCAGTGCCTGCTCGAGAAGCGTGGCGACCTGCGCCGGGGCGGCGTCCTGCGCGAGCACGGCCGGCGCCGAGAAGTCGATCGGCACGGGCGGCCGCCGGTCGCGCGCGCCGAATGCCGCACGCATCCGCGCTTCCGATGCGGCGTCGGCGACTTCGCGCTGGGCACCCCCCACGCAAGGCTCTCGGCCGAAATGCAGCGCGGTGCCGAAGTGGTAGCGGACACGGATCGTCGTCGGATCGACCCCCGCGCCGCCGCCGGGCAGCAGGAAGCGCCCCCGCGTCGGGTCGATGCGGATGCGCCCCAGCTCGTCGGCCGAACCATTTGCATTCCACTGGCCGGGGCCGCCGTCATCGCCCAGGTCGCAGAAGCAGATCTGGTCCAGCGGCTGGTCGACGCCCGCGATCGAGATGAGGACGCTGTCGCCCGGTCCGTAATAATCCTCGGGAAAGTCGACCGCAGGGATGAGCGGGATCGGGCCAGGAATCTGGTCGGGCAGCAGGCGCGAGCGCAGGCGTTCCGAGTTGGAGAGATCGCGCGGGACGGACCAGAGCGCGATGTCGCGCCCGAGCGGGTCGAAGCGGAAGCGGCCCGCCTGCCCGCCGGCGACTGCGCTCGGCACCACTTCGCCGTGCGCGATGCTATGGCGCGTCCATACGCGCGCGCCGACATTCTGCGGGGCGAAGCGGCCGCCTTCGCGCATGTCGCGCAGTTCGGCGAGGTGCTGGCGGATCGTCGAGGGCAAGGCGAGCAGCCGGCCGGGCGCGCCGTTGATCGCCATCGTCATCGCGCGTCCGTCGCCCGGGAAATTCGGGTTGTAGGTCTGGACGACGTGCGCGGCATATTCGATCGCCTCTGCGGGGGCGACCATGATGTTGCGGGTGCGGTTGGCGAGCGCCCAGCTCGTGCCCTTGGCGCGGCGGTTGCGGATCGTGTCGGCGACTTGCTGCCGCGCCGATTCCGCATCGCCGACATCGAGGATGCGCGCGCCGACCAGCGCGCCGATATAGGGCACGACCCAATCGGCGCAGGTCTCGATGAACTGGTCCTCGTAGAGCCAGTCGACTTCCGCCTCGAGCAGGTCGAGCTGCTGGCCGAGCGCCGCGAGCAGCGTGACGAGCGGGCCTTCGGCGACGTCGGCGAGCGGATCGGGCGCGAGGAATCCCTGCGCGGCGGCGATCCGCACCGCCTGCTCATGGTCGCGGATGCGGAAGATGTCCGGGAGCAGCGCGAGCAACCGTTCGGCGGCGGTGGGGAAAGGCGCGCCGGTCATGCGGTCACCACCAGGTCGGGCCCGGCTGGGTGGAGGCTGAGCAGTTCGGCGGCAATGGGCGCGAAGCGCACGCCCGAACGCGGCGCCTCGGCAAACAACGTCTCCGCCAGCGCTGCCATCTCGCCCCGGTAAAGCGCGTCGAGGTCGATCCAGTCGATGCCGGGAACTGCTTGCAGTGTTGCAATCACCTCGGAGCGATAGACCGGCTGGCCGAGGCTGCGGCGGTCGAAGGAGAAGGCGTCCGCCAGCGCGGCCGCGACTGCGGCCTTGACTGCGTCCGGCACGAAAGCAGGGTCGATCCGGATCGCCGCCGCCACGCGGAAGGTGGCGGGGCGATAGGGCAGGATGGTCAGCGCGATCGCCTGATCGGACGCCTTGGCGATCGCGGCGCGCAGATTGTCGATGTCGCGCTGGGCGGGCACGTCCCCGGCGACCCCGGCAACGGTGAGGGTGATCGCGCGCGAGGTGCCGTTCCACGACCACACCGCCTGTGCCTTGGCGATGCCGCCGAAGGCACGGGCGAAGTCCTCATAGTCGCCCAGAGTCACGATCCGGTCGAGCGTCATGACCGAGAGCGGCGCATTGGCGCGTGCTTCCTCGAGCGTCTCGCTGTCGGCCGCGCCGGTGGCCGGGAGCGGATTGGTGACCGCCTTGACGCCCTGCGGCGCGCCCGAGAGCAGGCTGAGCTGCTCCGCGCGCACCATGCCCTCGCGGCCCAGGCCCTTGCGCCACCAGGCGACGACATTGTTCACGCCGCTGGGCAGGCGGCGGCCGTTGACCCCGCCGCCGAAGACGACACGCACCGAGCCGTCCTCGCCATAGCGCAGCTGGTAGACGCGATCATTCGGACCCGCGTCGCGGAGCGACGGGACCTCGGTCCAGAGCAGCCCGTCGACGCGGATGACGAGCGCGGCCGCGAGCCCTTTGGGATTGGCGGCGCCGATGTGCGTGAGCGGCGAGACCGGCAGCGTGAAGCTCTGGTTAGCCGAGGCTCCGTCACCGTGACCGATCGGCTGGCCCCCGCTCTCGCCATGTGTGGCCAGCGCGACATTGGCGTTCACCCGGACCGTGCCGCGCGCGAAGGGCCCGACGATCGACGAGGCGAGCGTGACCACGCTGCGCCCGTCGTCCAGCTCGACGTCGCCGATGACATGCACTTCGCTCTCGACGACGCCGGGCAGGTCCGACCGCTCGCCGGTGACCGCGACCGGGCGGCCGGGGAGAAGATCGGGCAAATAGCGGTCGAGGCGCAGCTCCGATCCCGCGACATCCTCGCTGACCGGAATGGGCGCGAGCGGCAGATCGCGGCTGTCGGCGAGTACCGTCACATTGGCTGACGAGATGGCCCAGCCCGAAGGCAGGCCGGACTGGAGGCCGACCTGGGTCACCCGGGCGGTGAGCTTGCCGACGCGCGCGCTGACCGTGTCGACGCTCGTCACCTTGGTGATGAAGGGCGCGCCGGCCGTGCGGTTGAAGGCGATCCAGCTTCCCGGGCGAAGCTCGGGATATTCGGCATCGAGCTTGATGCTGGTGGCGCCGACGGCGAGCGTGGGCGGCGCCGGGCTGGGCGTGGCGCCCGCCGCCGCTTCATTGGGCACGTTGTGGCCGAACACCGCGGCGCGCACCTTGAAGTGAAACAGGCCCTGCGGCGAAGGAAAGACCGGCAGCAGGAAGCGGCGCAGGTTGAGGTGCAGCGCAAGCTTGTGCGTGTCGATCCGCGCCGAGCGGAACTCGCTTTCGATGGCGACTTGCTTGCGGCGCTTGCCGGCGATCTCGCCCGTCACCAGCGCCGGTGCGAGCGCGTGACCGGCGAAGCTGGTCGTCAGCGGATAGAAGGTCATCAGCACCGGCAGGAAGATGAAGGGATTCACAGGCTGGGCAGTGAAGCTGATGCGTGTGGTCTGCGCCGGTGCATCGGCCGTCACGTTCTCGGCCCGGAACAGGTCCTTGCCCGTTCCCCGCACCAGCAGCAGCCAGTCGCCTCGCCGCACGTCGGTGATCACCCCCTGGCACAAAGCGGCATTCGCGTCGGCGACGTCCTGCAGCGTCTGGTCGCGGTCCATGCGCGGGCGCATGGCCGAGAGGTGCGGATGGCCGGTGATCGCTTCGACCGTCTCGAAAGTGACCATCGTCTCGCCGGGCCCAGGGATCGACTGGGCACGCGTGCCGACCGGGATCGGCACGTCGAGCGGCGCGCCGGGGGCATCCTCGAGCGTGAAGGCCAGCCAGGCCTCGGCGGCCTTGCCGGGCCGCAGCTCATAATCGATCAGGCGGGCAAGCGCGCGCAGCGAGCGGCGCTCGGTCGCAGTCTGCAGCGAGCCCTCATTGGCGATCCGCTCGGCATAGAAGCTGAGCACCTCGCCGGCGACCGCCCAGCTGTCGATGAGCGCGATCGTCGGGTCGGCGGGGTCGCGGCTGTTGAGATCGCGCAGATACCCGGTGTCGCGGGCGATGCCGTCGAGCATGGCCTGGCGCAGCGCGGCGTGGCGGCCATGCGCGTAGCTGACCGCGCGCAGCCCCGGCGGATTGTGGATCATGTCCAGAGGCTCGACCTGCTCGGGTGCGCTCATTGCCCGCCCTCCATGGTGAAGTGGACGACGCCCCGATCCGGAAAGTTCGGATCGTTCGCGAGGACCGGAATCTCATAGGCACCGATGTTCAGCGTGCCGTCGGCGAGCGAGACCGCATCGTCCGAGTGAACGCCCTGCCGGCACAGCGACGTGATCTCGACATGCGAGACGCCGTCGACCGCCTGTGCTGCGGCGTAGAGGCGCGACAGGCGGAGAGCGCTGCCGAAGCCGAGATTGTCGGGATGGAAGAGCGCCGGCGTGCCATCGGGCAAGTGCCCATCCGAGAAGAGCCGCATGAGCCGCTGCAGCACGGCGTCGCGCGGCACGCCGGCGCGCACGCACACCCGCATCGCGATCTCGATCGGCACGAGATTGGAATCGCGGAACTCCAGGATATGGCCGGCGAGGCGATAGCGCTCCAGCCGGTCGCGGAAGCGCTGCTCCAGAGCGGCATCGACGCGGCTCCCGCCGACCAGATCGACGAGCAGCACGATCGCGCGGGCGGCACCGGTCCATTGCTCGACGGCGCGCGCATTGGCGACGAGCGGGTCGCCCAGCAGCACGCGGACATAATCCTCGCCCGTGACGGCGCGCTCCTGCTCGCGCAGCATGATCGGGGCGCGCAGCCGCACCTGCGCGATCGTCTCCGGTTCGGTGCCACCGATCGCCGGCAGCGGATTGCGCACGGCCTCGACGTCGCCCGGCCGCGCCGTGAGGCCCGGGACGAGCGCGCCGTCGCGGTCGTGATGCGGATCGGACAGGAGATGCGCGATCGCCTCCGCCCCGACATTGCCCTGCGCGCCGTTGCCGAGCCGGTACCGGACCATGAACGGGCGATCGGCGTCGAAGGCCGCCTGATCCTCGATCGCTCCGGTGCGCAGCGTGGCGCGTCCGTCGTCGCCGATGTCGAGCACCAGATTCTGCCCCTCGGGGTCGAAGATCTCCTCGACTACCTTCCACAAGGGATCGCTGCCGGCCCCGGCATCGCTGCGCACGCCGAGCTCCGCCCTGGGGGTGCCGGCCGGGTGCAGCGTGCCGATCGCCGAGTCCGAGGCCAGCAGCGGCGCGGCCATGGTGATCGGTCCGCCGGACAGCGGCAGCTCGTAGCGGCGCCGTCCCGGCCGGCGGCGCGCGAGAATCTCTTCCGCGCCGCTCCATTCGCCATGATCGACCAGGATCATGTTGCCGCGCGCGACGGCCGTGGGCTGCCCGGGCGAGTGCGCCGGAATACCGTCGATCTCATCCCTGCTGTCCACGCGCGCGATCGGCAGATCGAAGGGCAGCGCGTCGGGGGCGCCCCAGGCCAGGGTGAGGATTTCGAGCGGGACGGGATTGCCGTTGTCGAGCCGGCCGACGGGATCGACCGAGGGCGTCACGCCGGTCAGTCGCACGACATGGCGGCGCTGCGGGTCGGGCGAGGCATTGCCGCCGGCATCGAGCACTTCCTCGATCAGCAGCAGGTCGCGTGGCTTGAGCGTGATGGTGCGGCCTTCGTCCACCACGGTGAGAGACGTGGTACCCTTGGGCAGGACGACGCGGTCGCCCTCCAGCCAATCGTGGATGCGAATGCGGTTGTGCGCGCTGCTGAGCCGCGCATCCTCCATCGCCTCGAAGATCGCGGCGCCCGCCGCCCGGGCTGCGAGCACTTCGGGCGTCTCGCCGCTGGCCGGCGCGACGCCGTGCGCGCGCGTCATGAACCGCGTGCCGATGCTGGCGGTGGCGAGCAGCGGCGCGAAACCGGCTGCGGGTGCGCGCAGGCGAACATGGACGAAGGCGCGCGCATTGCTGCCGTCCCCCATCCGATAGCCGACCAGCCGCGCATGCCGCTTGGCCGAAACGCGCAGCCGCGCCGTATCGAGATAGGCCTCGGTCGCAACGGCATCCTGGGCATAGGCCAGCCGGTCGGCGACCGAGGCCAGCATCTCGATGAGCGTGATTTCGGGTGAGGCGGCGCCCGCGTCGGTCCAGCCGGGCACGTGCTGCGCGAAGCGGTTGACCATGAGGCTGCGGAAACCGGCATAGTCGCGCGCCATATAGTCGATCGCGCCGTCGGCGGGCGGCAGCGGCGCGGGCGGCGCCTCGGCCTCGCAATCGAATCCCTGCTGGCAGGTCAGCCGGAAACCCACCGGAATGTCCGAGAGCAAAGGATCGAAATCGGGCAGCAGCGCGCCGTTTCGCCGAAGCGAAAGCTCGTAGATCGAGAAGTCGCCGCGCTCGGCAACGGTCAGGGTCAGGATATTTCCGGCGATCTCCGCGCGTGTCACCGCGACCTGCGGACGCCGCACGCCGCCGGCGATCGAGACGTCGCTGGCGCGGATCGGCGCCGGCGGCCCAGCCGGCGGGGCGAAGACCAGTTCGCAGACCAAGCGGATGGCACCTGCCGCTTCGGTCACTTCGACCGAGACGATTCCGTTTACGGGCGTCGCGCCATTGGCGGCGGCTTCGCGCAGGCGCGCGGCGCGGACCTCGCGCCGGATGTCGCCGCTCGGCCAGCTCATGTGGCGCTCCTCGAGAAGCTGGTCGAAACCGTCTCGCGGCTGGCGCGCAGGCGATAGTCGAGGTCGATGCGCAACACCGCGTCCTCGGCCGCCACGGTCAGGGTCTCGATGGTCAGAACATTGCCCAGCCAGCGCTGGACGGCCGAGCGCACCGTCATCTCCACGGTCACCGCCAGCTCGGGCGAATTGCCGAGGAAGACGAGCTGGTTGAGCCCGCAGCCGAAGTCCGGCCGGTGGACCCGCTCGCCGGGCGCCGTGAACAGCACCAGCTCGAGCATATCGCGCAGGTGCTGCGCCTCGTCCGACATGGCGCTGCGGCCGAGCTCGGCGCGATAGGGATGGGAAAGCCACTTCATGTCGCCATCACCCGCGTCTGCCCGGGCATGACGATGCCGGGGCCGGTTGCGATCGGGATGCTCGTCTGCACCAGCACCGGCTGACCCGATGCCTTCACCCGCAGCGCCGGCACGCTCCATGCGAGCGTCACGCACGGCGGCGTGGGCGAGCCGGTGAGCGAGCAGCCCGCGACCATGTGCTGGTCGCTCGCCACCGCCGCCGGACTGCCCGCGACCTTGACGCGCACCTGGCCGGGGACGTGCGTGCCGACGCCGGCGTGACCGCAATTGACGGGCGTCTGCGAGGTGATGATCGGTGCGCCCATCAGATCACCTCCAATGCGCCGCTGTTGATGCTCACCTGCGGCCCCGACAGCGCGATCTTGGCGCCCTGGCCATTGTCGATCTCGATGCCGCTGGGGCCGAGCGTCAGCTTGGCGCCGCTCGCCATCTTGATCTCGAGCATCGCGGCGCCGGGAATGTCGTCGAGCTTCACCTGGATGCCGTCGGTCTTGAACACGCGCGTCTGCTCGATCGCGGGCTGCGCCGGCGGCATTTCCTGCGAGCTCCAGAAGGTGCCCATCCAGACCGGGTCCTGCGGCGAGCCGCCCTCGAACATCACCCACACGTTCGCGCCGATCGGCGGGAGGCAGAAGCCGCCGATCCCGCCCTTGCCGCCGAACGGCGCGCAGGGCGCCGCCCAGGAGAGCTGCGACTGGCCCTGCACCCCCGGCACCTGCACCTGCAGCCGGCCGAGCTGCATCGGATCGACATTGCCGATCACCGTGCCGCGATAGATGCCGGGATAGGTCTCGCTCATGGCACCACCACCGGCGTGGTCGTGCCCAGCCCTTCGCGGCTGAGCTTGAAATGCTGCTTGTACTCGCCGCGCTTGAGCTGGTGCTTCACTTCGCGGACGAAATAGAGGCCGTCATGCGCGCGCCCGCACCCGCGCAGCCCGACGAGCTGGCGCGGCTGGAGCACGCGGCCGTAGCGCGTGCCGTCGAGGTCGCCCTCGGCGGTCAGCACCTGGGCAGAACGCTCGGCCTGGGCCTGCGCCTCGGCGATCGCGCCGGCGGCGGACCTTCCGCCGCGCGCCTCGTAGCGGCGCTCGCCCGCGGTCACCGGATTGGCGAGCGCGGATTCGGTCGCCAACGGCATGGCGAGCGGCGGCGTGGTGCGCACGGTGACCGACCGGTTGGTGCTGCGGTCCTGCACGTCGCCGGTGACGGCATGCGCGTCGGTCGCATTGTTCTGGAAGTCGATCGTCAGGACGTTCGAATCGGGACCCATGTTCACGGTCAGCGCGCTTTGCGGCAGCCCGATCCGCGGCTCGGGCCCGAAATAGCCGGTGCTGGTCATCGGCGCCGGGCCGGGCGTCACCGTGAAGATGCAGCCCGAGCGCTCGGCGAGCTGCTTGAGGAACTGGAGGTCGGTGCCCGCCTGGGTCGGAACGCGGTCGATCGGCAGGTCGACGTCCATGACCAGCGGCGGGATGATCATCGGGATGAGGCCGTGCTGGGCATAGCGCGCCATCACCAGCGCCGCGATCGCGGCCACCGGCATCGCGGGATAGCTTTCGGAGCGCTCGACGCGGTCCATCACCGCGCGCACATCCGCCGCGGTCACGGCGAGCGTGCCGTCGCCTTGCCCCTGGCCCGGATTGAGCTGGGTCTGGGTGACGATCCCGTCGAACAGCACGGCCGGGACGATGCCCAGCGTCAGCAGGACGACGATGCGCGAGCCGGCCTTGAGTCCCGCCTGGTTCATGATCGGATAGTCGGCGATGTCGGCCAGCGTCGATCCGCGGCCCGCCTTGAACTGCGCCTGCAGCGCCGAAGGCTCGTCGGTGCCGAGCGCGATCTCGAGCGTGTCGAGCGCGTCGAGCGCGCTCTGCGGCAGCGGGATCGGCAGGCCGGGGCCGGCGAGGACCGTGAGATGGACGCCGAACAGGTTCATCTGCCGGGCTCCGGCAAGGGCACCTTGAGCCGCTGCAGCCCCGGCTCCTCGAGGTCGCCGGGATGGATCAGCCGGTGCGCGTCGGCGATGCGCCACCACGCCGTGGATACGCCCTGGACGCGGGCGGAGAGGAGATCGAGCCGCTCGCCCGGCGCCATCTGGGCGATGCCGGCGATGGTGAGCGAATCGGGCTCGGGCAGGAAGCGCCGGGCGAGATAGGCGACGGGCTGGCCCGCCGGGCCGATCCGGGTGCGGATCTCGCTGCTGGCGTAGCGGCCGTCGGGATCGTTCATGCCCATCTCCTCACAGGATCCGCTGGCCGGCGCCGAGCACGGCGTCGAGCGAGCTGGCGGTCGCGACGCGCGCCATCGCTTCCTTGGCGACCTGCTGCGCGAGGCTGATCTGGTAGCCGGGGTGCGTGAACGGCAGGTCCGAATAGGTCAGCACCTTGAGGCCCAGCGAGACCTTGGCGCGGATCGGGCGGAGGCCGGGCTCGAACTCGTCCTCGGTGACGCCGAACTCGGCGATGCGCACCGGGAGGATGCGCTGGCTGCCGAATACGAAGAGCGTGAACGGCGCCTGCGGCGGGATCAGCTCGATCGTGCCCATCTGGGCGAGAATGGTGTTGGCGATGACCAGCTCGGTCGGCGGGGCGATGAGCATCTCGAGCGCGGCGAGCTGGCGCTGCACGCCGCCCGAGGCGTCGTTCACGTCGCTGTCCGCCCCGTCGAGCTCGATGTCGAGCTTGATCGTCTCGTTGGGCGCGCCGGCGATGCGGAACGCCTCCTCGCCCGCCGCATCGCCCCCGCCCGCGGTGCGCACCTCGAGCGTGCGCGTGAGCGTCACCGGATTGTACTGGAAGACGATCACGTTCGGGATCGGGTTGGGTAGCCGGAACGACACGATCGCGCCGCGCAGCGTGCGGGGGGAGAGGGGGGTCATCCGACGACCCCCCTGATGTCGCGAAAATCATTCTGGAGGCGCCCGAACGAAGCCGTTGCTCTCGACAGGACCTGGGCCAGCGTCTCGTCGTCGCCGGATGCATCCTGATAGGTCGTGAAATTGGCGACATCGCCGCCGATCGCGCTCTGCAGGATGGTCTCCTCGACGAACCCTTCGACGGCACCGATGATCGTACGGATCGAGGCGCGCGAATCCGAAGTGCCGGCATTGGCATTGGCCTCGAAGAAATTCCGCAGGGCATTGTGCCATCCCGGCTGCCCCTTGGTCTGGCCCACGGAGCGCGTGCTCAGCGCGTCCTCTTCGGCCCGGGCATAGAGGGCGCCGCTGTGGCCTTGCAGCACGACGACGTTCCGGTGGACGACGGTGCCATCGGGTTGCGGGACATTGGCCGGGAAAGCCCTCCGATAAGGGCCTTCGGGCTTGAAGATCAGCATCCGGGTCGGCGTGCGCCAGCGGTTCTGCGCAGTCACCCACAGCGACACGGTTTCGCCGGCCTCCTCGGCTGTCGCACCCGTAGCGGACGCGATGCGCAGGATGTTGGGAATATAGTTGCTGGGGATCCACTCGTGCATGGCCGGCATGACGTCGCGGAACAGGTCCTTCATATAGTCGACATTGGCCTGATTGCCCCATGCCGCCTCCAGGGCGCTCTCGGTCATCGTTCCTGACCGCCGGGTAAGCGCCATGGCATTCATGAACGGGATGATCCCCCCGGCTGCGCTGACGGCGGCAACCAGCGCCGGATCGCGCTCGCCGGCGCTCGTCGCGAGAGAGGTGGTGGCTTGGGCCACGGCCGCGATCAGCTCCGGCATGATGTTGCGGAAGGTGCGGCCGTTCGGACGAAGGATGAGTTCTGCCGTGGCGGCGTGCAGCGCGCCGTATGCGCCCGGCGCCGTGGCCGTGACATTTTCCGCGAGAAGACGCAGCACCGCCTCGGGCGTCGCCGCTCTCCGCTGACCGTTCGGGTCCTCGGCCGGTCGCCGCTCCAGCCCGGTCTTGTGACCGGTGAGGGCCTGGGTCGCCGCCTCGCGGGCAGCAGTGGGAAAGGCGGCACTTTGGGCGAGATATGGCTGGGCGAACAGCGCATAGGTCGATTTGAGGCGTGTCTCGACCCCAGCCCAGTCGGGGCTGGCGGCATAGAGGCCCACATCGCGACGCAGCTCGCGATTGATCCCGTTCCGGGCGTCGGGATGCAGCGCGTCGATCTGCGCGCGATAGCGCTCGATGAAGGCGTCGGTCCCCCCACCGATGTTGTCGAAGATTTGCTTGAGGACGGGCCCCAACCGTTCCTCGATGCTCGTCGCGCGATCGACAACCGCAGTGGCGGCCGCGGGCGCTGCAGGTGCAGGGTGGGCGGGACCCGGCGCGGTAGCTGCCGCCGACGCCGTTGCCGCGGCGGCCTGGTCCGCGATCGGATCAAGCTGGTTCAGCAGCGTGCGCGCTTCGCCGATCTTGGTTTCGGCAGTGGCCTTCTTCGTGGCGTTGGGCTCGGACGCGGCCATTCCAGCCAGCGTATCGAGCCACTGCCCCAGCGGACGCGGATCGGAGCGCAGCATGACGGTCGCTCCGCCCGCCCCCGTGCGGTCGATCGAGAGCGTGTGGTCCTCGCCCTCCGCAACGTCGACGCGTACCGGGTGGCCGATCTGGCCCGGCGCCCCGCCGGCGGCGGCTGCGGCCTCGACCGCGGCGCGCTCTTCGGCGGCGGGGCCGCGGCCGCGGCGGAGGCCGAGCGTCTGCAAGATGCGCTGGAGCATGGCATCGACTGCGTCGGCGATGCGCTGGCGCAATTGCTGGATGATCTCGCGCACCCGCGCCGCGACGCCGGTGACGCCGAGCAGGCTCATCAGCAAGTCGATGACCACGGGCACGAGGTTGCCGAGCACCGCCTCGACCGCCAGCTTGCCGGGCTCGAGCACGCCGGCGGCGATATTGGCGATCGCGCCGACCACGGTCTGCACGATGCCGAACAGGCGCTGCAGCTGGCTGCTGACGAACTGGTAGATGTTCCAGATCGTCATCACCAGCTTGACCAGCGCGCCGACCGGATTGAACAAAGAGGCGAGCCAGGTGATCGCCGCCATGATCACCCGCTCCATGACGAACTCGCGGATCGAGGCGAGCACGCTGTCGCGCAAGCTGGCGAGCGACTCCTGGATGCGGTTCCACAGGCCGCTCCACCCCTCGGTGATGAGCGTGCCGATCCAGCTGGCCATCATCTCCAGCCGCTCGACATTCTCCGGCCCGATGATGCGCGCCGCGCGCTCGCGCACGAAATCCCAGGTGAGGCCGAGGATCTGGCGGGCGAGGTCGAGGACGGTCCAGAGGTTCCACTCGTTGGGGATCTGGATGTCGCCGAGCGCCCCGGTGAGCCAGCCGATGATGCCGCGCCGCAGATGCTCGCCGAAATGATCGGCGAAGAGCTGCACCCCGCCGACCACCACGTCGATCATGTTCGAGACGAACTGGCCGGGATCGTTAACGATGGTCGAGACCGCCTCGGAGGCCTGGGCGATCATCGCATGGAAGGCGGCGGGATCGATGCCGAGCACCGAAAGCACGGCATCGAGGACCTTGATCAGCAACGCCCCCCAATCGCCGGTGAGCGCAGCCTCCAATACGGCGAGCGCCGCGTTGATCGCGCCCTGGAAGACGTCGAGCAGTGCGTTCACGGCGCTGGTGAGCGCGGCGGCTATCGCATTGACCGCGCTGACGAGGCTCTGCGCGACGCTGTCGATCGCGCTGTTGACGCGATTGACGGCGCTGTCGATCGCCTCGTTCAGCGCGCGCGCGAGCTCGGGGAAGATCTCGCCGAGCAGCCCGTCGACCAGCCCCTTGAGCAGCTCGCCGAGCGCGCTCACGAGCGCCTGCAGCGCCTGGGAGATCGCCTCGATCAGCCCGACGACGGCGCGGCGGGCGAGATCGATCAGCCCGGTGATGGCGCTGCGGACGGCGTCGAAGATGCGGTTGACCAACGAGACCAGCGCATCGAAGGCATCGCGGATGAAGTTGACGGCGCGCTCCCACCAGCTCGCCTCTTCCGACTCCCTTTTCTTGCGCTGGCGCTCGCGCTCGGCGTCTTCCTCGCCCTTGCGGATCTCGGCCTCGGCGTCGCGCTCGGCCTCGTCGTAGCGGTCGTCGATCCGGCGCTGGCCGGCATCGACTTCGCGCTGCGCCTCGGCCCTTTTATCGCGGCGCGCGCGCGAGGCCTGGCCATTGACCTCGGCCATCTGGCGGTTCTGCTCGTCGACGGTTTCCTGGCGCTTGTCCTGGATCGCCTGGCGCTCGTCCGCGACCGCCTGGCGCTGGCTGCCGTCGGCTTCCTGCTCGGCCGCCTGGCGGTCGGTCTCCGCGGTGTCCACGGCCTGCTGATGCGCGGTGTCGCGCGTATCCTGCGCGCGCGCCATCTCCTGCCGCGAGGTCTCGGCGCTGGCCTGCATCTGGGCGGCCGACGCGGTGTCGAAGCTGGCGACGACGCTGTCGGGCAGCGCCATCGCCTGGAGCTGCGCAGCCTCGGGCGCGGGCTGGAGCCCCTCGGTCTGCGGGCCCGGAAAGGCAGGCGCGGGCGCGCTGGCGTTGAGCGCGCGCGGCACGACCTGCTCGGGGCCCGGCCCGTCCATCACCGCCTGCGCGGCTTCCTGTCGTACCGCCGATGCCTGCTCGCGCTGCGCACCGACGGCATCGTCGAGGCGCTGCGGATCATTGGCGCCGTCGAGCGGGACTGCGGCGCGATCGGCGACGCGTGTCTCGATGCCGGGATTGGCGGTGGAGACGGCGTCGAGGCTTTCCTCGACGCGCTCCGCGGTCGAGCTTTCGGTGAAGCGGCGCTCGATCGCGGGGCCATAGGCGGGATCGACGCGCAGCTGAGGCTGGACCGGGCCCTCGGGCACCAGCACGGTGGGGTCTGCGGCGGCGTCGAGCTCGATGTCGGGCGCGTCGGCCGGCACCGCCACCGGGCGCGGCATCGGAAGCGGCCCGTCGCCGCCGCGGCTCTCGACTTCGATCACCGGAGTCGCTTCGCCAAGCTTGGCGTTGGACGCAGTGGCGGCGTCGCCGAGGCGCGCGCCGAGCTCGGGCTGGACGGCGGCCTGCTGCGAGGGAGCCATGGTGCCATAGGCGGCCATGACGGCTTCGGGACTGTCGGCGGCAGCCAGCGCCTCGCGTGCGGCGGCGGCGGCGGCTTCGCGCTGGGCGGCGACCTCGGGGTCGAGCGTGGGTTCTACGAATTCGGGCGGAGTGAAGGTGGGGGCGATGTCGCCCTGCGCGGCTTCGGGGGCAGCGGCTTCGGGGGTGGGCGCTGCTTGGGCGGTCGGCGGTGCGGGCGTGGCCGGGGTGGGGCTTTCGGGAGCCGGTGCGGGCTGGGGCGCCGCGTCGTGGACGGGCGTGTCGGCGAGGCGGCGGAGCGACACGACGCCGGGCGGGAGCGTGCCGTGGACCGGATCGTGCGCGACCTGGGCGGTGTTCTCGCCCGCCTGGGCCTCGACTTCGGCGGGCGCCGATTCGGGGAGCACGGGCACATGCGCGAGCCGGTCGATCAGGGTGGGCAGGTCGTTCGCCAGCGCCGGTGCGCCGCCCTGCAGCTGCTGAAGCGCATGGGCGACTTCGTGCGCGACGAGATCGGGGCCGACCTGCTCGTTCGGCAGGAAGACCACGCCGTCGAGGCTTGCGCCCTTCGCGCCGCGGCGGCGCAGCGACTCCGCCACCGCCGGGCCGACCACCACCGGGATGTGCGCGGCACGCCCGCCGTAGCGGCTGACGATGATGCCGCGGTGCGGCAGCGGCACGGCGCGCGCGCCGCGATCCGCACGCGCGGTGGCGGTGGGGGCGGCCGAGGCGCGGAGGCGGGCCTGCGCCTTCATGCGGGGCCTCCGTGGGTCAGGCGCGCGCGGTCGCGGACGTTGCGGGCGATGGCCTGGCCCAGGTCCTCGCCGCGCATCGCCGGGTCGAGCTCGAGGACAAAAGCGCCGAGCGTATCGCTCCAGCCGATGCCGGCGGCGCGATCGGCTTCCCACAGCCGGCCGACCTCGCGGTGGAAGGCGGCGGCGACTCGCGCGCCCTCGGCCGCGCTCGCGCCGGGGAGGAGGAATTCGCCGAGCTCGATCACGGCGCCGCTCATGACCAGCACCTCGCCTCGATCTCAGCGACGGGGCGGCCGAGCTTGAGATATTCCTCGCGCGCGGCATCGAGGACATGGTCCATGGTCAGCGCGTCCCCCGAGCCCTGCGCCGCTGCGCGGAAGGCGGCGCCCAGCGCGATGTTGCGGATGATGCCGCCCGAGAGCGGCAGGCGGGCGAGGCGGGCGCAGTCGAGCGCGGCGGCGTCGAGGCCCGGGGGAAAGGCGCGCTCCCAGATGCGGCGGCGCTCGTCGATGCCGGGCATGGGGAATTGCAGGATGAAGCGCAGGCGGCGGGTGAAGGCCTCGTCGAGCGCGTCGCGCAGGTTGGTGGTGAGGATGGCGAGGCCGGCGAAGCCCTCCATCAGCTGGAGCAGATAGCCCACTTCCATGTTCGCATAGCGGTCGACCGCGTCGCGGACCTCGCTGCGCTTGCCGAAGATGGCGTCGGCCTCGTCGAACAGCAGCACGCCCCCGCCCGCCTCGGCGGCGGCGAAGATGCGGCGGAGGTTCTTCTCGGTCTCGCCGATATATTTGCTGACGATCGCCGAGACCTCGACGCGGTAGAGGTCGAGCCCGAGCGCGCGCGCCACCGCTTCGGCCGCCATGGTCTTGCCGGTGCCGCTCTCGCCCGAGAAGAGCGCGGCGATGCCGAGGCCGCGCCCGCCCGCGGCGGTGCCCGACCATTGATCGAGGATGCGGTGGTGGACGCGCGCGGCGGAGACGATCGTCTCGAGCGTGCGGCGCGCATCATCGGGCAGGATCACGCGGTCGAGCGTCACGACGGGCTCGATGCGATCGATGAGCGCCATGTCGCGCGGGCGGGCAGCGTCGCGCGCGGCTGCCCAGAGCCGCGCGGGCTCGTCGCGTCCATGCGCCGCGGCGAGCGCGGCGATGGCGGGAGTCGAGAGGCGGAAGCGCGCGGCGAGCTCGTCCAGCCGGCCGGCATGCGCGGCCTGGGCGTCACCGAGCGCAGCCCCCCAGGCGGCGCGGCGCTTGCCGCGATCGTGCTGCACCGAAATTCGGTGCGCGCCCAGCAGCGGCGGCGGCGCGTCGAGCCCCGCGAGGATCACCGGCCCGGTCCAGCCCATGAGCTGCGCCGGGGACGTAGCCCCGTCGCAGACCAGCACGAGCCCGAGGCCATGCAACAGGCTGTCGCGGAGCCAGAGATTTTGGAGCTGATCAAGCTCGTCGACAATCTGGGGGAGGCGCGCGGCGGGGAGGACGAGGGCGCCGAGGCCCGCGCGCCGCAGCCCCTCGATCGCATGGCCGATCGCTTCGCCGACATCCTCGCACGCGAGCGCGACCGGGGGCGCCGAGAAGCGGACGTCGATCCGCGCGGCGATCTCGGCGACGGTGGCGTCGTCGGTCGGCGCTTCGTGAGGCCCGATCGCCAGCGAGAGCGCCGCCAGCGCGGGTGCCAGCTGCGAGACGCCGCTGAGGAAGTGCAGCACGGGCTCCTCGACCCACATCGGCCGTTCGGTAAAACGCCCCTCCCCGCCGATCGCGAGAAGCCGCGCGCGGCGCAGCGCGCCGTCCGGCCGCAGCGCCTGCCAGTCGAGCCCGTCGCAGACGCGCATCGCCAGCGCCACGCTCGGCGGACCGGAACCGATCCGCGCCACCAGCCCCGCGGTGGTGCCGCACAGCTCGGCCGCGGCGGCGAACAAGAGGCACTGGCGCTCGGGGTCCGACAGAGCGAGCCGCCGGCCGAGCTCGAGCAGGAGCGGTGCAGGGCAGGATTCGGCGTCGACCGGATCGGGCGCCTTGCAGCCGGCCAGCTCGGCGAGCCGCTCGTGCAGGCTGTCGAGCGCCGCGGCGACCTGCGCACCATCGCGGCGGACCGAGAGCGGGATGGCGGAGACGGTCATGCCGGCACCGTCAGGACAGGTCCGGTGACGCCGCCGCCGTCCTCGGTGAGCGCGCTTTCGGCGCCGTCGACGACGACGCGGGCGAGATAATCCCCCTGGCGCACGCCGCTGATCGGGATGACGCGCTGGTCGACCGAGGACTCCGGCACGCCGGGCGCCGGCTGCGGCGCCGTGAACGAGAAGGAGGCGAAGCGGCCGTCCGCGCCGGCCGCGGTGGCGTTGAGCATCAGCTCGCAGCGTTGATGGCTGCCGACGTCGACGTCGAAACGCGCGGTCACGTCGAAGCGCACCGCGCCTTGCGGACTGACCTGGCGATTGCCGATGGTGAAGCCGTTGGCGGGGCGCAGCACCGGGCGGATGGCGAGCGGCACGAGATTCGAGCGCTCGCCCGCTATGGTGCCTGTCGCGGGCGGCGGGAGCGAGCCCGGCGGCTTGGGCCATTCCTGGCGGACCTGGAGCGAGACCAGCCCGGGCCGCAGGTCGGCGGGGAGATCGACTTCGAGCCGATCGCTGCGCAGGCGCGCCGGATCGGCGGGCACGAGGACCGCGCCGACCACGACCGCAGTGATGTCGCCGCGCAGGCCCGAGCCTTCGAGACGCAGCACCTCGCCGGGCGAGGCGATCGCCCGTTCGGCGAAGGGCCCCGCCGCGCCGGCGGCGAGCAGCACGCGATCAATGCTCGGGGCGCGCAGCAGCGTCACCGAATAGCGGCCTTCGCGCACCGGCGGGGCAGTCGCGGCGCGGCGGCGGCTCTCCATGAGCAGCGTGCCGACGCGATAGATCATGCCGGTGCGCACCCCGCTGTTGAAGGTCGACCAGATTTGCGAGAAGGCCTCCAGCTCGTGGAACATCGGCTCGACGGTGATCGGCGCGGGCTGATCGGCCAGATCGAGCAGCGCCTGCGGAAGCGGCGACCCGTTGGGGAAGTTCGCCGCCGCCATCGCCTGCAGCCGCTCGCGCGCGAGCATGGGCGTTTCGTGAAGCCCGAGCAGCGCGAGGCCGAGCGGGGCGTCGCCCGCCGAGCTGTCCTGGCCATAGACGCCGAGCACATAGAGCACGTCGAGCGCGAGCAGCGCGCTGGCCCGGCGCTCCCCGCTCGGGGCATAGGCGGCGCCCCGGCTCGACATCCAGGACGTGTTGGGCGTCAGCCGCCAGGGATAGATGGTGAGCGTCGCGCGCGCCGGATTGGCCGTGGCCATCTGATCGGGCGCGCGCGTGACGACGTCGAACTGGCCGGTCTGCTGCACATCGGCGGCATCGTTGATGCTCTGCTGGATGCAAGTCCGCATCGCATGATTGAGTGCGGCGAGGGCGAAGCCGTCCGGCATCGCTCAGCGCTTCCGGCTGGCGCGATAGTCGTCGAGCGACTGGCGCACCGCTGCGCGGGGAAGCACCACCGGCCGCGTGACGACCGGCCGGGCGGCGGGCCGGGCGGACTGCGCGGGGGTTTCCGCCGCGGCGCGGACCTCGATGCGGCCGATGCGCAGCGTGAAGCCCGTGTCGCTTCGCAGGATCGTCTCGCCGGGCTCGGCCGGAGACGCGGCCCGATCGATCGCCCGCGCGTCGGCCAGAGCGGGCTCCTGCGGCGGGAGCAGCGGCTCGACGCGCGAGTCCGGCGCCTCCGCGGCCTTCGGTGGGAGAAGCTGGGCGCTGTCCTGTCGTGCGGTCGAGGCGGCGGGCTGCGGCTCTGCCGCGATGTCCGCCTGGGACTTCGGAATCGCCGTCGGGGTCTCGTTGGGAACGCGGCTCGGAACCGCCTCCGCCGCCGCGGGGCGGCTGGCCACCGACGGCAGGAGGGGCGCTGCGCGGGCTTCTGCTGCGCGGCCCGGCCGCTTCGGCGCCCGTGCGGCGACAGGTGCGACGGGGCGAGTGACGGGTGCCGCACGTCGCGCAGGACTTTCTGCCGGCGCATCGTCGTCGCGCCGTGCGGCCCATTCGATGTCTTCGGCGAGGACGTCCGCCTGCTCGAAACGGGAGTGCGGCCGGTGCACGGCGACTGCGGCGCGGCCCTGTGCGGCTTCGAGCAAGGTGGCGAGCAGGCCGCTCATGACGCGAGCTTCGCGAGATAGAGGCCGCGCCGCGCCGGGCTGAGCGCGAGGATCTCGCGCTCGGTCCAGCCATAGGCGCGCGCGAGCCGGTCGACGGTGTCGATGGTGCGCGCGGCGATGCTCTCGATCTCGCGCCACAGCCAGGGGACGATGTCGAAGCGCGTGTCGAACATCGTTTCGCAGCCGCTGCAGGTCAGTTCGAAGCGGATGTCGAGCAGCGGAAACGCGCCGGCGAGCGCCCGCTCGACCGCCTCGCGCCACTCCGGATCGTCCGGATCGGCATCGCCGCCGGCGATCTCGTCGATCAACAGGTCCGGCCGGGCCGCCAGCACTGCCCTGGCGATCGCCGCGCTGGTGGGCGCGCGCAGCAGGACCTCGCGCCCGCCGACGCGCGCCGCGACGCCCTGGGCCGGTGCGGCCTCGGGCAGCGCGCCGAGATCGAAATCGGCCTCATTGCCTTCGCCGCAGTGCGGACAGCGCGCGAAGAAGCCGATCTGCCGGCCGAACGTCGCCATGCGCGCGTCGATGAGCAGCCGGTCGCGCCGGTCGACGGGCATGTCGGCCGCCGCTGCAGCGGAAACGCCGTCCAGCGTCGCTGCGAGCAGCACGGCCTGGTCGAGCGGAGCCAGCCGGCTTCCTTGCTCGATCAGGGCGAGCGCGACATGTTCGTCGAGGGCGAGCATGGCCGCGCCTAGACGACCGCGGGTTCGGTCGGCTCGGGGACATCCAGGTCGCGTTCGAAGCCTTCGTGCTGCAGCACGAGCGACTGGATGGCGACGGCGTTGGCATTGGCGTCCAGCTCGGGCAGCGCGCTGAACTCGGAGACCCAGGCGCGATAGATCTTGTAGACCAGCGCGACCTGCCCCGCTTCGTTGTGCAGCTCCAGCAGCAGGTCCTTGCGGAAGCCCTTGAGCGCGATCTGCGCGCTCGCGGGGTTGTTGATCCGCCAGACGAGCGAGGCCCAGCCTTCGAATTCGGTGTCGTGGGTGACGCCGCGCTCGAGCGTCAGCGGCTCGAACTTGGTGTTGCCGGGCGACTTGCGCATCGCAGTGGGGTCGCCCCCGTCGCGATGCTCGACCACTTCGGTGGTGCGCTTGAGCGCGCTCACCTTGGAGATGCCGGCGACATATTTGCCGTCCCATTTGAGGCGGAAGCGGAAGCTCTTGTACGGATCGAAGCGCTGCGCGTTGACGATGAAACCTGCCATGGCGGGTCCCCCTGTTTAGTTGGCGAGGCGGCCGGCGAGCTGAGTCAGCCGGACGACGACGAATTCCGCGGGCTTGAGCGGCGCGAAGCCGACCAGGATGTTGACGATCCCGGAGTTCACATCCTGCTGGGACGTGGTTTCCCCGTCGCACTTGACGAGATAGGCCTCGCGCGGCGTGCCGCCCTGGAAGGCGCCCTGGACGAACAGCGACTGCATGAAGGCGCCGACGTTCAGGCGGATCTGCGCCCACAGGCTTTCGTCATTGGGCTCGAACACGACCCAGCCGAGCGCGTCGCGCAGCGTCTGCTCGATCATCAGCGCAGTGCGGCGGACGGGCACATATTTCCACTCGCTGGCGAGGATGTCCGCGCCGGCGAGCGTGCGCGCGCCCCATTGCACCGTGCCCGCGCCCGGCTTGACGCGCAGGCAGTTGATCCCCGCCCGGTTGAGCCCGGCTTGCTGGCGGTCGGTCATGCCGATCGTCGGCACCGCGCCGCTGATCGACGCCTCGAGCCCCGCCGGCGCCTTCCACACGCCACGCTGGCCGTCGATGCGCGCCATCAGCCCGGCGACCGCGCCGCTCGACTGCATCTGGCGCCGTCCGCCGAGCGGATCGGCCTTGTCGAGGCGCGGAAAGCAGATGGCGGCGCTGCGCGCGAGATCCGAGCCGAGCCGCCCGGCGATGTCCCAATTGCCGATGAGGTCGACCCGATCGTTGGCGATCGGATGGTCGACGAGCAGGAAGGCGAGCGCGGTCCGGCAATAATTGCCGGCGGCGCTGTAGGTGTCGAAGCCGCCGTCGGTCATCAACGGCGCCTCGGGCACCGCCATGATGTTGAACAGCTCGGGGACGATCTGGTCGTAGCTGCCGACGCCCTGCGCGGCATCGAACACGCCGCTGAACACCGCCGCGGCATTGGCGGCCCAGGCTGGCTCTCCCGGCAGCGTGCCGTCGGTGCCGCCGCCGAGCGGCGTCAGATCGGCGAGCGTGAGGCGATCCACCGCCACGCCGCTGCTCGACTCGCGCGGCGCCGATCCGCCGACGTTGGACAGGCGGATCAGTCGCGACACCGGGTTGACGACGGCCTCGGCGAACTGGGCGTCGCCCGGAATGATGCTGAGCCCGCGATAGGTCTCGGTGGCGACGATCTCGGTGCCGCTATATTCGTTGACGACGAGATCGAAGCCGCCGGGCACCGCGGCGATCCCGACGCGCAGATCGTTGCCCCACGCGCCCGGATTTGCGGCAGTCACGGTCAGCGCATTGCCGGCGCCCTGCGCGCGGGCGATGTTCACCGCGGCGGAGCCGGGCTGGCCGGCGGCCGATCCCGCGACATTGGCGTTGGCGGCGAGAGTCGCAGGGGCGGCTCCGCTATTGTCGGTCGGCAGCCGCAGCGCGTTGCGGCTGAGAACGACCGCGGCGACGCGCCGGCCGTTGCCGTCCACGACGGTCGCCACGCGATCCCCGACGTAATTGCCGCCGGGCTGGAGCGTGAGCCCGGTGACGCTGACCGGGCCGCCCGCGAAGCCGCTGAACGCCAGGTCGAAATTGGCGGCATTGGCCGTGGCGGTCACGCGAGTCGCCGGGGTCCATCCCTCGAGCCCCTGCAGGGTGAGCGCGGGCTGCGGCACCGAGGCGATGGTGCGCGAGGCGCGGACGCCCGAGGCGCCGCCGGCCAGCGCCGCCACCGCGGCGGCGGCGGGCGCGAAATTGGTGTTGCGCACCTGGACGAGGGGCGATCCGCCCGCTGCCTCGGTCGCATTGACGATGCGCTCGACGAAGCGGGGCGAGGCCGGATCGGCGCTGAGATTCGCGTAGATAGTGGCGGGATCGCCGCCATTCGCGACGCTCAGGTTGAAGCTGCCGTCAGCATTGGGGACGACCGCCACATTGATCGTGTTGCCGCCGGTGCCGGTGTTGCGCGCCTCGACGACGAGCGCCTGCTCGATGCTGGTGAGCGTGGCCGTGGGCCGCTCGAACGCGACGCGGCTGATCCAGGCATAGGCGCCGCCCTGCTGGAAGAAATCCTGCAGCGTGTAGAGCGCCACGAAACGGCGATCGAGATCGCCGAAGGTGCGCACGACGTCGTTCCAGCTCGTGACCTTGACCGGCCTGCCGACCGGGCCCCGCGGAAAATGTCCGAGAACGGCGAAGGTCGAAGTCGACGCCGCAATGATCGTTCGAATGCCCGAAGGTACTTCCTGGACGTAAACGCCCGGATAGCCATCCAAATACATCGCCAATCCTTCCCAATAGTAATGGGCAAGGCGCAGAAGCTCGATCGCATTCCTTCTGCAAATAAAGAAGGAATACGATAATCCTGCCCACATCAGCACAGCATGTGCTTATGGAAACGACTTATATGGCGGCCCTGTTCGGAGGACTTGATGGATGCATATTGCTGCATCCTTCGTCAAGCGCGCTTTAGCGTTATCTCTTCGTTATGGATAGGATGGATTCGACATGTATATGAGATCGAATACATTGTTCCGCGACATACATCGACAATCGCGCGACCAAAATGGACGCGACACGGGTCCGGTAAAACGGACTCACGAATCCGCGCATCGATTCCCATGCGTCTTGCCCGGGATCGGAGGCGTATCTTTGCACGATCTTTTGTAGCTGCGGCGCGGACTCGCACGCATCATCGGACGATTTTGCTGAAACTACAGCTGCCTGGCGGGGGCTTTTACCAGATTAGTGTCCGGACGGGTGCGTCCTCAGCGGGCCGGCTGGGCGATCTTGGTCCCGAGCATGACGAGTCGTTCGCCCTTGATCCCGAACCAGTGCGGGGTGCCGGCGGGCACGAGGAAGACGTCGCCGGGACGAAGCGTGCGCGTCGTGCCGCCCTCGATCCGGCTGCCCTCGACCAGCGTCGGGTTGGTGGTGACGGGATCGGCGAGTCGGCCGCCGGAGATCATCGTCCCCTCGCCTGCGATCACGACGACATATTCGGCCTGGTCGGGGTGCACCGCGGGCTTGCCCGGCCTGGTCCAATATTCGAGCGCGGCGACCGCATCGCCGCCGCGGACCAGCGGACGCCAGAGGAAGCCCTGGCCCGGCTTCATTTCCTTGCGCATCGCCTCGACCTGCGCCTGCACCTCGGCGCTGGAAGCGAAGCCGGTGGGGTCCCCAGCCGATTGCGCGAGGAGCGGCGCGGGGAGCAGCAGCGCGGCGAGCAGCAGGGTCTTCATAGCCGGATCATCCTTCCTTCGCGCGCCGAGCGGTAGATCGCCTCGACGATGCGCATGTCGCGCAGCCCCTCCTCGCCCGAGACGATCGGCTCGTGCCCGGTGCGGATGCATTCGACCATATGGTCGAGCTGGCCGGCGAACTGGGTCTTGGCCGGCCCGGGCGGCGGGCTGGTGACTTCCTGCTCGCGGCCGTCGCGGCCGGTCCACATGCGGTTGCCGTCGTAGCGCGTCGCGGGCTCGAGCTCGATCCGGCCCTTGTCGCCGACGCAGATGATGCGGTTCTGGTTGGCGCTGTACATCGACTTGCACGCCGCCACCGCGCCCGAGGGGAAGAGCAGCTGCCAGTCGATCTGGTCCTCGACTTCGTGGAAGCGCGGATCGCTGCGGTCGGTCGATTCGAGCGCCTGGACGGCGATCGGCTCCTCGCCGGTCATGTAGCGCGCGGCCTGGAGCGAATAGACGCCCATGTCCATCAGCGAGCCGCCGCCGGCGAGCGCGCGCTTGAGGCGCCATTTGGAGGGATCGCCCTGGACGAAGCCGTGCTCGGAGCGGACGTAGCGGATCTTGCCCGCGGCGCCGGCGCGCGCGAGGCGCATCGCCTCGAGGTTGAACGGCTCGAAATGGCAGCGATAGCCGATCATCAGCTTGCGGCTGGCGGCCTTGCACGCGGCGATCATCGCCTCGCACTCCTGGACCGAGACCGCCATCGGCTTCTCGCACATGACATGCTTGCCGGCCCTGGCGGCGCGGATGACGTACTCGGCGTGCATCGAATTGGGCAGGCAGACGTAGACGATGTCGACGTCGGGGTTGTCGCGGATCTTGTCGAAGGTCTCGTAGGAATAGATCGAGCGTTCGGGCAGGCCGTGCTCGGCGGCGACGCGGCGGGCCTTGGCGGCGTCGCCGCTCACCACCGCGGCGAGGCGGCTGTGCGCGCAATTGGCGAATTGCGGCGTGATGACGTCGAGCCCGTACATGCCGAGCCCGACGATCGCATAGCCGAGCGGGCGGTCGGGCGCGGCGCGCGCGATCCCGCTCGACAGGAAGGCGCTCGACGCGGCGGCGAGCAACAGGTCACGGCGGCCCATTTCCATTCAATATGCTCCTGGTGGCGGGAGGATCGGGGATGCGGTCACGGCGTGGTGCTGCTCGGCGTCGCCTTGCGCCCGCCATCCGGCACCAGCCAGCCGCCGTCGCTCAGCCAGTCGTGGAGGCGGTCGGGCCAGTGCTGGAGCGACAGCCGCTCGGAATGCATCGCCACGTTGAAGCCATGGTCGGTGTCGGCGAACAGATGGAGCTCGGCGGAGACGCCCGCGTCGCGCAGCTGCTGGTAGAGCGTCAGCGTCGGCGGCGCGCAGCATTTGTCGAGCGAGCCCGCGACGAGGAAGGCGGGCGGCGCTCCGGCGACTGCCTTGGCCGGAACCCCGAGCGGGCCGGGATAGACCAGCACCTGGAAATCGGGCCGCGCGCTCTCGCCGTCGATCGCATCGGCCGTGGCGGGGGGAACCGGATTGTCCGCGACCATCGACACCAGCTCGCCGCCTGCGGAGAAGCCCATCAGCCCGATGCGGTGCGGGTCGACGCCGTATTCGGCGGCATGCGCGCGGACCCAGCGGACCGCGCGCGCGGCATCGGCGGCGGCGTCGCGCTCGATCGAATAGGAAGAGCCCGGCTCGCGCGCGAGACGGTATTTGAGCACGAAGGTGGTGACGCCGAAGCGGTTGAGCGTGCGCGCCGGCATCACGCCTTCGTTGACCCAGACCAGCATGCGGTGCCCGCCGCCCGGAACGATCACGACGGCCGCGCCATTGGCGTGCGCCGGATCGGCCCGGAACACCGTCAGCGACGGCTGGTGGACGTTGTGGATGTAGCTGTTCTCGACCACTTCGGCTTCGCCGCGCCGCGCCTGCGAGCCGGGTGCGCCGTCGGGCCAGAGCGGGATCGCGGCCGGGACCGGCTGCGCGCTCGCCACGCCGCCGCACAGGAGCAGCACGGCCACCGCGAGATGGCGCAGCGCGCGCCGGAACGTGACGCTGATGTTGTCGATGCCCCGCACGCGCCTCGCCCGCTCGCTTCAGCCCGAATGCCGGGCAAACGGCGTGATGTAACCGCCCGAGGCAGGGTCGGGGAACTACGACCTTAGTCGGTATGGCGGGCTGCTCCGCCGGCCTCAGGCGTCCGGCGCGCCCTGGAGCTGCTGGTCCTCGGCCCCCGCATCGACGAAGCGCTGGAGCAGCCACGAAGCCGCGGGTCCCGGCGGCGTGTCGCGCCGGTAGATGCCGCAGAAACGATAGGTGCCGCCCTGGTTCTCGGGCATCGCCAGCCGCACCAGCGCGCCGCTCGCCAGATCGGCCTCGACCATCGGCAGCGGCATGTTGCCCCAGCCGATCCCCTCGCGCAGCAGCGCATGCTTGGCACCGAGGTCGGCGAGCCGCCACGTCCGCGGGCTCTGCACCGCGAAGTCGCGCCCGGCGGTGATCGGCGAGCGATCGGTGAGCACCAGCTGGATATGTTCGCGTACCGCACCGGGTCCGATCGGGTGCAGCGCGAGCGGATGGCCGGGCGCGGCGACCGGCACCATCTGCACCGATCCCGCGACGGCGAGCTCGATCCCCTCGACATCGGTGGCGAGCGGGCCGCTGATCGCCACGCCTGCCTGGCCGTCGAGCACCAGCGCCGTGACTGCGCCCAGCGCCTCGACGTGCAGCCGGAGCGCCACCGTGGGGAATTCCGCGCGGAAGGCGCGCAGCACCCGGCCGAGCCGCTCGGTGGGCAGCATCACGTCGACTGCGATGCTCACTTCGGCCTCGAGCCCGTCGAGCAGCCCCTTTACCTTGGCGCGCAGCCCGTCGATCCCCTGCGCCACGGTCCGCGCCTCGGCGAGCACGGCCCTGCCCGCCTGAGTCAGCTGCGGCTTGCGCGTGCCCTCGCGCTCGAACAGCTGCACCCCGAGCTGCGCCTCCAGATTGGCGATGCCATAGCTCACCACCGACACCGCGCGGTTCAGCCGCCGCGCGGCCCCGCCGAAGCTGCCCGCCTCGACCACCGCCAGGAACAAACGGAGCTGGTCGAAGGTGGGCGTGCCGGGGTTTGCCATTCAACTTTCTCGAACAGTTTCGACAAACTTATCCCACTCACTTGGATAACGGGCAAGCGCTACCTGCTGCGTCACCGAAACGAAAAGGAGGAAGCAATGTCCGTCGAGCCCCAACTGAGCCGCACCGAATGGCAGGCAGTCTCGGTCGCGCTGCACGACGCGGCGGACTGCGGCTGCGCGATCCCGCCGCGCGCCGGATCGCTGCGCGACCGCGCCGGGCGCGTGCTCCGCGCCGTCTTCGGCGGCTCGCCCAAGACCGCCCTCGCCGATCCGCGGCTCGAGGCACTGCGCCGCTTCGTCTGCACAGCCCGCGTCACGCATGGGCCGGCCTCCGACGAGGCCGAGGCGCTCGCCGCCCACGGCTTCAGCCGCGCCCAGATCGACGCGATCGCCCTGATTTCCGCCTGATCTTCAAAACTGCACGAACAAGGAGAACGACCATGCTCACGACCACCCAGACCCAGCCCCTCGCCGGCACCACTGCGACCGAAAGCGGCATCCCCGGCGCGCTGCCGCTCGTCGGCCGGCTCGGCATCGCCACGATCTTCCTGCTGAGCGGCTTCGCCAAGCTCACTGCGCCGGCCGGCACGATCGGCTATATTGCCTCCGCCGGGCTGCCGCTCCCCGAGGTCGGCCTCGCCATCGCGATCCTCGTCGAGCTGGTCGGCGGCGCGCTGCTGGTGATCGGCTATCGCACCCGGCTGGTGGCGCTGGCGCTCGCGGTGTTCACCGTTGCAGCGGCAGTGTTCTTCCACTCGGCGCTGGGCGACCAGAACCAGTTCATCCACTTCTTCAAGAACCTCGCCATCGCCGGCGGCCTGCTCCAGGTCGTTGCCTATGGCCCGGGCCGGATCAGCATCGACAAGCGCTGATGGAAGAAGGAAAGGCCGGGCGCGCGAGCGGCCCGGCCTTTTCGTTTTCCGAAGGAATGAATCCCGACGCAGATGGCCCAAAGTGCCGGCCAGAACGCGATTCGGGGAAGAAATGGTGCCGCGTGCAGGACTCGAACCTGCGACCCCCGCATTACGAATGCGATGCTCTACCAGCTGAGCTAACGCGGCACGCCCGGCGCGACGCGCTCGGGTTGGGAGCGGCGCGCTTACCAGCATGATTCATGGCTGACAAGCGTTGCGATTCGCTTGACGCGCACAGCCGCACGATCCCGCGATCACGCCCTTTACGCGTCGTTTACCACGGCGCGTGCACAAACGCTCCACAAGGAACGGGTTCGCGCCCGACATGGAGCACGCGCATGGATATGGCCCACGGCATGAGCGAGCCGCTCGAATCGGCCCCCGAGCCGGCGGACGACGCAGCCGTCACCGAACGCACGATCGACATCGGCGCCGACGAACGGCGCATGCAGGTGCGCGCCTATAATCACTGGGTGTCGCTGCTCCACGGCCGCCCCTATCCCTCGATCGAGGATCTGGAGCCCGCGAGCATCGCCGACTTCGGCCCGCACAGCGTGCTGCTCGACTTCACCGGCGGCGTCGACAATCCGGCGATTCGCTATCTCGGCCGCGCGCTGCGCGACGAATGCGGCGTCGACGGATCGATCACCCATGTCGCGCAGGTGCCCAGCCGCTCGCTGCTCTCCCGCCTGACCGACCATTATCTGCAGATCATCGCGAATCGCGCGCCGATCGGCTTCGAGGCCGAGTTCGTCGGCCAGCGCGGGCACAACACGCTCTATCGCGGCATCCTGATGCCCTATTCGTCGAACGGCGAGGCGATCGACTTCATCTATGGCGTGATCAACTGGAAGGAGCTGGTCGACGCCGAGGTGCAGGCGCAGCTCGCAGCCGCCATGGCCGAATCGCGCCGGACGCCGCCCGCGCCGCTCGCCGCACCGATCTGGGCCGACGGGCCGAGCGCCGGCTTCGACGAGCCCGCCGAGCTGCCGCACGACGCCAGCCTGGCCGACCGACTGGCGCATGCCCGCGAATCGGCCGCTGCCGCCGGCGCCGCCGACACGCGCAGCCGCGCCGCGCTCTATCGCGCGCTGGGCCGCGCCTATGATTTCGCGCTCGCCGCCGAGGCGGATGGCGAGGCCTATGCCGAGCTGCTCGCCGATGCGGGGCTGACCGCCCAGGCGCGCGCGCCGATGACGCCGGCGGTCAAGCTCGTCTTCGGCGCGGACTATGACAAGACGCGGATCACCGAATTCGCCGCGGTGCTCGCCTTCGCCAAGCGCACCGGCGTCGCCGCCAATGCGTTCGAAGTGTTCCTCGATGCGGCCGAAGGCGGGATCAAGGGCGTGGTGAAGGCCGAGCGCGCGCACCGCCGCCCCGAGCGCACCGACATCTTCGCGCGTGCCGCCGCCGAGCTGCGTTCGCGTCCGCCGCTGGCGCATGTGCCGATCGCAGGCGGCAGCGACGAGTTCGTGCTGCTGCTCGCCCGCTCGGGCAAGCAGGGACTCGACATCATCGCCAGGGTGGAAGACGACGCGGCGCTGACCGAGCGCGTGATCCGGCGGGCCGCAGCCTAGTGTCCTTTCGGACACAGCTTAGTCGCAATTGATACCTTTTCTTTGACCTCCAGCCTTGAGGTCGCGCGGCTGCCAGCGCATAGCGTGCGGCCATGAAGACCATGATGACGTCGCTGACGCAGGCGTTCGAGGCTCGGCTGCTCGAAGGAGCATTGCCGGGCGAGTTGGAGGGCTTCGACGAGGGTGAGCGCGCCGATGCGGCCGCCTTCGTCGCGGAGACTGCCGCGGTGCGCGCCGCCGGGCGGCCGCAGATCCGGCTGGAGACCTATCTGGACGAGGAACGCCGCCGGATGCGGCTGGCGGTCGTCAACGACGACATGCCCTTCCTGGTCGATTCGATTTCGGGCGCGATCGCCGCGCGCGACCTGGCGATCCATCGCATCATCCACCCGGTAATCCCGACGACGCGCGACGGCGAAGGCAAGCTGGTCTCGATCGGCGACGGCAACCGCGAATCGATGATCTACATCGAAATGGAGCGCGCCGACGCGCGTTCGCGGCGCGCGCTGGTGGCCGAGCTCGAACAGACGCTCGACCAGGTCCGCGGCGCAGTGGACGACTGGCGCGCGCTGCAGGGCGCGATGGCGGCGGACGCGGGGAGCATCGCCTCTTCGGAAGGCGCGGCGCTGCTGCGCTGGTTCTGCGAAGGCGCGATGACGCTGCTCGCACACGAGAAATGGCGCCCCGACGGCACCACGACCGACCAGATCGGGCTTGCGCGCCAGACGCTGGAGACGCCGATCCTCGCCGAAACGTCGCGCCAGGCGGCGATCGAGCATTTCCGCGCCGGCGGCGAGGCGCCGCTGCTGCTCAAGTCGAACGCGATCTCGACCGTCCACCGCCGCGCGCCGCTCGACATCGTGGTGGTGCCGATCCTCACCGGCGCCGAAGTGACCGGGCTTTCGATCCACGCGGGGCTGTGGACCAGCGCCGCGCTGTTCGCCGCTCCCGAAGAAGTGCCGGTGCTGCGCGCGCGGCTGGCGGCGCTGGAGAAGAAGTTCGGCTTCGATCCCAAGGGGCACACGGGCAAGGCGATGGCGCATGCGCTGACCGCGCTGCCGCACGACCTGACCACCGCGTTCGACTCCGCCTCGCTCGAAGAGCTGGTGCTGACCGCGATGTCGATCGCCGATCGGCCGCGGCCCAAGCTGGTGCTGGTGCGCTCGCTGCTCGGACGGCACCTGTTCGCCTTTGCCTGGCTGCCGCGCGACGAAGTCGCGACCACGCGCCGCGTCGCGATCGGCGAGATGCTGTGCGAGGCCGCCAACGCCAGCCTGATCAACTGGACGATCGCGCTCGAGGACGGAGTGGTGGCGCTGATTCGCTACACGCTCGACCTGCGCGCGGGCGGCGTGATGCCCGATGCGGCGGCGCTCGACTGCGAGCTCGAGCAGATGGTGCGCGGCTGGGAGCCGGCGGTCGAGGCGGCGCTCGGCGAGCAGGCGGGCAGCGGGGCGACGCGGCTGGCGCTGCGCTATGCAGCCGCCTTCCCGGCGGTCTATCGCGCGACCAGCACGCCCGAGGAGGCCGCGCGCGACATCCTGCGCATCGCTTCGCTCGACACGCCGGCGAGCCGCGCGGCGCGCATCACTGCTGCGCCGGGCAAGCCGGGCGAATATCGCATCAAGCTCTATGCCCAGGGCGGCGCGCTGGCGCTTTCGGACGCGGTGCCGGCATTCGAGAATTTCGGCTTCCGCGTGATCGAGGAAGTGCCGACGCAGCTCGCCAACGGCAGCTTCGTGCATGATTTCCACGTCGCGCTCGGCGCCGGCGTGCGGCCGCTCGCCGGCGATCCCACCGTGGTCGAGGACGCGATCGCGGCGGTGCTGGAGGGCAGTGCGGAGAACGACGCGTTCAACCGGCTGATCGTCGAGGCGGGAATGCGCCCCTCGGCCGTGGTGCTGCTGCGCGCCTGGTTCCGCTATCTGCGCCAGACCGGCATGAGCTACGGCATGGCGACGGTGGTCGACGCGCTGCGCCGCGCGCCCGCAGTGGCCGAGGCGCTGATCGAGCGGTTCGAGGCGGCGCACGACCCGGCCCGGGCGCGCGACGAGGCGGCGGTGGAAGCCGCGACCCGCGCGATCGACGCGGGGCTCGCCAAGGTCTCGGCGATCGACGACGACCGTATCCTGCGCACGCTCAAGGGCGTGGTGACGGCGACGCTCAGGACCAATGCCTTCGCCCCCGCGGCGCGCGAGGCGCTGGCGTTCAAGCTCGATTCGGCCAGGGTGCCGGGCCTGCCCCAGCCGCTGCCGTGGCGCGAGATCTGGGTCTACAGCCCCCGCGTCGAGGGCATCCACTTGCGCGCCGGCCCGGTCGCGCGCGGCGGGCTGCGCTGGTCCGACCGGCGGGACGACTTCCGCACCGAGATCCTGGGCCTGATGAAGGCGCAGCGCGTCAAGAACGCCGTGATCGTGCCGACCGGCGCCAAGGGCGGCTTCTATCCCAAGCTCCTCCCCTCTCCCGCCGTCGACCGCGACGCCTGGCTTGCCGAGGGCACCGAGAGCTACCGCGTGTTCATCCGCGCGCTGCTTTCGATCACCGACAATATCGTCGGCACCGAAGTCGTGCACCCCGAGGGCGTGACCGTGCTCGACGGCGACGATCCCTATTTCGTCGTCGCCGCGGACAAGGGCACCGCAACCTTCTCCGACGTCGCCAATGCGATCGCGACCGAGCATGGCTTCTGGCTGGGCGACGCCTTCGCGAGCGGCGGCTCGCACGGCTACGACCACAAGGCGATGGGCATCACCGCCAAGGGCGCCTGGATCTCGGTACGCCGCCATTTCCTGGAAATGGGCGTCGACGTGCAGAGCGAGCCGGTGCGCGTCGCGGGCTGCGGCGACATGTCGGGCGACGTGTTCGGCAACGGCATGCTGCTGTCCAAGGCGATCAAGCTGGTCGCCGCCTTCGACCACCGCCACATCTTCCTCGACCCCGATCCCGATCCGGCGAAGAGCTGGGAAGAGCGCAACCGCATGTTCGCGCTGCCGCGGTCGAGCTGGGCGGACTATGATCCCAAGCTGATCTCGCAGGGCGGCGGCGTGTTCGCACGCACCGAAAAGTCGATCCCGCTGACGCCCGAAGTGCAGGCGCTGCTCGGTCTCGACGTGGCCGAGATCGACCCCACCGGGCTGATCAGCGCGATCCTAAAGGCGCCGATCGAGCTGCTGTGGTTCGGCGGCATCGGCACGTACGTGAAGGCGGCGTCCGAGAGCCACGGCGAAGTCGGCGACCCGGCCAACGACCGGCTGCGCGTCAACGCCGAGCAGGTCCGCGCCAAGGTGATCGGCGAAGGCGCGAACCTGGGCGTCACCCAAGCCGGTCGCATCGCCTTCGCGGCGCAGGGCGGGCGGATCAACACCGATTTCATCGACAATTCGGCGGGCGTCGACTGCTCGGACAATGAGGTCAACATCAAGATCGCGCTCAACCGCGAAGTGACCGAAGGCCGGCTGGGCTTCGAGGACCGCAACGCGCTGCTCGCCGAGATGACCGACGACGTCGCGCATCTGGTGCTCGAGGACAACCGCCTGCAGACGCTGGCGCTGTCGTTCATGCAGCACGACGGGGTGGTCTCGCTGCCGAGCTATGTCCGCGTGATCGAGATGCTCGAAGCCGACGGACGGCTCGACCGCGCGGTCGAAGGGATCGGCACCAACGAGGAACTGCTGCGCCGCGCGCAGGACGGCCGCGGCCTCACGCGGCCCGAGCTGGCGGTGCTGCTCGCCTCGACCAAGCTCGCGCTGCAGGATGCGATCGAGCACGCCGGGTTGGGGCAGGACGCCGAGCTGAAGGACGACCTGCTCGACGCATTCCCGCAGGCGATGCAGGCGCGGTTCGGCGACGCGATCGAGGCGCACCGGCTGCGCGGCGAGATCGTCGCGACCAAGCTCGCCAATCGCATCGTCAATCGGATGGGCGTGCTCCATCCGTTCGAGCTCGCCGACGAGGAAGGCGCCGCGATGGGCGACATCGCGGCGATGTTCGTCGTCGCCGAGCGATTGTTCGGGTTGCGCCAGACCTGGGCGGAGGTCGAAAGCGCCGCGATCGGCGAAGGCGCGCGGCTGGCGCTGCTCGACGAGATGGCGGTCGCGGTGCGCGGCCAGATCGCCGACCTGCTCCGCGTCTGCCGCCCGGGCGCCAGCCCTGCCGAAGTGATCGAGCGGCTCAAGCCCGGCATCGACGCGCTCGGCCGCCAGACCGACGCGCTGCTGCTCGACGAAGTGAAGACGCACAGCGCGCGCATCTCCGCGCAGCTCGAAGCCGCGGGCGCGCCTGCCGAGCTGGTCGCCAAGGTCGTGTGGCTGTTCGAGATGGACGGCGCCGTCGGGCTTGCCGAGCTGGGGGTGCGCAAGGGCATCGACGAGACCGTGCTGACGCGCGCCTTCACCCATCTGGGGCAGGCGCTGGGGCTCGACTGGGCCCAGTCGACCGCGGCGCGGATCACCACGGGCGATCCCTGGGAGCGGCTGCTGATCGCGGGCCTGGCGCGCGACTTCCAGCAGCTGCGGCTCGAATTCCTCGCGCGCAGCGACGGCAAGGATCCGGAGGCGGCGGTCGACAGCTGGCTGGAGGCCAACCGCACGCGCGTCGACCAGTTCGCCGGGCTGGTGCGCCGTGCGCGCCAGGCCGCGGCGCCCAACGCCGCGATGCTGGCGCAGATCGCCGGCCAGGCACGCGTGCTGCTGGGGCGGTAACCGCGGCGTCTCTAATCTCCCCTCCCTGCAGGCAGGGAGGGGAATTTACGAACGGCCTAGGCGAGTGCCTTGGCGCGCTTGCGCTCGGCGAGCTGGCCGCGCCAACCCCGCGCGCGCCACCACATGATGATGCCGGTGATCGCCAGGATCGCGGGGATCAGCCCACCGAGGAACACGATCAGCTGCCAGACGAAGGGCAGGCCCTGCCCGTCGTGGATCTGGCGCATCGTGCGCGCGATCGTCTGGCCCTGGGGGCCGGCCGGCGCGGGCGCGAGCTGCGCGCTGCCGTCCTTGTCCGACACGGTCACCGTCGCGGGCGGGCCCTTGGCGGCGATCTGGACGGTCCATTCGGGCTTCATGTCGGTGGGCCACATCACCGAGCGGACCTCGCCCGGCGCTGCGGCGCGCGCATGCTCAACTACCTGGTCGAGCGGCGTGGCCGTGGTCTCGAGCGGCTTGGCGCGCATCATCAGCATCATCGGGCTGGGGCCCTTGGGCGCACCGCCGTCGAACCCAGCGAACACCTGAGGGAAGGAGATCCACACGCCGGTGAGCGACAGCACGAAAAGCGGCAGCGCGATCCAGAAGCCCATCATGTGATGGAGGTTGGTGTCGAGATTGCGGTGGCGGCGCCAGCGCAGCCCGCGCACCCAGCTGCCCACCGTCGGCCACCACAGCCACAGGCCGCTGATCGAGGAGAGCAGCATCGCCACGCCGATCCAGCCGACGATCGTGCGCCCGACGCCCGGAATCATCAGCGAGCCGTGGAGCACGTGCATCACCTGGAACACGCCCTGGCTGCTGTTCTCGCGCGCGATCAGCTGCGCGGTGGCGGGATCGAGGTAGAAGGTCGTCCGCTGCGGGCGGCCGCGCGAGGGCTTGCTCGCCATCACGACCACCGGCTCGCCCTTGCGCAGCTCGATGCGCGACAGCCGCTCGCCTTCGCCCAGCGCCGCGCGCGCCGAATCGACATAGGCCGTCAGGGGCAGCACGGGCGCGGACGTGGCGTGGTGACGCTCAGGGTGCATCCATTCAAGGATCGGATCGTGCCAGACGAGCGCCGCGCCGGTGATCGAGATCGGAATGATGAGCACCGCCAGGATCAGGCCGATCCACTTGTGCAGCTGAAACCACAAATTCCTGAGGCCGATCTTGGTCATGCGCGCTCCTTCTGCGCGCCCCTTAGCGCACCGCTATTGCTAGTCAATCGCATCATGCCTCGGCCCATGTCCGCAGCAGATTGTGGTAGACGCCGGTGAGCTCGATCACCGAGGTATCCCCCTGCCCCAGCTCGCCGGCGAGCCGCTGCACCGCGCGATCGAGATCGAACAGGATGCGGCGCTGGCCGTCGTCTCGCACCATCGACTGGATCCAGAAGAAGCTCGCGACGCGGCGTCCGCGCGTCACCGGCTCGACCCGGTGCAGGCTCGACGAGGGATAGAGCACCGCATGGCCGGCGGGCAGCTTGACCGACTGATCGCCGAACAGCCCCTCGATCCGCAGCTCGCCGCCGTCATACCGATCCGGCTCCTCGAGGAAGACCGTCATCGACAGGTCGGAGCGGATGCGGAAGTCGCTGCCCCGCCGGATGCGGATCGCATTGTCGACGTGCGTGCCGAAGGTCTGGCCTTTGCCATAGCGATTGAACAGTGGCGGGAAGACCTTGAGCGGCAGCGCGGCGGCGACGAACAGGGGCGATGCGGCGAGCGCATCGAGGATGATCGCCCCGGCCCTGGCGTGCGCGTCGCTCCCCTCGGGAAGCTGTTCGTTGGCCTTGGCGAGCGCCGATTGGACGCCCGACGTGGCGTTGCCGTCGACCCACTCGGCGGCATCGATGATGGCGCGGACGCGCTGAATTTCTTCGCGCGAGAGCAGGTCCGGGATCGCGATCAGCATGACAGTGCCTCTTCAAGTTCGGGCCAGGGAGAGGCGCGGAGCCAGCGGCGCGCCTTTTCGACGAAGGCCGGAGTCGCGCTTTCCGCGCAGCGCGCCAGCCAGATGCGGGCCTCGCCCATCCGCCCGTCGGCAGCCAGCATCCGTGCATGATTGAACTGGCCGCGGAAGTCCCCGCCCTCGGCGGCGCGCGCATAGCATTCCGCCGCTTTGGCCATGTCGCGCGGCACGACCCAGCCGTCCTCGTGGAAGCTGCCGATATAGTTGACGGCCTTGGCATTGCCCAGGGCCGCGGCCTTCTCGAACCAGGCGAGTGCGGCGCCCTTGTCCTCGGCCACGCCATCGCCGAGCGCCAGCGCAGTCGCGTAATTGTACATGCCCCAGTCAAGCCCGCGCTCGGCGGCGATGCGGAAGCATTCGGCCGCGCGAACCTTGTCGACCGGCGTTCCCCAGCCGAGATCGTAGCAGCGGCCGACCATGTTGAGCGCCATCAGATGGCCCTGCGCAGCCGCCTTGTTGAACCAGCCGAAGCCTTCGCGCGCCGAGCCCTGATCGAGGAGCATCTGACCATAGACCGCCTGCGCCTCGGCCACGCCCGCTTCGGCGCCCTCGCGAATAAGCGCCGCCCGCTCCTCCGGCGAAGCGGAAAGGCGGGCGGCGACCTCCTGGGGGGAGAGCGAGTCGAGCGGGCTGCTCAAGCGATCAGAACTTCACCTTGAGCGTGCCGAAGGCCGAGCGGCCCGGCGCGATCGTGGCATAATGCGAGGTATAGGCCTGAGTGAAATAGACTGCGTCGGTGAGGTTGTTCACGTTGACGCTCAGCTCGATGTTTTCACTGAGCTTGTAGCCGAGCCGCGCGTCGAGCCGCCAATAGCTGGGCACCGAGCGGACCAGCACCTTGGTCGCGGGGTTCACGATGACCTCGCCGGCGGCATTCTGGGTCGCGGTGCGATTGTCCTGATAGCCGCCATAGACGCGGCTGGTGTAGAAGGCGCCGCCGCCGATGCTGAGCCGCGAGGTGGGACGCAGGTCTGCCCAGAGCGTGAAGCTGTCCTCGGCGGTCTGGGTCGCCGTGCGGCCGGTGTTGACCGAGGGAACGAGCACCGTCTTCGCCGCCTGGCCCGGCACCGCCGGCGCGGTCAGCACCGAGAAGCCACCGTCGATGATCTTCGGATCGAGGTGGGTGTAGCCGCCGAACACGCTCAGCCAGGGCGTGATGTTGCCGTTGAAGCTGAACTCGACGCCGCGGATGCGCCGCTTGCCGACGAACTGGGGCGTATTGTCCGGGCCGGTGACGCGGGCATTGTCGGTGTCGGTCTGGAAGGCGGCGAGGCTCAGCGCGAGCTGCTCGTCGAACAGGCTGGCCTTGGCGCCGACTTCGTACGACCTGGTCTTCTCGACCTTCAGGCTGTCGAGCAGCGCGAGCGCCGCTTCATAGGCCGTCTGGTTCTGCGGCGTGCCGAGGCTGTTTGACTCCGAACCCTCGCCGAGCAGGCTGTTCGGCGGCGTCGCCGAAGTCGCATAGCTCGCATAGAGGCTGGTCTGCGGCGTCGGCTTGAAGACGAGGCCCGCCTGCCAGTTGAAGATCTCGTCGGTGCGGCTGAGCCGGAAGGTACCGGTCGCCGTCACCGGCTGGCCAGGGATGACCTTCGAAGTGAAGCGATCGAAGCGCGCGCCGAGGTTGAGGATCAACTGCGGAGTCAGGGTGATCGAGTCGAAGCCGTAGACCGAGACGGTGCTCGCGTCGTTCTGGGTTTCCGCGATCGGCAGCGAACGGACGATCGGCGCGCGGGTGGTCGAGGTGTCGTTGGCGTAATTGACCCAGGGATCGTTCGGGTTCGGATCGAACAGGCTGGTGCAATAGAAGCGCGTGACCGCCGCCGGCGTGCAGCGCGGGGTGATCGTGCCGCCCTGCGAAAGCTGCTCGACGCCCGAGGCATTGACGAATCCGCGCGTGACGAAGGTGCCGCGCCGCGCCTTCTCCCAGCTCAGTTCCGCGCCCACCGCGAAGCTGTGCTTGATCGCGCCGGTGAGGAAGCTGCCGTAGAGGTCGGTCTGGTTGGTCAGCGCCTCGGTATAGCCGTAGCGCGTGTTGGCGCGGCGCCACACCTGCCCGCCCGGCGCCGTCGCGGTACCGAAGACATTGCCCTGGCTGTCGTCGGGCTGGGTGTAGATATAGGCCTGGTCATTGTAGCTGTAGCGCGAGGTGTTGCGCAGCGTGACGGTGCCGAAGTCGTGCTCGACGCGCATCGTCGCCTGATGCGTGGTCGTATCCCGGAAATCGCGGTTCCTGAGGCCGTAGAAGGTGTCGCGATCGACATGGCCGGTGCTGCCGTCGATCAGCGTGACGTCGCCGATCGCCGGCTCGCTCAGCACCTCGCCGGTGCCGGGCAGGTTGGCGAGCACATAGAGATAGGGGATGCCGGTGTCGGGCAGTTCGTGGCTCTCGAGATAATAATAGCCGAGCGTCAGCCGGGTGTCGGTGCCCAGCCCGAGCGTGAACGACGGCGCGACGCCCCAGCGGCGCGAATAGACCGCGTCGCGGCCGGCGACGTCCTGATCGTGCCACATGGCGGCGAGGCGCACGCCGATCTTCTCGCCGAGCTGCGCATTGGCATCGAGCGTCACGCGCTTATAGTCGTCGGTGCCGTAGCTCGCCGAAGCCGTGACGAAATTGCCGGCCACCGGCAGCTTGCTGACGATGTTGATCGATCCGCCCGCGGCGCCGCGCCCGCCGAGCGTCGAATCGGAGCCGCGGACGATCTGCACCTGATCGGTGGCGAAGACTTCGCGCGTCTGGGCGGCGAGATCGCGCACGCCGTCGACGAAGGTGCTGCCCTGGCTGTCGAACCCGCGAATGAAGGGGCGGTCGCCGATCGGATTGCCGCCCTCGGCCGCGCCGAAGGTGATGCCCGGGACGGTGCGCAGCGCGTCCGCCAGGGTCGCCGAGCCGGTCTGCTCGATCACCTGCTCGGGGAGGACGACCACCGAACGGGGGGTGTCGACCACGCGCGCGGTCGCCTTGGGGCTGTCGATCTCGCCCTTCTTGCCGGTGACGAGGATCTGGTCCTGCTCGTCGTCGGCCGCGTCCGCGGGCGGCGTGCTTTCGGGCTCGGCATGCGCGAGCGACGCCGAGGCGACGAAGCCCACACAGGCAAGAGCAAGGAAAGCCGGCTTTGCGGCGGACGTAGAACGCGTCACGAGGATCCCCCTTTAGGTGTCGTTGCGCGTTCGGCTATTGCGAATCGTTTGCAGTGTCAACGCTAATGCGAACGGTTCTCAGATTTCCCGTTGCTGGTGACAAAAGAGCCACGTGCGCAGCGCGCTCGCGAGGTTGGGGGGATCGTCCGTCTGGATGCGCGCATGGTCGATCGCCGCGACCAGTGCGTTCAGGGGCAACGCCCGCTCGGCGGCGGCAGCTTCGAGCGCTTCCCAGAAGGCCGGTTCGAGGCTGATCGAGGTCTGATGCCCGGCAATCGTTACCGATCGCTTGACCGGCCCGCGGAAACCGCCGGGCGGAGGTACCACCGCCATTGCCATGCCTATTCGCTGTCGAACAGCGCGGCGAGCTGCTCGACCATCGTGCCGGCGAGCTGCTCGGCATCCATGATCGTCACGGCGCGGCTGTAATAGCGCGTCACGTCATGGCCGATGCCGATCGCGACCAGCTCGACCGGCGAACGCGCCTCGATCCAGCCGATCACCTGGCGCAGGTGACGCTCGAGATAGCTTCCCGAATTGACCGACAGCGTCGAATCGTCGACCGGCGCGCCGTCCGAGATCACCATCAGGATCTTGCGGTCCTCGCTCCGGCCGATCATCCGGTTGTGCGCCCAGAGCAGTGCCTCGCCGTCGATATTCTCCTTGAGCAGCCCCTCGCGCATCATCAGCCCGAGCGAGCGCTTGGCGCGGCGCCAAGGCTCGTCGGCCTGCTTGTAGACGATGTGGCGCACGTCGTTGAGCCGCCCGGGCTGCGCCGGCCGGCCCTCCGCGAGCCATTTCTCTCGGGACTGGCCGCCCTTCCAGGCACGCGTGGTGAAGCCCAGGATCTCGGTCTTCACTCCCACCCGCTCGAGCGTGCGCGCCAGGATGTCGGCGCTGATCGCCGCGATCGAGATCGGCCGCCCGCGCATCGATCCCGAGTTGTCGATCAGCAGCGTGACCACCGTGTCCTTGAAATCGGTGTCCTTCTCGACCTTGTACGAGAGCGACTGCATCGGATTGACCACGACGCGCGCCAGTCGCGCGGCGTCGAGCAGCCCTTCCTCCTGGTCGAAGTCCCAGCTGCGGTTCTGCTGCGCCATCAGCCGGCGCTGGAGCCGGTTGGCGAGCTTGGTCACTGCGCCCTGGAGATGGACGAGCTGCTGGTCGAGGTACGAACGCAGCCGATCGAGCTCCTCGGCGTCGCACAGCTCGGTCGCGGCGATCACTTCGTCGAATTGCGTGGTGTAGGGCCGATATTCGAACTGCGGCGGCAAGTCGCTCCACGGGCGATTGGGGCGCGTGGGCATAGCCCCGTCCTCGCCTTCGTCGCCGAGCTCGCCCTCGCCGTCGTCCATCGCGTCGGACTGCTGGTCCTCGCCTTCCTCGCTCGCGTCGGACTCGCGCTGCTCGCCGCGCGCTTCGACCTGGCCCTCGCCCTGCTGGGCCTCGCTGTCGCCTTCCTCCTCGCCGGGCTCCTCCTGCTCGTCGGTGCCTTCGTCCTCGCCGCCGCCCTCGTCGGCCTCGTCGGGGATCTGGTCGCCTTCGGTGAGCTCGAGGTCGTGGAGCAGCTTGCTCGCGAGCTGGGCATAGGCCTGCTGGTCGTCGATCGCAAGCGCGAGCGCGTCGAGGTCGGTTCCGGCGCGCTCTTCGATCCAGTCGCGGACCAGCGCCATGCCGAGCGCGGCGCTGGCCGGCGCCTCGCGGCCGGTGAGGCGCTCGCGCACCAGCAGCCCGACTGCGGTCGAGAGCGGCACTTCCTCGCGGCTGCGCGCGCGAGCGATCGGGTCCGAACGCAGCCGGACGGTCAGCGCATGCTCGAGATTGTCGGCGATCCCCGCATAGCCGCGCGAACCCAGCGCCTCGATCCGCGCGGTCTCGACGGCGTCGAACACGGCGCGCGCGACGGCTTCGCTGGGGGCGCCGCGCAAGTGGAGGCCGCTGTCGTGATGCTTCATCCGCAGCGCGAAGCCGTCGGCGAAGCCGCGCGCCTCCGCCACTTGCTCGGGCGGCAGGTCGCGGGCGGGCGCCGGCACCTTGAGGCTGCGCCCGTCCTGCCGCGGCGGATCGGAGGTGAACGAGAGCTCCGCCTCCGCCTCGCCCGAAAGCGCACGCGCAGTACCGCCGAGCACGGATCGCAGGCGTTCGAGAGGAGTGTCGGCGGCCATGCGCCGTCAAGCCTTGCCGACGACGCTCTCGGGCAGGTCCTTGCCGAACACGCGCTGATAATATTCGGCGACCTGCGCGCGCTCGGCCTCGTCGCACTTGTTGAGGAACGAGAGGCGGAAGGCGAAGCCGACGTCCTTGAAGATCTCGGCGTTCTGCGCCCAAGTGATCACGGTGCGCGGGCTCATCACGGTCGAGATGTCGCCGGCGATGAAGCCCTTGCGCGTGAGGTCCGCCACGCGGACCATGTTCTCGACCAGCTCCTTGCCGCCCGGCTTGTCATACTCGCCCGACTTGGCGAGCACGATCTGCGCCTCGGTCGCGGCCGGCAGATAGTTGAGCGTCACCACCACGTTCCAGCGGTCCATCTGGCCCTGGTTGATCTGCTGGGTGCCGTGATAGAGGCCGCTGGTGTCGCCCAGGCCCACCGTGTTGGCGGTCGCGAACAGGCGGAACCACGGGTTCGGGCGGATCACGCGGTTCTGGTCGAGCAGCGTCAGCTTGCCCTCGGTCTCGAGGATGCGCTGGATCACGAACATCACATCGGGCCGCCCCGCGTCATATTCGTCGAAGACGAGCGCGGTCGGCGTCTGCAGCGCCCAGGGAAGCAGGCCCTCGCGGAATTCGGTGACTTGCTGGCCGTCGCGCAGCACGATCGCGTCGCGGCCGATCAGGTCGATGCGGCTGATGTGCGCGTCGAGGTTGATGCGGATGCAGGGCCAGTTGAGCCGCGCCGCCACCTGCTCGATGTGCGACGACTTGCCGGTGCCGTGATAGCCCTGGATCATCACGCGGCGATTGTGCGCGAAGCCCGCGAGGATCGCGAGCGTGGTGTCGGGATCGAAGACATAGGCGGGGTCGAGATCGGGGACGCGCTCGTCCGCCTCGCTGAAGGCCGGAACCTCCATGTCGATGTCGATGCCGAACAGATCGCGCACGCTCACCTTCTTGTCGGGAGCTTCGAGGATCGTGGTCTCGCGGCTGTCGGGCTGCGTGTTCGGAATATCGGCCATCATCACTTCCTGGAAATGCGCCTCGCGAGTTAGTCCCTCGCCCCGCCCACCGCAACGCCTCAGTCGTTGTCGAACGCAGGAAGTCCGAAAAGGTCGACGAAGCGCTGACCGAGTGACGGATCGCCGGTGAAGCGCACCTTCCCCAGCCGCTGCGATTCCGCGAGCGAGTCGGGGCCGTAGAAAACCGAGGCGAGCGTCAGCGGCTCACCTTCGAAGACCAGCGCAGCGCCTTCGGGATCGGCGCGCTCGATCTCCAGCCGCCCGTCGTCGACGCGCGCGCGGAACGGCTCGCCGCCGACGCGGAAGCCGAGCTCGGCCGGGAAGCCCCGCGCTGCCTCGCGATCGATCATCGTGCGCAGCGAGAGCATGAAAGCCGTGTTGCTGAGGCCCAGCGTCACGTCGTGCAACGGCGATCCCGCCGCCCAGCGGCTGAGCGCGAAGATCGGCTCCTCGAGCGCGCGGCCCCATTTGGTGAGCTCGTAGATCTGCGCATTGGCGGGCGACGGCAGCGTGCGCTTGCGGAGCACGCCCGACGCCTCGAGCCCTTCGAGCCGCTGGGTGAGGATGTTCGCGCTCAGCCCCGGCAGCCCCGCGCGAAGCTCGCTGAAACGACGGCCGCCGAGCAGCAGCTCGCGCACGACCAGCAGCGACCAGCGCTCGCCGACCAGCTCCATCGCCAACGCAGTACCGCATGAGTCCGGATACCAGCGGCGCGACTTGCTCAGACCCGAGTTGGTTATTTTTTGTGACTCCATGGTTGCTTTATGTAACTCCGTCGGGCATCAGAGGCAAGTAGGTGATTCGCCGGAGCCCGGCGACGCCCGTGCAGTGAGGGGAAGAACGATGTCGAACGCGAAGATGATTTTCGTGAACCTGCCGGTGGCCGACGTGGCCCGGTCGACAGCCTTCTACGAGGCGATCGGCTGCACCAAGGACGAGCGTTTCTGCCAGGCCGACACCGCATCGGCGATGGTCTGGTCCGACACGATCACGTTCATGATCCTGTCGCGCGACTTCTTCAAAAGCTTCACCCCGAAGCCGATCGCGGACGCGCATCAGACGACCGAAGTGCTGCTCTGCCTGTCGCGCGACAGCCGCGAGGAAGTGGACGCGATCGTCGAGGCGGCGGCCGCAGCCGGCGGCAAGGCCGACGTGCGGGAGAAGCAGGACATGGGCTTCATGTACGGCCGCTCGTTCGAGGACCCCGACGGGCACATCTTCGAGCCGATGTACATGGACGTGGAAGCCGCGCTCGCCGCTTCCGGCGAGGAAATCCAGGAAGAAGCGGCCTGAGCGCCGCGCCGTCAGGAGAGAGATCATGTCCTTCCAGGCCTATCTCACCAACATCGAAGCCAGGACGGGCAAGAGCCCGGCCGATTTCCGTGCCTATGCCGCCGCGAAAGACTGGCTGGCCGGGGGCTTGCTGCGCCCGGACGTGAAGGCCGGCACCGTGGTTGCCGATCTCAAGGAAAATTTCGCGCTGGGCCACGGCCACGCGATGGCGATCGTCGCCCTGCTCAAGGGAAGCAAACAAGAAGGCGACGCCTGACCCGCATCGACAGGAGAGAGAAGATGGACAAGCTCACGACCTGCATATGGTACAATTACACCGCTGAGGAAGCCGCGAACTTCTATGTCTCGCTGTTCCCCGGCAGCCGCATCACGCGCGTCCAGCGCACGCCGGCCGACACGCCGTCGCAAGAAGCGGGCGCCGTGATCGTCGTCGAGTTCGAATTGCTCGGGCAGAAGTTCATCGGCCTCAACGGCGGACCGCAGTTCCAGCAGAGCGAAGCGGTCAGTTTCGTGATACATACCGACAGCCAGGAAGAGACCGACAAGTTCTGGGACGCCATCGTCGGCAACGGCGGGCAGGAAAGCCAGTGCGGCTGGTGCAAGGACAAATGGGGCGTCAATTGGCAGGTGACCCCCAAGCGCCTGCTCGAGCTGGTTTTCGACAACCCGGACCCGGCCGCCGGAAAGCGCGCGATGGAGGCGATGTTCCAGATGCGCAAGATCGACATCGCGACGATCGAACGCGCCGCCGCAGGCAACTGAGAGGAGAGAGGCCATGCCCGTCGATCCGAACGCCCGCGTCGAAGTCACTGCCTATAACTGGGTACCCGAGTTCGCGCGCGGCTACGTCCGCGACTTCCGCGTCCGCTGGGCGCTGGAGGAAGCCGGCATCCCCTATCGAACGCGGCTGATCAGCCCGGTCGACAAGCCGGCGGACTATTTCGCCGAGCAGCCCTTCGGCCAGGTGCCGGCCTATCGCGACGACGACGTGCAGCTCTTCGAATCGGGTGCGATCGTGCTGCACATCGGCGCGCGCAGCGAAGCGTTGCTTCCCGCTGACACCGCGGGGCGTGCCCGGGCCACCGCCTGGATGATCGCGGCGCTCAACAGCGTCGAGCCATTCCTGATCGAGCTGACCACGATCGACTTCTTCGCCGAGGGTGAGGAATGGACGGCGCTGCGCCGGCCCGGCGTGGTGGAGACCGTCCGCAAGCGGCTTGCACACTTGGCCGACGCGCTGGGCGAACGCGACTATCTGCAGGGCCGGTTCACCGCCGGCGATCTGATGATGGCCTCGGCGCTCCGCATGCTCGACCATACCGAGCTGCTGGCCGAGCAGCCGCGGCTCGCGGCCTATCAGCAGCGCTGCCTCGCCAGGCCCGGCTATGCCGCGGCGATCACGGCGCAGCTCGCCGATTTCACTGCAGAACAACCCAAGGCAGCGTGAGGAGAGGGACAATGGCGTATCTGGACGGTTTCGTGGTGCCGGTGCCCGAGGGCAGCAAGCAGGCCTATCAGGAGATGGCGGCCAAGGCCTCCAAGGTCTTCCTCGAATATGGTGCGCTGCGCATCATGGAAGGCTGGGGCAGCGACGTGCCCCGCGGCACCAACACCGACTTCTTCATGGCGACCAAGGCCGAGGAAGGCGAGAATGTCGTCTTCTCCTGGATCATCTGGCCCGACAAGGCGACGCGCGACACGGGCTGGGAGAAGATCATGAAGGACGAGCGGATGCAGCCGCCGAGCCCGATGCCCTTCGACGGCAAGCGCATGTTCTGGGGCGGATTCGAGCCGATCGTCGACGAGAGCCAGGGCTGAACGGCCAAGCAGAGGGAGAGGGACGATGACCAATCCGCACGGAAGCTGGATCTGGTACGAGCTGCTGACGAACGACGCGCCGGCCGCGCTCGATTTCTACACCCGGGTCGTGGGCTGGACGCCGACCAAGTTCGAAGGCGCGCCGAGCGACTACACCATCCTCAACGCGGGCGGCGAAGGCCTGGGCGGCGTGATGCCCAACCCGATGCCCACTCCGCCCGCCTGGCTCGGCTATATCGGCGTGGACGATGTCGACGCGATGGTGGCGAAGATCGAGTCGCTCGGGGGCAAGGTGCACATGCCGCCCACGACGATGGAGCAGGTCGGCCGCATGGCGCTGGTCGAGGATCCGCAGGGCGTCAAATTCTACGTCATGCGCGGCGAGAGCCCCGAGGCGAGCAAGGCGTACGATCGCCGCGGCATGGGCAAGGCGAGCTGGAACGAGCTTTCGACCACCGACGATGCGGCCGCGTTGCAATTCTACGGCGAGGTCTTCGGCTGGCAGAAGGACGGCGCGATGCCGATGCCGTGGGGCGACTACAGCTTCCTGCGCGGTGCGAGCGACGCGGAAGTCTGGGGCGCGATGATGCCGCGCGAGAACGAAGGACAGCCGATCGGCTGGGGCTTCTATTTCCGCGTGGGCCAGATCGACGAGGCGAAGGCGCGCATCGAGCAGGGTGGCGGCACCGTCCGCGCCGGCCCGATGGAAGTGCCGGGCGGCGAATGGGTGGTCATGGCGACCGATCCGCAGGGTGCGGCCTTCGGGCTCGTCGGAACCAAGTGAAGGAGAGGAACGATGGCGCAATATGAGCTTTCGGTCACGCGGCTGATCGATGCCCCGGTGGACGTCGTGTGGCGCGTCTTCACCGAACAAACCAACGAATGGTTCTGCCCCAAGCCCTGGCGTGCCGAGGTCCAGTGGGACCTGCGCGCCGGCGGGCGCTCCAACACCGTCATGTACGGTCCCGACGGCGAGGAGCAGCATCTGGAGGGCGTGATCCTCGAGGCCGTGCCCGGCAAGCGCGTGGTCTTCACCGATGCCTTCAAGGGCGACTGGGAACCGGCAGGCCCCTTCATGATCGGCTTCTTCGAGTTCGAGGCCGAGGGCGACAAGACCCGCTACACCGGCCGCGCGCGGCACTGGACCCAGGAAGCCTACGACCAGCACAAGGCGATGGGCTTCGAGCCCGGCTGGGGAGCGGTCGCGGACCAGCTGGCGGCACTCGCCGAGGGAGCCAGGGCGGAGGCCTGAACCATGTCGACGGACTTCGCGCGCATGGCTTTCCCCAACGAGAGCCGTGAATATCGCGCGGCGCGCAACGCGCTGCTCGATGCGGAGATCGAACTACGCCGCCGGACGGAGGCCGTGGCCGCAATGCGCCGCGCGCTTCCGCCCGGTGGCGCGGTGCCCCAGGACTATGTGTTCGAGCGTATCGGCGCGGACTTTCGACCCGGGTCCGTGCGGCTGTCCGAGCTGTTCGGCGATTTCCGCACGATCCTGATCTACAGCTACATGTACGGCCCCGAGCGCGACAGTCCGTGCCCGGGCTGCACGCACCTGCTCGACGGGCTCGACGGCGCCGCGCGACACGTGACCAAGCGCGCACCGCTCTACGTCGTCGCGCGCTCGCCGATCGCGCGGCTGGCCGCATGGGCACATGCGCGCGGGTGGAATCACCTCCAGTTGCTCTCGACCGCAGGCAATGCCTATCCGGTCGACTATCATGGCAACACCGCCGGAATGCCCGCGGCGATGCGCGCCGAGCGCGGCTATGCCGAGGGCGAGAACCATGACGAGCCGATACTCAACGTCTTCACGCGGGACGGCGACACGATACGCCACTTCTGGGGCAGCGAGCTGGTGTTCGCGCCCGAGGACCCGGGGCAGGACCATCGCGGACTGGACAGCATCGATCCGGTGTGGGGCCTGCTCGACACCGTTCCCGAGGGCCGCGGCGATTTCTTTCCCAAGGTGAACTACTAGTGCGTATCGACATTCAGCCTAACGCGCTCCCTTCCTTTTGGGGAGGGGAGACGAATGTCGATACAGCCCAGGCCCCCCGGCGCAAAATCTTGCCGCTTGCAAAATAGGATTTGGCCTGAAACAAATCAGGAACGCTCTTTCTCAATCTGAATATAATCGGCGTCTCGCGCGCACACGCACACGCACGCGCGCAGGCACGTACGCACGCGCATGCGCCCGCGTTTGGGTATCCACTTTGTCCACTTCCGCCGTGTCAACTTCCGGCATCGCGGCGCCGGATCGGCCGATGGTCAGGCCCCGCTCGAACCGCCGCGATAGTGTGACCCTGGTGTGACCTTTGGTCGCGCAGGATGCGCGGCGGCGCTAGCGTAACGCGCTTCCCTCCCTGAAAGGAAGGGGAGATGAATGCGATACAAGCTAGGCGAAGGCCGGCGAGCTTTTGAGCTGCTGATAGGCCTCGATCACCTGCTGCAGCTTGGTCTCGTGGCTGCGGTCTCCGCCGTTCCGGTCGGGATGATATTTGCGGACCAGCTCCGAATAGCGCTTCCTGAGCGCCGTCCGGTCCGAATCGAGCTCGAGCGCGAGCGTGCGCAGCGCCTCGCGGTCCTTGCCCGACAGCGGCTTGCCGTCCTTGCGCTCGGCGCGGTCCTTCATCTTCTCGCGGAAGCGCGCGCCGATCGCGTCGAGCGGATCGGAGAAGTCGGCCCAGCGCGGCGGCCGGTCGGCACCGCCTGTGGCGTTGAACGCGCGGGTCTCGCGCTCCCAGCCGGCAAGCGGGCGCTGGGCGTCGTGGATCTCGTCAGGGCTCATGCCCGCGAAGAAATTGTACCCCGAATTGAACGCGCGGACGTGCTCGAGGCACAGCCAGCGATATTGCGCCGGTCCGTCGAAGCCGTGGCGGCCCTCGGCCGGGGGCGCGCGGAACTCGCCGGGCTCGGTGCAGCCGGGCTCGGCGCACAGCCGGCCCGACGCTTCCACACGGCCATGGAAACGCGCGTTCGGACGTTCTTTCCTGCTATGGCTGCTCGCCACGGGACTCCCTCAACCAAAGGGCCTATATAGGCGCGATGACCACGCCTGCCACCGGCCCGTTGGCCGACCAGATCGCCGCCCGTCTCACCGCCGCGCTCGACCCGACGCAGCTCGAGGTCGTCAACGACAGCGCCAGGCATCGCGGGCATCTGGGCGACGACGGCACCGGCGAATCGCACTGGACCGTGACGGTCGAGAGCGGAGCCTTTGTGGGGCTTTCGCGCGTTCAGCGACAGCGGCTGATCAACAATGCGCTCGCCGACCTGCTCGCCGGGCGCATCCACGCACTCGCGATCAAGGCCCGCGCACCGGGAGAATGACGATGGCGTACAAGCTCTGGTACTGGGCCGAAATCCAGGGCCGGGGCGAGTTCGTCCGACTGCCGATGGAGGCGGCCGGGATCGCCTATGTCGACATGGCCCGCGAGCGGGGCAGCGATGCGCTGATCGCCGACATGAAGGCGCGCACGCACCGACCGCCCTTCGCCCCGCCCTATCTCGACACCGGCGACCAGGTGATCGCGCAGGTCGCCAACATCCTGCTCTACCTCGGCGACGCGCACGGCGTCGGCCCGACGGACGCCGACGCGCGGTATTGGCTGCACGAGGTCCAGCTCACCGTCACCGATTTCGTCGCCGAAGTGCACCAGGTCCATCATCCGGTGGGCGTCGGGCTGTATTACGAGGACCAGAAAGCCGAAGCCGCCCGCTTCGCCGCCGAGTTCCGCGAGGCGCGGATGCCCAAGTTCCTCGGCTGGTTCGAGCGCTCGGTGCAGGGCGAATGGCTTGCGGGCGACAAATGGAGCTATGGCGATACCTCGATCTTCCAGCTGATCGAGGGGCTGCGCTACATGTTCCCCCGGCGGATGGCTGCGATCGAACGCGATTACCCGCGCCTGCTCGCGATCCGCGATCGCGTCGCGCACCTGCCCGGCGTCGCGGCCTACCTCGCCAGCGACCGGCGGATCGGGTTCAACACCCAGGGCATATTCCGTCACTATCCCGAGCTCGACGCCGGATGAACTGTACCTGGGGATGATTGTCCCCCTCGCTCCGGAAGGGCTATGGCCTGACGACAGCCACGGAGAAAGCGATGCTCGACGATCTGGTCATGCAAACGATCGAACCGACCAGCCACGATCTGGGCGGCTTCAAGGTCCACCGCACCTTGCCGTCGCGGCCGCGGACGATGGTGGGGCCCTTCATCTTCTTCGACCAGATGGGACCCGCGCACCTGTCGGTCGGCACCGGCATCGACGTACGTCCACATCCGCACATCAACCTCGCCACGGTCACCTATCTCTTCGCCGGCGCGATCGACCACCGCGACTCGCTCGGCACCTTCGCGACGATCGAGCCGGGTGCGGTCAATCTGATGACCGCGGGCAACGGCATCGTCCATTCGGAGCGCTCGCCCTCGGCCGAGCGCGCCAAGGGGCCCGAACTCTCGGGAATCCAGACCTGGCTCGCGCTCCCCGAAGCCGTCGAGGAGATGGACCCGGCCTTCGAGCATGTCGCCGCCGCGGAGCTGCCGATCGTCGAGGCGAGCGGCGCGCGGGCACGGGTGATCATGGGCAGCCTGTGGGGCGCGCGTGCGCCCACCACCACCTATGCCGGCACCATCTATGCCGACATCCAGCTCGATCCCGGCGCGAGCATCCCGATCGACGCCGAGGCCGACGAGCGTGCGCTCTATGTCGCGCTGGGAGACGCCAGCCTCGACGGGATGACGCTCGAGCCGATGACGCTCTACATCCTGCGCCCCGGCATCGCGGCGACGCTGCGCTCGCAAGGCGGCGGGCGCGTGATGCTGTGCGGCGGTGAGGCCTTCAGCACGCCGCGCCACGTGTGGTGGAACTTCGTCTCCTCCGACCGCGAGCGGATCAATCAGGCCAAGGAGGACTGGAAGGCCGGGCTGTTCCCCAAGGTGCCGGGCGACGACAAGGAATTCATTCCGATCCCGGAAGTGCCGAAGACGGTGAGCTATCCCTGAGCCTCTCCCCTCCCGCTTGCGGGAGGGGTCGGGGGAGGGCATGGTCTGGGCGCGGCGAGGAGGGGAAGCCCCTCCCCCAACCCCTCCCGCAAGCGGGAGGGGAACATGCAATCCTACGAACTCCAGCGCCTCGCTCTCCCCACCGGTGTCGAGCTCGACGTCGCCATTGCCGGCGACCCGGCGAACCCGCCGGTCATCCTGCTCCACGGCTTCCCCGAATCGCACCGCACCTGGCGCCACCAGATCCCGGTGCTGGCGGCGAACCATCATGTAGTCGCGCCCGACCAGCGCGGCTATGCGCGCTCGTCCAAGCCCGAGGGCGTCGAGAACTACACTCCCGACAAGCCGGTCGCGGACCTGATCGCGCTCGCCGACGCGCTCGATATCGATCGCTTCACTCTGGTAGCGCACGACTGGGGCGGCGCAATCGCCTGGATGGCGGCGCTCCAGCATCCGCGGCGGATCACGCGGCTGGTGATCCTCAACGCGCCCCATCCGCAAATCTTCCAGCGCACGCTGATCGACGACCCCGAGCAGCGCCGCGCGAGCCGCTACATCCGCACCTTCCGCGATACACGCATCGACCAGGGGCTGGTCGGCGCGGGACTGGAGCGTTTCTTCGCCTCCACCTTCACCCAGCACCTGGTGAGCGCCATCGCGGGCGAGGACAAGGCCGCCTATCTCGACGAATGGAGCCAGCCTGGCGCGATGACGGCGATGCTCAACTGGTACCGCGCGAGCAGCATTGTCGTGCCCGAGGAAGGCGAGGCGGTCGACCGGCCCGGCTGGATCGACGCCCCCTTCCCGCCCGTCACCCAGCCGACGCTGGTGATCTGGGGCATGAAGGACAAGGCGCTGCTCCCGTGCCAGCTCGACGGGCTCGATCGGCTGGTCCCCAACCTCACGCTGGTGAGGATCGAGGAGGGGGGGCATTTTATTCCTTGGGAACAGCATGAAGCGGTGAATGCAGCGCTGGGGGCGTGGCTGGCGCGGACCGAGGGGTAGCGAGCCGGGCGCGGGCCCGGGCGGCAGGGCTCGACGGCAGCTCGACGCGCTCGGCCAGCCGGGCGAGGCGACGCAGCAGCAGCCGTTCGCCGGCCCCGAGCCGCCCGGCCAGCCCGAGGCGAACCCGCATGTCCGCCGGCAGCAGATCGACCGCCGCACGCGCGCCAATCCGCTGAAGCCAGCGCGCCGGCCGCGGCAGGATGCTGGCGGTGCGCAATATCTCCAGCAGCTCGCCGAGGATCGGCGAAGGCTCCAGCCGCGGCGCCATCGCGGCCATCAGCGCATCCATCGCGGCTTCGGATTCGGGGGGATTTTCGACTCCGTAGAGCGCGGCGCCGGGCCTCGCCTCGCGATAATAGCGGTCGCGGTCGGCGGCCGGGACGGGCGCGGCGTAGCGGGCATAGGCTTCGAGGAACGCCCAGCTGGCCGTCGCCTGCACCCAGAGCAGCAGCTCGGGATCGTCGGCGCGATAGGCTTCCCCGTCGGGCGTCGTTCCCTCGATCGCGCCGTGCATGCGGCTCACGCGCGCCGCGAGCGCCTCGAAGCGGCTCCGCGCGCCATAGACCGTAATCATCGCCGCGGTGCCCGTCCGCCGCAGCCGGCGCGCGGGATCGCGCTTGAAGCTGGAATGATCCCACACGCCGTGGCGCACGCGCGGTTCGCCGAGCTCGAGCAGCACCGCGGCGATCCCGCCGACGTACATGGTCACCGGATTGCTGAACACGCGCCAGGAAACCGAATCCGGCGGAAGCACCGCGGGCTCGCCCGGGGGCGTGGAGAAGTCGGCACCGTCGAAGCCCGCGATCTGCGATGCGAGCCGGTCGAGAAGGTCGAGAATCATCGGCGATACAACGGGCAGGCCCTCGAACCGCTCCGCTTCCGCGCCTCGCCGCCTCCACGCTGGAAAAAGCGTCGCGAACCCTCTATCGGCCGGGCTTTCCCCAATTCTTGACGAACAGGCATTCTCCCATGGGTTTCCGCTGCGGCATTGTCGGCCTTCCGAACGTCGGCAAGTCCACGCTCTTCAACGCGCTGACCGAGACCGCGGCGGCGCAGGCGGCCAACTATCCCTTCTGCACGATCGAGCCCAATGTCGGGAACGTCGCGGTGCCCGATCCGCGGCTGCAGAAGCTCGCCGAGATCGCCGGATCGGCCAAGATCATCGAGACCCAGCTCGGCTTCGTCGACATCGCCGGGCTGGTCCGCGGCGCGAGCAAGGGCGAGGGGCTGGGCAACCAGTTCCTGGGCAACATCCGCGAAGTGGATGCGATCGTCCATGTGCTGCGCTGCTTCGAGAACGACGACATCCAGCACGTCGACAACAAGGTCGACCCGATCGCCGATGCCGAGACGGTGGAGACCGAGCTGATGCTCGCGGATCTCGAAAGCCTCGAGAAGCGCGTGCCCAACTACGTCAAGAAGGGCCAGCAGGGCGACAAGGAAGCCAAGATCGCCGCCTCGGTGCTCGGCCAGGCGCTGGAACTGCTGCGCGAAGGCAAGCCCGCACGGCTGACCCAGCCCAAGGATGCCGAGGAAGCCCGGGTCTTCGCCCAGGCGCAGCTGCTCACCGGCAAGCCCGTGCTCTACGTCTGCAACGTCAACGAAGAAGATGCCGCCAACGGCAACGAGCTCTCCGCCAAGGTATTCGCCAAGGCCAAGGCCGAGGGCGCCGAGGCGGTGGTCGTCTCCGCCGCGATCGAAGCCGAGATCGCGACCATGCCGCCCGAGGAGCGCGGCGAGTTCCTCTCCGAGCTGGGGCTCGAGGAGACCGGCCTCGCCCGCGTGATCCGCGCCGGCTACAAGCTGCTCCACCTGCTCACCTTCTTCACCGTCGGTCCCAAGGAGGCGCGGGCCTGGACTGTCCATTCCGGCGCCACGGCACCGGAGGCCGCGGGCGAGATCCACAGCGACTTCGAGAAGGGATTCATCCGCGCCGAGACGATCGCCTACGACGATTACGTCGCGCTGGGCGGCGAGGCCCGCGCCCGCGAGGCGGGCAAGCTACGCGCCGAGGGCAAAGCCTATGTCGTCCAGGACGGCGACGTGATGCACTTCCTGCACAGCTGAAGCCTTCAGCGGCCAGCGGGTCTAGCGCTGGCCGCCCTCGAACGCCGCCAGTATCGGGCAAGGCCCGCCGTCGCCCGATCCGCATTCGCGCGCGAGCTTGCGCAGCGCGTCGCGCGAGGCCTGGAGCTCGGCGATCCTCGCATCGAGCGCGGCGATCTGCTCGCGGGCGAGCTCCCTTGCCCGGGTGCGGTCGTCGCGCGCGTCGAGCGCGAGCAACTCGGCGATCTGTTCGAGCGTGAAGCCCGCCGCCTGCGCCGAGCGGATGAACTTGAGCCGGCGCACGTCCGCATCCGAATAGCGACGCACGCCGCCCCCGGTGCCATGGCCCCCGGGACGCGCCGGCGTGTCGATCAGTCCGCGGCGCTGGTAATAGCGGATCGTCTCCACCCCCACGCCGCCCGCGCGCGCCAGCCCGGCGATCGTCATTTCCATGCCGCTTGACTCCGTACCATGGTACGGACCCTATATGGCTCGCGAACGCTGATTTCGCAAGGAAACCGCCATGGCCGCATCGGCACCGCGCAAGGCCGTCCTCTATCGGATGGTGATGGACAAGCACCTCTGCCCCTGGGGGCTGCGCGCGCTCGACCTGCTGCGCCGCAAGGGCTTCGAAGTCGAGGACCATCATCTCACCACGCGCGCCGAGACCGATGCCTTCAAGGCGGAACATGGCGTGCAGACCACGCCCCAGACCTTCATCGACGGCGAGCGGATCGGCGGGTACGACGATCTGCGTCGCTATCTGGGGCTCAAGGTGCGCGATCCCAAGGCGCTGACCTATGCGCCCGTGATCGCGCTGTTCGGGATGGCCGCGGCGATGGCGCTGGCGGCGAGCCAGGCGGCGACGGGCACGCCCTTCACGCTCCAGGCGCTGACATGGTTCATTTCCTTCGCCATGTGTCTGCTCGCGTTGATGAAGCTGCGCGACGTGGCGAGCTTCTCGACGATGTTCCTGGGCTATGATTTGCTCGCGCAGCGCTGGGTGCCCTATGCGATGCTCTATCCGTTCGCCGAGGGCCTGGCCGGCGTGCTGATGGCGGCCGGCGTGCTCACCTGGTTCGCGGCGCCGCTCGCGCTGTTCATCGGCAGTGTGGGCGCGGTCTCGGTGTTCAAAGCGGTCTATGTCGACAAGCGCGAGCTCAAATGCGCCTGCGTCGGCGGCGACAGCAACGTGCCGCTCGGCTTCATCTCGCTCACCGAGAATCTGATGATGATCGGCATGGCGGTCTGGATGCTGAGCGGGGCCCATGGATGAGCCCGCCGATGCGCACTTGCGGGCGCGGCGGGCAGGCGTAGAAAGCGGGACGATGCTGGCTCGCCTGATCCTTGCGCTGCTCGTGGCGCTGCTGCCGCTGCCTGCCTCAGCAGCGGGCGCCGCGTGCCATACGAGCACCATGGCCGCCGCGTCGGCCGCGAATCACGGGCATATGCCCAAGCCGGCGCATGCGCAGCAATCCGCCTCGGACGAGCTTTGCCTGGGGTGCGTGGCACCATCGACACTCCACGGCCCGTTGCTCGACGAACCGCTCGGCCACGCCCGCGCCCTCCAGAAACCGCATGCGCTGACCGGCGCCACGCTCGTGGCTGCGCCGCCCGCAACGCCTCCCCCGCGATCCGAAGTCTGAACCCCTGCGCGCCTGCGCAACGTTCAACCTTTCGGAGATTCCAGATGACCAGATTCGCATTGCTCGCGGCTGCCGCCGCGGCCGCGCTCGCCGCGTCTCCTGCCGCCGCGCAGGACCGCCACCACCATATGGAGCCGATGCCGACGCCGGGTCCTTCGCCGACGCCCGCTCCCGCTCCCGCTCCTGCTCCTGCTCCTGCTCCTGCTCCGGCCCCAGCTCCAGCGCCCACGCTCCAGGGTCATGCTGGCCATGCCGGGATGGACATGGGGATGGGCGGCCGCATGGATGCCGAGCCCCAGGCCAACAGCTCGGGATCGGGCACTTCGCTGCTTCCCGGCGCCGAGGGCGGGATGCACGGCCTCCACCTGATGGCCGGCGACTGGATGGTGATGGCGCACGGCACCGCGATGCTCGCCTATACCGACCAGGGCGGCCCTCGCGGCGACGACATGCTCTATTCGAGTTCGATGGCGATGCTCTCGGCCGAGCGGCGCTTCGACAGCGGCACGCGGCTGGCGTTCAATGCGATGGTCAGCCTCGATCCGATCAACGGCCAGCGCGGCTATCCAAACCTGTTCGCGACGGGCGAGACCGCACACGGCGAACCGCTGGTCGATCGCCAGCACCCCCACGACTTCTTCATGGAGCTGTCCGCGCGCGTCGACGTGCCTCTCGGCGAGGGGCTGACCGGCTTCCTCTACGGCGGCCCCGTGGGCGAGCCCGCGCTCGGGCCCACTGCCTTCATGATGCGGCGCTCGGCGCGCTATCTGCCGCTCTCGCCCATCTCGCACCATTGGTTCGACAGCACGCACGTGACGTTCGGCGTGGTAACCGCCGGCATCGCAACGCGGACGCTGCAGCTCGAGGGCTCGGCCTTCCGCGGCCGCGAGCCCGACGAGAACCGCTGGGACATCGAGACGCCACGGCTCGACAGCTGGAGCCTGCGCGCGACCTTCACGCCGTCGCCCAACTGGGCGTTCCAGCTCAGCCACGGCCGGTTGGAGGAGCCCGAGGCGATGCATCCCGGCCAGGACGAGCGACGCACCACGGCCAGCGCGCATTATGCGCGGGACGGCTTCTCCGCGATGCTCGGCTTTTCGGCCAAGGATCGCGTGCCCGGCCCGACGCGGACCGCCTGGCTGGCCGAAGCGAACTGGGACCTGACGCGGCACCACAGCGTCTTCGGCCGGATCGAGAATGTCGCCGCCGACGAGCTCTTCCCCGATCACGACGATCCGCTCCACGACCGCGCGTTCCGGGTGACTCGCTTCGAGGCCGGCTATGCCCATCGCATTCCGCTCGACAGCGCAGCGGAGCTGGCGCTGGGCGGATCGCTGGCGGCCTATGCCAAGCCGCAGGCGCTCGCGGCCTATGGCAGCGCGCCGATCAGCTACACGTTGTTCGCGCAGCTGGCATTGGGCCAATAGGGACTTCCGGGGGCAATAATCCCCGGGCATGGGCCGCGGCATGCGCTGGTATTCCAAACTCGCCGCCGCGGCCGCCGCCGCTCTGCTACAGGCCTGCGCCACGGCGCCGATACAGGCCCCGGCTCCCATTTCGACCGCGGTCGAAACGCGCGCGCCGGTGACGATCCTGGTTTCGATCGACGGCTTCCGGCCCGATTATCTCGATCGCGGCGTCACCCCCATGCTGTCGCGGCTTGCAGCGGAAGGCGCCACCGGGCGGATGCGGCCGAGCTTTCCGAGCAAGACCTTCCCGAACCACTGGACGCTGGTGACGGGCCTCCGCCCCGATCGGCACGGAATCGTCGCGAACAAGATGGAGGATCCCGCCCGACCCGGCGAGATCTTCACCCAGGCGAACGACGATCCTTTCTGGTGGAACGCGGCGACGCCGATCTGGGTGGATGCCGAGCGCGCAGGCATCCGCACCGCCACCGAGTTCTGGCCCGGATCGAACGTGGCGATCGGAGGCACCCGCCCCGATCCCCATGAAAGCGACGTGCAAGGGGGCGAGCGCCCTTCCGACTGGCACCAGTTCAACGAGGCGATCGACGGCGCGCAGCGTGTCGATGCCGTGCTCGACTGGCTGCGCCGCCCCCCCGCTCTGCGGCCGCGGCTCGTCACCCTCTATTTCGACACGGTGGACACCGCCGGCCACCATTTCGGCCCCGCCGACGCGCGGACGACCGCCGCCGTTGCCGAGGTCGACCGACGGGCCGCGCAGCTCGTCGCCGGGCTCGCCGAGCTGGATCAACCGGCGAACCTGATCCTGGTCGCGGACCATGGCATGGCGCCTACGAGCAGCGATCGCGTGGTTACGATCGAACCCTATGTAGCCGCCGGGGATTATCGGTCGCTGGAGACCGGCCCCTTCGCCACGATCATCCCGGCCGCGGGCAAAGAAGCGGCGGTGGAGAAGGGCCTGCTCGGCCGGCACCCGCATATGGAATGCTGGCGGAGGCGCGAGATCCCGGCGCGCTTCCATTATGGCGCCAATCCCCGGATCGCGCCGATCTTCTGCCTGGCCGAGACCGGCTGGCTCATCGCCAGGAACGCCTCCGACCGGCCCTCCACGGGCGGCGCCCATGGCTATGATCCCGCTGCGAGCGACATGGCGGCGCTGTTCATCGCGCACGGCCCCGCCTTCCGGGCGGCGCGGCTGCCGGCATTCGACAATGTCGACGTCTATCCGCTGCTGCGCGACCTGCTCGGCCTGCCGCCGGCGCCGGCGGCCGACGGCAGCGACACGGTGTTCGCGGCTGCCCGGCGTCGTTAGCGCTTGCCAAATATTAGTTTCGGGACGAAACCGAATTCATGCGCTATCTGGATGACGTCTCCGTCGGCGAGCGGGCGAGCTTCGGCAGCTATCAGGTCACTCGTGAGGAAGTGCTGGCGTTCGCCGGGCGATACGATCCCCAGCCCTTCCACCTTTCCGACGAGGCGGCGGCGGCCACGCACTTCGGCCGGCTCGCGGCGAGCGGCTGGCACACCTGCGCGATGACGATGGCGATGTTCGTCGAGCATATGAAGGCGCATCCGCAGGCGAGCCTGGGCGCCGCGGGGGTGGACGAGCTGCGCTGGCTCAAGCCGGTCTATCCGGGCGATACGCTCCGCTGCGAGACCGAGGTGCTCGAAGTCACGCCGTCGCGCTCGCGGCCCGACATGGGCAGCGTGCGCACGCGGATGACCACGTTCAACCAGAAGGACGAGCCGGTGCTGAGCTTCGTCGCGCGCGGCCTCATGCAGCGCCGGCCGGCGGCCGCTCCCGAGGCTTAATTCCGCGGCGCGCCTGGATCGGCAAGGGCCGTCGGTCCACCTTCGACGCCGGCATAGGCATGGCCGCCGGCGCAGGCGGCGGTGCCCAGGCCGAGCGCTGCGATCACCACCAGCGCTGAAAAACGACGAACGGACATCGGACCAACTCCCCGGACTATCGAAGGGGGAACGTGCAGCGCGGACGCGCCGTTCCGCTCAATGCCCCTCGAAGCCGACCAGCGCGTTGACTGCGATCCCGTCGCCGCGCAGCGCGTCGGCGCCGCCGAGCTCGGGCAGATCGACGACGAAGGCCGCCTGGACCACTTCCGCGCCCGCCTTGCGCAGCAGCCGCACCGCCGCGCGGGCCGTACCGCCGGTGGCGATCAGGTCGTCGACCAGCAGCACGCGCGCGCCGGGGGCGCAGGCATCGGCATGGATCGCGATCCGATCGGTGCCATATTCGAGCGCATAATCCTCAGCGATCGTCGCGCCGGGCAGCTTGCCGTCCTTGCGGATGAGCAGCACGCCGGTGCCGAGCCGGTAGCCGACCGCCGCGGCGAAGAGGAAGCCGCGCGCCTCGATCCCCGCGACCAGATCGACCTGCCCGTCGACAGCCTCCGCCATCCGCTCGACCGTGAGGCGCAGCCCCTCGGGATCGAGCAGCAGCGTGGTGATGTCGCGGAACTGGATGCCGGGCTTCGGGAAGTCGGCGATGGTACGGATGCGCGAGCGGATGTCTTCATTGTCCTGCGCCATGCGGACCTCCGGAAAAGAAGAACCCCGCCCAAGCGATGCTTCGGCGGGGTTCCGTTGATCAGCGATGCGACGGGCGCATCCCTCAGTGCTTCACGCCCCGCCACACGGTCAGGTACGCGCCATAGGCAAGGCCGGTCGCGATCAGCAGGAAGGCGATGACTGCCACGCCCGCACGGTGACGGCTCTGCATCGTCGGCTCGGCGGTCCAGACGAGGAACGCCGCGACGTCCTGCGCCATCTGGTCCACCGTGGCGCGGGTGCCGTCGGTGTAGGTGACCTGGTTCTCGGTCGTCAGGGGCGGCGGCATCGCGATGTTGAGGTTCGCGAAATAAGGGTTGAAGTGCATCCCCTCCGGCGTCTTGGCGAATTCGGGGAACTGCTTGATCTGCTCGGCGGTCGGCTTCTCGTTGTAGCCGGTCAGCAGCGAGTAGACGTAGCTCGCCCCGCCGTGACGCGCCTTGGTGATCAGGCTGAGGTCCGGCGGGGTGCCGGTGCCCGGATAGAAGACGCGCGGGAAGCGGTCCGAAGGCAGGTTGTCACGCTCGCCCCAGACGCCCGACTTGGGGTCCTGGACGGGCTGCTTGATCGCCCAGTCCTTGGCGATCTTCTTGATCTCGGCCTCGTTGTAGCCGAGGTCCGCCAGGTTGCGGAACGAGACCAGGCTCAGCGAGTGGCAGGTCGAGCAGACCTTCTCGTAGACGAGGAAGCCGCGCTGGAGCTGCTGCTCGTCGAACCGGCCGAACGGCCCGTCCGAAGCGAGGCGGAGCTCCCGCGGGTGCCGGTGGATTTCCTCCTCGGCGGTCGGCTGCGGCGGCTCCTGAATCCGAGTGACGAGCGTGCCGATGAAGGCGATCGCCAGCACGCCGACGAAGGCGAGACCGATCAGGAACTTGATCGAGCGCATGAACAGCGGAAGCATTTCTTCGATTCCCCTTTACGCGCTCAGTGCCGTTTCGCTGATCCGCGAGCCGCCCTTGTCGCCCAGCACCGCCTCGGTGATCGAGTTCGGCAGGGGCTTGGGGGTCTCGAGACGCGAGATGATCGGAACGATGATCAGGAAGTGCGCGAAATAATAAGCGGCGCAGATCTGGCTGAGCATGACGATCGTCGGCGTCGCCGCCGAGCCGCCGCAATAGCCGAGCACCACCACGTCCACCACGAGCACCCAGAAGGCGATGCGGTACATCGGACGATAATTGCCCGAACGGACCGGCGACTTGTCGAGCCACGGCAGGAAGAACAGCAGCACGATCGAGCCGAACATCGCCACCACGCCCCAGAGCTTGGCGGGGATGATGAAGTCCGCCGTGAAGGCGCGCAGGATCGCGTAGAACGGCCAGAAATACCATTCGGGCACGATGTGCGCGGGCGTCGAGAGCGGGTTCGCCGGGATGTAGTTGTCCGGGTGGCCCAGATAGTCCGGCAGGAAGAAGACCAGGATCGAGAAGACGATCAGGAACACGCCCACCCCGAAGCCGTCCTTGGCCGTGTAGTAGGGGTGGAACGGTACGGTGTCCTGCTCGCCCTTCACTTCAACGCCGGTCGGGTTGCCCGAACCGGGGATGTGAAGCGCCCAGATGTGCAGGATCACGGCCCCCGCGATCACGAAGGGCAGGAGGTAGTGGAGCGAGAAGAAGCGGTTGAGCGCGGCGTCGTCCGGCGCATAGCCGCCGAGCAGCCACACGCGGATCCAGTCGCCGACCACCGGGATCGCCGAGAAGAAGCCGGTGATCACCTGCGCGCCCCAGAAGCTCATCTGCCCCCAGGGAAGCACATAGCCCATGAAGGCGGTGGCCATCAGCAGCAGGAAGATCACCACGCCGATCAGCCACACCATCTCGCGCGGCGCCTTGTACGATCCGTAGTAAAGACCGCGGAAGATGTGGATGTAGACCACGGTGAGGAACATGCTGGCGCCGTTCGCGTGGGCGAAGCGGAGGAACCAGCCGGCGTTCACGTCGCGCATGATGCCCGCGTTGACCGAATCGAACGCGCCGGCCGCCGACGAGTGGAAGTGCATCGCGAGCACGATGCCGGTGACGATCTGGACGACCAGCGCCACGCCGGCGAGCACGCCGAAGTTCCAGAAATAGTTGAGGTTGCGCGGGACCGGATAGCCGGCGCCGACCGCGTTATAGACGAAGCGCGGCAGCGGAAGACGGCTGTCGATCCACTGCATCACCGGATGCTTGGGTTCGTAATGGCGTGCCCAGGGAAAGCTCATGCGCGTCTATCCTCAACCGACCACGACGACAGTGTCGGACGTGAATTCATAGTTCGGAACCTCGAGGTTCTTCGGCGCCGGCCCCTGGCGGATGCGGCCGGCGGTGTCATAGGCCGAGCCGTGGCACGGGCAGAAATAGCCGCCGAATGGCCCGCGATTCTCGCCCTCGCCCGCGCCCAGCGGCACGCAGCCGAGATGGGTGCACACGCCGAGCGTGATCAGCCAGTTGGTGTGGCCTTCCTTGGTGCGCTCCTCGAGCGTCTGCGGATCGCGCAGGCTGGAGACCTCGACCTTCTCGGCCTCGGCGATTTCCTGCGGCGTCAGGTTGCGCACGAACAGCGGCTGCTTGCGGAAGCTCGACTTGATCGCCTGGCCCGGCTCGATCGCCGAGACGTCGATCTCGGTGGTCGACAGCGCGAGCACGTCGGCCGAGGGATTCATCGAATTGATCAGCGGCAGCACGGCGACGGCGCCGCCGACACCGGCGAACGAAACGGCGGCGATCTTCAGATAATCGCGCCGGCGGGGGTTCTCGACCACGTCGCCCGGCGGGACGACCGTTTCGGTCGGGGAAACACCATCTTCAAGCGTTGCCATGCTTCAGCCCTTGCACTTCGATACTGGCCCGCGAGGAATGCGCGGAGAAACGGACGCGGGCGCATACACACCCAGAGCCGCCCGAGTGCCCCCGGTGGCTTGGGCGGCCTGATAGACGGGGCGAAGCGGCTTTGCCAACAGGGATTTTGACGGCGGCGTAACGGGGTGGCCACGCACCGGCCGTACCGCATGCATCAGCGGCGTTCCGTCCGCGTGGCGGCTCTGCTAGGCGAACGGGCTCCCCTGCCCCATGGAGGCGCAATGCAGATCGCGGTTCTCACCTTTGACGGCTTCAACGAACTTGACTCGTTCGTAGCCGCGGCGATCCTCAACCGGCTGAAGGCCAAGGGCTGCGCCGCGCACATCACCTGTCCCACGCCCGAGGTCACGTCGATGAACGGAGTCACGGTCCAGCGCCAGCGACCGCTTGAATTCGCCGCCGAGGCCGACGCAGTGCTGATCGGCAGCGGGATCAGGACGCGAGAACTGGCCGCCGATCCGGAACTGCTCGCGCGCCTGACGCTTGATCCAGAGCGCCAACTGATCGGTGCGCAATGCTCGGGCACGCTGCTGCTCGCGAAGCTCGGGCTGATCGGCAATCTGCCGGCATGCACCGATCTCACCACCAAGCCTTGGGTGATCGAGGCAGGGGTCGACGTGATCGACGCGCCCTTCATCGCGCACGGCAATATCGCGACCGCAGGCGGCTGCCTGGCGTCGCAATATCTCGCCGCCTGGATGATCGCGCGGCTCGCAAGCGTCGAGGATGCACGCGAGGCGATCCACTATGTCGCGCCGGTGGGCGAGAAGGCGCTGTACGTCGATCAGGCGATGGCCGCCGTGCATCCTTTCCTCCCTGCCGCCACGCGGGCCGCTGCCTGACGGCGGAAGGTGACGCGCCCGCGTCGCCGCGCTAGTCGCCCTTCGATGCGCATCGCTCTTTTCCAGCCCGAGATCGCCGGCAACGTCGGCGCGATCCTTCGCCTTGCCGCGTGCACCGGCACGCCTTTGGACCTGATCGAGCCCATGGGCTTCCCGTGGAGCGACAAGAAGCTGAAGCGCTCGGGCATGGACTATGCCGATCATGCCGAGGTCCGCCGCCATGCCGACTGGGAAGCTTTCGAGGCGCAGGTGCCGGGGCGAATCGTGCTGCTCACCACGCGCGGCGGCACGCGGCTCGACGAGGCGCGGTTCGAGGGCAGCGACACGCTGCTGCTCGGATCGGAGAGCGCGGGCGCGCCCGACTTCGTGCACGAGCGCGCCGAGCTGCAGGTGCGAATCCCGCTGATGCCGGGGCTGCGCTCGCTCAACGTCTCGGTCGCGACGGGGATCGCGCTGGGCGAGGCGCTGCGCCAGACCAGCGGCTGGCCGCGCTGAGCCACACCTCCCGATCGTCATCCCGCGAAGGCGGAGACCCAGAGCCACCAGCCACGTCGCCTGCGATTCCCGGCCCCCACCTGCGTGGGGGTGACGAGAGGGAGGCGCACGGACAATCTGTCCACTCGACAGGCTTCGCCGCCCGCGCCTACTAGGCCGGCCATGCAAGAACTCGACGCCCAGCAGCACGCCGCCCGCACCTGGTTCGAGAGCCTCCGCGACGCGATCTGCGCCGAGTTCGAGGCGATCGAAGCCGAGGCGGGATCGGACGCGCGCTTCGAATATACGCCTTGGGACCGGATCGATCCGTCGGGCACGCCCGGCGGCGGCGGAGTGCGCGGCGTGATGAAGGGCCGCGTGTTCGAGAAGGTGGGCGTCAACGTCTCCACCGTCGGCGGCAGCCTGGAGGGCGATTTCGCCAAATCGATCCACGGCGCCGGCGAGGACCCGAGCTTTTTCGCCACGGGCATCAGCCTGGTCGCGCACATGGCCAATCCGCACGTCCCCGCCGTGCACATGAATACGCGCTTCCTGGTGACGACCAAGCGCTGGTTCGGCGGCGGCGCGGACCTCAATCCGCCGATCCCCTATGCGGAGGACACCGCCGAATTCCATGCGGTGCTCAAGGACGCGTGCGACAGGCACGACCCGGCGCACTATCCCCGCTTCAAGCAATGGGCGGACGATTATTTCTACATTCCCCACCGCAAGACGCACCGGGGCGTGGGCGGGGTCTTCTACGATCATCTCGAGGGCGGCCCCAACGACGAAAACTGGGACGCCAACTTCGCCTTCACCCAGGACGTGGGCCGCGCCTTCCTGGAAATCTTCCCGCGGATCGTTCGCCGGCGGATGGGGATGGCGTTCAGCGAGGCCGACAAGGCGCGCCAGCTCGAATGGCGCGGGCGCTATGCCGAGTTCAACCTGATCTATGACCGTGGGACGCTGTTCGGGCTCAAGACCGGCGGGAACATCGACGCGATCCTGATGAGCCTGCCGCCCGTGGCGACATGGGGGTGAACCCTACATCGTCATCCCCGCGAAGGCGGGGACCCAGAGTCTCCGGGGACGTCGCTCGCGATTCCTGGGTCCCCGCCTTCGCGGGGATGACGGCCTGAGGTGACCACATGGCGCTGATCCCCGTCGCCAACGACCAGCTCGCGACCGTCGTCACGGCGCTGGAGATGCGCAGGAAGCCGCCGCTGCGGCCGGTGCCGCCCTCGCCGCTGCGCCTCGTCCACTGGCCGGCGCCGGCGAGCGACAAGTATCGCGCGCTGTTCCGCCGCGTCGGCGGGCCGTGGCTGTGGTTCTCGCGGCTGGTGATGGACGAGGAAGTGCTGCGCCGCACGCTTGATGACTCGCGGGTCGAAGTCTATGCCGCGGTCGACCGCACCGGTGTGGAGCTGGGCATGATCGAGCTCGACTTCCGCGTCGAGGCGACGTGCGAGCTATCCTATTTCGGGCTCGTCCCCGAGCTCACCGGCAAGGGCAATGGCGGCTGGCTGATGGCGCAGGCGCTGGGCTTCGCCTGGCGCAAGGGCGTGGAGCGCGTCTGGGTGCATACCTGCACGCTCGATCATCCCGCCGCGCTGGGCTTCTACCGGCGCCACGGCTTCGTGCCCTACAAGCGCACGGTGGAGACCTTCGCCGATCCGCGCGTCGCCGGGATATTGCCCGCCGACGCCGCGCCTCACGTGCCGCTGCTGGCGCCCGTCAGCCGGTAGAAGGCGACGCCGAGCACGGCGATCCATGTCCAGGCGAACGCGCCGATCGCCGCGGTGACGAGATAGCCGAGGATCATCCCCGCCTCGCCCCCGCCGAGCGCCATCCCCACGCCCGCGATCATCGCCGAAAGCACCACCGAGGCGAACAGCGCGGGCACCATCACGAACAGCGCCGTGGCGAGCATGACGAGCCAGGTCACGCCGCGGCTGCGCCGCCAGCCTTCGGCAAAGGCGGCGATCGGCCCCTTTTCAGGCGCCGCGGCATAGGCCACGCCGGCGAGCCAGGTGCGCGCGAGCAGGAACAGCCCCGGCAGCACGAACAGCGACAGGCCGAAGCTGGAGGCGAAGCGCGCCGCGAAGCTGATCGCGAGATAGGGCAGGAACCGCCGCACGCTGGCCCCCAGCACCTGGCCGAGCGTGGCTCCGCGCCCCTGGAGGAACAGGTTGAGCACGGCGAAGGTGCCGAAATCGAGCACGATCCCGGCGAGCAGCACCGGCAGCAGATTGGCGGTCTGGAAGGCGATCATCGCCTCGCCGAGCTTCTCGGGCGCGATGTCCTTGCCGAAACCGCTGTGCGCGATCAGCAGCACCATGCCCAGCATCGGCAGGAAGAAGAAGACGCCCGCCAGGGGCAGGAGCAGATCGCGCTCGCTGCGCCAGAGCGCGGCCGCGTCGGCGAGGACGCGGGGCAGACCGGGCCTCATGCCGGAACGGAGGCGCTGCGCAGCCCCGCCTCGCCGGTCAGCGCAAGGTAGAGCTTGGCCGCGAAGGCCGGCATCAGCACCGAGAATGCGGCCTGCACTGCGCCTTCCACGATCGACGTGAGCACGCCCGCGAGCGACACGCCCTCCCCCTCGCCCCCTGCGACCAGCGCAAAGATGCTGCCGAACACCGTCTTCGCTGCGACCGCCGCCACGAAATAAATCACAACGAAGAGGATCAGCACGCCCAGAATGCGCAGTCCGGCGCCGCGGGTGAGCCGCCACGACCGCGCAATCGCGCCGAACATGCGGTTTTCGCCGACGATCACCGGAGTCATCACGATCATCCGCGCGCCGATCCAGATCAGCACGCCGAGCAGCACCAGCCCGTAGATCCCGATCGCCATCAGCGTCGAGGGCGCGAGGTCGATCGTCTCGACCTGCTGCACCGCAGTGAAGTCATAGCCCGCCGCCGCCATGACGCCCAGGATCGGCGCCGAGAGCAATATCACCGCCACGAGCATCGCGATCGCCACCAGGATCGTCGCGGGCAACCGCCGGAGCGCAGTGCGCCACGCGCTGCCTTGCAGGCCGAGCGCCATCGCCGTGATCACCAGCGATCCCCAGACCGCGAGCACCGCGAAGGCGAGCTGGAGCAGGGCGAGCAGCAGCCCGAGCCCGGGGCCCGCGCCGAGCCGCGCGGCTTCGAAATTGCCCTCGATCGATGCGGGAACGAAAAAGGCGAGGAGCGCGATCGGCAGGATGGCGCCGACATTGTCGCTCAGGAACTCGGCTGTCCGGTCCCAGACGTTCCCCATCTTGACCATGCGACTTCCCCCTTCAGATGCGGCGTGATTAGCGCCCGCGGCCCGTATTGCCAATGGGATGCGGGGCGACGTGCAGCCCATGCTTGCGCAAAGCGGCACATGCGCGCAATCGGCAGCCATGACTTCCACGCCAGCAAACCTGCCCCCGGGTCTCGAGTGGCGCGTCGAGTTGGGGCGCGTCGACTATGCCGAGGCGCTCGCCGCGATGGAGGCGCGCGCCGCCGCCGTGACGCGCGGCGAGGCCGAGGAGCTGGTCTGGCTGCTCGAGCACCCGCCGGTCTATACCGCGGGCACCAGCGCCACCGACGAAGGCGAGCTGCTCGACGCGCGCTTCCCCGTCCACCGCACCGGGCGCGGCGGGCGCTACACCTATCACGGCCCCGGCCAGCGCATCGGCTATCTGGTGATGGACCTGCGCGAGCGCCGCCGCGACGTGCGCAACTATGTCCATGCAGTCGAAGGCTGGGTGATCGCCGCGCTCGGCGAATGCGGCATCGAGGCGTTCCGCGCGCCCGGGCGCATCGGCATCTGGACGCTCGACCGCGGGCAGGAGGCCAAGATCGGCGCGATCGGCGTGCGCATCCGCCAATGGGTCACGCTGCACGGCTTCGCAGTCAACCTCTCCCCCGATCTGGGACATTTCGGCGGCATCGTGCCGTGCGGCATCGCGGAGTTCCCCGTCACCAGCGCCGCCGCGCTGGGCAAGCCGGTCACCCCAGAGGCATTCGATTCGGCGCTCGCTGCCACATTTTCGCCGTTTTTGGACGCTCTCTCCACTGGCGAGGGAAAAAACGACTCTTGAGGGCCCAACCCAAACCGTCTAATGCCTACCCCGGTTTGGGTATTAACGGCGTGTTCGTCGTCCAAATCCACTATCTAGGGAGCAATTACATGCGTGCAGTCCTTTCGAAGATCGTTGCAGGTTCGATGATCGCCGGTGCGGCCCTCCTGGCCTCGGCGTGCACCAGCAACGAGTCGACCAACGTCACCAACGCGACCACCGAAGTCGTCCCGACCGAGAACGTCGGCGCCACCGACACGATGGTCACCAACATCGACACGGCTGCTCCGCTCGACAACACCACCGTCGAGACCAACACCACGACCACCACCACGGTCGAGAACACCACCACCAACGCGATGTAATCATCGCGCGGAAGCGTGTTTGAAAGGGCCGTCCGGGCGACCGGGCGGCCCTTTTTCGTTGGTTTCGCCCCGGAATATGCTGCGCGACGAAGCCATGCAGCAAAAAGGGCTTGGGCACGGACTCGAAAACCCTTAACCACGAGCCATTGGGTTGAGAGGACAGGATGCTTGTTTCGCGTTTGACCGTCGTTCTGGCTGCCGCTGCCGGCTTGTTCGCCGCAGCGCCCGCATCGGCGCAATTCTTCCTCAAGCCGGTGAACCTCGCGGGGGCGCCGGTCACCGGCGCCGAGCCGGGAATGGTCGGCCCGGCACTGCCGGGGGCGACGGGCACCGAGCTGCGCGCCGCGCTGGTGTGGAACCTGCGCGCGGCGCTCAACGTCGCCGCGCTCCAGTGCCAGTTCGAGCCGACGCTGCTCACGCTGCCGAACTACAATGCGATGCTGAAGGACCATGCAGTAGAACTGCGCGATTCCTATGGAACGCTCGAGAAATATTTTGTTCGAACGAACAAGAACAAGAAGGACGGCCAGACAGAACTCGACAAGTACGGCACGCGTGTCTACTCGAGTTTCTCGACCGTCTCGGCCCAGCTCTCTTTCTGCCAGACGGCTGCCTCAATCAGCCATGATGCGCTGTTCACGCGCCGTGGGCAGCTGGGCGACCTCGCCCAGGCGCGGATGGCCGAGCTTCGCGCCAGCCTCAAGCCCTGGGGGGAGCAGTTTCGCAGCACCTCGGGCTATACGCTCCCGCCCTTCGGCCGCCTCCCGGCGTTCGGCGACAAGCGCTGCTGGAAGAAGGACCGCTATCAGGACAAGAAGTGCGGGGCAGTGATCTGAAGGATCGCTAGCGCAGACCCAGCAGCTTGTGGGTCTGCAGCGTGAGGCGCCATCTGGGGCGCGCCATCGCCAGCGCGATCGCCGCACGGGTGTTCGCCTGAGCCTCGGCGCTGTCCATCGGCTGGACGAGGAAATGGGCGAAGTCCCAGGCTTCGAGCGCCTCGGGGTCGATCCCGGCCTGCGGCCAGACCAGCTTCAATTCGTCGCCCGCGCGCTGGACGACTTCGCTCCCGGCCTTGGGGCTGATGCACACCCAGTCGATGCCGGGGTGGGCGGGCAGCGTGCCGTTGCTCTCGATCGCGATGCGGAAGCCGCGCGCGTGGAGCGCATCGACCAGCGCGTCGTCGACCTGCAGCATCGGCTCGCCACCGGTGAGCACGACGAAGCGCGCCTCGGTGCCCTCGCCCCAATGGCCCTCGACGGCGTCGACCAGCGCCGCAGCATCGGCGAACTTGCCGCCGCCCAAGCCATCGGTGCCGACGAAATCGGTGTCGCAGAAGCGGCATACCGCCGCCGCGCGGTCCTGCTCGCGGCCCGACCAGAGGTTGCACCCGGCGAAGCGCACGAACACCGCGCGCGCGCCGGCATTCACGCCCTCGCCCTGGAGCGTCAGGAACATCTCCTTGACGGCGTAGCTCATGGCCGCACGGCGTAGCGGGTGGGATCGGGGAGGCCGGCCTCCTCGAAGCCCTTGGCGCGCAGCCGGCAGCTGTCGCACAGCCCGCAGTGGAGCCCGCCGGGCGCGGGATCGTAGCACGACCAGCTCATCCCCGCGTCGAGCCCGAGCCGCGCCGCCTCGCGCGCGATGTCGGCCTTAGTCATGTCCTGGAGCGGCGTGCGGATGCGGAAGGGCTCGCCCTGCACCCCCGCCCTGGTCGCGAGATCGGCGAGCTTCTCGAAGCCGTGGATGAACTCGGGGCGGCAATCGGGATAGCCCGAATAGTCGATCGCGTTGACGCCGATGTAGATGTCGCGCGCGCCCGCCGCCTCGGCCCAGCCGAGCGCGAGGCTGAGGAAGATGGTGTTGCGCGCGGGCACATAGGTGACGGGAATGTCGTCGGCGACCACGCCGTCCTTCGGCACGTCGATGTCGTCGGTCAGCGCAGAGCCGCCGAAGGCGCGCAGGTCGAGCGGAAGCACGACATGACGCTCGGCACCGAGCGCGGCGGCGATGCGGCGGGCGGCGGCGAGCTCGATCTGGTGGCGCTGGTTATAGTCGATCGAGAGCGCGAGCAGCCGGTGCCCGTCCTCGCGCGCACGCGCGGCGGACACCATGGAATCGAGCCCTCCCGAGACGAGGACGACGGCGAGGCTGTTGGTCATGGCAAAGGCCGCTAGCGCTTTTTCACGCGAATCAAAATGGGCCGCCCCTTGGAGCGGCCCAGGTTTCTAGGGAAAACCATGCCAGAGAGGAAAGTGCCCGAAAAACGGGTCGGGCAGGTTCACTCTAGGGCAAAATGGTTAACGAACTCTAACCGCAGGCGCCGATACGGCGTCCCTCGAGCTGCTCCGAGAAGGGCGAGCCGTCGGCGACGCCCGAGGTCTCGATGCTCACCAGCCGCGGCGTCTCGACCGAAAGCGTGGTCAGCCCGTGCCCGCGGCCCGGGCAGGTGTAGCGGACCGTCGCCGAGCTGGCGGCATTCTGCATCACGAAATGCTCGCACTGGGCAGTGCCGTGCATCGGCTGGATCAGCATCCAGCGCGCCGAGACGCAGATCTTGCGAACGCGCCCGTCGGCGCTCTTGAGCTGCCACTGGCCGAGCTCCACGCCGCCCAGCGCATTGGGCGCGGCATGGCGCTGCGCCACGGCTCCGCTCGCGAGGAACAGGAGCGAAGCAACGGCCGCCGCCGCACGCACGCTACGCCTGAACATCATCACAACTCCCCACCGCCGCGCGCCTGCGGCCCCAATCCACGCACGCGCGCGCAGCGGCGATATGGTCGAGCACCGCCGCCATTACAACGGCGGTGAAACGACATCCCCGAGGCCGACGGGGAATTTCTTCGAGCAAAAGGCGCAATCGACGGTGATCACGCCCGCCTCGTCCGCCATTTCGGCGCGCTCGGCTTCCGGGAACTTGGCGAGCACCTGCAGGATATAGGCGGCATCGCAGCGGCAGCCGCGCGTCAGGTCCGAGCCGTTGAGGATGCGCACCTCCGGCTCTTCGTTGAACAGCCGCCAGACGAGGTTCTCGAGCGGGATGCCGGCATCGGCGAGCTCGTCCGCGCCCATCGTCGCCCCCAGCGCCTCGACATGGTGCCATTCGGGATGGTCGGTGCGCGCGTGCAGCCGCTCGCGGCCGACCTCGCCCTCGGGCAGGTGCTGGAGGAACAGGCCGCCGGCGACCAGCCGGCCATCGGCGTCGCGCCGCACGCCGAGGCGCACGAGGCTCGGGATCTGCTCGGACTGGAGGAAATAGGCCTCGGCCGCCCCCGCCAGCGTGGTGCCTTCCAAGGGCACGATGCCCTGGTAGCGTTCCCTGGTGAGCGTCTGGTCGAAGGTGATCGCCAGATAGCCCTGGTTGAAGAGCTTGCCGATCGACGGGTTCTTGCCAAGCTGCGCCAGGCGCGCCTCGTCGAACTTGACGTAGCCACGCAGCTCGCCGCCCCGATAGTCGCATACCATCAGGCTCACGATCCCATTCTGGGTCTGCGCCTGGAGCGTCATCTGGCCCTCGTCGTCCTTGAGCGTCGCGCCGAGCAGCGCAGTGAGCGTCAGCGCCTCGGCGAGCAGCTTCTCGATCACCGGCGGATAGGCGTGGGCCGAGAGAATCTCCTCGAGCACCGGCCCCAGCCGCGCGACGCGGCCGCGCGCATGGCGGCCGGGAATGGTGAAGCCGGTCACCCGATCGAGGTCGGTGGTGGGGGCGGTGGTATTCATCGCAAGTCTCCGCCGTCCGCGCCGCGCAGCCGGAAGCCGGCGGTCCATTCGAACGGATTGTTGGGGTTCGAGGGCGGATGTAGGAACACCCGCGCCCCGAAACAACTCAGCCGATCTGGCCGAAGCACCAGCGCAGGACGGACTTCTGCGCGTGCAGCCGGTTCTCGGCCTCGGGCCAGATCAGCGACTGCGGGCCGTCGATCACTGCGTCGACCACTTCCTCGCCGCGGTGCGCGGGCAGGCAGTGGAGGAATCTGGCGTCGGGCTTGGCCGCGGCCATCAGCGCCTCGGTGACCTGGAAGGGCATCATCGCGGCGAGCTTGGTCTCGGCGTGCGCCTGGCCCATCGAGATCCAGGTGTCGGTGACGATCACGTCGGCGCCTTCGACGGCTTCGCGCGGATCGCCGACCACCTTCGCCCGCCCCTTGCCGCGCGCCAGGTCCGCCTCGCTCGGCTGGAAGCCCTGCGGACAGGCGGCGACCACGTCGAAGTGCATCAGCCCGCCTGCTTCCATGATCGAGGCGAGGACGTTGTTGCCGTCGCCCAGCCACGCGACCTTGAGCCCCGGCAGCGGCTTGTCATGCTCGATCAGCGTCAGCAGGTCGGCCATGATCTGGCAGGGGTGCGAGGCGTCGGTGAGCCCGTTGATCACCGGCACGCTGGCGTATTTCGCCATGTCGACGACCTTCTGGTGATCGTCGGTGCGGATCATGATCGCGTCGCAATAGCCCGAGAGCACGCGCGCGGTGTCGGCGATCGTCTCGCCACGGCCGAGCTGGGTCGAGCCCGCGTCGAGCACGATCGACGTGCCGCCAAGCTGGCGGATCGCCATGTCGAACGACACGCGCGTACGAGTCGAGTTCTTTTCGAACACCATCGCGAGCACATGGCCTGCGAGCGGCGCGTCGGCGTCGGCCTTGCCTTTGGGCCAGCCGGCGCGTGCGGCCTTGCGCTGGAGCGCATCGGTCAGCATCGCGGCGATACCGTCTCCGCCGGCGTCCGACAGGTCGAGGAAATGGCGCAGCTCAGTCATCGCTCGGAATCCCGAAGGTCCGCGCACCTTCGCTGAGCCGCTCGATGCATTCGGCGATATGGTTCTCGTCAATCACCAGCGGCGGCAGCACGCGGAAGACGTTCTCGCCTGCTGCGACGGTGAGCAGCCCGTGATTGTCGCGCAGATGCGCTACGAAGTCGCGGCTCACCGCCGGCTCCTTCATCTTGATGCCGAGCATCAGCCCCTTGCCGCGAATCTCCTCGAACAGGTGATCATGGTTGGGGATCAGCTGCTCGAACGCCTGGCGCAGCCGCTCGCCCATGCGCGTGACATGCTCGAGGAAGCCGGGCTCGAGCATCACGTCGAGCACCGCCTGGCCCGCGGCCATCGCCAGCGGATTGCCGCCATAGGTCGAGCCGTGGGTGCCGATCACCATGCCCTTGGCCGCTTCCTCGGTCGCGAGGCACGCACCGAGCGGGAAGCCCGCGCCGATACCCTTGGCCACGGTCATGATGTCGGGCTCGATGCCGTAATGCTCGTACGCCCACATCTTGCCGGTACGGCCATAGCCGCACTGGATCTCGTCGAGGATCAGCAGCAGGCCGTGCTCGTCGCACGCCTTGCGCAGCCCCTGGATGAACTCGGGCGTGCCCGCGGTCATGCCGCCCTCGCCCTGCACCGTCTCGACCAGGAAGCCGGCGGTCTCGTCGTCGATCGCGGCGAGCGCGCCTTCGAGATCGTTGAACTTCACATAGTCGAAGCCCGGCAGCAGCGGCTCGAAGCCGTCGCGCATCTTGGGCTGGTCGGTGGCAGAGATCGCGCCGATCGAGCGCCCGTGAAAGGCGTTCTTGAAGGTGATCAGCTTGTGGCGCTGCGGGTTGCCGTTGACGTAATGGTAGCGGCGCGCGGTCTTGATCGCGCATTCGATCGCCTCGACGCCCGAATTGGTGAAGAATACCGTGTCGGCGAAGCTCACGTCGATGATCCGCTGCGCCAGCGCCTCGCCCTGCGGCGAGCCGTAGAGGTTCGACACGTGCATCAGCGTCGCGACCTGCTCCTGCAGCGTCTTGGTGAGGTGCGGATGGCCATGGCCCAGCGCGTTGACCGCGATGCCAGCGGCGAAATCCAGATAGCGCTCGCCGCGTTCGCCGATGAGGTAGCAGCCCTCGCCTCGCACCGGCCGCACACCGCACCGCGGATAGACGGGCATGAGCGGGGTGATGGCCATGGCGATTGTACCTCCTGAACGAAAAAGCTGGTTGAAGCTCCAGAAACGCAAAAGGGCGGCCTAACCGGACCGCCCGGAGCGGGTGTTTAGGGGCAGCGTCCCGGGTGCGTCAATATTCGTTTCGGTGCGAGGGCCATAGCGCCCGTGAATCGCCTCCTCCGCTTGCGGGAGGGGAAGTCGCCTAGTTCTTCATCTTCCAGCCGCGGCGGAGCAGCCAATAGCAGAACAGCCCCAGCGCCGCGTTGAGCGCGAGGATGATCCCGCTGCCCGTCACGATCGGCGAGTCGGCCACGCCCAGGAAGCCGTAGCGGAAGCCCGAGATGATGTAGAAGAAGGGATTGAGGTGGCTGATCGTCTGGAACAGCGGCGCCAGCTTGTCGACCGAATAGAAGGTCCCGGAGAGCAGCGAGAGCGGCGCGACCACGAAATTGGTGACCGCGGCAGCGTGATCGAACTTCTCCGCCCAGATCGAGGTCAGCACGCCGAGGAACGACAGGAACAGCGCACCGAGGAAGCCGAACCAGATCACGGCCCAGAAGTGCATCGGCGCGACGTGCACGCCGGGCCACAGCAGCATCGCCACCCACACTGCAGTGCCGACGCAGAAGGCGCGCGTCACTGCGCCGCCGCAGATGCCGGCGAGGAGCTCGCCGGTCGAGAGCGGCGGCATCAGATAGTCGACGATCGTGCCCTGGATCTTGCCGACGAGCAGCGAGAAGCTGGAATTGGCGAAGGCATTCTGCAGCATGCCCATCACGATCAGGCCGGGCGCGATGAAATCGGCGAAGTGGATCGCATGGCCCTGCACCTCGACGGTACGGCCGCTGCCGCCCAGCGCGACGGTGAAGATCACCAGGAACAGCAGCGTCGTGACCGCGGGCGCCCAGATCGTCTGGAGCTGCACCTTGAAGAAACGGCGCACCTCCTTGATATAGAGGGTACGCAATCCTCCCCAGTTCACGTTGCGAATCACCGGAACGCCGGGCTCGGGGAGGCTATGACCGATTTCGGGGCTATCGGGGTGGCTGCTCATCGCGGGTTCGCGTAGACGCTGGCCGCGCCGCCTGCAAGTTGAAGGAAGTGACGTGAGCTGGACCGACGAGCGTATCGAGACGCTGAAGAAGATGTGGGACAGCGGCATGACCGCCACCCAGATCGCCGAGGAGCTGGGCGGCGTGTCGCGCAATGCCGTGATCGGCAAGGCGCATCGCCTTGGCCTGCCGTCGCGCCCGTCGCCGGTAAAGCCCAACGAAGCCAAGGCCGAACCCGCACCCAAGCCGACTCCTGCGCCCGCCCCGGCGCCCGCTGCCGCAGCACCCCAGCCGGCCGCGCCCAAGCCGGCGCCCGCTGCTCCGGCACCGCGCGCCGAAGCGCCGGCAGCCGACGCCGCGACGCCCGCACCGACGCGTCCCGACGGCCCCGTGCTCCGCTCGGTCGGCCCCGGCGGCTTCGTGCGCCAGAACCCCGGCGAACAGGCCCCGCCGATCGCGCCGGCCCCGCCGCGCCGCCTCGTCCCCGCCAAGCCGAGCGAGGCGATCGCGGGCAAGACCAGCCTGCTCGACCTCAACGACCGCATCTGCAAATGGCCGCTCGGCCATCCGGGTGAGCCCGATTTCCATTTCTGCGGCGACAAGGTGAACCCGGGCTTCCCCTATTGCGTCGCGCATTGCGGCCAGGCCTATCAGGCGCAGCTGCCGCGCCGCGACCGTCGCCCTCCGCCCCCGCTGCCCTTCGGCGGCACCCGAGTGCGCTAGGGCGGGCGCTCCGCACATTTTGCCCAGAGCCCCGCTCCGGTCGCCTGCCGGAGCGGTCGCTGCCCTGTGGATAACTAGCGCCTTCGCTTGCGCGCGCGACTCCCTGCCTCCTATACCCTTGCCATGTCAGAAGACCTGTTTGCCGCCCCCGGCGTACCCTCCGGCACCTATGACGCCTCGTCGATCGAAGTCCTGGAAGGGCTCGAGCCGGTCCGGCGGCGCCCCGGCATGTACATCGGCGGCACCGACGAGCGCGCGCTCCACCACCTCGCTGCCGAGATCCTCGACAATGCGATGGACGAAGCGGTGGCGGGGCATGCCAATCGAATCGAGATCCAGCTCGAGGTCGGCAACCGGCTGACGATCGTCGACAACGGGCGCGGCATGCCGATCGACCCGCACCCGAAGTTCCCCGACAAGTCGGCGCTCGAAGTGATCCTCTCGATGCTCCACTCGGGCGGCAAGTTCAGCGGCAAGGCCTATGCGACCTCGGGCGGCCTGCACGGCGTCGGCATCTCGGTGGTCAATGCGCTGTCGTGCGACACGGTGGTCGAAGTCGCGCGCGACCGGCAGCTCTATCGCCAGCGCTTCAGCAAGGGGCAGACGCTCGGGCCGCTCGAACATCTCGGCGGCACGCCCAACCGGCGCGGCACTTCGGTCGCCTTCACGCCCGACCCCGAGATCTTCGGGCCCGAACTGCACTTCAAGCCGGCGCGGCTCTACAAGCTAGCGCGGTCTAAGGCCTATCTGTTCGCCGGAGTCGAGATCCGCTGGAAGTGCGATCCCGAGCTGATCGCCGACAATGAGATTCCCGCCGAGGCGGTGTTCCAGTTCCCCGGCGGCCTCGCCGACCACCTCAAGGAGCAGCTCGGCACGCGCGAATGCGCCACCGCCGAATTCTTCTCGGGCGCGCAGGACTTCCCCGGCGAGGACCAGGGCCGCGTCGAATGGGCGGTGGCCTGGCCGCTGTGGAGCGACGGCAGCTACAGCTGGTACTGCAACACCATCCCGACGCCCGACGGCGGCACGCACGAGCAGGGCCTGCGCCAGGCGCTCACCCGCGGCATGCGCGCGTTCGGCGAACTGGTCGGGCAGAAGAAGGCCAAGGACCTGACCGCGGACGACGTGATGGTCGGATCCGAGCTGATGCTCTCGGTCTTCATCCGCGAGCCGCAGTTCCAGAGCCAGACCAAGGACCGGCTGACCTCGCCCGAGGCGACCGCGCTGGTCGAGCGCGCGGTGCGCGACCATTTCGACCATTTCCTCTCGGACCATATGGACCGCGGCAAGGCGCTGCTCGGCTATGTGCTCGAGCGGATGGAGGATCGCCTGCGCCGCAAGCAGGAGCGCGAGGTCAAGCGCAAGACCGCGACCTCCGGCCGCAAGCTTCGCCTGCCGGGCAAGCTCACCGACTGCGCGGCGGACAGCCCCGAGGGAACCGAGCTGTTCATCGTCGAGGGCGATTCGGCCGGCGGCTCGGCCAAGCAGGCGCGCGACCGCAAGACCCAGGCGATCCTGCCGATCCGCGGCAAGATCCTGAACGTCGCCAGCGCCACCTCGGCCAAGATCCTGGCGAACCAGGAAATCGCCGACCTGATCCAGGCGCTCGGCTGCGGCACCCGCAAGGACTGCGTTCCCGATAATCTGCGCTACGAGCGCGTGATCATCATGACCGACGCCGATGTCGACGGCGCGCACATCGCGACGCTGCTGATGACCTTCTTCTTCCAGGAGATGCCGGACCTGGTGCGCCGCGGGCACCTCTACCTCGCCCAGCCGCCGCTCTATCGCCTGACGGTGGGCAGCAAGAGCCTCTACGCCCGCGACGACGCGCACCGGCTCGAGATCGAGGCGACGGCGTTCAAGGGCAAGAAGGTCGAGGTCAGCCGGTTCAAGGGGCTGGGCGAGATGAACCCCAACCAGCTCAAGGAAACGACGATGGACCCGGCGACGCGCGGGCTGCTGCGAGTCACGCTCCCCCAGGAGTATGAAGAGCGGGCCAATGTGAAGGACCTGGTCGACCGGCTGATGGGCAACAATCCCGCCCACCGCTTCGCGTTCATTCAGGAAAATGCGGCGCGGCTCGACGAAGAAGTCATCGACGCCTGATCGTCTAATCTTGCGGAAGGGCCCGCATTCTGATCCACTCCGAATCGTAACTTCGGAGACGGAAGATGCGCGGAATGTTGCTGCTACCGGCACTATTCTTGGCACTCCCTGCCAGCGCACAAGATCGGGATGAAAAGAGCGCGACGATCGTCGTGACCGGGGCGTCTCTCGCCGATAGCGAAGCGCGTCTTGCCGCCTGTCTTGCCCGGAAGTGCCCGCCCAAGGAGGACATCGAGGCATCGCTTGCCCATGCCGAGAACCAGTTCATCGCCGGGGACTATGGAGGCGCGCGGCGCACCCTCGGCAAATCCCGCGGCCGCAACAATCGATACGCCAAGCTGCTACCGATAGAGGTCTCGGACCTCAACCGAGCCCATGGCCGATTGAGCAATCTGGACGGACGCCCCGATCAGAGCCGGCTCCTTCAAATTGAGGCATTGGACGCGCTCAAGGCGGGGCTCGACGATAACGACACCCGCGTGTTCATGCAGCAGCTGATGGTCGGCGACGAGTTTGCGCGTGTCGGACGACTGCGGGCAGCCGAGGAGGTCTATCGCAGGGTAGCAAAGCGGGCTCGCAAGGCCGGCCATCTGCATGTTGTCGGTTACGCGATGCTTCGCGAGGCGGTCATGTTCGGCGCCATTGCGAGCGTGCAACCGGACTATCGCAGCGCTGCCAAGCGCAAGATTACCAATATCGAGCGGACGATCGAACCGGAGCTGGCCGGCTTCCGCGATGCGGCCAAGCTCCTGCGCGCCTCGCTCGCCGCATATGAGAATGACTCGGACGCCCTCGAAAAGGCGATCGCCGCGATCCCCCCGCGAGAATCCGGAAGGCCCGTCCTCATCTATGCGCCGCCCGTTCGGCTCGAGAAGATCGTCGCGAACTCCGAGGAAATTCTTCCCCCACAGCAAGACGATCCGCAGTGGGTCGATGTACGGTTCCAGATCGCTGCGGACGGTCGGGTCCAAGACGCCGAGGTTTTGCGGGATTCCGGAAATATCGAGAGAGACTGGCCGAAGCTGGCCTTGGAATCCGTGTCGCGGCGGCGCTACGCGCCACTGGTGGCACAAGGAACGACCCGAATAGAGCGCTTCTCCTATGTACATGACCTTATGACAAGAACCGGCAGCCGCATTACGGGGCGCGCGAACAACGGCCGCCTCACCTCACTCGACATTACCGATGACGCGCCGCGGAATTGAGATCGCCGCAGCTCTGCCCGCGGCAGTGCTCAGCCTGTTGCCGTGCGCAACGCCTGCCGCCGCTCAGGCGACTACGGCGCCATCGACGATCGCGCCGGCGCCCGAGTTCGAGGCACGGGCGCGCGAGCTCGTCGCGCTGCTCGGCGGCAAGGGGGATTATGCCGCGCTCTTCACGCCGACCTTCATCGCGCAGGTGCCGAAGGCGCAATTCGACGCGATCACCGCGCAATTGCTGGCGGCCAACGGGCCGGTGGTCGGGATCGAGCGCCATCACATGGCCTCGCCCTATCGCGGCCAGCTCGACCTGCGCCTGCGCGATGCGCTGATCGCAGTGCAGCTCGCGGTCGATCCCGCCCCGCCGCATCAGATCGCGGGATTGCTGATCCAGGGCGCGATCGCATCCGAGAAGAGCCTCGACGAAGTTGCCGCCGCGCTTCGCGGGCTGCACGGCGCGACCGGTTTCGTGCTGGCGAAGCTCGGCGCCGGCGCGCCCGAGATGCTGCTCCGGCACAATTCCGACCAGGCCTTCGCGGTCGGATCGGCGTTCAAGCTGGCGATCCTGGCCGAGCTTGTCCGCGCGACCAATGCCGGCGAGCGCAAATGGACCGACCTGGTCACGCTCGACGGCACCCAGCTCCCCGGCGGCGCCTATGTGGCGAGTCCCAAGGGCACGCAGATCAGCCTGCGCGAGCTGGCAGGCAAGATGATCTCGGTGAGCGACAACAGCGCCACCGACATCCTGCTGCGCGCACTGGGCCGCGAGAAGGTGGAGGCGATGCTGCCGGTGCTCGGCGTGCACGATCCGACGCGCAATCGTCCGTTCCTCGGCACGCTCGAGGCGTTCAAGCTCAAATATCTCGACCATGGCAGCTATGCCCGGCGCTATCTGGCGCTCGACGAGGCCGGGCGCCGCGCGATGCTGGCGGGCGAGCTGGCGCGCATCCCGCTCGTGGCCGTGCCGCCCCCGCCGCCCGGCGGGCCGCAGCCCGCGATGATCGGCGACATCGAATGGTTCCTGAGCCCTGCCGATCTGGTGCGCGTGATGGACTGGCTACGTCGCAACACCGAAGGCCCCGCGGGTGGCGAGGCAAGGGCGATCCTCTCGACCAACCCCGGCATCGGCATGGCCGCGAGCAAGTGGCAATGGGTGGGCTACAAGGGCGGATCGGAGCCGGGGGTGATCAACATGACCCTGCTGCTCCAGAGCAAGGCCGGCGACTGGTATGTGCTCGCGGCGAGCTGGAACGACACCCAGCGGGCAATCGAGGACGGCCGTTTCGCCTCGCTGATCACCCGCGCCGCGGAGCTTGCCGCGGGACGATAAGGCGACCGCTACTCGTCCTCCGCCATGCGCAGCGCGTGATAGCGCGCGCGGGTGGCGATGGCGGTGAGCGTCAGCATCGCGCCGATCCCGAGCACGACTGCCGCCGCCCAGAGCGGCAGCCACACCAGCCCGCGCCGCACCAGCAGCACCAGCAACGCTCCCGCAGCCGCGACGAGTATGCCGACGAGCCGCAGGCGCGGCACCACGCCCGCCAGCTCGCGGCCATAGGCGGCGCGCTGCTGGGGATCCTTGAGGTTCGGCCTGGCCATGCGGCTCAGCCCGCGAGCGCGTCGACCAGCGCCTTGACCTTCTTCTGCCGCCACTGCGGCAGCGGGGCGACCATCCAATAGCCGAGCTTCGAGCCCTTGGGCTCGCCCACGACCTTCACACGGCCCGCCGCGATGTCGCCGCGTGCGAGCAGCTCGGGCACGGTGGCACGGCCCAGCCCCTCGGCAGCGGCATCGAGCGCGAGCCCGGCATCGGCGACGCGGACCAGCGACGCGGCATCCTCGGCGCGGCAGCCGGTCCAGGCGATCGGCGTGTCGGCGCCGCCGCCCGGCCGCTCGACCGTGACCATGCCATCGCTCTCGATCGCCTCGCCCTCATGCTCGCCTGGCCCCTCGCCCCAGCGGATCGCCAGGTCGAGATTGGCTTCGGTGAAGTCGATCGCCTCGTCGGCGGGAACCAGCATGAAGCGCAGCTCGCCGTCGGCGCGCGCGATCTCGGCGAGGCGCGGCATCAGCCATTTGGCGGTGAGGTCGCGCGGCGCGGCGATGGTCAGCGACTTGGACGATTGCCCGGCCTGCATCGCGCGGACCGATTCCTCGAACTGGAGGAAACCAGCGCGCAGCGCCGCGAGCCCGGCCTCGGCCTCGGGCGTCAGCTCCAGCCCCTTGGTGGTGCGGCGGAAGAGGACGACGCCGAGCGTATCCTCGAGCGCGCGGATCTGCTGGCCGACCGCCGCCGGCGTCACCGCCAGCTCGTCGGCCGCGCGCGTGAAGGACAAGTGTCGTGCCGCCGCGTCGAGCACGCGCAGGCCGTTGAGAGGTAGATGCGTGCGCTTCACTGTTCCCCCGTCACCGCAGGCGCGATCAGCGCGAACTTGGGGATGGCGACGTCGAACGCCGCGCCGTCCTCGGCGATCATATGGTAGCTCCCCTGCATCGAGCCGGTGGGCGTCGAGAGCGGGCAGCCCGAGACATAGTCGAAGCTCGCGCCCGGCTCGATCATCGGCTGCTCGCCGACCACGCCCTCGCCCTCCACCGAATGGCGCGCACCGCGGCCGTCGGTGATGATCCAATGGCGCGTGAGCAGCTGCACCATCACCGGCGATTCATTCTCGATGCGGATATGATAGGCCCAGAACCACCGGCCGCGCTGCGGCTCGGACTGTTCGGGCAGATAGGAAACCGAGACGCGCACCACGATGCCGCGAGTTTCGGCTTCGTCGGTGAACAGTCCCTTCATGATCACAGGCCGATTCTCCGCAGCGCCTGGTCGAGATCGGCGATCACGTCGTCGGCATCCTCGAGCCCGACGTTGAGCCGCAGCATCCCCTCGGTCACGCCCATCCCCAGCCGCGTCTCCTCGCTCACGCCCGCATGGGTGGTGGACGCGGGGTGCGTCATCAGCGAGCGCGAGTCGCCGATGTTGTTCGAGATGTCGATCAGCTCGAGCGCGTCGAGCAGCCCGTGCGCCTGGGCGCGGCCGCCCTCGACTTCGAACGAGAAGATCGGCCCCGCCGCCTTCATCTGGCGCATCGCGAGCTCGTGCTGCGGATGGCTGGGCAGCGCGGGGAAGTTCACCCGCGCCACGCGCTTCTCGAGGAAGGCGCCGACCTTGAGCGCATTCTCGCTCTGGCGGTGGATGCGCAGGTCGAGCGTCTCCATCCCCTTGAGCACCACCCAGGCGTTGAACGCGCTCAGCGTCGGCCCGGTGTTGCGCGTGAAGGGCAGCAACGTGTTGTCGATGAAGTCCCTGGTCCCGCACACCGCGCCGGCGAGCACGCGGCCCTGACCGTCCATCATCTTGGTGGCGGAATAGGCGACCACGTCGGCGCCGAAGTCCATCGGGCGCTGGAGCGCGGCGGTGGCGAAGGCGTTGTCGACCGCGGTCAGGATGCCGTGCTCGCGCGCGATCGCCGTGACCGCAGCGATGTCGACCACGTCCATCGTCGGATTGGCCGGCGTCTCGAAGAAGAACAGCTTGGTATTCGGCCGCACCGCGTCGCGGAACTGCTGCGGGTCGCGCGCATCCACGGTGGTCGCCTCGATCCCGAAGCGCGGCAGCAGCGTGTCGGTGAGCCAGCGCACCGATCCGAACGCCGCGCGGCCGGCGACGACGTGGTCGCCCTGGCTCAGCGTGCTCAGCATCACCGCGGTCATCGCCGCCATGCCGGTCGCCATGGTACGGCAGGCCTCGGCGCCTTCGAGCAAGGCGATGCGCTGCTCGAGCATCTCCACGGTCGGGTTCTGCAGGCGCGAATAGGTCATCCCCACCTGCTCGCCCGCGAACCGCGCGGCGGCGTCGCCGGCAGTGTCATAGGCATAGCCCGAGCTGAGGAAGATCGCTTCGCTGGTCTCGCCCCATTCGGAGCGCGCGGTACCACCGCGCACCGCCTGGGTAGCGGGCTTCCAGTTGCGAGTGACGTTGGGGTCCTGTCCGGTGCGACGTTTCATAGCGAAACTGCTTTGCAGGGGTGGGCGCCCTTACGTCAACCAAGTCCGGCATGACGTGGGCGAAATGATCGTTTATCGGAAAGCCATGCTCGATCGCCTCAAGGCCCTCCGCACCCGCCCCTATCTCGTCGCGCTGCTGGTGGGAATCGCCGCCCAGCTGCTCTTCACGATCCATCTGGACCAGCCCAGCCGGATCATGTTCGACGAGGTCCATTACGTCCCTGCGGCGCAGGCGCTGCTCGACCTTTCGGCACCGCGCAACATCGAGCATCCGCTCGTCGCCAAGCAGCTGATCGCGGCGGGCATGGCGATCTTCGGCGACAATCCCTTCGGCTGGCGCGCCTTTCCGACGCTGGCGGGCACTGCGACCGTGCTCGGCGTCTTCGCCTTGCTGTGGCTGCTGATGGGCGGCCGGATGCGCCCGGCTCTGGTCGGCGCTGCGCTCGCCATGCTCAACCAGACGATCTTCGTCCAGGCGCGCACGGCAATGCTCGACATCTTCCTGGGTGCCTTCCTGATCTGGGCGATGGTGCTGATGCTGTGGGCGGCGCACGGCTCGCCACGCCAGGTGCTGTGGCGGTGGATCGGCGCGAGCGTGCTGCTGGGACTTGCGGTGGGCACCAAATGGGCGGCGGTGCCCTATGTCGCGCTCGCCGGGCTCGCCTTCCTCGTCATCCGCATTGGCGACGCGCGGCGGGCGAAGAAGCCGCTGTCCTTTGCGCTGGCGGGCAAGGACCAGCCGCACTGGCCGGGCCTCGCCACCATTCCGGCGCTGCTGCTGATGGGCGCGGTGAGCATCGTCACTTATTTCCTGACCTTCTGGCCCGCCTTCTTCTACGCGGTCGGCCCGATCGACCTGCCCGGCCTGTTCCGCCTCCAGGGCGAGATGTACGCAGCGCAGACGCAGGTACTCGCGCGGCACACCTACCAGTCCGACTGGTGGAGCTGGCCGCTGATGATCCGGCCGATTTGGTATTTCTACGAATGGGACAATGGCGCGCAGCGCGGCGTGCTGCTGATCGGTAATCCCGTGATCATGTGGGCAGGGCTGGTCGGCGTGCTCGCCTGCTTCTGGGCCTGGTTCCGCACCAAAGCGATCCGCCCGCTGGCGATGGCGCTGCTGTGGACGGCATCGGTCGCCATCTACATCGTCATCCCCAAGTCACTGGGCTTCTATTATTACTATCACCTCTCGGGGATCTTCCTGTGCGCGGTGCTGGCGGTGGCGTTCGATCACTTCGACCGCGGGCGCAACAAGGGGTGGGAGGAATGGTTCATCGCGCTAGCGCTGGTGGCGTTCGTCTATTTCTACCCGATCCTCGCCGCATCGCCGCTGCAGGACCCGCAGGGCTTCACGCATTGGATGTGGTTCGACAGCTGGCGGTGAAGCAGTCCGCTATTTGTAGCGGCCCCAGGTGAAGCGCGAGGACAAAGCGAAGTTCCACACTGCCGCCACGACGATCCCCGCCATCGCCGAGACGCGCCAGTCGCCCTGGCGCGCGTCGTGGAGGAAGGCGGCGACGCCGACATTCGCCACCGCGCCTACCGAGCAGACGACGCAGAAGCTCACCCAGCCGTCGAGCAGCTGGCGCCAGCCCTTCAGCCGCCGCTCGCGATAAGTGAGCGCGTTGTTGAGGAAGAAGTTGAAGGTCATCGCCACCAGAGTCGCGACGATCGTCGCGCTGACGAAGGCCATGCTGCCCAGGCGGAAGAGCAGTGCGAGCACCGCGAAATGCACGCCTGCGCCCAGCGCGCCGATCGCCGAGAACATCGCGAAGCGCACCGGCACGACCTTGCCGAACATGCGATCGTAGAGCGCGATCAGATATTCCATCGCGACGACGTGATCGAGCTTGCTCTCGCCCTCGGTCCGCAGCCGGAAGACATAGGGCAGCTCGGCAAAGACCAGCGGGCGCTGTGCCGCGGTCATGATGTCGAGCAGGATCTTGAAGCCGATCGCCGAGAGCCGCGGCACGAGGCTGCGCACGATCTCGGTGCGGATCATGAAGAAGCCGCTCATCGGATCGCTGAGCTCGGCCTTGAGCACGTGGCGGGCGAGCCGGGTGGCGAAGGCGGATTTGGCGACGCGGTCGCGGTCCCAGTCCCCGGTGCCGCCGCCCTCGACGAAGCGCGAGCCGACCACCAGGTCGAGCTTTGGATCGGCCTCGAGCGCGGTCATCATCTTGGGGAGCAGCGTCTCGTCGTGCTGCAGGTCGCCGTCGATCACGGCGACCAGCGGCGCGGCGGTGGCGCACATACCCTCGATGCAGGCCGAGGAAAGCCCGCGCCGACCGATCCGCTGGATCACCCTTACCCGGAAGTCGACCCGCGCCAGCTCGCGCGCCGCCTGCGCGGTGCCGTCGGGGCTGTCGTCGTCGACGAAGATCGCTTCCCAGTTGCGGCCCCGGAGCGCCTGATCGAGCTTCGCCACGAGCACGGGCACATTGCCGCGCTCGTTGAAGGTCGGGATGACGACCGCTAGCTCGAGCAGGCCGGGGTTCACCGAAGCTCCCGCAGCACCGCGTCGCCCATCTCGTCGGTGGACAGGCTGCCGCCCAGGTCGGCGGTGCGCGCGCCGTTGGCCAGGGCCGTCGCGACGGCGTGCTCCACGCGCCGCGCCGCTTCCTCGTTCTCGAGCGAATGGCGCAGCAGCATCGCCGCCGAGAGGATCGCGGCGCAGGGGTTGGCCTTACCCTGGCCGGCGATGTCGGGCGCGCTGCCGTGGATCGGCTCGTACATGCCGTTGTCGCCGCTCCAGGCGCGGAGCGACGCCGAGGGCAGCAGCCCGATCGAACCCGCGCACATGCTCGCCTGGTCGGAGAGGATGTCGCCGAACAGATTGCCCGTCACGATCACGTCGAATTCCTTCGGCGCGCGGACGAGCTGCATCGCGGCATTGTCGACGTACATGTGCGTCAGGTGCACGTCGGGATATTCGGTGGCGACGTCGTTGACCACGTCGCGCCACAGCTGCGAGGTCTCGAGCACATTGGCCTTATCGACCGAGCAGAGCTTGTGCTTGCGCCGCCGCGCCATCTCGAAGCCGACGCGGACGATGCGCTCGACCTCGGCCTCGTTGTAGCTCATCAGGTCGAAGCCCTGGCGCAGCCCCTCGACGTTGGTGCGCCGGCCCTTCTCGCCGAAATAGACGTCGCCGGTCAGCTCGCGGACGATGACGATGTCGAGGCCCTGCACCACTTCGGGCTTGAGCGAGGAGGCGCCTTCCATGCCAGGGAGAAGCGTCGCGGGGCGGATGTTTGCGAACAGCCCCAGCTCGCGACGGATACCGAGCAGCGCCGCTTCGGGGCGCAGCCGCCGCTCGAGCGCGTCGAAACGCGGATCGCCGATCGCGCCGAACAGCACCGCGTTGGCGCGCTTGGCCAGCGCCAGCGTCGGCTCGGGAAGCGGGCGGCCATGCGCGAGATAGCCCGCGCCGCCGACGGGGGCTTCCTCGAACTGGAGGTCGAGGCCGAGCGCTTCGAGCACACGCCGCGCCTGGGTGGTTACTTCGGGCCCGATCCCGTCACCGGGCAGAACTGCGATCAGCGGCATTGAAGCTCCTTGTTTGCTCCGCCTTTGCCGCCCCGGCGCGAATCACGCAACTGCCCGCTTGAGGCGATCGACCAGGCGGGCACGCGCCGCGAGCAGCTCGGCCCCCTTGCCGATCAGCAAGTCGCGCTCGAGGAAATGCGCAGTGAGCCGCAACCCGCCGAGGATATCGTCCCATTCGGCCGGCCCACCCTCGGTGAGGAATCGCGGCAGGGGCAGCAGCCGCGCCTCATAGCCCGCGGCGCCCGCGCGGCTGACCGCGATGCCGCTCTTGGGGCTGACGAAGGCAAGATCCTCGCTGCTTCCGGTCGCGGCGCAGCGTTCGAGGTCGAGCCCGAAGCCCAGCTCGGCGAGCAGCAGCAGCTCGTAGCGGACCAGCGCCACCGCCCAGCCGCGCGCCGCGGGGGCTGCCTCGATCGCGGCGAGCAGCCCGTCGAGCGCGGCGTGGAGATGCGGATAGGGCTGGGCGTCGGGCAAGGTCGCGGCGGTGAGCGCGGTCGCCCATTGCAGCGCCGCGGCGGGCAGCGGCTCGCCGAACAGGGGCGCGCGGCTGTGGATCAGCTCGACCGTCAGCGCCGCCAGCTGCTCCTCGGTTCGCGAGCGCCATTCGCCGAGCACTAGGTTCGACGGCTGGAGCACCGGCCGGAGCTGCCGCCCGTGCCCGCCGCGGACATAGCCCGGCTGCACGCCGTCGCTCTCGGTCAGCGCCCGCACCACCGCGCCGTGCTCGCCGTGCGGACGGGCCGAGAGGATGATGGCTTCGGCGCGCAGGTGCATGGGGCAGATCAGCCCCGCCGCAGCTTCTTCGCCCACCCGCCCAGCCCGGCGCCCTGCACTGCGCGCTTGGCCTCGGCCACCAGGCGGTTGAAGCCGGCAAGCGCCGCCATGGTCACGCGGTTGGCGAGGCTGGGACGGAGCAGCAGCAGGTCGACGCACGCCACGCCGCCGCTCGCGAGCTGGCGCTTGTGCTGCCCCTCGCCCTCGGTGAAGTCGAAATGCGCGAACCGACCCTCGTCGAACAGCTCCTGCAGCGCCTGGAGCTGGAGCACCGCGCCGGGCGACCAGTCGTCGAAGGCAGGATCGTGCCCGACATAGGCATAGAGCAGGGTGTCACCCTCGGCCGGGCAATAGAGATACGCCGCCGGCTCGCCAGCTATGTAGAGCAGCCACGCCCGCACGCCGCCGGCGGAGGCGAGCGTCAGCATTTCGGCGATGAACTCGGGCGTGTCGGGCAGGCCCGAGCCCAGCAGCCGTTCCTGATAGGTGCGCAGCGAGATGCGCCGGGCAACGTCGTGGAAGGTCTCGAGCTCGGCCGGAGTGCGAAAGGCACGCACGTCGAGCTCGCCGCCGCATTCGGCTGCGATCTTGCGCGCCTTGCGCCGCAGCCCCTGCCGGGCGCTCGACGAGAGGCCGGCGAACCATGCCTCGAAGCCGGTTGTGAAATCGATGTAGTGCCGCGTGTAGCGCTGGCGAACGAAGGGCAGCATGCCGCCCGAGGCCTTGATCGCGTCGGCCACCAGGGGCTCGGGCAGCGACGTGATCGAATAGCCGTGCGCCTCGCGCGCGAGCGGCGGAAGCTCGGGAAGCGCGCCGCTGCGCGCATCGGCCAGGCTCAGCGGCACGCGCTGGAGCGAGCGCTGCACCGCCACCAGTGTGCGCGCGCCCACCTCGAACTTGAGCGCGGTCGGCCGCGCGGCTTCGGCCTTCACTTCGGCGAGCGCATTCATGCCGCGCGCTCCTCGACGAGGTTCGACCAGAGCTGCGCCGCCTGGCGCAGGCGCGTGCGGATCAGGCTCGGCCCCAGCGGCCGATCCTCCTGCCCCAGCGGCAAGCGCGGGTGCTCGGCGAAATGCGTCGTCACCAGTGCCTCCCGGCGTTCATCCAGCATTGCGCACAGCGCCTCGAACCTTCCGACATGCACCGCGTTTGGCCGCGTGCCCGCCCGGTTGGCAAGCTCGAAGCCGTGGCTGACGATCGTCACCGCCGAATGGCCCCGGCGCGCGGCATGGTCGAGCGCGGCGCGCATCTCGGCGGCCGAGAGCGCGCAGATCTGGAAATGGCGCAGATGGCCGGGCCGATCCTCGATCAGCGTCACCGGCACTTCGATCACGCCGCGATGCGCCACCGGGGCGATCTGGCGCGGATCGAGCCCGATCGCGCTCGGCCAAGGGTGCTCCGATCCATTGTGGCTCGAATCATAGACGAAGCCGAGCTCGGCCAGCGCCGCGAGCGTGTCGTCGCTCGCCGAATAGGAGCCGGCGCGGAAGGCGATCGGCTCGGGCGCGCCCGCGGCGACCAGCATGTCCGCCGCGCCGCCGATCAGCTCGACCTGCTCGGCGAGAGCATAGTCGATCAGCTCGAAGGCGGCGTGCGCGGCGCCGCCGTCGGCGGCCTTGGCGCCGGTCCAGTTGGCGTGGAGGTGGAGCTGGACTTCCTGCCCTGCCTCCAGGATCGCGCCCACCACGCGCTTGATCGGATCGAGGCCGTAGACGAGCGCCGGCATCGGATCGACGAAGAAGCACGCCTTGAGCCCGTGGCGCGCGAGCATCGCAAGCTGCCAGCCCACGCCGACGCCCGCGGGCTCGAACGAGCGCTGCGCAATCTCGGCCGCGTCGAGCCCGGCGGCGTGGTGCCGCCACATCAGCTCGGTATCGACAGTCAGGAAAACGCGCGTCGCCATGCCGGGGTTCTAGCACGGCGCAGTGAAGAAACTACGAAGCAGGAGGCGGGCCCAAAAATAGGAATTCCGGGGCCTGGCTTCCCACTTTTCCCGCGAATCGTAGCACTAAATTGCGCGTCCAGGATATTTTATTGCGGGGAGAAGGGAGCGGCTTCACGGCTTCAAAGAGCGGGAACGGCATGGCCGCCAGCCCGGAGCACATCATGCGAAATCCTATTTTGCAAGCGCCGCGAAGGGCGACGGGATTGGCTTGCCTCCTCCCCCGGAGGGGAGGAGGCAAGCGAGCCTAGGGCTTGATCCCGTACTTCGCATAATCCTCGTCGATGCGCGGCGCGAGCAGCCGGGCGTCGGCCAGATCGACGTCGGCATCCTTCGCGCCGGTGCGCTTGCGCACCACCCCGCGCAGATAGAGGCTCGCGGCCTGCTCGGGGCTTTGCTCGAGCGCGGCGTTGAGGTCGGCCAGCGCGTCGTCCATCCGGTTCATCCGGAAATAGACCATGGCGCGGCTGTCGAGCACGCTCGCCGGATATTCGGCGAGTTCGATCGCCTTGGTGCAGTCCTTGAGCGCCGTGTCGAGCGCGACGTTGCCGGTGCCCTTGAGCCAGCAGCGCGAGTTGAGCAGATCGGCCTTGCCCGGCGTCGCCGCGATCAGCGTGTCGAGCAGCGCGATGCCCTCGTTGACGCGCCCGCCTTCGCTGAGCAGCGTCGCCTGCGCGCTGACATAGCTGTTCTTGTCGTCGCCACCCTGATCGGCATGCTCGGCGAGCATCGCCAGCGCCTCGTCACGCTTGCCCGTATCGGCGAGCAGCGTGGCGACGCGGTTCACCGCCGCGGCCGAGCTGGGATCGATCGCGAGTGCCGCGCGGGCGTCGGCCATCGCATGCACGTCGTCCTTCAACGCCGAATAGAGCCGCGAGCGCCACAGATAGCGGTCGATCGTGGGCTCTAGCTCGATCGCCTTGCCGAGATCCGCGATGGCGCCCTTGCGATCGTAGATCCGGTCGAGGAACCAGGCGCGATCGGCATAGCTCGACGCTTCGGTGGGAGCCTGGGCGATCTGCTTGGCATAGACCGCCAGGATGGGGTCGAGCGCCTTGGCGCGCCGTGCCGCCTCGACCTGGCGGAAGAGCGGCGGCGTGTCCTTGGGCGCCACCGCCTTGAGCAGGCGACCCTTGGCCTGGGCGACTTGCGCGCGCGTCGCGGGAATGTCCGCAGGCGCGATTTCGCCGATGCCCGACACCGAACGATCCTCGACGGTGAGCACCCCGCCCTCCAGCGTCACGCTGCGCTTGAGCGCGACGCCCGCGAGCGTCGCCGGCAGGGCCTTGTCGCCCTCCAGCTCGAAGCCCGCGCCCCCGCCGGGCAGCTGGATGCGCGTGCGCAGGCGGACATCGCCATAATCGCCGCTGCTCACCGGGATGTCGCGCCACGCCGGCCGCGCGCGGTCGGGCGAGAAGCTGACGCGCGACACGGCGTTGTCGAGCGTCACGCGGTAGCGCTCGTCCTTCTTCTCCCAATCGGGATAGGTCACGCCCGACGCGGTCAGCACCGCACTCGCTGTCGCCTCGTCATATTTGAAGCTGCGAGTGACCGTCTCGCTTTCGTTGAGAAACGCCTCGAGGATGTTGTCGATGCGCTTGTCGAGCTCGTCCTTGCCCGATTGGGCCGCGACCACCCGCAGCATCTCCGCCGACGCGCCGCGCAGCGTGATCCGGGCGCTGTAGGGCATCGGGAAGAGCACGCCGGCGCGCCCGTCGAGGTCGATCGCGGCGTCGGTGACCGGACGGGCGTTGGCACGCATCGGCATCTCGATCAGCCCCGCCCCGGCCTCGCGCAGCGGCAGCGCCCAGCGGAACGGCGGAACGTCGCCCAGATCCTCGAGCCGGGTGCCGCCGCCGGTGCCGTCGAGCCACAAAGTCTCGCCGCCGACCGTGGCGCGCACGATCACATGATCGAAGGCGCCGGGAATCGGCAGCCGCTTGGGCGTCAGGTCGCCCAGCTCCGAATTGACCAGCGTCGCCTCGGCCTCGATGCCCAGCGCGCGCAGCATCGAGAGCAGCAGCAGCGTCTTGGCCTTGCAGTCGCCGTAGCGGACGGTCCAGGTCTCCGCGGGCGCCTGAGGCACGTAGCTTCCGTTGTCCATGCCCTTGAACAGGTAGCGGATCTTGTCCTGGACCGACTGGATCGCCATCGCCGCACGCTGGCGCGGATCGCTGGTCGCCGCGGCGATCCGGGCGACTTCGGCCGCGATCGGTCCGCCCGCCACGACGGCGCCCTCGGTCTTGTAGAGCCGGGCCATGTCGCGCGACAGATCGGCCCAGTCGGCATAGTCGGTGGCCTCGAGGATCGGCAGCGGCTTGAAGCGCAGCGGCGCGTCGCCGGGCACCTCGGCAGCCTTGGCGATCGGGAGCGGAATCGTGAGCTCCTCGAACCCATCGGCAGTCGGCGTCGGCTGCAGGTCGGGCACCTTGGTGTGCGCGAGCCAGCGCAGCTTCATCGCCTTGGGCCAGGTCAGCCGCACGCGGCCGAACTGCATCCGCGTCGGCTCGGGAATCAGCACCGCCGCCGCCTGGACATGGCCATTGAGCGCGGGATCCTTGGCGCTGATCGAGAAGGCGACGCGTAGCACGTCACCAACGCGCAGCCCCTCGACCGGAAGCGTCGCAGTGAGCATGCCGTCGAGCCAAGCGCGCTCCAGCCGCTGCTCGCGCTGGATCACCTGGAAGCGCTTGTCGCCGGCGAGCACGTCGATCCGCTCGCCGCCGCGGATGATCTCGACGCGGTGGATGGTCAGATCGCCCTTGTCGGGCTGCCAGGGAAGCGGGATCGTGCCCGCCTGGGTGAGCACCTGCGGCGACGCGATGCGCATCGCCATGTCGGTATAGACCCACTCCTGCCCGTCGGCGAGCCGCTGCTGCTGATCGAACATCAGCATGATCGGATCGCCGTCGCTCAGCTTCGACATGTCGATCGGCGGCGCCGGCTTCACCCAGGCGGGCGCGGGCTGGTAAAGCGGCTTGTCCCCGGCATGCGCCACTCCCGCGCCCGAGGCGAGCGCGGCCATCACGACAATCGATCTGCGAAACATAATACCCCCAGTTCGGGGGTAGATTAGCGGTTCGGCAGCGCCAAACAAGCGGCAGAACGTGCTTAAACGTCGAGGAAATGCGCTCAGCGGCTGTGGTAATAGTCGTAGACCTGCCGCGCGACCGCGGCCGACACCCCCGGCGCCTTCGCCAGATCCTCCAGGCTCGCGCTGCGCACCGCCCGCGCGGTGCCGAAGTGCATCAGCAGCGCCTTCTTGCGCGCGGGGCCGATGCCGGGGACTTCGTCGAGCGGGCTCGCGCCGATCGCCTTGGCGCGCTTCTGCCGGTGCGCGCCGATCGCGAAGCGGTGGACCTCGTCGCGCAGCCGCTGGAGATAGAAGAGCACAGGCGAATTGACCGGCAGGGTCAGCTCGCGTCCGTCCATCAGGTGGAAGACCTCGCGCCCGTCGCGGCCGTGGTGCGGGCCCTTGGCGACGCCGACGAGGCAGACGTCCTCGATGCCGAGATCCTCGAGCACGCCCTTGGCCGCGTTGAGCTGGCCGCGGCCGCCGTCGATGAGCACCAGATCGGGCCAGGTGCCGCCCTGGCGATCGGGGTCCTCGTCCTGCGCCCGGGCGAAGCGGCGGCCGAAGACTTCGCGCATCATCGCGAAATCGTCGCCCGGCACGGTCTCGGCGCGCTTGATGTTGAACTTGCGGTACTGGTTCTTGCGGAAACCCTCGGGCCCCGCGACGACCATCGCGCCCAGCGCATTGGTGCCCTGAATATGGCTGTTGTCATAGACTTCGATGCGGTCGGGCGGCTCGGGCAGCTCGAAGATGTCGGCGATCTCGGCGAGCAGCTTGGCCTGCGTGGTGCTCTCGGCGAGGCGGCGGTCGAGGGCCTCGACGGCGTTGCGCTTGGCCTGGTCGAGCAGCCGCCGGCGCGCGCCGCGCTGCGGCACGGAGAGCGCGACGCGGTGTCCGGCGCGCTCGCTCATCGCCTCGGCGAGCAGCTCGGCCTCGGGCAGCTCGCGGTCGACGAAGACGTTCCGCGCGGGCGGGACTTCCTCGTAGAACTGCATCAGGAAGGCGCCGAGCACTTCATCCTCGGGCACGTCCTGGGTGTGCGCGGGGAAGAAGCTGCGGTGCCCCCAATTCTGCCCGCCGCGAATGAAGAAGGCCTCGATCCCGATCACCCCGGCCTTGCACGCCAGCGCGAAGATGTCGGCGTCGCCCACCCCTTCGGCGTTGATCGCCTGGCTGCCCTGGATGAAGGTGAGCGCCTTCAGCCGGTCGCGCAGGATCGCCGCCAGCTCGAAATCGAGATTCTCGGCCGCGGCCTGCATCTGGAGCCCGAGCTTCTCCTGCACCTTGGTCGACTTGCCCTGGAGGAAGTCGCGTGCGTCGGTGACCAGCTCGGCATAGGCGGGCGCGTCGATCCGCCCCACGCACGGCGCCGAGCAGCGGCGGATTTGGTACAGGAGACACGGCCGGTCGCGCGTGGCGAAGAAGCCGTCGGTGCAGCTTCGGAGCAGGAACAGCTTCTGCAGCGCGTTGAGCGTCTGTCGGACCTGCCCTGCGCCCGCGAAGGGCCCGAAATAATCGCCCTTGTAGCGCCGCGCGCCGCGATGGAGCTGGACGCGGGCGAACTCGTGGTCCTGGCGCAGCAGGATGAAGGGGAAGGACTTATCGTCGCGCAGCAGCACGTTGTACGGCGGGCGGAAGCGCTTGATCAGCTGCGCCTCGAGCAGCAGCGCCTCGGCCTCGTTGTTGGTGGTGACGATCGTCATCGATCTCGTCTGCGCCACCATCCGCTGGAGCCGCTTCGAGAGGCGCGTCACCTGGGTATAGTTGTTGACCCGATTGCGGAGCGCGCGCGCCTTGCCGACGTAGAGCACGTCGCCGCGGGCATCCTGCATCCGATAGACGCCGGGGCGCACGGGCAGCGTCTTGAGCACGTTGCGGATCGCGGCCACGCCGGCCTCGAGGTCGGGGGCCTCGGTGCCGCGCACCGCATAGGTGGCCTTTTCCTCGTTGAACCGGCTGGGGGAATTGGGATCGGACATCGTCGGTGCCGATTTAGGCGCGCGGCGGTTTCGCGGCAACTTGAACAGTCACATCGTTGCGGCATAGTCACGGCGTTCCGGAGAGGAGTCGTCGCCATGAAGCCGATCGCCGTTTCCGCCGCGCTGCTGCTTGCCTGCGCCGCCGTTCCCGCCGCCGCCCAGAGCGTCCCCGCTCCCGTCGCCACTGCGCTCGCCGACACCGGCCGCCCGCCGGCGGACAAGGAGCGCGACGCCGCGCGGCACCCGGGCGAGATCCTTGCCTTCGCCGGCGTCAAGCCGGGGGACAAGGTCGCCGATTTCGTGATGGGCGGCGGCTATTGGACGCGCATCCTCGCGCCGCTCGTGGGCTCGACGGGCAAGGTCTATGCCTATCAGCCCGCCGAGTTCATCAAGTTCCGCGCCGCCTATGCCGACGAGCAGAAGGCCGCAGTGGCGGGCCGGGCCAATGTCGTGCCGCTGAGCGACAGCCTGGGGAGCTTTTCCTTCGCCGAGCCGCTCGACGCAATCGTGACGGTGCAGAACTGGCACGACCTGCACCTGAAGGCCGCGCCCGCCGGCTTTGCCGGGACGGTGGCGAAGAAGCTCTATGATTCGCTCAAGCCCGGGGGCGTGCTGCTGGTGGTCGACCATGTCGCCAACGCCGACCCGGGGTTCGCTGCGCCCGACAGCCTCCACCGCATCGATCCGGCTGCGGCGCGGGCGGAGATCGAGGCTGCGGGGTTCAGGTTCGACGGCGAGCTGCCGCTGCTCCGCAACGCCGCCGATCCGCACACGGCCAAGGTGTTCGACCCGGCGATCCGCGGCAAGACCGACCAGTTCGTCTATCGCTTCCGCAAGCCGGGCTGAGGTTCAGGGCTTCGCGGCCTCGCGCTCCATCCGCTGCGCCTCGGCCTCGATCCGGTTCATCATTTCCTCGGCACGCGCGCCGATGTCCTCTTGCTTGCGGCGGTCCTCGGCGTGGCGCTGCAGCGCGAGCACGACCATCAGCACGGCGAGGAGCAGCGTCGCGACGCCGGCGATCTGGAGCCAGCGATATTGGGGAGCGGGTGCCATGCGCCACCCTTAAGGCCAGCGCCGCGCGGCGGGCAAAGAAAAATGCCGCCCCCGGCATCCCGGGAGCGGCATCGGAATTCCGTGGCGGATCGGCTCAGTTGAGCCGGCCCAGCCCCGCGATCGTCTGGTCGATCAGCGACTTGTCGGCTTCGGCGCCGTGCTTGTCGGCGATGATCGCCGCGGCGGCGCGCGTGGCGGCCTCGGCGGCCTTGGCGCGGATCGCCTGGACGGCGGCGAGCTCGGCCGCCGCGATCTTGTCCTCGGCCATCTTGGTGCGACGCTTGGTCAGCTCCTTGGCGTCGGCCTCGGCACGGGCGAGGACGGCCTTGGCCTCCTCGTCGGCATGCGCGAGCATCGCCTGGGTCTCGGCCTCGAGGCCCGCGATCTTGCGCGCATATTCCTCGCGCAGCGCCTCGGCCTCGGCGCGAAGCTGCTTGGCTTCCTCGAGCCGGTTGCGGATTTCGGCGATCTTGGCGTCGAGCCCGCGCGCGATCACGCCCGGCACCTTCTTCCAGATCAGCGTCAGGAGGAAGACGAGCATCGCGATCGACACCCAGACGGTCGCGTCGAGCCCGAAGATGGCGGGATCGGAATGCGCTTCGCTGGGGCCGCTGTGCTCGATCGTCACGGCCTTGGTGCCGGTCTCGGGCACGCCCATGTCGTGGACGGTCGCGCTCAGATTCTGCTCGGCCGCGCCGCCCGTGGCGGGTGCCGTTGCCGCATGTGCTGCCTCAGCCATTGAGCGCCGCCTTCACTGCCTTCTTGGCCTCCGCGGCCGTAACCTTGGCGCCCGACAGGCGATCGACGATGTCGCGCGCCGCATCGGTTGCCACTGCCTCGATCTCGGCGCTGGCCGCCTCGCTCGCCGCGGCGATGCGTGCCTCGGCCTCGGCGATCTTCGCGTCGATCTTGGCGCCCGCGGCGGCAAGGGTCTTCTCGGCCTTGGCCGTACCCTTGGCACGCGCGTCGGCGATGCGCTTCTGCACCGCGGCGCGCGCGTCATTGTCCTGCGTGCGCCACCGCTCCTCGGCGGCATCGGCGGCAGCCCGGGCGGCTTCCGCCGCAGCCAGGTCGTCCGAAACCGTCTTGTCGCGCTCGTCGACGGTCGAGAGCACCTTGGGCAGCATGCCCAGGCCCACGACCAGGAAAACGAAGCCGAACGTCAGCAGCGTCCAGAAGATCTGGGACGCATAGGTCGCGGCGATCTGTTCTATCTGAGGCATTTTGATCCTGTCCGGATGCGGGCCGGCCTGGGTGCCGGCCCGGACTCGGAATGTTAGGCGACGAAGATCAGCAGCACCGCCACGACGAACGCGAGCAGGCCGAGAAGCTCGGCGGCCGCGAAGCCGATGAACATGTTGCCCTGCTGGCTCGCAGCGGCGCCCGGGTTGCGCAGCGCACCCTGCAGGTACGACGCGAAGACGTTGCCCACGCCGAGCGCGGCCAGACCGGCACCGATGGCAGCCAGGCCCGCGCCGAGCAGCTTGATCGCTTCACCTTCCATTTGAATAACTCCTTGGTCGAATTTCAGTTTAACGGGAAAACGGGATCAGTGATGGTCGTGCAGGTGCACGGCATCATTGATGTACAGCGAGGTAAGCAGCGCGAAGACATAGGCCTGCACGCCCGCCACCAGCATCTCCAGCGCCGACACGCCCACCATCAGCAGGAAGCTCGGCACGCCGACGCCCACGCCCACCACCGCACCGGCGTTGCCGGCATTGATGATGAAGCCGGCGAGGACCTTGAGCAGGATGTGCCCCGCGGTCATCGCGACGAACAGTCGCAGCGCCAGGCTGAACGGGCGCACCATGAACGAGACGAACTCGATCGGCGCGACGAGCAGCAGCACGGGGATCGGAGTCCCCTTGGGCGCGAACAGCGAGAAGAAGCGCAGCCCGTGCTTGGCGAAGCCGACGATCAGCACGATCGAGAAGCTGAGGATCGCCAGCACGCCGGTGACGGTGAAGTGGCTGGTGACCGTGAAGGGATGCACGCCGAACACGCCGAAGGGCATCAGCCCCAGCACGTTGGCGAACAGGATGAACATGAACAGCGAGAAGACATAGGGGACGTACTTGCGCCCGTCCTTGCCGATGTTCGCCTTGAGCAGGTGATCGATGAAGCCGGTGAAGGTCTCGACCATCATCTGCCAGCGGCCGGGAACGACCTGCCGCTTCATGCCGCCGAGCATGAACACCCACAGCACGACCGCAGCCGCGCACATCCAGAGCGCCGAGTTGGTGAAGGCGATCTGATGGCCGGCCACGTTGAAGCCGTCCCAAATCGTCTGCACCTCGAACTGGTGCATCGGGTCGATCTTGCCTGATTCCGCCGCCACGCTGTGCCCTGGGTCCCGTATTAGCCAAAGCGCCCGAAGGATCACTTCGAGCGCTGATTCGAAATCCTGATGATGTTCCTGAACGCGCTCACGATTCCGAGGAAAAGGAGAGCAAGCAGGAGCCACGGAGAGGTACCGAGCAGCCAATCGAGGGTGCCCCCGATGACCGCTCCTCCAACCATCCCTCCGATCAGCTCGGCCAGAACGCGGTTGCCCATGCGATAATTCTGATCGCCCGGTGCTTCCGCCTCTCGCGTCCTGATCGCCTCTTCCGATTTTGCCCGCTTCAGCCGCGCGTTGAGCGAAGCGATGCGGGGATCCTCGGGCAAGGGGTCCGGTCCGGGCTCATTTTCGGCCATTTCGCCTCTCCTATCAGCCGTTTCCGGCATGGCAAGGCGCCATGTGCCGAGGTCGAGCCCGCCAAGGCAGGGGCGCTTTAGGAAGGGTGGCGGGGCGAGTCAACACCAGTGGCTTTTTGGGACATGCGCCACGATTGCGTCCGCTCCTTGGCCCGCGCATATCTCGCGCATGTCCGCCGACACGCCCGACAACAGCGGCCACCGCGCGCGCCTGCGCCAGCGGCTTTTCGAGGGCGGACCCGACGCGCTGCTCGATCACGAGCTGATCGAGTATCTGCTCGCGCTGGCGATTCCAAGGCGCGACACCAAGCCGCTGGCCAAGGCGCTGCTCGCCGAGTTCGGCGGGATCGCCGGACTCCTCACTGCAGACGCCGAGGCGCTGGCGCGCGTCGACGGCATGGGCGAGACCAGCGCCGCGGCGCTCAAGACCGCGCACGCCGCCGCGCTCCGGCTGCTGCGCGGGCAAGTCGCCGAGCGTCCGGTGCTCGCCAACTGGCAGGCGCTGCTCGACTATCTGCGCGCCGACATGGCGCATCACGCGATCGAGCGCGTGCGCGTGCTCCATCTCAATTCGAAGAACATGCTGATCCGCGACGAGCTGATGTGGACCGGCTCGACCGACGAGGCCGCGGTCCATGTCCGCGAAGTGATCCGCCGCGCGATCGATCTCGGCTCGGCGGCGATCATCCTGGTTCACAACCATCCCTCGGGCGATCCCAGCCCCAGCCGCGCCGACATCGACATCACGCGCAACATCGCCGAGGCAGGCAAAAGGCTGGGCATCGCGCTCCACGACCATGTCGTCATCGGCACCCAGGGCCATTCGAGCCTGCGCGCGATGGGGCTGATCTGACTCCTGCCCGCGGCGGCGTTGCAGCACCGGCCTGCCCTTGCTAGGGCCCGCGGCGTCGCGTCCGCCTCCTGCCAGGCGGGCAGCCCCGCTCTCGAAAGGAAAGCCATGGTCCCCCGCTACGCGCGTCCGGAGATGACCGCGATCTGGTCGCCCGAAACCCGCTTCGCCATCTGGTTCGAGATCGAGGCGCATGCGACCGAGGCGCTCGCCGAGCTGGGCGTGGTGCCCAAGGCCGCGGCCAAGGCGCTGTGGGACTGGTGGGCGACCAAGCCCGTGATCGACGTCGCCGCGATCGACGCGATCGAAGCCGTCACCAAGCACGACGTCATCGCCTTCCTCACCTGGGTCGCCGAGCAGGTGGGCGAGGAAGCCCGCTTCATGCACCAGGGCATGACCAGCTCCGACGTGCTCGACACCTGCCTGGCGGTCCAGCTCGCCCGCGCCAGCGACATCCTGCTCGCCGATATCGACAAGCTGCTCGAAGTGCTCGAGCGTCGCGCCAAGGAGCACAAGCTCACTCCGACGATCGGGCGCAGCCACGGCATCCACGCCGAGCCGGTGACCTTCGGGCTCAAGCTCGCCGAAGCCTATGCCGAGTTCGCCCGCGCCAAGAAGCGCCTGCTCGCCGCACGCGAGGACGTAGCCACCTGCGCCATCTCGGGCGCGGTCGGCACCTTCGCCAATATCGATCCGCGCGTCGAAGCGCATGTCGCCGAGAAGCTCGGCCTGGCGGTCGAGCCGGTCTCGACCCAGGTGATCCCACGCGATCGCCATGCGATGTTCTTCGCGACGCTCGGCGTGATCGCCAGCTCGATCGAGCGGCTCGCGGTGGAGATTCGCCATCTCCAGCGCACCGAGGTTCTGGAAGCCGAGGAATATTTCTCGCCCGGCCAGAAGGGCTCGTCGGCGATGCCGCACAAGCGCAACCCGGTGCTGACCGAGAACCTCACCGGCCTTGCGCGCATGGTGCGCAGCGCCGCCATCCCCGCGATGGAGAATGTCGCGCTGTGGCACGAGCGCGACATCTCGCATTCGTCGGTCGAGCGCTATATCGGCCCCGACGCGACGATCACGCTCGACTTCGCGCTCGCCCGCCTGACCGGGGTGATCGACAAGCTGCTCGTCTATCCCGAGCGCATGCAGAAGAACCTCGATCGCATGGGCGGGCTCGTCCATTCGCAGCGCGTGCTGCTGGCGCTCACCCAGGCCGGAGTCAGCCGCGAGGACAGCTATCGCCTCGTCCAGCGCAACGCGATGAAGGTGTGGGAGTCGGATGGCCAGCTGAGCCTGCTCGAGCTGCTCAAGGCCGATCCCGAAGTCACCGCCGCGCTCTCGGTTCAGGAGCTCGAGGACAAGTTCGACCTCGGCTATCACTACAAGCACGTCGACACGATCTTCGATCGCGTTTTCGGCTGAGCCCGGCGGCGATCGCGCGGGCTCGGCCGATCAGCGGCTGAGCTCGCAGATCCAGTTCACTTCCCAGCTCTTGCCGCCATCGTCCGAAAAGGCCTGCTCCATGCGGGCCGAACGCGGCGATTCGTTGAGCCACATGTAGCGCACCAGGATCGCGCGGCCCTTCCAGGGTTCCTGGCTGTAGAACTCGCCGCGATTGCCGGTGAAGCCGCCGATCACCGGCGGCAGATCGAGCGTGCCCTTGTCGAGGTCGACGAGGTAGATCGACCATTGGCGACTCTCGGGATTGTAGAGGCGCAGCGTCTGCGCCTTGATCCGCGCGCCGTCCCTGCTCCGAACGTCGAACTCCTCGAAATTGGCGTTGCTGTCGAGCAGCTTGTGGTGGTTGGAGATGCCGTCATACTCCACCCAGACGTTCGAGCCGACGAGCCGCTCGGGAAGCCGCCGGACATGCGCCTTCCAGTCGCCGATCAGGAAATCGAAATCGTGGCTGCCGTCGCGCTGCCCGGCGGCGGGGGACGCCGGGGCCGCGGACGTGTTCTGCCCGTACAGCGGCGCCAGCAGCAGCAAGGCGGCAAGGCTCGTCCACATGCGCTCTCTCCCTCCTGTCGCCGCCGAGGATGACAGCCGGCGCCCGCTTTGAGGACGCGGCAAAGCGGGGTAGAGGGTAAGCGATATTTATGCTCGATTCGCCGCTCCCGTCGCTCCCGGCGATACGCGCGTTCGAAGCCGCCGCGCGCACCGGCAGCTTTGCGGGCGCGGCGCGCGAGCTGGGCACTTCGGCAGCATCGGTGAGCTATCATGTCCGCCGGCTCGAGCGGCAGACCGGCGTCGCGCTATTCGTGCGCCATCCCCATTTCGTCGTGCTGACTCCGGCGGGCGAAGCCGTGGCCGAGGAAGCGATCCGCGCCTTCGCGGCGCTGCGCGCCAGCTTCGCGCGCGCAGTGGAGATCGACGAGACGCGCATCGCGATCACGACGCTGCCTACCCTCGGCACGAGCTGGCTGATCCCGCGCCTGGGCAGCTTCCGCGCGGCGCATGCGGGCATCCAGCTCGACCTCGACCTCTCGCCCGAACCGCGCGATCTGGCGGGCGGCGGCTTCGACGCCGCGATCCGCAACGGCCACGGCCGGTGGCCCGGGCTGCGCAGCCTGGCGCTGTTCCCGAGCTGCTTCACGCCGCTGTGCGCGCCCGAGCTGCGCGCGCGTGCCGCGGCGATGCTCGCCGATCCGGATGCCCCGCTCGACCTGCCGCTGCTCGGGCGGCAGGACTGGTGGCGGCTCTGGTTCACTGCGCGCGGCGGATCGCGCACGCCGCGGCCCGACCAGTTCGGCATCCATCTCGCCGAGGAGCATCTCGACGCGGCAGCCGCCGCCGCGGGGCACGGCGTCACCATCGGCTCCCCGATCCTGTTCGCGCGCGAGATCGAGGCCGGGCGGCTCGTCGCGATCGACGATCTGGTGGCGAGCGACGGGCGCAGCTTCTGGCTGGTCTGGCCGGTCGCGCGCCAGCACAGCGCCAAGATCCGCTCCTTCCGCGACTGGCTGGCGAGCGAAGTCGAAGCGGTGCGCGCGGCGATCCAGCCGATGCTCGACGGGCTCGTGACCGTCGAGCCCGAGCGGGCCCTTCCTTTGTAGGATTTCGCCGGTTACCCATCGCTGTTCAGGGGGGGACGAGCATGGCGATCACCGCATCGGTCGGCAGAGGCGGAGTCAATGTGCGCGCGGACGTGCGCCAGGTCCAGGAACTGCTCAACGCATGGCTGGCCGCCACCGGCCAGGCGACGATCCCGACAGACGGCGGCGCGGGTCCGCGAACCGTCGCGGCGATCGAAGCCTATCAGGCGCGCGTGCTCGGCGCGGCGCGGCCGGATGGCCGGATCGATCCGGACGGCCGCAGCTGGCGCGCGCTGGCCGCCGGAGAGGGCGCGACTCCCCCGCTCAGCGGCGCCGACTGGTGGCACGCCAATCAGGCGCGCTTCCCGAACAGCGCATCGCTCGCCGACCTCGTCCAGCCTTTCCGGGGTCGCGCCACGGCATTCGTCGAAGCGCTCCGCGCCGCCGGAGCCAGCGTGACGATCAGCGCCACCCGCCGCAATCCGGCGCGCGCGGCGCTGATGCACTATAGCTGGCAGGTCGCCAAAGGCGTGGTCGCTCCGGCCGACGTCCCCGCCATTGCCGGCGCGCCGATCCGCTGGGACCATGGCGACACGGCCAGCTCACGCCGCGCCGCCCAGCAGATGGTCGACCTGTTCGGCATCGCCTATGAGCCGTCGCTCACCTCACGGCATATCGAGGGCCGCGCGGTCGACATGACGATCGCCTGGACCGGCACGGTCCGCGTCGAGGATCGCTCGGGCCACAAGGTGGCCATCGGCACGCCGCGGAGCGGGGCCGACAACCGCACCCTGCACGGCATCGGCGCCGGCTACGGCGTGTTCAAGCTGCTGAGCGACCCGCCGCACTGGAGCGACGACGGGCATTGATCAGCGCACGCCGAGACGCGCCATCGTCGCTTCGTCGGCGGGGAAGAAGGCTTCGATCGCGAGCTCGTCGAGCGTGACGTCGCGCGGCGTCCCGAAGATGGTGGTGGTGCTGAGGAAGCTGAGCTCGCCCAGCGGCGTATCCAGCCGGAGCGGCACGGCGACGCTGTCGAGCGTGTCGCGATCGCCCGTCCCTTCGGCGGAGGGATAGGCGGAGAGTTCGGCCAGCAGCGCGGCGAGCGCGGGGTCGCTGGTCAGCCACGCCTGCCGCCGCAGCCGCTCGAGCAGATGCGCGCGCCACTCGCCCAGGTTGCGGATGCGGGGCGCGAGTCCGTCGGGGTGAAGGCTCAGCCGCAGCACGTTGACCGGGCCTTGAAGGAGATGCGCCGCCACGCCTTCGAGCAGCGGCGCGACCGCGGCGTTCGCAGTCACCATGTTCCAGTGCCGGTCGATCGCGAGCGCCGGAAAGGGCTCATGGCCCTTCAGCACCAGCTCGATCGCGCGCCGCGCCGCGGCGAGTTCGGGATCGTCGAGCGGACGTTCGGCATAGATCGGCGCATGGCCTGCGCCCAGCAGCATGGCATTGCGCTCGCGCAGCGGCACTTCCAGATGCTCGGCGAGCAGCAGCACCATCTCACGGCTGGGCTGCGCGCGCCCGGTCTCGATGAAGCTCAGGTGCCGGGTCGAAATCTCCGCTTCCAGAGCCAAGTCCATCTGGCTGAGCCGCCGCTGCTGCCGCCAATGCTTGATCTGTTCGCCGAGTGGCCGGACCTGAGGCTGCATCACCGTCTCCTTCGCCCCCTGATTACCGGCCGGCCTGCATCGATCCAATTACCTCCGGAGTAATCGACTTGGCCGGCGCGGCCGCCATGCTTGGCAGGTCCTCAAGCAAGGGAGACCTGGACCATGACTGCAAATCCGATGCTCCGCCCCATCCTCCGCTTCGACGCTGCGACCTGCGCGGCGATGGGCCTGCTGCTCGCGATCGGCGCCGATGCGATTGCGCGAATCACGGCGCTTCCCGTTCCGCTGCTGCGCGAAGCCGGGTTGCTCCTCCTTCCCTTCGCGGCGTTCGTGCTCTGGGCAGCGGGGCGGAGCGGCTGGCCGGCGCAGGCCGTGGTCGCCGCCAACATCGCCTGGATCGCGGGCAGCGTCGCGCTGATCGCGAGCCCGTGGAGCGGCAATGCATTCGGCATCGCCTTTCTCGGCGCGCAGGCGGCCGTGGTGATGCTGCTTGCGGTGCTGGAGTGGCGGCACCTGGCGCGGGTGCCGGCGACCGCATGAGACAAAAGGAAAGCCCCTCCGCATCGGGAGAGGCTTCCTCAATTCTCGTTATTGCGGAGGCCGCGTCAGCCCAGCGCGGCCTTGATCTTGGCGAAGAAGCCGGTCGCCTCGGGGCATTCCTCGCCGGTCTCGGTCGCGCGGAATTCCTCGAGCAGCTCGCGCTGACGCGCAGTGAGCTTGCTCGGCATCTCGACCTCCAGGCGCACCACCAGGTCACCGCGCCCGCGGCCCTGGAGCACGGGCATGCCGCTCCCGCGCTGGCGGAGCTCGCGGCCCGGCTGGGTGCCCGGCGCGATCTTGATCGGAATCATGTCGCCGTCGAGGCCCGGCAGCTCGATCTCGCCGCCCAGCGCCGCAGTGGTGAAGCTGATCGGCGCGCGCGCGAACAAGGTCGTGCCCTGGCGTTCGAAGATCGGGTGCTTGGAGACGTGGAGGAAGATGTAGAGATCGCCCGCGGGTGCGCCGCGCGCCCCGGCCTCGCCTTCGCCCTGGAGGCGGATGCGGGTGCCTTCGTCGACGCCCGGCGGAACGTTGATCTTGAGCGTCTTGGTCTTGTCGGTACGTCCCTCGCCGCGGCAGTCGCGGCACGGATCGGCGATGACTTCGCCCGCGCCGTGGCACATCGGGCAGGTCCGCTCGACCATGAAGAAGCCCTGCTGCGCGCGGACCTTGCCGTGGCCGTGGCAATGGCCGCAGCCCTTGGCCTGGGTGCCCGGCGTCGCGCCGGTGCCGCCGCAGCTGTCGCAGGTGCCGGAGACGTCGACGGTGATCTCGGTGGTCTTGCCGTGGAAGGCCTCTTCCAGGCTGATCTCCATGTCGTAGCGGAGATCGGCGCCGCGCAGATTGGGACGCCCGCCGCCGCGGCCGCCCATGAACTCGCCGAAGACGCTCTCGAAGATGTCGCTGAACGCGCCGAAGTCGGCCGCGCCGGCTCCGCCACCGCCCATGCCGCCGTTCTTGAACGCGGCGTGGCCGAACCGGTCGTATGCCGCGCGCTTCTGCGGGTCCTTCAGGCAGTCATAGGCTTCGCTGACGGCCTTGAACTTGGCCTCGCTGTCCTTGCACCCCCCGTTCTTGTCGGGGTGGTACTTCATCGCGAGCTTGCGATAGGCGGACTTGATCGTGGCGTCGTCCGCCCCGCGCTCGCATCCGAGCAGTTCGTAATAATCGACTTCGGTGGTCATGCCCTGTCCCCGCGACCCCCGCCGTCATCCCCGCCGAAGCGAGAATCCAGGAACGCGAGCGATACGCTGCCCGGACCTGGATTCCCGCATGCGCGGGAATGACGGGGGATGTGCATGGCCTTTTACGCCTTGTTGTCGTCCACTTCGGAGAATTCGGCGTCGACGACTTCGTCGCCGCCGGCCTCGCTCCCCGCAGCCGCGCCGTCGGCGCTCGGCGACGCGTTCTCGGCGGCCTGCTTCTCGTAGATCGCCTGGCCGAGCTTCATCGCCACCTGGGCGAGCTCCTGCGACTTGGCGGTCATCGCGTCGGCGTCGCCGCTCTCGACCGCGGCCTTGGCCTCGGCGACGGCAGCCTCGATCTCGCCCTTGAGCGAAGCGTCGACCTTGTCGCCATTCTCCTGGAGCTGGCGCTCGGTGGTGTGGATCAGGCTCTCGGCGTTGTTCTTGGCTTCCGCCGCGGCGCGCCGCTTCTTGTCCTCTTCGGCGAACTGCTCGGCGTCGCGGACCATCTGCTCGATGTCGTTGTCGCTGAGGCCGCCCGAGGCCTGGATGCGGATCTGCTGCTCCTTGCCGGTGCCCTTGTCCTTGGCCGAGACGTTGACGATGCCGTTGGCGTCGATGTCGAAAGTGACTTCGATCTGCGGCACGCCGCGCGGCGCCGGCGGGATGCCGACCAGGTCGAACTGGCCGAGCAGCTTGTTGTCCGCGGCCATTTCGCGCTCGCCCTGGAAGACGCGGATCGTCACTGCCTGCTGATTGTCATCGGCAGTCGAATAGGTCTGCGACTTCTTGGTCGGGATCGTGGTGTTGCGATCGATCATGCGCGTGAACACGCCGCCCAGCGTCTCGATGCCGAGGCTCAGCGGAGTCACGTCGAGCAGCAGCACGTCCTTGACGTCGCCCTGGAGCACGCCCGCCTGGATCGCAGCGCCGATCGCCACGACTTCGTCGGGGTTCACGCCGGTGTGCGGATCCTTGCCGAAGAACTGCTTCACCACTTCGCGCACCTTGGGCATGCGCGTCATGCCGCCGACCAGCACGACCTCGTCGATCGCATTGGCCTTGAGGCCGGCATCGGCCAGCGCCTTGCGGCACGGCTCGAGCGTGCGCTGGATCAGGTCGTCCACCAGCCGCTCGAGGTCGGCGCGCGTGATCGACTTGACCAGGTGCTTCGGCCCGTTCTGGTCCGCGGTGATGAAGGGCAGGTTCACTTCGGTGGTGGCAGCCGACGAAAGCTCGATCTTCGCCTTCTCGGCGGCTTCCTTCAAACGCTGCAGCGCCAGCTTGTCCTTGGTGAGGTCGATGCCCTCGGCCTTCTTGAACTCGTCGGCGAGGAACTGGACGATCTTCGAATCGAAGTCTTCGCCGCCCAGGAAGGTATCACCGTTGGTGGCCTTCACTTCGAACACGCCGTCGCCGATCTCGAGCACCGAGATGTCGAAGGTGCCGCCGCCGAGGTCATAGACCGCGATCGTCTTGCCGTCGTTCTTCTCGAGGCCATAGGCGAGCGCAGCCGCGGTCGGCTCGTTGATGATGCGCAGGACTTCGAGGCCCGCGATCTTGCCCGCGTCCTTGGTCGCCTGGCGCTGCGCGTCGTTGAAATATGCGGGGACGGTGATCACCGCCTGGCTGACGCTCTCGCCCAGATAGGCCTCGGCGGTTTCCTTCATCTTCTGCAGGATGAAGGCCGAGATCTGCGACGGGCTGTAATCCTCGCCGCCCGCCTTGACCCAGGCGTCGCCGTTCGAGCCGCGCACGATCGAATAGGGCACCAGCTCGGTGTCCTTCTTGGTGATCGGATCGTCGAAGCGGCGGCCGATCAGGCGCTTCACCGCGAAGACGGTATTGTCGGGATTGGTCACCGCCTGGCGCTTGGCCGGCTGGCCGATCAGTCGCTCGCCGTCCTTGGCGAAGGCGACGATCGAAGGGGTGGTACGCGCACCTTCGACATTCTCGATGACCTTGGGCTTGCCGCCCTCCATCACCGCGACGCAGCTGTTGGTCGTTCCCAGGTCGATACCGATAACTTTAGCCATGGTCCCTCATTGGCCCCCAGTTCAAAAATCAAAATCCGTGCCCTCCGCACCCCTCATCAGGCGATGCGGCACGGGCAGCCCGAGAGCGGATATAGGTGCGGTTCGGCTTGCCGCAAGAAGGGCACCTATCTAGGAAACCTCCCGATTTGGGAGGGAATTGGATGCGCGGTTTTCCGGGGATCGTTGCGGTGGCGCTGCTCGCCGCGGCATGCCAGCAGCAGCCGGTGGAGACGAAGGTCGAGCGCGCCTGGGTGCGCCTGCCCGCCGCCGCCGGCCGGCCGGGCGCCGCCTATTTCACCGTCCGGGGCGGATCGAAGGGCGACACGCTGCTCCAGGTCTCGACCCCCGCGGCGGTGCGCGCCGAGCTTCACGAGACGATGGATCACGCCGGCATGAAGTCGATGCAGCCGGTCCACGACCTTGCCGTTCCCTCCGGCGGCACGCTCGCCTTCGCGCCCGGGGGCAAGCATGTGATGCTGTTCGACGTGGGCCCGGCGGTGAAGCCGGGCGACCAGGTGCCGCTCGCGCTGGCCTTTGCCTCGGGCCGCAAGATCGAGGTCCAGGCGAAGGTGGTCGGCCCCGGCGATCCCGAGCCGCAAATCTAGGCACTTCACGCCCCCGCAGCTTTCGCTATCCTCGGCTCCCGCCGGAGGGACCCGAATGACGCAAGTAATCGACCGTTTCCGATCCTCGACGCTGGGCTGGCTGCGCGGCACGCTGGCGGGATGGGGAACTTGCCTGCTGTTCCTCGCCGGGCTGCTCGGCACCTTCTATTTCCTTGCCCAGGGCACGCTGCAGGGCGTGGCGCTGCTCCTGCCCGTGCTGATGGTCGCGGCCATCGCGATCCTGCTCGTCAAATGGCTCGAGAACCTCGGCACCGCCTATGAGATCACCGCGGACCGGCTGATCCTCTACCGCGGCCTGGTGCGCAAATCGATCGACGAGATCGAGCTCTACCGCGTCAAGGACGTGCGCATCGACTTCTCGATCATCAACCAGATGGCGGACATCGGCACGATCGGAGTCGCATCGTCCGACGAGACGACGCGCGTCAGGCCGCTCCTCATCCCCAATGTCGAGCGCGCACGCGCGCGGCGCGAGAAGCTGCGCGAGCTGGTCAACACCGCCCGGCGCCAGCGCGGGGTGCGCGAGATCGACATGGTGCACGAGGATATCTGAGCGCCCCTAGCCCCGCGCGCCCGCGCCTCTAATATGTCCCTGCATGCGCCGCCCGCTCACGCCCGGTGAAGTCGAGCTTTCGCGCGCCGTGTTCGGCGATGCGATCGACTATGCGCGCGCCCGCGTCGCCAATGCCAAATGGATCTTCTTCCAGCCGGCGAACACGACCATGGCGCCGCTCGGCACGATCCATTTCCACCCGAAGAGCGGCATCTATCACGACGACTTCAGCTGCGCGCCGCTGGGCGTGCAGGGGCTGTTCGTCCACGAGATGGTGCATGTCTGGCAGCACCAGAAGGGCATCTTCCTGCCGGTCAGGCGGCATCCCTTCTGCCGCTATGCCTATGCGCTCCAGCCCGGCCGGCCGTTCGAGAAATACGGGCTCGAGCAGCAGGCCGAGATCGTCCGCCACGCCTTCCTGCTCCGCCACGGCGCCGAGATCGCCGGCGCCCCGCCGCTCGCCCAGTACGAGACGCTGATCCCCTTCCGCCGCGGCTGAGGCTCAGTTCGGATCGCTGTCTGGTGCCTTGGACGAGCGCGGCGAGGAAGAACGCGGGGATGGCGCGCGCGGCTCGGACCGGGGCGGCGGCGCCGAACGAGGCTCGGGCCGCGGCGGGGGCGAATAGCTCGGGCGCGGCTGCGGACCGGCGCCGGGCGCCGGTGCCGGACGTTCGGGCCGACGCCAGCCGCCCCCGGTATTTCCGGGATCGGGCCGCCCTCTCCGCCAGCCGGAGTCCGGCGCACCCTGGGGTCGCGGCGCCGGCGCAGTGCCGGGCGTAGCGTCCGGGCGCGGACGCGGGCGCCAGCCGCCCGGGGCGCCCGCGGGGCGCGTCGCGGGTGTCTGGGGCGTGCCTGCTGCCGGATCGGCGGAAGGCTCCGGGCGACGATCGGGACGGCGCGGCCAGTTCGGACGAACGGGCCGGCCCGCGCCGGGCTGCTGCGGCGAGGAGGCGTCCGGGTTCGGGGATACGTCGGGCCGCCGCGGCCAGCCTGCGCCGGGCCTCGGCCGATCGGGCCTGCCGACACCGGGGCGCGGCGGCTGCGGAGTCCCGGCCGCGGGCGGAACCCCCGGGCGATGCGGGCGGCCGGTTCCCGGACGATGCTCGCCGGGCTTGCGCCAGTGACCCTGGGGTGGCGGCCCCTGGAAGCCGCCCGAGCGCCAGCGCCGGAACGCGTCGGCGAGCCCGCGCCGGCGAAGCTGCTCGGCCTCGAGCCGGCGCCGCCATTCCTGGTCGTGCGTGCGCTGGCGGTGGCTGCGCCAGCCCGGATAGCGCTGGCGGCCCTCGTCCCACAGCTGGATGAAGCCCGAGAAGATCAGCGGGCTGGCGTCGGCCCAGGCATCGGTATCGATCGGCTCCCACTGGCCGCCTGCCATCGCCGCACCGATCCGCCGGGCGCGGGCATAGAGCGCCATCGCCTCGTCGAGGAACGCCTCGCCCTCGGCGCGCGGCAAGGCACCGCCGTCGGGGCCATAGACCACCGCCACGGCATCGCCCTCATAGCCATAGCTGTGCCCCGGCTCGACGGCGAGGAAGGGCCCAGCCTCACCCGGCTCGAAATAATAGCTGCGGATACCCTCGGGCCCGTCCTCGACGATGACGCGGAAGCCCGCCTCGGTCTGCCAGGCCCAGGGCTCGCCGCCTTCGAAGGCGAAGCTGTGATCGGGCGGCGCGTCGCCGATCGCTTCCCACAGCGAGTCCGCGCGATCGATATAGGCATAGGCGTCGGGGGTTTCCTGCGCCGTATAGGCGGGCGGCGGAACGGGATCGTAGAGCGCGGGACCATAGCCGCCGTCGCCATAGTCGGCCATCGTACAGGCCGAGAGCGCCATCGCTCCGCCCATCGTCCCCAGCCGCAACGCGCGCTTCCAGCCCATTCCCCGTCCCTTCCGTTTCTATGCGCGCAGCTTCCGCCCGCCCCGCTTAACGGCGGCTGACCATGCCGACACAATAAAGCGGCGTCTTTCTTCTTGGCTGTTCGCCGCCGCTGCTTCGCTTTTCGCTCAGACGCGGAAGAACAGCGCCAGTCCCAGGCTTTCGGCGATCCGCTCGGCCTTTTCCACGATCGCGTCGGCTTCGGCAGGAACGAAGACCTGGTCCGCGGTCGTGCGCCACAGCCCCAGCCAGCGCTCGAACATCTCGGGCGCGATCGCATCGCGGTGCTGAAGGTGCGCCGCCATCGGACTGCCCTTGTAGCGGCCGCTGGTGAGCATCACCGAGGACCAGAAGGCCTTCAGCTTCTCGAGATGGTGCGGCCAGTCGGTGATCGCGCCGTTGAAGATGGGGCCCAGCACTTCGTCCTCGCGCACCCTGGCGTAGAAGCGCTCGACCTGCTCGGCGAGTTGTTCCTCGGTCATTGCCGCGGGCCCATACACCCGCGCGCCCGTCCGTGCCAACGTCCGGAAATCCCCGAACTATCTGACTTGCCTGCGCTCCCTGAACATTCGCATTTGGATTCACCCGGCCTTCTGACGACGGGTTATAAGTGGAAGTCGCTGGCAGTGAATTGGTAGCCCGGCGCCTGCGTAGTGACTGCAATCGACAGATCGGCCACGCCGTCGCCGTTGAGGTCGGCCTCGACCAGCCATGCAGTCCCGCTGCCAGTCACTCGGAGCTGCCCGGCGACATGGCCGAAGCCTGCCGTGCCGATAAAGGCGAAGGCCGAGTCGCCGGCACCGGCGCCATTGGCGTCGAGCAGGCTCAGGTCGAGCACATCGCCTGCAGCGAAATCCGTCACTCGATCGCGCGCGGCGAGCGCGGTCTCACCGAACACGAAGCGGTCGTTGCCCGCGCCGCCCGTGAGGAGATTGGCAGCCCAGTCTCCCGCCAGCACATCGTCGAAGCCCGAGCCGACGACATTCTCCACCGACACCAATGTATCCACGCCGGCTCCCCGGGTGTCCTGCTCCTCGGTCCAGGACAGATCGATCTCAACCCCGGTCTGCGCCGCCGCATAAGTGACCGTGTCGATGCCGGCACCACCCCAGATCGTATCGTCACCAGCCCCGCCGTCGAGCAGGTCGTCCGCCTCGCCACCCCAAACGCTGTCATGGCCCTCGCCGCCCGTCTCGATGTCGCTACCGCCGCCGCCGCTCAACCAGTCCTGCCCTGCGTCGCCCGCCAGCACATTACCGACACCGTCTCCGGTCAGCACATCGTCGAACCCCGAGCCGCTGATGTTCTCCACGCTCTGGAGTACATCGACACCGGCGCCGCCGGTGTCCTGCGGACCCATGTTGGAAAGGTCCACGACCACGCCCGCACTGGCGCTTCCATAGCCAACCGTGTCGTTGCCCGCGCCGCCGATTAGCGTGTCGTCTCCCCCACCACCGGAGAGCCAGTCGTTCCCCGCCCCGGCGTCGATCCGGTTGGCGCCATCGCTGCCCGTCAGAATATCGTCGAAGGCCGAGCCGGTGACATTCTCGATAGCGACGAGCGTGTCCACGCCCGCCCCACCAGTCTGCTGCGCGCCGGCGAACAACAAGTTAACCGCAATCCCCGATGTCGCGCGCGAATAGTCCGCAGTATCGACGCCGTCACCACCGTCGAGGCGATCGTTGCCCGCTCCACCGTCAAGCACATCAGCCCCGGTACCGCCGTAGAGCAGGTCATCGCCGATGCCGCCGACGAGCCGGTCGTTATCGGCGCCGCCCCGGAGCACATCGTTTCCGCCTCCCCCGTCGATCGTGTCGTTGCCGCCGCCGCCGCTAAGATAATCGCCTCCCAACCCGCCGGTGAGAACGGTAGAGTTCGGGTCCTCAACGATCTGGCCGGCGATCCGCAGCTGCCGCGAAGCCGGCCCGGTCTCGGCGAGGATGAAAGCGCCGTTGGTGATGGATAGCACGCTTTCGCCCACGCCATCTCCGTCGGCATCGCCGATCAGCACCGTCTGCCCGGCTTCTGCAACGAAGCGATATTCGCCGGCCCGGCCGGTAAACTCTCCGGCTCCCAGGAAATAGCCGCCCGCGGAAGCCGCGGTGATGCTGATCAGGTCTGTGCTGTCGAGATCGGTGATGGTCGCACCACCGAAGCCGGTGTATTGCGCAAAGGCGAAAGTGTCCGCGCCGCCGCCCCCGGTGTACACGTCGCCTTGGCCGGTCGCGGTCTCGCCGCTCGCGAAACGATCCACGCCCGCCCCGCCCTTCACGATGTCACTCCGGTCGGTCAGGAGATAAGTCAGGCTCACCGTTGCTGCCGAGGCGTCGACCCGTAGCCCGCTCCCTTGCCTGGTGCCGAGCTGGAAGACTTCCCCGTTGCGCACGCTCAGCGTCGGCCCAACGGCCTGGGTCAAAACGGTGGCGTCTGCGGTTTGGCTGACCAATACCGGATTGGCGTTCGCGGCGTTGTCGGTCGTAAACACGATGGTGTCGACCCCGGCGCCGGCGTCGATCGTGCCCGATCCACCTCCCACCGAGAAGTTGTCGGCGCCGCTCCCTCCCAAAAGCGTGTGCGTACCGCCCAGGACGTTGACCGTGAGCGCGGTAATCAGCTGGCTCGCGTCAAGGGCCACGTTGTTGCCCGTGACGTCGGAGAGAACAATTGCGTCGATCGTCGAATAGAGGGTGTCGATAGCTCCCGACGCATCCGTCAGCCGGCCGCTGTTCGCGTCGGAGCTGACGATACGGTAGCTGTGCTGCCCCGCGCCGAGCCCGAGCTCTGCCGCATCAAGCTCGAGTACATCGCCGCCCTCGCCGCCATCAACCCAATCCTTGCCGCGGCTGATCTTGATCCTGTCGTTGCCGGCGAGGCCGAGGACCTCGTCCTCGCCCGTCGTTCCCCCGATCCTGTCAATGCCGGCGGTGCCCCGAATCTGGTTCACATCGACCTGCAGGACCCTCGAGGCCGGTGAGGTTTCGCGAAGCGTCATAGCGCGATTGGAAAGCGTGAGCACGCTCTCGCCCACGCCGTCCCCATCCGCGTCACCGATCAGGAGCGTCTGATCCCCGTCCGTCGTGTAGCGAATCTCGCCTGCCGTTCCGCTGAACGCCGCTGTGCCGATAAAGCGCACGCTGCCGCTCATATAGAGATTGAGCCGGTCCTGAGGCGCGAAATCGGTGATGGTGGCGCCGGCGAGTGCCGCGAACGTCGAGAAATCGAAGCTGTCACTCCCAAGCCCGCCCGTGAACACGTCTCCAGCCCCCACCGCGCTGGAAGACGAGTAGAAATGGTTGGCCGCTGCGCCGCCGATGAGGCGGTCCGCGAAGGCAGTCGAAGTAAAATCGACCGCGGCGGCCACTCGAGAGCTATCGGCAAGCAGCGGCCCGTTGACGGCAGCGATATCGAACCGTTCGATGTTGCGGGCCATCAGACTGGACTTGCCTGCCTGGGATATGGTCGTGAGGCCACCCAGTTCGGTTAGGGTGACGGAACCTGCGTTGACCGAATTGTCGATCGTCGTCCGCAGTACGTCGTTTCCGGTTCCGCCATCGAAGCTACCCGAGCCACCGGCGATAATGAACTGGTCGTCGCCCGCCGCACCCCATATCGCGTGCGAACCCGCCGACAGCATCACATTGAGGGCAAGGCCGGCAGCATTCCTCGCGTCGACCGTCACATTGCCGTTGGCATTGTCGGTCAGCCAAATCGTCTCGATGCCCGTGAAGCTGGTATCGAGTGCTCCCGATGCATCGCTCGCGCTACTAGCCGTTATCGTGTAGCGGTGCGCCCCCGCGGGGAGCCTAAGCGCGGCGGAAGATATTGCGAGCAGGTCCGTTCCTGCTCCGCCATCGATTACGTCATGCCCTAGCGAGGCATTGATATAGTCGGAGCCACCCAGCGTCAGAATGGTCTGATCGGCGATGCTCCCGGCGATCGTGTCGTTCCCTTCGCTTCCAACCACCTGAGTGGGAACGCGCTTCAGGAACTCGGAGCCGGGCGAGGTCTCGTCGAGGTGGAAGCTGCCGGTGAGCGTGAGCGTGCTGTCACCGACACCGTCGCCGTCCGCATCCCCGATCAGCAGCGTCTGTCCGGCCTGGCGTACATAGCGGATCTCACCGGCGGTCCCGCTGAACGCCGCGGTTCCGATAAAGGACAGCCCGCCAATCAGATGCAGGTCGATCTGGTCCTGCTCGGAAAAATCCGTGATCGTTGCCCCGTCCAGCGCGGCGAAGGTGTAGAAATCGAACCAGTCGGCCCCGCCACCGCCCGTGAATACGTCCCCCGCGCCGATCGCGGCCGGCGACGAATAGAAATGATTGTTCCCAGCTCCTCCGACCAAGGTGTCGGCAAAGGCTGTGGAAGTGACGTTGAACGCGCTGGTCGTCGCGGATGCGTCGAGCCGTAGCGCGCCGCCTGTCGACCAGATCTCAAGACTTTCGAAATTGCGCGCGACCAGGTCGCTCGTGCCGGTCTGCGCGAGCGTGGCCACGCCGTTCGCCTCGGTCAGCGTCAGCGGATTGCTATTGGCCGCCGTATCGACCCGGATCGAAAGCCGGTCGGTGCCCGCGCCGCCGTCGAACACGCCCGAGCCGCCCAGGACAGTGACGCTGTCGTCGCCCGCGCCTGCGGTCACCGCGTGCGTGCCAGTCGAAACCTCGATCGAAATCGGGGTTTCGCCGATGGCGCTCGCATCGAGCGTCACGTCGCTGTCACTCGAATCGGTGAACCAGAGGCGCTCGATCCCGGTGAAGCTGGTGTCGAGTGCGCCCGAAGCGTCGAAGAGGCGATCCGCGGTGATCGTGTAAAGGTGCGGCCCCGAGTCCAAGCGCAGCGTCGCCGAATGGATCCACAGGCTGTCCGTTCCAGCGCCGGCATCGATCACGTCATGCCCGCGCGACGCATGGATTTCATCGTCGCCGCCCAAGGTGTTGATCACCTGATCCGCCGAGCTCCCGGATACGGTGTCGTGCCCCCCGGTGCCCGTGACCTGGTCCGGCGCGCGCCGCAGCATCCACGGCTGGGAAATGTCTTCGGCAATCTGGAAGCTGCCCGTCAGGGTAAGCGTGCTGTCGCCGATGCCGTCGCCGTCCGCATCGGCGATCAGCAGAGTCTCGGTGGTGCCTCGAACGTAGCGGATCTCGCCTGCAGCGCCACTGAAAGCGGCGGTGCCGATGAAGCGCAGCGTCGGGGAAGTATTGAGCAGGTAGATTCCGTCATCTTCGGAGAAGTCGGTGATCGTCGTGCCGTTCAGGGCGGCGAAGGTCCAGAACTGGAAGATGTCGGCGCCGCCGCCCCCGGTGAACACGTCGGCGCTGCCTGCCGAACCGGACATGGCATAAAAGAAGCCACCCCCCGCGCCGCCGATGATCGTGTCGCTGCCGGCGGAGGCGGAGAAGCTGATCGCGCCCGCCGTGGTCGACGCATCTACGCGCAACGCGCCGCTCGTGGTACCGATGTCGATGCTCTCGAAGTTGGTCGCGACGAGGTCCGCACGGCCGGACTGGGCCAGGAGCGTCACGCCCGCGGACTCCGTCACCGTCACCATGCCGGTGTTCGCCGCATTGTCGAACGTGACCCTCAGCAGGTCGTTGCCCGCCCCCCCGTCGACCGTCCCAGCCGCGCCGTGCACCGCTATCTGATCGCTGCCCGCCCCGCCTTTCACATCGACCGTGTCGGCCTGCAGGGTCAGCAGGAGGTCGACGGCACTGAGTGCACTGGCGTCGACAGTCACTTCGTCGGTATCCAGGTCGGTCAGCCCGATCTTCTCGATCCGGGTGAAGCTGGTATCGAGCGCTCCGGAGCCGTCGGATAAATGATCCGCGCTTATCGTATAGTGGTGCGGGGCGGCCGGCAGCGCGAGCGGTACCGAGTGGACGAACAGCCAGTCGGTACCGTCGCCGCCATCGACCGAGTCATGCCCGCGCGAGGTGTCGATCTGATCGTTGCCGCCCTGCGCGGCGATAACGTCATCGCCGGCAGTGCCGCTGATCGACTCACCCGCGTCGGTGCCGATGATGTTGTTCGCCATGAATCCCCCTTCGCCTCCGGAAGCCGGAGGTTGCATACATGCCAATTACCGGGGGAGTGCGGCCCCGAGGCCTCGCCCGTCATAAGCCGCCGCCCGGACGCTTCCGTGACGACGACGCAATATTTCGCTGATCTTTATTTATCCCGCAAGCACTTCGGCGATACAGTTGCAAACCGCGCTGTATCGTCCGGGCACATCAGAGCAGGAAGTCGCCAGTGGTGAACTGGTACCCCGCCGCCTGGGTAGTGACCTCGATCGACAGGTCGGCCATGCCGTCGCCGTTGAGGTCCGCCTCGACCAGCCAGGCAGTGCCGTCGCCGGGGACGCGGAGCTGCCCGGCCACGCCACCGAAGCTGCCCGCGCCGATGAACGCCAGCGCGCTGTCGATCCGGCTCAGATCGAGCACGTCGCCCGCCGCGAAGTCGGTGACATGGTCGCGCGCGCCGAGCGCCGTCTCGCCGAACACGAAGCGGTCGTTGCCGGCGCCGCCGGTGAGCAGGTTGGCGCCCCAGCCCCGCCAGCACGTCGTCGAAGCCCGAGCCCACGATATTCTCGATCGAGACCAGCGTGCCGGTGTCCGCACGCGCCTGTTCTGGTCCTCGAACCATCAGGTCGACGTCGACGGCCGCGGCATGGCTTCTGTTTTGCGCAAGGGCTTGCCCGAAATAGCTCCCAAGGCGAACCATGCCGGAAAGGCGCAGCGGCGGCGCATCTGACCACGCCGCCGCCGCGGTGCTCAACGGAGCGAATAGGCAGTCATTATCGTGCCGGTCCCGAGTTGCGGGACCACGATCAGCTTCCCGTCAGGCGAGAGCGCGAGTTGGCCCGGCGTTGATGCCGACCAGACAGTCGCATGCGTGCTCAGCGAAACCGCGTAAACCTTGGCGGTGGTCGAGAAGAACAGCAGATTGTCGGTCACTATCATGTTGCCTACGAACTGCTCGCCGGCTGGCAGCGGCCACGACCAGCGAACCTTTCCGTCGTCCTCGCCGATCGCATCGAGTTGCCCCTGGGTGTTGCTGCCGGCGAAGAGGACGCCGTTCCCCAGTGCGGGCGCGATATTGTAGCTGTTCGCGGTACGCCAAGCGACCTGCCCGGCGTCGAGATCGTAGCTCACCAGCGGAAAGGCAATGGGGTAGGTGCCCATGCCACTTCCTGAATAGGCGATGGCGTTCTTGCGCGCACCCAGTATAGGGCCGCCGGCATAGGAATAGCCGTTCCATTGCCAGAAGGGATCGGCGATGCTCTTCACCAGCGAGCCATCCGTGCGCCGGAATACGTCCAGTCCGCCGGAATAATAATAGACATATTGGTCGTCCGCTGCCGGAGTCTCCCCGTCCCACACGCGCCCTCCGCTGCCATTCGCTGTCCAGCGCGTCGTGCCGTCGTCGAGATTGTAGCCGTAGACGACGTTGCCGTAATAGCCCGACGCCAGATAGAGCTCGCGATCAATGACGGTCGGCTGCGCGAATTGCGACCATTGCGCAGCGAACAGCATGTTGCGGACGAACTGGCCGTTGGTCGCACCGAGCGTCACGATCCGATTGTCGCTGGAAGACGTACTCATGGTGACTACATGCACTTGGTCGCCGGCCACGGCCGGCCCGCCCGCGCTGTGGATCTGACCGATGTCATAGTTCCAGCGTTGCGTGCCGTTCGCGCTGTTCAACGCATGGACGCTGGTTAACCCCGTCGACGAGACGCGGGTGACGAACAGGCTGTCGCCCTTCGCCGCGATCGGGCGGAAGGATTGGGTGCCCGCGGGGGACCATTCCCAGGCCTTGACGATCTTTTGCGGGTCGAACGTCGCATGGACGAAGCCGGTGTGCGCGGGCGTGCGCTGGAACGTCCCCCAGTCGAGCAGCTTGACGTCGAGCGTGTAACGGAAGGTCTGGGTCGAGCCCGGATAGACTTCGTTGCAGGCCTGATCGCGGCACAGGCGGAAGGTCACGTCACCGGTCCGGTTCTCCGCGCTCAGCCCGCGCAGGCTGCTGAGCTTGACGGCATAGCTCTTGCCCGTCTGGACGATGTCGCCGTCCTGCGTCAGCACGGCGGCATCGAAGCCAATCTTGGGATAGATCGGGTCACTGGTGCTGCCGCTATAGGTAGCGGTGAAGGCGAAGGCGGCGCGGGAATCGGTCTCCGACGCCACCTGCGTTTGCGCGGCGGTATCGAGCGTCACCGATAGCGTCGGAATTGCCGGCGGCTGGACGACCGTGCCGCCCCCTCCGCCGCCGCCCGCGCTATTCCCCCCGCCACCCGAACACGCCGCGAGCAGACCCAAGCCGATCACCGGAAACACGCGCCGCATCAATCCCCCCGAATTCATCAATAAACGAACAGAAATTATTCTGATCACGCGCAAATAATCGCAGCTATTCCATCCATGCAACGACTTTTGCCTCCGTCCTCCGGCGCGTTTCCGGACATGCCCGATACCGCCCAGGCATCGAGACTGATCGCGCGGGTTCCGTGCCCACCCCTCGCATCTCGCGGCTCCGCACCCTATCTCCCCTCTGGAATCCCCTTCAGAACAAAGCTAGAACTCCACGCATGGCACTCACGACAATCTCCGTCCGCGGCGCGCGCGAGCACAACCTCAAGGGCGTGGACATCGACATCCCGCGCGATACGCTGACGGTGATCACCGGCCTGTCGGGCTCGGGCAAATCCTCGCTCGCGTTCGACACCATCTATGCCGAGGGGCAGCGCCGCTACGTCGAGTCGCTCAGCGCCTATGCGCGCCAGTTCCTCGAGCTGATGCAGAAGCCCGACGTCGATCATATCGAGGGCCTCTCCCCCGCCATCTCGATCGAGCAGAAGACCACCAGCCGCAACCCGCGCTCGACGGTCGCCACCGTCACCGAGATCTACGACTACATGCGCCTGCTCTGGGCGCGCGTCGGCGTGCCCTATTCGCCGGCCACGGGCCTTCCGATCGCCGCGCAGACCGTCAGCCAGATGGTCGACCGCGTCCTCGCGCTCCCCGAAGGCACGCGCCTGCTCCTCCTCGCCCCCGTCGTCCGCGGCCGCAAGGGCGAGTATCGCAAGGAGCTTGCCGAATGGCAGAAGGCGGGTTTCCAGCGCGTCCGCATCGACGGCGAGACCTATCTGATCGAGGACGCCCCCGCGCTCGACAAGAAGTACAAGCACGACATCGAGGTGGTGGTCGACCGGCTGGTGGTCCGCCCCGACATCGCCACGCGGCTGGCGGAGAGCTTCGAGCAGGCGCTCAAGCTCGCCGAGGGGCTGGCCTATGTGGACCTGGTGGACACCACCGTCGCCGAGCTGACCGGCAGCGGCTCCGGCGCTCCCCTCCCGCTTGCGGGAGGGGTCGGGGGAGGGGCCGTCCGCGAGATGCCCCAGACGTTCGTGGCGGAGGGAGATGCCCCCTCCCCTAACCCTTCCCGCGAGCGGGAGGGGAACCTCAAAGGCGCCGGCATCCCCGCCAACCGCATCGTCTTCTCCGAGAAGTTCGCCTGCCCCGTCAGCGGCTTCACCATCGCCGAGATCGAGCCCCGCCTCTTCTCGTTCAACGCCCCGCAGGGCGCCTGCCCGGCGTGCGACGGCCTCGGCGAGAAGCTCGAGTTCGACGAGGACCTCGTCGTCCCCAACCATGATCTCAGCATCAAGAAGGGCGCGATCGTCCCCTGGGCCAAGTCCAACCCGCCCTCGCCCTATTATATGCAGGTGCTCGGCTCCCTCGCGCGCGAGTTCGGCTTCAGCCTCGAGACGCCGTGGAAGGACCTGCCCGGCGAGGTCCGACTCATCATCCTCCACGGCACCGGCGGCAAGCCCGTCACGCTCACCTTCGTCGACGGCCGCAAGAGCTACGACGTGCGCAAGCCGTTCGAGGGCGTGATCGGCAACCTCAACCGCCGCATGCTCCAGACCGAGAGCGCGTGGATGCGCGAGGAGCTGTCGAAGTACCAGGCCGCGCACCCCTGCGAGACCTGCGGCGGCGCGCGCCTCAAGCCCGAGGCGCTCGCGGTCAAGGTCGCGGGCGAGGACATCAGCCACGCCACCCGCCTCTCGGTGGTCGATGCGCTCGCCTGGTTCCAGAAGCTCCCCGCCACGCTCACCGATCAGCAGCGCGAGATCGCCCGCGCGATCCTCAAGGAGATCGACGAGCGGCTCGGCTTCCTCAACAATGTCGGGCTCGATTATCTCAACCTCGATCGCACCAGCGGCACGCTGTCGGGCGGCGAGAGCCAGCGCATCCGCCTCGCGAGCCAGATAGGTTCGGGACTGTCGGGCGTTTTGTACGTATTGGATGAGCCGAGCATCGGCCTCCACCAGCGCGACAACGACATGCTGCTCGCCACCCTCAAGCGGCTGCGCGATCTCGGCAACACCGTGCTCGTCGTCGAGCATGACGAGGACGCGATCCGCACCGCCGACTATGTCATCGACATGGGGCCGGGCGCCGGCGTCCACGGCGGCGAGGTGGTGGCGCAGGGCACGCTCGACCAGCTGCTCGCCTCCACCGGCAGCGTCACCGCAGACTATCTCAACGGCACGCGCGAAGTCCCCCTGCCGGCCAAGCGCCGCAAGGGGACGGGCAAGAAGCTAACCGTCCACAACGCCACCGCGAACAATCTGCGCGGCGTCACCGCCAGCCTGCCGCTCGGCACCTTCACCTGCATCACCGGCGTCTCGGGCTCGGGCAAGTCGAGCTTCACGATCGACACGCTCTACGCCGCCGCCGCGCGCCAGCTCAACGGCGCGCGCATGCTCGCGGGCAAGCACGAGAAGATCACCGGGCTCGAGCATTGCGACAAGGTGATCGACATCGACCAGTCGCCGATCGGCCGCACCCCGCGCTCGAACCCGGCGACCTACACCGGCGCCTTCACCAACATCCGCGACTGGTTCGCCGGCCTGCCCGAGGCGCAGGAGCGCGGCTACAAGCCCGGCCGCTTCAGCTTCAACGTCAAGGGCGGCCGCTGCGAGGCGTGCCAGGGCGACGGCGTGCTCAAGATCGAGATGCACTTCCTGCCCGACGTCTATGTCACCTGCGACGTCTGCCACGGCCAGCGCTACAACCGCGAGACGCTGGAAGTGAAGTTCAAGGGCAAGAGCATCGCCGACGTGCTCGACATGACGGTCGAGGACGCCGTCGAGTTCTTCAAGGCGGTCCCGCCAATCCGCGACAAGATGGCGATGCTGGCCGAAGTCGGCCTCGGCTACGTCAAGGTCGGCCAGCAGGCGACCACGCTCTCGGGCGGCGAGGCGCAGCGCGTCAAGCTCGCCAAGGAACTCAGCCGCCGCGCCACCGGCCAGACGCTCTACATCCTCGACGAGCCCACCACCGGCCTCCATTTCGAGGACGTGCGCAAGCTGCTCGAAGTGCTCCACGCGCTGGTCGAGCAGGGCAACACCGTGGTGGTGATCGAGCACAATCTCGACGTCATCAAGACCGCCGACTGGATCCTCGACCTGGGCCCCGAAGGCGGCGTCAAGGGCGGCGAGATCGTGGCGGAAGGCACGCCCGAGCAGGTGGCGAAGGAGCCGCGCAGCTATACGGGGAAGTATCTGGCGCCGCTGCTGGAGAAGGGCGCGCGGAAGGTGAGCGTGGCGGCGGAGTGAAGGAGAACCAATCACTTGCGGTATAAAACGTACGTGCTAGGCATTCGATGGGGGATGCTTTCGCATGGCAATCGAGACGACCGAGAATGACATCAAGGAGCGCCTGTCTATTGGCTACGTTGCGCTCGTTTCCGCACGGGCAGGATGTCAAGTACTAGAAATCCCAGTCGATCGTGAGTCTTGCGACATTGAAATTCGCCCTGTTGCGGGCGCTCCCGTTCGTATTGATGTCCAGTTGAAGGCAACAGTGAACCTTGTTCACACGGATGACATGGTAAGCTTCGCGCTAGACGTAAAGAATTACAATGACCTTTGCGCGACACGCGTCGCTAATCCGCAGTATCTTGTTGTATTGGATTTGCCGGACGACAGCGAACAATGGCTTTCCGCTGACGCGAACGAACTCGTATTTAAGCGTTGCGCATTTTGGCTTAGCTTAAAAGGGCAACCGCGCAGCGATAACGTCGCCACGAAAACAGTTCACATACCAAAGGATCAAGTTTTCAATCCTGAGAGTCTCACAAATATAATTATGGAGCGGTTTGCCCAGCTCGAAGAACAGGGTGATGCAGCATGACGCGCGGTCACAAAGCTCGGGGCGAAAGCTTAAAGGCGCTTAGCCCAGCTATTTTGCGCTCCTTTCTGCTCGCCAGCGGCTTTGATCGGCGCGGGCGTTGGGGGGAATTTGAAGAGCGATTCACCTATGCGCATGGCGACAGGAAGATCGAAGTCCTACTTCCAATCTCCTTTGACTTGGCTGACTACACACGTCGCGTAGCTGCGCTCTTATATGACGTTGGGCATGCCCTCGATCTCGATCAAACACAAATTCTACGAAATATTGAGCTATCATCGTACGACGTAGTTCGCATTAAGGCCCATGACGGCGCTGCGGCATCGAGCATACGTTTTGAGGAAGCTGTTGAGCTTCTTGAAAATGGGTTTGAGTTGATTGCCTCGGCAGCGACCACGGCGGCTTTGGATGAGCCTCGCTCCATTCTGAGGGGCAGGCGCCCGGATGAAGCTCGTGAATATCTTGAGACGGTTAGAATGGGACAGACCGAGGTAGGAAGTTTCATTCTAACGCTGTTGCTTCCAGTCACTGCAGAAAATAATGCTCCCGCCTTGCCCGATGCGCCTCCCAGACTTTTCGGCAGAAATGTCTCGAATCGATTGGCAGTAGCGCTCTCAGCGTCGCGCCACGCGATTCAAGAAGCTCGAGCCAGCGGGAGCGGTGTTTTTATAGAAGCTGTAGACGATGGAGTTACGGCCAATTTCTGCTCCGCTTTAGCATCGATGTTGAAGACCGCAGGAGATCTGACAGTACGGATCGATCATGGCTTGCAAGACGAAGATACGCATCCGGCGGCGAGAGTAGCCTTTACTAGGGACGATATTCGCCACTTGTCTGAGGGAGCTTCTATCTTAGCCAACAAGCCAAATGCTCGTCCGGTTGCCTTGTCGGGCGTAATAGTAGCGCTGCGTGAAGCCAGCCTCCGGCGCCCTGGCACGTTGACACTTAAGGCTGAGGTTGATGAGCAGCCGCACTCGGTGCGCATCCCATTTTCGAGAGGGGAACGCGACATCGTCATTGAGGCATTCCGGAACAAAATTGACTGCACATTGGAGGTGAGTGGATCTTTAGTTAAAAAGGGCGCACAGTTTGCGCTCGAAAATCCGCATAGCTTCCGTATTAATAAAATGGGCGAATGAGACTTGGAAACAATCCTAAGTCAATTATAGGATACGGTAACAGCGCACTAAATAAAGCGGCAATTGCGTGTCGCCCGAAAGTTCATTCGGCGGCGAGCACCACCGGGTGGTCCGCCTGCGCCGCCGCATAGGCGAGCACCGCGCGCACATCATCCTCGCTGAGATAGGGGAAGTCTGCCGCGATCTCGGCCGGGCTCGCGCCTCCGGCAAGCATCTCGAGCACATCGGTCACCCGCACGCGTGTTCCAGCGACGACGGGCCGACCGCCGCAAACCTGCGGGTCCACCGAAATCCGAGGAAAGCCGGCGAGCGTCATCGCATCAAGATGTGCGCAATCTGCGAAAATCGCAACTTCTCCGCCGCTGGCCACATGCGATCATGCCGCGTAGCTTCCCGCACGCCCCACCTTCCCACCAACCCGCCCATTTCGGCCACGGCGGCAGCGCGTCGACCGAGCCCGAGTTCACGGGCCCAGAATGGTACGCCGCGTATGCCGAGCCCCACGCCGCGGACGGGGCCGAGGGGCGACTGGTGTCGCAGTACAGCTTCGATGCGAGCTGGGACTCGTGGGAGGTCCACCCGCACGGCGCCGAGTTGGTGATCGTCACCGCCGGCAGCCTGACGCTGGAACGCTCAGCCAAGTCCACGGCCTCCGCGTCCTCTGCGCCTCTGCGCGAATCACCTCCGCGTCTCCGCGCCTCCGCGTGAACCAATCGCTTCCTTCCCCGGCCCCTCTCCATAACCGTAAGAACAAACACAGAACTTTTCACTTTCCTACAGCCCCCGTTCCGGCATATCTGAATGGTCCTCGACGCGAGACGGGAGGACCACAGCCATGAACGCGCAGACCGGAACCACAAGCGAGATCGCAGCCGGAATCACCGCCGAGATCGTCACCGATTACCCGCCCTTCGATCCCGCCACCTTCGATCATGCCGCCTATCACGGCTTCCGCCCCGCCCCCGGCGCCACGCGGCACGAGGGCTGGATCCCGGCGCGGCAGCGCATCTTCCTCGAGGCGCTGTCCGAAGGACGCACCGTGTCGCAGGCCTGCGCGATCGTCGGCCTTTCGAAACAGTCCGCCTATGCGCTGCGCCATTCGGCGCGCGGCGCCGGCTTCGCGCTCGGATGGGATGCGGCGGTGCTCGTCTCGCGCGCGGCGCTGGCCGACGAGCTGATGGAGCGCGCCTTCCAGGGCACGCACGATAGCACCACCGACGATAACGGCCGCATCGTCACGCGCCACCGCCAGGACAATCGCCTCGCGCTCGCGATGCTCAACCGGCTCGATCGCATGGCTGATGGTGCGAAGGCGCCCGGCACGGCCGCGGCGGCGCGGCTGGTCGCCACCGATTTCGCGCAATATCTCGATCTGGTCGGCCGCGATGCCGGGCCGGCGCGCGCGGGCGTGTTCCTGGGCGCGCGGGTCGAGCCCGCCGGCGAGGACGATCTCGCGCCGATCCGCGCGCTCGCCCGCGCCGATCGCTGGCTGCGAACGCACAGCGATATCGCCGAGCCGCTCGACACGTCGGACCTCGATCCCGCCGCGCGCGAGCATTGGAGCAGCGAGCAATGGCTGCGCGCCGAAGCCGCCGGGCTGGTCGCCCTCGCGCCCGCCGAGACCCGCGAATCGAGTCAAGCGGAGTCAACCGCCGGCGGCGGCGCAAGCCTCGAGCCGGGGCACGCCGGCAATCCCGTCTGGTGGGACCCGCAGGACAAGGATTGGCGCACGCGCTTCGCCCCGCCCGAGGGTTTCGCCGGCAGCGAGGACGGCGCCTATGGCGACGACGACTACAGCCGCACGCTCACCGCGGCCGAACATGCCCTGATCGAAACGATCTGCGAGCAGGACACGGCGGCGTTGCACCGGGCCGGAGCGGAGGAGCGCGACGCCTGGTTCGCGGCGCGGGCGCGGGAGGCCGCCGGCGGGGGCGGCGGCTCCGGCGAGGCAGAGCCCGCCGGTGCGTGCGATCCGCCAGCCCCTGCGCCATGAGCCGCTGGCCTTGCGGATCGCGCACCGGCTCCCCACATGGGCTTTCAGCAGGGCGCCGGCCGCACCGGCCCGTCGTTCCCCCGCACGTCGCGGGAACCTTTGCGCCCCCAGCTTCATTTCGCTCTCTGCATGGCCGGCGCCGTCCGGCGGCCGTCGTGCATCCAAAGGGAGCGGCATTCCGTCGCCCGCCGGCACGCATCCCGCGCCGCGGCGGCACTACAACGAGAACAGAAACAGGAAATAAATGAACTTCTTCACGCAGATCCACGAAACCCAGATCACTCGCCGTGCCCGTCAGCCGCGCGCTGCCGGCAAGGCCAGGAACAAGGCCGCCAAGGCCATCGTGCCGCTCCACCGGCGGCTCTTTCCCGTCGATCAGTCGCAGCCGGCGCGTGCCCGCGCCGTCGCCCGCGCCGCAGTGCGCGAGGTGCTCGGCTGATCGCGTCCTCTCCTCGAGAAGCGGCCGTCGCCTTGCGCATGGGGGCCCGTGCCCCCACATTGCGCGGGCTACAGTCGCAATCAGACGGTCTTTGGCGCTTTGCGGCTCCTTCTTCCTTCTCCTCGCCTCGGCAGCACGAGGTTCGCCCGCACTTGGGCGCGCCGATCATTGAAGGAAGATATCCATGAGCTCCATCCAGGGCACCGTTAAGTTCTTCAACGCCGACAAGGGCTATGGCTTCATTGCCCCCGACAACGGCGGTCAGGACGCGTTCGTCCACATCACCGCGGTCGAGCGCGCAGGCCTGCGCACGCTCGATCAGAACCAGCGTGTCAGCTACGACCTCGAGGCGGACAAGCGCGGCAAGATGGCCGCGGTCAACCTCCAGGCCGAATAACATAACGAAGGGCGGCGCCACCGGGCGTCGCCCTTTTCCTTGCCAGGGAGACGCAGATGACGAAGCTCGCCGAATCCTATCGCGAATATGCCGCCAAGGCGCAGGCCGATGCGGATGCCTCGACGCTCAACAACGTCCGCGAGCGCAACCTGCGCGCCGCCGAAGCCTGGCTCCAGATGGCCGACCGCAGCGAACGCACCGAGCGCGCCCGCGCGATCCGCGAAGGCGCCGCGACCGCGGCGTCGGCTCCCGCCTGATCCCCGCGCTCGGCCTGACGGCGGTGCTCGTCGCCGCGGTGTCGATCACGATCAGCGTGGTCGCGCTGCGGCGCCGTGAGTCGCGCCGCTCGCACCGCACCCATTACCGCGGCCGCCGCCAGATCCTCGCCTTCCGCCGCCCGCGCCGCTAGCCGACGCGGTTGGCGACCAGGTCGTCGACCACCGCCGGATCGGCCAGCGTCGACGTATCGCCCAGGCTCGAGACGTCCCCCTCCGCGATCTTGCGCAGGATCCGCCGCATGATCTTGCCCGAGCGGGTCTTGGGCAGCCCCGGCGCGAACTGGATCGCGTCGGGCGTGGCGATCGGCCCGATCTCCTGGCGCACCCAGTCGCGCAGTTCCTTGCCCAGCCCCTCGTCGGCAGTCACGCCGCTGTTGAGCGTCACATACGCGTAGATGCCCTGCCCCTTGATGTCGTGCGGCATGCCGACCACCGCCGCCTCGGCCACCTTGGGATGGAGCACCAGCGCGCTCTCGACCTCGGCGGTGCCCATGCGGTGGCCCGAGACGTTGATCACGTCGTCGACCCGGCCGGTGATCCAGTAATAGCCGTCCTCGTCGCGGCGGCAGCCGTCGCCGGTGAAATATTTTCCCGGATAGGTGGTGAAATAGGTCTGGAAGAAGCGGTGGTGGTCGCCCCAGACGGTGCGCATCTGCCCCGGCCAGCTCCGTGCGATGACCAGGTTCCCCTCGGTCGCGCCGTGGAGGACATTGCCCTCGCTGTCGACGATCTGCGGATCGACTCCCGGGAAGGGCACCGTCGCCGATCCGGGCTTGAGCGCAGTCGCGCCGGGCAGCGGCGTGATCATGTGCCCGCCGGTCTCGGTCTGCCACCAAGTGTCGACGATCGGGCAGCGCCCCTCGCCAACGATTTCATGGTACCAGCGCCACGCCTCCGGGTTGATCGGCTCGCCGACCGTGCCGAGCAGCTTGAGCGACTTGCGGCTGGTGGCGGCGACGAATTCGTCCCCCTCCCGCATCAGCGCGCGCAGCGCCGTGGGGGCGGTGTAGAGGATCTCGACCTGATGCCGGTCGACCACCTGCCAGATACGGCTCGCGTCGGGCCAGTTGGGCACGCCCTCGAACATCAGCGTCGTCGCGCCGTTCGCCAGCGGGCCGTAGACGATATAGCTGTGCCCGGTGACCCAGCCGATGTCGGCCGCGCACCAATAGACCTGGCCCGGCCGGTAGTCGAAGACCAGCTCATGGGTGAGCGCCGCCCAGAGCAGATAGCCCCCCGAGCTGTGCAGCACGCCCTTGGGCTTGCCGGTCGAGCCCGAGGTATAGAGGATGAACAGCGGGTCCTCCGCCCCCATCGGCTCGGCGGGGCAATCGGCCGAGACCTGAGCGGCCGCTTCGTGGTACCAGACGTCGCGGCCGGGCTGCATCGCCACTTCGCCCCCGGTCGCCTTGACGACGACGACCTTGCGGAGCGCAGGCGCATGCGAAGCGGCGATGTCGACATTGGCCTTGAGCGGCACGCGCTTGCCGCCGCGCCGCCCCTCGTCGGCGGTGATCACCACCGCGGAGTCGCAGTCGGTGATGCGGTTGGCCAGGCTGTCGGGCGAGAAGCCGCCGAACACCACCGAATGGATCGCGCCGATCCGCGCGCAGGCGAGCATCGCGAACGCCGCCTCGGGGATCATCGGCATGTAGATGGTCACCCGGTCGCCCTTGGCCACGCCCTCGGCCCTGAGCACATTAGCGAAGCGGCACACTTCCTGGTGGAGCTGGAGATAGGTGTAGCGCTTCGGCGCCTCGCCAGGTTCGTCGGGCTCCCACAGGATCGCAGTGTCGTTGCCGCGGCTCGCGAGGTGCCGGTCGATGCAATTGGCGGCGACGTTGAGCCTGCCGTCGGCGAACCAGTTGATGTGGAAATCGCGCTCGTCGAACGACCAGTCGCCAGCCATCTCCGGCCGCTTGATCCAGTCGAGCCGCCGCGCCTGCTCCAGCCAGAAGCTCCCCGGATCGGCGATGCTGCGCCCATGCAGCCTGGCATAGCCCTCCGCATCCACTCGGGCCTCGCGGGCCCATTGCTCGGGAACGGGGTACAGGCTGTCGGACATCGCGCTCTCCTCGCGGCGGTTTCTAGGAGCGCCGGCGGGGGCTCCGCAAGGCCGGTGGAACGCCTGCGTTACAAGTTGCGACAAAATTTCGATGGAACTCGTTGCCTATCCGAATCATCTTGCACGTCATGGCCCGAAGCGCGCTGACTCTGAGCGTCCCGCTCCCGCTGCTGCTGCTCGCAGCCTGTACGAGCGGGCCCGACTACCGCCCCCGCAGCCCCGCCGAGCTGGGCGTGCCGGCCGCCTATTCGGTCCCCGCCGACCAGCGTGCGCGCGAAGACCTGACACGCTGGTGGAACAAGTTCGACGACCCGACCCTCGGCTCGCTGATCGAGCGCGCCCAGGCCGCCAACCTCGATCTCGCCCAGGCTGTCGTCCGGCTGCGCCAGGCGCGCGAGTCGCTGATCCAGCAGCGATCGGACCTCTTCCCCAGCGTCAGCGCGTCGGGTGGCTATTCGCGCAGCCAGCGGATCACCGGCTCGGGCGGGGGCAGCGACAATTTCTCGATCGGCGCGGACGCCAATTATCAGGTCGACCTGTTCGGCGGGGTGCGCCGGGGCGTAGAAGCGGCGCGCGCCGATTACGAAGCCACGGGCTACGACTATGCCACCGTGCTGCTCTCGATCGAGGCGGAGACGGCGCGCAACTATGTCCTCGCCCGCGCCACGCAGGCCCAGCTCGCCAATGCGCGCGAGTCGCTGGCGATCCAGGACGACAACCTCCAGATCGCCCAGTGGCGCGTCCAGGCGGGGCTGGTCTCGTCGATCGACGCCGAGCAGGCGCGCGCCTCGCGGGCGCAGACCGCCGCCTCGATTCCCTCGCTAGAGGCCAATTACAACGGCTTCGTCTCGCGCCTCGGTGTTCTCACCGGCCAGGCGCCCGGCGCGCTCAAGGCCGAGCTCGCCGCGGCCAGGCCGATCCCCCGCGGCCCCGCCAGCGTCGCCACCGGCATCCCGGCCGAGGCGCTGCGCCAGCGCCCCGACATCCGCGCCGCCGAGCGCAACCTCGCCTCCGCCACCGCGCGGATCGGCGTCGCCACGGCGCAGCTCTATCCCTCGCTCGGCATCGGGGGCAGCATCGATGCCGGCGCCAGCGCGCTCGACGCGATCTTCGACGCGATCACCGGGCGGCTGTTCGCCAACATCGCCCAGACGATCTTCGACGCGGGCCGCACCCGCAGCCAGGTCCGTTCGGCCCAGGCCGCCGCCGACGGTGCCTTTCTCGGCTACAAGCAGACCGTGCTGACCGCGCTCGAGGACATCGAGAACGCGATCGTCGACCTCAACGCTGCGCACCAGCGCGAGGCGCAGTTCCGTATCGCCTATGAGGCGGCGAACAACCAGGCGATCCTCGCGCGGATGCAATATCGCTCGGGCCTCACCGACTTCCTGTCGCTCAACCAGGCCGAAAGCGCGCTGCTCTCGGCGCGCAACGGCATCGTCCAGGCGCAGTCGGACGAAGCGACCGCGCTGATCGCTCTTTACGCCGCGCTCGGCGGCGGCTGGGACAGCAACACCATTCCCCGGGCCCCCAATCCGGCCCCCACCCCTGCAGGCAGCACCGCCGATGGCAACTGATCCGAACAACAATCTCAGCGACTTCCTCGGCACGCCGGCGCGGCCGTGGTGGCGGCGCTGGCTCAAGTGGATCATCATCGGCGTGGTGGCGCTGCTCGCGCTGCTGCTGCTCTCGCGGGTGCTGTTCGGCGGGGCGACGGCCACGCAATATTCGACCGAGGAAGTCGAGCGCGGCAATCTGACCGTCACCGTCTCAGCCACCGGAAAGCTCGCGCCCACCAATCAAGTCGAAGTCGGTTCCGAGCTTTCGGGCCTGGTCGAGACGGTAACCGTCGACGTCAACGATCGCGTGGTGAAGGGGCAGCCGCTCGCCGTGCTCGATACTTCGCGGCTCGACGACCAGATCGCCCAGAGCCAGGCGGCGCTCGACGCCAATCAGGCGCAGGTCGGCCAGGCTCAGGCGACCGTCGCCGAATCGCGCGCGCAGCTCGCCCGGCTCGAGGAAGTCAGCCGCCTCTCGGGCGGACGGGTCCCCGCCAAGGTCGAGATGGAGCAGGCCCGCGCCGCCGCGCAGCGTGCGGTTGCCTCGCTGCGCGCCGCCCAGGCCAATGTCGTGTCCGCACGCGCGGCACTTTCCTCTGCCCAGACGCAGCGCTTCAAGGCGGTCATCCGCTCGCCCGTCAACGGCGTGGTGCTCGCCCGCCAGGTCGAGCCGGGACAGACCGTCGCCGCCTCGTTCAACACGCCGACGCTGTTCGTGATCGCCGAGGACCTGTCGGCGATGGAGCTCCAGGTGGCGATCGACGAGGCCGACGTCGGCTCGGTCAAGGATGGCCAGCTCGCCAGCTTCACCGTCGACGCCTTTCCCGGCGAGACCTTCCCGGCGACGATCACCCGCGTCGACCTCGGCTCGAACCTTTCGGCGCAGAGCAGCACCGCGAGCAGCACCGCGACCACGGCCAATCAGGTCGTCTCCTATGCCGCCATCCTCAGCGTCTCGAACGCCGACCAGAAGCTGCGTCCCGGCATGACCGCGACCGCGGAGATCATCACCCAGTCGAAGCCCAACGTCCTGCTCGTCCCCAATGCAGCGCTCCGCTTCCGCCCGGCAGCGAACGGCGAGGCGGCCAACGGCCAGGGCGGCGGCGGGATCGCCGGCGCGCTCGTCCCGCGGGGCCGGCGCGGCAATCAGGGTGCCCAGAAGACCGCTACCGTGGCGCGCGGTGCCACCCAGCAGGTCTATGTCCTCGACGACGGCCAGCCCAAGCCCGTCGCGGTCACCACCGGCGACACCAATGGCACCGTCACCGAAATCACCGGCGGCGACCTCAAGCCTGGCATGAAGGTTATCACCGGCCAGCTCGCCGCAGGCGGTACCCAGCGCGGCACCGGCTCGGGCCAGCGTCGCCAGCGCGGCGCGGGCGGCCAGGGCGGCGCGGGCGGCGGCGCCGGTGGTCAAAGCGGCGCAGCCGGCGGCCAGGGCGCGGGCGGTCAGGGCGGCGGGGGAGCCCCGCGTGGCCAGTGAACCGCCCATCATCCAGCTCCGCGGCGTCACCAAGGTCTTTGGTGAGGGCCCTACGGCGTTCCAGGCGCTGAAAGGCGTCGATCTCGACATCCACGCCGGCGATTTCGTCGCGGTCATGGGCCCCTCGGGCTCGGGCAAGTCGACGACGATGAACATCCTCGGCTGCCTCGACGTGCCGACCGGCGGCGAATTCCTGTTCAAGGGCGTCCATGTCGAGCGGCTCGAACGCGACCAGCGCGCGCTGCTCCGCCGCAAATATCTCGGCTTCGTCTTCCAGGGCTTCAACCTGCTCGCGCGCACCTCTGCGCTCGAGAATGTCGAGCTCCCGCTGCTTTATCGCGGCGATCCCCGCGCCGAGCGCCGCGAGACGGCGATGGCCGCACTCGACAAGGTCGGGCTCAAGGAATGGTGGGACCATACTCCCGGCGAGCTCTCGGGCGGCCAGCAGCAGCGCGTCGCGATCGCCCGCGCGATCGTCACCAATCCCGACGTGCTGCTTGCCGACGAGCCGACGGGCAACCTCGACACCGCCCGCTCGATCGAGATCATGGAGCTGCTCTCCGGCCTCAACAAGGAGAGCGGCATCACCGTGCTGATGGTCACGCACGAACCCGACATGGCCGCGTTCGCGCACACCATCGTCCATTTCCGCGACGGGCTGGTCGAACGCGTCGACACCAACCACGCCCGCGGCGAGGTGGTGGCCTAGCATGCTCGGCACCACCTTCATGCTCGCGATCCGTTCGATCCTGCGGCACAAGCTGCGGTCGTTCCTGACCACGCTCGGCATCATCATCGGTGTCGCCGCAGTGGTGGCGATGGTGACGCTGGGCCGGGCGACCACCGTCGCCGCGCAGCAGCAGGTCGCGGCGCTGGGCACCAACATCCTCCAGGTCCGCCCCGGCCAGGGCTTCGGCCGCGGCGGCGGCGGGCCGCGCCCGCCCGACTTCAAGCAGGAGGACGTCGACGCAGTCGCGCGGCAGGTGGCCGGCGTCACTGCCGTCGCGCCCCAGGCGCAATCGACCGGCACTGCCATCTACCAGGGCGCCAACTGGTCGACGACGATCAACGGCACCACCAATGCCTTCTTCCAGGTCCAGCCGTGGCCGCTCGTCTCGGGCCGTACCTTCTCGCGGCAGGAGGAGCTCGCGGGCAAGGCGGTGTGCATCATCGGCAACACCGTGCGCACCAACCTCTTCCGCGGCGGCGAGGCGGTGGGCGCGCGCATCCGCATCAACGGCATCTCGTGCGACGTGATCGGCGCGCTCTCGACTCGCGGCCAGGGCGGCTTCGGCGACCAAGACGACGTCGTCATCATGCCGATCAAGCAGGTCCAGCGCCGCTTTACCGGCAACCGCGACATTCGCCTGATGCTGGTCGGCGTCGATCCCAGCTACGACACCGCCCAGGTGCAGGAATCGATCAAGCAGGTGCTGCGCGAGCGCCGCCGGATCGCGGGGGGCAAGGAAGACGACTTCAACATCTTCGACACTGCCCAGATCAGCCAGGCGCTCACCGGCGTCACCACGCTGCTCACCCAGATCGTCACTGCCGTCGCCGCGATCAGCCTCGTCGTCGGCGGCATCGGCATCATGAACATCATGCTCGTCTCGGTCACCGAGCGCACGCGCGAGATCGGCATCCGCCTCGCAATTGGCGCAGTCGCGAGCGAGGTGCTGATGCAGTTCCTGATGGAGGCAGTGGTGCTCTCGTGCCTCGGCGGGATTATCGGGCTGGTGGTTGCCCAGCTCGTGGTCGTGATCCTCGCACCGCTGATGCAGGTGCAATGGATGTTCGAGCCGCAGATCAACGTCATCGCCTTCCTGGTCTCGGCGCTGATCGGCGTCGTGTTCGGCTATTTCCCCGCCCGCCGCGCCGCCGGGCTCAACCCGATCGACGCCCTCCGGCACGAGTAGGAACTACTTGCCGTCGGTCGGCAGCCCGTAGAGCGCGCGCAGCTCGGCGAGGTCCTCCTGCGTGTCGATATCGACCAGCTCGGCGGGGCTGGTGACCACGTGCCGCCCGGCGAGGATCAGCTCGCGTGCGCCTTCATCGCCTTCGAGCGCGAGCAGCGCGTCATAATGGTCGCTCCCGATCAGCGCCGGCGGCGTCGGGTGCACGCCGTTGCTCGACGCGACCACCGTCGCGGTGCCGTTCGCCGCATCGAACATGCGATAGATGTGCGCCGCCGTGACGCGCGGCATGTCCGCCAGCGCGATCAGCACTGCATCGGCGCCCACCTCGCGCGCCGCCTCGACTCCGTGACACAGCGATCGTGCCTGGCCGAGCGAGGGATCCGGGTTGCGCACCACTTCATAGCCGAGCGCGGCAAAGTCCAGCACCGTGTTCGAGACCACTGCGATCCGCGCCAGGAAGGGGATCTTTTCGAGCGCCGTCACGACGTGAAAGGCCAGCGGCTTGTCGAGGAACGGCTCGGCCAGCTTGTCCCCATCGTTGAATCGCCGCGACCGTCCCGCTGCGAGCAGGATGAGGGCGACCTGTCTAGGCTTGATCATGAAAGCTCCGCACCATCGACGCCGCGATCGACAACGCAATCTCGGCAGGTCCGATCGCACCGATGTCGAGCCCGGCCGGCCCTTCGATCCGCCCCAGACTCTCGGCTGAAACGCCTGCCGCCGCAAGCCGCTCCAGCCGCGCGGCATGGCTGCGGCGCGAGCCGAGCGCGGCGACATAGCCGGTGGGATGTGCGAGCGCGGCGATCAGCGCGGCATCGTCGATCTTGGGGTCGTGGCTCAGCGTCACCACGGCCGTCGCCGGATCGGGCCGCAGCGCCGTCACGGCCTCGTCCGGCCAACGATCGTCGAGCGTTACGCCGGGAAAGCGCTCCTCGGTGAGGAAGCGACCGCGCGGGTCGATCACATGCGTGCGGATGCCCAGCTCGCGCGCGAGCCCGGCAAGCGCCTGGGCGATCTGCACCGCGCCGACGATCATCAGCCGGTGCGGCGGATCGTAGCGATTGACGAAGTCCCCCTCGCTGCCCGGCGCGCTCCGCCCCGTGGCGAAGTCGGTCGCCACGTCGAAAGCATGGCCCGCCGCCCGCGCCGCAGCGATCGCCTCGAACAGCTGCGGATGGAAGCCCTCGGCCGATACCGGCTGCACCAGCACCGCGATCTCGCCGCCGCACGGCAGCCCCACTTCCCAGGCGGCCGCATCGGCGACGCCGTAGCGCTTCACCACCGCGGGCGCGCCGGCGATCACGTCCGCCGCCGTCGTCAAAATATCGGTCTCGACGCACCCGCCGGACACCGATCCCTCGAACCGCCCATCGGCATGGACGAGCATATGGCTCCCGCGCGGCCGCGGCGCCGAGCCCCAGGTCGACACCACCGTGGCGAGCGCCATCGGCGCACCCTTCCACGCCTGCGCCGCCGCCAGCACTCCGTCATTGCCCGACATTTCGTCTCGTTTCCGTCACATACGCCCCCTAGACGCCTGCCCTATGCCGAAACTCGCCACAAGAAGCTTGCTGATCGCCCTGATGTTGCTGGCGCAGGGATGCGCCGGCGTGCGAGAACGCACCATGCCCGTCCATTCTCCCCTCATCGTCATCGCGCACCGCGGTGCCAGCGGCGAACGCCCCGAGCATACGCTGCTTTCCTACGAGCTGGCGATCGAGCAGGGCGCCGACTTCATCGAGCCCGATCTCGTCCCGACCAAGGACGGCGTGCTCGTCGCGCGGCACGAGAACGAGATCTCGGGGACGACCAACGTCGCCGCGCACCCGGAGTTCGCGGACCGGAAGACGACCAAGACGATCGACGGCGAGCAGGTCACCGGCTGGTTCACCGAGGATTTCACGCTCGCCGAGCTGAAGACGCTGCGCGCCCGCGAGCGGCTGCCCCAGCTCCGCCCCGGCAACACCCGCTTCGACGGTCAGGCCGAGATCCCGACCTTCGACGAAGTCATCGCGCTCGCCAAGCGCGCGTCCAGGGCGACCGGGCGCACCATCGGCATCTATCCCGAGACCAAGCACCCCAGCTATTTCGCCTCGATCGGCATGCCGCTCGAGGCACGGCTGGTCGACAAGCTCAAGGCCGTGGGCTGGGATCGCGCCGACGCGCCGGTCTTCATCCAGTCGTTCGAGGTGAACAACCTCAAGCAGCTCAAGACGATGACGCACGTGCGCCTGATCCAGCTCATGTCGGCGAGCGGCGGCCCGGCCGACCATGCCGCGCCCAGCTATGCCGCAATGGCGACCCCCGAAGGGCTGCGCGAGGTGGCGCGCTACGCCTATGGCATCGGCCCCGAGCGCGCGATGATCCTGCCTTCCTCGGGCACCCCCACCAGCCTGATCGCCGATGCGCATGCCGCGGGGCTCAAGGTCCACCCCTGGACCTTCCGCGCCGAGAACTTCTTCCTCTCGCCCGCCTTCCGCAATGGCACGAATCCGGCCGAACATGGTCGGCTCGCCGAAGAAATCCGGTATTTCATCGGATTAGGCATAGATGGCTTCTTCAGCGATTACCCATATATTGGCGTTTCCGCGCGCGCATCGGCCTCCCCGGCGCCCGCCGACTAAAGGGTATTCTGATGCGTAAGCTGCTTCTTCCGTTCGTCGCCGCCCTGCCGTTGCTGACGGGCGGCTGCCTCGCCAAGACCGCCTGGGACGTGGCGACCCTCCCGGTGAAGGCCGGCAGCCAGGTGGTCGACTGGTCCACGACGAGCCAAGAGGAATCGGACCGCAACTACGGCCGCAAAATGCGCGAGAAGGAAGCGCGCGAGGGCAAGGAGCGCCGCGCGCACGAAAAGGAATGCCGCAAGCATCCCGAGAGCTGCGGCGACTATGACGGCTATCGCGCGTCCAACCCGGACTGAGCGCCCAGCACCTGCGCCACCGCGCGCAGCGTCTCGGGCCGCATCTGCACGAACAAATGGCTGCTGCTGATCTCGATGTCGCGGCAGGCGGAGCCCTCGCCTTCGCGGCAGATCAGGCCGTTCACCAGTCCGTCGCTGCGGCTCCAGATCGCCGTCGCGGGTACCGGCAGCGGCCGCGCCGCCTCGGCCAGCCGCGCCTTCACTTGCGGATCTCCGATCTTCTCGCCCGTCAGCCACTCGAACTGACGCCAGACATTGGTCGCAGTCGGCGGGCCGGCGAAGGGCGAGCTGACCGTGATCACTTCGCGCACCAGCTCGGGGTGCCGCTGCGCCACCAGTCGCGCCATGATCCCGCCCAGCGACACGCCGACCAGAGTCACTTTCTGCCCCGTCTCGGCCCGGATCGCCACGATCCGCTCGACCAGCCGCTCGGCCTCGGGGCCTGTCGCGCGCACGCCGAAGTTGCGCCCCAGCGACCAGCCATAGGGCCGATAGCCGAGCCGTCGCAGATAGGCGCGCAGCACCAGGTTCGAACGATCGGAGTTGAACAGCCCGGGCAGCAGCATCACCGGCCGCCCGTCACCCCGCGGCCCCTGCGGCAAGTGCCGCCACTCGGCCGCGAGCCGCGCCAGTCCCCATGCCGCGCGCGGCCATTCGGAGAGCAGCGCGCTCCGCGGCGGCGGAACGTCGGCCGAGGGCGGAATCGCGGGCTTCAGAGCCATTTCATCACGCCGAAGGTGAAAGGCGTCCAGATACCCATCTTCACCCCCGCCTTGCGCAGCCCGGCGCCGGTCCAGTTGTTGCAGGTGTTGAACATATTGTAGTTGCCGGTGCCGGGATAGAAGACGTCGCTGCCGCCATAGCCGCGCACCGGCTCCCCCTCGCCGAAGGTCGCGCGGATGAAGGCGGCGAGCCGGGCATATTCCTCGGGCCGCAGCGTCACCGCGCGAACGTTCCGGCCGGGCCGAGGCTCGTACATCCGCTCGACATGCACCACCGTCTCGCCCACCCCGACCATCGCCTTGACGACGCGGATCGGGTTCAGGTCCCACCAGGTCGGCGTGTTGAGGTAGAAGTCGCGGTCGCCCCATCCGAAGGAAAGATGCGTCGCCGTCGCAGTCGTCGAATCGGCGAAGTCCTGCGGCCGCACGAGGTTCGACCAGCCGTCGGGCTCGGCGAACATCGGCAGCACCAGGTCGGTATGGATGCCGTTGTCGATCACATAGATGCGCACGCCGGCATCGCCGCTGCGCCAGCCGTGGTTCACCGGAATCGCGCCGCCCACCGTGCCCGCCCCCAGATAGAGGAGCACGAGCCCGAGGAGTCCCAGCCCCATCCGCTTGAGAATTCGGATCAATCCGGCCTCCCGTTTCGGCGCTTCGCCGCCCATGCTATGCCATATCCATGGCAGAGCAAACGCATGTGCTGGATCGCCCCCCGGAGGGCGCCGCACCCGACTGGACGATACCGCAGAACTGGAGCGCCTATACGCCCGAGGAACACGCCACCTGGGACCTGCTCTTCGAGCGCCAGGCGAAGCTGCTCCCCGGCCGCGCCGCGCAAGCCTATCTCAACGGCCTCCACGCGCTGCGCCTCTCCGAGTCGGGCATCCCCAATTTCGAGGAGCTGTCGGAGCGGCTGATGCAGCTCACCGGCTGGCAGGTGGTGGCGGTGCCGGGGCTCGTCCCCGACGACGTGTTCTTCGACCATATGGCCAACCGCCGCTTCGTCGCGGGCAATTTCATCCGCCGCCGCGACCAGCTCGACTATATCCAGGAGCCCGACGTCTTCCACGATGTCTTCGGCCATGTGCCGATGCTCGCCGATCCGGTGTTCGCCGACTATCTCGAGGCCTATGGCCGCGGCGGCGTTCGCGCGATGGAGTTGGGCGCGCTCAAGCAGCTCGGCCGGCTCTATTGGTACACGGTCGAGTTCGGGCTGATCGAGGAAGCCGGGGACCTGCGCATCTACGGATCGGGCATCGTGTCGAGCTCGGCCGAGAGCCGCTTCGCACTCGAGGACCCGAGCCCCAACCGCATCCGCTTCGACCTCAAGCGCGTGATGCGCACCGAGTATCGGATCGACGACTTCCAGCAGAATTATTTCGTCATCCCGAGCTTCGACGCGCTGCTCCGCGCCACGGTCGAAACCGACTTCGCACCGCTGTACGAGGAGTTGCTCCAACTCCCGGACATCCCCGTCGCGACGATCCTGCCCGAGGACGACGTGATCACCCGCGGCACGCAGGAATATGCCAACGCGAAGGCGTGAAGCTGCAAACCGTCATCCCCGCGCAGGCGGGGACCCAGGAATCACGAGCGATGTCGTGCATGGCTCTGGGCGCCCGCCTTCGCGGGGGTGACGGAACCTACCAGCTCCCGAACCCCGGCGCCTCGCCGCGCCCCTGGCTCCGGCGGCGCACGCGCGGGGCGCCGTAGCGGTAGCGCTTGACCAAAGTCAGCGTCGGCCAATGGCCGCGGTCGGTCCGCGCCACCGGGCGCAGCCCCTGCTGGCGATAGGCGGAAAGCACGGCCTCGGCCTGGCCCTCGAGCAGCCCGGCGAGGATCAGCGTGCCGCCCTCGGCCAGCGACGCGCAGATGCTCGGCGCCAGCTCGATCAGCGGGCCCGCGAGGATGTTGGCGATGATCAGGTCATAGGGCCCGCGCCCGACAAGCAGCGGATTGTCCATCCCCGCCGCGGCCGCGAGCACCAGCTCGCCCGCGCCGCCGCCGAGCGCCACGCCGTTCAGATCGGCATTGGCGGCGGTCACCTCGATCGAATTGGGGTCGATGTCCGATGCCGTCGCATAGGCGCGCGGCCACAGGTGCAGCGCTGCGAAGGCGAGCAGCCCGGTGCCCGTGCCCAGGTCGAGCAGGTTGCGCACCACGGCGCCGCTGCGCTTGTGCCGGTCGAGCGCGAGCAGGCAGCCCGAGGTCGTCTCGTGCGTGCCGGTGCCGAACGCCACGCTCGCGTCGATCCGGAGTGTCTTGGCGCCCTCGGGCACCGCGCCCTTGTTGGTGCCGGTGTGGACATAGAAACGCCCGGCATGGACCGGCTCGATCCCCGCCTGGCTCAGCGTCACCCAATCGGCGTCGCGGATACGCTCGGGGACCAGCTTCGTCCCCGCCGCGCTCGGCACCAGCCGCGCCACTGCCTCCAGCGCCCCGCTGTTGGGCTTGGATTCGAAATAGGCGTCGAGCTGCCAGCTGTCGGGATCGTCCTCCACGCGCTCGCTGGTCATCAGCACCGGCGTCGGCTCGATGCCCAAAAGCCCCAGCTCATCGGCCTCGATCGCCTCCGCCTCGGCGCGGGTGCAGGGGAGTGTCAGCTTCCAGCTTGCCATGTCTCTTCCCCTCAGCGGACGTAGCTGGCGCCGTTGATGTCGAGCACTGCGCCGGTCATCGAGGGCGGCGCCTCGAGCGCGCAGAAGCGCGCGAGCACCGCGACTTCGTCGGGATCGGCGACGCGGCCCAGCGGAATGTCCGCGAGCAGCTTGTCGCCGCCGCGGCTCGCGAGATAATCCTCGGCCATCCCCGTCATGGTGAAGCCCGGGCAGATCGCGAAGGCGAGGATGCCGTCGCGCGCGTACCCGCGGGCAATGCTCTTGGTCATGCCGACCATGCCCGCCTTGGAGGCGGCATAATGCCAGTGCGCCGGGCTGTCGCCGCGATAGGCGGCGCGGCTCGCGACATTGACGATGCGGCCCGGCCGCCCCTCGGCCTGCCAGTGGCGCACCGCCAGCCGGCAGAGCTCGGCCGATGCGGTCAGGTTGACGCGCATCGTCTTCTCCCAGCCCGCGACCCAATCGTCATGGTCGAGCTCGAGCGGAGTCGCCTCGAAGATGCCGGCGTTGTTGATCAGCACGTCGACGCGCCCGTCGAGCGCGTCGAGCGCCTGTTGCCACAGCGCGGCGGGCGCAGCCGGATCGGTGAAGTCGGCGGCGATGCCGCTCCGCGTACCGTGGCCGACCAGGCGTATTCCGGGCCGGTCGAGCGTCTTGGCGATCGCCGCGCCGATGCCGCGGCTGCTGCCGGTCAGGAGGATGTGCGTGTGGCTCATCCCTCTGCCCTAGCGCGAAGCCATGGGCAGAGGGAAGCGTGCTGAGCTCAGGCGGCGACCGAGGCCGAGAAGGTGTCCGCGGCGACGCGGAGCTGGTTGAGCCGGTCGTCGACTTCGGCGACGTCGCGCTGGAGGGTGTCGATCTCGCTGGTTACCACCTTGGTATCCTCGCGGATCGCGCCGATCGTAGCGGACATCGAGTCGGCGGCGAGCGCGGTCTCGTCGACGGCTGCGGTGATCGCGGTCACGGTCTGCGCCTGCACTTCCATCGCGGTGCGGATGCGATTGGCGCTTTCCTGCACTTCGGTCACCGTCGAACGGATCGAGGCGTTGGTGTCGACGGTCGAACGCGTCGCCGACTGGATCGCGGCAATCTGCGCGGCGATGTCGTCGGTTGCGCGCGCGGTCTGGTTCGCCAGGCTCTTCACTTCCTGTGCGACGACGGCGAAGCCACGGCCGGCATCGCCCGCACGCGCCGCTTCGATCGTCGCGTTGAGCGCGAGAAGGTTGGTCTGCCCCGCGATGTCGCGGATCAGGCTCAGGATCGATTCGATCGACTTGGCGTGGTCGCTGAGCATCTCGCTCATCCCCACCGCCGCGCCGGCCTGGCCCGAGGCCCGCGTCGCGATCTCGGCTGCAGCCTCGACTTCGGTGCGCGCTTCCTCGATCGCACGGATCAGCCCTGCCGCGGTCTGCGCCGCCTCGCGCATCGCCACAGCCGACTGTTCGGCCGCCGCGGCGACTTCGCTCGCCTTGCCCAGCATGCCGCGCGCCGCCGCAGAGGTCTGCACCGCCTGCACGCGCAGCTGATCGCCTTCGTTGCTCGCGCGCTCGACGGTCATGCCGATCGAGTCGCGGAATTCCGCCGCCAGCCGGTCGCGGGCCGCCTGCGCGCTATGATCGCGGTACATCGAATAAATCTCGACCGTGATGTCGCCCTCGAGCGCGGAGAGGCGCATCAGCGTGTCGATCAGAGCCGGCAGCCGCGCGTCCTCGCGGGGCACGCGGCGGATCAGCACGTCGACGGCGGCGCGATCGCTCGCGCTGATCATCGAGAGCAGCGCCATCGGCGGGACGTCGGCCGCATAGGCCGCGGCGACCGAGCGCTCGATCGATTCGATCCAGGCCTTGCCCGAAGTGTCGAGGAAACGGTTGCGCAGGAACTGGATGCCGACGTCGATCATCTTTTCGGTGTCGTCGGGCGCCCAGTTGCGCTGTTCGGAGAAGCAGCGCAGCCACTGCTTCCAATAGGCTTCGGAGACGGCGCGGATCTCGGGCTCGAGCACCGCCCATGCCTCTCGGCTCGAGGCGAGGAGCGTTCCGTCGAAGTCGAAGATCCCCAACCGCGCGCCCAGGTCGATCCGCGCGCTCATCGTGCCGGGGGCCGGCAGGTCGTTGGTCGAAGCCATAATCGTCACGAAGGAAATCCCCTCTCGCCGCCGCGCATCAGACGCGGCACTCCTGAACGAGCTATGCCCGCAACTGGTTAAGGGGCGGTTAGCCACCCATGCTTTCCGCGTTGCGACTTGCATCCGGCGACGCGGGGATTAAGGAGGCGGGCGTCGACCCGAAAGGAATGTCCTTGGCCAACGTCCGCAACCCGGCGCGACCGCTGTCGCCGCATCTCTCGATCTGGAAATGGGGCCCGTCGATGACGGTCTCCATCGTGCACCGCGTCACCGGAAGCGGAATGGCGACGGTCGGCACCATCCTGTTCGTCTGGTGGCTCTCCGCGCTGTCCTCGGGCCCGGCCGCCTATGCGGCCTTCGTCGAGCTGTTCACCGTCAAGTCGGGCGGGCTCAACATCCTCGGCTATATCCTGGCGGTGGGGCTCACGCTCTCCTTCTTCCAGCACATGGCCTCGGGCGTGCGTCACCTGTTCCTCGACGCGGGCGCAAACTTCGAGCTCGGCGGCAACAAGCGCACCGCGCTCGTCACTTTCGTCTTCTCGATCCTCGCCACCGCGGCGTTCTGGGTCTTCCTGCTGGAGAAGAGCAATGGGTAACGGCACCAGCATCGGCCGCGTCCGCGGCCTCGGTTCGGCGCATGAGGGCGCCGACGCCTGGTGGCACCACAAGGTCAGCGCGGGATCGAACCTGATCCTCGTCCTGTGGTTCCTGATCTCGATCGCGATGCTTCCGGCGCATGACTATGCGACGCTCGTCGGCTGGATCGCCCAGCCGATCGTGGCGGTGCCGCTGATCCTGCTCGTCGTCAGCACCTTCTATCACTTCCACCACGGCCTCACCGTGGTGATCGAGGACTATCAGCACGATCACACCCGCTTCGTGCTGCTCATCCTGCTCAAATACTTCACCATCGCGGCGGGAACGTTCGCGATCTTCTCGATCCTCAAGCTGGCCTTCACGGCCGGAGCCGTCGCCTGATGCCCGCCGCCTACAAGATCATCGATCACAGCTATGACGCCGTCGTCGTCGGCGCCGGCGGCTCGGGCCTCCGCGCGACGATGGGCTGCGCCGAAGCGGGCTTAAGGACCGCGTGCATCACCAAGGTCTTCCCCACCCGCAGCCACACCGTGGCGGCGCAGGGCGGCATCGCCGCGAGCTTGGGCAACAACACGCCTGACCATTGGTCGTGGCACATGTACGACACCGTCAAGGGCTCCGACTGGCTCGGCGACCAGGACGCGATCGAATATATGGTGCGCGAGGCGCCGCAGGCGGTCTACGAGCTCGAGCACGCCGGCGTGCCGTTCAGCCGCAACGAGGACGGCACCATCTACCAGCGCCCATTCGGCGGCCACATGCAGAACATGGGCGCCGGCCCGCCCGTGCAGCGCACCTGCGCTGCGGCCGACCGTACCGGCCACGCCATGCTCCACGCGCTCTACCAGCAGAGCCTGAAGTATGACGCCGACTTCTACGTCGAATATTTCGCGCTCGACCTGATCATGGAGAACGGCGCGTGCCGCGGCGTGATCGCGCTGTGCATGGAAGACGGCTCGATCCACCGCTTCCGCAGCCATGCCGTGGTGCTCGCCACCGGCGGCGGCGGCCGCGTCTACCAGTCGGCGACTTCGGCGCACACCTGCACCGGCGACGGCAACGGCATGGCGCTGCGCGCGGGCATCGCGTTGCAGGACATGGAGTTCGTCCAGTTCCATCCGACCGGCATCTACGGCGCCGGCGTGCTCATCACCGAGGGCGCGCGCGGCGAGGGCGGCTATCTCACCAACTCCGAGGGCGAGCGCTTCATGGAGCGCTACGCTCCCAGCGCCAAGGACCTCGCCTCGCGTGACGTCGTCGCGCGCTCGATGGCGATGGAGATCCGCGAGGGTCGCGGCGTGGGCAAGGAGAAGGACCATATCTACCTTCACCTCAACCACATCGACCCGAAGATCCTGCACGAGCGGCTTCCAGGTATTACGGAAACCGGCAAGATTTTCGCCGGTGTCGACCTGACTCGCCAGCCGCTGCCGGTGGTCCCGACCGTCCACTACAACATGGGCGGCGTGCCGACCAACTATCACGGCGAAGTCGTCATCAATAAGGACGGCAACCCGGACACCGTCGTCCCCGGCCTGTTCGCGGTGGGTGAGGCGGCGTGCGTCTCGGTCCACGGCGCCAATCGCCTGGGCTCCAACTCGCTGATCGACCTGGTCGTGTTCGGCCGTGCCACGGGCCTGCGCCTCAAGGAGCTGCTCAAGCCCAACACGCCACACAATCCGCTGCCCAAGGGCTCGGAGGAGCAGGCGCTCGCGCGGCTCGACCATTTCCGCAACGCCAAGGGCGGCAAGCCTACGGCGCAGGTCCGCGCCGAGATGCAGAAGACGATGCAGCGCCACTGTGCCGTGTTCCGCGACAGCGCACTGCTCTCGGAAGGCGTCGCCAAGATGGAGGAAGTCTATCGCGGCTTCCAGGACGTCGGCATCACCGATCGTTCGCTGATCTGGAACACCGATCTGGTCGAGACGCTCGAGCTCGACAATCTGCTCGGCCAGGCCATGGTGACGATCAAGGGCGCCGAGAACCGCAAGGAAAGCCGCGGTGCGCACATGCACGAGGACTATCCGAACCGCGACGACGCCAACTGGATGAAGCACACCGTCGCCAGCTTCGACGGCTGGGGCGGCAAGGGCGGCACCACTGCGATCGACTATCGCCCGGTGCACGACTACACCCTGACCGACGAAATCGCGTACATCGAACCGAAGAAGCGCGTGTATTGACGATCCGCCGGCCCTCCGCCCGGAGGGCCGGCATTTACCGGCGAAGTTCGCCCATCGAGGCGCTTCAATTCGCCCCGTTCGCCACATCTTGGCGCATTTGTGCCGCGTCACGGCGCGCAAGAACCGCCGGCACCTATGCGTAGTCTATAGCTTCCGACTACGTACCGCCCCAGAGTTGATTTCGTTTCTCCTGCGTAGAGATTACGCACACGAAACGGGGAAATTCGATGCGTGTTCGGCTCCATTGGTGCGCTCTTGCCTGCGCCGTTCTGGCGTGGGCGATGCCGGCCGCTTCCCAGTCGCTCGCGTCGACAGCTTCGCACAATCACGAATGGCCTCCGCTCCTCGTCGAGGATGACCCCGCCAAGATGGACGCCGCGCTGGCACTCGGCCCGCAGCTCGAGCGCGGCCGCTCGGCCCGGCAACTCCTCGAAGACCGGCGCCGCCGGGAGCGCGCGCTCGACGCGCTCACCCCGCAACGGGCCGGGGTGGTCGACGCCTATGTCGTGTCGGTCGCGCTCGACAGCGATCCGGTCTTCGCCCGCGAAGCGCGCGAGGCGGGGAAGGTGCTGTCGCGCCGCTACGGCGCCGCGGGCCATACCATCGTCCTTGCGGGCGATACCGGCCGCGGCGCCCCGCCGCTTCCCCAGGGCAACCCCGAATCGCTCACCCTGGCGATCGCGCGCGCCGCCGAGCTGATGGACCGCGAGCACGACGTTCTGGTGCTCTACGTCACCACCCATGGCGCGCCAGTGGCGCTCGCCTATCACGACGGCGACGAAGGCTATGGGCTGGTCTCCCCGGCCCGGCTCGCCGCGATCTTCGACGAGCTGGGCATCCGCAACCGGCTGCTGATTCTCTCAGCATGCTATTCGGGGATCTTCGTGCCCTCGCTCGCCGACGCGCACAGCGTCGTGGTCACCGCGGCTGCGTCGGACCGCACATCCTTCGGCTGCAGCGCCGAGAACGACTGGACCTTCTTCGGCGACGCGCTGGTCAACCACGCGCTGCGCAAGCCCCAGCCGCTCGAGGCGGCGGTACGCGAGGCGCGCGGGCTGATCGACGACTGGGAAAGGTCGAACGGCCTCACGCCTTCCAATCCCCAGATCGCGATGGGCGCCGACGTCTCGGCGTGGCTGGCTCCGCTTGAGGCCAGCATGCCCAAGGTCGCGTCCCCGCCCGCCGGCGCCCCCGCTACCGACGCGCTCAAGGACTGAGCGCGGGACGGAACCCCCGCGCCGCAGACCTGTTGGCGCAGCACCATGGCCGATTCCTCCGAACCCGACAGCCGCGCCGCGCGCTATCCGCTACTCGCATCGCCGCACGTGGTGCTCCACGGCGCCGTCGATCATGTGATGTACGGCGCCTTCCGCCAGCAGCTTGCCGGCGCGCCGCCCGAAGGGCCGCTTGTGATCTCGCTCTCGACTCTCGGCGGCGATCCCGAGGTCGCCCGACTCATGGCCGACGATGTCCGGCTGCTCAGCGAGTATAGCGGGCGCGAGGCGATCTTCCTGGGCAAGGTCGCGGTCTATTCGGCCGGCGCCACATTCATGGCGGGCTTCCCCGCCGAGCGCCGCTTCCTCACTCGCGGCACGCGGCTACTGGTCCATGAGCGCCAGTTGACCAAGACGATCAACGTCTCCGGCCCGCTGCGCGCCTGCGTCACCGTCATCGAAGCCAATCTGCGCGAGATCGAGCAGTCCATCCGGATCGAGGAGGAAGGCTTTCGCGCGCTCGTCGCGGGCTCGCGAGTCGATTTCGACGAGGTGCATCGCCGCGCCCCGGTCGGCTGGTACATCGAGGCTGAGGAGGCGCTGGATCTCGGCCTCGTGCTCGACGTGATCTGACCGCGAAGCGCGCCGCGGCCGCATAGGTGCTTGAGCCACCACGCCCGATTGGCTATCGCGCGCGCAGCAAAGGAACCCGAGATGGCCGAATTTCTCCTGCCCAAGAACAGCAAGATCGCCAAAGGCAAGGAGCACAAGGCCGATCCGGGCGCCAGCCGCGTCAAGAAGTTCAAGATCTATCGCTACGACCCCGAGTCGGGCGAGAACCCGCGCTACGACAGCTTCGAGATCGATCTCGACGAGTGCGGCCCGATGGTCCTCGACGCGCTGATCAAGATCAAGTCCGAGCAGGATTCGACGCTTACCTTCCGCCGCTCGTGCCGCGAGGGCATCTGCGGATCGTGCTCGATGAACATGGACGGGCGCAACGGTCTCGCCTGCACCACCGCGATCGAGGACATCAAGGGCGACATCCGCATCACCCCGCTGCCGCACATGGACGTGATCAAGGACCTCGTCCCCGATTTCACGCACTTCTATGCGCAGTACGCCTCGATCAAGCCGTGGCTCCAGACCGTCTCGACCACCCCATCGGGCAAGGAGCGGCTCCAGTCGCCTGAGGACCGCGAGAAGCTAGACGGCCTCTACGAGTGCATCCTGTGCGCCTGCTGCTCGACTTCGTGTCCGAGCTATTGGTGGAACAGCGACCGCTTCCTCGGTCCGGCGATCCTGCTCCAGGCCTATCGCTGGCTCGCCGACAGCCGCGACGAGATGACGGGCGAGCGGCTCGACCAGCTCGAGGATCCGTTCCGCCTCTATCGCTGCCACACGATCATGAACTGCGCGAACGTCTGCCCCAAGGGTCTCAACCCGGCCAAGGCGATCGCCGAGATCAAGAAGATGGAAGCCGAGCGGGCGCTCTGATCGCGCCTCCCGGCTTTCCGGACAAGTGAGCAAGGTTCTCGCCAGCTACGAAGCGCTCGTTGCCGCAGGCGAGCTCCGGCCCGATCCTGAACAGCGCGCGGCCGCCGAACGGCTCGGGCGGCTCGCGACCGAGCTCGAAGCGACTCCCCGAAAGGGCAGCATCCTTTGGCGCGCGCTCGGTCGTGCGCCCGAACCCCCGCGCGGCATCTATCTCTGGGGCGATGTCGGCCGCGGCAAGTCGATGCTGATGGACCTGCTGTTCGAGTGCGTCGACATTCGCAGAAAACGCCGCGTCCATTTCCACGAATTCATGCTCGAGGTGCACGAACGCCTCAACGTCGAGCGCCAGAAGGACACTGCCGATCCCGTCATCGCAGTGGCCGAGGCGATGGTCGAGAACACCCGCCTGCTCGCCTTCGACGAGATGGTGGTCAACAACCCGGCCGACGCGATGATCCTCTCGCGGTTGTTCACCGAGATGATGGGCCATGGCCTCACCATGGTCGCGACCTCGAACCGCCCGCCGCGCGACCTCTACAAGGACGGGCTCAACCGCCAGCTCTTCCTTCCCTTCATCGACTTGATCGAGGAGCGGATGGACGTGCTCGCATTGAACGGGCCCGTCGATTACCGGCTCGATCGACTGGGCAGCATGAAGACCTGGCTCGTCCCCAACGGGCCCGAAGCCACCGCCCAGCTCTCCGCGGCCTTCTTCCGCCTGACCGACTTTTCGGTCGAGGATCGCGCCAAGGTGCCTGCGTGCGATCTGCCGGTGAAGGGCGGGCGCGAGATCCACGTCCCCAAGTGCCTCAAGGGCGTCGCCGTCTTCTCGTTCAAGCGCCTGTGCGGCGAACCGCGCGGCGCCTCCGACTATCTCGCGATCGCGCACCGTTTCCACACCGTCATCATCGTCGGCATCCCGCGCCTCGGCCCCGACAACCGCAACGAGGCCGCGCGCTTCGTCACTTTGGTCGACGCGCTCTACGAGAACCGAGTCAAGCTGCTCGCCGCCGCCGATGCGGCGCCTGACGAGCTGTACATCGCCGGCGACGGCGCCTTCGAATTCCAGCGCACCGTCTCGCGGCTCCACGAGATGGCGTCGGACAGCTACCTCGCCGAAGGCCACGGCGAGCGCTGATGGGGACGGCCAAGCCCCGTCAGACCCGCGCGCACCCAAGGCTCGCCGAACCGCACCGTCAGCCATGAGAGGCCGAGTGACGCCGCCAGCGCCAGTCCGGCCGCCAACCAGAACCCCAGACCCAGACGCATCAACGCACCGATCATCACTGCGCCGAGTTCCTGGTGCAGCAAATAGAGCGGATAGGTCATCAACCCCAGCGTCGCGGCGACCGGGCCCGAAATTCGGCGGGCAAGCCAAGGCTGGAGCCGTTCGGCGAAGGGGATCGGGAGCAACCCTATGCCGAACAGGAGTTGCGCGGGGATCGGCGCCGACCGGTCGCCGAAGATCAGGGCGCGATGAACGTCGATCTCGATCAGCCCGACCACAGCGAACAACAGCGCGAGCAGCAGCCGGACAGGCCGCGCGCCATCACGCTGGATGACGCGCAGCTGGATGCCGAGCGCAAAGAAGCAGCCGTAGGAAACCAGCGTGAGCTGGTAGAAGCGGCTGTCCGATCCGGGCACCATCCCCGCGGCAGCCGCCATCCAGAAGGCGAGGCTGGCGCAGCCGAGCAGCATGCCGAAACGCTCGATCCGCGCCAGATCGGATCCGCCGACCAACACCGCCGCCATAGCCAGATAGAAGGCCACTTCGATCGCCAGCGTCCAATAGCTGGGATCGACGTACGGTTTGAACGGCGAAAAGCCGAGCGACGACAGCCACTCGAACAATATCTGGGCAGGTGGAAGATTGCTGCACTCCAGCAGAACCGCTGCGGTGAGCGTTGCGCACAGCCAGGCGGCGGGAGCCAGTCGCAGCGCCCGACGGCGCAGGAACCCCGCAGCGGTAGAACCCTCCGCCGACCAGGCGATGACGAAGCCCGATACCAGGAAGAACAGCTCGACTCCGATCCAGCCGTTGCTCGCCCAATCGGCGAACCGTCCGTCGACCGGCATTCCGGCCAGCATCGCACTGCCTCCCGGCGGTCCCCCGGAGGCAAACGACGAACAGTAATGGAAGCTGAGCACCATCAGCGCGCAGGCGAACCGCAGCAAATCGAGAGCGATCAGGTTGCGCGTGTCGCGGCCGGCCATGCGCGCATTCTGCACCCGCCGCCTTTAATATCCTCTTTCCGCGCCCCCACCCTCGCCAAAGCCGCACGCTGCCGCTAGCAATCGAGCAAAATAGAAACGGGGAACGGGATGCGCGCGACCGGAATCTACCGCCTTGCGATAGGGCTTGCGGCACTTGCCGCGCTCTGGATCATGCCTGCAGCGGCACAACTGGTGCTCACCTCGGCCGACATGCGCGAGAGCCGCAGCCTCGACGGCGCCTGGCACTGGTCGGTCGATCCCTTCCGTGACGGCATGGCCGGCTTCCACGGTGGCCCTCCCGGCTCGAGCACGCGCCGCTGGCAGGACAGCGTCCAGGCCGATGTCGCCGCGGCCAATCCGCGCGCGCTGTTCGAGTTCGACATGCAGCGCTCGCCCGTCACGCATCTGCCCGGCTCGTGGATCGGCCATTCGGCGGAGATGCGCTATTATCAGGGCCTGGTCTGGTACCAGCGCAACTTCGAGGCCGCGGCGCCGCGGCCCGGCACCCGCACCCTGCTGCGCTTCGGCGCCGCGGACTATTCCGCCGAAGTCTATCTCAACGGCAAGCCCGTCGGCAGCCACCGCGGCGGCTTCACGCCCTTCGTCTTCGACGTGACCAAGTTCCTGCGCGCCGGTACCAACCAGATCACCGTCGGCGTCGATTCGGCGCGCACCGACGCCGACGTCCCCCCGCCCGTCACCGATTGGGAGACCTATGGCGGCATCACCCGCTCGGTGTCGCTTGTCACCGTGCCCGAGACCTTCGTCGACGACGCCTGGATCCGCCTCGGCCGCGACGGGCGCGTCCATGTCGATGTCCATCTCGACGGCCCCAATGCCGCCGGGCGCGACGTGCGCGTGCGCATCGAGGCGCTCGACCTCACGCTCTGGGGCAGCACCGACGCCAAGGGCAATTGGAGCGGCGCCGCGCCCGCGCCGCGCGACCTGCGCCGCTGGTCGCCCGAAACGCCGACGCTCTACGACGTCAACGTCGAGGCCGGCAGCGACGTGCTGCGCGACCGCGTCGGCTTCCGCACGATCGAAGTCCGCGGCGCCGACATATTGCTCAACGGCAAGCCCATCTTCCTGCGCGGCATCTCGCTCCACGAGGAAGAGCTCGGCCGAGATCCGGTCCGCGCGATCACGCCCGCCGCTGCGCACGCGCTGCTGGGCGAGATCAAGCAGGGCCTCGGCGGCAATTTCGTCCGCCTCGCCCATTATCCGCACAACGAAATCATGACGCGCACCGCCGACGAGCTCGGCCTGCTCGTGTGGAGCGAGATCCCGGTCTATTGGCGCGTCGCCTGGGACAATCCGGCGACGCTCGCCACCGCGCGCCGGATGCTGCGCGAGAATATCGTGCGCGACCGCAACCGCGCCGCGATCGTCCTGTGGAGCGTCGCCAACGAGACTCCGATCGGAAATGCCCGCAACAGCTTCCTGCGCACGCTGATCGGCGACGTCCGAAACCTCGACGACAGCCGCCTCGTCACCGCCGCTTTGCTCAGCAAGCGCGACGACCGCGTCAATACGATCGACGATCCGCTGGTCGGCGATCTCGATGTGATGGCAGTCAACACCTACAACGGCTGGTATTCGGACGATCCGCTCGCGTCGCTGCCCTCGCTCGAATGGCGCTCGCCGGTCCAGAAGCCGCTGATCTTCTCCGAATTCGGCGCCGACGCGCTCGCCGGCTATCACGATGCCGCGGCAGAGCCGCACAAGTTCAGCGAGGAATATCAGGCCGAATATTATCGCCAGACGCTCGCCATGGCCGCCAAGGTGCCGAACCTGCGCGGGATGAGCCCCTGGATTCTCAAGGATTTCCGCTCTCCGCGCCGCCAGCACCCGGTCTATCAGCAGGGCTGGAACCGCAAGGGGCTGATCTCCGAAACCGGACAGCGCAAGCAGGCGTTCTTCGTGCTGGCAGAGGAATATCGCCGCCGCGCCGCGTCGGAGCACTGACGCGGCGCAGTGGCGCTCGCCCCTATTGCAGTTGCGAATTAGTTGCAAAGATAATCTGGGCGCCGCGCGATTCCCGGGTTGCGACCCTCCTATCATGGGTCTAAGCCGCCCACGTTTTCACGGCGCCACAGCTGCGTCTGCGGCTGCTTGAACTACGCTAAGGAGATTCCATGGCCCGCAAGAAGATCGCGCTGATCGGCGCCGGCAACATCGGCGGCACGCTCGCACACCTCGCAGCACTCAAGGGCCTGGGCGACATCGTCCTGTTCGACGTGGTCGAAGGCGTGCCCCAGGGCAAGGCGCTCGACCTCAGCCAGTGCGGCCCGGTCGAGGGCTTCGATGCCAAGATCACCGGCACCAACGACTATGCCGACATCGCGGGCGCAGACGTGATCATCGTCACCGCCGGCGTCGCCCGCAAGCCGGGCATGAGCCGCGACGATCTGCTCGGCATCAACCTCAAGGTCATGAAGGCTGTCGGCGAAGGCATCGCCGCCAATGCGCCCGACGCGTTCGTGATCTGCATCACCAACCCGCTCGACGCGATGGTTTGGGCGCTGCGCGAATTCTCAGGGCTCCCGCACACCAAGGTCGTCGGCATGGCCGGCGTGCTCGATTCGGCGCGCTTCAGCCACTTCCTTGCCGAGGAATTCCAGGTCTCGGTCAAGGAAGTGAACAGCTTCGTGCTCGGCGGCCACGGCGACACCATGGTCCCGGTCGTCCAGTATTCGACCGTCGCCGGCATTCCAATCCCCGACCTGATCAAGCAGGGCCGCTCGACCAAGGAGCGCATCGACGCGATCGTCCAGCGCACCCGTTCGGGCGGCGGCGAGATCGTCGGCCTGCTCAAGACCGGTTCGGCCTTCTACGCACCGGCCACCAGCGGCATCGCGATGGCCGAGGCCTATCTCTACGACCAGAAGCGCCTGCTGCCGTGCGCCGCGCACCTGACCGGCCAGTATGGCGTCGATGACCTGTACGTCGGCGTTCCCGTGATCATCGGCGCGAACGGCGTCGAGCAGATCGTCGAGATCGAGCTGGACGACGAGGCGAAGGCCAATCTCCAGGTTTCGGTCGACGCGGTCAAGGAACTGCTCGTCGCCTGCAAGGGCATCGACGAGAGCCTCGCCTAAACCGCTTTTCCAATTTTGAGGACACGAGAACCCGCATGAGCATCCTCGTCGACAAGAACACCAAGGTCATTACCCAGGGCATGACGGGTGAGACCGGCACTTTCCACACCCAGCAGGCGCTGGCCTACGGCACCCAGATGGTCGGCGGCGTCACGCCCGGCAAGGGCGGCACCGAGCACATCGGCCTGCCCGTGTTCGACACCGTCGCCGAGGCCAAGTCGAAGACCGGCGCCGATGCGTCGGTGATCTACGTGCCGCCGCCCTTCGCCGCGGATTCGATCCTCGAGGCGATCGACGCCGAGATCCCGCTGATCGTCGCGATCACCGAGGGTATTCCGGTGCTCGACATGGTCCGCGTCAAGCGCGCGCTCTCGGGCTCCAAGTCGCGCCTGATCGGCCCGAACTGCCCCGGCGTGCTCACCCCGGGCGAGTGCAAGATCGGCATCATGCCCGGCTCGATCTTCTCCAAGGGCTCGGTCGGCGTCGTGTCGCGCTCGGGCACCCTCACCTATGAGGCGGTGTTCCAGACCACCAACGCGGGCCTCGGCCAGACCACTGCGGTCGGCATCGGCGGCGATCCGGTCAACGGCACCAACTTCATCGACGTGCTCGAGCTGTTCCTCGCCGACGACGAGACCAAGTCGATCATCATGATCGGCGAGATCGGCGGCTCGGCCGAAGAGGAAGCCGCGCAGTTCCTCCGCGACGAGGCCAAGCGTGGCCGCAAGAAGCCGATGGCCGGCTTCATCGCGGGCCGTACCGCGCCTCCGGGCCGCCGCATGGGCCATGCCGGCGCGATCGTCTCGGGCGGCCAGGGCGGCGCCGAGGACAAGATCGCGGCGATGGAAGCGGCCGGGATCAAGGTCGCCGCCAGCCCGTCCGAGCTGGGTTCGACGCTCGTCGAAGTGCTCAAGGGGTAAGTTTTGAAGGTTCGCGTTCCTATATGGGGATATGGGAGCGCTAACAGGAACGGAATTGACCGATGGGCTATGAGGGCCTGGACTTCGACGACATCGCCGGCGGCGTGAGCCCCGCTTTCGTCGAGACTTTGTACCGCCGCTACAAGAGCGACCCGGCTTCGGTCGAAGCCGGGTGGCGCCAGTGGTTCGAAGGTCTCGAAACGACGGCATCTGGTCCGAGCTGGGCCAATCCGCGCTGGCCGCTGACCGAGACCGACGCGCTCACCGCGGCGCTCGATCCGACCCAGATGGAGCCCGCGCCCAAGCCGGCCAAGGGCGGCGCGCCTGCCCCCAAGCCCGCCCTGCCTGCCGCGTCCGAGGCCGACATCGCCCGCGCCGCGGGCGATTCGATCCGCGCGATGCTGCTCATCCGCACCTATCGCGTGCGCGGGCACCTCGCCGCCAACCTCGATCCGCTCGGCCTCAACCGCCAGGACCTGCCGGCCGACCTCACGCCTGAGTATCATGGCTTCACTGCCGGCGACCTCGACCGTCCGATCTATCTCGGCGGCACGCTCGGCCTCGAGAAGGCGACCGTCCGCGAGATCGTCGAGATCCTGCGCGCCAACTACTGCGGCAACGTCGGCCTCGAATACATGCACATCGCCGATGTCGAGGAGCGCCGCTTCCTCCAGGAGCGCATGGAGGGCAAGGACAAGGAGATCCACTTCACCACCGACGGCAAGAAGGCGATCCTTTCCAAGGTCATCGAAGCCGAGCAGTGGGAGAAGTTCCTGGGCCGCAAGTACGTCGGCACCAAGCGCTTCGGCCTCGACGGCGGCGAGGCGATGATCCCGGCGCTCGAAGCCGTGATCAAGTACGGCGGCCAGATGGGCGTCCGCGAGATCGTCTATGGCATGGCCCATCGCGGCCGCCTCAACGTGCTCGCCAACGTGATGGCAAAGCCCTTCCGCGTGATCTTCCACGAATTCGCCGGCGGCTCGGCGCATCCGGAGGATGTCGGCGGCTCGGGCGACGTGAAGTACCACCTCGGCACCAGCACCGATCGCGAGTTCGACGGCATCAGCGTCCATATGTCGCTGGTCGCCAACCCCTCGCACCTCGAGGCGGTCGATCCGGTCGTGCTCGGCAAGGTCCGCGCGCTCCAGACGATCCGCGACGATCTCGCCGAGCACCAGCAGGTGCTGCCGGTCCTCATCCACGGCGACGCCGCCTTCGCGGGCCAGGGCATCGTCTGGGAGTGCCTCGGCTTCTCGGGCATCCGCGGCTACAATACCGGCGGCTGCATCCACTTCGTCATCAACAACCAGATCGGCTTCACGACGAGCCCGCAGTTCGCGCGCTCCTCGCCCTATCCGTCGGACGTCGCCAAGGGCGTCCAGGCGCCGATCCTCCACGTCAACGGCGACGATCCCGAAGCCGTGACCTTCGCGTGCAAGGTGGCGATCGAGTTCCGCCAGAAGTTCAAGCGCGACGTCGTGATCGACATGTGGTGCTATCGCCGCTTCGGCCACAACGAGGGCGACGAGCCCTCGTTCACCCAGCCGCTGATGTACGCCAAGATCCGCCAGCACCCGCCGGTGAGCGAAGTCTATGGCGCGCGGCTCAAAGCCGAGGGCGTGATCGACGACGGCTTCGTCGGCGAGAAGACGCAGCAGTTCACCACCTTGCTCGAAGGCGAGTTCGAGGCGGGCAAGTCGTACATGCCCAACAAGGCGGACTGGTTCGCCGGCCGCTGGTCGGGCCTGTCGGTCCCCGCCGATTCGGAGAGCGCGCGGCGCAGCGTCGACACCGGCATCGAGCAGAAGCTGTTCGACAGCCTCGGCCGCACGCTGACCGAGGTCCCCGAGGGTCACGAGATCCACAAGACGCTCGCGCGCGTGCTCGATGCCAAGCGAGAGATGTTCAAGTCGGGCCAGAATTTCGACTGGGCGACCGGCGAGGCGCTGGCCTTCGGCTCGCTGCTTTCGGAAGGCTTTGGCGTCCGCCTCTCGGGGCAGGATTCGGGCCGCGGCACCTTCTCGCAGCGCCACGCCGTCTGGGTCGATCAGAAGACCGAGGCGAAGTACATCCCGCTCTCGACGATCCGCCACGGCCATTTCGAAGTGCTCGACAGCCCGCTGTCCGAATATGGCGTGCTCGGCTTCGAATATGGCTATGCGCTCGCCGACCCCAAGGCGCTGGTGCTCTGGGAAGCGCAGTTCGGCGATTTCGCCAATGGCGCGCAGATCATGATCGACCAGTTCATCGCGAGCGGTGAAGCCAAGTGGCTGCGCGCCAACGGCCTGGTGATGCTGCTGCCGCACGGTTACGAAGGCCAGGGCCCCGAGCACAGCTCGGCACGCCCCGAGCGCTTCCTCCAGCTCTGCGCGCAGGACAATATGCAGGTGGTGAACATCACCACCCCGGCGAACTATTTCCACCTGCTGCGCCGTCAGATGCACCGCAACTTCCGCAAGCCTTTGGTGCAGATGACTCCCAAGTCGCTGCTGCGCCACAAGATGGCGGTGTCCAAGGCCGAGGACTTCCTCGGCGAGAGCCACTTCAAGCGGCTGCTCTCGGACCCGAGCGCGCCTGCGGACCAGGACGTGAAGCGCCTCGTGCTGTGCACCGGCAAGGTCGCCTACGACCTGATCGAGGCACGCGACGCGGCGGGCGACAAGAACACCGCGATCGTCCGCGTCGAGCAGCTCTATCCCTTCCCGGGCGAGCCCCTGGTCCAGCGCCTCAAGCGCATGACCAACCTCGAGGAAGTGGTCTGGGCGCAGGAAGAGCCGAAGAACAATGGCTATTGGTTCTTCGTCGAGCCGTTCATCGAGGCGTGCCTCGTCGAGGCCGGCGTCAAGCCGCAGCGTCCGCGCTATGCGGGCCGCGCCGCGGCGGCATCGCCCGCCACCGGCCTGATGAAGCGCCACACCGCCGAGCAGGGCGCGCTTGTCGCCGATGCGCTCGGTCACAGCGTCCGCGAAGAGATTCGCCGGACGCGCAAGGCTTGATGATTTAACGCTGACCCCGGCGAGGAAGAGAAAAGATGGCAGACGTTAAGGTCCCGGTCCTGGGCGAATCGATCACCGAAGCGACCCTCGGCGAATGGCTGAAGAAGCCGGGCGACGCAGTCGCGCTCGACGAGCCGATCGCCAGCCTCGAGACCGACAAGGTCTCGGTCGAGGTCCCCTCGCCGGTCGCCGGCGTGATGGGCGACCAGCTCGTCCAGGTGGGCGACACCGTCCAGGTCGGCGCCGTGATCGCCACCGTGGGTGAAGGCGGCGGCGCCGCTGCCGCTCCGGCTGCTGCCCCCGCTTCGGCGCCCGCCGCGCCGGCGCCCGTCGCCACCGGCGCCCAGTCGGGCCCGGGCGAGCAGGTCCGCGAAGTCGACGCCGCCGCGCTGTCGCCGTCGGTCCGCCGCGCGGTGCTCGAGACCGGCGTCGATCCCTCGACCGTGCAGGGCACCGGCAAGGACGGCCGCCTGACCAAGGACGACGTCATCGCCGCCGCCAGCGCCAAGCCCGCCGCCGCGGCGCCCGCCCCGGCTCCGGCGCCCGCCCCCTCGGCAGCACCAGCCGGAGGCCGCAAGGAAGAACGCGTCCGCATGACGCGCCTGCGCCAGACGGTCGCCAAGCGCCTCAAGGAAGCGCAGAACACCGCCGCGATGCTGACGACGTTCAACGACGTCGACATGACCGAAGTCATCGCCGCGCGCACCAAGTACAAGGATCTGTTCGAGAAGAAGCACGGCGTCCGCCTCGGCTTCATGGGCTTCTTCGTGAAGGCCGCCGTGCAGGCGCTGCGCGATATCCCGGCGGTCAACGCCTCGATCGACGGCGACGAGATCGTCTACCACGATTATGCCGACATCTCGGTCGCGGTCTCCGCTCCGCAGGGCCTGGTCGTGCCGGTGATCCGCGACGCGCAGGACCTGTCGGTCGCGGGCATCGAGAAGACGATCGGCGATTTCGGCAAGCGCGCCAAGGACGGCACGCTCAAGATGGAGGAGATGAAGGGCGGTACCTTCACCATCTCCAATGGCGGCGTGTTCGGCTCGCTGATGTCGACGCCGATCATCAACCCGCCCCAGTCGGCGGTGCTGGGCCTCCACCGCATCGAGGACCGCCCGGTGGTCCGCGACGGCCAGGTGGTCGTCCGCCCGATGATGTACCTCGCGCTCAGCTACGACCACCGCCTGATCGACGGCCGCGAGGCCGTGACCTTCCTCGTCGCGCTCAAGAACGCGATCGAGGACCCGACCCGGCTGCTGATCGACCTTTGATGGAGGAGCTTCAGCCGCCTTGGTTGAAGCACGCGGAAATAAGCGCCGGGTCCATCGGTTGGCGGATGGGCTATGGCGAAGACTATATGGACCAGTTCGACCGCTGGTTCGCAACGCTCGGGAGCGGTGATCGTGACGCATATCGCATCCGCTACCCTGAGCCGGATGGTTGGAACGGATTTTACGCGCGCGGTCGCGGGAGCGAGTGAAAATGGCTGAATACGACTTCGACGTCCTCGTGATCGGTGCCGGCCCCGGCGGCTATGTCGCGGCGATCCGCGCCGCGCAGCTCGGGCTCAGGACCGCCTGCGCCGAGAGCCGCGAGACGCTGGGCGGCACCTGCCTCAACGTCGGCTGCATCCCGTCCAAGGCGCTGCTCCATGCCTCCGAGCTGTTCGACGAGGCCAACTCGGGCGTGCTCGCCAAGTTCGGCGTCAAGCTCGGCGCGGTCGAGCTCGACCTGCCGGCGATGATGTCCGAGAAGGAAAAGGCCGTGAAGGGCCTGACCGGCGGCATCGAATTCCTGTTCAAGAAGAACAAGATCGAGTGGGTGAAGGGTCTCGCGACCTTCGTCGACGCGCATACCGTCCAGGTCGGCGACCGCACCGTCACCGCCAAGAACATCGTCATCGCCACCGGCTCGTCGGTCACCCCGCTCCCCGGCGTCGAGATCGACCAGAAGGTCGTGGTCGATTCCACCGGCGCGCTCGCGCTCGACAAGGTCCCCGGCCATCTCGTCGTCATCGGCGGCGGCGTGATCGGGCTCGAGCTCGGCTCGGTGTGGAAGCGCCTCGGCGCCAAGGTCACCGTGGTCGAATATCTCGACCAGCTGCTTCCGGGCATGGACGGCGAAGTCCGCAAGGAAGCCGCCAAGATCTTCAAGAAGCAGGGCATGGAGCTCAAGCTCTCGACCAAGGTCACCGGCGTGAAGGTCGACGGCGGCAAGGCCACCGTGACGGTCGAGCCCGCCGCGGGGGGCGCCGCCGAGACGCTCGAGGCCGACGCCGTGCTCGTCTCGATCGGCCGCCGTCCCAACACCGAGGGCCTCGGCCTCGACAAGATCGGCCTTGCGACCAACCAGCGCGGCCAGATCGAGACCGACCACAGCTTCAGGACCGCCGTCGACGGCGTCTGGGCGATCGGCGACGTCATCCCGGGCCCGATGCTCGCGCACAAGGCCGAGGACGAGGGCATCGCGGTTGCCGAGAATATCGCCGGCCTCACCGGCATCGTGAACCACGACGTGATCCCCTCGGTGGTCTACACCCACCCTGAGATCGCCGGCGTCGGCCTCACCGAGGAGCAGGCCAAGGAGCGTGGCGAGGTCAAGGTCGGCAAGTTCCCGATGGCTGGCAACAGCCGTGCCAAGGCGATCGACGACACCACCGGCTTCGTGAAGGTGATCGCCGACGCCAAGTCGGACCGCGTGCTCGGCGTGTGGATCGTCACGTCGGTCGCGGGCACGATGATCGCCCAGGCCGCCCAGGCGATGGAGTTCGGCGCGACGTCCGAGGACATCGCCTACACCTGCCACGCCCACCCGACGCACAGCGAGGCGATCAAGGAAGCCGCGATGGGCGTGCTCGGCAAGCCGATCCATATCTGATCGGCGCTCCCCTCCCGCTTGCGGGAGGGGTCGGGGGAGGGCGTGAATAGCATGATGTGAGGGGAGGATATTCCCTCCCCTAGCCCCTCCCGCGAGCGGGAGGGGAATTTACGCCGCCAGCACCCGCCGCCCCGAAAGCCGCGCGATCGCCACGGTCAGCGCCGCCGACACCGCCACCGCCAGCCACAGCGCGCTCCAGCCCCAGCGCAGCTGGCTCGCCGCGCCCGAGACCGCGCCGGCGACGAAGCCGGCCCACAGCGCCAGGTACGGCATCCAGTCCCAGCGATCGCCCGTTCCCATCAGCGCGTCGGCCATCTTCTGGCCCATGCGCACCAGGGATCCGGTCATATAGGTCAGCCCGATCGTCACTTCGCCGTCGCGGTTGAACACGCCGTTCTCCACGCCCATCGCGGCCGCGAGCAGCAGCAGCACCAGCGGCCCCGGCACCACCGTCGCCACCGCCGCGGCAAGGATCAGCAGCCCGGTCACTGCCAGCATCAGCGCTTCCTTGTGCCGCGCGCGCGCCGCGCGCACGATCACGCTCGCGACGATCACTCCGCTGACGAAGCTCAGCACCAGCGCGGCCGCGGTCGCGGCATCGGCGGCCACGCCCTGCCCCAGCCCGACGCCCAGCCGCGTCGAGTTGCCGCTCATGAACGAGGCGAAGAAGCCCCCCAGGCTGGTGAATGCCAGCGCGTCGACGAAACCGGCGAGCGCGGCGAGGCAGACGGCGACCGCGATCAGCGGTGACTCTGTGCGATGCATGGCCCCTCTATAATCGGTTTCTGCGCAGCTCAAACAGTCCGGCAAGCGGTTTGACGCACGCCGCGCTCCGGGAGAGAAGGGGCGCATGGAGTCCGATTTCGCCGCCCAGATCGGCCCGATCCTTCCCTGGCTCGACATGCTCGGCATCGCCGTCTTCGCCGCGACGGGCGCGCTCTCGGCGGCGAGGCACGGGCAGACCGTGGTCACCGCGGCCTTTTTCGCCCTCGTCACCGGCGTCGGCGGCGGCACGGTGCGCGACCTGCTGATCGGCGCGCCGGTGTTCTGGACGCACGACGCGGTGGTCGCGGCGATGATCCTCGGCGTGGCCGCAATCGTGTGGGTGACGCCGCAGCGCTGGTGGAACGACGCGACCTTCGACTGGCTCGATGCCTTCGGGCTCGCCGCCTATGCCGCCTTCGGTGCAGCCAAGGCGCTCGGCTATGGCATCCCGCCGGTCCCCGCCGCACTGATGGGAGTGATCACTGCCTGTGTCGGCGGCATCATCCGCGACATGCTCGCCGGCCAGCCGTCGATCCTGATGCGTCCCGAGCTCTACGTCACTGCCGCCGCGCTCGCCTCGGCGCTCTATGTCGTGCTCACGCTCGCGGGCCTCGCCCCCCTCGCCGCGGGCCTCATCGCCGCCGCCGCCGGCTTCGGCCTGCGCGCCGCCGCGATCGTCTGGAAGCTCGGCCTGCCAGCCTACCGGAGCCGGCGGTAGGCCTATTCCTCCATCAGCCACGCCAGTGCCGTCTCGCGCGTGTCGAACACCCCCAGGTCTGGCCGAATCTGGCGGAGCCGCATCACTTGCCGCCGCGCCAGCGCCGTGGTGACGACGAAGGCGACCTTGCGCGCCCAGAGCTCGCGGACCGCCGGATTGTCGAAGGTCTGGCTGATCCGCGCCACCGTCGCCGCGGGCACCACCTTGATGCCGCTGCCGTCGTAGAGCGTGCAGTGCCTGCCCGCGTCCCGGCCCAGCGAGCGGATCGCCGCGCGCAGCTCCTCGCCGATCCATTCGGCATCCTCGGGCGAGAGCAGCCCGGAGACGCGCAGCTCGACGATCTTGCGGACGGGATCGACTTCGATGTGGTGCGAGACGGAATGCGGCATTTCCGCCCCCTACCCGAATAGACCGCGCCATTGAACCGCCGGTCTGGAGCAGAATCGGTTCACGCAAAGGCGCGAAGACGCGAAGATTTTTCTCACGCGGAGACGCGGAGGCGCGGAGAGCATGCCTGGCCGCACTGGCGGCCTTTATGTCGCCGGCGCGCCAAGCCGTCCTTCTTGCGGGGGGCGGCTGACGCCGCCGGGAGAGCTGTTCTCCGCGTCTCCGCGTGAACATTTTTCTTCGCGTCTTCGCGCCTTTGCGTGAATCAAAAACGCTCCGCCCGAAGAAGCACCACTCAGCCCCGCACCAGCCCCACGTCGGTGAACTTGCGCGGCTCCACCGGCGGCACCTGCGGCTCGTTGAGTTCGCACTGCCAGATGCCCACGTCCATCCACTGGCCGTGCTTGAAGCCGACTTCGCGGTACACGCCGGTGCGGCGGAAGCCCACCGCCTCGTGCAGCCGGATCGATGCGTCGTTGGGCAGCGCGATCGCGCCGATCGCATGGACGAAGCCCTGCGCGCGCAGCGTGTCGATCAGCGCCTCGTAGAGCAGCCGCCCGGCGCCCTGGTTCTGCGCCACATCGGCCATGTAGATCGCGGTCTCGACGACGAAGCGATAGGCCGGCCGCTCGCGGAAGCGCCGCGCATAGGCATAGCCGATCACCCCGCCCTCGGGCTCGCCGTTGGTCGCGACCAGCCAGGGATAGAGGCCGTCGCCGTCGGCCATGCGCGTGCGCATCGCGTCGGCGTCGGGCGGCTGGATCTCGAACGAGGCCGTGCCGGTGAGCACGTGCGGCGCATAGATCGCCGCGATCGACGGCGCGTCACCCGATTCCGCTCCCCTGATTCCGATCACAGGCCGATTCTCCGCATCACATACTCCAGCAGCGTCTTGTCTTCGGTCCGGCCGACCGCCGGCCCCATTCCCATGCACTCCAGGCAGCGCGCCTGCACCGATCCGCCGAGCGCCAGCCGCCGCGCGTCGCCCAGCGCCTGCGCCACCAGCGCGCGCCGCTCGCCGGCGATGCGCGTGTAGACGTCCTCGCCCGCGGGCTGGTCGGCCCAGTCGTCCTCGGGCTGGTCGTCGCTGGTCAGGCTCGCGAGGAACTGCATCCAGGGGCTCGGCTCGCGCTCGAGGAACAACGGGTGCACCTTGGCGGGGTCCAGCTTGGCGCGGCGCGCCGCTTCCGCGACGGCGTCGTCCAGCCCGCCGAAGCGATCGACCAGCTTGAGCTGGTGCGCGATGCCGCCCACCCACACGCGGCCCTGCCCGATCTCGTCGACGCGCTGCGGCGTCAGCTTGCGCGACTGGGCGACCAGGTTGACGAACCGGCTGTACCCGTTCTCGATCACGCTCTGCAGAATCCGGTCGGTCACCGGGTTGATCCCGCCCATCACGTCGGGCTGGCCCGAAAGCGGCGTCGAGCGCACGCCGTCGGTGGTCACGCCGATCTTGGCGAGGCTGTTCTCGAAGCTCGGCAGCACGCCGAAGATGCCGATCGATCCGGTGATCGTGTCGGGCTGGGCGAAGATCGCGTCGCCCGCGGTCGACACCCAATAGCCGCCGCTCGCCGCCAGGCTTCCCATCGAGACCACCACCGGCAGCCCCTGCGCCTTGGCCTGCAGGATCGCCTGGCGGATCTGCTCGGACGCCATCGCCGATCCGCCCGGCGAATCGACGCGCACCACCAGCGCCTTCAGGTTCTTCTCCGCCAGCCCCTTGAGCAGCAGCGCGCTCACCGTGTCGCCGCCGGCGCTGCCCGGGCCCGCCTTGCCGTCGACGATCTCGCCCGCGACGGTCAGCACGCCGATCGCGTCGCCGGTCTTCGGCACGGGATTAGCGGCGACCCAGTCGGCCATGCGGATCGACTTGAAGTTGCCCGCGGGCCTGCCCGTCGGCGCGCCGACGATCTCGGCCACGCGCCGCCCGAACTCCAGCCGCCCGCCGGTCTTGTCGACCAGCCCATAGGCAAGGTTCGACGCGGCGATGTCGCCGTGCGCCGCCGCGATGACTTCGTCGGGCTTGGTCAGATAGTCGGCGATGCGTGCCTTGGGCCGCGCCTTGGCCACGGCCTCGCGCCACTGGGCGAAGAGCGCGCCGTTCAGCGCCTCGTTCGCCTCGCGCGCCTCGGGCGACATGTCGCTGCGCATATAGGGCTCGACCGCCGACTTGAACTTGCCGACCTTGTAGACGTGCGTGGTGACGCCGAGCTTGTCGATCAGCCCCTTGTAATAGAGCTGGGTGCCGCCCGGCCCGGCGAACATCGCGCCGCCCTGTGGATTGACCCAGACTTCGCTCGCATTGGCGGCGATCGCATAGCTGTCGTCGGTATAGGCAGTCGCATAGGCAAGCACCGGCTTGCCGCTCGCGCGCACCCGGCCCGTGGCCTCGGCCACTTCGCGCACCGCGCTCGGATAGCCGCCCAGGAAGCGGTCGAGGTCGAGCACTACAGCCTTCACGCGCGTGTCGGTGCGCGCCGTGTCGAGCGCGCGCACCACGTCGCGCAGGCGCTGCTGCCGGGCCGCGCGGCTGCCGCCGAGCTGCGCCAGCGGATCGGTCTGCTCGGGCTGCTCGCTGAGCGTGCCGTCGAGCGCCACCACCAGCGCGCCCTCGCGGATCGCGGCGCGGTTGGGCCGGTGCGAGAGCAGCGCGAACAGCCCCGCGAAGAACAGCAGCATGAAGGCCAGGACCAGGAAATCCTTGATCCCGACGAGTATCTTCCAGGCGCCCCGAACCAGCTTCACTTTGCGCGCTCCATGTCGATTTGCCGCCCTGTGCGTGGCCTGTGCCTACCGGATGGCGAAGGTCCAGTAAACGCCCCGTATTATTGTACCAATACAGGCTCGCAACGATGCGTCCGGAACGGTGCACAAATCGCCATCGGACCCGTTGACGAATCCCTGGAGGCTACGCATATCCCCGCTCGTTAGCACTCGGGGGGACTGAGTGCTAAGAACGTTCAACCCGAAAGAGGAACAGGCGCAATGAACTTCCGTCCGTTGCACGACCGCGTGCTCGTCCGCCGCGTCGAGGCCGAGGCCAAGACCGCCGGCGGCATCATCATCCCGGATACGGCCCAGGAAAAGCCGCAGGAAGGCGAAGTCGTCGCCGTCGGCTCCGGCGCCAAGGCCGAAGACGGCAAGGTCACGCCGCTCGACGTCAAGGCGGGCGACCGCATCCTGTTCGGCAAGTGGTCCGGCACCGAAGTCAAGGTGAACGGCGAAGACCTGCTGATCATGAAGGAATCCGACATCCTCGGGATCGTCGGCTGAGCGTCAAACCGCTTTTCGAGTCAACCGAAGTCAACCAACACAGGTTTTTGAAAGGGCAGTCACATGGCAGCCAAGGACGTCAAGTTTTCCCGCGACGCGCGTGAGCGGATTCTCCGCGGCGTCGACATCCTCGCCGATGCAGTGAAGGTCACGCTGGGCCCGAAGGGCCGCAACGTCGTGATCGAGAAGAGCTTCGGCGCGCCGCGCATCACCAAGGACGGCGTCACCGTCGCCAAGGAGATCGAGCTCAAGGACAAGTTCGAGAACATGGGCGCGCAGATGCTGCGCGAAGTGGCCTCGAAGCAGAACGACAAGGCCGGCGACGGCACCACCACCGCCACCGTGCTCGCCCAGGCGATCGTCCGCGAGGGCATGAAGTCGGTCGCGGCGGGCATGAACCCGATGGACCTCAAGCGCGGCATCGATCTCGCCGTCGGCAAGGTGATCGAGGACATCAAGGCGCGCTCCAAGCCCGTCTCGGGCAGCCAGGAAGTCGCCCAGGTCGGCATCATCTCGGCCAATGGCGACACCGAAGTCGGTGAGAAGATCGCCGAAGCGATGGAGAAGGTCGGCAAGGAAGGCGTGATCACCGTCGAAGAGGCGAAGGGTCTCGAGTTCGAGCTCGACGTCGTCGAGGGCATGCAGTTCGACCGCGGCTATCTGTCGCCCTACTTCATCACCAATCCGGAGAAGATGACGGTCGAGCTCAACGATCCGTACATCCTGATCCACGAGAAGAAGCTCTCGAACCTGCAGGCGATGCTCCCGATCCTGGAAGCCGTCGTCCAGTCGGGCCGCCCGCTGCTGATCATCGCCGAGGACATCGAAGGCGAGGCTCTGGCCACCCTCGTCGTCAACAAGCTGCGCGGCGGCCTCAAGGTCGCAGCGGTCAAGGCGCCGGGCTTCGGCGATCGCCGCAAGGCGATGCTCGAGGACATCGCGATCCTGACCAAGGGCGAAGTCATCTCGGAAGACCTCGGCATCAAGCTCGAGAGCGTCACCCTCGGCATGCTCGGCACCGCCAAGCGCGTCTCGATCGACAAGGACAACACCACCATCGTCGACGGTGCGGGTGAAGCCGATGCGATCAAGGGCCGCACCGACGCGATCCGCCAGCAGATCGAAGTCACCACCAGCGACTACGACCGCGAGAAGCTCCAGGAGCGTCTCGCCAAGCTCGCCGGCGGCGTGGCCGTGATCAAGGTCGGCGGTGCGACCGAAGTCGAGGTCAAGGAGCGCAAGGACCGCGTCGACGACGCGCTGCACGCGACCCGCGCTGCGGTCGAGGAAGGCATCGTCCCCGGTGGCGGCGTCGCTCTGCTCTATGCCGGCAAGGCGCTCGAGGGCCTGACCGGTATCAATGACGACCAGACCCGCGGCGTGGACATCGTCCGCCGCGCGCTCCAGGCGCCGGTGCGCCAGATCGCGCAGAATGCCGGTGTCGACGGTGCGGTGGTCGCCGGCAAGCTGATCGACGGCAACGACCAGAACCTCGGCTTCAACGCCCAGACCGAGAAGTACGAGAACCTGGTCGCGGCCGGCGTGATCGACCCGACCAAGGTCGTGCGCACCGCGCTCCAGGATGCGGCTTCGGTCGCCGGCCTGCTCATCACCACCGAAGCGGCGGTGAGCGAGCTTCCGGAAGACAAGCCCGCCATGCCCCCGATGGGCGGTGGCATGGGTGGCATGGGCGGCATGGACTTCTAAGTCCGCCGACTGCCTACACGCGAAGGGCCGGGGGAGACCCCGGCCCTTCTTCGTTTCCCATGGCGGCGCACGCAGGCTTGACCGCCGCGCGGGAATTGCCGACTGCGTCCGCAGCGATGGGGAGAATGTCGCGTGTATAACTGGGTTGCCGGACGCATCCGCTGTATTTCGGGAAAGCACGAACGGTCGGAGAAGCATATCGAACGCGCTGCGGATCCCGATCGGTTGCTGAGCAAATGCCGCTTCTGCGGCGTCCCGATGAGGCGCCGTGCCAAGCGTGACTGGGTTACGATATCGCGCGACGAATATCGTACGGAGCGCAGCACCGCCTGAGCGAAAAGGGTGCATTGGCACCCTAATACACAAAAGGCTTTCTTTCGCCGCCGAGCCGCGACAGATTGGGCTTTCCAACGACGCGCTGAGCCTACCGGCGCTCTCTTTCGGGGAAAGCCACTTAATGACCGAACTATCCCGCCGCGAAGCGCTCGCCGCTGCTGCGCTCGCCGGCCTTGCCGCCGCCGCACCCGCCTGGGCGCAGGGCGCCGCCCCCGGCACGACCGCCCTCTGGGACCTCAGCGAAATCTATCCGAACGACGCCGCCTGGGACGCCGCGCGCAAGCAGACGCTCGCGGCGCTCTCGGGCATCGCCAAGTACAAGGGCCGGCTCGGCGAAAGCGCCGACGTGCTCGCCGAGGCGCTGGTACTCCAGTCCGATCTCGGCCGCACCGTGGCCCGCGTCTACACCTACGCCAGCCTCAGGGCCGACGAGGACGTCCGCGCCGCCGCCTGGCAGGAGCGGCAGGCACAGGCGGTCGACCTCTACACTGCGTTTGGCGAAGCGACCGCCTGGTTCTCGCCGGAGATCCTTGCGGTGGGCAAGTCGAAGATCGACGGCTTCGTCGCCGCCAACCGCACGCTCGGCTCGCGCTTCGACTTCTATCTCGCCAACATCGTCCGCCAGGCCGAGCATACGCTCTCGCCCGAGGGCGAGGCGATCCTCGCCAGCTCGACTTCGGCGCTTCAGGCCCCCGACGACATCTCGGGCCAGCTCCGCTCGTCGGACATTCCCTGGCCAACGATCAAGCTCTCGACCGGCAAGGAAGTCCGCCTCGACAGCCAAGGCTATACGCTCAACCGCGACGCTCCCAACCGCGCCGACCGCAAGGCAGTGTTCGACGCCTTCTGGACTGCGCACGGCCAGTTCCAGAACTCGTTCGGGGCGACCTACAGCGCGCAGGTGAAGAGCGACATCTTCCTCGCCAAGGCGCGCAAATATCCGACCTCGCTCGCCGCGGCGCTCTCCGGCGCGAACGTGCCCGAGACGGTCTATCGCACGCTGGTCTCGGAAGCGAACAAGGGCCTTCCCCAGCTTCACCGCTATTTCGAGCTGCGCCGTCGGATGCTCAAACTCCCCGACATCGCCTATTACGACATCTATCCGCCGCTCGTGTCGCTCGACCGCAGCTTCACGCTCGACCAGATGCGCGCGACCACGCTCGAGGCAGTCAAGCCGCTCGGCCCCGACTATCAGGCGCGCATCGCCAAGGCGACCGCAGCGAAGTGGATGGATCCCTGGCCGCGGCCGGGCAAGCGCCCCGGCGCGTACATGAACCCCGGCGCCTATGACGTGCACCCCTATCTGCTGCTCAACCTATCCGAAAAGTACGACGGGATGAGCACCTATGCGCACGAATGGGGGCATGCGCTCCATTCGCTGCTCGCCAATTCGGCCCAGCCCTATGACAAGGCCGACTACCCGATCTTCCTCGCCGAGATCGCCTCGACGGCGAACGAGCAGCTTCTCGTCGCGCACATGCTGAAGAACGCCAAGACCAAGGAAGAGAAGCTCTTCTATCTCGGCCAGCAGATGGAGAATTTCCGCGGCACCTTTTACCGTCAGACGATGTTCGCCGAGTTCGAGCTCAAGGCGCACGACCTCGCCGAAGCGGGTGAGGGCCTGTCGGGCAAGAAGTTCACCGAGGTCTATTTCGACCTGCTGCGCCGCTACCACGGCCCGAACATGGGCCTCGATCCCGTCTACGGGAACGAATGGGCGTTCATCCCGCACTTCTACAACAGCTTCTACGTCTATCAGTACGCCACCTGCATCGCCGCGGCGACGTACTTCGCCCAGTCGATCCTCAAGGGCGGCGCGAAGGAGCGCGACAATTATCTGTCGGTGCTGAAGGCAGGCGGGTCGGATTATCCGGTCGAGATCCTGCGTCGCGCCGGCCTCGATATGGCGAGCCCTGCGCCGTACCAGGCGCTCGTCGCCGCCTTCAAGGACACGCTCGACCAGGCCGAGGCGCTGCTCGCCTGAACCGGTCAGCCCGGCTTCCGGCGCGTCGGCGCATGGAAGTCGGGCGGCTTGTCCGCGATCCAGTCGAGAAAGCGGGCGATGTCCTCGCGCTCGCGCAGTGCGTCGAGCGTCGGGTAGCGCCGCGCGAGTTCGGCATTGGTCGCGCTCGCGTGGATGGTGCGGTGGCAGATCGGGTGGAGCGCGACCGTCTCACGCCCACCTTCGCTCTTCGGCACGACATGGTGCCATTCGACGTGGCTTCCCAGCGGGCGCCGCACAGCGCGCAACGCTGTTCGGCCGCCAACTGTGGAAGAGCCTCGATCGCCGCGAGCGCGGCCTTGCGCCGCACCCGCCCGCGCATCAGGCGTTCATCGCCTCGATGATCTTCTTGACCTCCTGACTGCGTCCGCGCGGCAGCACCAGCACGTCCTCGCCCGCAGCAACCACGATCAGGTCGCTGACGCCCACCAGCGCCACGCGCCGGCCCGGCTCCGCCTGGACCAGGCAATTGCTCGAATCGATCGCCACCACTTCGCCACGCACGACATTGCCGCCGGCATCGGGGTCGCTGATCGCGTGGAGCGCATCCCAGCTGCCCACGTCGCTCCAGCCCATCGCGACCGGCACGACGGCGACGCGGGGCGCTTTCTCCATCACCGCATAGTCGATCGAATCCGACGGGCTCGCCGCAAAGGCCTCTGCGTCCGGAAAGATACGCGACCCTTCGCGCACGGCCTTGTCCATCGCGGCGCGCGTCGCGACCAGCATCTCCGGCGCATGGACGCTGAGCGCACCCAAATACATGTCCGCACGAAACAGAAAGATGCCGCCGTTCCACGCGTGGTCGCCCGCGGCGAGCATTGCCTCGGCCTTGTCGCGCGGCGGCTTCTCGACGAAGCTATCGACACGATGCACGCCTTCGCGCAGCGGCTCGCCGACCTTGATCCAGCCATAGCCCGTCTCGGGCTTGTCGGGCGTGATGCCGAAAGTCACCAGCCAGCCCTCCTCGACCAGCGGCAAGGCGGCCCTGATCGCGGCATGAAAAGCGGGAACGTCGCCGATGACGTGGTCCGAGGGCATGACGAGGATCGGGTCAGAGCCGCCGCCGGCCGCAATCGCAGCTAGCGCGATCGCAGGCGCGGTGTTGCGCCCGCTCGGCTCGAGCAGCAGCGCCTGCGGCGCGGCGCCGACCTGGCCGAGTTGCTCCTCGACCAGATCCGCATGGAAAGCATTCGCGACCACGATCGGGCTGGCAAAACCTTCCCCCGAGGTCCGCTTGACCGTGAGCTGCAGCATCGTCTGCTCGGCAGTGAGCGACAGAAGCTGCTTGGGCCGTTCGGGTCGCGACACCGGCCAGAGCCGCGTACCCGATCCACCCGACAATATGACAGGAATGATCGGCTTCGAATACGGCATGCGAAGGTGCTCCCTGTTGGGCGATGATGTCAGAAACGAAGGTAAGTGTCTGCCCCTCAAAGCGGTTTAACGATTCGCGATCGGAACGGTTGCCGGGCCCATGCCCGATTTCGCATCTTCCTTGCGCCGCGCCCGTGTCGGTTTTGTTTACACTTCCTCGCTAGACCGATCCGGCCATGATCCGCCTGTTCAAGCATTATGTGCCGAACGCCGTGCTCCTGCTCGGCCTGTTCGACCTGTTGCTGCTCGTCGCCGCGGGCGAGCTCGGCTGGATCGCGCGCGCGCACCAGATCGGCATGGCCCCCTCTTCGATCGCCGATCGCCTGCCGCAGCTGCTATGCTACGCGCTGCTCATCCAGACCGCGATGATGGCGGTCGGCGTCTATGGTGCCGACGCGCTCCAGTCGCTGCGCTATGCCGTCGCGCGGCTGCTCGTCGCGGTGGCGCTGGGCGTGATCGCGCTCAGCTTCCTCTATTTCCTGATTCCCCAGATCAGCTTCTGGCGCTCGAACCTGCTCTACGCGATGGCGGCGTCGGTGCTGCTGCTGGTGCTGCTGCGCATCCTGCTCGGCAAGACGCTGGGAAGCCAGGCGTTCAAGCGGCGCGTCGTCGTTCTGGGTGCTGGCCCGCGCGCCGCGCGGCTGAAGGCGCTCGCCAAGGCGCCCGGCGCTGGCTTCGCGGTGGTCGGCTATGTCGCGATGAGCGAGGCCAACCGCGTGATCCCTGAGGCAATCGCACGCGACGCCATCTACAACCTCGCCGATCACGTCGAGCTGCTCAACGCCAGCGAAGTCGTGCTCGCGCTCGAGGAACGCCGCAATTCGCTCCCGCTCAAGGATCTGCTGCGGATCAAGACCACCGGCGTCCACGTCAACGAGATCTCGACCTTCCTCGAGCGCGAGACCGGCCGCGTCGACCTCGACAGCGTCAATCCCAGCTGGCTGATCTTCTCCGACGGCTTCTCCTCGGGCCGCATGTTCTCGAGCGTGTTCAAGCGGCTCTTCGACATTGCGGCGAGCTCGCTGCTGCTGCTGCTCACCTTCCCGCTGATCCTGCTCACGGCGCTGCTCGTGAAGCTCGAAAGCCGCGGTCCGGCCTTCTACCGCCAGCGCCGCGTCGGGTTGTTCGGCCAGGGGTTCGACGTCATCAAGCTGCGCTCGATGCGCCAGGACGCCGAAGCGCCGGGCAAGGCGGTCTGGGCCGAGAAGGACGATCCCCGCATCACGCGCATCGGCCGGATCATCCGCAAGCTGCGCATCGACGAGCTGCCGCAGTGCTGGAGCGTGCTCAAGGGCGAGATGAGCTTCGTCGGCCCGCGTCCCGAGCGGCCGCAGTTCGTCGACGATCTCGAACAGCAGCTCCCTTATTATGCCGAGCGCCACATGGTGAAGCCCGGCATCACCGGCTGGGCGCAGATCAACTATCCCTATGGCGCCTCGATCGAGGATTCGCGCCAGAAGCTCGAATACGACCTGTTCTACGCGAAGAACTACTCGCCCTTCCTCGACCTTCTGATCCTGCTCCAGACGGTGCGGGTCATCCTGTTCCCTGAAGGCGCGCGCTGATGCTCGCGACGCTGGTGCTCTGGTCGCATGCGCTGGCGGCACTGCTTTTCGGCGGCCTGGTGCTGCGCACGCTCCGCGCGACCGAGCCGGGCGCGCCGCGCCGACCGCTCGCCGCCGCGCTGGGCCTCACGGCGCTCTGGGCGCTCGCCGTCGCCGGTATAGGCTCGGCCGACTCCGTCACCCGCCTCGCCGAGACGCTGCGCGACCTCGGCTGGATCGGCTTCATGATCGCGCTCCAGCGCCACGACCGCAATGCGCGCCCGCCGCTCGCGCTGGGCACCGTCTACGGCGTCGTCGTGCTGGTGGCGCTCGCGTCGCTGCTCGCCGACCTCGGAGCCGAGGCCAATGCCGCAGCGGCCACCGATCCTGTAGAGACCGCGCTGCTGCTCCGCATGCTCGTCGCTGTCGCCGCGCTCGTGCTCGTCCAGGCCCTCCACTCGGGCCTGCCGCGCGAAGGCGGCGGATTGCGCTGGGTCGTGCTCGCGCTGGCCGGGCTCTGGGGCACCGACTTCCTCGTCTTCGGAGCCGCCTATCTCGAAGGGCATTACCGCCCCGAATCCGCCGTCGTCCGCGGCGCGGCGATGATGGTCGTCGCGCTCGCGATTGCCGCAGGGCTGCAGCGCAAGGGCGAGTGGAAGGTCGAGGTCTCGCGCGCAGTCACTTACCAGTCGCTCTCGCTCGTCGCGATCGGCGCCTATTTCACGTTGCTCGCGCTCGCCACCAGCGCGATCGCCACGATCGGCGGCAGCAACGCGCGTGTCTACCAGACCGCCTTCGTGCTCGGCTCGACCGTCGCGATCCTCACGCTCGTCTCCAACTCCTGGCTGCGCGCCTGGGTGAAGGTGAAGCTCGCCAAGCATTTCTTCCGCCATCGCTACGACTATCGCGCCGAATGGATGCGCTTCACCGAGACGCTCGGCGCACCAGAAGGCGCCGCGCCCCTCGACGAGCGCATTCTGAAGGCGATCGCCGACCTCACCCAGTCGCCCGCGGCGGTGCTGCTCGTGCCGGAGGGCGCAGGGCTCGGCGCGGGGGCGAGCTGGAACTGGGACCGCGCCACGCTCCCCGTCTCGGCCGACCCTGCGCTCGCCAACCATCTCGAGACGACCGGCCGGATCGTCGAGCTGGACGCCATCCGCCGCGACGACACGAGCAGCCCCGACACGCACGCCGTTCCGCAATGGATGCTCGACCTGCCCGAGGCCTGGGTGGTGGTGCCGCTGCCGCACATGGGGGCGCTCGCCGGCGCGATCCTGCTCGCGCGTCCCCTGATCGATCGCGCGCTCGACTGGGAGGATTTCGACCTGCTCAAGGTCGCCGGGCGCCAGGTGGCGTCGTATCTCGCCGAGGCGCGAGCACAGGAGGCGCTGGCCGAGGCGCAGCGCTTCGACGAGTTCAATCGCCGCTTCGCCTTCATCCTCCACGACATCAAGAATCTGGTGAGCCAGCTCACCCTCACTGCGCGCAATGCCGAGCGCCACGCCGACAAGCCTGAGTTCCGCGCCGACATGATCGCCACGCTTCAGGATTCGTCCGAACGGATGAACGCGCTTCTCGCGCGCCTGTCGCAGCACAATCGCGTGCGCTCGGAGCCGCCGCGCGCAGTCGAAGTGATGCCGCTGGTCGATCGCCTCGCCGCAAACCGCCGCGGCCAGCATCCGGTGGCGACGCTCGGCACCCCGGCAGTCGCGCTCGCCGATCCCGCCGCGCTCGAGCAGCTCCTCGACCATCTGGTCCAGAACGCAATCGACGCCAGCCCCGCAAACGAACCGGTGACGCTCGCGGTCAGCGCGGAGGCCGCCAGCGTGACGATCAACGTCGTCGATCGCGGCTGCGGCATGTCCCCGGGTTTCGTGCGCGACCGGCTGTTCAAGCCCTTCGTCTCGTCCAAGCCGGGCGGCTTCGGCATCGGCGCCTTCGAAGCCCGCCAGCTCGCCGAAGCGATGGGGGGCCGCATCGAAGTCAATTCGCGCGAGGGCAAGGGCACCCGCTTCCGCGTGATCCTCAGGGCCGCGCACGCCAGCGATTTCGCCGTCGGGAGGGCGGCATGACCGAAATGAAACCCAAGCTGCTGATCGTCGAGGACGACGCCGGGCTCCAGCGCCAGCTCCGCTGGGCCTATGACGGCTATGAGATAGTGAGCGCCGCCAACCGCGAGGAAGCGATCGCCGCGGTGCGTGCCGAAGAGCCCGCCGTGGTGACGCTCGACCTGGGCCTGCCGCCCGATCCCGACGGCACCAGCGAAGGCTTCGCCACGCTCGAGACGATCCTGCAGCTCCGCCCCGATACGAAGGTGATCGTCGCCTCCGGCCACGGCGCGCGCGAGTCGATGCTGCGCGCGATCTCGCTCGGTGCCTGGGATTTCTACCAGAAGCCGATCGACATCGACACGCTGGGACTTATCGTCGCGCGGGCCTTCCACGTCCATGCGCTCGAGGCCGAGAACCGCCGCCTGGCCGAGCGCGCCGAGGCAGGCGCGGTGCTGGGCGGCATGATCACCGGCGCGCCCGAGATGCTCAAGGTCACCCGCACGATCGAGCGCGTCGCCGGCGCCGACGTGTCGGTGATGCTGCTCGGGGCCAGCGGCACCGGCAAGGAGCTGCTCGCGCGCGGCCTCCACGAGGCGAGCCCGCGCCGCAAGGGTGGCTTCGTTGCGATCAACTGCGCCGCCATTCCCGAGACTCTGCTCGAAAGCGAGCTGTTCGGCCATGAGAAGGGTGCCTTCACCGGCGCCGTGAAGACGACCGAAGGCAAGATCGAGCTCGCGCACGGCGGTACGCTGTTCCTCGACGAAGTAGGCGACATCCCGCTGCCGCTCCAGGTCAAGCTGCTGCGCTTCCTCCAGGAGCGAGTGATCGAGCGGATCGGATCGCGCAAGCCGATCTCCGTCGACACCCGCGTGGTCTGCGCGACTCACCAGGATCTCGATGCGATGGTCGCCGACGGCCGTTTCCGCGAGGACCTCTATTATCGCCTTGCCGAGATCGTGGTGCGCATCCCCTCGCTGGCCGAACGGCCCGGCGACGCGGGGCTGCTCGCGCGCCACTTCCTCAAGAAATATGCTGCCGCGATGAACCCGGCGGTGCGCGGCTTCGCCCCCGATGCGCTCGCCGCGATCGACGCCTGGGGCTGGGCCGGTAACGTCCGCGAGCTCGAGAACCGCGTGAAGCGCGCGGTGATCATGGCCGACGGCAAGTCGGTAACCGCCGCCGATCTCGACCTCGACACTGCCGCCGATGTCGAGCCGATCAACCTCAAGGCGATTCGCGAAATGGCCGACCGCAAGGCGATCCGCCACGCGCTCGCCCGTGCCGAGGGCAATATCTCGGGCACCGCGCGACTGCTGGGCATCAGCCGGCCGACGCTCTACGACTTGATGAAGGCCTATGACCTCCAGCCCTAGGCGCCGGCGCACGCGCCCCATCCGTCGCTGGGCCGTCATCGCAGCCGGCGGCGCCGCGTTCGCCCTCGTCGTAACGCTCGGACTCGGATTCGCCTGGGGTCGCATCGGCGGCGAGTCGGCTGGAGAGGCGCTGGCCCGCAGCGAGGCATTGCTCGCGGCGAGCAACGCCACCGACGCGCGCGACGAAGCGCAGGTCGCAGTCCATGCCGCACCCGAGAATGCCGCCGCACAGCTCGCGCTCGCCCGGGCAATGCTCGCGCTCCAGGATGGGATCGGCGCCGAGGGTGCACTCCAGCGCGCAGTCGATGCCGGGCAGGACCCGCGCCAGATCGCGCACCTCCGTGCCCACGCGCTGCTCCTCCAGGGCGAGGAGCAAAAGGCGCTCGCCGAAGCCGCCAAGGCCCCGGCACCGTACCGCACCTACGCGCTGCGCATCCGCGGCCGGGCGCTGGCGGCGCAGGGCGATTTCGCCGGCGCGCTCGCCGCGTTCGATCAGGCCGCGCATGCCGCGCCGAACGATCCCGCGCTCTGGACCGACATGGGCCGCTTCAAGTTCGCTTCGGGCGACATGCTCGGCGCGATCCAGGCGTCGGAGCGCGCAGTGAAGCTGGCCCCCGGCGCGGTGGACGCGCTGGTGCTGCGCGGCGAGCTCGTGCGCGCCCAATATGGCCTGGTCGCAGCGCTTCCCTGGTTCGAGGCCGCGCTCAAGCGCGATCCGCGCCACCACGACGCCCTGATCGAATATGCCGCGACCCTCGGCGATTCCGGCCGCATGATCGATGCGCTCGCCGCCACCCGCCGGGCGCTCGTCGTCCGCCCGGCCAGTCCGCAGGCGCTCTACCTTCAGGCCGTGATCGCCGCGCGCGCCAGCAATTTCGACCTCGCCCGCGCGCTGATGGAGCGGACCGGCGGCGCGCTCGATTCGGTGCCCGGGCCGCTGCTCCTGCTGAGCACGCTCGACCTCGAATCCGGTGCCAACGAGCAGGCGATCGACAAGCTGCGTGCTCTGATCGCGATGCAGCCGCTCAACCTCTCCGCGCGCAAGCTGCTCGCGGCAGCGCTGCTCCGCAGCGATTCGGCGCGCAACGCGATCGACGTGCTGCGCCCGATGGTCGCGCGCGCCGATGCCGACACCTATGCGCTGGCGCTCGCCGCGCGCGCCTTCGAGCGGATCGGCGACCGAGCCAGCGCCGCCACACTGCTCGATCGTGCCGCCCTCCCCTTCGCGGCCCCCGTACGCGGCTTCGGCGCCGACGACAGCGCCGAAGTGCTCGGCGGCGATGCGGCCCAGCGGCCGGGCGATCCCGGCGCCGCGATCCCCTATTTGCGCGCGCTCGCCGACAAGGGCGACACCGCCGGTGCGCTCGTCCGCGCGCAGCAGCTCGCCGCGCGCAATCCCGGCGTGCCTGCCGCGCACCTGCTCGTCGGCGATCTGATGATGCTGCTCGATCGGCCCGCCGACGCCATCGCCTCCTATCGCCAGGCGGCGAGCCTGCGCTTCGACGAGCCCGCGATGCTGCGGCTGGTCGAGGCCTGTGACCGTGCCCGCCGGCCGCGCGAAGCCGCCAGTGCGCTCGCGCTCTTCCTCTCGCAGAACCCCGCCAATCTCGCCGCGCTCCGGCTGGCCGGGACCCGCCAGCTTGCCGCGGGCCGGTGGGAGGATGCGATCGAGAGCCTCGAACGCGTACGGCTCAAGATCGGCGACGAGGACGCCGCGCTCAACGCCGAGCTGGCGAACGCCTATGCGGGCGCCGGCGAGATCGACGCGGCCGAGCGCTTCGGCGAGGCTGCCTGGCTGCTCGCCCCGGCCAACCCCGCCGCAGCCGACGCCTATGGTTGGGCGTTGTTCCTGGCAGGCGACACGCCGACCGCGCGCGAACTGCTCGAAAAGGCCGTCCGCCTCGCGCCCGCCGATGCCGGGTTGCGCCGCAGGCTCGCTACGATCCAGGCGGGTTGAGCTTTTGCGCCCGCGCGCCCAGCCTCTATAGCGGCGGGCGATGACCGACCCGCTGATCCGCATCGCCGAGGCGCTCGAACGTCTTGCGCCGCCTCCGGCACCACCCGCCGACCCGCTCGCCCACCCCGCCTATGTCTGGCGCGGCCATAACCTGAGCGAGGCGCGCGCCTTCGCGCCGCTGCCGCTCGATCGGCTGCGCGGCGTCGATGCGCAGCGCGAGGTTCTGCGCGCCAATTTCGAGCGGCTCGCCGGCGGCCATGCCGCGCAGGACGTGCTGCTCTGGGGCGCGCGCGGCACCGGCAAGTCGGCGTTGGTCAAGAGCACGATCGCCGCGGTGCAGGCGAAGGGCGGGCGGCTGGCGCTGGTCGAGGCCGCGACGCAGCATCTCGAGACGCTCCCCGAGCTGTTCGCGCTGCTCGCCCGGGCCGACCGACCCTTCGCCATCTTCCTCGACGATCTGGGCTTCGACGCCTCGGGCGATGCGCGGGCGCTGCGCTCGCTGCTCGAAGGCGGAGCCGAGGCGCGGCCGGCCAATGCGCGACTGGTGGTCACTTCCAACCGCCGCCATCTCGTGCCCCGCGACATCGCCGAGCAGTCGAGCGCGATCAATCCGCGCGATTCGGTCGACGACAATCTCGCGCTCGCCGACCGATTCGGGCTGAGCCTCGGCTTCCACGCGATCGACCAGGACACCTACATCGACATCGTCCGCGGCTATGCCGAGGCCTATGGGCTCGACTTCGATCCCGCCGAGGCAGTCAACTGGGCAACCCGCCGCGGCAGCCGCTCGGGCCGCGTGGCCTGGCAATATGTCGTCGATTTGGCCGGGCGCGCGGGGGTGGCGCTATAGGGCTCAGCCCAGCGCCTCGACCTGCTCGGCCAGCTCGAGCCAGCGCATCTCGGCTGCGTCCTTCTCGTCGCGCAGCCTGGCGATACCGTCGCTCAATTTCGCGAACTTGCCCGGATCGCGCGTGTAGAGGTCAGGGTCGGCCAGCGCCGCCTCGTCCTTGGCGATCTGCGCCTCGATCTCCTCGATCCGCTTGGGCAGCAGGTCGTAGTCGCGCTGGTCCTTGTAGCTGAGCTTGGTCTGCTTCTTGGGCGCCTCGGCCGCCGACGCCGCCTTGGGCGCGGCCTTCTTCGGCTCGGCCTTGGGCCGGCGCCGCGCTTCCCAATCGGCATAGCCGCCCGCGACCACGTCGACGCTACCCGATCCGTCGAGCCCGAGCGTCACCGTCACCGTGCGATCGAGGAAGTCGCGGTCGTGGCTGACGATCAGCACCGTGCCTTCATAATCCGCGATGACTTCCTGGAGCAGGTCGAGCGTTTCGAGGTCGAGGTCGTTGGTCGGCTCGTCGAGCACCAGCAAATTGCTCCGCCGCGCGAACTCGCGTGCGAGCAGCAGCCGCGAGCGCTCACCGCCCGAGAGCGACCCGACCTTGGCGTCGGCCAGGCTCGGGTCGAACAGGAACTCCTTCAGATAGCCGTGGACGTGCTTCTTGACGCCCAGCACCTCGATCCAGTCGCCGCCGTCCGCGAGCACGTCGCGCACCGTCTTGTCGGGCGCCATCAGGCTGCGCTGCTGGTCGATGATCACCCCGTCGAGCGTCTTGGCGAGCGTCACGCTACCTTCGTCGGGCTCGAGCTCGCCGGTCAGCAGCTTGAGCAGGGTCGACTTGCCCGCGCCGTTCGCGCCGACGATGCCGATGCGGTCGCCGCGCGTGACGCGGAAGGTCAGGTCCTTGATGATCGTGCGCTGATTTTCTCCGGCGCCGAAGCGCTTGGTGACGTTCTTGGCGTCGATCACTACCTTGGTGTTGGTGTCGTCGACGCTCGTCACCAGCTTGGCGGCACCCTGCGGCCCCAGCATCGCCGCGCGGGTGGCCCGCATCTCCTTGAGCTTTTCGAGCCGCCCCTGGTTGCGGCGACGCCGGCCGGTCACGCCGCGCTGGAGCCAATGCTCCTCGATCTTGAGCTTGGCGTCGAGCCGCTGGGCGTTGCGCTCCTCCTCGGCATAGACCTGATCCGTCCAGGCCTCGAACCCGCCGAAGCCGATCTCGGCACGACGGATCGCGCCGCGGTCGAGCCACAGGGTCTGCCGCGTCAGCCGCGTGAGGAAGGTGCGGTCGTGGCTGATGACGATGAAGGCGCCGGTGAAGCGATTGAGCCATTCCTCCAGCCATTCGATCGCGGCGAGGTCGAGGTGGTTGGTCGGCTCGTCGAGCAGCAGCACGTCGGGATCCTGCGCCAGCGCGCGGGCGATCGCGGCGCGGCGCCGCTCGCCGCCGCTCGCGGTCTTGGCCTCGCGCGACAGGTCGATGCCGAGCTGGTCGGCGATCGCCTCCGCCTCGTGCTGCTGCGGCGCGTCGCTGCCCGAGAGCACATAGTCGAGCAGCGTCGTGCAGCCCTGCATCCGCGGCTCCTGCTCCAGCATCACCACGCGCGTGCCCGGCACGATCGTGCGGCGGCCCTCGTCCGAATCGATCACGCCGGCGATCAGCTTGAGCAGCGTCGTCTTGCCCGCGCCGTTGCGGCCGATCAGCGCCAGCCGGTCGCGCTCGCCGACATAGATGTCGAGCCCGCGGAACAGCCAGCCGGAACCCTGGATCAGGCCGAGATTTTCATATGCGAGGACGGGAGCTGCCATTTTGCCTTTTGATTCATCTGGAGGGCGCCGGATCGGCAGGCGCGCTCAGCACCTAGGGGTCTGCCTTGCCGCCCGCAAGTTGCGCGCTGCTGACAGCGATGTTCAGGGGCTATTCAATGCCCGATCCCTATGCGATGCCGATGCGAATGCTGGTCGAACCCGTTCTATGCGCGTGCCTGGCTGCGACGACGCTTGCCGCGCCGGTCGTTGCGCAGCCCGTGCCCGAGGTGCAGGATTCGGGCCAGGACGCCGCGAGCCAGCGCCGCCTGCGCGGGCAGAACCTGCCCGTGCGCGAGATCGAGCGCCGCGTCGTTCCCCGCATGCCGGGCGCGCAATATCTCGGCTTCGACTATGATCCGGGCACGGACATTTACACGCTCAAATTCCTGCGCAATGGATCGGTGATCTGGGTGGACGTGGACGGCCGCAGCGGCCGCATCCTGCGCCGCACGGGCAGCTAGGCGCGACTACGGCGCCGATTTCGGGGACGGATATGCGACTTTTGATCGTCGAGGATGAGCCCAACCTGGGGCAGCAGCTGAGGAATGCACTCGAAGGCGCCGGCTATGCGGTCGACCTCGCCACCGATGGCGAGGAGGGCCATTTCCTCGGCTCGACCGAGCAATATGACGCGATCCTCCTCGACCTGGGCCTTCCCGAGATCGACGGCCTGACGGTGCTCGATCGCTGGCGCAAGGAAGGCAAGACCACGCCGGTGCTGGTGCTCACCGCGCGCGACAGCTGGTCGGATAAGGTGGCGGGGCTCGATGCCGGCGCCGACGATTATGTCGCCAAGCCCTTCCAGACCGAGGAACTGATCGCCCGCCTGCGCGCGCTCATCCGCCGCGCCTCGGGCAATGCGTCCGCAGAGCTGATCGCCGGCGACATCCGCCTCGACACCCGCTCGGGCAAGGTCACCAAGGCCGGCGAGCCGGTCAAGCTCACTGCGCAGGAATACAAGCTGCTCAGCTATCTGCTCCACCACAAGGGCAAGGTGGTCAGCCGCACCGAGCTGATCGAGCACATCTACGACCAGGACTTCGACCGCGATTCGAACACGATCGAAGTGTTCGTCACGCGTATCCGCAAGAAGCTGGGTCCCGACGTGATCACCACCATCCGGGGCCTGGGCTACAGCCTCGAGGAACCCGCCGGGGCGGCCTGATCGCGTGCGGCTGTCCGGCCTGAAGCTCCCCCGCCTGTGGGGCCGCCGGCCGGAGCCCGCGCCGGTGCTGCCCGACGACATCCGCCCGCGCCCCTATGTGCGCGTCACCGGCTCGGTGAGCCGGCGCATGATCCTGATCGCCTCCGCCTGGATCATGCTGCTGCTGCTGGGTGGCGGCTATGCGCTCGACCGCGTGCTCACCACTGCGATGACGCGCAATTTCGACGACCAGCTCGAATATCTGCTCAATTCGATGATCGTCTCGGCCGAGCTCGGCCCGGGCGGCGAAGTGGTGCTCAACCGCGAGCTCGCCGACCAGCGCTTCCTCGAGCCCAATTCGGGCGCCTATTGGCAGATCAGCGGTCAGGGGTTCGAGCCCTTCCCCTCGCGCTCGCTGTGGGACCGGCGGCTTCGCGCCGACCAGGTCCATGACGACCGCGAGCTCCACATCTACGACAGCGACGAGTTCCCCGAGGAGCCGCTGCGCATCGCCGAGCGCGACCTCAAGCTCCCCGGCTCTCCGGTGCGCTGGAAGTTCCAGGTCGCGCAGAGCCGCGCCACGCTCGACGCCTGGATCGCGACGCTGCGGCGCACGCTGGTGCGCAGCTTCGTGCTGCTCGGGCTCGGGCTGATCGTGATGGTCGGCCTGCAGACCTGGTACGGCCTGCTGCCGCTCCGGCGCGTGCGGCTGGAGATCGCCCGGCTGCGTGCCGGAAAGTCCAAGCGCATCGAGGATTCGATGCCCGCCGAAGTCGCGCCGATGGTCGAGGAATTGAACGCGCTCGTCGAGCACAACGACCGCCAGGCCGAGGAAGCGCGGCGCCACGCGGGCAACCTCGCCCATGCGCTCAAGACGCCGCTCAGCGTCATCATGAACGCCGCCGCCGCGGGGCAGGACGATCTGCCCGGCACCGTGATCCGCGAGGCGCGGACGATGCGCCGCCAGATCGACCACCACCTCGCCCGCGCCCGCGCGGTCGGCCGGCGCGGCAGCGCGCACAGCCGCGCCGAGGTCTGGCCCTCGATCGAGGCGGTCGAGCGCGCCGTGGCCCGACTCTATCCCGCGGTGCGGATCGACGTCGACGGCCCCAGGGACCTGTTCGCGCACATCGAGCGGCAGGACCTAGACGAGATCCTAGGCAACCTGGTCGAGAACGCCGCCAAATATGGCGGGGGCAGCGTATTCGTGACTGCGGCCGCGCAGGCCGGCTTCGTCGAGATCATGGTCGAGGACGACGGCCGCGGCATCCCCGAGGCCGACCGCATCCGTATCTTCGACCGCGGCGTGCGGCTCGACACCGGCAAGCCCGGCACCGGCCTGGGCCTCGCCATCGTCCGCGACGTGGCCGAGATCTACGGCGGCACCGTCAGCCTCGAAGAGAGCGACGACCTGGGTGGCCTCCTCGTCCGCCTGCGCCTGCCGGCGGCGGGCTAGCTTCTCAAATCCCCCGCATCGCCTCCGCGGCGATCGCCAGGCTCCGCTTGCGCGCCTGATGGTCGAACATCGCCGAGGTCAGCATCAGCTCGTCCGCCCGCGTCCGCTCGACGAAGGCCGCGATCTCGCGGCGGACCTTCTCCGGCCCGCCCACCGCCGACGCCGACAGCACATGGTCGAGCACGGCATTGCCATGCGCCCCCAGCGTGTCGCGATAGCCGCGGATCGGCGGCGGCAACTGGATGCCGCGCCCGGTGGTGCGGATCGCGACGAACGCCTGCTGCTGCGAGGTGGCGAGATACTCGGCCTCGGCATCGTCGTCGGCCGCGAAGACGTTGAAGCCGAGCATCAGCCAGGGCTTGTCGAGCACCGGCGAGGGCCGGAAGTTGCGGCGATAGACGTCCGCCGCCTCGTCCATCATCGCCGGGGCGAAGTGCGAGGCGAAGGCATAGGGCAGCCCCAGCATCGCCGCGAGCTGCGCGCCGAACAGGCTCGATCCCAGGATCCACAGCTTGACGTCCGCCCCCGCCCCCGGCGTCGCCCGGATTCCGGTGCGGCCGTCATCGGCGAAATAGCTCTGCAGCTCGACCACGTCTTGCGGGAAGGCGTCGGGATCGCTGTCGAGCGTCCGCCGCAGCGCCCGCGCGACGCGCTGGTCCGATCCCGGCGCACGGCCCAGCCCCAGGTCGACTCGACCGGGAAACAGCGCGTCGAGCGTGCCGAACGCCTCCGCCACCTGCAGTGGCGAATGGTTGGGAAGCATGATCCCGCCCGCGCCGATGCGGATACGGCTGGTCGCCTGGCCGACATGCGCGATCACTACTGCAGTGGCAGCGCTGGCAATCCCTTCCATGCCGTGGTGCTCGGCGACCCAATAGCGCGTGAAGCCCAGCCCCTCGACATGGGCGGCGAGATCGGCGGCATTGGCAAGCGCCTGGCGGGCATCCCCGCCCTGGACGATGGGGACGAGGTCGAGCAGCGAATAAGCAGTCATGGCCGGCAAGATGGGACCTCGCGCCCCTCTATTCCACTCAAGCTTAACTGCACGCGCCCCAAGCGGCGATCGCTTGCCTAAAACCCCAGCGTCAGCCGCACCGCCGCGCCCTTGTCCGGCGCCATGTCGGCGAAATTGCCCGGCTGGCTGCGCACGAACAGGTTCGCGCTGATATCGCCCGCCGCCAGCGGCCAGAGATAGCGCAGCTCGTAATCCACTTCGCGGCCTTGTGGTGCCAGGTTGATGCGGCTCGCGTTCCACGCGCTGACGCTCGACGTCGCGTAATCCCATTCCCCCGGAAGCGCGAGGTCGATGCCCCCGCTCGCCACCCGAAGCGGCTGGGCGACGCGCAGGCCGAAGCTGTCGCTCCGCGCGAACAGCCCGGTCTTGCCCAGGTCGGCCGCAAAGGCATTGGTGCGGATCAGCCCCGATCCCTTGAGCCCGCCGCGCAGCTCCGCGCGCGTCCAGCCCTGGCGCATCGACCCGCCGAGCGTCCAGCCCGAGCCGAGATCGTAGCGCAGCCCCAGGTCGAGGAAGCTGCTGTCGGCGCGCGCCGCCCCCAGCGCGCCCGAGAAGCGCGCGCCGAGCACCGTGTCGGCCTCGCGCATGTGCGTGAGCGAAAGTCCTGCGCTTAAGCCGCCGAAGCTGCGGTCGAGCCCGATGGTGGTCCGCGCATAGCCCGAGCGCTGCGGCCGCCACTTGAGCGACGCGAACTCGGTGTCGCGCCGGCTGAGCACCTGTCCCTGTTCCTGCGCGAGCGTCAGGCCCCAGCGGCCGAGCGCCTGGCGCACCGCGACCGAGCCGTCCACGTCCACGTCGAAGCCGGCATTCTGCACCGGGTCGCGCGCGACCAGGAAGGCCGGGTCCGCGCGCCCCGCGAGCCGCGCGGTCAGCGTGTTGCCGCTCTCCGACGCGCCGATCGCGAACTGTGCCTTGCCGCCCAGCCGACCGCTGACCGTCGCCGCGAGCACGCGCGCCGCGTCCGCATCCCGGCTGCCGATGCCGAGCCGCTCGATGCGGATCGAATCGCGCGTCGGCACCAGCGACACCGCCACGCCGAGCCCGCGCACCCCAGCCGAGAAGCTGCGCTCGCGCGATGCCATCAGTTGCGGCAGTCGGCGCGCGCTGCCCTGATGGCTGATCGTGCGCGCCAGATCGGTGGCGAAGGCGCGGTCGAAGCCATCGAGCACCACGGCGCCGAGCGCGCCTTGGCGCGCGTCGCCCATCGGAGTCGAGAGCGCGGCGTTGACCCCGGTCGACACCGCGCCGCCCGAACCGGCGACCGACAGGCTGCCGACCGGCTGGAAGGCCCGCGTCAGGTCGAGGATGCCGCGGCCATAGACCGGGTCGGTGCCCGCCGCGCCCGCGTCGCGCGCAGTGGCGTAGAGCAGCTGGACGATCTGCGCACCGGTCAGGTTGGGGAAAGCCTGGGCGAGCAGTGCGACCGCGCCCGCGATCTGCGGCGCGGAAAACGAAGTGCCCGACCACAGCATCGGCGCGCCCGTCTGGTCCGGCGCGCGCACGCTCTGGCCGACGGAGGCGAGATAGGTGCCGGCGCCGGTGCCCGCGCGATTGCTGAAGCTCGAGATCTGGTCGCTCGAATTCACCGAGCCGGCGATGATCACCAGCCCGCGCGCCCCGCTGCTCGCGGCGGCGGTGCCGGCGAAGGGATCGGGGTTGACGCCCTCGGGCTTGTCGCCGTTGTTGCCGGCCGAGATGACGATGACGATGCCCGCCGCGGTGGCGCGATCGATCGCCTGGAGAAGCGGCTGGGTGGGCGGATCTCCGCCGAGCGAGATGTTGACCACCCGCGCCCCGCCGGTCCGCGCCGCGTCGAGCCCGGCCGCGATCGCATCGTCGCCGAAGCTGCAGCCCCCGTCGGCGCTGGTGTCGGCGCAGCTCCCCGGCGAATCGGCGCGGGTGACGATCAGCTGCGCGTCGAAGGCGACGCCGTGCGTGCCCGCGTCGTTGCGGCGGCCGGCGATGGTGAAGGCTACGGCGGTGCCGTGCCCGCCGACGTCGTCGATCGAGGCGTTGCCGGCGGTGTCGCGCGAGGTCGCGAGGATACGGCAGCTTCCCGTACCCGGGCCGCCCGAGCAGTCGCCGAATTCCTCGCTCTGCAGGTCGATACCGCTGTCGATCACGCCGACGCGGATTCCCGCGCCGGTGCCGCCATGGTCATAGGCAGTGAGCGCGTTCATCGAGACGGCGCCGACGGTCGCGCGATATTCGGACGTGTCGTAGCTCGCGCGCGGCGTGGGGCTGGGCGTGGGGACCGGAACGGGACTCGGCGTCGGGGTCGGCGCAGGCGAGACGGGAGGCGCGGGGATGGTGCCCACACCCCCGCCGCCGCTTCCGCCGCCGCATGCGGCGAGGGCGAGCAGGCCCGAAATCGCAGCGCCATGCTTCAACCGCAGAGACAATGCCGCCCGCATCCAGGTCCTCTCATGAGAAGGTCGCGAACAAGCCCTTAAAATGATTAAGGTTTATCGCAACTTAACGATAGTCTTCCCTGACTGCTTGCAGCACTAACGTCCACTCCGTAGAGCCCCGCACCGATGCTCACGCAGCTTTCGCACGTCCGTAACTGGATCTTCGATCTGGACAACACGCTCTATCCGGTGAGCGCCAACCTGTTCGCGCTGATCGATGCGCGGATCGGGGAATATGTCCGTACCCTGCTCGATTGCTCGCCCGAGGAAGCGCACCGCGTCCAGAAGGCATATTTCCACGCGCACGGCACCACGCTCTCGGGGCTGATGGCCGAGCACGGCGTCGATCCGCATCATTATCTGGATTTCGTCCACGACGTCGACATGACCGTGCTTCAGGCGAACGAGGCGCTGGTCGAGGCGCTGGCGCGGCTGCCCGGGCGCAAGCTCGTCTTCACCAATGGCGACGCGCCCTATGCGGGCAAGGTGCTCGACCGGCTCGGCCTGAGCGCGAGCTTCGAGGCGATCCACGACATCCATGCGACTGCCTATCGCCCGAAGCCCGATCCCTCGGCCTATCTCGGGCTCTGCGACGCCTACCAGCTCGACCCGGCCGAATCGCTCTTCGTCGAGGACATGGCCCGCAACCTGAAGCCCGCCAAGGCGATCGGCATGACCACCGTCTGGATCGACAACGGCTCCGAGCAGACGCCGGACCCCGATCGCGGCTTCATCGACTATACCGTCAACGACCTCGGCCGTTGGCTGCACGAAATATTGGAGGACTGAGTGACCGACCTGCAAACCACGATCGACGCCGCCTGGGAGCAGCGCGCGGACTTCACCACCGCCAGCCAGGGCCGCGTGCGCACCGCCGTGGCCGAGGCGCTGCGCCTGCTCGACCGCGGCGAGGCGCGCGTCGCCGAGCCGACCGAGGGCGGCTGGCAGGTCAACCAGTGGCTCAAGAAGGCCGTGCTCCTCTCCTTCCGCCTCAACGACAATGTCGTGATGCCCGGGCCGGGCGGCGCCAACTGGTTCGACAAGGTGCCCAGCAAGTTCGCCGACTGGGGCGACAACAGCTGGCGGGCAGCGGGCTTCCGCGCCGTGCCGGGTGCCATCGTCCGTCACGGCGCCTTCATCGGCAACGGCGCGGTGCTGATGCCCAGCTTCGTCAACATCGGCGCCTATGTCGGCGAAGGCACGATGGTCGACACTTGGGCGACGGTCGGCAGCTGCGCGCAGATCGGCAAGAACGTCCATATCTCGGGCGGTGCCGGAATCGGCGGCGTGCTCGAGCCGCTCCAGGCCGATCCGGTGATCATCGGCAACGGCGCCTTCATCGGTGCGCGCGCCGAAGTGGCGGAGGGCGTGCGCGTCGGCGAGGGCGCAGTGCTCTCGATGGGCGTGTACCTCGGCGCCTCGACCAAGATCGTCGATCGCGCGACCGGTCAGGTCTATCGCGGCGAAGTGCCGCCCTATGCCGTGGTGGTGCCCGGCGCGCTTCCCGATCCCAACGGCGGTCCGTCGCTCTATTGCGCGGTGATCGTGAAGACGGTCGACGCGCAGACGCGCTCCAAGACCGGCATCAACGAGCTGCTGCGCGACTGAGGATCGGCCCATTCCCCTCCTCTGCGAGAGGGGAATGGCCAGCCGAAAGCAGAGGTCTCAATAGGCCGCGGTGAAACGCGCGCGCGGATGCCGGTGCGCCTCGAGCTCGTCGACCATGGCGATCGCATAATCGGCGAAGCTGATCCGGCTCTCTCCCTCATCGTCGGTCACGAGCTGGTCGGCGCCGGTGCGATAGGTGCCGCGCCGGGGCCCTTCGAAGAGCAGCGCCGCGGGAGAGAAAAAGGTCCAGTCGATCGCCTGTTCGCCGCGCAGCGCGTCGAGGAAGGCGATGCCGCCCATCGCCATGCCCTTCCATTCGGCCGGGAAGTCGGGCGCATCGATCAGCCGTACGCCCGGCGCCGCCTCCAGGCTCGCCGCACCGCCCGTCACGAGCAGCCGGCCCACGCCCGCACGCTTCAAAGCCTCGAGCAAGGTGGCGGCGGGCACGTCGAAGTGGAGCGCGCTGATCACCGCGTCATGGCCGCCGATCAGCCCGGCCAGCGCCTCGGGATCGGACGCGTCGCCGCGCACCGCAGCTACCCGCGGGAGTGCCGGGATCGCGTCGATGTTGCGTGCGATGGCCGTCACTTCGTGTCCGCGCGCCGCCAGCTCGCGAGTGATCTCCGATCCCGCCCGGCCGCTCGCGCCAAGAACCGCAATCTTCATCATGGGTCTCCAGTGGTTACCAATGGGAACCAACTGTGTTATGGATATCGCCCATGCAAGAAGGCACTATTTCCATAGCTGGTTCCGCCGAGGGAACCGCCTGCGCGCGCGGCAACGTCTACGCTGCCGACTGCCCCACCCGCATGCTGCTCGATCGCATCGCCGACAAATGGAGCGTCCTCATTCTGCTGCTCCTTGGTGAAAGCGAACACCGCTTCAATGCACTGCGCCGGCGGATCGAGGGCATCTCGCAGAAGATGCTGGCGCAGACGCTGCGCGGGCTCGAGCGCGACGGGCTGGTCGCGCGTGCAGTGGAGGCGACCGTGCCGGTGACCGTCACCTACAGCATCACGCCATTGGGGCGGGACCTGATGGCGCCTGCCAGTCGATGATCGACTGGGCGGAGACGCGGATGGTCGAGGTGGCAGCGGCGCAGCGCAGCTACGATGCCCGCATCGGCTGAACGGCGCACCGAAACCCTCTGTCAGCCGCCCCGCGGGCAAGCTATTCGGTAACGCATGCAACCAAATCCTCTCCGTCCCGGCCGCGCGCGCGCCATCGGCACCCTCTTCGCCGGAGCCGCCGCATGACTTCGGACATGACCTATGGCCGCTATCTGGCGCTCGACCAGCTTCTCACCGCCCAGCACCCGCTGTCGGACCGGCACGACGAGCTGCTGTTCATCATCATCCACCAGACCAAGGAGCTGTGGCTCAAGCAGATGATCGCCGAGCTTCTGCCCGCCAAGCAGCTCGTGCGCTCGGGCAGGCTGGTCGAGGCATACAAGGGCCTCGCGCGCGTCAGCCGGATCCAGGCGGTGATGACGCTCAGCTGGGACGTGCTCGCAACGATGACTCCCAGCGATTATACGCGCTTCCGCTCGGTGCTCGGCAGCAGCTCCGGCTTCCAGTCGGACCAGTTCCGCGCGGTCGAGACGCTGCTGGGGCTGCGTGGCGGGGGGGTGCCGGGGCCGCTCACCACCGAATATGCCCAGCTGCCGAGCCTGTGGGACGACGCCAATGCCGCGCTCGCCGCATCGGGCTTCGCACTGCCGGCCGAGGCGCTGGAACGCGACTGGCCGCAGCCCTATCAGCCGAACGACGGCGTCCGCGCCGCCTGGGCCGAAGTCTATCGCGAGCCCACGACGCACTGGGACCTCTACCAGCTCGCCGAAAAACTCGTCGACATTGACGATGCACTTGCCACCTGGCGCCACAAGCACGTCCTCACCGTCAGCCGCGTGATCGGCGGCAAGCCCGGCACCGGCGGCACGGCGGGCGTGACCTATCTCGAATCGACGCTGCCCAAGCGCGCCTTCCCGGAGCTCTGGGCGCTCCGCACCGACCTGTGAGCTACAAGCGCCTCTTCCAGCGTGCGCTGGCCGCCGCACCCGATCGGCTGCACTTCGCCACGCACAGTCATCACCTCTGGCCCGACGCCAGCTACATCGGCCAGCTCGCGGCGTGGGAGGACGCCGCCCGGCTCGCCGACCGCAAATGGGATCGAGTGATGGGCGAGATCTGGCCCGCCGCCCAGGCGTATGTCGCCGCCGAGCTCAAGCTGCCCGATCCCGCCACCGTCGTCTTCGCGCCGAACACGCACAGCCTGCTGGTCGCGCTCGCCTCGGCACTGCCGCACCGGCCGCTGCGCATCCTCGCGAGCGACGGCGAATTCCACAGCTTCCGCCGCCAGAGCGCGCGCTGGGAGGAAGCCGGCACCGCCATCGTCGAGCGCGTGCCGCTGGAGACATTGGTCGAGCGCGGCCGCAGCGGCATGCACGACCTGATCTTCGCCAGCCAGGCCCAGTTCGGTACCGGCCGCGTACTGGAGGGACTGGAAGAACTCGCCGCGCTTGCCCGGCCTGAGGGGCCATGGGTGGTGATCGACGGCTATCATGGCTTCATGGCAATGGAGACCGATCTCTCCGCCGTCGCCGATCGCATCTTCTACCTCGCCGGGGGCTACAAATATGCGATGGCGGGCGAGGGCTGCGCCTTCCTCCACGCCCCGACCGGCTTCGGCCCGCGCCCCGAAGTCACCGGCTGGTACGCCGAGTTCGACGATCTCTCGCTGCCGCCGGGAAGCATCGGCTATGCCCCCGACGCGCGGCGCTTCCTCGGATCGACCTTCGATCCCTCTGGAATCTACCGCTTCGTCGCAGTGCGCGACATGCTGGCGGACGAAGGCCTGACCACCGCCGCGATCGCCGCGCATGCCGCCGGGCTGCGGGCGCACCTGCTCGCAGAGCTCCCGCTCGACGCCGAGCTGCTAAACCCGGGATCGCCCGCGCGCTTCCTCGCCTTGCGCTCGCCCGAAGCCCAACGCTGGAAAGCCGAGCTCGAAGCGGACGACGTCATCCTCGACGTCCGCGGCGACGTGCTCCGCATCGGCTTCGGCCTCTACCAAGACATGCGCGACGTGGAGCAGCTCATCGAGGCCCTGCGCCGGCTTTGAGATTTGATCACGCAAAGGCGCAAAGACGCAAAGAGGTTCAGCTCCGCGATAGCGGCCATCTTTCCTCTGCACCGAGCACAAACAGCCGCTGACGCGGCGCGGACACTGGGAACGAAGATCGCCAATCTTCGCGCCTTTGCGCCTTTGCGTGAACCAATTTCCTGACGAGCGCCTAGTGCGCCCCGCCCACCATCGACACGCCCAGCCGGGGAATCTCGATCGCGGGACACCGGTCCATCACCACCTTGAGGCCCGCCGCCTCCGCACGCGCGGCGGCTTCCTCGTTGATCACGCCGATCTGGAGCCACACTGCCTTGGCGCCCGCCGCGATCGCCTCGTCCACTGCCTCCCCCGCAGCCATCGGGCGACGGAAGATGTCGACCATGTCGATCGGCTCGCCGATCTGGCTTAGCTCGCGGAAGACGAACTCGCCATGGACATGCTCGCCGGTGATCTGCGGATTGACCGGGATGACGCGGTAGCCGCGGCTCTGGAGATATTCCATCACGCGGTAGCTCGGCCGGTCGGGCCGGTCCGACGCGCCGATCATCGCGATCGTGCGCACCTCGTCGAGCAATGCGCGTATATCCTCGTCGCTGGTCAGCGGCATGCCTAGCCTCCGTTGGCGGCGAGCCAATCATCCAGTCGTGCCGCCAGAGCGGCGAACGTCTCCGCCGCCGGGCCGTTCCCCGCCGCCGGCGGCTCGCCCGCATCCGAGGCCGCGCGGATCGCCAGCTCGAGCGGCACGCGCCCGAGGAAGGGCAGCCCTAGTCTCTCCGCCGCCGCCTCGGCGCCGCCGCGACCGAACGGGTCCGAGACCTCGCCGCAATGCGGGCACGCATAGCCCGCCATATTCTCGATCAAGCCGACCACCGGCACGCCGACCTTGCCGAACAGGTCGATCGCGCGCGTCGCGTCGATCAGCGCCAGGTCCTGCGGGGTCGATACGATCACCGCGCCCGCGGGCTTGTGCTTCTGGACCATGGTGAGCTGCAGGTCGCCGGTTCCCGGCGGCAGGTCGAGGATCAGCACCTCGGCCTCGCCCCAGTCGCCATCGATCAGCTGGCCGAGCGCCTGCCCCGCCATCGATCCGCGCCACGCGATCGCCTGCCCCTCGGCCACCAGCCCGCCCATCGAGAGCAGGGGCACGCCATATTTCGTCTGGACCGGGATCAGCTTCTTGTCCTGTGCCTCCGGTCGCACGCCCTCGACCGCCATCAGCCGCGTCTGCGAGGGGCCGTAGATGTCGGCATCGACCAGCCCGACCTTGCGCCCGCGCTTCGCCAGCGCGATCGCCAGGTTCGCCGCAATCGTGGACTTGCCCACCCCACCCTTGCCGCTCGCCACTGCGATCAGCCGGCGCTGGCGCCGCTCGCTGGTCTGGAGCACGCGCACGTCGCTGACGCCCGCCACGCGCGCCGCCGCCGCCTTCACGTCCGCTTCCAGCTCCACGCGCGCGGCTGCGCCCAGCCCGGTCACGTCGAGGACGATGCTGGCGCGTCCCTTATCGTCGAGCCGCGCCGTCGCGCGGCCTGCGGCGACGGGGGCGAGCGCCGCTTTCAGCTGTTCGATTTCGCTCATGGAGCGCCACATAGGCGCACAATCGTCCGCCGCCACTGTAAATCCGCCGCCGCGCACTTATAAAGGCTGTCATGATCAGATGGACTGGCCGGCTCGCAGGCGCCGGCACCTTGAAGAACGAGGCTCCCAAGAGCCCGTGGGGCAGCGGCGGAAGCGGCGGCCAGGGTGGAGGCTCGGGCGACGGTGGAAGCGGCGGCGGCAACGGCCCGCGCAATCCCTGGTCCTTCCCGCCCGAGGGGCGCCGTCCGCGTCCCGGCGGCGGCAACACGCTCGACGAGCTGCTCAAGCGCGCGCGCAGCGGCGGCGGAGGCGGCGGCGTTCCGGGCCTGCCCAGCGGCAGCCGGCTGTGGCTGATGATCGTCGCCGCGCTGTTCGCCGTCTGGATCCTCTACACCAGCATCCATCCGATCGGCCCGCGCGAGCGCGGCGTGGTGACGACGCTCGGCAGCTATTCCTCCACGCTCACTCCGGGCGTGCGCCTCACCCTTCCCGCGCCGCTCCAGCTCGTCGACGTGGTCGACGTCGCCAACATCCGCACCGACAATTTCCCGGCGAGCGGCGAGAATCTGATGCTCACCGGCGATCAGAACATCGTCGACCTCGCCTATTCGGTGCGCTGGGACATCAGCAGCGCAGTCGACTACAAGTTCCAGATCGCCAAGCCCGAGGACACCGTCCGCGCGACCGCCGAGAGCGCGATGCGCGCCGTCATCGCCACGACCACGCTCAACGAGGCGATCGGTGAGGGCCGCGCCCGGATCGAGGGCCAGGTGCAGTCGATGATGCAGCAGATCCTCGACGAATATCGCTCGGGCATCCGCATCCAGGGCGTCGCGGTCCAGAAAGCCGCCGCGCCCCAGGCCGTCGACGAGGACTTCAAGCAGGTCACCGCCGCGCAGCAGGAGGCGCAGGCCAACAAGAACAACGCCAACGCCTATGCGCAGCAGATCATCGCCGGCGCGCAGGGCGAGGCGGCCGAGTTCGACAAGATCTACGAGCAGTACAAGCTCGCCCCCGAGGTGACTCGCCGCCGCATGTATTACGAGACGATGGAACAGATCCTCGCACGCACCGACAAGACGATCGTCGAGGCGCCCGGCGTCACGCCCTATCTGCCGCTGCCCGCCATGCGGCCGCGCGCGCAGGAGCCGGCCGAGGCCCAGGCGCAGCAGGGAGGGACGGCGCGATGATCCGCAGCTGGTTCCGCAGCCCGATCGCAATCGCGGTCGCCGTGCTGATCGCCTTGGTGGTGGTGCTCAGCACCTTCACCATCGTCCCCGAGACCAAGCAGGCCGTGATCCTGCGGCTCGAACAACCCTATCGCACGGTCAACGCCTATCAGCCCGGCGAGCAGTTCGGCCGCACCCAGGCCGGCCCGATCTTCCGCATCCCCTTCGTCGACCGCGTCGTGTGGGTCGACAAGCGCGTGCTCGACATCGATCTGCCCAACCAGCCGGTGCTCTCGACCGATCAGCTCCGGCTCGAGGTCGACGCCTATGCCCGCTTCCGCGTCGTCGATCCGCTCAAGATGGTGGTGACCGTCGGCAACGAGGAGCGCGTCCGCGACCAGCTCCAGCCGCTGTTCGGCTCGTCGCTGCGCAACGAGCTCGGCCGTCGTCCCTCGGCGGTGCTGCTCACTGCCGAGCGCGGGCAGGTGATGGACAACATCCAGTCTTCGCTCCAGCGGCTCGCCAGCCAGTACGGCGTCGAGATCGTCGACGTGCGGATCAAGCAGACCGAGCTGCCGAGCGGTGCGCCGCTCGAGAGCGCGCTCAACCGCATGGCGACCGCGCGTCGGCAGGAAGCCGCGACAATCAAGGCGCAGGGCCTGAAGGAAGCCCAGATCATCCGCGCCAACGCCCAGGCCCAGGCCGCGCAGATCTATGCCCAGGCGTTCAACAAGGACCCTGCCTTCTACGACTTCTACCGCGCGATGCAGTCGTACCGGAACACCTTCCTCGCCCAGGGCGATGGCAAGGGCGACACCCAGATCATCCTGTCGCCCCAGAACAGCTATCTGCGCGAGTTCATGGGGCAACGATGAGCCTTTCGGTTCGTTCATATTCAATCGGCGTTCAGCAAAGCGGCGCAAGAAATCGCGCCGACCGCTTCTCCTTCCTTTGAGAGGACCAACACACGTGCGTTACGCATACGCTCTCACCACAGCCATCCTCCTGAGCGGCGGCGCCGCCGCCCTGACGCTGAACCACCCGGCGGGCGCGCAGACCGCGCAGAACGAGCCGGGAGCAATCCAGGCCGCCGTGCCCAAGGCCGGCGCGCCGATGAGCTTCGCCGACATGGTCGCGCGGCTCCAGCCGGCGGTGGTCAACATCTCGACCAGCCAGCGCATCCCGGCGACCGCCAATCCGCTCGCCGGCACCCCCTTCGAGATGTTCGGCGGCCCCAGCCGTCCGCAGCGCGCCGAATCGCTCGGCTCGGGCTTCCTGATCTCGGCCGACGGCTACATCGTCACCAACAACCATGTGGTGACCGCCGGCACGCGCGGCGCGGTGGTCGAATCGATCACGGTCAAGCTCTCCGACAACCGCGAGTTCAAGGCCAAGCTTATCGGCCGCGACGTCCCCTCGGACCTGGCGGTGCTCAAGATCGAAGGCACCGGCCTTCCCTATGTCCGCTTCGGCGACTCGCGCCAGGCGCGCGTCGGCGACTGGGTCGTGGCGATCGGCAGCCCCTTCGGCCTCGGCGGCTCGGTGACCGCGGGTATCATCTCGGCCACGCACCGCGTGACGGGTCAGGGCGGCGCCTATGACCGCTTCATCCAGACCGACGCGTCGATCAACCGCGGCAACTCGGGCGGCCCGATGTTCGACCTCCAGGGCAATGTGATCGGCGTCAATTCGCAGATCCTGTCGCCCACCGGCGGCAACGTGGGCATCGGCTTCGCCATCCCCGCCGAGCAGGCCAAGCCGATCGTCGACACGCTGATGCGCGGCGCTTCGGTGCAGCGCGGCTATCTGGGCGTCGGCATCCAGCCGCTCACGGCCGACATCGCCAGCGCCCTCGGCCTGCCCAAGGACCGCGGCGAGCTGATCGCGCGCGTCGAGCCGGGCCAGCCCGCCGAGCGCGCCGGCATCAAGCAGGGCGACGTGATCGTCAGCGTCAACGGCCAGGAAGTGACGCCCGACCAGACGCTGTCCTTCCTCGCCGCCAACATCGCGCCCGGCACCCGCGTGCCCGTCGAGCTGATCCGCGACGGCCGCCGCCAGACGGTGCAGGTCACCGTGGGCACGCGTCCGCCCGAAGAGCAGCTCGCCGGCTTCGATCCCAACGACGACAGCGGCGTTCCCGGCTCCGACGACCAGCAGGCGACTCCGGGCGCGGCGTCGCTCGGCATCGCAGTCACGCCGCTCACCCCGCAGATCGCGCGCAGCCTCGGGCTGGGTGCCGATGTGAAGGGCGTGGTGGTGCTCGGCACCGATCCGAACAGCGATGCGGCCGGCAAGGGCATCCAGCGCGGCGACGTGATCGTCTCGGTCAATCGCACGCCGGTCGCCACGTCCGCGGACATCACCCGCCTGGTGGCGGAGGCCCGTCGCGCGGGTCGCGACCAGGTGCTGCTCTACGTTCAGCGCCGCAACATCGGCAATTTCGTCGCCGTCGAGATCGGCGAGTAAAATCGCGTCAATCCAGGCTGACCAAAGCCCGTTTCTCCCCTAGTGTCTCCTCCTCGAATGCGGAGGAGGCACGATGGGAGAGACGGGCATTTTCGTTGGCGGCGCCAATGGCAAGCGGCTGGAGCTGGTGCTTCGCCGGGCCAACCGCCACGGGCTGATCGCCGGCGCGACCGGCACGGGCAAGACCGTGACGCTCCAGGGGCTGGCCGAGGGCTTCTCGAACGCCGGCGTCCCGGTCTTCGTCGCCGACGTGAAGGGGGACCTCTCCGGGCTCGGCATGCCCGGATCGCCCACTTCCAAGATCCATGAGTCCTTCGCCCAGCGCGCGCAGGAGATCGGCGATACCGACTGGCGCTATGCCGATACGCCGGTCCAGTTCTGGGACCTGTTCGGCGAGCAGGGCCATCCGATCCGCGCCACCGTCTCCGAAATGGGCCCGCTGCTGCTCGCGCGGCTGATGGGGCTCAACGAAGTCCAGGAAGGCGTGCTCACCATCGCCTTCACCGTCGCCGACAAGGACGGGCTGCTGCTGCTCGATCTCGACGACCTCCAGGCGATGCTCGCGCACTGCGCCGAACGCGCCGACGAGCTCACCGCCACCTATGGCAATGTCTCGAAGCAGAGCGTCGGCGCGATCCAGCGCGCGCTGCTCCAGCTCCGCTCGCAGGGCGCCGAGCATTTCTTCGGCGAGCCCGCGCTCGACATCGCCGACTTCCTCAGGACCGACGATTCGGGGCGCGGCGTGGTCAATGTGCTCGCTGCCGACAAGCTGATGGCCAGCCCGCGGCTCTATGCGAGCTTCCTGCTCTGGCTGCTCTCCGAGATGTTCGAGACGCTTCCCGAAGTGGGCGACCCCGACAAGCCCAAGCTCGTCTTCTTCTTCGACGAGGCGCACCTGCTGTTCGACGACGCGCCCAAGGCGCTGCTCGACAAGATCGAGCAGGTCGTCCGCCTGATCCGCTCGAAGGGCGTTGGCGTCTATTTCGTCACCCAGAACCCGATCGACATTCCGGAGGATGTCGCCGGCCAGCTCGGCAACCGCGTCCAGCACGCGCTGCGCGCCTTCACCCCGCGCGAGGAGAAGGCGATCCGCTCGGCCGCCGAGACCTTCCGCGCCAACCCCGGCGTCGACGTCGCGACCGTGATCACCGAATTGAAGGTCGGCGAGGCCCTGGTGTCGCTGCTCCAGGAAGACGGCTCGCCGAGCCCGGTCGAGCGCACGCTGATCAAGCCGGCGGCATCGCGCGTCGGCCCGCTCACGCCCGAGGAGCGCAAGGTGCTGATCCAAACCGATGCGATCGGCACCAAGTACGACCAGGTGATCGACCGCGAGTCCGCCGAGGAGCTGCTCGGTGCCAAGGCGCAGGAGGCCGTCGCGGCCGCCGCCGAGGCCAAGGCCGCGACCGACGCCGAAAAGGCCGCCGCCGCCAAGGCCAAGGAGGACGCGCGTCTCGCCAAGGAAGCCGCGCGCGCGCAGCGCGACGCCGAAGCGGCGCAGCGCCAGGCCGAGCGCGAAGCCGCCAACTCGCCCTGGAACCGCGCGATCAAGTCCGCCACGCGCTCGGCCAGCACGGCCGTGGGACGCACCGTCGCCAACGAGCTGTCGAAGCAGGTCTTCGGATCGGCGCGCGGTGGCGGGATGATCGGCGGGCTGGTCCGCGGCGTGCTCGGCGGACTTTTCCGGGGTTAGGCCAGGAAACCGTCCGGTCGGGCCGAGACGCTATCGCGCCGCCCCCGCATCCTGCGCGACCAAAGGTCACACCAAGGTCACACTATCGCGGCGGTCCGAGCGGGCCGACCATCGGCCGATCCGGCGGGGCGATGCCGGAAGTGGACACGGCGGAAGTGGACAAAGTGGACACTCCAACGCGGGCGCATGCGCGTGCGCACGTACGTGCCTGCGCGCGTGCGTGTGCGTGTGCGCGCGAGACGCCGATTATATTCAGATTGAGAAAGATCGTTCCCGATTTGTTTCAGGTCAAATCCTATTTTGCAAGCGGCAAGATCGTGCGCCCGGGGGCGCTTTTGGGGCGGGGCAGCGTCGTAAATTCGCTCCGTCGCGGCCGTTGCGGGTATTGAGTAGGGACCCCAGGCCGCGTGGACAAAATCCAGCACGAGCCCAGTCCGCTTCCAGGCAGCGCTAGCAGCCCAGAATATGCCTGAGATCGGATGGAAAGCGGCCAGCCGCTTTTGCCGAGAGCTTCAGTTGACGGATGTCCGCTAGTGATCCGCGTCGCAAAGTGCCTCAATCACACGGCGGCTCGAAATCACATAAACGACATTTACTTGCTCGCAGCCGGCAGACATTCGTCGAGGCACATCTTCTGACTTCTCGTACCATCGTCTGACGCCTGCGGGCGTCTGCTCGGTAAGCGCAGCTTCCTCCGCAGTGCACGGGCGAGACCTATCCCCGGGCATCACGATCGTGCAGGGGCCGTCCGGTGCTTCGATCGGAATGGAATAGGAGCCGATGACTCGATCTTTATCCACGAATGCATAGCTCCGGCCGTAGGCTTTCAGTGCTTGGGCACCTGTAGGAAGCACGACCAGCCGCTCGATGCTATCCATTAGCTCTTCCCGGCGAACCTCGCTGCCCTGCATCGTGCAGGCCGCAAGCAAAAAGACGGCAAGCACCTTAGACGCCCCGATCAACACCCTACTTCCTCGCATGCGAGTTCCTCGACGGGCCACATCACCGCTTTTTGGGGCCTGAGGCTACTTAGCATGGGGTCAAACGTCGGCAATGGGGGTGACGCCTCGCCACTATGATGGGCCAGAATTGGGGCATTATCCGACAGGCTGCTTTTGGCGCCTACAAGTCGGGGCCGGAATGTCAGAAGTGGGGCGTTTGCCGCCCGGCCGCTTCAGGGCGTCTGCTGTGCTGACCGGAACCGCCGGGACTGGGTGGAAAGCAGTCGCTTGATTATACCGTCACGAACCCTTCGGTCCAATGGTCTTGGTTCAGCACGTAGCAGTCAATCTGCCAGCCTTGGGGATGATCTGCGAATCCTGGCTGATTGGACAGGCGTTCTACTGCGGCCAGTGCGTCGCCTTCCGTTCGATACGCGCCGATCAGCTTGGCGTCGTCGCCAAATTCGTCATCGGACCGCACATGATGAAGGACGAAAACAGCTTCCATATTCCCGATATGCGCTGCCAAGCGGATGGCCGCAATCAGGGCGTTAGCGGAATGACCGGTTCCCGGCGAGCGAACGCGCGTTTCTGCCGTTCAATTTGTCACGCGCCTTAGCCCTCGAGTCCGCCGGTCCGGGGCGACTTGAGGGTGAAAACCAGCGTGAAACGAGCCCCCGGATTCGCGGAACCCGCCTCCAGCTCGCCGCCGAGCTGGCGCGCAAGGCTGGTGATCACGCGTATCCCCAGGCTCGAGCGCGCGCGGTCGAGATTGAAGCCTTCGGGAAGCCCGCGCCCCGAATCCGACACCTCGAGCCGATAGCGCCCGCCGGACAGCCGGCGCCCCAGGATGCGCACCTCGCCTTCCTCGCCGGGCGGATAGGCGTGCTTATAGGCGTTGGTGACCAGCTCGTTGACGAACAGGCCGACCGGGACCGCCATGTCGGCCGATACGACCGCGGGCGCCACATCGACCCGCGTGACGTGGTTCGGCGACGACGCCGCGATCGTGGTGCCGAGGTTGGACAGGAAGGGCGCGAGATCGACTTCGCGCGCATCGGCCTGGCGCCAGAGCTGGTCGTGCACCGTCGCGACCGAGAGCACGCGCGACGAGGCGTCCTCCAGCGCCTCGCGCGAGTCGTCGTCGCGCAGGCTGCGCGCCTGAAGGTTGAGCAACGCCGAGACCAGCGCGAGGCTGTTCTTCACGCGGTGGCTGATCTCGCCCATCAGCAGCTTCTGGAAATCCTCGCGCTCGCGCTGCTCGGTGATGTCGGTATTGGTGCCGAACCAGCGCACCACCCGCCCGTCCGAATCGCGGATCGGCACCGCGCGCGAGAGGAACCAGCGATATTCGCCGTCGGCTCGGCGCAGCGGGAAGATGTCTTCCCACAGCTCGCCGGTAGCCCAGCTGTGCTTGATGCGCTTGACGACGCGGTCGACATGGTCGGGGTGATGGACCTTGCGCCAGCCCCAGCCCACCATCTCCTCGGGCGTGGTGCCGGTATATTCGTACCAGCGCTGGTTGTACCAATCGATCCAGCCGTTCTCGTCGGCCATCCACGCGAGCTGGGGCAGCGCATCGGCCATGGCGCGCAGCTGCGCCTTGCGCATGCTCAGATCGCTTTCGGCGCGCTTGGCATCGTCGATGTCGGTGCAGACGCCGATCCCCTTCTCGAGCTTGCCCGCCGCGTTCCGTATCGCGGCGATGCGCACCAGGAACCAGCGCCATGCGCCGTCGGCGCGGCGGATGCAGCACTCCACTTCGTGCGGCTCGCCGGTCTCGGCGCCTTCGCACCAGGCCGCGAACGCCCGGTCGGCGCTGTCGTCGCCGAACACCCGGCGCCAGCCCGATCCCATCAGCGCCGACGCCGGCAGGCCGGTGTAGATGCAATATTGCTGGTTCACATAAGTGTTGCAGCCGTCGGGATCGGTCTCGAACACCAGCCCGGGTATCGCATCGGCGACTTCGCGCAGCCGCGCCGCCCCCTGTTCCGCCGCATTGGCGCGCTGGCGCTCGCGCACTTCGGCGGTGACGTCCTCGACCTGGTGGATGATGAAGGCGACCGACCCGTCCTCCGCGAGCACGGGGACGTTGCGCGGCTGCCACCAGCGCTCCTCGAAGGTGCCGTCGGGGCCGCGGATGTCGTACTTCTGGAGCGCCATCACATCGGCCCGGCGCGTGGCCATGGCGCGCTCCAGCGAGGCAGTGAGGTTGGCGACTCCCGTCGCCTCTGGGTCCTCGGGATTGTCGGGAAAGACGTCGAACAGCTTGCGGCCGATCACGTCCTCGATCCGCATGTTCGTCGCCTGCAACCGCGCCCGGTTGGCGGCCACCATCACATAGTCCGGGGGCTGGACGATCACGGACGGCACTACCAGCGCATCGAACACGGCGCGGAAGTCGAGCTCGGGCGGGCGCGATACGACGCGCATCGACGGCGAGTTCGACATGGCCTGCCCGAGCTGCATCGGCTTTCAACGCCCGAGCGGCGCCGACGCTCCGGTCCGCTGTCCCGCCGCGGCGCTGAAATCGCTTCCAAACTGTGGTTTCCCCTGTCACCATCGTGCGATGCACGTGTCGGCAGTCACCTGGGGTCTGGATGGGCAGCGCTGCGCGCGCCCTGGCGGACGAACGGTCGCCGATCCTTCCCACTCACTCTTCTGACGCCGGAGTTCCGCCGCCGATGGCCACCGCCCCCGCCCGCGCTCCGCTCGAACTCACGCTTCGCGGCGTGCTGCTCGGCGGCGCGATCACTTTGCTGTTCACTGCCGCGAACGTCTATGCGGGGCTCAAGGTCGGGCTGACCTTCGCCACGTCGATCCCCGCCGCCGTGGTGTCGATGGCGATCCTGCGCTTCTTCCGCGGCAGCTCGATCCTCGAGAACAACATCGTCCAGACGATCGCCAGCGCCGCGGGCACGCTGGCCGCGATCGTCTTCGTGCTTCCCGGCCTGATCATGGTCGGCTGGTGGACCGGCTTCCCCTATTGGACCACGGTCGCGGTGTGCATCACGGGCGGCGTGCTCGGCGTTATGTTCTCGGTTCCGCTCCGCCGCGCGCTGGTGACCGGCACCGACCTTCCCTATCCCGAAGGCGTCGCCGCGGCCGAAGTGCTCAAGGTCGGCGCGGCGAGCGGCGTCGGCGACCAGGAGAATGCGCGCGGGCTGCGCGTGCTGATCCTCGGCTCGCTCTTCTCCGGCCTGTTCGCGCTGCTCGGCAAGACCAAGCTCGTGGCCGAGGAAGCCTCGCGCAACTTCGCCATCGGCAGCACCGCATCGGGCTTCTCGACGAGCTGGTCGATGCTGCTCATCGGCGTCGGGCACCTCGTCGGCCTCTCGGTCGGCGCTGCGATGTTCTTCGGCATGCTGATCTCCTGGACCGTGCTCGTCCCCTGGTTCGCCTCGGGGGGCGACTTGTCGGCGGGCGTCGACGCGCTGGTCGGCGGCACCTTCCGCGGCGAGGTCCGCTTCGTCGGCGCGGGCGTGATCGGCGTCGCGGCGCTCTGGTCGCTGCTCAAGATCATCCGCCCGATCGTGGCGGGGCTGCGCTCGGCAATGGCCGCGTCGCGCGCGCGCGCCGGCGGCGAGGCGCTCCCGCTCACCGAGCGCGACTTGCCGATCGGCGTGGTCGCGCTCGCCGTCCTGGCGACTCTGGTCCCCATCGCCTGGCTGCTGTGGAGCTTCTCGGCGGGCGGGCCGGTGCACGACTATCCCTTCGCGGTGATCGGCGGCTCCTTGCTCTATGTCCTGGTGGTCGGCGTACTGATCGCGGCGATCTGCGGCTATATGGCGGGCCTGATCGGCGCGTCCAACTCGCCGGTCTCCGGCGTCGGCATCCTCGCGGTGCTCGGCGCCGCGCTGCTGCTCGTCCTGATCTTCGGCCACCAGGCGGATCCGGATCGCACCAACGCGCTGATCGCCTATGCGCTGTTCACCACGGCGATCGTCTTCTCGGTCGCGACGATCTCGAACGACAATCTCCAGGACCTCAAGACCGGCCAGCTCGTCGGCGCGACGCCGTGGAAGCAGCAGGTCGCGCTCATCCTCGGCGTGGTGTTCGGCAGCCTCGCGATCCCCGTGGTGCTCGACCTGCTCAAGGACACGCTCGGCTTCGTCGGCATGCCCGGCGCCGGCGAGAACGCGCTCTCGGCGCCCCAGGCCGCGCTGATCTCGTCGATCGCCAAGGGCGTGCTCGGCGGCGACATCGACTGGCACCTGATCGAGCTCGGCGCCGCGATCGGCGCGGGCGTGATCCTGATCGACGAGCTGCTCGGCCGCACCGGCAAGATGCGCCTGCCGCCGCTCGCGGTCGGCATGGGCATCTACCTGCCGATGGGGCTGACATTGCTCATCCCGGTCGGCGCGCTGATCGGCCATTTCTACGAGCGCTGGGCGAAGCGCACCGCCAACCCCGATTTCGCCGAGCGCATGGGCGTCCTCGCCGCGACCGGGCTGATCGTCGGCGAGAGCCTGTTCGGCGTCGCTTTCGCGGGCATCCTCGCCTGGGCCAACCGCAACTCGCCGATCCCGCCCAACGACGCGCCGCTGGCAGTCGCGGGCGAGGGTTTCGAGACCATCGCGCTGGTCATCGCGCCGCTGCTCTTCTTCGGGCTGATCGCGCTGATCTACACGCTCACCCGCCGCATGGTCCGCGCCACCCCGCCGAGCCAGGCACCCGAAGGCGAGGCGGACATCGCCACCTATCGGTGAGCGCTATTCCGATCCTCCCCCTCGCGGGGAGGATCGGGGGCCTCAATCCATCTGGTCGAGCAGCGCCTTCACCGGGGTGAAGGCAAAGGCGACCGAGCTGTCGGCCACGCCGTAGGGAATGAACAGCTTGTCGCCGTGCTTGATCGCACCGCAGGTATAGACCACGTTGGGCACATAGCCCTCGCGGTCCTGATCGGCGGCGGCGAGCAGCGGCTCCTTCGAGCGCGCGAGCACCTTCGACGGATCGTTCTTGTCGAGCAGCGCCGCGCCGATCGAATATTTGCGCATCGCGCCCACGCCGTGGGTGAGCACCAGCCAGCCTTCGTCGACTTCGATCGGCGGGCCGCAATTGCCCATCTGGACGAGCTCCCACGGATATTGCGGCTTGATCAGCAGCTCGCCGCCTTCCCAGCGAGTGATGTCGTCGGAGGCATGGAGGAAGATGTTCTCGCCGTCCTGGCGGCCCAGCATCATGTAGCGCCCGCCGATCTTGCGCGGGAACAGCGCCATGCCCTTGTTGCGCGACGCGCCGCCCGACATCGGCACCAGGTCGAAGCTGCGCCAGTCGCGCGTGCGCAGCAGCTCGGACTGGATCACCGAGCCGTTGTACGCGGTGTAGGTGCCGATCCACTCGACGCTGCTGTCGTCGTGCGTGAAGTGGCAGATCCGCAGGTCCTCGAGCCCGTTCGACTGGGCCTTGGTGATCGGAAAGATCACCGTGCCCGACAGCGTCGAATCCCTGTGGCGGTACACCGTCACTGGCCCTTCCGGGATATGCTCCTCGTCCTCCTCGCGCGCGTCCGCCGCGGTGGCGAAGGGTGGCTCGGGGGCGAGGCTCAGCTCGTTGGTGTCAGTGATGATGCCTTCGCGGAACGAGACCGACGAGATATGGCCTTCGCCCACTGCCCGCAGCGACATCAGGATGCGCAGGCTGCCCGGCGGCATGCCCGACTGGTCGAAGTGCGGCACTGCGCTGGGGTTCATCAGCGCGGCCGCGGCATAGCTGTACTCGTGGCACAGATAGGCGCCGATCAGCTGGCGCTTCTCGTCGCCGATCTGGCCGCCGTCGAGCCCGAGCAGTGCCTCGATCTCGTCGTAGCGCGTCATGAACACGCGGCGCGTCTGCCAGTGGCGCGCCTCGAAATCCTTGAGCACGATCTCGAGCTGCGCCGCCGCCTCGGCCGCGGTCATCTTGAGCACTTCGCTCACCAGCCGCTCGGTGCGGCTCGGCCCCGAGCCATTGCCGACCCAGCCGATATGGAAGGGCCGAACCACCACGCGTGAGGGATCGGCGCGCAGCCGTAGCGGGTGGTTGTACAGTTCCAGCATCCTGCCCCCTCTAACTCCCGTTCGCTGGCGCGAAGGGACTTACGCGACAGCGGCTCGGGGGCGTGTTTCCACGTTTTCGGCGCGCTTTGAAAGTACGGAAATCGCGCAATTCGCCAGTTGGAGCGCCAGAATCGATTCGGCGCCCTGGTTGCGGTTCAATCCGGTGGGCATCAGCCCGTCGAAGCAGCCGCCGTCCTGCGCCGTCGCGAGCGGCAGCTCGAGGTCGTTGGCGCCCAGATACCAGCGATAGGCGCGCATCGCTTCCTCGCGCCAGTGCGGATCTCCAGTGACTTCATAGGCTGCGATGCAGGCCTCCACCGTCGCCTGCGCCTCCAGCGGCTGCTGGTCGAACGGCAGCGGCTCGGCATAGGGTCGGCCGAAGCTTTCGGTGCCGACAGCACGGAAGCGACCCTCCGGCGAGGTCTGGCGCTCGACGATCCATTCGAGCGTCTCGAGCCCGACGCTGACGAACTCCTGCCGCCCCAGCACCTTGCCCGCGCGCAGCAGCGCCTCGGGAAGCCGGGCGTTGTCATAGGCGAGCACGATCTCGAACCATTGCCATTCGGGCCGGCGCGCGCCGTCGAGCAGCGTGATCAGCTCCTCGCCGTACCGCGTCAGGATCGTGCGCGCGAGCGCATGGCCCGGGTGCGCTTCGATCATCGCGGCTGCGCCCAGCATCGCGAAGGCGTGCGCACGCGGCGCCTCGAGCTCGAGCGCGATCGATGCCGTCGCGTCGAACATCACCGCGGCCCAGTCGCGGTGCTTCTGCGCGCGGGCGTCGCGCGCAGTGACGCCGAGCGCCCAGATCGCGCGTCCGTTCGAATCCTCCGAGCCGACGTCCTCGCACCAGCTCCGGTCGAAGTTCATGAAGTTGCGGAAGCGGCGTGCGCCTTCGTTCCAGGCGTGCTGGACGAAGGACGCATATACGCTGGTCCATTTGTCGCGGACCGCCTCATCGATCCCGTCCATCTTGCACATCAGGATCAGCGCGCGGGCATTGTCGTCGATGCAATAGCCGTGGCGACGATCGGGCACCGAATAGATCGAATGCTGGAGCATGCCCGTCGAGTCGCTCATCCGCTCGACCGCAGTGAGATCGGGCGCCAGCGGCGCAAGCTCGATCGGCGCCTTGCCGAGCTGGCGCGGCTTCTCGGTCAGGATCGTGCCGATCTCGGCCATCGCGCTCTCGGCGAGCCGCGGCCAGATCATGGTACGGCCCCGGGCATAGGCGCGCTGCGCCAGCGCCAGCCGGGCCTTGGGGTCGCCGAGCAGCCGGGCGATCTCGCGCGCGAAGCCGGCGCTGTCGCCGAAGTCGACCAGCACGCCATGATCGTCCGCCAGGATCTCGGTGGCATGGACATAGGGCGTCGAGACCACCGGCTTGCCCACGCCCACCGCATAGGAAAGCGTGCCCGAGGTGATCTGCGCCGGATTGCTGTACGGCGTCACATAGAGGTCGGCCGCCTGGAGGTAGTCGAGCAGCTCGTCATATTCGACGAAGGCGTCGATGAACTCGACATGCCCGGGGACGCCCTTCTCCTCGGCGAGAGCCTTCAGCCGGTCGCGATAGGCTTCGCCTTCGTGCGCCACCAGGTTCGGGTGCGTCGCGCCGAGCACGACATAATGCGCGTTCGGATGATCGGCGACGATCGCGGGCAGCGCCGAGATCATCGTCTCGATCCCCTTGTTGGGCGCGAGCAGCCCGAAGGTGAGGATCACGTCGCGCCCCGCCCAGCCGAACGCCGGCTTGAGCGCATCGGGATCGGCGAACGGGCGATCGGGCACGCCGTGCGGAATCATCACGATCTTGCGCCCGTCGGCGCCGTGGACGCGCTTCAATATGTCGCGGCCCTTCTCGGCCATCACGATCACGCGCGACGAGCGGCGCAGCAGCGCCTCCATCACGCGCCGCTCGTCGGCGCTCGGCTTCTCGAGCACGGTGTGGAGCGTGGTGATGACGGGAATCGAAAGCCGGTCGGTCAGCGCCAGCAGGCACTCGCCCGCCGGGCCGCCATAGATGCCATATTCGTGCTGGATCCACAGCGCCTGCGCACCGCTCGCCTCGATCGCACGTGCAGCATCGAGGTAGGCCGCGCGATCGTTCTGGGGGATCGCGCGCGTCACCGCGGCGGGATAATCGTAGCGGCCGGGATGGTCGTCCATCGCATAGACGTCGACGCGAACATCCGGATAGCGCTGCCGCAGCGCCTCGTACGTGTCGGTCGTATAAGTGGCGAGGCCGCATTTGCGCGGCAGGAAATTCCCGATCAGGGCAAGGTGTCGTACACCCGTTTCGATCGACGACGGAGTCATCCCTGTTCCTTCGCTGATGCAATAAATCGGGGAGTTCTAGCCCCTTACGCCTCCTCTAACTCGCGCCAGCCAATATGGTTGCAGTTCCGTTGCACTGCAACATGATTCGCACGACGAAACGTGCTGTAAATCTGAGGTTCAGCCTCGCCCGCGGTAGCTCGGCACGTCCTGCGCCGGCACCCACACCCCCGCCGGGGCCTCGCCGGACTGCCAGAAGACGTCGATGGGGATGCCGCCGCGCGGATACCAATAGCCGCCGATGCGCAGCCATTCGGGCTGCATCTCGCGGAACAGCCGCTCGCCGATGCCCACGGTGCAATCCTCGTGGAAGGCGCCGTGGTTGCGAAAGCTGCCCAGAAACAGCTTGAGCGACTTGGATTCGACGATCGTCTCGCGCGGCACATAGTCGATCACCAGATGCGCGAAATCGGGGGCGCCGGTGATCGGGCACAGCGAAGTGAACTCGGGCGCGGCGAAGCGCACCAGATAGCGGCTGCCCGGCCGCGGATTGGGAACATAGTCGAGCTCGGCCGCTTCTGGAGAAGCAGGAAGCGCGGAGGTCTTGCCTAGATGCTTGGGGTCCATGCGCGGCATTTAGGGGCTGGGAGCCGAATTTGCATCATCCAAGCCACATTCGCCAAATCCTCCCGGCGAAGGAGCCGGTGGCTGCGCTCGCTCCTGCGGCAACGGGCCATTTCCGTTTCGGCAACGACACGCTAGAGCCACGCCTATGAAACCCCTGGTGACCACCGAATGGCTGGCCGGCGCGCTCGGCGAACCCGACCTGCTGGTGCTCGACGCGACCTATACTTCCACCCTCCCCGGAAGCCCGCCACGAGACCCCCGCGCCGATTTCGAGGCCTGGCACATCCCCGGCGCGCGTTTCCTCGATCTCGACACGCTGGTCGACGAGACCAATCCGCTCCCCTCGATGCTCCCCACGGCCGAGCGCGTGGCCGAGCGGATGCGCGCGCTCGGCGTCGGCGCGAACACGCGGATCCTCCTCTACGACGACAGCCCGCACCATGTATCGTGCCGCGCCTGGTGGGTGCTGCGCATGTACGGCGTCGAGGCCTCGCTGCTCGACGGCGGCCTCGCCAAATGGAAGGCCGAAGGGCGCCCGATCGAGACGGGCTCCGCCCCCGCCTCCGCGCCTGTCGATTTCGCGCCCCGCGCTCCGATTGCGCAGGTCCGCACGCTCGCCCAGATGCAGGCCAATGTCGAAAGCGGCGCGGAGCAGGTCGCCGACGCGCGCTCGGCGGCACGCTTCACCGGCGACGAGCCCGACCCGCGCCCCGGCTGCGGATCGGGGCACATCCCCGGCTCGCGCAACATGCCCTCGGGCAGCTTCTTCCAGCCCGACGGCACCTGGAAGCAGCCCGAGGCGCTCGCCGCGCTGTTCCGCGACGCGGGGCTGGACCTCGACAAGCCGCTGGTCGCCACCTGCGGATCGGGGATCACTGCAGCGATCATCGCCTTCGCCGCGCATCTGCTCGGCCGCGAGGTGCCGATCTACGACGGCAGCTGGTCCGAATGGGGCGCCGAGCCCGCAACCCCCAAGGCGCTGGGTCCGGCATGAGCGAGAAGAAGGACGCGACCAAGGTCGTCTCGGCGGGCCGCCGGCCCGAGTGGACGCAGGGCATCGTCAATCCGCCGGTCTGGCGCGCCTCGACGATCCTCTATGATTCGGTCGCCGAGCTGCGCGCGCGCGGCGGCGCCGACACGCACCACAAGCTCTTCTACGGCCGTCGCGGCACGCCGACCCAATGGTCGCTCGCCGAGGCGCTGACCGAACTCGAGCCCGGTGCCGAGGCGACTCTGCTCTTCCCCTCGGGGGTCGCCGCGGTCTCCACCGCGCTGCTCGCGGTGCTCGATCCGGGCGACGAACTACTGCTCGCCGACAGCGTCTATGATCCGACGCGCAACTTCGCCGCGGGCATGCTCGCGCGCTTCGGCATCAGGACGACCTTCTACGATCCGCTGATCGGCGCCGGCATCGCCGATCTGTGCACCGATCGCACCAAGGCCATCTTCCTCGAAAGCCCGGGCAGCCTCACCTTCGAAGTGCAGGATATCCCCGCGATCATCGGCGTCGCGAAACAGCGCGGCATCACCACGCTGATCGACAATACCTGGGCGACGCCGCTGCTGCTGCCTGCGATCCAGATGGGCATCGACTATTCGATCCTCGCCTGCACCAAATACATCGTCGGCCATTCGGACGTGATGCTCGGCTCGGTCACCGCCGCCGAGGGCCAGTACCAGCGGCTGCGCGCCGCCGCCTACCAGCTAGGCCAGACCGCGAGCCCGGACGACGCCTGGCTCGGCGCGCGCGGGCTGCGCACCATGGCGGTTCGGCTCGAGCAGCACGGCCGCGCGGCGCTGCGCATCGCCCAGTGGCTCGCGACGCGCCCCGAAGTCGCGCGCGTGCTCCATCCCGCGCTGCCCAGCTGTCCCGGCCACGAATTTTTCGTCCGCGACTTCAAGGGCGCCTCTGGCCTCTTCTCCTTCGTGCTCAACGGCGGATCCGATGCCGCGCGCGCCGCGCTGATCGACGGGCTCGAGCATTTCGGCATCGGCTTCAGCTGGGGCGGATACGAGAGCCTCGCGCTGCCGGTCGATCCGCAGCGCCATCGCAGCGTCACGCCGTGGCAGGCCGAGGGGCCGGTGGTGCGGCTCCAGATCGGGCTCGAAGACCCCGACGACCTGATCGCCGATCTCGAAGCCGGGCTCGCGCGCTTCACGGCTGCGCGCGGATGATGGCGCGGCTCGGCGCCTGGCTGGCGGGGCACAACCTGCCGGGCACCGCCGAGCTCAGCGAAGGCGCCTTCGCGGCGGGAATCGCCGTCGCCGCCTTCGCGCTCGCCTGGCTCGCCGGCAACACCCTCGGCACGCGGCTCGCGGATTTCCTCGCGGCGCGGCTCAACGGCCATGCCGAGGGGCTGCGCTTCCGCATCTGCGCGATCGTGCGCTGGACCGTGGCGAGCGTGCTGCTCGCGACACTGGCGGTGAGCTGGCCGTGGCTCGCGCTCCCCCGGCTGCTGGTCGGCCTGTTCGAGGGCTTCGCGGTCGCGATGCTCGCCTCGTCGGTGCTGCGCGGGCTCAACATGCCGCGCTGGGCGGCGTGGACTCTGGGGCTGCTCGCCTTCACCGCCGTGTTCAGCCACGCGATCGGCGGCCTCGCCGCAGTCGAGGGGACGCTTGACCGCGTCGGCATCCAGATCGGCCAGCGCCGCCTCTCGCTGCTCTCCGCCTTCACGATGGGCGTCATCATCCTACTGCTCTTCGCCGGCGTGCGGCTCGCCAACCGGCTGCTCACCCACTCGATCGGCCAGGCACGCGGGTTCGACGCGACGCAGAAGCTGCTCTTCCAGAAGCTGGCGGCGATCGCAGTGGTGGTGCTCGCCTTCTTCGTCGGCGTCGACCTGCTTGAGATCGACCTCACCGCTTTCGCCGTCTTCTCGGGCGCCTTCGGCCTCGCGATCGGCTTCGGCCTCCAGAAGACGATCGGCAATCTGATCGCCGGGATCATTCTGCTGATGGACCGCTCGATCAAGCCGGGCGATGTGATCGTGGTGGGCGACAGCTTCGGCTGGGTCAACAAGATCGGCGTGCGCGCGGTCTCGGTCGTGACGCGCGACGGCAAGGAGCATCTGATTCCGAACGAAAATCTGATGACGCAGGAAGTGGAGAACTGGTCCTACACCGATCGCAACGTCCGCGTCCGCATCCCCGTCACGGTTTCCTACGACAGCGACCTGCCGCTCGCGCAGCAGCTGATGCTGCGCGCCGCGAAGGAAAGCCCGCGCGTGCTCGACAGCCCCAAGGCCAATGTCTGGCTGATGGCCTTCGGACAGAACGGCGCCGAGCATGAGATCCTCGCCTGGATCAGCGACCCCGAAAGCGGCGTCGGCAATGTCCGCAGCGACGTGCTCAACCGGCTGTGGCTGCTCTTCAAGGAGCACGGGGTGCGCGTTCCCCATCCGCAGCTCGACGTGCACGTGCAGCAGGCGTTGCGCCGGGCTGAATAGCGCGGCTTGCGCAGGCACTCGCGTGTATTACATAAACGACACACTTGGATAGGCGCGGCGTTGCTCCTATTGATGGGCCGTCAAGCTTGGAGGGATGGGATGGCGACCGAGACTGTTACAGCCGAAAAGGACCTGGTGCTCACGCCGCCCGAACCGGTTCCCACGGTCGCGCCCGAGAAGGCCGCCGGGCTCGTCCCCGTCGACGAGGGCAAGAAGAGTGAGCTGGAGAAGCGCGTCGAAAACTTCGTCGACGATCTCGTTGCGCAGGACGTCAATTCGCCCGAGTTCGGCAAGCGCGTCGATGCGATCGCCGGCATGGGGCAGAAGGAGATCCGCGACGCGGCGGGCCAGTCCAACCGCTTCCTCGATCGCCCCGTCCGCGCGATGAGCGCCGATACCGGCGTCGGCGCCGACCTGCTCGCGCTGCGCAAGACCGTCGAGGAGCTCGATCCGGGCCGCAACGGCAAGCTGATCGGCGGCAACGACGGCTTCCTCTCGAAGATCTTCGGGGGCTCGCCGCTCAAGCAGTATTTCCGCAAGTACCAGTCGTCGCAGACGCACATCCAGGGCATCCTCAAGAACCTTGCCAGCGGCAAGGACGAGCTGCTGATGGACAATGCCGCGATCGATACCGAGCGCGCGAACCTGTGGAACGCCATGGGTCGCCTCGAGCAGATGATCTATCTCTCCAAGGCGATGGACCAGAAGCTCGAGGACAAGGCCAACGATCTCGACCACAGCGATCCGGCCAAGGCCAAGGCGATCCGCGAGACCGCGCTCTTCTACGTCCGCCAGCGCACCCAGGACCTGCTCACCCAGATGGCCGTGACCGTGCAGGGCTATCTCGCGCTCGACCTGGTCAAGAAGAACAATGTCGAGCTGGTGAAGGGCGTCGACCGCGCCTCGACCACCACCGTCTCGGCACTGCGAACCGCCGTCACCGTCGCGCAGGCGCTGACCAACCAGAAGCTGGTGCTTGACCAGATCACTGCGATCAACACCACCACCGCGGGGCTGATCGATTCGACCGGGCAACTGCTCAAGAGCAACACCGCCGCGATCCACGAGCAGGCCGCCAATTCGACGATCCCCGTCGAGACGCTCCAGCGCGCCTTCCAGAACATCTACGACACGATGGACGCGATCGACACCTTCAAGCTCAAGGCGCTCGACAGCATGAAGACCACGGTCAACACGCTCTCGAGCGAAGTCGAGAAGTCGAAGGGCTATATCGCGCGCGCCGAGGGCGCCGCGCAGAACCAGAGCGGCGCGGTGTCCGACACGTTCAAGCTGGAGGCGATGTAGTCCATGCCCACCGACGTCGATCGCCAGCTCGCGCAGGCCGACGCGCTGCTCGAACGGACGCGCGAGCGCTACGGCTCGGTATCGAAGCGTAGCCGCCAGCGCCGCGAGGCCGAGATTCTCCGCCGCGTCGGCCGCATCGCCGCCGCGGACGGGCTGATCATCCTCGTCGCGCTGGTGCTCGGCCTGGTGCTGCCGACCGGCATCGGCATGTTCGGCGCGCTGCTCACGATGGCACTGCTGATCCTCGCCACCGTGGTCTTCGCCATCTTCCCGCTCTCCGCCCCGCCGCGGGTCGAGCAACTCGCGCAGGTGCCGCTCAAGGCGCTGCCGCTCACCACCGAGCGCTGGCTGGAGGCACAGCGCCCCGCGCTGCCCTCGCCGGTCCGCGGGCTGGTCGATTCGATCGGCGTCAAGCTGGAGATGCTGGCGCCCCAGCTCGCCCAGCTCGACGAGAATTCACCCGCCGCAGGCGAAGTCCGCACGCTCGTAGGCGAGCAGCTGCCCGAGCTGATCAACGGCTATGGCCGCGTCCCCGAGCCGCTCCGCCGCGTCGAGCGCAATGGCCTCACGCCCGACCAGCAGCTTGCCCAGGGCCTGCAGGTGATCGACGACGAGATCTCGCAGATGTCCGCCCAGCTCGCCCAGGGCGACCTCGACCTGCTCGCGACGCGCGGCCGCTATCTCCAGATCAAATACCAGGGCGAAGAGCTGGGCGGCTGATCCGCAGGGATCGCCCATGATCCGCGAGGAACCGGGAATGCGGGAATTCGAGGACCCCGATCACTGGGATACCGCTGCCGGCCATTATGAGCGCACCGCGCACCCCTTCACTGCGCGCTTTGCCGAGGATGCGCTAGCCCTCGTAGAACTGACACCGGCGAGCCGCGTGCTCGACGTCGCCGCGGGAACCGGCGCGCTTGCGCTCGCTGCGGCCCGCACAGGTGCGCAGGTGCTCGCGACCGACTTCTCTCCGGGCATGGTGGCGCGCATCGCTGCGCACGGCCTGCCCAATGTCGAGGCGCAGGTGATGGACGGACAGGCGCTCGACCTTCCTGACGCCAGCTTCGATACCGTCTACTCGATCTTCGGCGTCATTATGTTCCTCGACCGGCGCAAGGGCCTCGCCGAGATGGCACGGGTGACGCGGCCCGGCGGGCGGGGCGTGGTCGCGACGTGGCAGGCCCGCGGCGCGGCGACCTTCCTGCTGCTCGGCCGGATACGCGAGAAGCTGTTCCCCGGACGCCCGGGAATGACGATGCCCGAGGCGGTGCAGGCGATGAGCGATCCCACCGATTTTGCCCGCGAGCTGATCGCAGCGGGCTATCGTGAACCCCGCATCGAAAGCGTGACGCACGACTATGCGCTCGAAGTCGCGGCGCTCGACGCGCCCGAAACGCTGTTCGGCATGTCTCCCGACTGGACCAGCCTGAGCGATGCCGAGCAGGCGGCCGTGGTCGAAGAAGTACGCCGGATGGCGAACGGGCGGCCCGTGCTGCCGGTGCCCTCGACGGCGTTGATCGGCGTCGGGCTGCGCTAGCGCGCGCCCACCGTCGCATGCGCACGCTCGGCGAGCCGCTCGACGGCCTGGGCGTGGATACCCGGCACCGTCGCCAGCACGCCGAACGCCTCGGCATTGGGCGTGTTGAAGTCGAGAGGCCGGCCGAAGGCGTCGCTCACCGTCGCCCCCGCCTCGCTGGCGAGCAGCACCGCGGCGGCGATGTCCCATTCATTGCCCCAGCGGATCGTCGCGACGAGATCGGCCTCGCCCGCCGCGACCAGCGCGATCCTGAGCGCGATCGAATTGGGCTTGGGCACCATCACCAGGTCGCGGTCGATCCTGGGAAGCTGGTCCGCGGGCACGCGGGCGCCGGCAAGCTGGTCGCGGCTCGCGACGCGCAAGCGCTCGCCGTTGCGGAAGGCGCCGCCGCCGGCAGTCGCGGTCCACACTTCGCCCCGCGCGGGCGCGTCGAGCACGCCGATCACCGGCCGGCCCCTGTCGACCAGCGCGACCGAGATCGCCCAGCCGCTCCGGCCGCGCAGATAGTCGCGCGTGCCGTCGATCGGATCGACCACCCAGATGCGCTCGGCGCCGAGCCGCGCCGCGTCGTCGATCGTCTCCTCGGAGAGCCATCCTGCGTCGGGCAGCAAAGCGCCCAGCCGCTGGCGCAGCATCCCGTCGAGCTCGAGATCGACGGCGCACACCGGATTGCCCGGCGCCTTCTCCCAGCGGCGGAAGTCGGTCTCCCACAGCTCCATCGCGAGCCGCCCGGCATCGGCGGCGATCGCCGCGACTTCCTCGGCAAGCTCAGGCACCGGCGATCGTCATCCCGTCGATGCGCAGCGTCGGGGCGTTGACGCCGTAGCGGAACTCCAGATCGTTGGCGGGCACGAGCGCCGCGAACATGTCGCGCAGATTGCCCGCGATGGTGATCTCCGAGACCGGCCGGGTGATCTCGCCCTTCTCGATCAGGAAGCCCGCCGCGCCGCGGCTATAGTCGCCGGTTACCCCGTTGACGCCCTGCCCGATCAGCTCGGTCACCAGCACGCCGCGCTCGATGTCCTCGATCAGCGTCTCGGGCGGGATGCTGCCGGCCTGCATGAAGAGGTTGCCGGGCGAGACGCCGGGCGCCCCGCCCACGCCGCGCGCGGCATGGCCGGTCGGCTCCAGCCCCAGCTGCCGCGCGGAGGCGCTGTCGAGCAGCCAAGTCTCCAGCACGCCGGCGTCGATCAGCTTGAGCGGCTGCACCGGCAGCCCCTCGCCGTCGAACGGGCGCGATCGCAAGCCGCGCGGCCGGTGCGGATCGTCGCAAACCGTCACGCCCTTGGCGAAGATCTGCTTGCCCATCGAATCGAGCAGGAAGCTGGTCTTGCGCGTGATCGCCGATCCGGTGATCGCACCGATCAGATGGCCGAGCAGGCTGGCCGAGACGCGGCGGTCGAACACCACCGGCATCGCGCCGCTCGCGATTTTCTGCGGATCGAGCCGCGCGACGGCGCGCTCGCCCGCGCGGCGGCCGATCGCCTCGGCCGATTCGAGCATCGATGCGTGGCGGGCGCTATGGTGCGCATGGTCGCGCTCCATCCCCCCGCCCGTGCCGGCGAGCACACTCGCCGAGACGCCGTGGCTCGACTGCGCATAACCGCCGGCAAAGCCGTGGCTCGTCGCCAGCGCCATCACCGATCGAGTCGCCCCGGCGCTGCCGCCCTCGCTGTTGGTGACGCCCTCCACCGCGCGCGCCGCATCCTCGGCCGCCAGCGCGCGCTCCTTTAGCGCCTGGGGCTCGACTTCGGCGCCATCGTCCAGATCGAGCAAAGGCGGACGGCCGTGGAGCAGCCGCGCCTCGGGCGCGAGCCCCGCCCATTGGTCCTCGGGCGCCTCGCGCGCCATCGCAATCGCGCGCTCCACCAGCGTATCGAGCGATTGAGAGCCGAGGTCGGAAGTCGAGACGCTCGCCGAGCGCCGCCCGACGAACACGCGCAGCCCCAGCTCCTCACTCTCGGAACGCTCGACGTCCTCGAGCGCGCTCATGCGCACCGATACGGAGAGCGAGCGATCGGCGGCAAAGACGGCGTCGGCGGCATCGGCACCGGCGGCACGCGCGCGCCCGACGATATCGTGGACGCGCTCGCAGGCTTGGGACTCGGTTAGCATCTTGGCGACTTAGGTATCGCGGCCCCCAAGGTCAAAGCGTCTGACCCACCACGAAGCAGGCCGCGAACATCAGCAGCCCCGCGTTGCGGTTCGATCGGAAGCGGCGGAGCGCATTGGCCCCGTCCGCAGGCGCCATCGTCAGCACCTGCCAGCCGAGGTGCAGCGCCATCGGCAGCAGCGCGGCAAGCGCCAGCACGTCGGGGCGGAGCTGCCAGAAGGCCGCGCCCCAGAGCAGCAGCGCCAGCGCATAGAAACCCGCCACGCCGGGCCGCACCTGCCGCCCCAGCCGCCGCGCCGAGGAGCGCACGCCGACCAGCGCGTCGTCCTCCACGTCCTGCAGCGCATAGATGGTGTCGTATCCGATCACCCAGAAGATGCAGCCGGCGTAGAGCAGCAGCCCCGGCGTCCAGCTCATGTCGGGCGCCTCGGCCCAGCCGACCAGCGCCGCCCAGGAGAAGACCAGCCCCAGCCATGCCTGCGGCCACCAGGTGATCCGCTTCATGAAGGGATAGGCGGCGACCAGCGCCACGCTTCCCACCGCGACCAGCGCCGCGCGGGGGGTGAGCTGCACCAGCACCACCAGCCCGACCAGGCACAAAGCGAGCAGCCAGATCCACGCCGCCTTGAGCGACACCGCCCCGCTCGCCACCGGCCGGCTGCGCGTGCGCGCCACCTGGCGGTCGAGGTCGCGGTCGACGATGTCGTTGTAGACGCACCCCGCGCCGCGCATCGCGATGCTGCCGAGCAGGAACCACAGGATCAGCCCCCAGCGCGCGACGGCATTGCCCGAAAGCGCGACGGCCCAGCCGCCGGGCCAGAAGAGCAGCCACCAGCCGATCGGCCGGTCGAAGCGCGCGAGCAGCGCATAGGGCCGCGCCGCCGCCGGCAGCAGGCCCACCAGCCCGCGATGCTCGGTGTCGGGTACGATCTGCGAGGTCTCGGCCATGGCCTCGTCTCCGCGCGCCGGCACCAAATATCAACCCCCGGCCCGGACAAACTCTTGCGACAATTGCGCCGTAGGACGCGCCCGACATTACTTGAACGGAACGATCGATGCGCCGATTTCTCCTCACCGGCTTCGCGCTCGCCGCCAGCGCTGCCGCAGCCCCCGCTCTCGCCGAAGGCCCCAGCATGTTCGTCAGCCCGATGGGCGAGCCGTTCCGCGGGCCCGACGCGCCCAATCTCTGGTTCGACCAGGCCGACACCAGCCATGACGGCGCACTGACGCTCCCCGAGATGGAGGCCGATGCGATGCGCTTCTTCGCGACGCTCGACCGCAAGCACGACGGCGAGATCGATCCCGACGACCTAGAATATTACGAGAATGTCGTCGCGCCGATGGTCCGGGTGGCGGGCGGCGGCGGCGGGCCCGGAGGCGGCGACGGACCCGGCGGCGGCGATTCGGACGGCCCGTCGCGCCCGTCCGCCTATGTCGCCGGCGGCGCCGCGCGCTTCGGCTATTTCAGCTATCCCGAGCCGGTGATCGTCGCCGACACCAATTTCAACCGCGGCGTCGACCAGCGCGAGTTCCGCGCCGCCGCCGACAAAAGGTTCGCGCTGCTCGACAAGAACGGCGACGGCAAGCTCGAGAAGGGCGAGCTGCCCAAGATCGATCCGCCGTCGTTCCGCGGCGGCAAGGGCGGCGGCCGGGGTCACGGCGGCGGCCGTCACGGCGGACATCGCGGCGGCGGCATGGGTGGAATGGGCAGAATGGGCGGGGGCATGGGCCCCGGCGGCATGGGCGAGTGACGATCCCGCCGCGCCTTTGCAGTATTCGCTGAAGCGGCACCGGCCCGCTCCCCCAGCCGGCCACCCAACGGCAGTATCATATGGGTGGCCGGGTGGGGGAGCGGGCCGGTGCCGGAACTGACTCTAGTGCGCGCGGTCGGCTGCCTTGTCCGCCGCCCAGGCATAGTCGCGCGCGGCGGCGCGAAGCTCGGGGTCCTCGAACGCAACGTCGGGATCGGGCGCCGCACCCAGCGCATGGAGCAGCGCCCAGAGCGCGAAGCGCCGCCCGGGCTCCTGCTCCACGGCGAAGTCGGTGCCCAGCCGCTCGATACCGCGCTCCAGCGCGACGGGATCGTCGAGCCCTTCGGTGCCGAAATAATGGGTTAACAGCGCGTCGAGGTCCATGCCGCCAGCACTGCGCCTCGCCGCCGCCGCATGCAAGCGCCTCCGGTTGAAGCCGCGCGCCGGATCGGCCAGAGAAAGCCGATGCCCGCCACCCCCGCCTGGCCGCCGCAATCGACTCCGCGGCTCTTCGTCGAGACAGTGCTCTCCGCCGGCCTGCGCCTGCCGCTCGACGGCGCGCCGGCCAATTACCTGCTCGCAGTGATGCGATTGAAGAACGGCGATCCGGTCAAGCTGTTCGACGGCGCCACCGGCGAATGGCTCGCGCTCGCCCGCGACTTGCGCAAGCGCGACCTCGTCCTCGAAGTCACCGAACAGCTCCGCCCGCTCGAGCCCGTGCCCGATCTCTGGCTCTGCGCCGCGCCGATCAAGAAGGGCCGGATCGACTGGGTCGCCGAAAAGGCCTGCGAGCTCGGCGTCGCCCGCCTCCTCCCGGTGCTCACCCGCCGCACCGTGATCGACCGGCTCAACCTCGATCGGTTGCGCAGCCACATGGTCGAGGCGGCAGAGCAATGCGGCCGCACTGCGCTTCCTGAACTCGCCGAACCGGTCAAGCTCGCCGCGCTGCTCTGCGACTGGCCGGCCGAGCGCACGCTGTTCTTCGCCGACGAGACCGGCGGCGTCCCCGCGGTCGAGGCGATGCGCGCCCGCCCCGGCCCCGCCGCGATCCTGGTCGGCCCCGAAGGCGGGTTCGATGCCGAGGAGCGCGAGGCGATCCGCGCGCTTCCCCAGGCCGTCGGCATCGCGCTCGGCCCGCGCATCCTGCGTGCCGAGACCGCCGCCGCGGCCGCCGTAAGCCTTTGGATGGGCACGGCCGGCGATTGGTGACCGAACGGTACATATTCACTCTGGCGCACCGCCCGCGCCGCGAGTAAAGGCCCGCGCATGAGCACGAAGACCGTTTCGAACAGCAACGCAGCGGTCATCGAGGATCGTGCGCAGCTCATCGACTATTTCGCCCGCGGCGAGAAGCCCAAGGACCGTTGGCGCATCGGCACCGAGCACGAGAAGTTCGTCTTCTCGACGCGCGACCACCACGCCCCCAGCTATGACGAGCCCGGCGGCATCCGCGACCTGCTGATGGCGCTCACCGAGTTCGGCTGGAAGCCGATCGAGGAGAATGGCAACGTCATCGCGCTCGCGGGGCCGGACGGCACGGTAAGCCTCGAGCCGGCGGGCCAGCTCGAGCTTTCGGGCGCGCCGCTCGAGAATCTCCACCAGACCTGCGCCGAGACCGGGCGCCACTTGCAGCAGGTCAAGCGCGTCGGCGAACGGCTCGGCTTCGAAGTGCTCGGCCTCGGCATGTGGCACGACAAGGCGCGCGCCGACCTGCCGATCATGCCCAAGGGGCGCTACGGCATCATGCTGCGCCACATGCCGCGCGTCGGTAGCCTCGGGCTCGACATGATGCTGCGCACCTGCACGATCCAGGTGAACCTCGACTATGCGTCCGAGGCGGACATGGCCAAGAAGTTCCGCGTCGGCCTCGCGCTCCAGCCGCTGGCGACCGCGCTCTTCGCCAATTCGCCCTTCACCGAGGGCAAGCCCAACGGCTTCCTCAGCTTCCGCAGCCACATCTGGTCGGACACCGATCCGGCGCGCACCGGCATGCTGCCCTTCGTGTTCGAAGAGGGCTTCGGCTATGAGCGCTACGCCGAGTACGCGCTCGATGTGCCGATGTACTTCGTCTACCGCGACGGCCAGTACATCGACGCCGCCGGCCAGAGCTTCCGCGATTTCCTGAAGGGCGAGCTCCCCGCCTATCCCGGCCACAAGCCGACGATCGACGACTGGGCCGACCATCTCTCGACCGCCTTCCCCGAAGTGCGGCTCAAGACCTTCCTCGAGATGCGCGGCGCCGACGGCGGCCGCTGGGGCCGCATCTGCGCGCTGCCGGCGCTCTGGGTCGGGCTGCTCTACGACGAAGCGGCGCTCGACGCGGCGTGGGACGTGGTCAAGGGCTGGTCGATGGAAGAGCGCGAGGCGCTGCGCAATGCGGTGCCGAAGCTCGCGCTCAACGCGCCGATCCCCGGCGGCGGCATTCTCCGCGACATCGCCGGCGAGGTGCTCGACATCGCCGGCGCCGGCCTCAACGCCCGCGCGCGGTTCAACGCCTCGGGCGACAACGAGAGCGGCTTCCTCGACCCGCTCCGCGAGATCGTCCGCACCGGCCGCGTGCCCGCGCAGATCCTGCTCGACCGCTACAACGGCGATTGGGGCGGCGACATCACGCGGGTGTACGAAGAAGCGAAGTTCTGAATCCCATCGTCATCCCCGCGAAGGCGGGGACCCAGGAATCACGAGCGCCGTCGCCTGGGGCTCTGGGTCCCCGCCTTCGCGGGGATGACGGTTGAATATTCGCCCAAACACCCGCGGCACCACGCCATGTCGCGCCATCCACGCGTCATAGTCCCGATAGACCGGATCCGCGCGCAAATGCCGTTCCTCGGTTCGCGCGCGCCAGTAATAGACTCCGCTCACCACCCCCATCACCGCGGCGTTGCGGATTCCGTCCACCCAGCCGGTGGTGGCGAGAAAGGGCATCGATGAGAGCCACCAGAACAGGTTCTTCGACAGATAGGCCGGGTGCCGGCTCCATGCATAAGGGCCGTGGGTGATAACCCCGCGGTTGGTGAGGTTGGAGAAGCGCAGCCCGAACGCCACCGTCGCCCAGGCATAGATAGCCGTCAGCACGGCCAGCATCATGCCCCAGCCCGCCAGCAGCCAGGCGGGCGCGCCGCTCATCCACCAGGTCCATTCGGCCGCACCGGTGTGATAATCGAGCGCCCCGCCTTCGCGCATCAGCACGAAGGGCGGATAGCAGATCAGCGCCGCGGTCCAGCCAGCCGCATAGGGATTGGCGGTGCGGATGTGCGCGTCGAGCGGGCGGAAGGTCAGGATGTACCCCGCCGTCGCGAACGCCACGTCGACCACGAACATGAAGCCGACCAGCGTACCCGCCAGCCGCACCGGATCGCCCAGCACCGCGCGCGGATCGGTCGAAACCAGCTCGGCGAAGCCGATCGGCACCACCGCGAGCATGAAGGCCAGGAAGAAGCCCTTCACGGCCCAGCTGCGCAGATGGTTCCAGATCGCCTCGGCGTTCCAGCCCTTCTGCCCCATCGCCCAGGCGCCGAGCGACCAGGCGCCATCGCGCGGCTCGATCAGCCGCCGGTCGATCCACAGCACATAGGGAATCGAGCCGAGGAACAGCAAAGGCGAGGCCATGCCGAAGCACCAGAGCGCGAAGGGGAAATCGGCATAATCGGTGTTCCACCAGAAGCGCCCCGCGGCATAGACGGCCGCAAGTGCTCCCCAGGTCAGCCACAGCCCGACGAGCTTGGTCACCGACAGGTCGATCGTCTCGCGCCACGGGCGCGGCATGGCCCAGTCGATCCCCGTCGAGGGATTGCGATGGACCTTGTCGACCAGCAGCGACCACAGGACCATCGGCAGCGCGCAGGCCAGCACATTGACCAGCGCCGCATAGGGCCCGTCCATGCCGAAGCGGTGCGCCACCGCCATCCACGCCGTGAGCCCGGCAAGTCCGGCCAGCCCCACGCCATGGCTCACCGCAGAGCGCGGGCGGGGCTCGGCCTTGGCCCGGGCGGCAAGGGCGCGGTCGTGATACATGGCCGAAACATCTAGCCGCCAATGGTTAGGGAGCCGTGAAGGGCGGCTCGTCGCGCCCTTTACCCGTCCCGCCTCAGCGGCTTAAGAGCCGTCCATCCTTCCTCCCAGACGAGGTCGCTCCAGAATGAATCGCGCCCTTCCGCTTGCCGCCCTGCTCCTCGCCACTGCCGCGCCTGCTTTTGCGCAGAATTCCGCGCCGCAGCCGGTGCCGTTCGTCGACACCATCCCCGCAGCGCGCGACGTGCCCTATCCGGGCACGCTCCAGCTCGACATCGACGCGACCGACACCCAGCGCGGCATCTTCCGCGTCAAGCAGACCATCCCCGTCGCGAAGAGCGGCCATATGGTGCTGCTCTACCCGAAGTGGCTGCCCGGCAAGCACGGCCCCCGCGGCGAGATCGAGAAGCTGGCCGGCCTGCAGATTCGCGCGAACGGCCAGCGCGTCGAGTGGAAGCGCGACCCGGTCGACGTCTTCGCCTTCCATGTCGAAGTGCCGCGCGGCGCCCGCCAGCTCGACCTCGAATTCCAGTTCGTCTCGGCGACCGCGCCCGACCAGGGCCGCATCGTGATGACGCCCGAGCTGATCAGCCTCCAGTTCAATTCGATGAGCCTCTATCCGGCCGGCTATTTCACGCGCCAGATCCCGGTGCAGGCGCGAGTGAAGTACCCCGACGGCTGGTCGGCCGCCTCGGGCCTTCCCGCCAACGCGGTCGGCTCGACCTACACCTATGACAAGACCAACTACGAAGTGCTGGTCGATTCGCCGGTGCTCGCCGGCCGCTACGGCCGCGCCTTCGAGCTCAGCCCGCGCGTGACGCTCAACGTCTTCGCCGACAGCCCCGAGGAGCTCGCAGCCACGCCCGAGCAGATCGACGCGCACCGCCGGCTGGTCGACCAGGTAGTCAAGACCATGGGGTCGCAGCACTACGACCATTATCATTTCCTGCTGTCGATCAGCGACGAGCTCGGCGGGATCGGGCTCGAGCATCATCGCAGCTCCGAGGACGGCGTGCGCCCCGGCTATTTCACCAAATGGGACGAGAATCCCTCGGGCCGCAACCTGCTGCCGCACGAGTTCACCCACAGCTGGGACGGCAAGTACCGCCGCGGCGCCGACCTCTGGGCGCCCGATTTCCGCACCCCCACCATCGGTTCGCTGCTCTGGGTCTATGAAGGCCAGACCCAGTTCTGGGGCTATGTCTTCCAGGCGCGCTCGGGGCTGGTGAGCAAGGACGTCACGCTCGACGCCTATGCCGCGATCATGGCGAGCCTCGACAATCGCGCCGGCCGCACCTGGCGGCCGATGGGCGACACCACCAACGATCCCGTGATCACGCCCCGCGCGCCCAAGGGCTGGGTGAGCTGGCAGCGCTCGGAGGATTATTACAACGAGGGCCTGCTGATCTGGATGGAAGTCGATTCGATCCTGCGCGAGCAGTCGAAGGGCACCAGGTCGATCGACGATTTCGCCCGCGCCTTCTTCCAGGGCCGCGACGGCGACTATGGCGAAGTGGTCTACACTTTCGACGACGTCGTCCGTGCGCTCGACGCCATCCAGCCCTATGACTGGCGCTCACTGCTCGACAAGCGCGTCAACCATGTCTCGGATCGCGCCCCGCTCGCCGGGTTCGAGCGCAACGGCTACAAGCTCGTCTATACCGAGGAGCCCAACAAGGCATCGAGCAAGACCGGCGTGGACCTCGCCTATTCGCTCGGCCTCACCCTCGGCCCCAAGGGTCTCGTCGCGGTCGCCTGGGGCAGCCCCGCCTTCGATGCCGGGATCGACCTCGGCGACGAGATCGTCGCAGTGAACGGCCGCGGCTATACCGCCGACCGGATCAAGGCCGCGGTGCGCGACGCCAGGACCGACAAGGAGCCCATTCGCCTGCTGCTCAAGAGCGGCGACCGCTTCCGCGAAGTCGCCATCGACTATCATGGCGGGCTTCGCTATCCGCACCTCGTTAAGACGGCCGCGGGAGAGGCTGGCCTCGACAAGCTGCTCCAGCCCCGCTGAGACGGGGCGGGGCGCCAACCACAGGTGCTGAAATGCGTATCGACTTGATTCCGGTGGGCGACGATCCGCCGAACAACCTCAACGTGATCATCGAAGTCCCCACCGGCGGCGAGCCGGTGAAGTATGAGTTCGACAAGGCCTCGGGCGCGCTGTTCGTGGATCGCATCCTGCACACGCCGATGCGCTATCCCGCGAACTATGGCTTCGTGCCGCACACGCTGTCGCCCGACGGCGACCCGCTCGACGCGCTGGTGATCGCGCGCTCGCCCTTCGTGCCGGGCTGCGTCGTCCGCGCCCGCCCGATCGCGGTGCTCAAGCTCGAGGACGAGGCCGGCGGCGACGAGAAGCTCGTCTGCGTCCCCGTCGACAGCACCTTCCCCTATTACACCGACGTGGGCGAGCGGCATGACCTGCCCTCGATCGTGCTCCAGCAGATCGAGCATTTCTTCAAGCACTACAAGGACTTGGAAGCCAAGAAGTGGGTCCGCATCGGCGAATGGGGCGATGCCGAGGAAGCCAAGCGGATCGTCCTCGAGGCGATCGAGGCAGCCAAGAAGGCCAAGGAAGCCGCGGCCGCCTGAGGCGTGCCGCCCGGAGGTGAAGCGGCGATGACAGAGCAGGGACGCAGGCGGCGGACGATCGGCAATCTGATCGCGCCGCCGCGCTTCCTGGTCTTCATCGCCGCCGCAGCCATCGGGCTCTTCTTCGCCATTCCCGCCTGGGGCACTCGCACCGGGATCATGGCGGCGTTCGACGCCGCCGCGCTGATCTTCCTGCTCGCGGCGCTGCCGCTGCTCGCGCACCGCTCGAACGACATGCGCCGCTCGGCCGCGCTCAACGACGCGAACCGGCCGCTGCTCCTCCTCCTGACCGTCGCAGTCAGCTTCGTCGTGCTGGTGGCAGTCGCGAGCGAGCTGATGGAGCCCGACGTGCCGCGGCGCTGGTCGCTGGCGCTGGTCATCGCCACGCTGGCGCTGTGCTGGACCTTCAGCAACACCGTCTACGCGCTCCATTACGCGCATCTCTATTACCGCGAGGGCGAGAGCGGCGACGCCGCCGGTCTCGAGTTCCCCGAAACGCCCGAGCCCGATTACTGGGACTTCGTCTATTTCGCCTTCTGCCTGGGCATGACCTTCCAGACCAGCGACGTGACCGTCACCCAGGGCCGGCTGCGCCGCCCGGTCACGCTCCACTGCCTCGCAGCCTTCGTCTTCAACCTCGGCGTGCTCGCGTTCACGATCAACGTGCTGGGGGGTTAGGACGATGCGGGAACTAGCCTTAGCGTTCCCGGAACTTCTGGATGGCGATCCAGACGTAGAGGCTGAACATCGTGCCACTTCCGACGAGCCACGCCCAGGACGCGAAATCGCGCTCCGTCGCGGTGAGACTCTTCAGGAATGCTGCACCGCTAAACAGCAGCGCGAAGATAACAAAGCGCCAGTTCAGCAGCGCGCGGGCCTCACGCTTCGCTTGCGAAACGGGCAGCGGCGGCGCGCTGTCAGGTCTGTCCTTGACGAGACGAGCCGGCGCTAAGCTGGCCCAGAATATCCATCCGCACACGCCTGCCACAACAACTGCGGTACTCACCGAATCCGACCAGTCGGGAAGCGACAGGGCGCTTGAAATCGAGATCCAGAGGAATATGGCGAGCATGACGATGCCGACCATCTTCCACGTCCCTGTCGGGCCAGCGACTTTGCGCCAGCCTTCAATCAATTCATCACGCTCCTCGGCGGTCACGAGCTTCCCGCCACCCTTTTTGGACGGGTAATAGAGATAGCCCCCTTCGATCGGTTTGAACCGCTTGGCGAACGCACCCATCGAATCGAACACTATTCGTATCCTCCCCCTACCGCTTCTTTGCCTTCTTCTTCGGCGCCCTGAGCCCCGCCGCGATCCCCAGCGCCGCCCATTCGCGCATCGCCTCGGCGTCGTCGTACACGTCGGCAGGCGCGCGGCGGTAGTTCATCGTGTCGGTCATGCCGGTCGCGAAGGTGACAGTGAAGCGCTCGGCACCCGCCTCGTCCCAGGTCGCATTGCTCTCGGCATCGGCCTTGAACCACAGCTCGCCGCCATGCTCGATCGCGAAGATCGTGCCGTCGCAGTAGAGCGTCGCGCCGCCCATCATCCGGCGCATCGTCACGCTGCCGATCGGCTCCAGCGCTTCCTGCACCCAGGCGACCAGCCCTTCGTCGACTGCCATCAGCCGTTCCCCACCAGCCTCAATCCTGCGACGCACGCGACCAGCGCGAAGATCAGCCCGATCCGCAATGCGTTCACCGGCTCGCCGAACCATATCATGCCGACGATCACCGTGCCCAGCGCGCCGATCCCGCCCCAGATCGCATAGGCGGTGCCCATCGGGATGGTCCGCGCCGCGACTTCGAGCAGCCCCATCGACAGCGACACCGATGCGAGGAAGCCGATCGTCCACGGCAGGTTGCGGAAGCCGTCGACGAAGCGCAGGCACGTCGTGAACCCCACTTCGAAGCACCCGCCCAGGATCAGCAGCAGCCACGCCATCAGCCGCGCCCCGCCAGCCTGACGAGCGCGTCGCCGGTGACGCGCTGGACGGTCCATTCGTCCATCGGCGCCGCGCCCATCGCGCGGTAGAAGTCGATCGCCGGCTGGTTCCAGTCGAGCACTGCCCATTCGAAGCGCCCGCAGCCGCGGTCGAGCGCGAGGCCCGCGATGTGGCGGAGCAGCGCCTTGCCCGCCCCGCCGCCGCGTGCCTCGGGCGTCACGTACAGGTCTTCGAGATAGATGCCGGGCTTGCCCGTCCAGGTCGAGAAATTGTGGAAGAACAGCGCGAAGCCCACCGCCTCTCCGTCCTTCTCCGCGATCACTGCCTCGGCGAAGCGGCGCTCGAACAGCGCGTCGTGGAGCATCGCCTCGGTCGCGACCACGGCGTCGGGCTCGCGCTCGTACTCGGCGAGCTCGCGCACCAGCCGCAGGATCAGCGGCACGTCGGCAGGGGTGGAGGGTCGGATGTTCGTCGTCATGTCAGTGCGGCCTCGATTTCGGGTGCGGCGCCGGCGGCCCGCCCGCGCACGGCGAGCAGGCATCCGGCAACGATCAGGAAGGTGCCCGCAAGCGTAGCGAGCGTCAGCGTCTCGCCGAAGAACCACCAGCCCATCAGCGATGCCCAGATGAAGGCGGTATATTCGACGGTGAGCAGCACCTGCGCCTCGGCGCGGGCATAGGCCCAGGAGAGCAGCAGCAGCGACACGATCGCCAGCCCCGCGGCGCCGCCGATCGCGGGCCAGTGGTCCGCCGCGGGCACCACCAGCAGCAGCGGCGCCAGCGGGCAGAAGATCGCGAGCACGAAGACATTCTGGAACGCCGCGATCTCGAGCGGCTTGGCCAGCTGCGCCTGGTGCCGCGCGATTACCAGGTTGACCGCGTAGAAGACCGCTGAGAGCAGCACCGCGCCCATGCCGAGCAACGCACCCGGTGCGTGCGTCCCCTCCAGCCGGCCGAGCAGGATCACGCCGACTCCGCCCAGCCCGAGCAGCGACCCCATCACCGAACGCGCGCCGATCCGCTCCTTGAGGAACACCCCCGCCAGCCCCAGCGCGATCAGCGGCGCGATGAAGGAGAGCGCGATCGCCTCGGCCAGCGGCACCTTGGTGATCCCCCAGAAGAAGGCGATCGCCATCACTGCAACCACGGCGCTGCGCGCGAGATGCACCTTGACCACCGACGCGGGCGGAAAGGCGGGTCGCGAAACCAGATAGAGCGGCACCGCGATCGCCGTGCCCGCTGCCAGCCGCCAGAACAGCGCGCTATAGGCCCCGATCGCGAGGCCGAGACCCTTCATCAGCGCGTCCATCACCGCATAGAGCGCGATGCCCATGCAGGCTGTGGCGAAGGCGAGGGAAACGGAGCGGCTCATCGGTCGCGCCCCGGTAGCGCGACGATGGCGGAAAGACGAGAGGGGCTATTCGGCCGCCACTGCCGCCGCCGCGCCCGTCGCGTCGATCTCCGCCGCCTTGGCCTCGACCAGCCGCACGATGTGCTCGATCATGTCGGCGTCCTGCACATGGTGGTCGGTGACGCCCGAGAGATAGACCATGTGCTTGCCGTTGCCGCCGCCGGTGATGCCGATGTCGGTCTCGCGCGCCTCGCCCGGGCCATTGACCACGCAGCCGAGCACCGAGAGGCTCATCGGCGTGCGGATGTGCTGGAGCCGCTCCTCGAGCGCCTGCACCGTGCGGATCACGTCGAAGCCCTGCCGCGCGCAGCTCGGGCACGAGACGACGCGCACGCCGCGGTTGCGGATGCCCAGCGCCTTCAGAATCTCGAACCCGACGCGCACTTCCTCCTCGGGCTCGGCCGAGAGGCTGACGCGGATCGTGTCGCCGATCCCGAACCACAGCAGCGAGCCGATGCCGATCGCGCTCTTCACCGTGCCGCCGACGAAGCCGCCGGCCTCGGTGATGCCGAGATGCAGCGGGCAGTCCACCGCGTCGGCAAGCTGCTGGTACGCCGCGACCGCGAGGAACACGTCGCTCGCCTTCACCGCCACCTTGAACTGGTGGAAGTCGCGGTCCTGCAGCAGCTTGATGTGATCGAGCGCGCTCTCGACCAACGCCTCGGGGCAGGGTTCGCCGTACTTCTCGAGCAGGTCCTTCTCGAGGCTGCCGGCATTCACGCCGATGCGGATCGCGCAGCCGTTCGCCTTGGCGGCGTTGACCACTTCGTTGACGCGCTCGGCCGAGCCGATGTTGCCCGGATTGATCCGCAGGCACGCCGCGCCCGCATCCGCCGCCTCAAGCGCGCGCTTGTAGTGGAAATGGATGTCGGCGACGATCGGCACCCGCGCCGCGCGCACGATCTGGCGGAGCGCCGCCGTGCTCTCCACATCGGGGCAGGAGACGCGGATGATGTCGGCGCCGGCGTCCTCGCAGCGGCGGATCTGGTCGATCGTCGCCGCGACGTCGGAAGTCGCGGTGTTGGTCATCGTCTGAACGGTGACGGGCGCATCGCCGCCAACGGGGACATTGCCCACCATGATCTGGCGGCTCGGACGACGCGCGATATCGCGCCACGGACGTACGGACATGCCCCGCTTTATAGGGATTTCGGCCCCGCGCGCCAAGGCACGCTATCCCAGCCGCCCGCGATAGCGTCGGCTGCCGCGCAGCGTCGCGCCGCTTTCGAGCGTGACGGTGAAGTCGCCGCTCTTGTCGGTCTCGATGCTGCGCACCGCGGCGCGGCGGACGATCCGCCCGCGATGGATGCGCACGAAGCCCGGTCCCAGCCGCTCCGCCAGCGCCGCGAGCGTCGTGCGGTGGAGCAGCGTCCGCCCGCTCCACACGATCTCGACATAATTGCCCGCCGCCGACGCCGATTCGATCCGATCGGCGGGAACATGGTGGGTGACGCTGCCGTCGGCGACCAGCAGCACGTCGCTCTCCGCGGCTGCGGCCGGCACCGCCTCGCGCCGCGCGAGCCACCATTGCGCAAAGCCCATGAAGGCGGCGAGCATCAGATAGGCGGTGACGTCCTTGCGATATTCGTAGACGAAGCGATCGAGCACCCCGCCATAATCGTAGCGCTGGCCCCATAGCGCATAGACGGCGATGCGGATCGCGATCATGCCCGAGACGTGGATCGCCGAGAGCGGCACCGTCGCCGCGGCATGCGCGAGCAGCGCCCAGCGCCAGTCGAGCCGCGGAGGACGCACCCGCGCCACCATCCAGCCGATCGCCGGGAGCAGCAGCACCCACATGGCGACGCTGCTCAGCTCCCACAGCCAGACATGCGCCAGGCTCTCGGTCACCCCGCTGCGCGCCAGGTCGGCGCGCGAGCTTTCGACATTGGCGAAGGACTGGATCGCGACGAATCCGACGAACACCAGCGCGAGCAGCGCCAGCTTGCGGCGGCGCTCGCCGCTCGTCCCGCCTCGCCCGCCGCTCGTCCCTGCCGCGTTCTCGTCCATCCCTGCCGCCCCGCCGCTCCACCCTTGTCGATACCGGGCGATCGGCCCGCCCGCTAGCCGTTCGACGTCACCACGGGAGTTCGATCGATGGAACGGCATTACGGCATGGACTGGCTCAGGATCGGCGCCTTCGCGCTGCTGATCCTCTATCACATCGGCATGGTCTTCGTGCCCTGGGGCTATCATGTGAAGACCGCCCACCCCGCCGACTGGGTGGCGATCCCGATGCTGCTCCCCAATGCCTGGCGGCTGATGCTGCTGTTCCTCGTCTCGGGCTTCGCGAGTCGGATGCTGCTCGCCCGCTCGGCTGGCGTGCGGCGCTTCCTCGCCAATCGCAGCACCCGGCTGCTCGTGCCGCTGCTCTTCGGCATGGCAGTGATCGTCCCGCCCCAGGCCTGGGTCGAGCTCGTCGGCCAGCACGGCTATGCGCGGGGCTATCTATGGTTCTGGACCCAGGACTATTTCCGCTTCGGCACGCTCGACGGAATCCTGCTGCCGTCCTGGAACCATCTGTGGTTCGTCGCCTATCTCTGGGTCTACACGCTCGCGCTGGCCAGCCTCGCGACGCTGCGGCTCGATCTCCAGCGCGGCTTCGACCGGCTGTTCGGCGGCACGGGCGCGCTGTGGCTGCCGCTCGCCTGGCTGCTCGTCTTCCAGGTCCTGCTCTTCCGCCGCGGCCCGGAGACGCACGACCTGGTCGGCGACGGCGTCGCGCATCTTGCCTATTTCCCCGCCTTCCTGTTCGGCTTCGCGCTGGCTGGATCGCGTGTGACGATGGCGGCCTTCGCCCGGCTGTGGAAGCCCGCCGCGTTGCTCGCAGTCGCCGGCTATGCCGTGGTCGCCGCGGTCGAGGCGCGCTGGCCGGGCAATGCCGTGCCCCCGCCCACCGTGCGCACGGCCTTTGCCGTGGCGCGCGAAGTGCAGACCTGGACCAGCATCGCCGCGCTGCTCGGCATCGCCGAGCGCTGGTGGAACCGCGACCATCCGCTGCGCGCTATGCTCACCGAGGCGATCTTCCCCTTCTACATCGCCCACCAAACGATCATCGTCGTGGTCGGCGGCGCATTGCTTCCGCTCCACCTCCACCCCTCAGCCGAGTTCGCGATCCTGCTCGTCGCGACCGTCGCGGGCTGCTGGGCCTTCTACTTCGGAGGCCGCGCCATTCCCTGGCTCCGCCCGCTGATCGGGCTGCGGCCGCTGGCGAACCGCCCGGCATCTGCTACCAAGGGCACACCAGTCCCCGGAGTGCCTTGATGCGCCTCTTGCCCCTGTTGTTCGGAGTATTGCTGATGCCGCTTTCCGCCCATGCCCAGGAAGCGGCGCAGCGCCCCAAATGGACCCTCGTGATCCACGGCGGCGCCGGCATCATCGAGAAGAGCCGCGTCACCCCCGAGCAGGAGGCGGGGGTGCGCGCAGGGCTGGAGGCCGCGCTCGAGGCGGGCTCCAAGGTGCTGGCCGCCGGGGGCGATTCGCTCGACGCCGTCCAGGCCGCGATCCAGGTGCTCGAGGACGATCCCCACTTCAATGCCGGCCGCGGCGCGGTCTTCACCTGGGAGGGGAAGAACGAGCTCGATTCGGCGATCATGGACGGCCGCACACGCGCCGCCGGCGCCGTCGCCGGCATCACCACTACGCGCCACCCCGTCGCAGCCGCGCGCGCGGTGATGGAGAAGAGCCCGCACGTCATGCTCGCCGGCGCGGGCGCCGATCAGTTCGCGCGCGAGCAGGGTCTCGAGCAAGTCGACAACAGCTGGTTCGGCACGCCCGAGCGCCGCCGCCAGCTCGACAAGATGAAGGCCAATTCCAAGCTCGGCTGGTTCGACGTCGACTTGAAATACGGCACCGTCGGCGCAGTCGCGCTCGACGAGAAGGGCCATGTCGCCGCCGCCACCTCCACTGGCGGGCTCACCGGCAAGCGCTGGGGCCGGATCGGCGATTCGCCGATCATCGGCGCGGGCACCTATGCCGACGACCGCGCCTGCGCCGTCTCCGCCACTGGCTCGGGCGAATATTTCATCCGCGAGGGCGTCGCGCACGAGATCTGCGCCCGCGTCCGCTTCAAGGGGGAGACCCTCAAGGCCGCCGCCGACACGGTGATGGCCGAGACCCAAGCGCTTGGCGGCACCGGCGGGGTGATCGTCACCGGCCCCACCGGCGAGATGGCGTGGAGCTTCAACACCCCCGGCATGTATCGCGCCCGCGCCTCCTCGTCGGGCGAGCGGCTGGTGGCCTTCTACGGCGAAGACCACCCCTAGACCCGCCGCTCCCCCGCCGGGGGAGGCGTCACACCAGCGCGTTCGCCGCGATCAGCGACTTGTACCACTTGGCGCTGAGCTTGGGCGTGCGCTTCTGGGTGGCGAAGTCGACATAATGGACGCCGAAGCGCTTGCCGTAGCCGTCGGCCCATTCGAAATTGTCGAGCAGGCTCCACAGGAAATATCCCTTGGCCGGATAGCCCTCGGCCACGGCGCGGTGGAGGTTGGCGATGTAGTTGCGCAGGTACATGGTGCGATCGGTGTCCCACACTTCGCCGTCGACAAGCGTGTCGTCCGCCGAGCAGCCATTCTCCGAGATGTAGATCGCCTTGGGCTTCCACAGGTCGCTGGTGTGGCGGATCGCCCAGTACATCACTTCGGGACCGACATAGAGCCAGGGCGAGGCCATGCGCGGCGCCGAGGTCGGGTGCGGCAGCACCTTGTACCCCTTGGCCGAGCCGTCGGCGGCGGCATAGGCGGGGGCGTAGACGTTGAGCGCGACGAAATCGACCGGGCTGCCGATGATCGCCATGTCGCCCGGCTGCACCTTGGGCGCATTGGCGCCCTCGGCCTGCAGATAGGCGTCGATGTACTTGCCCTCCATCGCCGCGCCCAGGAACATGGCATTGGCCTCGCGCGTCGCCTTGGCGGCGGCTGCGATATGCTCGGGGGTCTCGACCACGGGAACGAAGAAGGTCGGGTTCTCGGCGAGCCCGACCTGGGCGCCACGGCCCGCCTTGGCGCGGATCGCCTGGACGCCGAGCCCGTGCGCGAGCACGCCGTGGTGGCGGACCTGGTTGACTCGATCGGGCGGCAGCTTGAGGCCCGGCGCGTGGACGCCGACCTGGTGGCCGAGGTCGGTGAAGCAGCGGATCTCGTTGGTGGTCATGAACTGGTGGACGCGGTCGCCCAGCTGCGCGGCCATATAGCCGGCATAGTCGGCGAAGGCATAGGCGGTGTCGCGGTTCTCCCAGCCGCCGGGCAGCGCGCTCGGCAGGTCCCAGTGGAACATAGTGATATAGGGCTCGATCCCGTTCTCGAGCAGATTGTCGACCACGCGCTTGTAGTGGTCGACGCCCTTCTGGTTGGGCTTGCCGCGCCCTTCGGGAAAGATGCGCGACCAGGCGAGCGACATGCGATAGGTGCCGACGCCCATGTCCTTGAGCAGCCGCGTGTCCTCGGCATAGCGGCGATAGCTGTCGGTCGCGACGTCGCCGGTGTCGCCGTTCGCGACCTTGCCCGGCGTGTGCGAGAAGACGTCCCAATTGGTCTTGCCGCGCCCGTCGACGTCGACCGATCCCTCGATCTGGTAGGAGGCAGTGGCGCAGCCCCATTTGAAGTCCCTGGGGAAGGCGCGCGCGGCGGGCGTGCCGGCTGCTCCCTGGGCGGTGGCCGCCACCGCGGCGCGCGGCGCTTCGAAGCCGGTCAGCAGCGCGGCGGCGCCGAACGCCTTGCCAAGGTCACGACGCGAGAAATCGGGCATCAGTCTCTCCCCTTATGTTTGTGACAACGTTAGCAGCTTCGCCGCGCCGATCGAGTCCCCAAAGCGCGGGTGGCGCGCCGCGCGATAATCGCCTAGCGGAGCACACCCCTCGATCCCGCGGATGCGCTGCTTGGCCGACTTGACCCAAATCCTTCTCGCCGCGGCCGCGGGCACGATCGGCGGCGCGATGAATGCGCTCGCCGGCGGCGGCACTTTCGCGACGCTGCCCGCGCTGATCGGGCTCGGGCTCCCCGCCAACGCCGCCAATGCGACCTCCAACGTCGCGCTGCTCCCCGGCGCGGGCGCGAGCGCCTGGGAATTCCGCGACGAGCTGGCGCCGATCGGCGGCGTCGACGTGCGGCTGCTCGCGGCGATCACCTTTGCCGGCGGGCTGGTGGGCAGCACGCTGCTGGTGATGACGCCGACCAAGGCGTTCGACCTGATCATCCCCTGGCTGCTGCTGTTCGCGCTGGTGGTGATGCTGTTCGGCAAGACCGCGTCGGACTGGCTCCATGCGCGGGTGACGATCGGCCGGCGGACCTTGTTCGCGGCGCAGACGCTGCTGGGCGTCTATGGCGGCTATTTCGGCGGCGGCGTCGGACTGATCACCACCGCCGTCTATGGGCTGCTCGCCGGCGCGAGCCCGCGCTCGCTCTTCTCGATCCGCACGCTGATGCTGGCGACTGCCAATTTCGCCGCCGCCTTCGTCTTCATCACCACCGGGCTGGTCGAGTGGTCGGCGTGCCTGCCGATGCTGGTCGGCGCGCTGCTCGGCGGCTGGCTGGGCGCCAAGCTGGGCAAGCGCCTCTCCCCCGGCCTGGTGCGCGGCTGGACGCTGCTCGTCACGGCGACGACGACGATCGTCTTCTTCGTGCGCGCCTATCATTGATTTGCTAGATGGGGCGGCATGGAGCGCCCGACGGTCTACCGCCACCGGCTGATCACTCGCATCTGGCACTGGGCGACTGCGCTCGCGGTGCTGGTGCTGATCCCGAGCGGGCTGATGATCTTCAACGCGCACCCGCGGCTCTATTGGGGGCATTTTGGCGCGAACTTCGATCCCGCCTGGCTCGAGCTGCCGCGCTTCCCGGGCTGGGCGACGCTGCCGAGCTACTACAGCCTGTCGGGCGCGCGGCACTGGCACCTGGCCTTCGCGCTGGTGCTGATCCTGGGCGTGCCGTTCTATCTGCTGTGGACGCTGGTCGGCGGGCATTGGCGCGACCTGCGCGTCCGCCGCGCCGAGCTGCGGCCCGCCGCGCTCTGGACCGACTTCCGCGCGCATCTCGCGCTGCGCTTCCACGATCCCGAGGACCCGCGCGCCTACAACAGCTTCCAGAAGGCGAGCTATGCAGGCGTGGTGTTCGTGCTGCTGCCGCTGCTCGTGCTGAGCGGGCTCGCGCTGGCGCCCGGCATGTGGCCCTGGCTGGCGGACCTGTTCGGCGGGCGCCAGTCGGCCCGCTCGGTCCATTTCATCGCGATGGCGCTGCTGACTGTGTTCGTCGTGGCGCACCTGACGCTGGTGATCCTGGCCGGCCCGGCCAACGAGCTGCGGTCGATGGTCACCGGCCGCTGGCGCGCGCCCGAGGACCGTTCGTGATCACCCGGCGCGGCCTGATCCTCGGCGGCGCGAGCCTGCTCGCGGGGTGCGATTCGCTCACCGACAGCCCGGGGCTGATGCGCGCCGAGGATGCGCACCGCTTCCTCCAGCGTTCGGTCACCGGCCGCGCGGCGCTGGCACGCGAGTTCCGCACCGACCAGCGCAGCCCCTTGTTCCGCGTCAACGGCACCGGCAACCCCGACACGCCCGAATACAACGCGCTCGCCGCCAATCGCTTCGCCGACTGGCGGCTGGTGGTCGACGGACTCGTCGCGCGCCCGCTCCGCCTCAGCCTGGCGCAGCTCCGCTCGATGCCCCAGCGCGCACAGGTCACGCGCCACGACTGCGTCGAGGGGTGGAGCGCGATCGGCAAATGGCAGGGCCCGCGGCTCGAGACGCTGCTCGACCTCGCCGGCATCCGGGACGACGCGCGCTACATCGTCTTCCACTGCGCCGACCGGTTCGGCACCACGCCCTATTATGAGTCGATCGACCTGATCGACGCCTTCCACCCCCAGACCATCCTCGCCTGGGCGATGAACGACGCGCCGCTTTCGGTCGGCCACGGCGCACCGGTGCGCCTCAGGGTCGAGCGGCAGCTCGGCTACAAGCACGCCAAATATGTGATGCGGGTGGAGGCCGTCGCCTCGCTCGCGAGCGTCGGCGGCGGGCGCGGCGGCTATTGGGAGGATTCGAACGGCTACGAATGGTACGCGGGGATCTAGGGCGCGCTGACACAAGCCAGATGCATTTTTCCGCATTGCGGTAGATCGTTACGGGCCTAAATTGGCACGGGGCTCCGGGGGGTGTTCTGGGAGAGGCGGCCTAATGGCATTGATCGACCGTTTTCTCGACCGGGCCGTGAAGCGCGGCCCGCTGACCGTTATCGACAAGGACGGCCGCAGCCGCAGCTTCGGCGCGCCCGATCCTGCGCTCAAGCCCGTGACGATCCGTCTCAAGCCGGGCGCGGGCGCTGCCATCGTGCGCGATCCCAGCCTCGGCGCGGCCGAGAGCTACATGGACGGCAAGCTCGAGATCGAACAGGGCGACATCTTCGACCTGCTCAACCTGGTGACCGCCAACAATCGCTGGGAAGAGAGCGACAGCGCGCTCAACCCCACGCCGCTGCGCCGCGCGATCGAAGCGGTCACGCACCGGATCGGCCGCTACAACATGGCGCGGCGATCGAAGCGCAACGTCGCGCACCACTATGATCTCTCCGACCGGCTCTACGACCTCTTCCTCGATGCCGACCGGCAGTACAGCTGCGCCTATTACACCGATCCGGCGAACAGCCTCGAGCAGGCGCAGGCCGACAAGAAGGCACACATCGCCGCCAAGCTGGCGCTCGAGCCGGGGATGCGCGTGCTCGACATCGGCTGCGGCTGGGGCGGCATGGCGCTCTATCTCCATGCCAAGACCGGTGCCGAAGTGCTGGGCATCACCTTGTCCGAGGAGCAGCTCAAGGTCGCGCGGCGGCGTGCCGACGAGGCGGGCGTGGCAGACAAGGTGCGCTTCGAGCTGATCGACTATCGCGCGATGACCGGGCAGTTCGACCGGATCGTCTCAGTCGGCATGTTCGAGCATGTCGGGCCCGCCTTCTACCCGACCTTCTTCCGCAAATGCCGCGAGCTGCTGACCGAGGACGGCGTGATGCTGCTCCACACGATCGGCCGCGCGGGCGGGCCGGGCGTCACCGACAAGTTCACGATGAAGTACATCTTCCCCGGCGGCTATATCCCGGCGCTGTCGGAGATCGTCCGCGGGTACGAGGGGCTGCGCATGTTCCCCACCGACGTGGAGGTGCTGCGGCTGCATTACGGCTATACGCTCAAGGCCTGGTACGACCGCACCGTCGCCGCGCACGACGAGATCGTGAAGCTCTACGACGAGCGCTTCTTCCGCATGTGGACCTATTATCTGGCGGGATCGTGCGTGAGCTTCCTGAACGGCGGGCTGGTCAACTACCAGCTCCAGCTCTCGCGCTCGCGCGACAAGCTGCCGATCACGCGCGACTATATGCTGGAAGGCGAGCGCGCGCTGCGGGGTGAGGCGGAGGCACCGGCGCTGCTCTGGGCGTGAAGCGGTCCGGCACTGGCCTATTCCCGATCGTCACCCCGGCCTTGTGCCGGGGGCCACGTATCGTCACCGGATGCCCTCTCGCTTCTTGTCCATGACTCGTTTCCCGGTGGACCCCGGCACAAGGCCGGGGTGACGAGGGAGTTGAGGGAGAGCCCGTTCGCCGCAAAGGTTGCGCGTACCGCACGCGGCCCCTAGAGCGCGCACCGTTCCCCACCCTCTGGAGTTGCCCCATGTCAGACAAGATCAACCGAGTCGTCCTCGCCTATTCGGGCGGGCTGGACACGAGCGTGATCCTGAAATGGCTCCAGCAGACCTATCAGTGCGAAGTGGTGACCTTCACCGCGGATCTCGGCCAGGGCGAGGAGCTCGAGCCCGCGCGGCAGAAGGCGCTCAACGCCGGCGTGAAGCCCGAGCACATCTACATCGACGACCTGCGCGAGGAGTTCGTCAAGGATTTCGTCTTCCCGATGATGCGCGCCAATGCGCTCTACGAGGGGCTGTACCTGCTCGGCACCTCGATCGCGCGCCCGCTCATCTCGAAGCGGCTGATCGAGATCGCCAAGGAAGTGAACGCCGATGCTGTCAGCCACGGCGCGACCGGCAAGGGCAATGACCAGGTCCGCTTCGAGCTCTCGGCCTATGCGCTGAACCCCGACATCAAGGTGATCGCCCCCTGGCGCGAATGGGACCTCACCAGCCGCACCAGGCTGATCGAGTTCGCCGAGCAGCATCAGATCCAGGTGAGCAAGGACAAGCGCGGCGAAGCGCCCTTCTCGACCGACGCCAACCTCCTCCACACCTCGTCCGAGGGCAAGGTGCTCGAGGATCCGTGGGAGGAAGTGCCCGACTACGTCTTCTCGCGCACCGTGAACCCCGAGGATGCGCCCGACGCGCCCGAGTATATCACGATCGACTTCGAGCGCGGCGACGGCGTGGCGCTCAACGGCCAGGCGATGAGCCCCGCGACGCTGCTGACGGCGCTCAACGAGCTCGGCCGCAAGCACGGCATCGGCCGGCTCGACCTCGTCGAGAACCGCTTCGTGGGCATGAAGTCGCGCGGCATGTACGAGACGCCGGGCGGCACCATCTATCACCTCGCGCACCGCGGCATCGAGCAGATCACGCTCGATCGCGGCGCCGCGCACCTCAAGGACGAGCTCGCGCCGCGCTATGCCGAGCTGATCTACAACGGCTTCTGGTTCGCGCCCGAGCGCGAGATGCTCCAGGCCGCGATCGACTACAGCCAGGAAAAGGTGTCGGGCACCGTCCGGCTCAAGCTCTACAAGGGCGGCGTCTATGTCGTCGGCCGCAAGTCGCCCAACACGCTCTACAGCGAGAAGGTCGTGACTTTCGAGGACGACCAGGGCGCATATGACCAGCGCGACGCCGCCGGCTTCATCAAGCTCAACGCCTTGCGCCTGCGCCTCCTCGGCCGCCGCGACGGTTGAGGTAACACGATCCCCCTGATGCCTCCCCTCCCTGAAAGGGAGGGGCAAGGGGTGGGTTTTAGCGGGGGGCGAGGCTCGATGCCTCGCCCCCCGCTTTGATTCGATCGAGTCTTTGAGACGCGCAGACGCGCATCCGCCCTCAACTCCTCCCTTTTCCGGGAGGGGAGCTGGCGGCGGTAGGGCGAACTACGCCAGCGCTTCTTCCAGCAGCCGCGCCAGCCGCAGCCCGCCCTTGGTGACTTGGTCGCGCGCCGGCTCGATCAGCTTCTCGATCGTCGCCTGGTCGAGCTTCGCGCGCTCGGGATTGTCCGCGCAGGGGTCCTTGTAGGCCGAGCCATAGACCACGTCGCGCGCGACCTGCCAGCTCTCGCGGCTCCAGTCCTCGACGGTGCCGGCGCCGAGGCGGCCGCGCTCCTCGGACGAATAGACGCGGATCAGCGAAGGCGGCGTGGTGATCGCGCGCTCGGCGATCAGCCCGTCCCAGATGGTGTGGAGGTTGAGCTTCTCGGTGACATAGTCGCCATAGGCGGCGCGCGCGCGGTTGCCGCCCAGGTCGCCGCGGTCGCCCGCGTGGAGCGGCTGGTGCAGGTCGCCGACGAAATGGACGAGGAAGGCCAGCGCCATCACGCGCTCGCGCACCGGCACCTTCTTGTCCTTGAGCAGCTTGAGGTTGCGCTCGACCTGCGCCGACACGCAATTGCCGTCGGGGCAGTTCGACTTGATGTCGAACGGCTTGCAGATGTTCACGTTCTGATAGTGCCAGTTATAGGCATAGCTGAAGCGCGGACCGAGCGTCTTGATGCAGTCGGCCCAGACGCTCGCTTCCTCGATCGTGCGCGCCGGGCAAGTCGGCGTCTCGAGCAGCGCCTGGTGCGACAGCAGCTGGCGGATCTCGCGCTGCACGGCAGGGCTGACGTTCTTGTAGGCGATCGCGGCGACGGTCTCATGGCCCAGTTCCCACCAGGCATGGGCGGGCGAGCTGAAGCCGATCAAGGCCGCGACGAGCAGGAGCAATTTGCGAATCATCGCCCGCCCTTAGCCAATAGTGCGCCTGAGGGGAAAGGGACCGGCGCCCGGTGCCTCAGCCCAGCGCTGCCAGCTTCTCTTCCGCCAGCCGGTCGAGCTCGGCGCGCGACTTCTTCTCCGCCGCGGTCTTGAGCTGGCCGCATGCCGCGTCGATGTCGCGCCCGCGCGGAGTGCGCACCGGCGCCGAGATTCCCGCCTCGAAGACGATGTTGCTGAACGCGCGGACGCGCTCCGGCGTCGAGCATTCGTAGGGCGCGCCCGGCCAGGGGTTGAACGGGATCAAATTCACCTTCGCCGGCAGCCGATACTTGCGGATCAGCCGCACCAGCTCGTGCGCGTCCTCGTCGCTGTCGTTCTTGTCCTTGAGCATGACGTACTCGAAGGTGATCCGCCGCGCATTGTTCGCGCCCGGATAATCGGCGCAGGCCTGGAGCAGCTCTTCGATCCCGTACTTGCGGTTCAAGGGCACGATCTCGTCGCGGATCTCCTTGGTCACCGCGTGGAGCGAGACCGCCAGGTTCACGCCGATCTCCGCGCCGGCGCGCGCCATCATCGGCACCACGCCCGACGTCGAAAGCGTGATCCGGCGCTTCGAGAGCGCCAGCCCGTCGCCGTCCATCACGATCGCCAGCCCGTCGCGGACCTGCTCGAAATTGTACAGCGGCTCGCCCATCCCCATCATCACGATGTTGGTGAGCATCCGCCCCTCGGGCTGGCTCGGCCATTCGCCCAGCGAATCGCGCGCGAGCATCACCTGGCCGACGATCTCGCCCGCGGTCAGGTTGCGCACCAGCCGCATCGTGCCCGTGTGGCAGAAGCGGCAGTTGAGTGTGCAGCCGACTTGGCTCGACACGCACAAAGTCCCGCGGTCCGCATCGGGGATGAAGACCATCTCATAATCCTGCCCGTCGTGCGAGCGGAGCAGCCATTTGCGCGTCCCGTCGGTCGAGACCTGCGCCTCCACCACCTCGGGGCGCGAGATCACGAAGCGCTCGGCGAGCCACGGGTGCTGCGCCTTGGCGATGTCGGTCATCACCGCGAAGTCGGTCGCGCCGCGGTTGTAGATCCAGTGCCACAGCTGCTTGGCGCGCAGCTTGGCCTGCTTGGGCTCCATGCCCGCGGCTTCCAGCGCCTCGCGGATCGCGGGCTTGGAAAGCCCGACCAGATCGACGCGGCCGTCGGCGCGCGGAGTCGTCGCCCGGGGAACGGGCACGGGATCGATGTGCCCCGGAATGGGCATGGGAGCGGCCGACACTGTCTGCATCGCGCCCATGTAGGCGATTTCGCCTCGCTTTTCCACACCCGTGGAAATGCGGCAGCGCAGCAGGGTCTGTCCCACATATCGCACGCCGCATCGCTGAAACCTTTGCAGATGCGGCGGCCGCAGCCAGTTTGAAGCTCCGGGGGCGCGGAATCGGAGTTTTGACATGGTTTTTCGTACTTCGCGTATCTTGACCGGCGCTGCCCTGCTGCTGGCTGCACCGGCAGCATTCGCCCAGGACGCTTCGCAAACTGCCCAGCCCGCCGCTCCGGCGGCGCCGGCCGAGCAGGCCGCGACGGGGGCCTCGGCCGGTGCCGCGGCGACGGTGAGCGACGCCGAGATCAAGCAGTTCGCCACGGCCGCCCTCGCGGTCGACAAGGTCCGCAAGGATGCCGCGGTGCCCGAGGCGGACAAGAACACCAAGATGGTCGAGGCGATCAGCGCGAGCGGGCTCCAGCCGGCTCGCTTCAACGAGATCGCCCAGGCGATGCAGGCGGATCCCGCGCTCAACAAGCGCATCCAGGAAGCCGCCGCGTCCGCCAAGTAAGTGCATCGAGGGGCGGCGGACCCTCCCCGCCGCCCCTCTCCCCTTTCCTTATCGGCAGGCGAGCGCTGCCAGCGTCGTGCCCATCGCTTCCAGCGGATCGGTGCGCGGCTCCTCGCCCAGCACCGCCACCAGCGCATGATTGTCGAGCCGCACGGGATGCTGCCAGAAGGGGCGCATCTCGATCAGCTCGCGCAACGTGGGGTTGAACGGCGCGGCGAGCGGCAGCGCCCACCACGGCATCGCCTTCGTCTTCACGCTCCGCCCCAGCGCCACGCCGATCAGCTTGGCGAACCCTGCGCCATCGGCGTCCCACAGCCCCTCGAAATGATAGCGCGCGAAGCGGGGCAGTTCGGCCTCGCGGTCCAGCAGCCGCGCGAAGCTCTCGCCGACGTCGGGCAGATAGGCCCAGGCGTGCCCCACGCCGGGCGCTCCCGGGCAGGTCACCGCCGCCACGCGCGCGCCGGGCTTGACCATCCCCTGCGACAGCCAGCTGTTCCCCGGCCGCGGCCCGAAATAGTCGCCGGCGCGCAGGATCAGCGCCCGCGCCCCCGAGGTCTCGAGCCGCGCCTCCATCTCGGCGCGCAGCCCGCCCTTGCGCGTCCGCGGACGCTGCATCGAATCGGGAAGCGCCACCGGCGTCTCGGCGGGATCGTAATTGTAGATCGTCCCCGGCAGCGCGATCCGCGCGTCGTTCGCCAGCGCCGCGGCGATGCTGTTGTCAAGCATCGGCACCACCAGCCGGTCCCAATCGCGATAGCCCGGCGGGTTCACTGCGTGGACGATCGCCGCCACGCCCTCCGCCGCGCGCAGCACCGCCGCCCGGTCGGTCGCATCCCCCGAGACCCATTCCACGCCCTGGTCGAGCCCCGGCCGCACGTCGCGCACCAGCCCGCGCACCCGCCAGCCGTGTCGCAGCAGCGCCCGCGCCGTCTCGCCGCCCACGCCCCCGCTCGCCCCGAGCACCAGCACCGTCCTGTCCATCACTGCCTCCTGATTGATCCGGAGCCGGAGATGCGCCCGCGACGGTTGGAATAAAATTGTCCGACCTTTGCAGCTCACCTATACAAATTTGATGAGCTCGCTCGATTCAGGCACCGACTGGGAGCGCCAGCGCGCCTTTCTCGCAGTGATGACCGAGGGCAGCCTGTCGGCCGCCGCGCGGCGGATCGGCGTGGCCCAGCCCACCGTCCGCCGACGCATCGAGGAGCTGGAGGCCGAGACCGGCACCCCGCTTTTCACGCGCACCCCCAGCGGGCTGCTTCCCACCGAGCGCGCCCGCGCGCTTGCCGAGCACGCCCGCGCGATGGCGCTCGCCGCCGACGCCTTCGCGCGCACCGCTTCGGCCGAGGCGTCCGAAGTCGCCGGCCGTGTCCGCGTCTCGGCGAGCGATGTGATCGCGGTCGAGATCCTCCCGCCGATCCTCGCCGCGCTCATGCGCCGCCACCCGCGCCTGGTGATCGAGCTCAGCCCCAGCAACCGCACCGAGGACGTGCTCCGCCGCGAGGCCGACGTCGCCGTCCGCATGGTCCGCCCGCAGCAGGAGGCGCTGGTCGCGCAGCGCATCGGAATGGTGCCGCTCGGCCTCCACGCCCACCCCGACTATCTCGCCGCGCACGGCACGCCCGCCACGCTCGACGCCATGCACGGCCATGTGCTGATCGGCGTCGAGCAGGATTCGCCCGTGCTGCGCGCTCTCCAGGCGCGGGGCCTCCCGGTCCGCCGCGACGACTTCGCCTTCCGCAGCGACAGCGACCTCGCCCAGCTCGCCGCGATCCGCGCCGGCCTCGGCATCGGCGTCTGCCAGACCGGCCTCGCCGCCCGCGACGGCCTGGTGCGCATCCTCCCCGACGGGCTGCGCTTCGACCTCGAAACCTGGGTCGTCTGCCACGAGGACCTCCGCAGCGTCGCCCGGGTGCGTGCGGTGTTCGACGCGCTGGTGGCGGGACTGAGGGACTATGTCGCGACGGGCTAGCGCCCCGCACACCCCACGGCCGCCGCATCGATCGCCGTCGCGGCGCCCTTGAGCGCATAAGTATCGGCGAAGGGCGCCCCGTTCGCGCCCACCGACTCGACGCTCATGCTCCGCCCGTCGCGCATCGCTGTCACGATCGCGCGGTCGGTGCGCGCGTCGGGCGCCCAGGCGTCGGCCGCGCCCCCGCTCAGCTCGAAGCGCCGCTCGCCGACCGAGAGCGTCACCCGCGCGTTGGCGGCGCGCGCGCGGCTCAGCCGGATATGGATCTGGCTGCGCGCGCCCTCGCGCGGCCAGGTCGCGACCGAGGCGAAGCCCTCGCCCCGCCCGCCCACCGGCCGCGCGATCGCGAAGCAGCGCAGCGGAGAGGGATCGCGGAACGCCCCCCAGCCCTCGTAGATTCCCAGCGTGTCGCGCGGCACCGCCAGCAGCGCCAATATCGCCAGCAGCATCATGCCGGCGCCGCCCCGCGCCCGGTGCCCAGGTGCACCACGGTCTCGACCCCCTTCTCGATCAGCACCACCGATCCCTGCGGCAGGTCCGGCGCCACGGGCGCCGCGAACTGCGGCAGCACGTCGCGCCCCGTCATCACCCCGCGCAGGATCCGGCTCGACATGCCGTGCATGATCACCAGCCGGTCGCCCGGATCGTCGTCGGTATCGGCGAGCCAGCCGGAGACGCGCACGGCGATCGCGTCATACCATTCGCCCCCCGGCGGCGGCTTCGCATAGAGGCCGTGCTCGGGGTCCAGGACCGTCCCCACCTCGCGCTGCAGGTCGGCGTAATAGCGCCCGCTCCATTCGCCCATGCCGATCTCGACCAGCCGGTCGTCGGTCCTCGCCTGGTGCCAGTCGAGCTCGAGATGCTCGGCGATCACCGCCAGCGTCTGCAGCGCCCGCCCCGCGCTCGACGACCAGAGCGTGATCGCAGGCCTGGGCCCCAGCAGCTTCCGCAGCGCCTCGCCCATCGCCTCGGCCTGGGCGAAGCCCGCGCGCGTCAGCGGCGTGTGGAGATGGTCGCCCTGCATCCGCCGGGCGATGTTGAACACGGTCTCGCCGTGGCGGGCGATGAAATCACGCCCCTTGCGCTGGGTGGCCGGCATGCTGACTCCCTCGCCGTTCGCCGCCCAAAACGCAAATGGGCCGAACTTGGGCGCGCTCCATATTTCCGCCTCGTTTCGTTCAGTCAACGAACAGCTTCGTTACGGCAACGACACGACTGCTCCCGCCCCCTTGGGAGCACACCCGAACAATGGAGTATCTCATGCAAAAGCTTCTCCTCGCCGCGCTCGCGGCGTCGGCGCTGGCGACGCCCGCCTTCGCGCAGTCCCAGAGCTTCGAAGGCCCGCGCGCCGAAGTGATCGCCGGCTGGGATCATGCCGATGTTCCCGGCGGCGACATGCGCGACGGCGCGACCTATGGCGCGGCGCTCGGCTATGACGTGCGGCGCGCGAACACCGTCTTCGGCATCGAAGGCGAAATCACCGGCTCGACGCTCAAGGAAGACCTTCAGCTCGCGCCCGACACCTCGTTCCGCGGCACGCTCGGCCGCGATCTCTACATCGGCGGGCGCATCGGCATCGTCGCCGGTTCGAACACCCTGCTCTATGCCAAGGCGGGCTACACCAACCTGCGCAGCAACGTCGAATATCATTCGCCGACCGAAAACCAGGACGCGAGCGGCATCGACGGCGGCTACCGGCTCGGCGCCGGCGCCGAGGTCCGGCTGACCGACAAGGCCTATCTCAAGACCGAATATCGCTTCAGCGACTACGGCGGCGGCGAGCGGCACCAGCTCGTCGGCGGGCTCGGCATCCGCTTCTGAGCCTCGGCAACCGGGCGCCCGCGCGGCGCCCGGTTGTTGCGAAAATGCCACGCTTCCCCGCGTTTATCCCAGGTTCATGCAACCCCTGACTCCCCCGCCTAGTTATGCCCGCCGACCCGCCCGCAAGACGGGTCCGGTATCAAGGAGTTAGTTATGCGTACCCATCTTCTGGCCGCTTCGGCGCTTGCTGCGGCGACTCTCTTCGTCGCCCCCGCCATGGCCCAGGACACTCCCAGCGGCTTCCGCGTCGGCGTCGTCGGCGGCCTCGACATCACCCGCCCGGGCAGCTCCGAGGACACCGACGTCCGGGGTGACGACCAGAGCGCCGAAGGCTTCCTCTACGGCGTCGAGGCCGGCTATGACCTGCCGGTGGGCGGCGTCGTGCTCGGCGTCGAGGCCGAGCTCAGCGATTCGACCGCCAAGACCCGGATCAACCGCGCCGATCCCAACACCTTCGGCTATGGTTCGGTGACCGCGGGCCGCGACATCTATGCCGGCGTCCGCGTCGGCGTTCCCGTCAGCCCCGGCACGCTGCTCTATGCCAAGGGCGGCTACACCAATGCCCGCCTCAACGTGCTCGCCGCCGACGGCTCGACCGAGCTCGAGGATCAGAACTTCCAGCTCGACGGCTGGCGCCTCGGCGCGGGCGTCGAGAAGTCGCTCGGCAACAACATGTACGGCAAGGTCGAGTATCGCTACTCGAACTATACCAAGGGCGATTTCCAGTACAGCGACGGCACCACGACCAACAGGTTCGGCGTGGACACCGATCGCCACCAGATCGTCGCCGGCCTCGGCGTTCGCTTCTGACGCTGGCCGCACCGCACCAAAATTGGCGTGGAAGAAGGGTCGGGGCGCTTGCCCCGGCCCTTTTTGCCGTTAGAGAATATGAACAACCATATGGCGACCGCGGATTCGACGCGGCCTCGGGGGTTATGAAGGCATGAAGGCGACGATCGAACGCGCAACTCTGTTGAGGGGCTTGAGCCACGTCCAGTCCGTGGTCGAGCGGCGCAATACGATCCCCATCCTGTCCAACGTGCTGATCGAGGCGCAGGCCGGCGGCACGATGCGGCTGATGGCCACCGATCTCGACCTGCAGATCGACGAGACCATTCCCGCCGCTGTCGACCAGCCGGGCGCGATCACCGTCTCGGCGCACACTTTGTTCGACATCGTGCGCAAGCTGCCCGAGGGCGCGCAGGTCGAGCTGTCGGCCGCGGAAGGCCGGATCACCGTCAACGCCGGCCGCGCCAAGTTCACGCTGGCGACGCTGCCGCGCGACGATTTCCCGATGATCGCCGAGGGCGACCTCCCCGTCACCTTCGAGCTGCCCGCCGAGACGCTCAAGCAGATCATCGACAAGACGCGCTTCGCCATCTCGACCGAAGAGACGCGCTACTATCTCAACGGCATCTTCCTCCATGTGACCGACGAGGCCACGCCGCTGCTGCGCGCCGCCGCCACCGACGGTCACCGTCTCGCGCGCGTCACCGTGGGGCGCCCCGACGGCGCCGAATCGATGCCCGACGTGATCGTGCCGCGTAAGTGCGTCGCCGAGCTGCGCAAGCTGCTCGAGGAAGTCGACGGCTCGGTCGGCGTCTCGCTCTCGGGCTCGAAGATCCGCTTCGATCTCGGCCAGGCGATCCTCACCTCGAAGCTGATCGACGGCACCTTCCCCGATTACAGCCGCGTCATCCCGACCGCGAACGACAAGCTGCTCAAGCTCGACCCCAAGAGTCTGATGGCGGGCGTCGACCGCGTCTCGACGATCGCCACCGAAAAGACCCGTGCGGTCAAGATGGCGCTGGATCGCGACAAGGTGATCCTCTCGGTGACCAGCCCCGAGAACGGCGCCGCAGCCGAGGAAGTCCCCGGCGACTATGCCGCGCTGCCTTTCGAGATCGGCTTCAACAGCCGCTACCTGATGGACATCCTCGGCCAGATCGAGGGCGACACGGTCGAGGTCCACCTCGCCGACGCCGCCGCCCCGACGCTGATCCGCGAGAACGACACCTCGCCGGCGCTCTATGTGCTGATGCCGATGCGCGTCTGATCGGCGCTCGGGCTCCGGCCCGGCGCCGCATCCGGATGTCCCTCGGAGCACGTCACGCAGCTGTCGCATAGCGCGGCTAGCGCGCGGGCGTGTACCGGGCTCGCAGCGAAACAGGTCGGATCTTGCTCTCCTGCGCACCGCTCCGGTGCCGCGCGGCGTCATTTCCGGCGTCCGCATGACAGGGGATTTCGATGATCGTTGACCGCCGGCGCCCGCTCGCCGCCGCGCTTGCCGCCGCTTCGCTGCTGGCCCTTGCCACCCCTGCGGCCGCCCAGGCGCAGCAGTCCCCTGCGCCCCAGACCCCTGCCCCCTTCGCCGGCGGCGCGAACCTGCCCAACGGCTGGCGTATCACCCCTGCGGGCAAGACGGTCGCGACCACCGGCGACATGGTCATGAACCTCTCGCCCGCGCCCGACGGCAAGACGATCGTCTCGATCAATGCAGGCTTCCAGCCGCATGGGATCGACCTGCTCGACGCGCGCACGCAAAAGCCGGTCCAGCACATCGCGCTGTCCTCGGCCTATGTCGGGCTCGCCTGGTCGGGCGACGGCCGCACGCTCTATGTCTCGGGCGGCAACGCTTCGGGCGCGCGCAACAAGGCCGATCCGGTCGCCCCGATCCGCGCCTTCCGCTACGCCGGCGGCCGGCTGACCGAAGACGCGGGCGCGGCGCTGCGCGAGACGATCGGCCCCAAGCAGGTCTGGTGGTCGGGCCTCGCCTATCTGCCGGGCAGGGACCTGCTCTATGCCGCGAATCTGATGGGCCCCGGCCCGGGCAACATCGTGGTGTTCGACGCCAGGACCCGCGCGATCGTCACGCGCATCCCGGTCGAAGTGTCGCCCTACCAGCTGGTGCTCACGCCCGACGGCAGGCGCCTTTTCGTCTCCAACTGGTCGAGCGAGTCGGTCAGCGTGATCGACACCGCCACCAACCAGGTGATCCGCACGCTGCACGTCGGCATGAATCCCAACGACATGAAGCTGTCCGCCGACGGGCGGCTGTTCGTCGCCTGCTCGAACGACAACAGCGTGCATGTGATCGACACCGCCACGCTGCGCGTCACCGAGCGGATCTCGACCACCCAGACGCCGCTCGCGCCCGAAGGCTCGACGCCCGACGCGCTCGCCGTCGACGACGCGCGCAAGCTGCTCTACATCGCCAATGCCGACAATAATTCGCTCGCCGTCGCGACGATCGCCAACCGTTCGCACAGCGCAGTGATCGGCTTCGTGCCGACGGGCTGGTACCCCTCGGCGCTGACGCTCGCGGACAAGGGCCGCACGCTGTTCATCGGGACGGCCAAGGGCGAGCAGGCCTGGCCCGATCCGACCGGCCCGCACAGCCCGCTCGCCGGGCAGAGCGGCGATCCCGACGAGCCCAGGGTCAGCATCAAGACGCTGCAGACCGGCAGCATCGAGACGCTGCCCCTCGCCCAGCTGATCGCCAGGCTTCCCGGCTGGACGCGCCAGGTGACGCAGAACACGCCCTATCATGATTCGCTGCTTGCCGAGGCACGCCCGGCGACCACGCCGAGCATCCTGCCTCAGCGCGTCGGCGAAACTTCGCCGATCCGCCACGTCATCTACATCATCAAGGAGAACCGCACCTACGATCAGGTGTTCGGCGATCTCCCCGGCACCAACGGCGATCCGCGGCTGGCGATCTTCGGCGAGAAGGTGACGCCCAACCAGCATGCGCTGGCAAAGGCCTATGTCACGCTCGACAATCTCTATGCCGATGGCGAAGTCAGCGTCGACGGCCACAGCTGGTCGAACGCCGCCTATGCGACCGACTTCAACGAGAAGCAGTGGCCCGCCGCCTATGGCGGGCACAGCGTCGCCAACTACAATGTCCGCGCCTTCGTCCCCGCCAGCGGCCGGCTGTGGGACGTCGCCCGGCGCAAGGGGCTGACCTATCGCTCCTATGGCGAGAATGCCGCGCGCGCGAGCACCGGCAACACGATGGAGGCCGCCCCGGGCGCCGAGGCGCTGGTGGGCCATGTCTCCAAGGATTATCTCACCGGCATCGAAGTCACCCGCGACACCGATCGCCTCGCCGTCTTCCTGCGCGAATTCCGCGACTATGAGGCCAATTACGACAGCGCCGATCCGAACAAGCGCCTGCCCAACTATGTCGTGATGTCGATGCCCGAGGATCATACCCGCGGCACCAAGGCGGGCGCCTTCACGCCGACGGCGATGGTCGCCAACAACGACCAGGCGATCGGCCAGCTCGTCGACGCAGTGAGCCACAGCCGCTATTGGCCCGAGACCGCGATCTTCATCATCGAGGACGACGCGCAGGACGGCGCCGACCATGTCGACGCACGCCGCACGGTGGGCCTGGTGCTCAGCCCCTATACGCGCCGCGGCATTGTCGACAGCACGCTCTATTCGACCAGCTCGTTCGTCCGCTCGATCGAGCTGCTGCTCGGCCTGCCGCCGATGAGCCAATATGACGCGGCCGCGATGCCGCTCTACGCGAGCTTCGGCGTCGCGCCCGACACCACGCCCTTCACTGCGATCGCGCCGCAGGTCGACGTCATGGCGAAGAACGCGCCCGACGCAGTGGGCGCGAAGGAGAGCGCGCGGATGGACTTTTCCGACGTCGACCGCGCGCCGATGCTCGCGCTCAACGAGATCGTGTGGAAGAGCGTCCGCGGCGCCGACTCCGAAATGCCGGCCCCGGTGCACCGTTTCCGGCCACTGATCGACGTCAGCGACGACGATGACGACGCCCGCGACAAGGACGATTGACCGCTTCTCGCGTCCCAAAACGGGCCCGAACGCCAGTCGTTACGGCGGCCGTTAGGCAATTGCCCCTAGTTGGCGCTGTGCAACATATTTGCAAGAATGCGCAGACTCGGTGGGTCGCACCATTCGGGTTGCGGGCCGGGCGGCGTCATCCCTTTTCCGCCGTCCGGCCTGCATCGCGACTCCCTCTTTCCTTCCCCTATTCCGCCCGGATCGCGCTGACTTGCGCGCGTGCCTCGTCGCGCACTGCCCGCGCCTTGGCCTTGCCTTGCTTCTCCACCACCTGCGCTTCCTCGCGCAGTCCCTCGGCCCGCGCCTGGAGCCGCGCGGCCTCGAAGCCGTTGATCGTCCCCGCCTGCTGCTCCAGCGCCTCGGCCTCGCCGCGGATCCGGCTGACTTCGTTGCGCGACGCGTCGGTGATCGCGTCGGCCGCGGCGGCGGCCTGGTCCTGGATGTTGTCGATGCGTGCCTCGCGCGGGTCGGTGGGGCCGCACGCCGCGAGCATCAGCCCGGCGGCCACGGCGAGAGTGCGCATGCGCATTGCTCGGCTCCCTGTTACGCCGCAGCAACGGTTGGAGTGCATTTTCGTTGCGGCGGGGCGAATTGAACTTTCCGCGCGCCCGTGCTATTTACACTAGTGTCAGTTAATTCGGAACCGCGAGTCATGGCTAGCCAGGCGTCTCCCGCGTACAATCCCGGTCTCCCGCTCAAGCGCGAGTGGGGCACGGCGCTCCGCGCGCTGCGCCGGCTGCTCGCCAATGGCGATGACACCGAGCAGGTGTTCCGCATCATGCGCGCGCTCAACGGCGACGTCACCCAGCGCAACTATCGCAAGCTGCTGACGGTCCCCGGCGGCGGCGCGATGGCCTATCGCCGCACCGAGCTCGCCGAGCGCCTCTCGGACCGCGCCTGGGTCGACAGCTTCCCCGCCGGCTCGGTCGGCGCCGCCTATCGCGCCTTCCTCGATTCGACCGGCTATTCGGCACAGGGCCTCGCGCAGGTCAGCATGGAGGCGATCGGCGACCAGGGCCTCGAGCTCGAGCACCCCTATGCCTGGATGGGCCGTCGCGAGCGCGACATCCACGACATCTGGCACGTCATCACCGGCTACAAGGCCGACGAGCACCTCGGCGAGGCCTGCCTCGTCGCCTTCTCCTACGCCCAGACCGGCGGGCTCGGCTGGGCCTTCATCGCCCTGGGCGCCGCGCTCAAGAGCATCCGCGTCACCGGCAGGCTCGACTTCCTCAAGGCCGTGATCGAGGGCTATCGCCACGGCAAGCGCGCCGCCTGGCTCCATGGCGAGGATTACGAGCAGCTCCTCACCCAGCCCCTCGACTCCGTCCGCCAGCGCCTGCGCATCGCCGAGCCCCGCGCCTATCGCATCGCCCAGGCCAGCCTCGCCGCCGCCGGCCTCACCGGCATCTAGCGCCCTGTCCCCCGCCGCACGCCTGCGCTAGGGCAGGCTCGATGGCCGTCACGCGTCTCGTCCTCACCGATTTCCGCAACCACGCCGATGCCGTGCTCGCGCCCGGCCCCGGCTTCGTGGTGCTGAGCGGCGAGAATGGCGCGGGCAAGACCAACGTCCTCGAAGCGCTCTCGCTCCTCGCCCCCGGCAAGGGCCTGCGCCGCGCACCGCTCTCCGACATGGCGCGCCAGGGCGGCCCCGGCGGCTTCGCGGTCGCGGCGCGCCTTGGCGACACGGAGATCGGCACCGGCACCCAGCCCTCCGCCCCCGAGCGCCGCCTGGTGCGCATCAACACCGCCCCCGCCGCCGCCACGTCGCTCGCCGAATGGGTCACGGTCCTCTGGCTCACCCCCGCGATGGATCGGCTGTTCGTCGAGGGCGCGTCCGAGCGCCGCCGCTTCCTCGACCGGCTCACCCTCGCGCTCGCCCCCGGCCACGCCCACCACGCCACGCGCTACGAAGCCGCGATGCGCGAGCGCAACCGCCTCCTCGCCGACGACGCCCCCGCCGATCCCGAATGGCTCACCGCGCTCGAGGCCCGCATGGCCGAGCACGGCGCCGCGCTCGACTCCGCCCGCCGCGAGGCCGTCGCGCTGCTCGACGCCCGCCTCGCCGACCAGCCCGAGGGCCCCTTCGCCCGCGCCGGCCTCGCGCTCGAGGGCTGGGCCGGCGACGCCGCCGCGCTCGCCCAAACCCTGCGCGACTCCCGCCGCCGCGACGCCGCCGCCGGCCGCACCCTCGCCGGCCCGCACCGCGCCGACCTCGCCGTCACGCACCTCGGCAAGGCCCAGCCCGCGCACCTCTGCTCGACCGGCGAGCAGAAGGCGCTGCTCCTCGGCCTGATCCTCGCCCATGCCGAGCTGGTCGCCGAGCGCACCGCGCGCGCGCCGATCCTCCTCCTCGACGAAGTCGCCGCGCACCTCGATCCCAGCCGCCGCGCCGCGCTGTTCGATCGCCTCGCCGGCCGCGGCCAGGTCTGGATGACCGGCACCGAGCCCGCGCTGTTCGATTCGGTCCCCGGCGAAGCCACGCGCTACCGCGTCGCGGACGGCCGGATCGGCTAGTCCCTCACCCGCCCCGCCGCCGCGCCAGCTCCCGCCGGTCGCGCTCCAGCAGCTCGGTGCCGAGCGTTGCCTCCGCCTCGTCCATCGCCCGGATCAGCGCGATCTTGCGCAGGATGCTTGGCGCCACTTCCTCGAGCGTCTTGACCCGCGCCGCGCGCCCCGGCCGATTGCCCACGCCGTGGACGCGGTGCTGGTAGAGCTGGAGCAGGTGCAGCGCCTGGTCGGCCGACATGCGCTCGATCGGCCGATCGCAATCGATCTCGGGCCCCAGCTCGCCGCCGCCGCTGCCCTCGGTGACCTGCGCGAGCAGCCCCATCTCGACGCGCAGATATCCGATCGCCAGCGCCTCGTCCCAGCGCTCCCGAAAGCCCTGCCAGCGCCGCGCGTGGACATAGGCGGAGGCGGGCGACAGCCCCACTTCGGCGCAGGCCGCGTGCACGTTGCAGGTTGCCGCGAGCACCCCCAGGAAGCGCGCCTCGACCCGCGGCGTCCATTGCCGCAGCCGCGCCCGCGCGATCTGCGCCCGCCGCCCGTTGCCCCCGCGCACGACCAGCTCCTCGCCGTCGAGCGAGCCCCAGCCGCTGGGCGGCCGCACGCTCCCGCGCCCGCGCTCAAGCCTGGCTTTGGCCTCGAGCAGCGCCGCCTCCATCCGCGCGCGAAACTCCGGGTCCTGCGCCCGATGGACCGACATCCAGCTCCGCGAGACCCTCGCCCGCTCCGCCGCGATCGTCTGGTTCCCCGTCTCCGCCAGCGCGCGAAAGAAAGCCTCCCGCCGCGCTTCGCTCGTCTTCCTGGACATGCGCTATGTGCCTCCCGACTCACCTGGGTTCAGTGGAGGCGAAGGAAATATGCGCAAAGCGGGGGTGTAGGAAAATGGAAAGTGGAGAGGGCGGCTTTGCGCCCTAATATTCGCCGCTCGGCGTATCGACCACCATTCCCAAAACCGGACGTCGGCATCGGGTGATAATCGGCCAGTGGTCGTCAATGATGCGTTTCGGCGAATCGGGCCGCCTGCTATATCTCCAGCCTCTCGATGAGCGCGGCGGAGACCTTAGAAAGGTTTGGGCGAGACGCGGCTCGCAAACCTAATCGAAGCGGAAGCCGAAAAGACCTCCCTTTTCGTTATCCGAAAGCCGAGTCTCAAGAATGGCGGCGGTCCAATCTTGGCCTTCGGGAAGAGGGAGACGCTCAAACACGTCCGAGTTCAGGGCTACGATATACTGGCTGTTTGTGGCGCGCGCGTATTCTGCACCGAGACTGACAGCGCGTGCGATCTGCCTTTCGTCGACCGGATCAAACAGGTGACTATCATGTATCAGGAAACCGGGCCCGCCGAGTCTCTTTGCAGCCGCGGCGAGAAGCGCAATGTCAAAGCAGAAAATTTCGATGTTCGAGATGCCGCCGCCGCGGTCACCTTGGATCGAGATCGAAAATTCAGGCCCGTTGTTCGTAACGCTGACCTGAAACTCCCCCGTACGGTCGTCGTATAATTCGGCGATCAGCTTCCCTATGACGATGATGGATTCATCAATGCGTGCCTTTCGCTCAGCGTGGTCGGATTGGAGCCGCCGCTTGATATTAGCACGATCAATTTCAAGCTCGGTAGCCTTGCCTTCCAGCAGCGTCGCTGCCTCGTAACGCTGTCGGAGCGACTCCGTCTCGGCCTCGGCCTCCGCGAGTCTCGTCTGGAGAAAGGTAAAATCTTCCAACGCTCCCTTTCCCTGGAGAAACGTAAGGATCTCGGATCGGCGTTCGCTCAGCTGCCGGCTGCGCAACGCTCCGGAGGCAAGTTGGGACTTAGCTTCGCTGATCTCCGCTTCTAAGTAGGCCTTGCGGTTGCGAATAACGGAGGCGTGAAAGGTTGCGACATCTTCGAAACGCCGCCGCGCGATATCGGGAAGTTGGATACCTATGGCTTCATAAAGCCGCGACACGTTGCTGACTGCTGGCGGGACTTGCGTGTTGAGTGCATTGGTCAAACGCTCGATATTGTCCTTGAGCGTGACCGCCCGCAGCTCTAGGCGCAACATTTCCGTGCGCGCTCCCGCGGCCTCATCCGAGAGTTCGCGATATGTCTCCGCGACCTCAAAGCGTTCGATTTCGGAGCGAAGTTTGCTGACCTTCTCCTCTCCCAACGCAAGCTTGGGTCGCAGCTCGGCAACTGTTCCAACCAAGTGATCGAATGCGCCACCCTTACTGGCTTTGCGGAGTTCGGTTAACTGCTTCTCCCGCTCTCGCAGGTTTTCCAAGTCAGCGGGGACGGTCCAGTCCAGGCCCAAAAGATAGGATAGGTTGATCTGGTAGTCTGCACGGCTTGCGTTGGCCCATGTCTTCTCGGGACGTTCATAGCCTCCACTGCCAGCGCGCCGGGCGAAATAGGGGAATAACTGGCGGAACGAGGGCGGGTTTTTTCTCTGCCACGAATCGGATGGCATCGCGAACATGTGGTGTCCCAACGTAGATTTCCACATGTCGTTTGAGACGTAGATCGTTCCGTCTTTCGCTACTTTCGTCTCGACACCAATCTTTTGTGCGTCTTCTCGCGACATGAGAATTTTGCCGGCGTCGGCACCCTTCCGGGATGCCCTGACCTGATGACCCCCGATCATGAACTCACCAGTAAAGGTAAATTGCTCAAGCTCGGGATGTTTGGCGAGCGAGTCCTTAGTGGCATTCGCTCCCATCAAGAACTGGACGATCTCGATCAGGCTGCTTTTGCCAGCGCTGTTACGCGTGTGACCGTCGCTGGAATTGGGAGATTTGTCGGCAAGTAGAATGTTCAGACCGTCATGAAAGCTGACCGTCTTGAAAGTGCGAAGGTCGCTGGAGATCGAGCGTATCATGCGGCAACGCCGCGCTCGATCAGCCCATCTTTCACCCGTATCGCGTGGATAGCAAACAGAAATGTTAGGGCTTGGGCGAACCAGTCGAACGATATGGGCTGTGTTGTCGCGTTCTGCCTCCGAATAGCGGAGAACCGCTCCCAGACCTCGCTGACAGTGCTGGGATTATCCAGCCCCTTTAGAATATCGGCACCGACGCCGAGCAAGGCCCGATTTTCATCGAGATGTTTGTCGGGGAGGATCATGATGCAGTCGATTCCGCTTCGCGTTCGAAAATGTCGCACGATTCGAACAGATGCGCGAGCAGCGCGTGCGCGGCCACCTGGCGTTGAGTGGTTACGCTGCCGACGCCCGTAATCCCCTCATATAGCCGATCCATAATCACACCGGGGTCAAGGCCTTCTAGACGCAGCACGCGATAGCGCTCGTTAAAGGCGGCCGCGATTTTCATCCCTGCTTCCGGGTCATGATGCTGTCCGATGAACGCCGCGACATATGGAGCATTTTGGATACCGCTGCGGATCAGCCCACACCAATGCTCGGGGAGCTTGTTGAATTCGAGCTTGTCGATAGGCACCGGTTTTAGATCGCTATCGTTGGTGGCTCCGCCGTCCATAGCCGAAATCACGCTATCCATCAGCGCTCCGACTTCCGTCATATTGAGGTTACGGGAATCCTCGGCTGTCGCGGCGGGTCCGAAAAGCTCCGACAGCGCGTTGCCGTCAAGTCCGAGAGCATATTCTTCAAGTCTCGACGGACCGATGAGTCCAATAGTGTGATGCTTGTTCGAGGCCTTCAGCTGTTCGAGCGCCAACACGGCTTCGGTCGGAAATCCATTCAGGAGGTTATGGCCAAAGTGCCATTCCTTCATGATGGCCTTCAAATGATTACCGGCGAGGGTGTAATCGTCATTGATCTTATTCACGAGCGTGGCGACGTTGATCGCGGCGTCGGGCATTTTTCCGTAACATTGGAAAACGCGACCCAATGTCTGCAAATATCCATCGCAGCCCTTGTCGCCAAGAGACCCAAATGCGCGCACCCTAATGAAATCTGAGCCGTGGGCTCGCTCCATTATGGTGGAAAAAAAATCCTGAAACTCCGTTCCGTAGGAATTCGACAATTTGAGGCGAATGCTCAGCTTATATTGCCATAGCTGCTGAGGCGATAATCCTTGCGATCCCAATTACCGAGCCCCCCCTCAGGGGAAATGTTACATGCTCGCCGAATGGCGATCAAGCTGGCGGCGGGGTGTAGGCGACATGCATACGGGACTAGGTAAATTCGGAAGGTGCGATCGCCCTCGCGTTCAAACGCCTTCGCATATTGCAGCGAACCCGAGTACCCAAAGACGGCTAGGCCTGTTCCCCTCGTCGTGTTCATCGATGCGCTTAAACGAACGACCGCTTTTGGGACGGATAGCCAGGCGCCTGAACGACTGGGTTTAAGGCGCGAAGCAGACCGACACATTGCGCGACCGAACGGCAGCTTCCCTCGTTCTTGCCACTACAAATGGACAGGCAGGAGACGGCCCATAGTCGGACGTTCCGTCTCCCTGCCCTGAGAAAACAAAAAGGGCCCCGGTCTCCCGGGGCCCTCTTCATTTCAGCCTTGCGGCCGAAGCAGCGATCAGTCGTCGCCGCCGGTCAGGAACGCCGGCAGGCCGATGTCGTCACCGCCCTTGTCGTCGTTGCCTTCCGAGCGCTCGCGGCGCGGACCGCGCTCGCCACGCTCGCCGCCACGGCCTTCGCCGCGCGGGCCACGATCGCCACCGCGATCACCGCCGCGGCCTTCGCCGCCACGGCCGCCACGGCCGCCGTCGCGACGGCGGTCGCCACGGTCGCCGCGATCGCCACGGTCACCGCGCGGTTCGCGCGGCTCGCGCGCCGGGCGCGTGTCTTCCAGCTCCTCGCCGGTCTCCTGGTCGACGACGCGCATCGACAGGCGGACCTTGCCGCGCGGATCGATCTCGAGGACCTTGACCTTGACTTCCTGGCCTTCGCTCAGGACGTCCGAGACCTTCTCGACGCGCTCATTCTTGATCTCCGAGACGTGGACGAGGCCGTCCTTGCCGCCCATGAAGTTCACGAACGCGCCGAAATCGACGAGGTTGACCACCTTGCCGGTGTAGATCTTGCCCACCTCGGCTTCCTCGACGATGCCGAGGATCCACTTCTTGGCGGCCTCGATCTGGTCGAGGTCCGACGAGCTGATCTTGATCACGCCCTCGTCGTCGATGTCGACCTTGGCGCCGGTGGTGGCGACGATCTCGCGGATCACCTTGCCGCCGGTGCCGATGACGTCGCGGATCTTGGTCTTGTCGATCGTGATCGTCTCGATGCGCGGGGCATGCTCGCTGAGCTCGGTGCGGGTCTCGCCCAGCGCCTTGTTCATCTCGCCGAGGATGTGCGCGCGGCCGGCCTTGGCCTGGTTGAGCGCGGCCTCGAAGATCTCCTTGGTGATGCCGGCGATCTTGATGTCCATCTGCATCGTGGTGATGCCTTCGGACGTGCCCGCCACCTTGAAGTCCATGTCGCCGAGGTGGTCCTCGTCGCCCAGGATGTCGCTCAGGATCGCATAGTCCTTGCCTTCGAGGATCAGGCCCATCGCGATGCCGCTGACCGGGCGCTTGATCGGCACGCCCGCGTCCATCAGCGCCAGGCTGCCGCCGCACACCGATGCCATCGACGACGAGCCGTTCGACTCGGTGATGTCGCTGGTCAGGCGGATCGTGTAGGGGAACTCGTCCTTCGACGGCAGCACCGGGTGCAGCGCGCGCCACGCCAGCTTGCCGTGGCCGACTTCGCGGCGGCCCGGCGCGCCGAAGCGGCCCACTTCGCCGACCGAATAGGGCGGGAAGTTATAGTGCAGCATGAAATGCTGGTAGCTGAGCCCGCCCAGGCCGTCGATCATCTGCTCGGCGTCCTTGGTGCCGAGCGTGCAGGTCGCGATCGTCTGGGTCTCGCCGCGGGTGAACAGCGCCGAGCCATGCGCGCGCGGGAGGAAGTGGACCTCGGCCTCGATCGGGCGGATCTGCGTGGTCGAGCGGCCATCGATGCGCTTGCCGTCCTTGAGGATGGCGGTGCGGACGATCTCGGCCTCGAGCTTCTTGGTCAGCTTGATGCCGGCCATGACTTCCTGCGGGGCGAGGCCGTCCTCGACGAACTGCGCCTTGGCCTTGGCGCGCGCCTCGTTGAGCGCGCTCGAGCGGGCCGACTTGTCGGTCAGCTTGTAGGCGGCGGCGATGTCGGCGCCGATCAGGTCCTTGAGCTTGGCCTTGATCGCGGCATTGTCGTCCGAGGACGCCATTTCCCACGGGTCCTTGGCGGCCTGCTCGGCGAGCTTGACGATCGCCTTGACGACTTCGCGGCACGCGTCGTGCGCGAACAGCACGGCGCCGAGCATGATCTCTTCCGAAAGCTCCTTGGCTTCGGATTCGACCATCATCACCGCGTCGTAGGTGGCGGCGACGACCAGGTCGAGCTCGCCCTCGGCGACCTGCTCGTCGGTCGGGTTGAGGATGTACTCGCCGTTGAGGTAACCGACGCGCGCGGCGCCGATCGGGCCCATGAAGGGCACGCCCGAAATGGTCAGCGCAGCGCTCGCCGCGACCATCGCCAGGATGTCCGGCTCGTTCTCGCCGTCATACGAGAGCACCTGCGCAATGGCGTTGATCTCATTATAAAACCCCTCAGGAAAAAGGGGCCGGATTGGACGGTCGATGAGGCGGGAGACGAGCGTCTCCTTCTCGGTCGCGCCGCGCTCGCGCTTGAAGAAGCCGCCGGGGATGCGGCCCGCAGCGCTGAACTTCTCCTGGTAATGGACGGTGAGCGGGAAGAAGTCCTGGCCTTCCTTCACGCTCTTGGCGGCGGTGACGGCGCACAGCACCACGGTCTCGCCGAGGGTCGCGATCACCGCGCCGTCGGCCTGGCGGGCAACCTTGCCCGTTTCGAGCGTCAGCGTCTTGCCGCCCCACTCGATCGATACGGTCTTCTTGTCGAACATTTCATTTCCTTCACTCCCCACATGCCTATCACGCGGGGGGCCTATGGCGGGCTGTCCGGCCCGTACGGTTCGGAGTGATCGTCACCCCTGAGAGGCCGCTGGCCGGATTGCCGGCGGCCCATTGCAAAAGGGCGCCCGAAGGCGCCCTTAGGTCACTTGCGAAGGCCGAGCTTCGCGATGAGTTCTGCGTACCGTCCCTCGTCCTTCTTGCGGAGGTAGTCGAGGAGCGAACGGCGCTTGTTGACCAGCATCAGCAGGCCGCGGCGCGAATGGTTGTCCTTGGCGTGGCTCTTGAAGTGCTCGGTGAGGTTCGAGATGCGCTCGGTGAGGATCGCGATCTGCACTTCGGGGCTGCCGGTGTCGCCGCTGGCGCGGGCGTGGTCCTTGATGAGCGCTTCCTTGCGCTCGGCAGTGATCGACATAGTCTTTCCTTCGACATCGCTTTACAGATTGAAGCCTCGGACCACCCGGACCTCTCCGGATAGAGCCTCCACCAGCGCGATCGGGGTTTCCCCCAGGCACGCAAAATATTGGCCGTCTTCCTTGGCGATCCCGGCCAGTATCTGCCCCTGTCGGAGCAGCCCTGCCTGGTCGGGGGTGAGGGATAGAGCCGGGATGTCGTCCAGCCCCGCCCTCAGCGGCAGGAGGCAATCTTCAAGGGTGCGGCCCTTACCGGCTTCGTTCAATTTGTCCAGCGAAATCGCGGATTCGAGCCCGAATGGGCCCGCCTTCACGCGCCGGAGCATCGTCACATGCCCCACCGTCCCGAGCGCATGCGCGATGTCGCGCGCAAGGCTGCGGATATAGGTGCCCTTCGAGACATGGGCCGTGAGCGTCAACGATTCAAGCCGCTCGCTCGCCATCTGCGAATGCGGAGTCAGCGCGTGGATCACGACGCTCCTGCTCGCGAGCGTCACTTCCTCGCCCGCCCGCGCAAGGTCATAGGCGCGCGCGCCGTCCACCTTGAGCGCCGAGAAGGCAGGCGGCACTTGCTCGATCGGCCCGGTGAAACGCGGCAGCACGACCTCGGCCTCCGCCGGAGTCGGTCGCACGTCCGAAGTCGCGACTTCTCGGCCCTCGGCATCGAGGGTGTCGGTCTCCACGCCGAAGCGCACGGTGAAATCGTAGATCTTGTCGCTGTCGAGCATCCGTCCGGCGAGCTTGGTCGCCTCGCCCACCGCTACCGGCAGAACGCCCGAGGCGAGCGGATCGAGCGTCCCGCCATGCCCCACCTTGCGCTTGGGATAGCCGCCTTCACGCAGCGCGCGCTTGACTGCGCTGACGACCTGCGTGGAGCCGAGCCCAAGCGGTTTGTCGATGATGATCCAACCGTGCATCGCCGCGCCTTAGCCCGGCGCGCGCGATACGGCGAGCGTCAGGAGCGCCGTGCGCGTCTCGGCCGCGTCGGCGGGTCGCTGCGGACGATACTGGCGATGCGGCAGCGCTCGCGGCCAGCGATTATCGTGTCGCCGCGCGACAGCGTGCTGCCGCCGCCGAAGGTCTGAAAGCCGATGCGGGTGGCGAAGGGGAGTTCATTGCAGCGCGTAAAGAAGCGGGCATAGAACCATTGCCGCCGCGCGTTCTGGATATAGACGCCGCGACCGTCGCGATCGGGTCGGAAAGCGCGCGGGTGGCCGCGAGTGATGAACGGGATCGACACTTCCTGATTGCGATCCACTCGCGCGGTACTCTGTGCCTCCGCTGTGCACGGAAGGAGCAGCAGGGCAGAAACGAGCGACGTGACGACAGGCCTGATCATAGTCCCATCTCCAATCCGACTCCGAGTCGGTCCAGGTTAGTCCCCGGCGATTGTACGCTGCATGAAGTGCCGGCGACAGAGCGCGACATAGCGCTCGTTGCCGCCGATCTCGCGCTGCGCCCCCTCGCGAACCGCATTGCCCGCGGCATCGACGCGCAGGTTCATCGTCGCCTTGCGCCCGCATTCGCACACCGATTTGATCTCGATGAGCGAATCGGCGAGCGCGAGCAGCTCGGCCGAGCCGGGAAACAGCCGCCCCTGAAAGTCGGTGCGCAGGCCATAGCAGAGCACCGGAATATCGTCCTCGTCGCACAGCGCGGCGAGCTGGCGCACCTGATCGGCGGAGAGGAACTGCGCTTCATCGACCAGCACGCAGGCGAGCGGCGCCTTGAAATGCTCGTCCTCGGCGATCAGGCGCAGGTCGGTATCCGCTTCGAAGGGAACCGCATTGGCGCGGATCCCGAGCCGCGAATCGATCACCCCACGCCCGCCGCGATCGTGCACACCGGCGGTGAACAGCAGCGTGCGCATGCCGCGCTCGCGATAGTTGAAATCGGCCTGGAGCAGCGTGGTCGATTTGCCCGCGTTCATCGAGGCATAGTAGAAATAGAGCTTGGCCATGGCGCTCTATTGATCCCCGGCGGATGCCGAATGCTAGCCCGCGGGCGGGTAAACTGTGGAAAAGCCGCGCGCGCCGCGATGCCCGGCCTCAGTCCTCGGCGTCGTCGCCCAGGTCCTGCGCCACCTTGGGATCGCGCAGCAGCTTGTCGATGTGGCTGCCCTCGTCGAAGCTCTCGTCCGCGAGGAACTTGAGCCTGGCGGCGTATTTCATCTTCACGCGATGCGCGACCTCGCGCTGGAGATAGGCGGTGTTGGTGCGCAGCGCCTTGATCACCACTTCCTCGTCCTTGCCGAGCAGCGGCTTCACGAAGACGGTGGCGTGGCGCAGGTCGGGCGACATGCGCACTTCGGTGATCGAGACCATGTGCTTCGCCAGCACATCGTCGTGCACGTCGCCGCGCTGGAGGATTTCGCTCAGCACATGGCGCACCTGCTCGCCGACGCGGAGCACGCGGACGGAGCGGTCTTCGTTGGTCTGGTTCTGCTTCATCTTCAATCCCGGCGCGCCATCGCGCCTTCCCTGACGCGGCCGGTAAACGTGCCGCGGGCGACCAGATCGCCGCCTTCGTCGAACAATTCCGCCTCGGTCACCGCGATCGTCTTGCCGACATTCACGACGCGCCCGCGGCCGAGAAACCGCCCCGGAAGCGCCGGCCTCAGGCAGACGATATGGAAGTCGATCGTCGGCGCATAGACCTGCCCGTCGGTCGCGGCGAACAGCGCCGGCCCCTGGGTGTCGTCGAGCATCGCGGCAAGGAAGCCGCCCTGCACCGTCCCCGCCGGGTTGAGGAAACGATCGTCGATCGCGAAGCCGATCTCGATCGTCTTCGTCTCCGCATCGAACCCGCGCAGCTCCCAGCCGAGCAGCCGGGCGGAGGAGGGCGATGGGAAATCGTCGAAGATCGAAGCCGCCATTCTCCCTCTCCCCACCGGGGGAGAGGGCCGGGGAGAGGGGAAGTGCAGCGCACTATCCCGTCCTGCCCCTCTCCCAACCCTCTCCCCGGCGGGTAGAGGGCTAGTTGTTACAGCGTGCGTTCGCGCAGCTCGACTTCGAACGTCTCGAGATAGTCGCCTGCCTTGATGTCGGTGAAGTTCTGGCTGAACGTGACACCGCATTCGAGGCCCGCGCGGACTTCGGCGACGTCGTCCTTGAAGCGACGCAGCGACGCGATCTCGCCCGAGTAGATGATGACATCCTCGCGGGTGATGCGCGCCTTGAGCGCCTTGCGGATGACGCCGTCGGTGACGAGCAGACCCGCCGCCTTGCCGTGCTTGCCCGCCGAGAAGACTTCCTTGATCTCGGCGCGGCCGACGACCGTCTCGAACGCCTCGGGGCCGAGCTGGCCGGCCATGCCGGCGCGGATCTCGTCGGTGAGGTCGTAGATCACGTCATAGTATTTCAGCGCGACCTTGTTGCGCTCGGCGATCTCGCGCGCCTTGGCGTTGGCGCGGACGTTGAAGCCGATGATCGGCGCGCCGGACGCCCCGGCGAGCGTCACGTCGCTCTCGGTGATGCCGCCGACGCCCGAGTGCAGGATGCGCACCTTGATGTCGTCGGTCGAGATCTTGTTGAGCGCGCCCACGATCGCCTCGACCGTGCCCTGGGTGTCGGCCTTGACCACCACCGGATATTCCTGCGCCTGCTTCTCCTTGAGCGCCGAGAACATGCTCTCGAGGCTCGCGGGCGCGTTGGTGGTGCGCTTCTGCTGGATCACGCCGGCGCGGTACTCCGCGACCTCGCGGGCACGCGCCTCGTTCTCGACGACCTGCAGCGGATCGCCCGCCATCGGCACGCCCGAGAGGCCGAGCACCTCGACCGGCATCGCCGGGCCGGCTTCCTTGACCTGGCGACCCTTGTCGTCGACCAGCGCACGGACCTTGCCGCTCTCGGCGCCGACGACGAACACGTCGCCGACCTTGAGCGTGCCGCGGTTGACGAGGATCGTCGCGACCGGGCCGCGGCCCTTGTCGAGCTTGGCCTCGATCACCGTGCCTTCGGCGGCGCGATCGGGGTTGGCCTTGAGGTCGAGCAGTTCGGCCTGAAGCTGGATCTTCTCGATCAGCTGGTCGAGACCGATCTTCTTGAGCGCCGAGACTTCGACGTCCTGCGTCTCGCCGCCCATCTCCTCGACGATCACTTCATGCTCGAGCAGACGCTCGCGCACGCGCTGCGGGTTGGCGCTGTCGAGGTCGATCTTGTTGATCGCCACGATCATCGGCACGCCCGCCGCCTTGGTGTGATTGATCGCCTCGATCGTCTGCGGCATCAGCCCGTCGTTCGCCGCCACCACGAGCACGACGATGTCGGTGACGTTGGCACCGCGCGCGCGCATCTCGGTGAAGGCCTCGTGGCCCGGCGTGTCGAGGAAGGTGACCTTCGATTTGTCCTTCAGCGTGACCTGATAGGCGCCGATGTGCTGGGTGATGCCACCGGCCTCGCCCTTGACCACGTCGGTGCCGCGCAGCGCATCGAGCAGCGAGGTCTTGCCGTGATCGACATGGCCCATGATCGTCACCACCGGCGGGCGCGGCTGGAGCTGATCCGCCGGATCCTCGCTGGTGTCGACCGCGATGTCGACGTCGCTCTCGCTGACGCGCTGGATGTTGTGCCCGAACTCGGTGACGAGCAGCTCGGCGGTATCCTGGTCGATCGTCTGGTTGACGGTGACCGGCATGCCCATCTTGAACAGCGCCTTCACCAGGTCGGCGCCCTTCTCGGCCATACGGTTGGCGAGTTCCTGGACGGTGATCGCCTCGGGGACGACCACGTCGCGGACCTGCTTGGCCTGGGGCTCGCGCGGACCGCCATAAGAGCGGCGATGCTCCTTCTCACGCGCACGCTTGAGCGCCGCGAGGCTGCGCGCACGCGCGCCGTCGTCGCCGCCGAGCGCGCGATTGACGGTGAGCTTGCCCGACTGGCGCCGGTCGTCGCCCTTGCGATCGCGCGAGGGACGCGCGGGCTCGGGGCCGCGGCGCGGCGGCAGGCCGCCCGTCGGCGCGGGCCGCGAAGGCGAGGGTGCGGCGCTGGCGGCGGGTGCCGGCGTCGACGCCTCGCGCTCCTGGCGCTGCGGCTCGGGCTTGGGCTGCGGCTTGGGGATTTCGGGGCGCTGGACCGGCGTGAAGCGGCGCGGCGCGGGCAGGCTCGGGTCGAGCTGCAGCGTCACGGGCTGGGGCGCGGGCTTGGGCGCAGGAGCCGGAGCCGGGGCGGGTGCGGGCGCAGGCGTCGGGGCCGCGACCGGAGCCGGCGCGGGCTCGGGAGCCTTGGGCTCTTCCTTGGGCGCCTTGGCGGCCTCGGCCTCGGCGCGCGCGCGCTCCTCGAGGCGGCGGGCTTCGGCCTCGGCGGCCTCGGCACGCTCGCGCTCCTCGCGGCGACGCCCTTCCTCGAGCGCGTTCATGCGCTGCTCTTCGGCCTCGCGCAGCAGACGCGTCTGGCGCTCCTGCGGAGTCTCGTTCGAGACCGCGGGGCGCGGCGCAGGGGCTGCGGGCCGCGGAGCGGGCGCAGGCGCGGCCGGCGGCGGAGGCGGGGCGGCCTCTGCCTGCTGCGGCTGCGCATCGCCGGACTGGGGACCCAGCACGCGACGGCGCTTGACCTCCACGACCACGGTATTCGAGCGGCCATGGCTGAAGCTCTGCTTCACCTTGCCCGTCTCGACCGTGCGCTTCAGTCCCAGCGGCGCGCGCATGCCCAGTTTCGGCTTATCGTTGTCCGTGTCGCTCATGCGGCTCTTCAAAGTCCTTCGGTATGTTCTTCGTCGTGTTCGGTCGGTCGCACGTCGTTCCCGTGAGCCGATGCGCCCTGCGAGTGCGTTTCGCAAGGCTCGAGGCCAGGATCGGGTCCGATGAAATGCAGCCAGCGGTCGAGCGCGTCGCTCACCCGCTTCGCCGCCCGGGCGTCGGTCAGTCCGGCGTGTACCACATTTTCGCGGCCAAGCGCCAAGGACAATATGGTGCGCGGGACGGGCAATGTTAACCCCTTGAGGTCGGTGCCTTCCCGGTCGGTTCCCACGCGCCACGCCTGGGCGAGCTTGCGCGCGCCGTCCTCGCTTGCGTCGCTCGCATGGAGCAGCAGGTGGAGCTGGCCCGATCGCGCGGCATTCTCGATCCGGTCGCCGCCGATCGCGACATGGCCGGCCTTGAACTCGAGTCCGAGCCGATCGAGCGTGTTTCGCTGCAGCTGCACCTCGATCCGGGCGCCGAGATCCTCGGGCACGCGGACGTCGCCGGTCTTGAACGAACGCGACAGCGCGCCCTTGAGCTTGCCCTTGGCTTGCGCGGCCTCGAGCTCGGCGCGGTTCACCGCGATCCAGGCGCCGCGGCCGGGCGCCTTTGCGCGCACGTCGGGAAGCACTTCGCCGTCGGGCGAGAGCGCGAGCCGGATCAGCCCCTCGCGGGGGGCTTCCTCGCGGCTGAGGATGCAGGTGCGTGTCGCCCCCCCTCCCGCTTGCGGGAGGGGGCTGGGGGGTGGGCCCCCGCCATCCGCGAGCGAATCGCTCGTGGAGGCCGCGCGCCCACCCCTCGGTCCCCTCCCGCGCGCGGGAGGGGAAGCACCGGTCTTTACCGATCGCGTATCATTGTTCGGAGTCCGCAATTGCGTCCTCCTCGCCGGCGGTGCCGGTTTCTTCAGCGGCAGCAGGCGCAGGCTCGTCGTCGAACCAGTGCGCGCGGGCGGCCATGATGATCTCGTTGCCCTGCTCGTCGGTCAGGCCGTACTCCGCCAGGATTCCGCCCTTGTCCTCCGAACGCTCCGTACGCGTGTTCTCGCCGCGGCGGCGCGGCTCGGCGCGCTTCTTCTGGACCAGCTCGTCGGTGGCGAGGTCCGCCAGGTCGTCGAGCGTCTTGATGCCCGCCTTGCCGAGCGTGACCAGCATCGCCTCGGTCATGTACGGCATGGTCGCCAGGTCGTCGTCGACGCCGAGTTCGCGGCGGAGCTGGCGATTGGCTTCCTCGCGGCGCTCGAGCGCTTCCTGCGCGCGGCTCTGCAGCTCCTGGCCGAGCTCCTCGTCGAAGCCCTCGATCGAGGCGATCTCGTCGAGTTCGACATAGGCGACTTCCTCAAGGCTCGAGAAACCCTCGGCGACGAGCAGCTGCGCGAGCGTCTCGTCGACGTCGAGCTCGTTCTGGAACATCTCGCTGTTCGCGACGAATTCCTGCTGGCGCTTCTCGCTCGCGTCGGTCTCGGTCAGGATGTCGATCGCCTTGGCAGTGAGCTGCGAGGCGAGGCGGACGTTCTGGCCGCGGCGGCCGATCGCCAGGCTGAGCTGGTCGTCGGGAACCACGACTTCGATGCGGTCCTCTTCCTCGTCGATCACGACGCGGCTGACGTTCGCCGGCTGCAGCGCGTTGACCACGAAGGTCGCGGTGTCGGGCGACCAGGGGATGATGTCGATCTTCTCGCCCTGCATCTCCTGCACCACCGCCTGGACGCGGCTGCCCTTCATGCCGACGCAGGCGCCGACCGGGTCGATGCTGGAGTCGTGCGAGATGACGCCGATCTTGGCGCGCGAGCCCGGATCGCGGGCGGCGGCCTTGATCTCGATGATGCCGTCGTAGATCTCGGGCACTTCCTGCGCGAACAGCTTCTTCATGAAGTCCGGATGCGCGCGGCTGAGGAAGATCTGCGGCCCGCGGTTCTCGCGGCGGACGTTGAGGATGATCGAGCGGACGCGATCGCCGACGCGGACGACTTCGCGCGGGATCTGCTGGTCGCGGCGGATGACGCCCTCGGCGCGGCCCAGGTCGACCACGACATGGCCGAACTCGACGCGCTTGACGACGCCGGTGATGATCTCGCCGACGCGGTCCTTGAATTCTTCATGCTGGCGCTCGCGCTCGGCGTCGCGGACCTTCTGGAAGATGATCTGCTTCGAAGCCTGCGCCTGGATGCGGCCGAATTCGATCGGGGGCAGCGGATCGACGATATAGTCGCCGACGACCGCGCCCTTCTGGAGCTTCTGCGCGTCCTTGACCGAGACCTGCTTGAAATAGTCGTCGACTGCCTCGACCACTTCGACGACGCGCCACAGGCGAAGGTCGCCGGTGTTGGGGTCGAGCTTGGCGCGGATGTCGTTCTCGACGCCGTAGCGGTTCTTGGCGGCGCGCTGGATCGCGTCCTCCATCGCCTCGATGACGATGGCCTTGTCGATCAGCTTCTCGCGCGCGACCGCATCGGCAATGGCAAGCAGCTCGGCCTTGTTCGCGGAAATGGCAGTGGCCATCAGTCTTGTTCCTCGTTCTCGAACTCTTCGGCGCCTTCGATCGAAAGCGGCACGGTTGCGGCAATCAGTGCGTCGGTCATCAGCAGCTTGGCGTCGGCGATCGCGCCGAACGGCACCGTGACTTCGCGATATTTGCGGACGTCGACGGTGACCTGGTCGCCCTCGACACCCTTCAGGATCCCGGTGAGCTGCTTGCGCCCGTCCTCGGTCGGCTCGGCGAGGTTGAGCCGCGCCTCGTGCCCCGCCCAGTCCTGATAGTCCTGGAGCCGGGTGAGCGGCCGGTCGATCCCCGGCGAGCTGACTTCGAGCCGATAGGCATGGTCGATCGGGTCGCGGCCCTGCGCCTCGAGCTCGTCGAGCCGGTCCGAGATGCGGCGCGACAGGTCGGCGCAATCGTCGATGGTCAGCTGGCGGGTGTCGGGGCGCTCGGCCATGATCTGGAGCGTCGGGTCGCTGGTGCCGCCGAACATCTTGACGCGCACGAGCGCGAGCCCGAGCGCCTGGGCTTCGGGTTCGATCAGCTTCGTCAGTTCGGCGATGTCCGCCACGATAGTCTCCGGCAATCGGGTAAGCAGCTTCGGCGCCGGAGCCCGCGGGGCCCCGACCTCGGCATGTTTGACGATGTCGAGAAAGCACAGGCGATATATCCACTTGGGCGCAGGACGGCAAGGGGAGTCTATCGCCCGCGATTCAGCTCGGGTTGTGCGTGTCGAGGAACTTGCCGACGCGGCTCAGGAAGTCGGTGGCGTTGTCGGGATCTGCGAAGCCGTGACCCTCGCCCTTGTAGACCACATATTCATGGGGCCGGCCGAGCTTTTCCAGCGCCTCGTGCAGGCGCCGCGACTGATAGAGCGGGACATTGTCGTCCTCGTCGCCATGCGCGATCAGGATCGGCACGCCGAGCTTGTCGACGCTCTTGATCGGCGAGATCTGGTCGAGCTCGAAGCCCTTGTCGCCCTGCACCTTCGACTGCCAGTCGCGCGCGTAGCGCGGCGCCGAAAAGCTCTTGCGGTCGTAGCGCAGCATCGAGCCGACGTCGGAGATGCCCGCCAAGCTGATCGCGCAGCGATAAAGGTCGGGGTTGCGCACCGCCGCCCACATCGCCGCATAGCCGCCGAACGAGGCCCCCATGATGCATACGCGCTTCGCATCGGCGGTGCCGCGGCCGGCGAGCCATTTCACGCCGTCGTCGATATCGTCCTGCATGGCGCGGCCCCAGGCGCCATAGCCCTTTTCGACGAAGCTCTTGCCGAAGCCGGTCGAGCCGCGGAAATTGGGCTGGAGCACTGCATAGCCCTTACTCGCGAGATACTGGACCCAAGGGTCGAAGCCCCAGGCATCGCGCGCGAACGGGCCGCCATGGGGCATCACGATCAGCGGCAGGTTCTTGTCGCTCCTGCCGGGCGGAAGCGTGAGATAGGCGCGGATCTCGAGCCCGTCGCGCGCCTTGTAGCGCACCGGCTCCATGGCCGCGAGCCGCTTGTCGAACAGCGCCTCGTGCGGCGCGGCGAAGGGCGACATCTCCCGAGTGGCGCGGTCGTAGAAATAGAAGATGCCGGGATCGTCGGCCGCCGAACTCCACACGAGCAGGCGCATCTTGTCGCGGCTGGTTGAGACGACGCGGTTCACCTTGCCCGGCAGCGCGCGGTCGATGCGGCCCTGCAATGCCTTGAGCTGCGGGTCGATCCAGGCGACCTCGGGCTTGTCGTCGGTGTAATAGACGCCCGCCACCTTGCCATCGGGCAGCAAGTCGAAATCGTCGATGTCGACGCTCGGATTCTCGTAGAGCTGCTCGCCCACCCGGTCCGCCAGAAAGTCGTAGCGATAGAGGCCGAACCGCCCGGTCGCGCCGGCAGCGACGGCGAAGCCCTGGTCGCTGCCGTCCAAGGGTATGAACTTGTCGACGTCGGTACCGTCGTCGCGCGTGCGCTTGATGCGCTTGAACTCCTGATCGGCAGCCGTGCGATAGAGCAGCCACCATTTCTTGCCGTCTACGCCGATGCCCGCGCGGACCACACCGCTATTGTCCGCGTACCAGCTCCACACATGCTCCTGCGCGCGCACGATCCGCTCGGATTTGCCGGTGTCGAGATCGACCCGAAAGACCGAGGGATATTCGTAGATGCTCGGCTGGGTCGACAGCAGCACGAACTTGCCCTCGCGATCGACATGGATCAGGTCGTCGCCGATCAGCCCCTGCTCGCGCGGGCCCACGAAGCTGGTCTTGCCCGTCCCGAAGTCGAGCAGGGCGACGCGCGTCATCCGGGCCTCTTCGCCGAGCAGCCGCGTCGGGGTGGCCATGCTGACCAGCAGCTTCTTCGACCCCGCCCAGCGCACCCAGTTGACCTTGTATTTCTCGGGGATCGAGAAATTGTGCGGCGCGCCCGGATGGGCGGAGGCGGCCATCAGCCGCACGACCGGCTTGCCCTTCTCCACGCCCATCGCGACGACCAGCTTGCCGTCGGGCGACAGGATGGGGCTCGTGAGCGATGCCACTGCTCCCAGATCGGCCGCAGTCGGCACTGTCAGCGCGACGGGGTCCGGTTCGTGCGCCGTCGACGGGGGCGCCGCCAGGGCAGCCGCCCCCGCGAGCGCGAGCACTCTCAAGAATTTCGATCGCATGGACTTGCCCCCAAGTCTTTTTCCCGCGGCCACGATGACTTGGGAGCGCGCCGGCATGCAAGCGAAATAGCAGCGCGCGATGACGCGCGCGCAAGAACAGGCTAGGTTTGCCGCCTCGACGAATAGCAAAGGGGTTCGCCACATGATCCTGCACGCCAGCTTCCTGCTGCCCGCGGCACTGCTCGCCGCCTGCAATGCGCCCGGCGAAGGCAATGCCGGCACCGCGATCGCCGCGCAGGACAATGCCGCGGCCCCCGCCGCAGCCGGGCGGCCGTTCGCCGTCACCCCCGTCGCCGACTTCGACGCGCCCTGGGCGATGACCTTCCTCCCCGACGGGCGGATGCTGGTGACCGAGAAGGCGGGCGCGCTGTTGCTCGTCTCGGCCGACGGCAAGACGCGCCAGACCCTCGCCACGGTGCAGGTGATGCGCGAGGGCCAGGGCGGGCTGATGGACGTGGTGCTGCACCCGAAGTTCGCGCAGAACCATCTCGTCTATTTCAGCTATTCCGAGCAGCGCGCCGACGGGCTGAAAGGCGTGGTCCTCGCGCGCGGCACCTTCGCGGACGGCGCCGCTCCGAAGCTCGAGAACATCCAGACGCTGTTCCGCGCCGATCCCTATGTCGAGGGCAACGGCCATTTCTCCGGCCGAATCGCCTTCGCGCCCGACGGCAAGCTCTTCTTCACCAACGGCGAGCGCCAGAAGTTCGACCCCGCGCAGGACCCGAAGGTCACGCTCGGCAAGGTGCTGCGCCTCAACGACGACGGCACGCCGGCGGCGGGCAATCCGCTGGCGGCCCAGGGCTTCCACCCGGCGATCTGGTCCTATGGCCACCGCAACCTGCTGGGCGTCGCCTTCGACAAATCGGGCAATCTCTGGGAGATCGAGATGGGTCCGAAGGGCGGGGACGAAGTCAATCTGATCCTGCCCGGGCGCAACTATGGCTGGCCCAAGGCCTCGAACGGCAGCCATTACGACGGCCGCGACATCCCCGATCACACCGCGGGCGACGGGTTCGAGGCGCCCAAGGTCTGGTGGAACCCCTCGATCTCGCCGGCGGACGTGATCGTCTATTCGGGCAAGCTGTTCCCGCAGTGGCAGGGCGACTTGTTCATCCCCGCGCTTTCGGGCCAGGCGCTGATTCGCGTCGACGTCGACGGCACCGATGCGAAGAAGGGCGACCAATGGCCGATGGGCGCGCGCATCCGCGAAGTCGAGCAAGGCCCCGACGGCGCGCTCTGGCTGCTCGAGGACGGCGGCGACGGCTCCCAGGGGCGCTTGCTGCGTTTGACTCCCGCGGGGTGAGCTCCCCGCCCAGGGAGTAGGTACCATGCGGGCAGGTGCGTGGATGGCGGGCGCGGCGCTGTTGGTGCTGTCGGCCTGCGGCGGAAGCGGAAGCGGCGGCGGCACGATGACCCCGCCGCCTGCGCCGACACCCAGCCCAAGCCCCGCGCCCGCGCCAACCCCGACCTCCTCGCCCACGCCGACACCGACGCCGATCGCGAACGTCCAGTCGACTGCGGTGGCGACGCTCAGCTGGCCCTGGGCGATGGTCTTCCTCCCCGACGGCCGGATGCTCGTCACCGAGAAGCCGGGCGCGCTCCGCATCGTCACGCAATCGGGCGAAAAGTCCGCGCCGCTGGGCGGCCTCCCCGCGGTCTCCTATGCCGAGCAGGGCGGGCTGCTCGACGTCGCGCTCCATCCCAGTTTCGCGACGAACCGGCTCGTCTATCTCAGCTATGCCGAGCCGGGCACCGGCGGCGCAGGGCTGGCGGTCGCGCGCGGCACGCTGGTCGAGGACGCCGCCGGCCCGCGGCTGGGCAACGTGAGCGTGCTATGGCGCCAGACGCCCAAGGTCTCGGACACCGGCCAATATGGCGGCCGCATCGCCTTCGCGCCAGACGGCAAGCTGTTCGTCACCGCCGGCGACCGGCGCCAGATCGGCCAGGTCCAGAGCCTCGCCACCACGCTCGGCAAGATCGTGCGGCTCAATGACGACGGCACCGTCCCCGCCGACAATCCCTTCCTGGGCACCGCCGGCGCGCGCGGCGAGATCTGGAGCAGCGGCCACCGCAATCCCTATGGCCTCGCCTTCGATTCGGCCGGCCAGCTCTGGGAGACCGAGATGGGGCCGATGGGCGGCGACGAGTTCAACCTGATCGTCCGCGGGGGCAATTACGGCTGGCCCAACGTCTCCAACGGCAGCAACTATGACGGCACGCCGATCCCCGACCATGCCCCCGGCGACGGCTATGTCGCCCCGCTGACCTGGTGGACTCCGGTGATCGCGCCGGGCGGAATGGCGATCTACTCCGGCAGCCTCTTCGCCGACTGGCGCGGCGACGCGATCATCGCAGGACTCGTGAGCCAGGGGCTCGTCCGCGTCCGCTTCACCACCAGCAGCGCGTCCGAAGTGCAGCGCATCGGCCTCGGCCGGCGCATCCGCGAAGTCGAGCAGGGCCCCGACGGCGCGCTCTGGGTGCTCGAGGACGCCGCCGACGGACGACTGCTCAAGCTCGTGCCGCGCTGATTATTCGGCGGCGCTGACGATCGGCCCGAAATCGAGCTCCGCCTGCGCGACGCGCCCGAAGCTGCGGCGGTGGTGCGGCGTAGGGCCCAGCACCCGCAGCGCCTCCTGATGCACCTTGGCCGAATAGCCCTTGTTCGAACGCCAGCCATAGCCCGGGTGGAGCGCGTCCAGTTCGTCCATCATGCAGTCGCGCTTGTGCTTGGCGACGATCGAGGCCGCCGCGATCGACAGGCACAGCGCGTCGCCGCCCACCACGGCATGGCTTTGGTGGTCCCAATCCGGGCAGCGATTGCCGTCGACCAGCACGAAGGCGGGGCGGAAGCCCAGCGCCTCGACTGCGCGCGACATCGCCAGCATCGAGGCCCAGAAGATGTTGAGCGTGTCGATCTCCTCGACGCTCGCGATGCCCACGCCCACCTTGGCGCAGGCGAGCAGTTCGGCGCAGAGCCGCTCGCGTTTGGCGGCGGTGAGCACCTTCGAATCGTCGATGCCTTCGGGAATGCACCGCGGGTCGAGCACCACTGCGGCGGCGACCACCGGCCCGGCGAGCGGCCCGCGCCCCGCTTCGTCGACGCCGGCGACCGGCCCCTTGTGCAGGCGCTTGTATTTCCGCTCGAATTTCAGGTCAGGCATCGCCGACTCGCCATGGCGGAAAGCGGCGCATCTCGCCAGCCTGATAGAGACGAATCGAATTGCCCGCCGGATCGCGCAGCCGCGCCTCGCGCCAGCCCCAGGGCTCGTCCTTGGGCTCCTGCTCGAAGGCCACGCCCTGCTGCTGGAGATAGGCGACGGTGACGTCGAGGTCGCCGCATTCGAAATAGACCACCGGCGCGGCATAGCCCTCGGTCGCCACCGAAAAGGTGGCGCCGCCTTCGGTCTCGAACCGTGCGTAGCGCGGAGCGGCGCGGACCACCTGCCGCAGCCCGAGCAGCCGGTAGAAGCGCTCGCTCGCGGCCAGGTCCTGCGCCGGCACGGTGACCTGGTTGAGCATCGGCTCGAAGAAGCTGGTGTTGAGGTCGAGCCGCACTGCCTGCTGCCCCATCGGGCCATGGCCGCGGCCGATGCCCGGCGCCTCGCGCATCGCGATCCGAACGAAGCGGCGCGCACGCGTGACGGCAGCGGGCAGGTCCCATTCCTGCGCCAGTCCGCAGGCGATCGCCGAGGAAAGCGTGCAGCCGGTGCCGTGCGTCGCCTCGGTTTCGATCCGCGGATCGCTCCATTCGATGTGCGGCGGGTCCTCGGGATCGGCCGAATAGAGCCGGTCGGTCACTTGGCTGCCGGTGCCGTGCCCGCCCTTCACCAGCACCGCGCAGCCGTGCGCGGCGACCAGCTCCTGCGGGTCGCGGCCGAGCGCCTCCAATTCGGGCAGGTTGGGCGTGGTGACCGTGGCCCGGTCCATCAGCCGCTCGAAGGCGGCGATCGTCGCCTCGTCGGCCAGCGTCGCGCCGCTGGTCGCGACCATCACCGGATCGAACACCACCGGCACGCCGGGAAGCTCGCCGAGCCGCTCGGCCACCGCCAGCGCAGTGCGCGCCGATCCGATCATGCCGATCTTGACTGCGTCGACGCCCAGGTCCTTCACCACCGCGTCGATCTGCGCGAGCACCATGTCGGTCGGCACCGGATGCACCTTGGTGACGCCCAGCGTGTTCTGCGCGGTCAGCGCGGTGATCGCGGTCATCGCATGGCCGCCGAGCATGGTGACGGTCTTGATATCGGCCTGGATGCCGGCGCCGCCGCCCGAATCCGAGCCGGCAATGATCAGGATACGCGGAGTCACTGGCTATCCCTTGAACTTGCGCTCCGTCGAAGCCGGATTGCGCTCCAGCGCCTTACCAGTTCGCGTCGGCCGATCCACCAGCTCGCCGCCGCAATTGGGGCACACATCGTCCACGGCATCGGCGCAGTCCGCGCAAAAGGTGCATTCGAACGAGCAGATGAACGCGCCATGCGCATTGGCGGGCAGGTCGGTGCCGCAGCGTTCGCAATCGGGCCGCATCTCGAGCATTCTACTTCCTTCTCCCCTTCCGCTTGCGGGAGGGGTCGGGGGAGGGGCTGTCCGGCACCTTCCGCCCAATCGATTCGAGGGTCATCCCCTCCCCTGCCCCCTCCCGCAACCGGGAGGGGAGTTTACGCCGCCGCCTCGCGCACGGCGTCGCACACGCGATCGACCACGGCCTCGACCTGGCCGCGATCGTCGCCCTCCGCCATCACCCGGATCACCGGCTCGGTGCCCGAGGGGCGGATCACCAGCCGGCCCTTGCCGTCGAGCTCGGCCTCGGCGGCCGCGATGACTTCCTTGACGCGCGCGTCCTCGAGCGGCTTGCCACCCTTGAAGCGCACGTTCTTGAGCAGCTGCGGCAGCGGCTCGAAGCGGCGCAGCACTTCGCTCGCCGGCGCGCCGGCGCGGACGATCTCGGCGAGCACCTGCAGCGCCGCGACCAGCCCGTCGCCGGTGGTAGCATAGTCGGACAGGATGATGTGTCCCGACTGCTCGCCGCCGACATTATAGCCCGAGGCGCGCATCTTCTCGAGCACATAGCGGTCGCCCACCTTGGTGCGGACCAGCCCCAGCCCCTGCGCCGCCAGGTGCCGCTCGAGCCCGAGGTTGGACATCACCGTCGCGACCAGCCCGCCGCCTGCGAGCCGGCCCTGCCGCGCCCAGCCGCCGGCGATCGTCGCCATCAGCTGGTCGCCGTCGACGACATGGCCGGTCTCGTCGACCACGATCAGCCGGTCGGCGTCGCCGTCGAGCGCGATGCCGATGTGCGCCCCCGATGCGACCACCGTCTGGCAAAGCGTGTCGGGCGCAGTCGAGCCGACGCCGTCGTTGATGTTCTTGCCGTTCGGCGTGACGCCGATCGCGATCACTTCGGCGCCCAGCTCCCACAGCGCCGAGGGTGCGGCCTGATAGGCGGCGCCATTGGCGCAATCGATGACGATCTTGAGCCCGTCGAGCGTCAGATCCTCGGGGAAGGTCGACTTGGCGAAGTGGATGTAGCGCCCGCGCGCATCCTCCACGCGCCGCGCCCGGCCGATGTCGCCCGATGCCGCGAGCGCCACGTCGCCCTCGATCAGCGCCTCGATCGCCAGCTCGTCCTCGTCGGAGAGCTTGTAGCCGTCGGGGCCGAACAGCTTGATGCCGTTGTCGGCGAAGGGATTGTGGCTGGCCGAGATCATCACGCCCAGGTCGGCGCGCATCGAATGGGTGAGCATCGCCACGGCCGGGGTCGGCATCGGCCCCAGCAGCACCACGTCCATGCCCACGCTGGTGAAGCCCGCGACCATCGCATTCTCGAGCATGTAACCCGAAAGCCGCGTGTCCTTGCCGATCACCACGCGGTGGCGGTGATCGCCGCGGCGGAAGTGCGCGCCGGCGGCCATCCCCACCTTCATCGCCATCGCCGCGGTCATCGCGCCGAGGTTGGTCGTCCCTCGAATCCCGTCGGTACCGAAATATTTTCTTGCCATGCCCTGCCTGTTCGCGCCCTTGTGGCGTTTCGTGCCCGCAGTGATAGCGGCCAAAACCATAAAGGGCGAGCATGTCGCAACCTACCCGCATCCTCCTCGCGCTGATCGCCGGCCTCGCGATCGGCGCATTGCTCGCTGCCTATGCGCCTGCCACCGCGCTCGCAGCAGCGGATATCGCCCAGCCGATCGGCCAGGCCTGGCTCAACGGCCTGCAGATGACGATCGTGCCGCTGGTCGTCGCGCTGCTGATCACCGGCGTCGCCGCGACCACCGAGGCCGCGCAGGCCGGTCGCCTCGCCGGGCGGGCCATTGCGCTCTACAGCGTGCTGATGTTCCTGTCGGCCGTCGCGGCAGCGCTGCTCACGCCGCTGTTCCTCAAGCTGTTTCCCTTGCCGCAGGAATCGGCCGCGAACCTGCGCGCGGCGCTCACCGGTGCCGGGCAAATCGGCCCGATGCCGCCGCTGGGCGAATTCCTGGCGGCGATCATTCCGGCCAACATCGTCAAGGCCGCGGCGGAGAACGCCTTCCTGTCGCTCATCATCTTCGCGCTGATCTTCGCCTTCGCGCTGACTCGCGTCGACGACGTCATGCGCAAGACGATGACCGGCTTCTTCATCGCGCTGCGCGACGTGATGCTGGTGGTGATCGACTGGGTGCTGTGGGTCGGCCCGGTCGGCGTGTTCGCGCTCGCCTTCGTCGTGGGGGCAAAGGCGGGCACGGGCGCTTTCGGCGCGCTGATCCACTATATCCTGATCGTCTCGGCGGTGGGCCTGTCGGTGTCGCTGTTCGCCTATCCCGCGGCGGTGATCGGCGGCCGTCTGCGCTTCCTGCGTTTCGCGCGCGCCGTGCTCCCCAGCCAGGCGGTCGCGATCAGCACCCAGTCATCGCTCGCGACGCTGCCGGTGATGGTCGAGGGATCGAGCAAGATCGGCGTGCCGGTGGCGGTTTCGGGCGTCACCCTGCCCCTGGCCGTGGCGATCCTGCGCGCGACCGGGCCGGCGATGAACTTCGCGGTCGCGATCTACATCGCCAAATGGTTCGGCGTGCCGCTCACCCCGGCGACATTGGCGCTGGGCACGATCGTGGCGATGCTGACCTCGCTCGGATCGGTCAGCCTGCCGGGGACGGTGAGCTACATCAGCGCGATTGCGCCGGTCGCCTCGACGCTGGGCGCGCCGGTGGCGCCGCTGGGCCTGCTCGTCGCAGTCGAGACGCTTCCGGACATCATGCGCACCGTGGGCAACGTCACCTGGGACGTTGCCGCCACTGCATGGCTGTCGCGCCGCACCGGCAAGGTGCCGCTCGACGAGGCGGACGCCATGCTCGCCGAGCACGAATAGGCGCCCGCGCCCTTACTTCAGCAGCACCAGCTCCTCCGCCATGCTCGGGTGGAGCGCGACGGTGCGGTCGAAATCGTCCTTGGTGAGCCCGGCCTTCACGGCGACTGCCGCGGCCTGGAGGATCTCGGGCGCGTCGGGGCCGATCATGTGGAGGCCGACGACCTTCCCGGTCACGCCGTCGCAGACCATCTTGTAGAGCGCGCGCTCGTTGCGGCCCGCCAGCACGTTCTTCATCGCGCGGAAGTCCGACGTATAGACCTTCACCGAGCCGAGCTTGTTGCGCGCCTCGCTCTCGGTCATCCCCACGCCGGCCATCGGCGGATGGCTGAACACCGCAGCCGGGATGCAGTGATAGTCGACCTGGTGCGGCTTGCCGCCGAACACCGTGTCGGCGAACGCCTGCCCCTCGCGGATCGCGACCGGCGTGAGCTGGACGCGATTGGTCACGTCGCCCACCGCATAGATGCTGTCGACCGAGCTGCGGTTGTCGGCGTCGACCTTGACCGCGCCCTTGTCGTCGAGCGTGACGCCGACCTCGGCCAGCCCCAGCCCGCGCGTGTTCGGCACGCGACCGGTGGCGAAGATCAGGCAGTCGACTTCCATCGGGTCCTGGCCGGAGAGATGGACGCGCAGCGACCCGTCCTCCTGCTTCTCGACCTTCTCGAAGCTGGCGTGGAAGCGGAAGTCGATGCCCTTGGTCATCGAGATCTGGAGCAGCCGATCGCGGATCGACTGGTCGTAGCCGCGCAGGATCACGTCGGTGCGGTTGACCAGCGTCACCTTCGAGCCGAACTCGTTGAAGATGCCGGCGAACTCGTTGGCGATATAGCCGCCGCCCGCGATCATCACCCGGCGCGGCAGCGCGTCGAGGTGGAAGACTTCGTTCGACGTGATGCCATGCTCCGCGCCCGGGAAGTCGGGCACGTGCGGATGCGCGCCGGTGGCGATCAGGATGTTCTTTGCGGTGACCTTGCGCCCGCTCGCCAGCGTCACTTCGTTGGGCCCGCTCGCGGTCGCGCGCTCGAGGATGATCTCGGCGCCGGCGTTCTGCAGCCCCTGGGTGTAGAGCCCGTTGAGCCGGTCGACCTCGGCGAGGACGTTGTCGCGCAGCGTCGCCCATTCGAAGCCGCAATCGGGCACGTTCCAGCCGAAGCGGCGCGCGTCCTTCAAATCCTCGGCGAAATGCGCGCCATAGACGAGCAGCTTCTTGGGCACGCAGCCGCGGATCACGCAGGTGCCGCCGACGCGATATTCCTCGGCGATCGCGACCCTGGCGCCATAGCCGGCCGAGACGCGCGCCGCGCGCACCCCGCCCGATCCGGCACCGATCACGAACAGGTCATAGTCGAACTCGGCCATTCAATTCGCTCCAGGAAGGTCCAGCGCCGATCGCAAGCCGAGGTGCTCTACAAAGGGCGCGAAATCGCGGTCGCAGTAAAGAAGCGGAATGCGATCGCGGATGCACCGCGTCGCGATCAGCGTATCGATCGTCTTTCGCACTGTAATCCCAAGCGCGCGAAGCCGACGGTAATTGCGTGCCGCCTCGACAGCCAGATCGCCGCCACCGACAGTCACCAGGCGCAGCTGCAGCATCAGATCGCGCGCCAAGGCGAAGGAGCGCTCGCTCCTCATACCCTGCAGGACCTCGGCGAGAACCAGATCCGCCATCAGGATAGGTTCGCGTATCAGCGCCGCCTTGAGCCACGTTGTCTCACGAGACTCGCGTGCGTTGAAGAAGTCGATCCAGACGCTGCTGTCGACAAGGATCATTTGCCGTCCGGGACGTACTTGCTCGTCCGCATCTCGTCGAGATCGCCGTCCCAGCCGATCCCCCAGAGCTGAAGGAGTGCCTCCTGCTGCCGAAGCCTGAGCGTCTCACGCAACGCGGTGTCCACTGCCTCCCGCTTGGTCTTCGCGCCAATGGCGCGCATGACCTGTGCGACGAGTCCCTGGTCGATCTCGATATTCGTGCGCATGATGTGTATCCTGATTGACATTTGTACACATAAGCAACCCCAGGCGCCCGCGCAACGTCAGCCGAACGCCCGCCGGATCAGGTCCGCGGTCGAGGCGTCGAAGTCGCCGCCCTGCTCCGCCGCCTTCGCCATTTCCTTGCCCAGCTCGACGCCGAACTGGTCGAACGGATTGATGCCGAGCAGCACCGCGTTCACGAACGTCCTTTGCTCGTAGAAGGCGAGCAGCGCGCCCAGCGTGCGCGGCTCGAGCGCGTCGAGCAGCAAGGTCGAGGACGGCCGGTCGCCCGGATAGGCGCGCGCCTCGTCGTCATGCCCGCGGCCCGCCATCAGCGCGGCGCCTTGCGCGAACATGTTGAGCAGCAGCTGGCGATGGTGCGCCTCGGCCAGCCCGTCGCCCGGCTCGATCACGCCGACGAACTCGACCGGCACCAGCCGCGTGCCCTGGTGGAGCAGCTGGAACACCGCGTGTTGCGCATCGGTGCCGACGCCGCCCCAGGTGATCGGCGCGGTCGGCCATGTGACGGGCTGCCCCTCGGCGGTCACGCGCTTGCCGTTCGATTCCATCTCGAGCTGCTGGAGGTAGCTCGGCAGCAGCCGCAGCCTTTCGTCATAGGCAAAGGTCGCGCGCGTCTCGCAGCCGAGCGCCTGGCTGTAATAGAGGTCGGCAAAGGCGGCGAGCGCGGGCGCGTTCTTCTCCAGCGGCGTCAGGCGGAAATGCCGGTCCATCTCGGCCGCGCCTTCGAGCAGCTCCTCGAACGCCTCCCAGCCGAGCGCCAGCGCGGCGGGGAAGCCGATCGACGACCAGAGCGAATAGCGCCCGCCCACCGACTCGGCGAAGGGGAGCACCCGCGTCTCGTCGACGCCCCATTCGACGGCCTTTTCGGGCGCTGCGGTCAGCGCCACCACGCGGCCATAGGGGTCGGCCACCCCGCCCTGCGCCATCCACGACAGCGCGCTCTCGGCGTTGAGCATCGTCTCGGTGGTGGTGAAGGTCTTGGACGCGATCGCGATCAGCGTCGCCTGCGGGTCGAACCGGTCGAGCGCTTCCTCGAGCGCCGATCCGTCGACATTGGATACGATTGCCACGTCATAGCGGTCGGCATCGCGGCCCAGCGCGTCGACGAGCAGGTCGGGCCCCAGCGCCGACCCGCCGATGCCGATGTGGAGCACGTGCCGTACCGGTCCCAGCGCCTCGGCCTCGATCGCGTCGATCAGCGCGCGCATCCGGGCATGGAAGCCCCGCGCCCGCGCCACGCTCTCGGGCGCGCCCTCGCCCCGCTCGGCACTGTGCTCAGCTGCGCGACCTTCGGTAACATTCACCGCCTCCCCCGCGAACAGCGCGTCGCGCTTGGCGGCGAGCCCCATCGACTCCGCGAGGGCCGCGAAGGCCGCCACTGCATCGGCGGTCAGATGGGTCTTGGACCAGTCGAAATGGATGCTCGCGACATCGGCCGAGAGCGCGGCGACCCGGTCCTGCCCGTCAAAGAGCTGCTTGAGCGGCGTGCGGGGCAGCGCGCGGATCGGCGACCAATCGGGCAAGGCCATGTTCATCTCCATCTCGGCAAGTCGGGTTCGCACATGCCCCTATCGTCCCCTGCCGGTCACGGCCACCCGGATTCATCGGCTTGACGCCACCCCTCAGCCCAAGCAGAGCATGGCCCCATGGATAACGCGCCCGAGAAGCCCGAGACCGACGCTCCCAAGCCCTATTCGGTGGGAACGGCGGCCCAAAAGCCCAAGTCCGAATGGCGCGACCTCGCGTCCTTCCTGGTCAAGCTCGCGCTGATCGTCTTCGTGGTGCGCAGCTTCATCTTCTCGCCCTTCTCGATTCCCAGCGAGTCGATGCTGCCGCGGCTGCTGATCGGCGACTATCTGTTCATCACCAAGTGGAACTACGGCTTCTCGCGGCACTCGCTGCCGTTCAGCCTGCCGCTGATCCCCGGCCGCATCTTCGCGAACGACCCTGCGCGCGGCGACGTGGTGGTGTTCAAGGCGCCCCCCGCGAACGATACCGACTGGATCAAGCGCGTGATCGGCCTGCCGGGCGACACGGTGCAGATGGTGAACGGCCAGCTGATCCTGAACGGCAAGCCCGTGCCCAAGCAGCAGGTCGCCAATTTCACGCTGCCGCTGACGCCCAATTTCACGCGCTGCCAGGCCAATTTCCAGAGCCTCGACGCGCAGGGCAACATGGTGTGCAGCATCCCGCGCTTCCGCGAGACCCTGCCCAACGGCAAGAGCTACGAAGTGCTGGACCAGGGCACCTATCCCAAGGACAACACCGGCGTCTACACCGTGCCTGCCGGCCATGTGTTCCTGATGGGCGACAATCGCGACAATTCGACCGACAGCCGCTTCAGCCATGAAGACGGCGGGATCGAGTTCGTTCCGATGGAGAACCTCGAGGGCAAGGCCGTGGTGACCTTCTGGTCGACCGACGGCAGCGCCAACTGGTTCCTGCCCTGGACCTGGTTCACCGCCGCGCGCTGGAGCCGGATTGGAGAAGGCTTCTGAGCACCCGCGACCTGGCGGGCTGGATTGCGGAGACCTTCGGCCGCGAGCCCGCCGACACCGCGCGCTATGCCCGCGCGCTGACGCACGGCAGCCAGGCCTCGGCCAATTACGAGCGGCTCGAGTTCCTCGGCGATCGCGTGCTGGGGCTCGTCGTTGCCGAATGGCTGTTCGAACGCTTTCCCGACGAGGCCGAGGGCGCGCTCTCGCGCCGGCTCAATGCGCTGGTGACCGGTCAGCTCTGCGCCGAAGTTGCGCGCGAGATCGGCGTCGCCGCGCACCTCAAGCTCGGCAAGCAGGCGCGCGAGGACGGCGCCGCCGACAGCGACAATGTGCTCGGCGACGTGGTCGAGGCGCTGATCGGCGCCTTCTACCTCGAATTCGGGCTCGAGGCGGTGCGCCCCTTCATCCGCAAGGCATGGGAGCGCCACATCGACGCGCATGCCCAGGCGCCCAAGCACCCCAAGTCCGCGCTCCAGGAATGGGCCGCGGCGCACAACCGGCGTCCCCCCGAATATGAAGTGGTCGACCGCTCCGGCCCGCACCACGCCCCGCGCTTCACGATCCGCGTGAGCATCCCCAAGCTCGCCGACGCGACCGCCGAGGGCGCGAACAAGCAGGAAGCCGAGACCGCGGCGGCGGCAGCGCTGCTCGAGAAGCTGGGCAAGTGATATCAACTCCCCTCCCTGCAAGGGAGGGGTCGGGGGTGGGTGCGCGGCGCAGCCGCGCGTTCATCGCCCGTCGCAAAGCCGAGGCATCGAGCCTCGCCTTTGCGCACCCACCCCTTGCCCCTCCCTTGCAGGGAGGGGAATAGAGACGAAGGACGTATGACCGACCCCGCCCCCACCACCCAACATTGCGGCCTGATCGCCGTCGTCGGCGCGCCCAACGCCGGCAAGTCGACGCTGGTCAATGCGCTCGTCGGCCAGAAGGTCGCGATCGTCAGCCCCAAGGCGCAGACCACCCGCGCGCGGCTGATGGGCATCGCGATCGAAGGCGATGCGCAGCTGCTGCTCGTCGACACGCCGGGCATCTTCACCCCGGAGCGCCGGCTCGACCGCGCGATGGTCGCCGCCGCCTGGGAGGGCGCCGAGGGCGCCGACCTGATCGCGCTGGTGGTCGACGGCAAGGCGGGCATCGGTCCCAAGGTCCACGCGATCCTCGAGAGCCTGGCCAAGCGGCCCGAGGCCAAGATCCTGATCCTCAACAAAGTCGACGTCGCCGACAAGCCGCGGCTTCTGGGTCATGCGGCGAAGCTCAACGAAGCGCTGCGCTTCGACGAGACCTGGTTCGTCTCGGCCCAGACCGGCGACGGCGTGGCCGAGCTCAAGGCCGCGCTCGCCGGCCGCATGCCCGAAAGCCCCTGGCACTTCCCCGAGGACCAGGTCTCCGACGCCACCGAGCGGATGATCGCCGCCGAAGTGACGCGCGAGCAGCTCTACCTCCAGCTCCACGCCGAGCTGCCCTATGCCAGCGCAGTCGACACCGAGAAGTACAGCGAGCGCGCAGACGGATCGGTCGAGATCCACCAGCAGATCCTCGTCGCGCGCGAGACCCAGCGCGCGATCGTACTCGGCAAGGGCGGCAGCCGGATCAAGGAAATCGGCGCCCGCGCGCGTGCCGAGCTGTCGCGGATCATGGGCGTGCCGGTGCACCTCTATCTGCACGTCAAGGTGAACCCCAAGTGGGAAGAGGATCGCTCGCTCTACCGCGAGATCGGACTGGACTGGGTGGAATGACCTATCGCTTCGAGACCGTCGACGTCTTCACCGAGCGGCGCTTCGGCGGCAATCCGCTCGCCGTCTTCACCGACGCCGAGGGGCTGTCGGGCGAGGAAATGCAGGCGCTCGCCGCCGAGATGAACCTCAGCGAGACGAGCTTCGTCCTGCCGCCCGTCGATCCCGCCAACACCGCGCGCGTGCGCATCTTCACGCGCACGGCCGAGATGCCCTTCGCCGGCCATCCGAGCATCGGCACCGCCTATGTGCTCGCGCGGATGGGCCGCGTTGCGGGCGGCGAGGCGCGGCTCGAAGTGCCGGCGGGGCTCGTGCGCGTGGCGATGGCGACCGGCGCCGACGGCATGCCCAGCGGCGGGCGGCTGACCGCGCCCCAGCCGCTCCAGCTCGGCGAGGCCGTCGACCCCGCGGTCGTCGCGGCGTGCCTGGGGATCGCAGTCGAGGACGTGCGCGTCGAGGCGCATGTGCCGCGCGCCGCGTCGATGGGCGTCTGGTTCATCCTCGCCGAAGTCGCGCCCGACGCGCTCGGCCGCTGCACGCCCGGCCTCGCGGCCTTCCGCGCCGGGCTCCAGCCGTGGATGCACGGCCGCTTCTCGCTGCTCGCCTATGCGCGCGAGGGTGGCGACGTGCGCGCCCGCATGTTCGCGCCGATCGCCGGCACCTTCGAGGATCCGGCGACCGGGAGCGCCGCCGCCGCGCTCGGCGGGCTGCTGCTGGCGCTCGACGGCGGCGAGTCGCTCGGCTTCACCGTCGCCCAGGGCGTCGAGATGCGCCGCCCGAGTCGCATCGAAGTCGCCGCCGAACGCACGCCCGACGGCATCGTCGCGCACGTCGGCGGAAGCTGCGTCCCGATGTTCCGCGGCGAGGTACAGGGCTAGCCGCCGAGCACCGCTTCCACCCAGGCCGGCACCAGCACCCCCGCCGGCCCCATCCGGCTCTCGCCGAACCACAGGCTGCCTTCGGACGGGTCGAGGTTGAGCTCGAGCGTCGCGGCGCCGTGATAGCGCGCGGTGCGGACGAACCCCGCCGCCGGATAGACCGCGCCCGAAGTCCCGATCGAGACGAACAGGTCCGCCTCGGCCAGCGCGCGCTCGATCGTCTCCATGTGGTAGGGCATCTCGCCGAAGAAGACGATGTCGGGCCTCAGCGCGGGCGTACCGCAGTCGGGGCATTCGGTGCCCGGCGGCAGCGAGTCCTCCCATGGCTCGCGGATCCCGCACGCTGCACACAGCGCTGATTTGAGTTCCCCATGCATGTGCACCAGCCGCCGCGATCCCGCGCGCTCGTGCAGGTCGTCGACATTCTGCGTGACCAGCAGCAGCGCGCCCGGCCATTCGGCATCGAGCCGCGCGAGCGCCCGGTGCGCCGCGTTGGGCTCGACACTCGCCAGCTTCGCGCGCCGCTCGTCGTAGAAGCGATGGACCAGCTCGGGGCCGTGCGCGAGCGCCTGGGGCGTGCACACCTCCTCCACCCGGTGGCCCTCCCACAGCCCGCCTGGCCCGCGGAAAGTCGCGACGCCGCTCTCGGCCGAGACGCCGGCGCCGGTGAGGATGACGATGTTGCGGATTGCGCGCATGCCCCTTGGATAGCCGCTGCCCTGCCGCTGCCGCAAATCCCTGATTGAGTGCCCCCGCTCGACCGGGAGACCCGCCGATGATCGCACTCGCGCTGCTGCTGCTTGCCCCGCAGGATCATGCTTCGGCCTTCCCCGGCGGCGACGATGCGCCCCCGCCCGCGCCCAGGGGCTGCAGCCGCTCGGGGGCGAGCGACGAGATCACCGTCTGCGCGCGCGACCAGTCCGCCTTCCGCGTCAAGCCTTTGACCGACCGCTATCGCGAGAAGCCGACCCGGGCCGAGCTCGGCCTGCGCGGCGGCGGCAGCGTCCGGGCGGAAGCCGTGCAGCGCGGCGTGGGCGGCGTCAGCGTGCCCGCGGCAATGGTGACGCTGCGCATCCCGCTCGGGCGCAAGCCCAAGTCGGAACGCGCCGACGACCCGCAGGCCAAATAGCCGGTTCCGGCGCGGCGCGGCTTGTGCCACAGCGGGCGCCATGACGAGCATCGGCATTTTCGGCAGCATGGGCCGCATGGGCCAGGCGATCGCAGCGGTCGCCCCCTCTCTCGACGCGCATGTGGCGGGCGGCTGCGATGTCACCGGCGATCCGGCGGAGCTGGCGACCAGGGCCGATGTGCTGGTCGATTTCTCCGCCCCCGCGGCGCTCGAGGCGCATCTCGCCGCGGCGCGCGGCGCGGCCAGGCCGATCGTGGTCGGCACCACCGGGCTCAGCGCCAGGCATCATGCGCTGATCGACGAGGCCGCGGCCGAGATCGCCGTGCTCCAGACCGGCAACACCTCGCTCGGCATCGGCCTGCTCGCCCGGCTGGTGCGCGAGGCGGCCGCCCGGCTCGGCGCCGATTGGGACATCGAGCTGGTCGAGACGCACCACCGCAACAAGGCCGATGCGCCCTCGGGCACGGCGCTGATGCTGGGCGAGGCCGCGGCGCGCGGGCTCGGCACCACGCTCGCCGAGGCCGGCGTCGAGGCGCGCGCCGGGCTCACCGGGCCGCGCGCCCCCGGCACGATCGGCATGGCGAGCCTGCGCGGCGGTTCGGTGGTGGGCGACCACACCGTGCTGTTCGCGACCGAGGGCGAGCGGATCGAGCTCACCCACCGCGCCGACGACCGCGCGATCTTCGCCCGCGGCGCGGTCCGCGCGGCGCTGTGGCTCGCGGGGCAGAAGCCCGGCCGCTACACCATGGACCAGGTGCTCGGCATTTGAAGAAGGCCGACATCGTCGAGTTCTTCGCGCGGCTGGCGGCGGACAATCCGCATCCCGAGACCGAGCTCGAATATGTCAACGATTACACGCTGCTCGTCGCCGTGGCGCTCTCCGCCCAGGCGACCGATGTCGGCGTCAACAAGGCCACCCGCCGGCTCTTCGCCGAAGTGGACACGCCCGAGAAGATGGTCGCGCTCGGCGAGGAGGGGCTGAAGGAGCACATCAAGACGATCGGCCTGTTCAACACCAAGGCCAGGAATGTCATCGCCCTGTCCGAAGCGCTGATCCGCGACCATGGCGGCCAGGTCCCCGCCGATCGCGACGCGCTGGAAAAACTCCCCGGCGTCGGCCGCAAGACCGCGAACGTCGTGATGAACACGGCGTTCGGCGCCGAGACCTTCGCGGTCGACACGCACATCTTCCGCGTCGGCAACCGCACCGGCCTCGCGCGCGGCAAGACGCCCCTCGCGGTCGAGAAGAAGCTCGATCAGCGGGTGCCCCAGCCCTTCCGGCTCCACGCTCATCACTGGTTAATCCTGCACGGCCGATACATCTGCAAGGCTCGGACTCCCGAGTGCTGGCGATGCCCCGTCGCCGATCTTTGCGCGTTCCAGCCCAAAACTCCGCCGCCGGGCACCGCCAAGTCGCCGCGCGGCCGTTCGGAAGGATGAAGCCATGCGCCTGCTGCTCGCCGCCTCCGCCCTGCTCTTCGCTGCCGCACCCGGCTCGGCGATCGAGCAGAACAAGCGCACCGACGTTCCCGTGGCGACCGCGGCCGGCGATCCGGTCTCGTGCATCCGCCTGCGCGACATCCGCCAGAGCAAGGTGCGCGACGATTCGACGATCGATTTCTACATGGCCGGCGGCCGCGTCTACCGGAACACGCTCGACGGCTCGTGCCCGATGCTCCGCTCCGAAGGCCGCTTCATGCACAAGACCAGCACCGGCGATCTCTGTTCGCTCGACACGATCACCGTGCTGCGCGACCCCGGCCTGACTCCCGGGCCGAGCTGCGGGCTGGGCAAGTTCCAGCCGGTGACGCTCGCCAAACGCTGAGCCGCCCCGCGACAAACGCACTGGCGCAGGCGCCAAGGCTTTGCTACGCGGCCTTCCCACGCACCCGTAGCTCAGCTGGATAGAGCGCTGCCCTCCGAAGGCAGAGGCCACAGGTTCGAATCCTGTCGGGTGCGCCATAAAATCAATAACTTAGCAGCATCCGACAACGGCCGTACGGAAAATGTACGGAAAACGTCGTCGGTCGAAATGCGATAAATGAACTCGCACCGGGACGATTCGCCCGGAACAACCGGGTGCATCTCGATCACCGAGCGCCGTCCTATCAGTTGGGTTACGACGTCGCGGGAGGAAGCCCCAAGCTTTCCGTAGCCAATTGATTTAACACCAACAGCGTTTCCGGCGCTGCTCGCTACCCACCCTTTTCCCCCAAAAGTCGGGCGAGATTTTGCGACATGATGCGGCACGCCTCGCGGCCGCTTTGCGCCCTAATAGCAGACATTCAGCCTGTCTGCGGGCGATGCCGAAAGCGGTCGTTGCTGGGCGGAAGCCAAATTTAGCGTGCCGAGCGCGAAGCCTAAGCCGACAGAATAACACGAAACTTACTCTGCGTCGTTTTCATCAAATACAATTCCGTCGTAGCTAGGAGCTTCAGCGCGTCACTCGGAATGTCGGCCACCGATCCGCCCGGCTGCACGAGCACCATTTCAAACTCGACCTTTGCCCGGCGCGCCTTCTCGGCGAAGTAAGCAAGGCGGCGCTGATCGCCTTTGAGGAAGCGCGTTTTGCCTTCCTTCGCCCAGGTCTCCTGTCGCCTCCGCAAATCGTCCGACAGGCGCTTAATACCGGCATGCTTCGCTGTGATGCTCTTCTGAGCTTGCCCGCAAACAATGTAGAAGTTTCGGATGTCCCGCGACACCCGCGCCTCGTGCGCTCCTTTGCAATGCACCAGTGCTAACCGGATGGTGGTTTCGTCGACATCCTTGAAGCAAACTAGGTCCGCTGCCTCTCCTGAACCATCATCGTTGATGATGAGGTCAAACTCGTCACGGATGTTCTCGAAGGTGCGATATTGGATCGTATTCTGATCGGCGGCCTTGCCCATGGATTCCTTGTTGAGCGGGATGCCGCTCCAATCCCAAGCCTCCAAGCGATCCTTATCAAACTCACCGGCGCTCAAGGGGGCCGGGATGTGATAGCAATTATATGAGTACGTGCCGTCCGCATATCGGACGATCAAGGGATCCTTCCGAAGGTACTCTTCAAATGGGATGGCTTCTGTCCGGTTCTTTTTGAATTGCAAAACCGGGCCGGAAACGTGCTCGTGCTTGTACCCTCCCGGGAGACTCTCATCGATCGTCAGCTCATATTCTGAGACGATCGATTCGCTGGAAACCCGGAAGCGAATTGGTCCGTCATCCGCTCGTTCGGCCAGCTCGAGGTCCACTAACAAGACGGGTATTTCCGTTCCGCCGAAAACGATGAACTGCGTGTTGTTCAACCTCGTCTGCGCCTGCTCTCCCCACTGCAAGGCGATTGGCGGTGAGTCATAAGGCCGAGGGATCTTTATCGGACGGAGAAAATCTTGGAGCACGTTGCTGGCAGGCTCCTCTTCGGAGGAAACCTTCGCCCAAGTCGCCTTCGTCCACGTGATCCAGTCTGCGACCGACCCCCCCTTCTGCTGCCAAACTTTTCCTCGGCGCTGCGTTCCACCCCAGATGACCCGGTCGCCGTTTTCGTAGCCAAGGCACGCCATGTTGTTCAGTTCGGCTTCGGCTTTCTCGATGCTCGCCAGCCCTTCGGTAACGTTGGGACCGAAATACGATGTGAAGCTGATTGCTCCCACGCGGGATGATCCCAAGCTCTTCACCAAGGGGAGCTCGACGTTGTTCAGAATGCGAAAGATCGGGGTGCCAGTGACAAGCTCTGTGCCGTCATCGGTTACCGCCTTGGCCATGAGTTCCGAGCGCATGGCGTCATAGTCACTTGCATAGAGTGCAAGCGCGGCTGCCCCCTCGTCCCATCGAAGAACGACGAGGTCGTAGATGGTATCAAGGACATTCTGATAATTGCCCCAGGAAACTTCGGCGGCGCGACACACCACGGCGACCAGCGTATGGTCCTGCTCACTCCAGGCGTACCAGGTCTCGGCGCTCGCAGGCAGGACGGACTTGTATGCCAGCGGGTTCCATTCCTCACACTTGGTGGCGAAGAATTGACAGGAGAGCGCTGGCCGCAAGTTCCACAACGAGAGTTGCGACCCCAGGTCACCTTTCTCGCGGAGCCCAAAGACCACATCTTGAAGCTTAAGCTCGTCCTCAATCCTATCTTCGCTCAGGCGGCGGATGAGATGATCCCAATCGGCGCCTTCAGCATAAAGCGCCGCAAGCCTTCTTTCCGCTGCCGGATCGGCGATGTTCGTCACAACCGTGGCTTCGCCGATCTTTGCAGGATCTCCTTTTCGCGTGAAGCGGCCGATGAATTGCAGCGTGATGGCCAAGGATTTGTGATTGTCGTGAAGGGCAGCAATCTTGAGATTCGGGAGATCGAAGCCTTCGCCGAGCATATTGACGCAAACGACGATGCGAGCGCCCGCGTCGCCTCGATCGAGAACCTGAGTAAGTGCCTCACGGTTCGCGAGCGTTCGCCCGGCACCGGAATACACGAGCACAGGATGAAGCTCGGGTGCCATTTCGCCATAAAGGGCGACGAGCCGCTCGGCATGATCTTTAGATGCTGTTCTCGCCATGAGCAGATGGTCGAGGTTTAGCTCATCGCGATCTCGTCTGAGCGCCGCGATCGCCGCGGAGGCGATAGCCCGATCCCGGACTTCCTCCTCGCCATACTCCTCAACGGTGACCAAGTTGATGGAGCGATAATATCCAGCGGCCTGCGCGTCCCCCAGCTTGTAATTGAAGATGATCCTTCCATCGATGCGATCACCATTCTGCCGGAACGGTGTCGCGGTAAACTGTGTCACGCGCTTAGTGTTGAATCGAGCCTTCACCCGATCCCACGTCGACGCAGTGACGTGGTGAGCTTCGTCGACGATCAGGTCCGTGCATTCAGCCGCAAGATAGTCGATCGCCTCGGCGTTCGAACTCTCCAAGGAATTAGGAAGCGCCACGATAACGTTGGCGTTATCGACGATGGCCTTCGCCTCATCAATTGAGAGAATGCCGGTGGAGATAACCGCAACCCTAGGCTTGGCGATTTCCTGTGGCACCACTGAAGCCAGCGGGAGAACGCCGAGGGTGAGGAACTTCCCGGAAATCTGGCCGCGCAACGCGTCGCTCGGCACCATCACCAAAACGCGAGGCAGGCGCCGATAAACGAGCGCCGCGAGCATTGTTTCGGTTTTGCCTGTGCCAGTCGGCAGAACCACCGTTGCAGGCTCAAATGCGCTGCCTACCGAGAAGTGCGCAGAGATCGCATGTAGTGCACCGATCTGAGGCGTGCGCAGGCCCGGCAATCCCGCGGCCTCGTCTTCGGTCCGGAACTCAAACTTATTCTTCCAAGCCTCCAGAACCTCATCGGGAGTTTGAGCGTATGCCTCCAGCGCTCCCAAGGTCTCCCATTCGATGTCGAAGTTTTCAGGAAACGCCGTTTCGGCAACCTGCGGTGATCTCACGATCGGCAACGATGTCGAAGGTCGGCGGGCACCTTTCTTGCGACGAAGCAGGACGTGCGCATAAGGAGGAGGAAGGTTCGTCGAAACCAAATCGAAGTTGGAAAACTCCGAGGAAGCAATCTTCGCATGCACATCGGCGCCGGCGAACACCCGTTGATAAACGGTGTTCCCCCCAATACGAAGTTTCCTCTCTGGAAGCGGTGGCAGCTTAAGCGTCCCGCTCCAGTCATCAAATAGGCCCAATTCGAGTTCCTCCCGGCCCCTTCAACTTATTTCTCTGTTAGCTCACTATTCAAGAGGCAAGGATAGCCAATGGCTTGAGAAATAGCTACGCGACCCTCCGGGATATAGACAGCAAGCCCACTGCGCGACGGAACGCTTCTAGCGCCCCAATCCCACCAGCGATAATGATCGGGCCACGAAGCCGACGGTCCGCCTTCGGTCCCCATCCGTCTCAAAGCTGACGGTCGGCTGTCGGCCCAACTCCTGCCGTTCGGCTTCCGTAGGGGTCACCATCGTCAAGCGGAAAATGGCGATAATCTGCCATATCGGACGATTTAGCTAACTTCGTCCCCACGTTGCGTCCCACATTTTTGCGCGGCTTCAGCGGCATGCCGTGACATGTCTTGGGCTTAGACGCTTCGTTCCGCAATCCGTCCCTGATTTCAGAAACGGCTCCGTGAGAAGGCGACTTTCGCTAAGCCGAATGACCATCTACGAAGAGAGTAGCCGCCCGTACCGGCCCAAGGACCATCTGCGTGACGCCCTATTCTGACCTCGTTACCCGCCTCTGGCGACTCTGCAGTCTGCTGCGAAAGGACGGGGTGACTTATCCCCAATACGTGACCGAACTCACCTATCTAATCTTCCTCAAGCTCGCCTCTGAGCGACAAGCCGAAAACATAGCGATACCGGAGGGGCACCGCTGGAGCGACCTACTCGGCAGCGGCGACGATGCGATCCTTGACCGTTACCGCGAGACGCTAGCGATACTAGGCATGTCACGGCACAGCCGGACCATGCAGGCGGTCTTCGCCGGGGCCGTCACCGTTGTGCGGGACCCGGCGACGCTACGCCGCTTGGTCGATGCTATCGACGGGTCCGACTGGTTCTCGGACGAACGAGATGCCTTTGGTGACGCCTATGAAGGGCTGCTCCAGAAGAATGCCGAAGAAACCAAGCGCGGCGCAGGTCAGTACTTCACGCCTCGCGTTTTGGTGGACAGCATCGTCTCTCTGCTCAAGCCTCGTCCTGGCGAGATCGTGCAGGATCCTGCGGCGGGCACAGGCGGATTCCTTATTGCGGCGGATCGCGCCCTGCGGGCGGGCTGGCAAGGATCAGAGGAGGCCCTGGCTTTTCAGCGCACAAGCGCGCTGCGCGGTGTAGAAAACGTACTGGACACCTATCGCCTGCTTTGCATGAACCTGTATCTGCACGGGATTGAGTCCGAACACGTCCTGATGGGCGACACCCTATCGCAACTCGGCGCCTCTCCCGAGTTTCAAAACGCCAACGTTATCCTCTCCAATCCCCCCTTTGGACCTTCGGGGGGCACGTCGTCTCGCGAAGACCTTACGATCACTGCGAAATCTGCAAGCTTCCAGTTGCCTTTTGTAGAGCACTGTATGCGAGCCCTTGCTCCTGGCGGACGGGCGGCGGTCATTATTCCCGACAACGTCCTCTTCGAGGGAGGCAAGGGTAAGGCACTACGTCAGGCGCTGATGCGGGATTTTGATCTGCACACGATCCTGCGCCTACCTACCGGAATATTCTACGCCCAAGGGGTCCGAACCAATGTGCTGTTCTTCAGCCGACCGGCGGCCCCGCCGGAGGGAAGCGCGACGGAGGCGGTCTGGATCTACGATCTCCGAGCGGCAGAGGCGGGCAGTGGAGGCAGTGGAGGTGGCTTCGCCTTGGGCCTCGAAGCGTTCGGCTTGGCATTCGGCGACGATCCGTTTGGTCGGGCACCGCGCGAAGAGGATGGGCCAAACGGTCGATTCCGCCGGTTCACACGTCAGGCAATCGCGGAACGAGGCGACGACCTCTACATCGTTTGGCTGAATGAGGATGAAAGCGAGGATGAGGCGCTCCAATCGGCGTCTCCCGATGCCGTCGCCGCCGTCGTAGAACGCCATCTTGTCTCCGCTTTGGGCGAGATCCGATCGCTCATCGACGAACTGGGAGATGATAACGCGGCTTGGGATGACCCGGAATGACGCTGCCGGCTGACTGGGCGACGTGCACTCTTGAAGACCTCCTCCACCCGGCGCCCGGCGCAATAGTCGACGGCCCGTTCGGAAGCGCGTTGAAGTCTAGCGACTATACCTCGCAAGGCTGCCGGGTGATCCGGCTTAACAACATCAACGTCGCTACGTTTAACGACACGGACAAAGCCTATGTGGATGTTCGCAGATTTCCCGAACTGCGCCGGCACGAAGCTGTGGCTGGAGACATATTGACGGCTGCTTTGGGGGACCCGCTCGGCCGGTCCTGCCTCGTGCCTGAGAATCTCGGGTCCGCGATCGTGAAAGCCGATTGCTTCCGCTCAAGGCTTCACCCACGCGTCGACGCCCAACTCATTATGTTCTGGCTCAACAGTCCGCCGCTCGCGCGATATTTCTCAGAGCACGGCAAGGGCGTGGGAAGAATTCGGATCAACCTCGCTGTCCTCCGAGCCGCGCCCCTACCCCTTCCGCCCGAAGATATGCAGGCAGCGCTGGTCGAAAGAATCCGGACTGTCATGGCACGGTCAGAGAACGCCAAGTCGGAAGCGCATCTTGCGCTGAGGGCGGCGAATGCGCTGAAGGTGAGCGGTCTAAAGGCCGGCGTGACCGGCCAGCTAACGGCGCGATGGCGAGAAACAGCCACCGACGTCGAGACCGTCGATGCCCTTCTCGAGCGGATCCCAGCACCGGCCCAGGCGCCGGGTGGACGCAAGCCAACGGACACGCGGATGGCAGGCCAGGCGGGGATCGCCGTCAATGATCCTGGAACGCCTTTGCCAGAAGGTTGGCGATGGACGCCCCTACTGCGATTGGCGCGCCAGGAAACCGGTCACACGCCGAGCCGGCGACACCCGGAGTATTGGGATGGAGATGTCCCTTGGCTCGGCATTCGCGACGCCCGCAAACATCACGGTACTGTCATCGACCGGACCGCGCAGACCATCACGGCCGCCGGCCTAGATGGCTCATCCGCGCGAATACTTCCGACCCGGACCGTATGTATGTCGCGCACAGCGTCCGTTGGCTACGTCACCATGCTTGGTCGACCTATGGCGACCAGCCAGGACTTCGTGACGTGGACCTGCTCACCGGCGCTGATGCCAGAGTATCTGCTTTACGCCCTGATGGCCGAAGGAAAGGGCATCCGTCGCTTCGGCAGAGGGTCGACTCACACGACAATCTATTTTCCAGAGCTGCGCGCTCTTCATATCGCCTTGCCGCCGATCGAGGAGCAGCAGGCCATCACAAGCCGCATCAAGCGGTTACTCTACCGCGCCGATATGCTGGAGTCCGAGGCCTCTCGCGCCATAGGCGTAGCGGACGACCTCGTCGTCCGTACCATCACTCAGGCGATGTCGGGTGCCCTTGGCATCGCGAGTTCGGCCTCAAGTGCCTCCGCCCGATCCCTTCTCGATGACATCGCAGCAGATCGTCTCGCGCTCGAAGTCGAACGCAAGCGTTCGAAACCGAAACGGCGTACGAATTTGGCCCCTCCTACAATCCAACAAACCCCGGATCCTGTCATGACACCAGATCAGATCATCGCTGCGGTACGCGAGGCCGGCGGCTCGATAGCCGCGGACGCGCTTTGGAAGTTGAGCGGTCTTCCAATTGACATCTTTTACCGGCGAATCCGGGATGAACTTGCGGCGGGTCGCCTGACCGAGTCGAGTGACAAGGAGAGGCTGCTTGCGCATTGACCATCTCGCTGTTCGAAACTTTAAGAACCTTCGCGATGTCCATCTCGATTTTGATGCGTCTCGCTTGGAAACCGTGATCATTGGACAGAACGGGACCGGCAAGTCCAACGTGTTGGAAGCCTTAGCGACGATCTTCCGAGATCTCGACGATCCTCGCCGCGAAACTGATTTCGCCTACGACATCACTTACCAATGCAAGGGCCGCAAGGTCCGGATCGACCATCGGCATTCAGATGTGGCGAGCACTATCGCGACGATCGATGGCAAGCCGACACCCATGAGTGTGATCCGCGCGCGAGACAGCGATTTCCTGCCGAACCACGTTTTTGGGTATTACTCAGGCGAGTCCGACCGGCTGCGCACCATCTTCGACCCGCCGCAGCGCCGCTTCTACGACGCGGCCATCGAAGTCGGTGCCGATGAAAAATTGGACCCGAGAACGTCCTCCCTGCGACGGCTCTTTTACGTCAGGGAACGCTACGGCGCGTTAGCCCTCCTGACCTATTTCGCCTTTGCCGACAACGAAGCGCAGGCGTTTCTCAAACGACATTTGGGCGTCGGTCAGTTCGATTCCGCTCTGCTCACGCTCCGCCGGGCCGAATGGGGCAAGCGGAAGCCCGTCGGCGAGGCTCTGGCCAAGTCGGACAGCCGATTCTGGTACGCCCGGGGCATTGTGCGCAAGCTGCTGGATGGACTTTGGACCCATTCGCTCACGCCCATCCGACACAAGGAAAGCGTTTCCGAGGACTATCGCCGGGCAGGGGCGTCCGAGGAGCAGATCTACATCTATCTGAGGGACGAGCAGGCGCTCAGGTCACTCGCCGCGCCGTTTCGCGACGAGCAGACCTTCTTCGCCTATCTCGAAACCCTCGACCTGTCAGACCTCGTCCGGACTATCCGGATCTGGGTCACGCGGGAAGGTGCTTCGGAGGCCATTCCGTTTCACGAGATCAGCGACGGCGAGAAGCAGTTGCTCAGTGTCTTGGGGATGATGCGCTTCGCCGCCCATGACGAGTCGCTTTTCCTGCTCGACGAGCCGGACACCCATCTGAACCCGGCGTGGAAATGGAACTACCTGAGTTTCATTAAGGAGGTCGCTGGCCGCAACGAAAATTGCCACGTCGTAATGACGAGCCACGATCCTCTGACGATCGCTGGCCTTGAGAAGTCCCAGGTCCAGGTGCTGTTTAGGGGGCGCGACAACGAGGTGAAGGCGGCGCAGCCTGCTGTCGACCCGAAAGGGCTCGGCGTGTCAGGTGTGCTGCGCCAGATCTTTGGCATGGCGACGACACTGGATGCCGAAACCCAAAAGCTGGTCGACGATCGTAACGCACTGCTCGCCCTGCCGACACGCACCGAGCTCGAAGAGGCCGATCTGTTTGCGCTGAACAACAAGCTGGACTCCCTCGGGCTCGCTTACCAGAGCGGCAATCCCGCTTTCGAAGACTTCCTGCGTTCCATGCATAGGGCTGACCAAGGAGGGCGCGGCCCTTACACGCCTGAAGAGGTCGAAGCGCAGAACCGCTTCATGCAGGAGATCGTTGAGGGTCTTCGGTGAAATACATAAACTATCCCGCGGGCGCGATCGAGGCGGCTTGGCAGGCTAGGGCCAACACCGCCGCGAGCACGGCGGCGCAGAAATCCGGCGAAGAGGCGAATGCTTACATCGCCAGTCGAAGCGAGATTTGGAGCGACCTGAAGCCGGTCCTGGAAGGCCTATCCTCGGGGAAATGCTGGTACTCGGAAGCCAAGGACCGGGTTTCCTACTGGCACGTTGACCACTACCGCCCCAAGAGCTTGTATCCTTGGCTCGCCTTCGACTGGAGGAACATGCGCCTGTGCGGCGGCATGCCCAATATCGCCAAATCCAACGATTTTCCGCTGAACGATGAAACCACCCGAGCCACCGCCGCCAGCCCCTCGACCGCTCTGGAGGTTCCCCTTCTGCTAGATCCCACTCAGTGGGGCGATCCGGACCTTCTCACCTTCAATGGAGCTGGCGAGCCGACTTGTGCCGATCCTCGAGACCCGCTGTCGGCACTAAGGGTCAAGCTGTCGGTCAAACTGCTCGATCTTGATACGGAGAAACTCTGCGAAGGCCGCCGCCACACATGGCGCAGTTGCGAACGCCGGTTGAAAGATCTGCGCGGCATCATCGAAGCCCAGCGCCACCAGAACAACACCGACGCCGGCGATCGACTGAAAGATCTCTGCAGAGATTTGGATGATCTTTACGATGAGACGTCTGAGTTCACGGCTACGGCTTGGGCTTGCGCTAAGGAGCTAAATGCAGAGATGATCGTGCGACTTGCGAAAGAAGTCGCGCGGTCCTTATAGTAATGTCTCGTAACGATGTTGTTGCCACTAGAGGTCGAGACCGGACAGTTTTCATGATGCTTCACAACCACTTCGATCTTATCCAGCGCAAGTGCTCGTACCTGCTCCAAAAGATTTCAATGACACATCTCCAGAGGTGTGCGGACAAGGGTCAGAGCAGAAGCGATTGCTAAGCAAATGTCTGCAGCTCGGCAGCTTTTGGCGTCCTCTTCCCGCACGGGGATGGCCAGAATTGGTGGTTAACTGCCGCTCGGGTTCTCGGTGTTGCCATACACTTCCTCTGTTCGGCACGAGGCACCTTCGATGTGAAACAGCACCTGCCTTGGAAAGCCCCCACCGCTGACATAGCCGATCCGGCATACGACGCCCCGGCCATCACTCAGCACGGCGGATACGCTGTTGTCGCAATCTTCCTCCGTGACTTTGATGGCCACTTGCCGACGCCCGCCAACATCGATCAAGGGATAAAGCTCGCGGCAAAATCTCAACGTGGCAGATTGCACCGGCCGATCAGCTGACGCGATTACAAACGTGGTTCTCGGCTCAATGAAATCGCATCCGGCGAGCAGGACTAAGCCGACTTGGCTGACCTTACCGAGGACCCTCACCCTCACTATCGTCGCAAATCGCTCAATGTCCGCAAGTGGGGCGAGAGCGGACGCGGGCACCAACACGCGTTGCAGTTCGTCACATCGGACGTGTCTGTCAGCGGAGGTAAAAAATATCACTCGATAAGCCGACCTGCTCACATGCCGATGCCGAGCCCGCGGCTTCGTCCCCGTCCGACGAGATCGGCCAGGCTTTGGCCGACACTTCGTCCCGGCACCTCCGGCAGGCCAAGCTGCGCCCGGCGATTGCGCAAGATCGACTCGACCTGCGGATCGCGTTCGAGACGCTTCGCCATGCCAATCATGCGGTCGCCCATTGCGTTGGCGCGGGTTGTTTCACCATCCCGCAAAAGCAAACGGCGCTGCCGATCCAGCGCCTGCCAGCGCTGCACGAAGGTATCGGCTCTGAGTTGCGGATCGGCGCGAAGCTGGCCTTCCAATTGCATGGCGCGGATTGTGGCCTTGGTCCGTCCCTCAGCCGCCTCACGGATCAACCCCAGCTCATTCGAAAACGCCGTCTCGAGATCAAGCGCCGCATGAGGTCTGATCGTGTTCAACGCCGTGCGGCTGGCCGCCAGCTGCTGGCGTTGCTCCTCGGTGTAAGGCTCGCCGATGGTTTGCGCGAACCGCATGGAGCGCACGATTTGCGCGTGACGGCTTACGGCAGCCGGCGGCACCGTTGCGGGATCGAGTCCCATTGCCCGGGGCCGCACGGCGTGTTCCGGCCCGGACGTGAAAAGCTTCAGCCCGGCGAACTGGTCTCGTTCCTGCGGTAGGACGGTCCTCTCCAACGTCGGCATCGGCAACACGATCTGCCGCCGCTCGGCAAAGTCGCGCGCATAATCCGAGGCAATGTCCTTGGCGCGCTCGCGCGAGAGCACGCGGACCAATTTTGCCTGATCGGCGAAATCGTCGCGGCCATAATACAGCTCCACCGCATCCCGATGCCGCGAGAGCGCGACATAGGCCGCGTGGCGATCGAGCCCTGGCGTCGCCAGCACATAGGCGCGATCAACGGTCACGCCCTGCGCCTTGTGGATGGTCGAGGCATAGCCGTGATCGACCGCGGCATAATCCTTCAGATCGAACGCAACCGCGCGGCCGTCATCGAGCACCACAGCCATGCGAGCCGCGTTGATGCTCTCGATCTTGCCCAAAGATCCGTTCTTCACCCCAAGAGCGCGCTCGTTCCTGAGGAACATGACACGGTCCCCGGGCGCGAATTGTCGGGCGCCTCGCACAGTTCCGATCTCCACCTCGCCGCCGATCTGCCCCGCCTCGCGCAATCGCGCGCGGGCGAGCCGATTGAGCGCTTCGACTTCGCCGCGCGTGTGCGTGAGGATGATCCGGTTCTCGTCCGGAGCGGTAGACCGATCGCGATCCCAGCGCTCGACAAGCTCCACACGTGCTGCCTCCCGCGTATCCGCGGCATGGACGTGTCCCGCCTGATCATAGGCATGGATCGCTTCGCCAGTTCTGCCGGTGGCCAGTTGCCGCGTCGTGTCGCGCTGCCACTCTTCATGCTGGCGCCGAACGTGGGTGATCTCGATGCTGCCGTGACGCTCGGCAGCCGCACGGAACGCCGCCCCCGCCTCGATCGCCTGGAGCTGCTCGGGATCGCCGACCAGCACAACCTTGGCGCCGCGCCTCTCGGCCTCGCCAATGACGCGTTCCATCTGCCGCGTCCCGATCATCCCGGCCTCGTCGATTACAAGGATGTAACTTGACGAGAGAAGGTTTTCGCCGCGCGCCCATTGATGTTCGAGGCTCGCAAGCGTGCGCGACGCGATGCCGGAACCTGCTTCGAGATTCTCGGCTGCGATGCCAGAAAGCGCCGCGCCCTGGACGCAGTAGCCGGCGCGCTCCCACCCATCGCGCGCAATGCCCAGCACGGCCGATTTGCCCGTACCGGCATAGCCGACGACGATGGCAAGATCGGAGCCGCCGAGTACGCGCTCGAGGGCGACCCGCTGCTCCTCCCCCGGGACCAGGCCGCCACCTCCGGCGGAGACGATCGCACGGTCGATCGCCTCCGCCGAAAGACCATGATGATGGCGCATCGCGAGCCGTCCGGTCGCGCGTTCGAGCCGCTGCTCGGTGTCCAGCATATCGCGCGACGTGAACCGGTCTTCGCCGCGGCCGTCCTTGCCCAGCCGCATCAGCTCGGGTGCCGCCTTCACCGCAGCCATCACCTGGTCGAACTGGTTCTTCCCGTCGCTGTGGCGATGCACGAACATCGCAAGGTCGCGCGTGGTGAATGTTGCCTGGGTGCGGGTGATCGCATCAAGCGCGAGCGCCGGGTTCGCCAGCAGCTTCTCGCCATTGGCGCGTGCAATCGCGTGGTACTCTTCCAACCGCTCGGAGGCGAGCCCCTGCTCCGCCAACCGGGCGGCGGCCGGGCCGATCTTATGCTGCGGCTCGAGGTCGATGGCCTGCGCCTCCAGCGAGCGATGATCGACCCGCGCATCGATATCAAGTTCAGCCAGCCGCGTGTTGACGTGCTCGGCCCAGCGCTCGCGCCATTTCTCCAGCAGGTCGGTGCGGTTCCAGTCTCGGTTCTTCTTGCCGAAGCCGTTTTCATCGACGTCGCGCAGAGTGAGCATCACATGTGCGTGTGGCTTGGGCTCGCCATCGGCGCCGACGTCCCAATGCACATTGAGGTCGGCGATCATTCCTTGCGCGACGAACTCCCGTTCGACGAACTCGCGCGCCAGGCGGATACCCTCTTGCCTGTCCAGCTCGCGGGGAATCGCGAACTCTATCTCCCGCGCAAGCTGCGCGTCCTTGCGCAGCTCGGCCGCCTCGACCGCATTCCACAGCTTCTCGCGATCGCAGAGCTGCTCGGGTGTGCCGTCCGGCAGCATCACTTCGGAGTGAACGACACCGGCCTTGTTCGAGAAATCGTGGTGGCGGCCGAGCCGCTCGTCATAGAGCCGCGACGCCGAGCGGTAGGCGGCAGACGCCAGCGCGGACGATCCGTTGGCGCGGGAGATGATCTTGGCAGAGAAGTGGTAGATCGCCATGACGCTCAAACCATCTACACTTCATGAGCGACGTCGGCACGACGTATAAGCGCGCCCTCGAAAGATTTCATCTTCTTCGGGACGCGGTCGTGCCAAGAGATTTCAGGGCATTGGCGCTGATCGATACGCACGATAACTGATCTGTCCTCATCGAGCCAGGAGGACAGATCATGCGCAAGCCCAGAGACTATGACGCGGAACTGAAAGCGCTCGACGACAAGGCCAGGCGGCTCAAGGAACGCCGGGTCCAGCAGCTCGGCGATCTGGTGATCGCCTGTCGTGCCGACACGCTGCCGATGGAGCAATTGGCAGGCGCGCTGCTGAGCGCGGCCGAAACGGGCGACGCCGCGATCCGGGAGGCCTGGCGCAAGCGCGGCGCCGCCTTCTTTCAGCGGGCGGTCAGCGCTGGCGGCGGCGCTCGCCGCGACAGCCGCGGCGCTGCGGCGAGCGGCGGCGGAACGCCACCGCAGGCAGGCGAGGATCGCGCGTGACGATAAAAGGGCCTGGGTCGTGAAGCGCCGCGAAAGGACGCGGCAGCTGATCGAGCTTGGCGGCCTCGTCGTCAAAGCCGATCTGGTGGCGCTGACCGACGATGATCGCGCGGTCCTTTTTGGGCTTCTTCTCGAGGGAGCAGCGACGCTTCGAAGCGAGAAGCGAGATCAGGCGCTTGCCTTATGGGCGCGGCGAGGACGGCGCGCATTCAATGGAGAAATCACCGACAAGAACTTGCGTTGATTCCGGCGAAGCAATCGGACATGACTTTAGTGTGCGGTGGAATAGATCAGATGATCTTTACCGGCACGTCTCATCAATAAAGGGTCGTTCTATGCCGGACGAGAATTCGCTGAACGCTGTCGAACTTGCCACCGAACTCACGATCGCGTGGCTCGGCAACCAGAACAACCGCGTCGCGGCCGAAGACGTGCCGGCATTCCTTCGAACGATGCACGCGACCGTCACCGAACTCGCAGGTGGCGCCGGTGCTCCGGCACCGGCCGGTCAGGACGCGGCGGCGGACACCGAATTCACGCCGGCAGTATCCGTGCGCAAATCACTGGCCTCGAGGGATCACATCATCTCGATGATCGACGGCAAGCCCTACAAGACGCTGCGCCGACATCTCTCCACGCATGGCCTCACGCCGGAGGAATATCGCGTGCGCTACAATCTGAAGCCCGATTATCCGATGGTCGCACCCAGCTATTCGGAAGCGCGCCGCGCGATGGCGCACAAGATCGGACTTGGCGCCAAAGGTCGCGGGGCACGGGTGGCGACTGCCAACGCGGCGCCGAAGCCGAAGGCTTCACGGCGCAAGACCACTCCGGCAAACTGACGACGAGCGCGCCGCGCATCCGCGCGGCGCGCACTATTTTTCGGCTGCGGCCTTCAGTTCCGCGAGCCGTTCGGCACAGACCGCGGCCACGATATCGCGAAGTCTCGCCACCGATGCTGCAAGCGCGTCGAGATCCTCGGCGGTGATCGCGTAGCTCGCGGAATAGCGGGCCTCGACATAGGCGCGCTTCAGGCGCTCGAAGCGTGCGCGATCCGCCTTGGTTTCGCGCGGCCATGCGTCCACCAGCCTGGGCTCCTTGTCCTCGGCCAGCGAGCGCAGGAACTTGATGTTGTGTGAGCGCGGGAAATAGAGCGTCCGCACGAGCAGGAAGCAGATGTAGAGGCGTTCGGCGGCTTGGTGCAGCAAGAACGCCGCCTCCTTGCTCCACCCTCGCTCAATATTTTCCTGCGCGTTCACGAAGAAGCGGTTCGCGCTCTCCAGCCATTCCCCGAAATATTCAGAAGCCATCCGGTGTGCGTCGGCAGCGGTGAGCGGCTTGGGTGTCGCAAGCGGATGGCAAGGAAGCTCGTAGAGCAGGACACCGTCGCGCGCGATGTCGGTCCAGAAATACTCGCCGCGAACGAGGCCGCGGTTCACCTCGTCGAGCGAATGGACGATGATGTTGACTGGCCGGCCGATCGCGGCGTCGCGCGCGATCCGATCCTCGGCGATGTACCAATAGCCGGCGATGTCGGTCAGGTCCTCGTGGCTGACGACGATCAGCAGGTCGAAGTCGGACTGATAGCCGTTCGCCGGCTCATCGACCCAATCGCCCCGGGCATAGGAGCCGAACAGGACGATCTTGAGCACCTTCCCGCCCCTGCGGTGCGGCTTGGTCGCGGTCGAAATCGCCTTGTCGAATTCCTCGAGAAGAATGTCGCGCACGCGCTCGAGTTCGCGCTGTTGCCGCTCCGGCAGATGGTCGGTTTCGGTGCGCATCCGGAAATGATCCTATCCGAGCATCGGGGCAAAGGACAACCGCGTGGGGACTGCCCCACGCGGTCGCCAGTCACCAGAAGCGCCACCAGGGTCGCGGCGGCGCATCCATCACGCGGAATATGCTGCCGAGCGCCTTGACGAGCAGGGCCTCCACTTCGGCGACCTCGAGTCCCATGCGCTCGGCGATTTCCTCATTCTTGAGGTCCTCAAAGCGTGCTGCCTCGAAGACCATTCGCTGCGCGTGCGGCAGCCTGGCAATGGCGCGCCTGATGCGCCGCAGTTCAGGGTCGCACCTCATGCCGCTGCCTCCTCGCCGGACACGAACGCCAGCAGATAGTCGGCCGCCTTGCTGGCAGCACTTGCGGCGCGGAAGATTGCCTTTTCATCACCGCGCAGCACCGCCAGTCAGCTGGCGATATAGTCGGCATGCCGCACCGTCGGGCGGATCGAGAGCGAGGCGCAGGTGAAGGCGCTCGCCATTTCGGCAACCAGCTCCTCGCGGGCATAGCTGGCGCTGCCGAATGCCCCGGACTGATCGCGGCCCAGCCGCGACGTGTGCCCGGTCCAGTGCCCCAGCTCGTGCAGCGCGGTGCGGTACCAGTTGATCCGCGAACGAAATGCCAGCTGCGGCGGCACGGCGACATAATCGCCGCTCGGGCTGTAATAGGCCTCGCCCCCGCCGATCCGGAAGTCGGCTCCGCTCGCCTCGATCAGCGCATGCGCCGCCGGCACCCGGTCAGCATCGTCGATCAGCTCCGCGCCAGGCTCCGGCATGAGCCGCTCGGGCAGCCCCTCGCACTGGTCGATGTTGAACACGGTGAAGCGCTTGAGAAAGGCGAGCTGGCGCGCCTCGCGGTCCTCGTCGCGCGCGCGCTCGGCTTCGTCCCTCGGCGTGAAGCGATCCGCATAGCAGATGGTGGTCCCCCGCTCGCCCCTGCGGACATTGCCGCCCGCCGCCTGTGCCTGTCGATAGGTCAGCCAGCGCTGGGTCGGATAGCCGCCCTCGATAACGGCCGCCCACAGGATCAGCACGTTGATCCCCGAATAACGCCGCCCGGTCACGGCGTTCGCCGGCATGGCGCAATCGCACATGGCTGCATCCCAAGGCTGCACCCAAGGCAGCCGCCCCTCTTCCAGCTCGGCAATCACCCGGGCGGTCACCTCGGCATAGAGGCTCTGACGGTTCTCGGTCCTCGCGGTCATCTCCTTCACTCCTTCCAAACCACCGCAACCGGCGCCGGAATGGCGGGGTGGGCGGCAGGAGCGGACCGGCAGTCCCGCCGGCAGAGGCGGGCCGCACCCGGAGGGCCGCAACGAAGAGGAGGAGCTGCGCGCAGCGCAGCTTGCGGCACGCCGCGGCGGGACTAGAGGGCAGCGACGCCCACCCCGCCAGATCGAGTGCCGGAGGCAAACGCCGCCGCGCACAAGCGCGGCGACCGCAGCGACCAGCGCGAAAGCGCTCGGGCTCCGCCAGGAGCCGCATCAAAGGCAGCACCCTCGAATCCGCCGGACCCAAGCGGCGGCGTGCGCGCGGGCCGGGGAGCCAGCCGCCGCCGCGCCCTCCGGCCGGATCGAGCGTGCCACGCGGGAAGCAAAGGCGCCGCGGCCTCTGGCGACTGCGGAGCAGTCCGTCAGTGTACGCGCAATAGATGTCGCGTTCCGCTGCCGGCCAGGCGACCTCGCGTCATGCGACCGTCACGCGCATGGGTCCGAGAAGTGCGCGACTCGGCGACGCGGTTAGCCCCGCAGAGCGCGATCACGCCGCGAGCGTGAGACGCCCTGACACTTCCAGATCGGCTGTCAGCATCATGCCCGCGGGTACGCTTGTGCCGTCAATGGCCGCAGGCGCCCGCAGTGGCCCCAAGCAGGCCCTTCCATCAGGAGGCCATCACGCGCAGCTTTATCCAGGGAGCGCCGCAAAACTGCACTGGATGCAATGCCATGCCAATCGAGACCAATGCCCCCGAACGGATCCTCCGCCTGAAGGCGGTACTCGAACGCACCGGCCTTAGTCGATCAACCATGTACCGGAAAATGGACAACGGCACCTTCCCGAGAAACGTCAAGATCAGCACGCGCTGCGCAGGATGGCGCGAGTCCGACGTGGTGGCCTGGCTGCGCAATCCGATGTTCTATTCGGCCGAGACTGGCTTCCACGCTCGATCGATCGATTGAGAATCGAGCGGTCAAGCAGTTGGGCTTACCCGCACCCCCAGAAATTAAACCTGGCAGTGGCTGGTGCGATCATTGAGCCTCCTAGAGAGCAGGCGTTGACGCCTTAGACATGGCCTTCCGGTCCGCACGGCCCACTCGACGCGGCCGGCACGTAGGTCGACGCTGGTCGTGATGGAACGCGTCGCGCAGGCGTGCGCTCGGTTTGGACATTCTATTTAATTCGTCCCGGTTCCGCCTCGCTCACCCGAGCACGCCGCCGAAATGCCAAGTGTACCGACAGCAACACGGCAACAGGGGCAAGCGGCCAGCTCGCGACCAGGAAAATTCCCGACAGATGAGCCGCATGGAGCAACGGACCCAGGTCGATTGCACCCAGCAGACACTGGCGCACATGGTTATCGTCGATGCGGGAGTAGGTTCCATGTTCTGTGACATAACAGCCCAGTTCCCCTGCGATCCCGCCGGCGGCGAGGCTGGCCACGAGCGGACCGAAGCCTGCGACCCACGCGAGCGCCGCGGCAATCCCCACGAACCGTCCCTGCCGTTCAGTGCATTGCGGGGGCTTATGACGAAGACGCCAAGTCCACCATGCCACCGCGATCAGCCAAGCGAGCGCGACGAGCTGCGTAATCAACCAGCTGGGGGTAAGTGCGGACGCGAGCTCCAGGCTCATGCCTGCCAGGGCGATGGGCCAGCCCTGGTCAGGCACGCAGGAGGCAGGACCGTTCGGGCAATCCGTTACCGGAAAGGCACGGCGCAAGACCAAGGTTGCTACGAAAGGAACCACACACAAGACAAGCCAGGCAAGCGTTGCCGTGACCACCAAGCGATCCTCAAGACGGGTCTTTCTGGTCATCGGCCGGCACCCATCGGCTCTCGGCAGGATTCATCTAGCGCCGGCGTGAGCGCGGCCCGCCGGCGCATCTGGGCAAGCCGGTCCAAAACGGCGGCTCGGCGTATCAGCAATCAATCATGCCTGCGCTGCTTTCATCAACTCAGAGGCTTGTGCCTCATTGAGCCGGGCCGCTGCGAGCACGACTGATGTCTCAATCTGGCGCGCCGAGACGGGCCAGTAGGCCCGAAGCAGCGACGTTTTCATCGAACCGGGAACGATCCGGAACCCATGTCGCTGGTAGAAGCCGATGGCCCAAGTCGCCGCCGCCCAAGTGCCTACCAGCAGATGCCCGGCGGCGCGGGCGCGCAATGCGTTGGTCAGCGCGGCTCCGATACCCATCCCTTGGTAGACCGGCAGCACATAGGCATGGCGAATCAGATCGACGTCGCGAACCGACTGGATGCCCATGGTGCCTCCGAGCACTCCGTTTATTTCGCAAACCATGAATGTGGCGCCAGCCGCGATCTCAGCACGAAGCTGGTCCCGCCGTCATGTACGGCTCATGCCAGCAATCAGCGCGATTCCGCCGGAAGATCTGGGCCGCCCCGTTTATGGTGGCAAGCACTGCGCTCGCCGCGTCCTCGTGGCGTGGCCGGAGAACCAACCTTGAGCTGCCGGCGTTGGCGAGAGGAGGCGAGTTCACGTCCCGGGCCTCTCTCCGGTCGCGTTCCCCGGCGCTCGGCTGCGTACGTCGCGGAAACACGCACGCAGCTCCTCGACGAACAGGGCTGGCTGCTCGAGCGCGGCGAAATGCCCGCCCCGGTCCAGCTCGTTCCAATGGACAAGCTTCGGATAGACTTTCTCGGCCCAGCTGCGTGGCGTTCGAAATATCTCCCCGGGAAAGATGCTGACGCCGACCGGCAGGTCGACCACGCCAAGGTTCATGCCGTATTCCGCGTTCTCTCGATAGAATCTCGCTGCCGACGCCGCTGTGTTGGTCAGCCAATAGAGCGAGATGTCGTCGAGCATCTCATCGCGCGTGAGCGCCGTTTCAGGATCCCCGTCATTGTCGGTCCAGGACTGAAACTTCTCGTAGATCCATCCGGCCAGGCCCACGGGCGAATCCGCCAAGGAATAGCCAATCGTCTGCGGCCGCGTGGCCTGGATCCGGTATCCCCAGCCGTCAGTGGTGAAGCGCTGCAGGGCGGCGACCGCCTCGCGCTCGCGCGCGTCCGGGCTGTTGGGGGCGAGGACTGCTGGAACCGCCACCGGCAGGTTAAGGTGGATCGCGTCCAGCCCTTGCGGCCGCTCCTGCGCCATGAGGGTGGTCACGATGGCACCCCAGTCGCCGCCTTGGGCAACCCAGCGGCGATAACCGAGGCTGTCCATTAACGTGATCCAGGCTTTCGCGACGCGCTTCGCATCCCAGCCCGGCGCGGTCGGCTTTCCCGAGAAACCATAACCTGGGAGCGAGGGCACCACGACGTGAAACGCATCCGCAGCGCGTCCTCCGTGCGCGACCGGATCCGCCAACGGGCCGATCACCTTGAGAAATTCGGCTACCGAACCCGGCCAGCCGTGAGTCAGCACAATCGGCAGGGCATCTGGATGGGGCGATCTCACGTGCAGGAAGTGGAAGTCCAGACCGTCGATCTCGGCCAGGAACTGGGGAAAGGCGTTGATCCGCGCTTCGAACGCTCGCCAGTCGTACCCGTCGCGCCAATAGTCCACGAGACGACTCAATCGCTCCAGGGGCGGCCCTTCGGCCCAGCCTGCCTGGGTGGATGGTTCCGGCCAACGGGTCGCCGCAAGCCGGCGGCGAAGATCGTCCAAATCGCCCTGCGGAATTGCGACACGAAACGGACGGATCGAGGTGGTTGCCACCTGGGCCGAGACAGAAACCGCCCCGCTCGCGAGCATGCCGGTCATGAGCGCGCCGCCCGCAGCCAGCATCTCCCTGCGGGAAGTGGCGGCCCTCGCAAGGCCGGAGTTCGATGCGTCTGTCATGAAAACCTCCCGAGATGCCGTGCGTGTCAATGATCAATCCGCGGTCGCGGTGGCTTGGGGCGCGGCGGGAACGCGGCCGAGGACGAGCAAGGCGGCCAGAACACCGCAGCCCGCAGTGATCAGAAACGGGGCGCGGACACCGAGCATGTCCAGCGCCGAGCCGCCGGCGATCGCGCCAAGGGCGATTGAGAACTGCAGGACCCCCAAGAACAACCCCCCGACCGCCTCCATCTGGTCAGGGGCCGCGCGCCCCATCCAGGTCTGGATCAATACCGGCGCAGCACCGAAGGCCAGTCCCCACAGGGCGGCGAAAGCCATGGCGGGGAAGAATGCGGCCCCGACCAGGACCAAGCCGGTGGCGGATGCGCCCAGCAGGAAGCTCCCGCCCGTAAACCCGGCCTGCAGCCTGCGATCGGCGATAAGCCCGGCAAGGGCGGATCCGCCGATGTTGGCGATGCCGTAGACCAGCAGGATCGCCGCCACCGCACCGGGCCGCAGGCCGGCTCCGGTCTGCAGCCAAGGGCGAAGGAAGGTGAAGCCCGCGAAATGTCCGCCTACCACCAGTAGGCCCGCAACGAGGCCCAAGCGCACCGAGGGCCGTCTTACCAGGCCAACAAGCGCTCCGGGGCTCGTGGCAGCAGCGGCCGGCACCCGCGGGAGGCAGGCTCCCTGCAACGCTACGGCGGCCAAGCCAATGCCTGCGGCGCCCAGAAAGGCCGCGCGCCATCCCCAGGCATCGCTGGCGAGGGCACCGAGAGGCGGCGCCACGACCGTGGCGAGGGAAATGCCCACGAAGACGACACCCATTCCGCTGCCGAAGCTTTCCATCGCAACCAGGCGGGCGATGGTAGCTCCCGCGAGTGCGAAGAAGCCCCCGATCGCTAGCCCCAAGATCACGCGCGCGCCCAGCAAGCCCCAGAACCCCGAGGACAGGACAGCAAGGAGGTTGGATGCAACGACCAGCCCGGTCACGGCCAGCATCACATATTTGCGGTCCGTACGGCCAATGATCAAAGTGATGCTCGGCGCGGCCAAGCCCGCGAATAGGGCGGTCATGGTTACCGTCTGACCCGCCACCCCTTCGCTGACTCCCAAGTCTCGCGCTAACGGTGGGAGCACGCCCATCGGCAACAATTCGCTGCTGACGACTGCGAAGCTGCCCAAGGCAAGCGAGGCCAGGGCGAGCCAAGTGGCGATCGGCCAAGTCGCGCGATCGTCACGGGATCCGGTCATGCAAAACTCCATGCAGCTGGGACCGGCCCGAAATTCCGGCTCGAAATCCCCATTCGCGACCAGCCTGCGCGAAGACGCAGTGCAAGCGGGAGTGACAAATGTGGCGGGTTTAGCTTGGCCACCCGGGTGGAAGGGAAACGCGGCATCCACATGGCACCGGGCCGAATTGCTCGAAGGGCTCACAAGGCAGCAGGCTTTCACCTCGATGTTCTAGGCAGTGGGCGGAAATGGCCGCTGTGGGACAGGTGGCGGGCGTACCGGAGACCGCCAGCGGGATCGACCGGGGTGGTCCGGGCTGGTCTTGCCGTTCGATGGGGCCTATTGGCTTTGCGTTCTTCACCGTCGCAGGGGGCTCGATGAGGGCAAGACGCTGGTACAAGGCCATCCTCGTGGCTTGGTTGTTCACCGGCTTGCCGGTTCTAGCGGTCGTCGCCGCGCATGTGTGGGCCGGTGGAGGCCTGCGGCCGAATTTGTTTCACCCCTTCGAACCCGTGCCGTGGGAATTCGCGTGGGCGCTCATGGCTTTGCCGGTCATCCTCGCCCCGTTCGGGCTACACCGGAACGCGCCTTCTCCCTAGGCAAGCGCTCCGCCGGCAGCGGCAGCCTGATCCCCAGACTCCCTCCAGGGAGCGGCGAATTCCTGCCACTCTGGCGAGCGGGGGCTTCCATATCCGAACCTTTTCCCCGTCTTCGGCCGTCAATGGTTGCGGATGCGAAAGCGAGAAGAGGAAGCAACCATCATGAAACTGGAAAATCAAAGGGCGGTCGTCACCGGCGGGAGCCGCGGCCTCGGGCTGGGGGCAGTCGAAGCACTGGTCGATCGTGGCGTCAAGGTGACGGTCGTTGCGCGGACGGCCGGCGACCTGGAAGCGGTGGGCGGCCGGCTCGGCGTTGCAACGATTGCTGCCGATGTCACGGACCGCGAGGCGGCGGCGAAAATCCTGGCGGAGGCCAGGCCGACGATCCTATTGCTCAACGCAGGAGCCCCGCCGGCAATGGCCCCGCTCGACGAGCATAGCTGGGAATCGTTCAGCAACACCTGGGAGACCGACGTAAAGGCGGGCCTCCACTGGCTCCAGGCAGCGATTTCAACGCCCCTCGAAGCCGGAAGCAGGGTGCTCGTCGGATCCAGCGGCGCGGCGGTCAACGGCTCGCCCATGTCCGGCGGCTACGCCGGCGCCAAGCGCATGCTGTGGATCATGGCCAATTATGCCGAGCGACTATCGGCCGAAAGGAACCTGGGCATTCGCTTCCAGACCGTGGTGCCGCGGCAGATGATCGCCGGCACGGGAGTCGGCGACGCGGCGTCCTCTGCATACTGTGCCAAGCTCGGGACATCCCTCGACAAGTACATGGAACGGTTCGGCGCGCCGATGCCGCCGCGCCAGTTCGGCGAGTACATCATCTCGGTCCTTACCCGACCTGAATTCGAGACACCCCGGGCCTTCAATCTCAAGGGAGATGACGGCGTAACGATCCTGGAGGATGCCGCCGCCTGATCGAGCGGAGCGTCACACAGGCGGCAGGCGCGCCACCAAGGGCCCATGCCGTGCTGGAAAGGCCAGCGTGTCGGCGGCACATGCAATGATCCTTCGCTTTGAGGTCGCGGGTCCGAGGCCGGGCGTCCAGCATGGGAGCCGCCGACTGTGGCGCCAATGATCGGGACGAAACTCGCCCGGCAGCGATACGGGACCGGGAGCGCCGAGAATATCCTTCCTGCCTGAGCCGCGTCGATCGATCCTCTCGTTCGCGCGGCTTCCGGCACGCGCCCCGAAGCCCGGGCGAACACCAGCCGCCCGCTCTACGACCTGCAGTCTGTCGCGCTCGAGAGGGCCCGCGTGCGCATGATATTGCATAAGCCCGCGTCGATGCCGACAGTACGCTGCGGCCCAGCGTATCCTGGCCGAGGATTCATTCGTCGCTGTTGCAGGCGGACGGTTCTCCCGGACAACCCGCGAGAGCGCCGACGCCGCCATCGCTCTGTCTGAAGGACTTTCAATGTCGGCTGCCCCATCGAACGTCGGCCCTCGCGAGGGGAGCGCGATCGACGATCGCTACCGCGCCTTCCTGGAGACCGTTTCGCACCTTCGCTCGCGGCTGCACCGCTACTGCAGTCGAATGACCGGCTCGCCGCTGGACGGGGAAGACATAATGCAGGAGGCGCTGCTCGAAGCCTATCGCAAGCTCGACGATCTCGATAAGCCGTCGGCGCTTGGGTCCTGGCTGTTTCGCATCGCGCATAACCGGGCGATCGACTTCCTCCGGCGCCGGGAATTACGGCCAGCGGTCGAGGCCGCCTTCGCTGACGACGAGTTGGTCGATTTCACCACCACCGGAGATCCGGGCGTCGCGCATGCCATCGAACGGCTCGTCCTGCGTCTTCCACCCAAGGAGCGTGCATGCGTGCTGCTGAAGGATGTCTTTGACTATCCCCTGGCCGAAATCGCCGAGCTTACTGAGACAACCATCGGCGGCGTCAAGGCAGCGCTCTTTCGCGCGCGAACGAAACTGGCGGCACTGCCCGAGGATGCCGGCTCGGTACCGGCGATGCGGACCGATCCGCAGCGCGCCGAGCTCTTGCGTCTTTATGTCGAGCGCTTCAACCAGCGCGACTGGGACGGCGTGCGCGACCTTGTCAGCGCCGATGCCCGCTTGCAGGTATATGAGCGCTTCGAGGGCCTCATGCGTGAGTCACCCTATTTCCTACGTAATGAGCAGTGGCTGCCGTGGCTCGCCATGGTCGCTACGATTGGAAGCGAAGATGTCGTGGTGATCCTGCGGGAAACAGAGGGCCGAATGCTACCCGGCGCCGTCGTCCGGATCGAAACGTCGGGGGACAGGATCGTCGGCGTCCGCGATTACCGTCACTGCCCCTGGGTAAATCGAGGCATTGTCCGGCTGTTTGAGAACCGGTCGCTTCCGTGGACGGTGTGATTCGCGCAGAAGCGCGCCCGGTTCAATCGACGAGCAGTCTATCCTGGGCTGCCGTGTTTTCGCTGGGCCGGCCCGCGCGCCGAATATGGGACGGCGGCACGCCCAATTCGCGGCGCATCCATCGCGCCAGATGGGACTGATGGGCAAAGCCGACGGCGAAGGCGACCTCGCTTGTTGACATGTGCCCCTCGACCAGGAGCAGGCGCGCCCGCTCCACTCGGCGCCGCAACACGTAGCGATGCAGCGTCGTGCCGGTCGCGACTTTGAACCAGCTGCGCAGGTGCGAGTTGCTCGCCCCCGCCACGCGGCTCAGCGTCTCGGTCGTCAGCGGTCGGTCGAGATGGGCTTCGATGTAGTCGAGCAGGCGCTTCATCTGCGCACTGGACAAGCGTGAAGCGGCGGGTTGGGTTCCTTGCAGCCCAAGGAGGCGGGCAGCCAGAGCGATCCCGATGCTGTCGGCATAGAGCACATCGCCCGCAGCATAGGCCGCGCGGTTGCTCTCGAGCGCGCGGGCCAAGTGGTATATCCGCTCGTCCCGCAGCATGTGCCGCGCCTCGAAGCGGGCTAGGCTGCCCGTCTGGACGGCGACCCGGTCTAGCAACCCCGGTGCTAGGCTCACTTCGAGGCATTCGTACGGCGCAGACGCATCGAAACCCCCACCATGATTGGACGGAATGAAGTCGATGTGTCCTTCGGTGCGCAGGAAGCTCGATCCGGTATCCAGACAGAAGGAACGCGTGGAGGGACTGGTGTGAATGATGATCCGGTGGTGCTCGGCCGGTTCTAGCCGGCCTTTCCCCGGGCAAGCGCGGCGCGACGCGATACCGATCCCTGCGGGCGGCCAAGTCGCGCTGGTTTCGAACTGCATGGGCTGCCATCCTTCAGTCATGTGCGCCGTATCTGGCGACTTGCGCCCGGTCTTCAACGTGGCGCGGCTGGGGCGCGCTTCGTTCGCCTTCTCCACCGAAGGCTCGATGCCGGTCATCGGCCACAGCGCGTCAGCACGTAGACATGACGGACTGCGAGATCGAGCTCTCCGAACCGTTGCACGCTCGAGGCAGAGGCCCACGTGCACTGTCGTAGCGCCGTGTCAGCCAGCATGCCTGCCACCGCCGCGGCAATCGCGTCGGCATCGGATCCAGGTTCCAGGACAATGCCCAGGCTGAGACTTTGCACCCGCCGTGCGACCCCAGGGCTGTCGCGCCTGAAAGGCATGCACAGCACCGCTACGCCGGCACCCAGCGTGGCCGCCGTGCCGCGGCCTCCATGGCTGATCACCAGGTCGATTACCCCAGGTGCGCAAGCCCGGCTGAGCGCGACGGCCCCCGGCCGCGCAAGCCCCAGCTGCATCCTTGGAGAAATCTGCTCAAAACTTGGCGTTTCGTGCGCGACTTTCGGTCGCCCGCTTCTCACGTCGAGCGACCCAACACCGCACTTGAGGAGAAATTGCACATGGCTTCCCATATCGTCGTGGGCGCTGGCCCGGTCGGGCGCGCGACCGCGCGGCTCCTTGCCGATGCTGGTCACAGCGTCACGCTGACAAGCCGCAACGCCGGGACTCTCGACCTGCCCGGAATACGGACCGTATCGCTCGACGCGACCGAGGCCGCAGCCCTTGCCGGCATCGGCGAGGGCGTGGACACGATCTTCATGTGCGCGATGGCGGCCTATCACCGTTGGCCCACCGATTTCTTTCCCATCATGGACGGCACTGTCCAGGCGGCCGAAGCGGTGGGGGCGAAGATCGTCATCGCGGGCAACACGTATGGCTACGGCGAGCGCGCACCCCAAACGCTTGCCAGCGACACGCCGCTTGATCCCACCACCTTGAAGGGCACCGTGCGTGCGATCATGTGGGAGCGCGCTCGGCGGTCGAAGGCGCCAGCGATCGAAATCCGTGCCAGCGATTATCTCGGCGACGCACGGGTTACCTACCTCGCGCTCCTGGCGTTGCCCGCCCTTGCGACGGGAGCCGAGGTGGCCTTTGTCGGTTCGGTCGACCAAATCCACCCCTGGTCGTACATCGACGATGTCGCGCGAACGCTCATCGCTGCATCGCTCTACCAAGGCGAATGGGATCGCGCCTTCCTTGCACCGGTACAGCACGCCAGCGTGCGCGAGGTGCTCGGCAAGATTGCCGAGCACCGGGGACTCGAGGTGCCTGCCCTGCGAGTTGCTCCGGCAGCGGAACTGGAAGGGCTCGGCTGGCACGAGGCCGTCGAGCTCACGTACCAATGGGACCGACCCGCGCGCGTCGACACGTCGGAGACGGAAAGGCTCCTCGGCGTCCGCGCAAGCAGCCTCGACGAGATGGCTCGTGCAACGGCGCGCGGCGCGGCCTAGCCGCCCGTCGGTTTTGCGCCCTCCCGGTGGCAGACATGGGGGTCCTTCATGCGCGATGAGGGCCGGATCCAAGGTAGGGTCCGGGGCATCGCGCACCTCATCGAGCCAAAGATCCCCGCATAGAAGTGTGCCCGCCGGATCGCTCCGGCGGGCACGTGCGACCCTCAGGGGCACGTTATTCTTAAGGTCGGCGTCAAGCGCGCCGCCGTCGGCGCAGCCGCCTTCGATGCTGTATGCCGGGCCAGCCCGCCTGGCCGGACACAGGACTATGGACGGGCCTCCGGTGTCTCGCCGCTCAAACCGGCGGCATTTTGCCGAAGCGCGGCAGCGCCGGATCGAGGTGATCCCAGGGCTGGCCGGCGTCGGTCCAGGTGACGAACTGCGGCTTGAACCGGATCGGGTCGTCGAGGCTTGTCGCGCTCGCGACGAAGACATCGGCATTGTCCGGAAAGAACAGGTAGACAGGCGCTCCGCACGCGCTGCAAAAGCCCCGGCTCTTGCGCGTGCCCAGGTCACCCGTCACGGTCCATGTCGCCGCCTCGCCGGTGAGCTTTACGTTCGCGCCGACGAAAGTCAGGTGCGCGCCGTGCCCAGTGCCGCTGTCGCGCTGGCATTGCCGGCACTGGCAGTAGAGCATCGCGGCCGGTTCGCCGGAAACCTCGTAGCGGATGGCGCCGCATTTGCAGCCGCCGGTGTAGGGCTCACTCATCGGCGGCAGCCTTGACGGCGACACCTACCATCTTGCCGACGACATTATTCCAGCCTTCCGCCAGCTTGCGATAGGTGCTCTCGTTTCGCGGCAGCACGAAGCCGGCATGGACCAGGCGCACGCGCGTCCCGCCATCGACGGGCTGCAGGACCCAGGTCACGACAGTATCGAGCAGCGAGCCGTAGCCGACGTTTCCGGCGTCGCCCCCCTTCCACGAGTAGACGAGGCGTTCGTGCGGCTGCACTTCGAGCACTTCGCATTCGATCGTGCCATCCCATTTGCCGGCCGCCGTCGTGCGATAGGTGAAATGCCTGCCGACTTCCGGCGCGAAGCCCGTCGGCTCCATCAGCCAGCGACCGATAAGCTCGCCGTCGGTGAGCGCCTTCCAGATGAATTCGGGCGCGTGCGGGAAGACCTCGTCGACCACGATATCGTGTGTGTCGGCGAGCAACGCAGTGGCGTTCATGGATCGATTTCCTTAAGCAAGATGTGCAGATCAGCCAGACGTTCGCGCCAGAAGACGCCGTAATGGCTCATCCAGTCGAACAGCGGCGCCAGCCCCTTGGGTTCGGCGCGATAGAACACGTTTCGTCCCTGCGGCCGCTCCAAGACCAGTCCAGCTCGCTTCAGCGATCGCAGGTGCTGCGAAATGGCTCCCTGCGTGACACCGCTTCCGCGCGTCAATTCTACGACGGTGATCTCGTCCGCCTGCGCCACGCGCTCGAACACCGCGCGCCGCGTAGGATCTGAAAGTGCGCGCATGACCAAGTTGATAGAGGCATTTTCGAGCATGGCAAATCATTAGCTGATGCTAATCAAATAGTCAATGCTAATTATTTGCAGTGGACACTTGGGACACACGGCGCACTGTCCTGATCGTCCCGCTGCCGCCGCCGCCACAAAAGAAGCGTTCGCCGCCATCCGACTCCAGGCCCGATACACCTGCTCCGGCGGGCATCGTGAGACTCTCCAGGACCTCGCCGGACCGGGGGTCGATGCGCCTTATGTCGCTCTCGTCGCCTTCCCACGTTCCATGCCAGAGCTCGCCCTCCACCCAGGTGACGCCGGTGACGAAACGATCGGATTCGATCGTGCGAAGAATGTCCCCGTTTCCCGGGTCGACCTGATAGATCTTGCGGTCCCGGTACTGCCCGACCCACAAAGCTCCTTCCGCCCATGCCAGTCCGGAATCGCCTCCCTTGCCGGGTGCCGGGATCGTCGCCAGGAGGGTGCCCGTCTGGGGGTCGATCTTCTGGATGCGGTTTTCGGCGATCTGGAACAGATGCTCGCCATCGAAGGCGGTCCCGGCATCGCCGGTAACTTCGAGCGATCGCACGATTTCACCGCTCGAGGGATCGAGGGCATTCAACCTCTCGCCGGCCGCGAACCAAATCCGCTGCCCGTCATAGGAAACGCCGTGCACGGCATCGATCCCGTCGAAGGGACCATAGACCCGATCAATCTTGGCCTGCGACTGCTTCATGCTTCCTCCGATGCTGCAGGCTGTTCCTAGCCGAAGGGAAGGCCGCCTGGGAGCAACAAGGTTGTCGCGAATCCCAAGGGTGCCGGCGCGACCCAGCGCCGCGCCCTTCCGTTGCCGAAGTGCTGTATCCGGCCCTTGGCAGAAAGCGCCTCGAGCGAGCGCTGGATGCCGCGCTGGCTCTTCCCGAGCGCCAGAGCCAGGGCAGAGCTCGACCAGGCCTCTCCGTCGTTCAGCAACGCCAGGACGGCTTCATGGCCTTCCTCTACCGGCGGCGCCATTACTGCGACGCCCGCCGTGTCGACAGGCACGAGCGCAAACCCGTTCCGCGTCGCTACGACGGTCGCGACTGCGGCAATGGCCTTGCGCAGCCGTGCCATCTCGACGCGCAGCCGCGCGCGGTGCGATTCGTCCGCACTCCTGGCCCGGAAGGCTTGGCGGACCAGATCGTCACGCGAGACGTCGCCCGGCCATGCCTGGGCAAGGGCACGCGCGAGCGACAGCAGGACGGGCCGTCTCGCCAGCGAAATGCGTATCTGGTGTTTGCGCACCGCATGTCGACAGGCATCGACTACCAGCGCGCCGGTCGCCATCAGCGCCTCGGCGTCCTCCAGGCGGATCGAACGCTGCGCGTCCGGCGCGACCAGCCGGGCCACCGGCGCATTGAGGGTCTCGAAGGCTCGCGATACTTCGGCGTTGAGCGCCGGGATGCCGGCAAGCTGCGCGGCCTCTCGTGCCCGCTCCAGCGCAGCGCGCGCAGCTCCCGCCTCGATCTTGCGCATGGCGATTTCCGCCACCACGAGCTCGTGCATCGCGCGCCATGCCGGAGGCAACAATTTGAGGTCGAGCTCGGCAAGCCCCTGCTTCGCACGGTGGAGATCGCCCACCAGCACCTGCCTTCGAATTTCCAGGTGCCGTGCATGGGCGGCGTTCAGCGCATCGCCATGGACCTCGAGCGTCACCCGCGCCGCCGAGAGCGACTTCGCAGGCGAGCGCAGGTCCCGCGAAACGAGCGCGATCTCCGCTTCGGCGACCACGCATCGCGCCCGCGACACCGCTTCCCTGGCGCCGAAGCCACGCGCAGCCCGCTTGAGCAGCACCTTTGCCCGGTCGAACTCGCCCAGTTGCGCCATGGCGATGCCTCGTAGCGCGAGCGCCGGCGGATCGTCTCGGAGCGCGACGCGGTTCATGGCGCCGAGGATATCGCCCGTTGCAAGCGCTCGCGCCGCGGCAGTGATCAGCGAGTCCATCCAAATCGCGCCACGCTTGCCACACTCCTCGTATCCCGACCGTTCTTATGCGCCTGCTCGCCTCAGGGTCAAAAAGGCTGTCGCCCCACCCGGCTCAACGCACGCTCAAGGCTGAACCACGTCCCGCTGGCCCCGGGAAGCCGGGTTCAGGGCAGGACGAGCCGCCTGCAGGAGGATATCCATGGCCGCCCCGACGCATGCGGGCCGCCGATCGCGCGCGTAAAGCCCATACTGGACGGTGATCGGCTCCGGCGCTTCCGACGGCGCGGCCGTTCGCGACAAGCCTGGCCGGATGTAGCTCTGCGGCAGCAACCCCATGCCGAGACCGCCTTCCACTGCCGCCTGGAGCGCGGAAATGCTCTGACTGGCGAACACGATGCGATGGGCGCGTGCCGTTGCTGCAAGCGCCGCCATCATCCGGTCGCGCCACAGGCAGGGCGCCGCATAGGCAACTAGGTCAAGCGGACTTGCAGCATCGACCGAGTAGTCAAGTGCACAGGCCCACAGCAGATCGATGGTCCAGGCGGTACGCGCCTCGTCGCGGACCACTGACGCAGGGGCAAGCATGATGTCGAACTGCCCCGCATTCCAGGCTTGACCCAACGCAATGCTGTTCGTGACCATCACGTCCAGCTGGACGCCAGGGTGCGCCCGGTGCAGCCGTCCGAGCGCCGCCGGAAGCGCCGTGCCGGCGACTTCTTCGGCGAGCCCGATGCGCACACTGCCGGTGATGTCGGGCCGGCTGAGGCGCGCCTGCGCCTCGTCGCCCAGCGCGAGCATGCGCGCGACATAGCCGAGGAAGACTTCTCCTTCCGCCGTGGGCACGACACCTCGCCCGGTACGGCGGAAGAGCCGATGGCCGACCAGTTCCTCTAGCCGCCGTATCTGCATGCTGACCGCGGACTGGCTCCGGCCGGTCTGCTGCGCGACTTTGCTCAAGCTGCCCTGTCGGCACGCGGCGGCATAAAGCCGAAGCAGGTCGAGGCCGATCTGGTCCGATATCAACATGATGCAAACTCTGATGCTAAGGATATCAGTCTACCCTGATATCAGGCGACATACTAGCTGGGCGGGCGACACAGCGTGAGGAGCGTCGCAACGTGAAAGCGATCCAGATAGACCGTTATGGCGGTCCCGAAGTGCTCGAAGTGAAAGACTTGCTCCTTGCGCCGCCCGGACCGGGAGAGGTCCGGGTTCGCAACCGGGCAATCGGCGTCAACTTCATCGACATCTATCATCGCACCGGCGCTTATCCCGTGGCCGGCCTGCCGTTCACGCCGGGCAAGGAAGGCGCCGGCGAGGTGGTCGCGCTCGGTCCCGGCGTCTCGGGCTTTGCGCCGGGCGATCGGGTGGCCTATGTCGAAGCGCCGGGCGCGTATGCAGAGGAGCACAACGTTCCGGCGCAAGTCCTGCTTCGCCTGCCCGATACGATCGATTACCAAACCGCCGCCGCGATGATGCTTAAAGGGCTGACCGCGCAATACCTGCTGCGCCGGACCTACCGCGTAGAGCCGGGGCAAACCGTTCTCGTGCATGCCGCGGCCGGCGGTGTCGGGCTCATTCTCGCGCAATGGGCCAAGCACCTTGGCGCGACGGTCATCGGCACGGTCGGCTCGCCGGACAAGGTCGCCACCGCGCGCGCGAACGGCTGCGACCATGTCGTCCTCTACCGCGAGGAGCCATTCCCCGCTCGGGTCATGGACCTCACTAGGGGGCAAGGCTGTCACGTCGTCTACGACGGCATTGGCCAAGCGACCTTTCCTGGCTCGCTCGACTGCCTGCGTCCCTTCGGCTCGTTCGTGAGTTTCGGCTCCGCGTCGGGCCCGATCGCGCCGTTTGACATCGCATTGCTGGCCGCAAAGGGTTCGCTCTTTGCGACCTTTCCCCTGCTGCCGACCCATATCGCCGACCGCGACACCTACCTGGGCATGGCACGCGAGCTGTTCGGCGCGGTCGAGGCGGGGGCGGTAGAGATCACCGTGCACGACCGTCTCGCATTGTCGGAGGCGGCTGAAGCGCATCGGCGGATGGAAGCTCGTGAGACGATGGGCGCGACAATCCTGCTCCCCTGACACCGCTGCCGCGCCTCGGGCCTGCCGCTTCCTGTCGCTCGGTAATGCTTCGCCGCGCGATCAGGTGCGTCGATCGGCGAACAAGAGCGCACCGGCGAGGGTGATCATTGCAACGCCACTCGTCCGATTGACGCGCCGGGCCATCGTTCGGTCCCGTACGCGTTGCTGCAGCCGCGAACCGACGAGGGCGTAAATAGTCACGGCAGCGACTTCCAGTGCGAGGAACATTGCTCCCAGGACGAAAAAGTCCTGCCAGTAGTCCTCCACGGATACAAACTGCGGCAGGAACGAGGTGAAGATGAGGATAGCCTTGGGATTGCCGGCGGCGACGAGAAACTCCCGCCGCGCGTATTGCGGCGCGGGCCGCGACGGCGCGCCCGCGTGCGGCCCAATGGCCTCTCCCTTGTACAACAGCAGCCTGGCGCCTAGCCAAAACAGATAGAGGGCACCGGTCCATTTGATGGCCGAGAATACAAGGTCGGAAGCGGCGAGCACAGCCCCGAGGCCGAGCGCCGCCACGCCAATCATCGCCGCAAACGCAACGATACGCCCTGCCGAAGCGGCAATCGCGCGCCTCGCTCCATGATGCGCGGCAATCGTGATGGACATCAGGTTGTTGGGACCGAGCGCCAGGTTCAAGGCGAAGCAAGCCGGGACGAACACAAGGAGCGTTTCGATATTCATGTGCTTGCTCTCGCAGGCGGGGCCGCGCGAGCGCGTGACTCCGGCCAGTTTTCAGCGCGCATGCTACCGACGGGCGCTGCCGTTTTCGATCGATATCAGGGTACGATTTGCGCGTTGACCGCGCCGCAGGCGCGCTCCAACCGGGAGACGCTATGCCGCTTCGCGCGCGGCCTCGACCAGCGCGCGAGCTGCCCGGCTTTCGGCTGCTGCGTGCCAGCCACGGACACCGCCGTCGCGCTGCCTCACCCGCCGTCCTACCTGTCGATTCCAGCGATGGAGCCTATCCTGCCGGACAGGAAATCGATCAGCAGCCGCACCCTGTGGATGCGCGCGCGCTCGGGAACGATCAGTAGGCTCAGTGGGGTGGATGGGGGCGCGTAGGCCGGAAGGATCGCCTCCAGCGCGCCCGAGAGGATTGCATCCTCAACCAGCCACCGGTGTGCCGGGGCATAGCCGCGCCCGGCCAGCAGCGCCTCGCGCGCGGCAAGGCCATGGTCGACGTTGAGCCGCGCCTTGATGGCCACCCGGTGCAGCCCGCCCTCCGGGTCCCGCAGGACCAGCGTGTCGCTTCCGGACACGTTGGACATGCGGATGCACTCGTGTGTTGCCAGATCGTCAGGCACCGCCGGTCGGCCGCGCGCGTTCAGATAGGCCGGCGAGGCAACGAGCACGCGCCGGCTTTGACCCAGCGACCGTAGTCGCATCGAGCTGTCGGCGAACGGACCCAGGCGAATTGCCAGATCGACGCCCTCGCGCACGAGGTCCACCCGTTCGTCGGTCAGGCTCAGGTCGATGCCGACATTCGGGTGAAGGTCCTGGAATTCGAAAAGAAGGCGACTGAAATGCAGCACGCCGATCGCTGCCGAGCAGGAGAGGCGCACCGTCCCGAAGGCCGATCCGCTGCTGTTCGCCAGTTCTTCGCCCGCCATGTCAACCAATTGCAGGACCTGCAGGCTTCGGGCGTAAAACTGGCTCCCCTCCGGCGTGATCGTCACTCGCCGCGTAGTCCTGCTCAACAGGGATACGCCGAGCGCGTCCTCGAGCTCGCGCAACTGGCGGGTGATCGTCGATTGGCCGACCCCGAGTTCGCGCGCCACGGCAGAAAGACTTCCGCGTTCGGCCACCCGCACGAAGGTCCGCATGCGCTCCAGCGTGATGCTCGATCTATCCATTTTTCGGCAGAGTCATATTCTTGCTCACCATATACCGCATGAATATTCGCGGCACTATCCTCTGGCCTCAAACTAACCTGGCGGGAGTGCCGAACCGTGCGAGTCCTGATCGTCTATGCCCACCCCGAGCACCGTTCGCTCAACGGTGCCCTCAAGGATGTAGCGGTGCAGACCCTGGAGGCGCAGGGTCACGAGGTCCAGGTCTCGGATCTTTACGGCCAGGACTGGAAGTCGCAGGTCGACCGGGCGGACTTTCCGGCCTTGGCCCCGGACGCACGCCTGGTTGTCGGTTATGCGTCAAAACTGGCATTCGAAAGCGGCACGCTGACCGCCGACGTCCGGGCGGAGATCGACAAGCTGCTCTGGGCGGACCTGCTGATTCTGCAGTTCCCGCTCTGGTGGTATACCATGCCCGCGATCCTGAAGGGTTGGGTCGACCGGGTTTTCGCCTATGGTTTCGCCTACGGCGTCGGCGAGCACAGCGACAAGCGCTGGGGTGATCGCTTCGGCGAAGGCACGCTCGCCGGCAAGAAGGCCATGCTGGTCGTGACTGCAGGCGGCTGGGAGGACCATTATTCGCCGACCGGCGTGAATGGACCGATCGACGACCTGCTGTTTCCGATCAACCACGGCATTCTCTATTATCCCGGCTATGAAGTGCTGCCGCCGTTCGTGGTCTACAGCACCGATCGCCTCAAGGAGGGCGCGTTCGAACCCATTGCCGAGCGCCTGCGCGCGCGCATGGCGACGCTCGGGACGACACCGCCGATCCCTTACCGCTCGCAAAATGGCGGCGACTACGACATCCCGAGCATGAAGCTGCGGCCGCAGCATGCACGCCCAGGCGTGTCGGGTTTTGCGCTTCACCTGGGTGCCGAGGCGGCCGCCGCCAGGTCACAGTCCGGTCCGGACTGAAAGGCGTTGGGTCAGGCCTCAACGGAGTTGCTGGATAGCCCAACCTTCTGCTCTTCGCTCAGGAAGCGTTTTTAGCCGGCTTACCCGGGACCAGTACGATCAAGAGCGAGAGGCCGATGCCCGCGGCTGCGAGGTAAAAGGCCGTGTGCATTCCGACGATCGTAGCTGCCTTCAAAGCCTCTCCTGAATGGCCAACCGTCGCCGCGTTGGCGACCGCGATCAAAATGGCGAGGCCAATCGCGTTGCCGACATTGAGGGTTGTCGAGGCCATACCGGACGCGACACCCTGCTCCTCGTGGTCAACGCCAGTGGCGGCGGCGATCCACATGCCCGTCCAAACAATTCCTTGCCCGATACCGGACACTATCAGGCCTGGGACGATGTGGAGATAAGCTCCCTCGACCGCAGCGCCTGGGACGATCAGCAGCGTGCCGGCCGCGCCGATTACGAGACCGGCGATCAGCGTGGGGCGGATTGAACTGCGGGTCGCAAGACGCTCGCCGATCTGCGTTCCTGCCGCGATCGATATGGACGGCACGAGGAAAGCCAGGCCCGTTTGCAGCGCCGTCATCCCCTGCACATTCTGAAACAGGACCGTGAGGAAGTAAGGAAGCGTGCCGAAGGTTGCCATGTAGAGGAAGGTGATGGTCATGCCGGCGACGAGGTTTTTGTTACGAAACAGCCGAAGCGGCATGAGTGGGTCGGAACTGCGGGTTTCGATGACGGCAAAGATGACTAACAGGGCAAGGGCCGCCGCCGCGCTCCACATGATACTCGGCGCCGTCCATCCGTATTCCGGCCCCTGCACCAGCGCGAAGACGAGCAATGTTGCGCCCCCGGTCACAGTAATTGCGCCCGCCAGATCGAAGCTCCGGCGCTCATGGTCCTTGGCATCCTTGGGAATGACGAGGAATGCGGCGACAATGGCAATACCCGCAAGAAGGACATTGACGTAGAACACGGACGGCCAGCCGAACGCGGCTGTCAGGAACCCTCCGGCAATGGCGCCGATGGTCAGGCCACTGGCGCCAGCGCCACCCCAGATTGCCAGGGCGCGGTTACGCTCCGGTCCCTCGGCGAAGAGGCGGTTCACCAGCGAGAGTGTCGCCGGAAAGAGAAAGGCGCCGCCGATACCCTGCACGGCGCGCGCTGCGACCATGACCTCTGGCGATGTGGCAAGCCCGCCCACGAGAGACGAAACTGCATAGAGCCAAAGGGCGAAGATGAACATTCGGCGCTGGCCGATGAGATCCGCTGCGCGTCCCCCGAACAGGAGGAAACCGCCCGTAAAGACGGTGTAAGCGCTGATGACCCACTGAAGGGTCTGGTCGGAGAAGCCGAGGCCGGAGCCGATTTCCGGCAGCGCCACGAAGACGATATTGAGATCGAGCGCGATGATTAACTGTGCGAATGCGAGCAGAGCCAAGGTCGCCCCCCGGCCTGTGCTCGTGCGGCCTGATGATTCAAGCAATTGTGATGCCGTGCTCACGCGGTGCTCCGGAAGTTCTTGAATGATCGCTCAAGAATCCTCGCTTGAATTCCGATGTCAAGTTATTTATTGACCGATCATTCAAGAACGGAGATAAAATGGCGCGCCCACGGGAGTTTGACCGAGATGTCGCATTGGCGACGGCTCAGGAGGCCTTCTGGGCTCAGGGTTACGAGGGGACGTCGATCTCCGACCTTGTGTCGGCGCTTGGCTTGGCGCCTGCGCGCATCTACGCGGCATTCGGTTCCAAGGAAGAACTCTTCCGGGAAGCCGTTGCGCTCTATGAAGCTAACGAAGGCAGCTTCGTCGCCACGGCTCTTGCGCAGGAATCGACCGCCCGCCAAGCCGTCACGCGCATGTTGAGCGATGCGATCGAGATTTATACCAGGCCGGGAAAGCCGAAGGGATGCCTTGTGGTTTCCGCAGCGGTCAGCAGTGCTCCGCAAAATGACGCCGTGCGTGAGTTTCTGTCGCAACGCCGATGCGCGCAGGAAGCACTGATCGCTGACCGCCTGAAGCGTGCTCGCAATGACGGCGACCTATCTCCGGCCACGGATGCGGACGCGCTGGCGACAACGATCTCAACGCTGCTTGTCGGCATTTCCATGAAGGCCCGCGATGGTGCATCCAGGGAAAGACTTCAGAAGATGTCCACCTTCGCCGTCGCCGCGATGTTCGGGTCGCCGGAGTGATACTCCGCCTGAAGCCCCCGCCTGAACGCATCACGCCCCAGCTCGGACCGGGGCGACCAGGTAAGCTGCTATCGGGAAAACCATCGGCCTCAAAGCCGCGGCACCTCCGGCCCCATCCCTGACGGGTTTCCCCGACGACGAGTTCGATCCAGGGTATGCGGGCTATCTGGCGAGCGCGGCAGCGCCCGCGCCGCTGCGCTCGCCGCGCCCACTTCTTCGGACCGGCAAAGCTAGTCGCTGCTCCGCGTACGGCGGCCGAGATCGTAGCTGAGTATGGCACGCAGGGTGCGCGGCGCGGCCGCGCTCAGCAGGCCCGACGAGCCCACGGCCCAGCGTTCCTCGTCGAAGATATTGCTTGCAAGGACTCGAAGCTGGGCGGCCTTGCCGGCAAGCTCGAAGCGATGCCGAATGCCGAGATTGACGGTTCGCAAGGCAGGCGCGCGCAGCGTATTTGCCGCATCCACCCAGCGGGCGCCCTGGAAAGTGAATTGAAAATCGAGCGACCAACCGCGAGCAAGCTCTCGCTCGAGGCCGAGATTGGCGACCTTCGACGAGACGCCGACCGGCTCGTCGCCGATGATGCCGGCCTCGACCAGCGGCCCTTCAATTGTCGGCTGGAAGGCGACGGCGCCGACCACGATCTGTGTCCTTTGATCCAGCTTGCCGGCAAGCGAGACTTCCACCCCGCGGTGACGCACGCGCCCGATCGGCCCGAAGACGTTGCTGTCGGGCCGCAGGCCCATGGTCGACTTGGAAACCTCGAAGCCCGCGGCGATGAGTGCCAGGCCGTCGGTGATCGCATAGCGGGCTCCAAGTTCCCATTGCCTCGCCGTCACGGGCGCAAGCACCTCATTGCGATTGGCCGCATTCTGCGGTGCCACGCCGGATTCTTCGAGGCCCGTCACCCAGCTCGCGAACAGCCTGAGGCGCCGGGTCGGCGTGACAAGCAGCGAGGCATTGCCGAGAAGCCTCTCATGGACGCCGCGACTTGGCGCTTGGCCAAGTCCGGCCCGGGTCTTCTCGTAGCGGGTCCAATGCGCTGCCGCCTGAAGCTCAGCCAGGCTGCCCAGGCTCACGCCGTAGCCGAGCGACCCGGTGACCTGGTTCACCCGGTCCCGGCCTGAGATTCCCGACCACTCTTCTACCACGACGCGGCCCGGCCGCGTACCGGCTTCAAATTCGCCAAGCGGAACCGCCAGGCTCGATGTCAGGCCCACGTTGCTCTGCCGCGCCCGCGCGGAGAGCGCGAGCCGATGGCGGAAACGGCCGTTCCCGAGCAGGCGGGCGACCCGCACCTCGCCGGAATCCGAGACACTCGTCCTTGGGCCACTGATGAACAGCGTTCCGGTGGCACGCCCGTCTGCGCGGACTGCGGCAACAGCGAAATCCTCGCGCTCCGCTTCATAATAGGAGCGGAAGGCGGACGCGCTGAACGCCCATGGACCAACAACACCGTCATAAAGGAGGCCGGCGTTCACATTGAGCGCCTCGTATCGAGCCCATCGCGGGGCATAGTTGATTGTGCGCGCTTCGAGCGGCGGCAAGCCATCGCCCGCTGCCGCAACCGCATCCTCGCCGTCGTAGTTTCGCCAGTAGAACTGCGCAAAGCCCCGCAGACGGTGCGCGGGCGCCAGCCGCTGCTCCACCACCAGCCCGGCGTCGAGCGCCGCGCCTCGAGCGCCACTTTGCCAGCGCGCATCGGGCCTCCAGACAATCCCGCCGGCGATCCCGCCATCCGGGAGGTGCCAGGCGCCGTCCGCCTGCACGAAGCGCGTGCCGTAATCGCGCAGGCCCCCTGCAATCGAGAGGAAGTCCTCGCTGCCTGGCGAACGCAGCCGATAATTCACCACCCCGCTCGGTGCCGGATAGGGCAGCCTGGCGGCATTGACGCCGACGCGAACGCCGACCCCGGCCACGACCGGGTCGTTAAGCGGTACGATCTTGCTAAAATAGGCGTCTTCGATGCGGTAGGCGCCCGACGCCTGCAGGTCGAACCCGCGAACCTGGTTCTCGTTGTAAAGTCCGACCTGCTCGATGCCCACGCGCTCACCGAAGGCGTCTGCCGCGCTCTGCACGGCGCTTTCCTGGGCGAAAGCCGGGGCAGACAGGCAGGATACGCCGACAAGCGCGCCCCGAAATATCTCGGCTGTCCGGCGCGGCCGAATTCTCTTGGCGTCCATTTCTTCATCTCCAGTCGTTCCGGGGGCCGACCTAGACGGAGGGAAGAACTGCATTTGCGCGTTCAGCACGGGCTCGCTGCGTGCTGCTCGCAAACCGCGCGCGGGAATCGCCGGAAGGCCGCATCGGCAGCCCGACCTAGGGATCCTGTCCGCCCTGCCGCAATCATCCTCGGTGTCGAAATGCCGGCAAGGCTGGTCGACGGCAAACGGCCAACAGCCTCCTCGAATTCACATCGCGGGCGGCCGTCAATCCGACTTGATCTAGCGGGTCTCCGGATCGAGGCTTTCGGCGACCATGCGAAGTTGGGCGTCGCTGAGCAGGTCGAGCTGGCAAAGCTGGCACCGGCCGGAATCGAAGCCGTCCACCGCCTCCTTGTGCTCGCGCATCCAGGCGATCAAATCGCGCAGCAGCCGCTCGTTGGCGATGCCGTGGCCGGTCGTGCCGCCGATCAGCCGACCATAGATCGAACCCAGCATCACCCTCGGCGAGGTGCTGTAGCGCAGTTCGGATAGCTTGGCGCGATATTCGAGCTCGTCGTCGGACAGTGCCTGCGCGCCGGCATAGCTCAGTTGGTCCAGCGCATGCCGGCCCTCGTGGAGATGGATGGTTCCTTCGAAACTGCGATCATACCAAAGCCTTGCAAAGCGGCGCGGAAACGTGGCGGGGTCGTCACCGGCGACGCGCAGTTCGCGAGCGAGCGCATCGATCGCCTGCACCCGGATGCGATCGGCAAGCCCCGGCAAGAAGGCGATGGGTTCGGTCCGCGCGATATCGGCATCACCGGCGCTGCGCCTCTCCATCAGGGCTAGGTAGCGCTCGCGCGCGGGCCCGCCACTCGCGACCGCTGCCCAGTCAAGCGCGCTTTGGACGTAGCGCGCGCGCACCTGAATGATCTGCCCGTCGGCGGCCCAGCCACCGGGCGCGAAGGTGCCATCGCCGAGCCATCCCGAAAAGCCGTTGGCGATCATGTTGTCCAGAGAGATGAAGCGCACCTCGCCCTGCCGCCTGCTCTGGCGCACCTCTTCGCTTCGGTCGGTCGAGACGTGGCCGAGGTGGAGGCCGCTCACGCCGTTGCTTCGTCCGGTCGTGCCGAAGAGGCCCCAGAGCTCGCGCAGCGCGGGCCAGGGATCGTCCGCCGGATGTCCCGCCGCCGCCACCGCATCCTTGAGGGCTTGCACGAGGTTCGCTTCGAAAGGCGCATCGTCGGGGCGCTCGCCGCGCGCCCAGGCACGATCGTGCGCGAGCAGAAGCGCCGCGAGGCGGCGACGCATCTCGAGATATGCCAGCGGCGCCTTCCACGCCTCGCCCTTGGCACGGCCATCGATAAGACGCTCAGCTTCGTCGGCAAATCCGCCGCGGATGAGGAGCTTTACCAGGGCAAGCCTGTCGAATTCAGAAGCGCCGGGGGCAAGGCCTGCCTCAAAGGTGCGGCGCACCTCGGCGTCGGAGCCGCCGAAGGCCTGCGGCTTGACCGTGGCATCAAGCCAGTAGAAATCGCGCCAGCCCTCCAGCGCCAGCGCTCGGTCGGCAAGGCCTAGGCCGATCGCCAGGCGTAGCCGCGCGCCGGCGAGCGAGGCGCGTGCAAGCTCGGACAGCCCGCCGAGCATCGCCCTTGCCGTTTCGAGGTTCGGCCGCCGCGTCGCGAGCGGCCCCGCCGCCGCCTGGTCGACCGATGCCTTGATAATTTCGAGGAGCACGCCCGACTCCAGAGCTGCGCAGCGCTCGCGGTAGGGCATCAAGGCCGCTGACGTTTCGCTAGGCCGGCCGCTGGCACTGAGGATACGTCCGAGCAGCACCGCTGCGCCGCAGGGGTCGGGATGGCTCGGCAGGACGCGCTTCAATCGATCGATGGCATCGGCTGGGCGATTGTGGACGAGCCAAGCGATCCGCGCCATTTCGGTCTCGGCAACGCCGGTCACGTCGGACGGGCAGGATGCTGCCGCCAGAGCCGCATAGGCGCGTTCGGCCGCGGCGACGTCATAGACGCCGTACGCTGCCCGCGCCTGCTCGAGCCGTGTTGCGCAATCCGCGGATGGGGCGGTTATCGAGGCGACTGTGAGGAGCAAGGAGGCAATCATGCCGTCGCCATGCCCGAAGCCGGCCATGGCGATCTTGAACTAAATGGCCATTGGGCGGCTAGTCGCTGCCTGCGGCTGCGAGCGCGGTCACCCGTTCATTCAGGTTGCGGGGAGTGGCTGACGGGCAGACGATACCGCCAGCGGCGTGGCTGGCTAATCCGACATGTCACGACGCCAGCGGGAGGGCGTCTCGCCGGTCAAGGCGAGCACGGCGCGGTTCATGTGCGCTTGGTCCGCGAAGCCGAGGTCGCATGCGATCGCCGCGAGCGGAGCGGGCGTCGTGAGAATTGCGCGCCATGCGCGGCGAGCGCGCGCACGCGCCCTGAACTTGGCCGCCGACGTTCCGTAGAGATGCTGGAAGCGCCGCCGCAACGTACGTCGCGACAGGTTGCAGCTGGCTGCGAATGCGTCGAATTCGATATCCGCGCCGTTGACCAGCGAAAGCGCGAGCACGTCGGCCTCGTCATCGGCGAGGGCAGGCAGGCTAGGCCGGTCCCCGGCAAGGGCGTCGCTCACGCTGCATCCACGGCTGATCGCGTCGACAACGCGCTCGGGGTCGTCGGTGCGCATCGACTGCAGCCGCAAGGCGTCGGCGATCGAGAGCGGGACGTTGACGATCCGCACACCCCTTCGCGAGACGTGGTTGCCATGGCGCTCGAAGGGTAGATGCAGCACGGCATCCCCTGCCTGGATGGCGCAGCGTCCCTGGTCGCCCAGTTCCTCGTAGCTGCCCTCGAGCACGATCGCGAGGTAGGGCCGGCGATGCACGTGCCATGGAATGGTGCCACTCGAAAGTCGCTGGATATCCATTGCTGACATAGCCTTTCCGAACGTCCTCATCCGCCAACGGATTGTTTCGGCGCTGACCGGCGTTGCCTGGCAGAAGCGCTCCAGACGAGATAGTCGCCAATGAGCCAGATGCTCCCGAGCATCGCCAGCGAAATCGCCCCTCCCGCCCAGCGCAGCCATTGATCGGGATGCGTGACGGCGCCCGGCAGCCACACCAAGGCGACGAAACACAGATACATGGCGCCTGCCGCGCGGGTACCGACAACGGCAAGGCGATTGGTGAGCAGCGCGACGCCGGCGGCGACATGCCCGGCCCCGGTGGCTAGCGCCCAGAACTCGCCGCTTCCCGGAAGCCAGGCCGGTACCATCTCGGCGGTGTTCTTCAGACCTATGAAATGCGAGAGCCCGAAAATCACCGAGAAGGTGCCGAAAGCGACGCGCGCAATCCACGGCGCCAGCGGTTCGGGCCTTGACGGCGTCGCCGCGCAGCGAGCCCAGATGGTCGCGGCACCGAGCGCGACCCCCAGATCTTCCGCGATCCCCATGATCGACCCAAGGCCGCCGCGCGACAGCCATGCCGCGGCATAGAGGACGAAGAGGGTGCTTAGGACGATGGAGGCAATGGACCGGGTGCGCTCGAGCAGCAGTCCCGCGCCGGACAATACCAGCAGGGCGGCGGACAGGAACGCGAGCGGCTGCCTGAACGGAAGGCTCTCCGGAACCGGCTGCCAGAATACCGCGAAATCGCGCTGCAGGAAGCAGGCGATGCCGAAGCAGATCGTGCCGACGGCGAGAATGCCGATTCCAAGTCTCGGGTTTTCCCCTTCGGGCTCAAGTTCGATTGCGGACATTGAATGCTCCTGTGAAATGGGCATGCGCCCATGGGGGTCATGCGTGGCGTATGCGCGAGGCGATGAAACGCTGCTGGAGCCACCAGCTGCCGGCGTCCTCGACCCAGTTGCGCCAAGTGAAGCCATCGGCCGAGAAATCCGAGAACACCCACTTCATCCGTGGCGTCTGTCCCCGGCTCTCGAGGACGATCTCGTCATGGATAAGCCGGGATTGGAATTCGAGAATTGAGGAGTGCCGGGGTCCCGTCCAAGTAGAGCGCCAAGTTCGCGTCCTGCGATCATAGAAGCGTACGCTTGTTCCATGCTCGTGCGGCGGCGTCCCGTCCGTCCGCTCGGAGCGCGGCGGCGTAATCCAGACATCCTGCACGCCCAGTCCGTCGAGCACCCACGAAAAGTGCCATTCGCCGGGCAGTGCGCGCTCGACGTCACCTTTCGAATCGAGCCACTCGATCGTAAGCGACCAGCTGCCAATTACCGGGGCATAGATGCGGTCCGCTTCCGGGATATCCGGATGCGGGCCGTCGGCGACCAAGGAACGCATGAAGACGAAGCTTTCGCTCTGTTCGGACATGCTCGTGAGACTCCTCGATCCTTGGCGCGTCCGCCTGAGCGCGCGAAGCCCCGGCGGCAGGCATCTGTTTGGCGCTCGTATTCCGGGCGCGGGAAAGCACGTTTGTCCGCGGTCGTCTGCGTCGGCCGCCACGCTTCGTCCAGGAATCAATTTTCGTCACTTTTTGCCTCGCTCGATCGTCGCACCCGGCGCGCGGCGCGCGCGCGAACGTGACACCGCTCCCTCGATCGCCGTCGCATAGGCTTCGATCTCGCGCGCCATCCGCTGCCGCCCCGCGGTCGCTGTCGCGTGTGCCGGCGCCCCCATGTATCCACGCGGCGTGAGGGTGCTGGCCTGCTCCCCCCCGGCGCGCCATTCGCGCAACTGTCCAGGGTCGAGCGCAACCACGGGAAGGGCCCCTGCCAAGGCTTCGTCGACCTTGTCGGGCGCTGCGTGCAGCATGGCCGAGGTTTCGGCGGTGCCGGCGTGGAGATCGGGAAATCCGCGTTCCTCCGCGGCCGGCCAGCGCGCGAAGAGGAACGAGGCGTTGCCCGGGTCAAGGCCAAGGCGCTCGCCCAACACGTCCGGGACGACAAACCGCGCCTTCAGTATGCCCTGCTCGTTCGCCTCGCGCACGGCATCGGCGATGGCCCGGCCGTGCGCGGCATCGAAATGACCGGTGATGCAATAGACTTCCTCGAAGCCGCTGCGGCGCAGGCTGCGGAATACGTCGAGCATGAGTGCGATCATGGTCTCGGGGCGCACGTGAATTGAGCCCGTGAATGCTCCGGTCACCGCGTTGACGCCCCAGTAGTAGGGAGGAACGATCCGGCTCTCGATGCCCTTGCCCGCCAGCGCGGATCTTACGCCGCGCAGCTGGGCAGAGGGGATCGCGACATCTGTCGACAGCGGGAGGTGCGGGCCGTGTTCCTCGATGGCGCCCAATGCCCACAGCGCTATCGCGCCGCCCTTGGCGGCGGCTTCGACCTCGACATAGCTTTGCTCGGCGATCGTCCCGTGCAGGACGTCCTGCGCAGCGGCGGCAGCAGGGACAAGCGTTACCGAAGCGCCGCCGAGCAGCCGGACAAGCCCGTTCCAGCCCGCGCAACCTTGTCGGCCGGATGCCACTGTCATGCCTTGCCAAGCCGGCCGCATGCCGCTCTTGCCGTGGCTTCGAGCGCGTGCATCGCGGCGAGGAAGGGGGCCGGCCCGAAACTTATGCGGGCCACGCCCAGGCCGGCGAGCCGGGCCAGCAATGAACCGCCCTCGGCAACCATCACGTTCACAGGGAGCGGACAGGCCGTACAGAGCGCGCCAATCAGCTCATCGTCGACCAGGCCGGGCACGAAGAAGCCGTCGGCGCCGGCGTCACGATAGGTTTCGGCGCGGTCTTTCGCCGCGTCGAGCAGGGCTGCCGGCTCGTCCTCCCCTCCCAGGAACAGATCGGTACGGGCGTTGATGAACAGGGGAATGCCCATCGCGTCGGCAGCGCGGCGGAGGGCGGCAATTCGTCCGGCCTGCCGGCGGGGCTCGTAAAGCCCTGTTCCTGCGGTAATGCGATCCTCGAAATTGATGCCGACCACTCCCAGCGCGAGCAAGCGAGCGACGTTCGCTGCGAGCAGGTCGTCGTCCTCGGCGTAGCCAGCCTCGAAGTCGACCGTCAGCGGCAGGTCGAGGCTGGCGGCAATCCGTCCGACGATCTGCTCGACCAGCGCCAGCGGGATCGCCTGCCCGTCTTCGTAGCCATGGGCAGCCGCGACCGCCCAGCTGCTAGTCGCGATCGCCTCGGCGCCCGCCGCCGCGACCGCCCGTGCGCTGCCCGTATCCCAGGCGTTGTAAAGCACCAGCGGGGCCTCGCCCCTATGCAGCGCGGCGAACCTGCGTGCCTTTTCGATCTGCTCCAAGCTCGTTCCTTCCCCTTGCCGATTGATGGTCTTTCCGCGCCGGCGCGCCGCTAGGCGCCCCGAGCCTCGGTCGTGAATGCGTCCGGTGCGATCGCGCCCAGGAAGCTTGCCGCATCGAACGCGGCTCCCGGTGCAAAGGCGCCGCGCGCCGTGGTGCGGTGGTCGAGGATACGCTCGGCGGCTTCGCAGACGAGCGGTGCCGAGAAGGCGTAGATGTCGCGTCCGCCGACCCTGGCCCGGCGTTCGAGGCCTCCTTTTTGCACGATCGCCTCGACGAGAAAGCGCTGGGCCGATCGGCCGTGCGCATCCACGGGTTGCGGCGGCGGCGTAGCCGGATCGCGAATGTCGTTGAGCGCGGCCGCGCTGAGGTACGTGTGCAGTTCCCTCGTACGCAGGTGCCGCGCGACGAGGACGACTTCGGAAAGCGGCATCTCCACCATCTCCTGGCGTGCGAACGGCGGCGGGAAATCCCACGCTCGGGTCGCTGCGGGCAATGCCAGCGGCGCGAGCGCGCCGCCCGTGACCATCAGGCGCTGCGCGGTGTTGCGCGCGCCGGTAAGGCGGGTTCCTTGGGTCGGATGCCAGCTGTCGAGCGCAATGCCGATGGCTACGTCATCGACCGATTCCCAGTCGCCTGCGGCGGCGGTAACGAGCAGGTCGGCAAGTCCGCCGAAGAATCCCATCGCCGGCATGACGAGCAGGCCGGCGCGGCGGGCGGGTTCTGCGAAATGCTCAAGGGTCGCCGTCGCACTGGCCTGCTCGGCGGTCACGTCCAGATAGTGCGCACCGGCGCGAAGTGCTGCGGCCGCGACGGTCTCTGCCGTGTCGAGAAATGGCCCTGCGCAATTGATGACCATCGCGACGTCAACAAACGCCTGGTCGAGCGATGCCGGATCGTCGATCGATGCGCCGCGCAGTTCCACGCCGCTGTCCTCGAGGCCGGTGGCGAGGAGTCGGGACGTGTCACGCCCTGCGGCGACAGGCGTCATTCCGCGGCGGAGCAGCTCAGACACGACGAACCGCCCCGTATGCCCGGCGGCGCCATATACGGCGACTCTGCTTTTACCGCCGGACTTCTTGTCAGGCATGTCGATCTTTCGGTTGCTCAAGGTTCCAAGCCGACGTCACTATCGTGCAGCTGCGCGGTTTTTGCGCTAATCAAGCGTCGGTCGCGCGTCTAAACGGCGCTGCGGTACTTGCTTGGATGCGTGGATCATGACGGGAGCCAAAGCCGCCGGGCCTCCTCGGCAATGAGGTCCGGATATTCTTCGGGAAAGAAGAACCGCGCGCCGGTCAGCGCACGGATCCCTCTGGAATTCGGAAACAGGCCATCGAGAAAGGCGGGGCTGTCCCGTGCGAAGAGGCCGTCCGCCGTGCCCCAGACAATGCGAACCTCGCCCGGGAATCGCTTCAGCCGTTCATGCTCGGCACGCAGCACGTTGGGCTCGAGCGCGAGCGTAAATTCGTTCGTCAGCGCCTTGCGGCGCGGCGTCGCGATCAGCGGTCCGAGATAGACCTCGAGCGCGGCGTCGCTCGGAAAGCCCGCCCGGCTGTATCCGTCGCTAAGCTCCTTGCGACGCGCGAGCTCCTTGTCGTGGAACCAGGGCACTAGCCAGGCGTCCGGATAGTCTCCCTCGCGGGCAAGGGCGATCACCGTCGCAAGCGCTGGAGGGGGATTGTCGATCTCGGTGTCGCAGTTGGTCAGCAGGAGCGTCCTGACGCGACCGGGTGCGCGTGCGGCAAGCAGCTGCGCGACCGTGCCGCCGCTGTCGTTTCCGACCAGGTCAATCTCGCCGACGCCCAGCTCGTCGAGGAAGTCGAGCAGCATTTCAACCTGGGCGTGCGGGCCCAGCGACTGGCCGGGGCGAGGATCGGTGTACCCCATCCCCAGCAGGTCGGGGGCAAGGCAGCGGCGCAGCGGGGACAGACGATCGATTGCTCCCCGCCATTGGAACCCGTTCAGCGGGAAGCCGTGGATAAACAGCGCGGCAGGACCGGTGCCGCGGTCGAGATAGCTGATCGTGCCGAAACGCGTGCCGAGCAGGCGGCGATCCACGTGGAAACGCGCGGCGTCGATGGCCTCGTCCGGACCGATCAACGCTTTCCCTGCCTCGCCTGGGGTCGCCGCCGGGCTCGCCTCGGCGGCGGCCGCGCCACGTCCCAGGCCGCCCCCCGCCAATCCCAGGGTCGCCGAAACGAGAAAATTGCGCCTGATCATCGTCGCATTCCTTTCGCCCGCCCTTGTCGACCCGGAAAAGGATGCGTGGCGATGACCTGCAAGGTCATGGCGTCGCGACCACGTTGCCCCCAGACAGCGGCGCGATATATCCGGGTGCAAGCAGACAAGGTCATCGCCGGCATGCAAACCGCAGCAGGTTCCACCATGAAGCGGCCAAGCAGATGGACGCCGCTCGGCGCCCTGCTGCGCGAGTGGCGGGCTGCCCGCGGCCTCAGCCAAATGACGCTGGCCTTGCACGCGGGAACCTCGCCGCGGCACCTGAGCTATGTCGAGACCGGCCGTTCGCAGCCGAGCCGCGGCCTCCTCACGGCCCTCGCCGAGGCGCTTGAGCTGCCCCTGCGCGAACGCAACGAGCTGCTGGTGGCGGCAGGTTATGCACCCGCATTTCCTGCATCTTCGCTCGACGCGCCCGAGATGGGGCTGGTCAGCGCCGCCGTGTCGCTCATCCTTGAAGAGCACGAACCCTACCCGGCTTTTGCCTTCGATCGGAATTGGGACCTGATCCAGGCCAGCGCGGGCATGACACGGCTGCTCGAGGCAGTGCGACCGGGCGGGCCGAAGAACCGCAATATTCTTCTCCAGTTGTTCGATCCCGACGACATGCGGCCGGCAATTGCAAACTGGAGCGAGGTTGCCAGCGAATTGCTGCGCCATCTCCACCACGAAATCCGCCGCCGTCCGACCGACCCGCGTCCGCGCACGCTGCTCGCCCGCCTCACCGCATTCCCGGGAGTGCCCGACGCGTGGCGACGCCGCGAGCCAGGAAGGCCGCCACTGCCCGTCGTGACCACAGCGCTGCACGGGCCCGACGGCGAGCTCCGCTTCTTCTCGACGCTTACGACATTCGTTGGCGCGTCCGAAGTCGTGGCGGACGAGCTGCGCATCGAAGCAATGCACCCGGCAGACGAAGCGACACGGGCCTTTTGCCGCGCCTTGGCCCAGCGCTAGCGGGGGCCGAGGCGCCCCTGGCCGGAGGTAACGGCAGCCCAGGAAATCCCGCCACTCTTGTAACTCCCGCCCTTCGTGCCTTTCGCCGTCAACTGCCCCCCGCAAGAGGAGGGCTGGATGCGCAGACTGATTGCCGGAATGAAGATTTCCCTCGACGGGAAGGTGGTGGCCGCCGACGGATATCCGGAGTGGGTGCAGGCCTGGTCGGAAGACTACGATCTCACGCCGCAGATCGATGCGTGCCTTCTTGGCCGCGCCATGTACCCCGACTATGAGCGATACTGGACGGCCGTCATTGAGGCCCCCGACCGGCTCCACCCCATGACCGGGGCGCTACCGACCGCCGACGAAATCGCCTGGGCACGGCATGTCCCGCAGCTGCCGCACTATGTCCTCTCGGCGACGTCGCAGGCGGCGCTCTGGCCGAACACCCGCTTCCTGCGCAGCACCGAAGATGTCGCCGAGCTGCTCCGGCAGTCCGGGAAGGACATCTACCTGGTAGGAGGCGCCGAGACGATCGCGGGGCTCATCGACTCCGGACTGGTCCACGAGCTCCGGCTTATCGTATACCCGCTCGTCTCGGTCGGCGGAACGGCGCTCTTCTCGACGATCCAGGCGACGCACGCGCTCGAGCAGCTACAGGCTCGCCGCCTCGGCGACGGGCGGGTGCGGCTGGACTACAGGATCGCGGCTGCGCGATAGCGTGGAAGCCGCCTCGGCCCGCCGCCCCGCCCCGTCCTTCTCGCGACACGGTGACCCGGCATCGAGTCCCTCGGCGCGCCTCAGGCAGCCGCCGATGCGCCCGGGCAGGTTAGGACTAAGCTTGCGCCAAGGACAGCGCATCATGCGCCCTGGCCGGGCCGAGGGAAGTTCGACAGGCCGTACCTAGCCATCGAGCACGGCGACGACTTTGCCGATCTGCTCGTTCGATTCCAGGAAGCGCGTCGCATCTCGAATCCGGCCAAACGGGAACACGCGCGAGATCACGGGATCGAGCCGGCCGGCCTCGAGCCCTTCGACGATGAAAGCCTTGGCCAGCGCCAAGGCTGCGTCGTCGTTCACGACCTCTGTATAAAGGTAGCCCTTGATGGTCAGGCTCCGGCCAAGCACCGAAAACTGGGGGAACACCCCCGGCTCGGAACTGAGCGCTCCATATTCGACCAGCGTGCCTCCTGCCGCCATGCAGCCGGCAAGCTGCGCAATTGCGGGCCCTCCGATCGGATCGAAGGCGACGCGGGCGCCCTTGCCGCCCGTGATCTCCTCCACCCGGGCGGGGAGATCCTCGCACTCAACGGCGATCACGTGGTGGGCGCCGGCTTCGCGCAGTGCCTGTGCTTTCGCCCCCGACCGCGTTGTCGCAATGACGGTGGCTCCCACGCAGCGCGCGACCTGAATCGCGGCAATACCGACGCTGCTCGAGGCGGCCGAAACGATCACGAATTCGTTGGCCGCAAGCTTCGCTTGGTAGACCAGCGCACCCCAGGCGGTGACGTACTGCATCCATGCGGCGGCCGCCTTCTCGAATGACAGTCCGGCCGGATGCTTCACGACGTAGCGGGCGGGGATGGCGATGACTTCCCCATAGGTTGGCCAGCGGGACATGTCGGGGGTCGGAATGACGCTGACGACGTCGCCGACCGTGAACCCGGTCGCGCGGCTTCCGGCGGCGATGATGGTGCCGGCCGCTTCGTAGCCAAGGCCTGAAGGAAAAGAAGCTTCATGCAGGTAGGCCCCGTTGCGGAACATCACCTCGGCGCGGTTGAGGCCGATCGCGCGTACGGCGATCAATACCTCGTCCGCCGTCGGCACCGGGGTCTCCAGTTCCTCGATGCGCAGCACATCGACGCTCCCGTATTCATGAAATCGGACGCTACGCGGCATGGGTGTACTCCTGTCTGCGCGCCGTTGCGGCGCGGGTCGCGGACAGAAGTGGCCGCGAAGTCGAAATTGAAAATACGGTAATCGAAAGCACATAGTGCCCGAAAGTATACCGTGAGGGCGCCAATGCAGAAGCTGCACGACTATGAACAGGTTCCTGGCTGCACCATGTACGCCACGCTGAATATCATTGGTGGCAAGTGGAAGGGCGTGATCCTCTACCACCTGACGAAGGGAACGATGCGGTTCAACGCGCTCAAGCGCGAGCTGGGCGATTGCTCGCAACGACTTCTTATCAAGCAGTTGCGCGAGCTCGAGGCGGACGGTCTCGTCCAACGAACGGTATATCCGGTCGTGCCGCCGAGAGTGGATTACTCGATCACCGAGGAGGGTCGCTCGCTTGAGCCCATCCTCCATGAGTTGCGGAACTGGGGCGAGGCCTGGTTGCACCGGCGGGGGCTTGTCGCGCGTGACGGCTGACTTTCATGCCCTACGCGACGCGCACCCGCCGCAAATTGCCGCGACGTGGCGCCGCTTTACGGCGGCCATCAAGCCGGATTCGCCTTCAAACGCCATTTGGCGACGCTACAACGCTGCGCATGAAGCTCGACACATTTGACCGCCGGATTCTGAACCTGGTCCAGGAAGACGCCTCGCTGACTGGCGAAAAGCTCAGCGAAAGCGTCGCGCTGTCGGTCTCGGCGATCCAGCGACGGATTCGCCGCCTGCACGAGGCGGGGGTCATCCAGCGCAACGTCTCGATCGTCGATCCCCAGCACGCCGGTCGCCCGACCTTCTTCGTCGTGGCGCTCCAGATCGAGCGCGAGCGCCCCGAGCTGCTCGCGCAACTGCGCCGCTGGCTGGCGAACGAGCCCCAGGTCCAACAGGCCTTCTACGTCACCGGCGAAGCCGATTTTGTCCTCATCGTGACTGCTCCCGACACGGCAAGCTATGACGAGCTGATGTCCCGGATGGTGCGCGACAATGCCAATATCAGGCACTTCACCACCAACGTGGCTCTGGGTGTCATCAAGCGCGGCTTGGCCATTCCCATCGCCATCGACGGGATCGATTGAGGCGCCGCGGGCGCCGATTGTCCGCTTGCGAGCGTGCAAGTTTGCGGTCGCGCGGCACGGCACCGGCCTCATTATTGGGCCATGACCAGCCTGTCCTTTTCGCCGTCCGGCCTGCGGCTTCCCCCGACTTCGCTGCGCGATCTTCCGGCACTTGCCGGGCGCGCCGGCGTGTCCCGGGTGCTCGTCAAGTTCGAGAACGAGCGTCCGCTTGGCAACTTCAAGGTGCTCGGCGGCATGTACGCGGGCTTGCGCCTGCTCGCCGACCACGCCGGGCTGGCCGTGCCGGAGCTTGCCGACGGATGCGGGGCTGGCCGAGTCCTTCCCCGGCTCATCTGCGCGAGCGACGGCAACCATGGACTGTCGGTCGCGGCGGCCGCGCAAGCCGCAGGGTCGCAGGCGACAATCTATCTTCACACCGGGGTCGACGCCGCGCGCGCCGAGCGGATCGCCCGACTGGGCGCGTCCATCGCTTGGGTCCCTGGGACCTATGACGACGCGGTCGATGCCGCGGTGGCGGCGGAACGTGCCGGCGAAGGGTTGCTGGTCCCGGATACCACGCGTGACGCCGAGAACCGCGCGGTCACGCTCGTGATGGAAGGCTATGCGGTGCTGACCACGGAACTGCGCGCACAGCTGGCTCGGATGGACGCCCGGCTCAGCCATAGCTTCGTCCAAGCCGGCGTGGGCGGGTTGGCCGCCGCGGTGGCGAGCGGGCTTGGTGTCGATGGCGGTGCCATGATCGTCGTGGAACCCGAATCCGCGGCCTGCGTGGGCCGGGCCCTGGCAGCCGGCAGGCCCGAGCTGCTTCCGGGCGGCTTGGCGACTTCCGCCGAGATGCTGTCCTGCGGCCTGGCCTCGGCGCCGGCATTGGAGGTCCTCAAGCGCCACGGCGCACGTCCGGTGGCCGTGGGCGAGGGCTGCCTCGCGCAGGCAGTTGAAGTCCTTGCCGCCGATGCCGGCGTCGAGACCACCGCGTCGGGGGCGGCGGGTCTTGCGGGACTGCTTCACGTCGCGATGGATCCCGCGCTGCGGCATATCCATCGCCTCGGCCGCGACAGCATCGCGCTTGTGATCGTGACAGAGGGAGCGTGCGATCCAGGCGACGAGGCGCTCCTCGCCTAGCGCCCAAAGGCGCGGGCCTGGTTCCCGCCGTCGTCCTGCGCGGGCTGCTTCGCAAGCCCGCGGCGCGGCCGACGGGAGACAGAAATGCCGGCCCAGGAGCCGGAAGAGGGGCGACTCGGCAGCCTCGTGGGTCATCCCTCGCAACCCATCTTGGCGCATCGGTGCGGGCGCGCGGCCTAGCGGCGCGACGCACCCTTAAATCGCCCAAAGACGGCACGTTTGTACGCTAGGCTGGACCTTCACTTGAACCGGAGCTTTCGAGTTGCTTGACCATGCACGGGCGCACGCCTTCATCGGCGAAGCGTGGCAGCGCGACATCCTTCCCCGGCTGCAGGCGTACATTGCCGTTCCCGCGCAATCGCCGGCATTCGATCCCGAGTGGGAGGGCAGCGGCCACCTTGAACGTGCGGCGCGACTGCTCCACGACTGGGCCACAGCGCGGCTCGCCGGCATCACCGAAGCCTCGGTCGAGATCGTCCGGCTTGCCGGGCGCACGCCCTCCATCTTCATCGACATTCCGGGCGACGCGCGCGCGCCGGTGGTATTCTACGGCCACTACGACAAGCAGCCGCCGATGGACGGCTGGCATCCTGGCACGGGGGCCTGGGTTCCCGTCATAGAGGGTGACCGGCTTTACGGCCGCGGCGGGGCGGACGACGGCTATGCGATCTTCAGCGCCGTCCTCGCGGTGCTCGCGCTGCGCGCGCAGGCTAAGCCCCATCCGCCAATCAAGATACTGATCGAAGGCTCCGAGGAGTCGGGAAGCGGTGACCTTGAGCCCACGATCGAGCACCTCGGAACCCGGCTGGGCAAGCCGGGCCTCCTGGTCGCGCTCGACGGCTCCTGCGGCAACTACGAACAGCTCTGGACCATGACCTCGCTGCGCGGCCAAGTTGCCGGAACTCTCACCGTGCGCACGTTGCGCGAGGGCGTGCACGCGGGCGATGCGTCGGGCGTCGTGCCTTCGCCCTTGCGCATCGCACGACAGCTCCTTTCAAGGATCGAAGACCCCTTGACCGGTGAAATCGACGCCCGCTTCCAGGTGGTTATCCCGGCGGAGCGGCGCGCGCAGGCAATCGCCACCGCCGGTGCAATCGGCCCCTTGCACCGCGCGCTACCGCTTGCTGGCAGCACGGCGCCCGTCGTCGAGGACGGCGCCGAGCAGCTGCTCAACCGGGCGTGGCGGGCGCAGCTTGCCGTCACCGGCGTCGACGGTATTCCCAGCGTTGCCGATGCGGCCGCGGTAATGTGGCCCGAGGTTGCTCTCAAACTGAGCCTGCGGCTACCGCCGACGCTGGATCCCGCTGCCGCCGGTACCACCCTCAAACATGTCCTCCAAGCGGACCCGCCGTACGGCTGCGATGTCAGCTTCGGCCTCGACATGCTTTCGCCCGGCTGGGAAGCGCCGCGCCTCGATCCACATCTTGCCGAGGTCTTCGATGCCGCCTCGCGGCTGGCGTTCGGGCGCCCGGCCGCGACGATCGGCGGCGGCGGCGGCATTCCCTTCCTGACGATGCTCGGTTCGCGCTTCCCGGGCGTGCAGTTCATGGTGACAGGCGTGCTCGGACCGGAATCCAATGCGCACGGGCCGAACGAATTCCTGCACCTGCCGGCCGCGCACAAGCTCACCACGGCGCTCGCCTATATCCTTTGTCACGTGAAAGACCGTTGAGACCATGAAACTGCTGTACCAGACCCATTCTCCCTACGCGCGCAAGGCGCTGGTCTTCGCGCTCGAGGCCGGCCTCGGCGACCGCGTTGCCGTCGAGCATCACGAGACCAGCCCGACCCGCGCGAACCCCGCGGTGTTCGCCGAGAATCCGCTCGGCAAGGTCCCCATCCTCCTTCGCCCCGGCCAGGAGCCCATCTTCGATTCAACGGTCATTTGCGCCTATCTCGACACTCTTCACGACGGTCCCAGGCTCATTCCCGAGGCAGGCGAAGCGCGCTGGCGGGCGCTGCGGTTCGAGGCCGCGGCTCAAGGCATGGCGGATTCGGGCATCCAGCTTCGCTGGGAACGCGTGCGCCGCCCGGAGGCGCTGCGCTACCCGCCGCTCGCCGATGGATATGCGCTGAAGCTCGAGGAAAGCTACGCCTGGCTCGAGCAGCGGATCGATCCCAACGAGGCGCTGAACGTTGGGCACGTCGCCCTCGCGACGACCCTGGACTGGCTGGAGTTTCGCGATCTGCCGTCCTTCCGGTCCTTCCCGCGCCTGAGCGCATGGTTCGATGCCTTCGCCAAGCGGGCGTCGATGCAAGCGACCCCGCTTGCCGGAGAGACGCAGGATTAAGTCGAACGACCAAGCGGCCGGTTGATGCGCGTGAGGGGCGGAGTATGAGCCGAAACATATCGATTGCCCTGACCGACGCCCAGATCGCCGCCTGCTTCCCGGTCATGCGCGAGCTGCGTCCACACCTCGAGGCGGACACCTTTGTCGACCACGTCCGGCGCCTGGGGAGCATGTCCGGCTTCCGGCTCGCGTATCTGGAAGACGGCGGTGTCCTGTGCGTCGCCGGCCTCCGGGCCGGCGAGTGGCTCGTCGAGGGGCGCTACCTGGAAATCGAAGATTTCGTTGCCCGGGCGGACGCGCGGTCGAAGGGCTATGGCGGGGAGTTGTTCGACTGGATCGTCGATCTCGCCAAGGCGCAAGGCTGCGCGCACCTGCGCCTCGTTTCCAATACCGCGCGTGAGGCCGCCCACCGCTTCTACAAGCGCAAGGGCATGACCTTGTCGGCCTATTATTTCTCGATGGCGCTTTGACACGGCGCCCCTTCAAATGAAATCGCGCGCAACAGGATTGCGGGCCGCTTGGCGATCGCATCGCAGGCGCATGGCGCCGGCCACCGCCACGCCCCCCGTATCCGGCCGGGGAGCTCAGCCGTCTTGGACGGAGGGTGCACGGGCACGCCGCTGCGGGTCCGTCCTTGCGTTGATGGTTCACTTGCGGGTTCCGGCCAAGGCATTTTCCTCACGAGGTGCTGCATGACAAGAATCCGCTTCCCCTCGCTGGCGCTCGCGGCCGGCCTGCTCCTGTCCGCGTGCGAGACCGACGCGCCTGCACCGACGCCCACTCCTACGCCTGTGCCGACGCCAACACCAACACCGACTCCAACGCCAACACCGACGCCTGGCCCGGTTACGCTCAGCTCTTCCTTCGCAGCCGGCTTCGACGGCTGGCAGGCGAACTACGCGGACTACGTCCCGGGAGAGGAGGCCTCGATCGATTTCCTGTCGGGCCACGAGCAGCTTCCGCAACCCCTCGACGCAGGCGCTGGGGTGTTTCTCGCGTCCCACAATCGCGCCGACGACGTGTTCATGTACCTCTGGCGACCGGTCACAGGCCTTGTCCCCAACCGGCGCTATCGCATTGACCTGACCGTGGCGTTTGCCACCAACGCCCCCCCAGGCTGCCGCGGCACGGGCGGCCCGCCGGGCGAAGGCGTCTACCTGAAGGCCGGGGCTTCGCCTCGTGAGCCTGCGAACGTGATCGAAAACGCGCGCGTGATGCCCAATTTCGACAAGGGCGATCAGAGCGAGGGCGCGACCGAGGTCGTCGTCATCGGCGACTTCGCGCAGGCGCTTCCGGGCGATTGCAGGGCGGCGCCCTACGAGCGCAAGACGCTGTCGACCGGCGCGCAAGCGCCTTACGCGACCAGCGACAGCGTCGGCAGGCTCTGGCTCGTGGTGGGGACCGATTCCGGGTACGAGGGCATCACGCGCATTTATTTCCTTGCCGTCGCGGCGACCCTCACGCCGGCGTGATGTCGATGTGCGCATGGGCGATGCCGATGGTGATGGCCGGCGCCGCAATCGAGCTCGACCTCGCCGGGCGGCTGGAATTGCGCACCGGCGGCGGGACCGGCGTGCGCGGCCCGGCCGACGGGCAAGATGATCTTCCTCCGAGGGCATGAAGCATGATCCAAGCCTCGACCGAACGGCAGCCATCGACCACCAACGACGAGGGCCTCACGCGAACCGGTTCCCCGCGGGTCGGCACGATCGACGCCCTGCGCGGCCTGGTCCTGGTCCTGATGGTATTGGATCATGTCCGCGACTTCTTCCATCGCGGTGCGTTGATCGCCGACCCCTTGGCCCTGGACAGCGGCGATCCGCTCCTTTTCATGACGCGCTGGGTGACCCACCTGTGCGCGCCGACGTTCGTGTTCCTGTCGGGGGTCTCGATCTGGCTTCAGCACGCCAACGGCAAGAGTGTCGCCGAACTCCGCCGGTTCCTGCTGGCGCGCGGCATCTGGCTGATCCTGCTCGAACTCACCATCGTGGGAGTCGGGTTCAACTTTGGCTGGTGGATTTTCCTGCAGGTCATCTGGGCAATCGGCGCGGGCATGATCGCGCTGGCGGGCCTGCTGTGGCTGCCCCGCATGCTGATCCTCTTGCTGGGGATCGGCATTCTCGTCCTGCACCCCTTGATGGGCGCGATACCGGCCGAAGCGTTCGGCGACTGGTCCATCGCCTGGAGAGCGTTCGCTGTGTTCGGGCCCGTGGCGACGCCGGCCGGCTTCGCCCTGGTCGCCTATCCGGCCATCCCCTGGATTGGCATCATGCTGTTCGGCTACGGCCTGGGGCCGCTATTCAACAAGCCCGCCGGCCGGCGAAACCGGGACGTCCTCGCGATAGCATGCGTCCTGCTGGCGGGATTTTTCCTGCTGCGCTGGTTCAACGTGCCCGGCCTGGACCCGCGTGCCTGGTCGCGGCAACCCGAGGCGCTCTGGACCGTCCTCAGCTTCCTCAATGTCAGCAAGTATCCGCCGTCACCGGCCTATGTCGCGCTGATGCTGGGCCTGTCCCTGCTTGTCTTTCGCGGCCTCGAAGGCCGGTCTGGCGCGGTCGTCGGCGTCCTGCGGACCTTCGGTCGCACGCCGCTGTTCACCTACCTGCTGCACATCTGGCTCGCGCACGGCCTTGCCGTCCTGGCGGGTGCGACGATGGGCGTTCCAGTAGCGGCGTTCGCCAACTGGATCGTCGATCCGTCGAGACTGATCGAGGCCGGTTGGGGCCTATCCCTGGCCGGCGCCTATCTCTTCTGGGCGATTACCCTGGCCCTACTCTATCCGTTGTCGCGCTGGTTCGACCACGTCAAGCGTACCCGCAGGGACCGATGGCTCGGCTATCTCTGACCGATCGCTGGGCCGACGCTCGCCGGCGACAGGCGCCGACCAGCGCTGCTTTGCTTCGTTGATCGCCGAGGCGTCGATCATGCCGGAGCATTCCGGCATGATCAATCGCGGCATCTTGCTGCTGCGGCAGGCCCGTGCGCCCGCGCTATGCCCCTCCGGCTCCGGTCAGGAATTCGATGACCGCAGCCGAATACTGCTCGGCCAGCTCGACATTGGGCAAGTGGACCGCCGGCAGCATCACGAGACTGGCACCCGGGATCGTTCGGGCAATCTCCTCGCCGCGCTCGGCCGAGGTCACGGTGTCGAAGCGGCCGGCAATGACGAGCGTCTCGTTGGGGATGAGCGCGATCGTCCGGCGCAAGTCGGTATCGCGAACCACCGCCAGGCAGCCGGCGAGCCCGCGCGGAGAAGTCCTGAGCAGTTGTTCGCGGAACTGCGCGACGATCGGGGCTTCGGCTTCGATCACCGCCTTGGGAAACCAGTTGGCGAGGAACATTTCGGCCGTTTCGGCCATGTCCGGCGCAGCGAGGATGCCGGCGATCGCACTGTCCCAGGCGTCGGGCGGGCCGAGATGGGCCGCCGTATTGCTGAGGACCAGCCTCTCGATCCGCTCCGGCGCGTGGATTCCCAGCCACTGGCCGACAAAGCCGCCGAGCGAGAGCCCGAGAAAGTGTGCGCGCGCGATGCCGAGGTGGTCGAGCAGCTCGAGCACGTCCCGCCCGAGCCGCGCGTCCGAATAGGCCCCTGCCGGGACGTCGGAGGCGCCATGGCCGCGAAAATCGTAGCGGATCACGCGGAAATGTTCGGCGAACGCCGGGACCTGGAGGCCCCACATGTCGAGCGTCGTGCCGATCGAGTTCGAAAGGACGAGCGCAGGCCGTGTCGGCGAACCGTCCTCGCGATAAGCAATCCGCACGCCGTCGCCAGTCGTGAAATGGGACAGGGTGCCCGCAGACGGCAGGGTCGCGCCGAGCAGCTGCGCCGGAACCGGGGATGTTTCGTTGTCGTGCATGGGAGCTTTGTCCTCGATGAAGGTGGCTTCGATCTAGGAAAGGATATGTTCGACAGAAATTGAAAAGATCACACAATCCCTGTAACCGTCTTCGCAAATGTCGAACTTTACGCTGCAAGAACTCCAGTCCTTCGATGCCGTGGTGTGCGAAGGAGGGTTCCAGGCCGGCGCGACCCGGCTCCATCGCTCGCACAGCGCCGTGTTCGCCGCGGTCGCCAAGCTCGAGGCGCGGGTGGGCATCGCCCTGCTCGACCGGAGCGGCTACCGGGTCGTGCCGACCGAAGCCGGCCGCTCGTTCCACGCCAAGGTGCGTCACCTGCTCGCGAACGCTGCGGCTCTCGACATGCACGCGCGGCAACTGGCCTCGGGCGAGGAAACGCAGCTGCGAGTCATCCTCGGCGATACCTGCCCCACCGAACAGGGGCTCGAGCTGCTGGGCGGCTTCTTTGCCCAGCAGCCGGACACCCGCCTCGACCTGCACTACGAGACGATCAGCGGACCCCAGGAGAGGCTGCTCGAAGGGGAAGCCGACCTCGTGCTTCACTGGGTTGACAAGGCCGATGCGCGTTTCGAGTGGATCGACCTTGGCACGGTCGCCTTCGTGCCGGTGGTGGCGCCGGGCTTCCTGCCGTTCGACATCACCCCTTCGATCGCGCCAGAGCAGATGAGGAGCCTGACGCAGTGCATCATTCGCGACACTGCGCGTGGCCCCGACAGGCCGAGCTTCCACGTGCTCGACGACGCACCGCAATGCACTGTCGCCGACCATCGCATGAAGAAGGAAGTCATCCTGCGGGGCCTCGCCTGGGGGCACCTGCCGGCGTTCATGATCGCAGCCGAGCTCGAACGCGGATTGCTGATGTCGATGGCGGGCACGCATTTCCCGGGTGTCAGCGTCGACCTCGTTGCCGCGCGCAGGCGAGATCGGCCGCATGGTCCCGTCGCCTGTCGGCTCTGGCACCACATTGCGCAAAGGGCGCACGCGTTCGCGCTGAAGCCCGATGGATCTCGCCGTGAAAGCCGATAAGCGCGCGAGCCCCTGCCGCGGCGCGATGGGCCTGCGCCAATTCCTGGATTTCGAGCAGCAGCGCGCCTGGGTGGAAGGAGAAATAGTTCCGCCCGATGTCGATGCGCGCTCCGAGTCAATTGAGCAACGGTTCAAATACATCGGCCGCTTCGAGAAACTGCTCCGCCGCCCCCAGGCGCAGCAGGTGCTGGCGATCCTCCGGCTCTACGTCGAGAACTGCATACCGGTCCCGCGCATGACTGAGCGCGAATACTGGTCGGTTTCGTGCCTGCCGTCGACGTCCGACAAGCCGCTCGCCCGCATCAGTGCGAGCTGGATGGAGCTGTTCACCCTCCTGGCCGATGGCGACGGCGTCCGGGCGCGTTTCATCCTGCACCTGTCCGATTTCACCACCGCAGGCTCACCCGAGCCGGCCGATCTCGACCAAGCATTCCTGGAGCAATGCGTCTCCCGCCCCGAGGACGTCAGCCATTTTCTTTGGAAAGCCGACACCTTCGGCGTCAAGGTGTCGGGCGACGCCTCCATCTGCAAATTCCTGACCGACCCGCGCGCGTTGCGCGCGATCCGAAATTTCAACCTGACGCATATGAACCGCGGCCGAAACGCTTATTGCGCGAGCCACTGCTACAGCTTGGCAGATCACCTGCTGGAAGTGGAGTCCACGTCGGGTTCATAGGCCAGCAGGTCGCCCGGCTGGCAGTCGAGGAACTGGCAGATCTTGTCCAGCGTCTCAAAGCGGATGCCCTTCACGCGACCGGACTTGAGCAGGCTCAGGTTGGTTTCCGTAATGCCGACATGGGCCGCAAGGTCCTTCGATTTGGCCTTTCGCAGCGCCAGCACGACATCGAGGCGGACGACGACGGCCATCGCGGTCAGACGATCTGGCGCGCGTCGTCGGCGATGGCCTGGGCATCGCCGAGCAGCTGGGCGACGAAGAACAGCAGACATGTAACAAACAGCAGCAGCACCTCGCCGCCGTCGAGCCCGAGCTCGACCCGGCCGCCCCCGGCGACCGCCGCGGCCGCCAGCTGGATCAGCGGCGGGCCGGCGACCGACGCGAGCACGGCCAGGAACAGGTAACAGGCAAAGCCGCGCAGCGGCGCGGCGGGAAACGCCTGGCCGGTCTCGACCGACCGCAGCATCGCCGCAAGCCGCAGCAGGGCCATCGCCAGCAGGGCCCCGGTCACGGCGAGCAAGCCGGCGCCCTGCGCGCTCGTAAGGCTGTCGTCCATCCCGACCACGATCGGACCCAGCGCCGGCTTGCCGAAGGCGAGCGTCACCGCCGCGAACCCGCAGGCGAGGACAGCCAGCCCGATGGCGGCAAAGGTCAACCACCGCAGCTGGCGGGCCGCGCGGCGTGTTCGTCGGCATAGTTCTACCATCGTTTGACAGCCATTTATTTTCGTTTCACGATAAGTTCTCTTCGCCTGTCGAGGTTATCGCAGCAACGCGACCGAGGCAAGGACCGGACCCGGAGAATGCTATGACGCGCCTCGACGCCACCTCTATCGCGCTGATCACGACGCTTCTGGCGTGTGCGCCCGCCCCGACGCTTGCGCAGACTCCCTCTTCTGCTCCGACACGAGCGGGAATCTCGCTCGAATCCTTGCTCGAGGCCGCCGATCGTGGCGAGACCGCGCCGCTCGTGCGCGCGCTTGAGGTAGAGACGGATCCCGATGTCCGCGCCCTGTTCAGGGCACGGCTTGCCGCGGCGCGGTTCGATCCCGCAATCGCGCAGGATCCGGCGCTCGTCCGCCTCGCCGAGGGCGGCGATCCGGCGCTGCGCCGCGCGGCGCTCGCGGTTCTCACCGACGTGAGCTTCGCCAATAGCTGCTATGCCCAAGCCGCCCGGTTCGGCGAGACGCTGGCGGCGCAGCTTGCCGCCGCCGGCAGGCGTGAGGACGCCGAAGGCGCGGAGCGGACATGGCGGCTCGCGGCCCTGCTCGCCCGATACCCGGGCCAAGCCGTCCTCGGCACCAAGACGCCGACGACGATTGCGGCGCGCACGGACCAAGTCGGGCTGCAGCGGATCGACATCGCCGTAAACGGCGAAATCCAGGAGGCGGTGTTCGACACCGGCGCCAACCTGTCGGTGCTCTCCGCCGCTACCGCACGCCGCCTGGGCGTGGCGGTGCTCGACGCCACGACGCCCGTCAGCAACAGCGTTGCCGGCAGCGTGCCGGTGCGGGTCGGCGTCGCTCGGCGCGTCGAAATCGCCGGCACCGTGCTCACCGACGTGCCGTTCCTCGTCATCGACGATGCCGCGCTGACCTTCCCGGTGCGTGGCGGCTACGACATCCGTGCGATCGTCGGCCTGCCGTTGATGCGCGCGCTCGGGCGCGTGCGCATGGAGACCGGCGCGGGCCGCTTCACGGTGCTGCCGCCGGCCGGCCCCGCCGGACCACCCAACCTCCATGCGAGCGGCAGCGACCTGTTCGTCGATACGACCATCGCCGGCGAGGCCATGCCTCTCCATCTCGACACCGGCGCCAACCGAACCTTGCTCGGCGCGCTTTATGCGCAGGCCCACCCCGAGACGGTTGCGGCGCTGCCCGCCGGCAGCGCGGCGAGCGCGAGCGCCGGCGGCACGCTTATCGCGCGCATAGCGACCTGGGCCGGCGCTCCGCTCACCGTGGCGGGGCGCCGAGTGCCCCTCGCAGAGCTTCCGCTGACGCTGCCGGGCGGAAGCGAAGCCGAGCGCTTTTATGGCGCGCTCGGCTCAAACGCGCTCGGTACTTTTGCGAGCTACACCATCGACTTTGCCGCGATGCGCCTGGAGCTTGGCGAGCCGGCGGCCGACCTCCCGGCGCTTACACGAGACTGATCCGCGGCTATAGCGCCTGGTTGTGTTAGGCGCGCGGTTTCCCGGCTGCCCTGTCGACGGCGTCCGCCTCGACCCCGACGAAATCACCCCAACGGGAGAGCTTCACCGGTCGGCGCCCGAAGGTCGCAAGTAGAGGAGGTCGACGCGGCCGCCGTCCGCCACGTGACCATGGCTTCCGAAAGCCAGCGAAGGGGTGGCAGGCGCTCGCCAAGGACCTCGAAACCCATGTCCGGACCGGGCACCCGCTCAAGGCGTCCCAGTTCGGCGGCGCCACGCCCTGTTCGATGCGGAGGTCAACGAACTCGCCTCCGTCGCCGACCTGTTGAACCGCTTCTTTGTCGGCGTCGAGGCTTTCTGGGGTGCGGTCGAGGCGCGGCGGCTGGCCTGTTGCATGGCGGGCTGGGACAATGCCGTGGTCGTTCTGTCTCCGCGCCAATGGCCGAGGTGATCATCCATGAAGGCTACGTCGACCGCAAGGAAGGCGCCCGGCTCGCCAAGGCCGAGGCGCGCGGCGAACTCGAGGCAGCGAAGCGCGACGAGCTGGCCTCGACGTTGCAGGCCTGTGCGGACCTGCGCCGCCACACCGCCATGCTCCCCGACTCACTGGGCATTCCGGCCTCGCGCTGCTGGGCTTGAAGCTCACGTATGCCGTCATCGCGATAGGCGTCCGACATGGCGGACTGGTGGCAGGCCGACAAGGCATTGTTCGCGAGCGTGCGCGACCGCGAGGTCCTGGGGCGGATCGCGCCGAACCGGCGGGCGAGAAGGTCGCGAGCGCCAACGCCGGCAAGAAGGCCAAGACCCTCACGGCTATCGTCTTTGCTTGCCGTGCGGCGAAAACGGGCCCGAGAAGCGCGAGTGATGTGTGCCGCGCTCGGATGGACTTCCCGCTCAATGCCTATACCGCGCGTGGCGCGCGGGCGACAGTGACGAGCCCGACCCCGGCACGCCCGTCGCACCGCTGCCAGTCAGCCTGACGCGGCGGCTTTGCCTTGGCCCGCCCCCTCGGCAGACGACGGCGCAGCATGTCCGCGCGCTGAAGACGATGCCGGCGCGGAACGGGTGGCCCTCGCAAACGCGACCAAATAGTCGCCGACCGACCATACGCCCCCAAGCACCGCGAGCGTGATCGCGTTACCCGCCCAGCGAAGCCACTGCTCGGGATGCAGCAGGCACCCGGGCAACCATATGATCGCGGCAAAGGCGAGATACATTGGCCCGGCCACACGCGTGGCTGCAACGGCGCCCCGGCCCGAGAGCAACGCAATGCCCACCGCTACGTGGACGACTCCCGTCGACAATGCCCAGAACGCGGCATCGCCCGGCATCCACGCCGGTATCATCTGCACCGTCGATGCCAGGAACAAGAAGTGCGACAAGCCGAAGACCACGCAGCACAAGCCCAACGCGCAGCGCGCAGCGATCGGCCACGTCGCTCGCTGCGCGGCGAGCCTCGGCGAAAGGCGCGCCCTCACCGCCGCAGCGCCGAGGGCGATCGCCGACCATTCGGCGATGCCGAGCCATGGCCAGGGCCGCATCATGGTATGGAAAACGGGAAACGGCAGGCAAAGACCGACCAGGACCAGCGTTGCCGGCCGCGCCGTCTTGGGATGGAGGAGCCCGGCACCGGAAGCCATGCACAGGCCGGCCCAGGTGAAAGCCAGGACGGCCCTGTAAGGAATATAGTCTGGAACGGGCTGCCAATAGAGCGTGAAATCCCCCTGCAGCCAGGCCGCCGCTCCAAACCCGAGCGCAGCAAGACCCAGTATCCAGCGCCCCAGGTCCTCGCTCGAAAGCCAATTCATCGCCGGTCGATCATCAGGCATGGTATCTCCTCCTCGCCCGTGTCGTACGAAGCTGGGAGGCGCGACGCATCAATGATTGGCAGGAGCCGCGCATTTGCGCGGATTTCATGAAACCCGCCAACCGGCGAGACCGCGGTTCCATGATCCAGCCACCGGCGCGCGGGAGAAAGACGTGGTGATGGATTGCCCACCGGCTTTCCGCCCGCGTTGTCACCTGGATCCGGGCCTGTGCGTGATTCGCAAGCGTTGGAACCAGCGAGCACCGCCCGGTATCGCCGCGCCTCGGTGCTTCGATGCGGCGCGAGCGGCACGGTCGAATGCGAGCACAGATCTTTGGCCTACACGCTGAATGGCAAACGGCTGTTCCCACCGGCCGCGCGGGCACGTGATCGGTGATCCGCAAGTTCCTCCCGGCAGGTCCTGCCCAAGATCGGCTCTTAGACAGTAATCATGGATCTCTATTGAGGAGCGAACTCGATCGAGCCTTCGAGGATATAGATGTCCGTCACGCCGAAGAACGCGGAATCGGTGCCGATATAAAGCCAGAGCCTGCCCTCGGCGTCGGTCTGAACCGGAACGCCGGACGCGCTTCCCAGCGTCTTGATTTCATAGGACCGCGGTCCTGCACAGTCGATTTGGGTGCCTGCGATATTCCCGAGGACAACCGACTCCGCCCCGGAACTCGCGTGATTGCCCTTGTCAAAGTCGGATATCACGCGCCTATCCCGGACCCGCATGATCGGCTGACCGGTTGTCGCGCCTGCCTTTAGCGTGACGCTCTCGCCGGGCGCACCTTCCAGGCTGCCGCACCCGATCGGCGCGTTGGTCGCGACCCTAATCGTGAAATAGGCGCGATACCAAGTGCTCCGCTTGAACCCGTCCAAGCGCCGAAAGATGTACATAAACACCTCTCCCGAGCGATTGTCGCTCCTAAGCCTCACGCCTTTCAGATACTCAAGGGGCGCAGGCAATCGCTCGTGCGACCCGGCGAAGCCGATCGCCTCCTCCTGACCGATCGAATATTCGCCATAGCCCCAGGACCACTCGCGGATTACCTGGAAACTGAACACATAGGGACGGGGCGCGGGCGTCGAGGGTTGCGGCCAAGGTGTGGACGTGGGCGTCGGCGCCACCTCAGTCGGACGAGGGGCTGGGGTGGGCGACGGAGAACGACTCCCGCCTCCGTCGCACCCGCTGGCCAGACCTACGATTGCAATGGCCAGCCACATGGCGTGGGCCGGCGTCGACCTGATCGTACGAATGGCTTTTCTCCATCAATGCCGAAAAGGACCGTTGCCTTCTCAGCTCGGCAGACGGCGAGCGCCGGCCCCGTCCTACGATGTCAGACGGTTGGAATGCGCTCAGGATACGCGCGCAGTTCGCGTGTGGCCGCAGCGATAAGACCGAGGCGATGCCCGCGCGGCGGCTAGGTGCGACGCGACTGTTTCGAGGCGCGGTGGGCTCAAAAGCGCTGATCGGCGCCCACAGCCGCCTGATGCCTGCTGTGCACGCGACGATAGTTCGAATGACGAATTCGGCCGTGGCTAAACGCCCCGTGAACGGAGCCGCAGCCGCGCCGTATGGCGCGCCGTCCTCACTATGCGCGCGGAGCTCGCCATTGTCGGCGCCCCCCATCTAGCTCACGATGGCGCCCTCGAAAGGCCTTTCGCCAGAGGTATCTTGCACAGTGCCCCGCCCGGCCTGCAAGGTGCCGGAAGCGGAGCGGCAGCGAAGCGGATGCGCATGTCCTAACATTCCTTGAGACGAGTATCGCCCTGAGCGACTTACTAGGGAGGGTGCGACGCCGATTTCGCGCGTTTCGCCCACAGTTTGAGCCGCCATTCCGCAATTGCGAGTCCTGCTCCGCCCCCCTCCGGCGCCGGCAAGGCACCGGAGAGCTAGTTCGGAACTGCCCACGGCATTCGCCCTCTAATTTGTCGCAATGCCGCTCCGTCGCTCCACGGATTTCGCACTCGGCGGTGGCCGGTCGGGATTGTGCGGGGCCAGTGCGGGTTGGCGGCGCATGCGGTCAGTCAATTGCGCAAAATCGACGCAGAGCATGCGCTACGCTATCGCCTTACTACCATTTGCCCCCGCCGGCTGGCGGCCATATCGGCAGCGATGCGCTGGCCAGCTATCATCCTCGTGGAAGGATTGCCTTGCCCTTGGCCCCTCCAGCTTCGCTCCGGCCGACCACGATCGTGCGGCGTGGCAGCGCCACCGAACTCGCCCTGCCGACGGCCGCTTCCCTGTCCGGCGGCGCTCTCCAGGTCTCGCGCATAGAAATCACGCAAGCGATCGAATATTCGCAGCACTCCGAGCGGCACCTGCTTCATGTGACGCTGGACGGCGGCACCGGGCGCTCGGCCTGCCGGGTGGGCTCGGCTGGGTGGACCGGCGCGCCGGATCGGCGCGGGTCGATCTCCTTCACGCCGAACGGCGTCGAACGCGAATGCCGTGCCGGCACGGGGCTGATCCTGGGTGCGCAATTCGAGCTGGACGAAGGCTTCGTCGAGGATGCGTGCGAGCAAGCCCTGCACGCGAGATGGCGGCACGGCTTCAATGTTGCGGACCCCAAGATCTTCGCCATCGCCGAGGCCATCGCCAAGAACGTCACGCAAGGTACCGCGACGCACCTCGCCCTCGACATGCTGCAGCTCGCGCTCGCCCGCCAGGTTGCGGGTAGCTTTGCGGGAGCCGAGCGGCGCCGCGACGACGGCTGGCTACACCCCCGGGCGCTTGCACGCGTGATCGAACAGCTCGACGCCGAACCGGCGCAACGCGTCACGCTCAACGTGCTGGCGCGCACGGCCGGGCTAGGCGTCAGCGCCTTCGTGCGTGCCTTTCGCGGGACGACGGGGGAGACCCCCGCAGCATTCGCGCTCCGCCTGCGCCTCGGCCGCGCCGAAGAGCTCGTCCGCCGAACCGATCTCGGGCTACGCGAAATCGCGGAGCGCACCGGATTTGCGTCCGCGGCCCATTTCGTGCGGACCTACCGCGCGCACCGCGGAGTGACGCCGGGCCAGTTGCGACTTGGCGGCGCCGGGCCGTCGCGAGCCGGGAATAACCGGTTAATCGTGGGAGATGAGTTTGGCGATGATGAGCGCCTGGTGGACACCAGCCTGTCGGGAAGAGGTGATTTGCGGGACGGCACGGCCGAACTACCATAATATGGCGCGAAATGCTTGATCGCCCCCGATCGCTCGCTTCTAGCATGGGTCCATTGGGATAGCTTTCACACACTTATTTTTGGAAAATCGGAAGCGTTCCAAGGCCTGAACATCGCTGCGCTGTTCGAAGGATTTTGGTTTCCTACGAAACAGATGCGTACTGGCTTACACTGCACTGCATCCTGCTGGTGGAATAGCTTGCAAACCAAAGGCACATTTTCGCTTCCCAGCCGGCTGGATAAAAGGTGCCTGTCGGCTAACCACCTAATCGAAGCCTTCCCATGCAGCCCGAACTAACTCACGCGCCTAGGCCAGCGGAACGTTCCAAGCGACCTCCCTCATAGAGCAAGACCCGCCAGCGCCTCCGCAGCCGCAAGCCGGCTGAGGTGGCCGTAGTGCCGCTCGATCATCTCCGCGCTGGTATCGCTGATCTGCGCCACCGTGAGCAACGGCAGTCCACCGTTCACAAGGTCGGTGATTGTACTATGACGGAGTGTGTAGGCGGTCGTCCCCGCCGGCAGCTTGGCAGCGACGACGGCCTCCGCGATCGGCGTCTTCCATGTTTCCTTGTCCCACGGCTTGCCGTTGGCGCGCGCCAGCAATGGGGTATGGGTCAGCTTGCCCTTTACCTGCGCTGCGAAGAATTTGGCGGCACCCGCCGGTATAAGAATGCGCCGAGGCTTGCCGCTCTTGTCCTTGCCGATGGTCAGTTCCGATGTCCTCTTGTCGAAATCGCCGGCTTTCAAGCCGGCTACCGCCCCCGGCCGCAGCGGAAGCAAGCAAAGCGCCCGCACGAAGGGTGCGGCTTCAGCGTCGACCTTCTCCAGAAGCGCGCGCCGCTGGTCGCGGTCCAGGTAGAGCGTCCGTTGCCGGTCGGCGTTTCGGATGGACTTCAATGCCTCTTGCCACGCAGCTTCAGTATCCGGCGCGCCTGGTGCGAGCACCGTGTTCAATGCTGCCCGAACCATCGCCATGTCCCGATTGATCGAAGAGGGTGCACGGTCGCGGGTAACCTGCGGGCCTTTCTTGCGCCGCGTCACTAGTGCCGGCTTATCTTCCAGTCGCTTGCGCCACGCTTGCAAATGATGCCGTCGAAGCTTGGCCAGCTTCACCTTGGCGATCGGATCGGAATAGACGTGACGCTTAAAGCGACCAACCGCATCCGAATGCGTCTCCGCATATCGGCGGCACGCTTCCTCTACGGTCTTAGGCATTTCCTCGACCTGCCCGCCGGACTCCACCAAGGCGGCGAAGGCTTCCGCCTCTCTCTTCGCGTCGGCAAATCGATCGCGGCCGGGAAGCTTGCCGAAGTCGCCTAGCGCCTTGAGGTGATAACGGCGTTGATCCTCGTCATAGGCTCGAGCGACCCAGGTCCCCGCCCCCTCTCGTGCCGACGGTCGATAGCCCAGGAAGCATCCGGGCCGAATGCGCTGCCAGTACGGCTCGCGCCGGCTGCGGAGCGCTTCGCGCTCCTTCACTTTGCTCAGGTCCAGCGCCATGCCGGCCTCCCGTCCGTTCCGTACGGAAAATGTACGGAAAACATAGTGGGAAATGGTTAGATCATCGGAGAGTGAAAATCAATACTTATCAATGAGTTGGAAATTTCGAGAAATCTCAAAAATACCCATTTCTGTGCACTCCGAAGGCAGAGGCCACAGGTTCGAATCCTGTCGGGTGCGCCAGCTTTCTTCCGCGGTTCGCAGGCGACGCTGCATCAGGTCAGCGCGCTCACCCCCTCGCGCACCGAACCCGCCGCTAGAACAGTTTCCGCAGCGTGACCGTCGCCGTCCGCCCGATCGGGTCGAGATAGTCCGGCTGGAATCGATTGGGCAGCACGCCGTTTCGGTCCCGCACATGCTGGTGCGCGTCGGTCAGGTTGCTGATGTCGAGCGCCAGCCGCAATCGGCGCGCCCATTTCTCCTGCTTGAGCAGACTGCCGAGCGCGACATAGCCGCCCAGATTGAGCTTGAAGATCGACGAGAAGTGCAGGTCCCCGGCGGGATCGGGGCTGCGCACGCGGTTGGGCGATTGGTACCAGGCGTCGAACTTCATCCCGTGGCCCAGGTAGTTCACGCCGGCATAGGCATAGCCATAGGCCCGGGGCACGCCCCAGCCGCGCACCGTGTCGCCGCGCAGTAGGTCGAGCTCGGGCGTGCCGGGGCGCAGCTGCAGCCGGTCCGAGAAGCGGATGCTGGGGCCGATGCCGGCATAATAGCTCGTCTGCGCCGGCCCGGCGCCCTTGGTGCCGGGGGGAGGCGGCGGCGCCTTGCCGAACTTTCCATAGGCGCTGACCGTCAGGTTCAGCGTGCGCTGGCGCTCGACGGCGAAGTTGATCGGCTGGTAGGTGACCGACGTCAGGCGCCCGGCGGAGTCGCGGAGGAACAGGTCGGGCAGCAGCGCCTCGGTCTGCGGCGTGATCGCATAGACGGTGCCCGTCTGGCCGCGGATCGTCGCCGCCTCATAGGTCAGCGCCAGCCGCATTTCGGGCAGGGGGTTGAGCGAGAGCGCCAGCGAGCGGACCGTCCGCCGCTCGGCGGCAAGGTCGGGATTGCCGCCCTGGACCAGCGTGACCAGCTCGGTGCGGCCGCTTCCGAAATCGAAGACCGGCACGTTGGGAACGCGCGTCACCGGGGTGGACTGCTGCACCATGTCGGGCGCGGTTGCGCTGTGCTTGACGGTGGCGAGCAGCTGCACGTCCTTCAGCGGGCCCCAGCTCAGGCCATAGGCCGTGTCGTGCAGCGCGCCGAAGCCCCCGACTTGGCGCGCATTGACCGACGCGTTGACCGAAAGCTCGCCGACAAAGCCGAGCACCTTCTCGCGCCTGGAGGCCAGCGGCACTTCGAGCGCGATGCCTGCCTCCGCTCGCCCACGCCCGAGGCGCAGGTCGGAGGGATTGGGCCCGACCGAGGAGGAAACTGCCGTCGTCCGCCCCGCCTCCGCGGTCGCCGTCACGACTACGCCGCCGGCGGGGAGCCGGATCGGCGTGTTGGTGATCACGGCCTTGGCCTCGGCGGTGCGGACGCGCTGCCGGGTGCGGTCGACCAGCCGCGCCGAGAGCAAGGACGGATCGAGCGGCGCGAACGGGTCGGCGCCCGCGGCGATCGCCTGGTTGGCTGCGTCCGGCGAAATGCCCAGCTCGGTGCGGGCCCGGGTCTGCTTCTGGTCGAGCGAGCCGGTCAGGTCCCAGCGCCATCCGGCGATCGCACCGCGCAGCATCAAGCCGGCGTGGAGACTGGTCTCGGTCTTGTCCGCGCGCAGCACAGGCGCTTCGGTCAGATAGCGATTGAGCAGCACCGGGCCCGCAAAGGGCGAGAAGCCATTGGTGTCCGGGACGAGCAGCCTGGCGGTGGCGGGGCCGCCGAGCGAGCGGTCGCGGCTCTGCTCGGCCGAGAGGCTGATCGAGCCGGAGAGCGTCTCGCCGATCCGGTCGGCGACCACGGTCTCGACCTTGACCGCGTCGTTGCCTGGCATGAGCGTGCGATAGGGGCCTAGGTCGAACAGGCGCGGCCGATCCGCGCCCGCGACATAGCCGGCCAGCACCCCGCGGTCGGCCGGATTCTCGGGCACCGACGCGATTCTCACCGGCCGGCCCGCCACGGCCGACAGCGCCGGATCGATCTCGCCGCCGCCCGGAGCGGTGATGTTGCCGATCGCGTCGAACGGCACGCCGGGATCGGGCGCCAGGCTGCGTTCGGACTGGAGCAGCGGGTCGGTGTGCCGATATTCGATCCCGATCGTGAGCCGGGCGCCGTCGCGCAGCCGCGTCATTCCCAGATTGGCCTTCTCGGTCGCGCTCCCCCGGCGCGTCGTGGTGCCCGCGCTTCCGCTCGCCTCGATCTGGCGGAAGCGGCGCTTGGTGATGAAGTTGACCAGGCGCCGCGTCGGCGGGAAGCCGAACTTGAGCGCGGCCTGCTCGGGCAGGACCTCGACCTTCTCGATCGCTTCGGGAGGCAGCGTGCCGATCTCGGCAAAGCCCGAGATGCGCTGGGCGTTGAGCAGGAAGATCGGCTCCGAACCGTCGGCACTCTGGGTGGTGCCACGGATGGCCTGGAGCAGCTCGGGCACCGTCGCGGCGCCCGTGGCGGCCACGGCATCGGCGTCGAGCTCGGCGATCGGGGCGATGTCGGTGACGGCCGACCCGCGCTTGCCGATCACGATGATGTCGGGCTTGGAATCATCGGGCGAAGTCTCTGGGCTCGACCGCCCCTCGGCTTGCTGCGCCGATGCGGCTGAGCCGAACAGACATGCGATCGCAATGGTCGAACAACCCAGGGCGCACGTCTTCGATCGCATCCGCATTGATCCGAATAGATATTCGGGCCGTTGGTTATCCGAAACCAATGAGAATTGCTTGTACTGTCTCGTCGTACGTCTTGTTCAAAACGATCCGAAGACGCTCGCCACCAATATCACGACGATGAGCGCGACCAGCGAGTTGAGGATTCCCGCCACCGCGATGTCGATATAGCTTTCCCGGTGCGTCATTCCGCAGAGGGCGAGCAGCGTCACCACCGCGCCATTGTGGGGGAGCAGGTCGAGCGTCCCCGCCCCGATCACTGCGACGCGGTGCATCAGTTCGGGGTCGGTGCCGGTCCGCGCGGCGATGTCCATATAGGCCGGGCCGAGCGCCTCGAGCGCGATGGTCAGCCCGCCCGAGGCCGATCCGGTCAGCCCGGCCAGCAGATTGGTCGCGACCGCGAGCGAGACGAGCGGCCCGCCCCCCAGCCCCAACAGCCAGTCGCGGATCGCCTCGAAGGCCGGCAGCGCCGCGATCACTGCGCCGAAGCCGACCAGCGACGCGACGCTCAGCGCCGGGAGCACCGCCGCGTGGCAGCCCGCGTCGACGCTGTCGCGCAAATTGGTCAGCCGTCCGCGGTTGAGCAGGATCAGCACCAGCGTCGCGACCGCCAGCGCCGCCACCACCGACCAGATCCCCGCCACTGCCGACACCGTCGTGCCGCCCCATTTCGCCTCGGCGAGATAGTCCGCATCGATCGACGGCAGCACGACCAGCGAGAGGAGCAAATTGACGCAGATCACCACCCCCACCGGCACGAACGCGACTGCGAAACCCGGCCGGTCCGCCGCCGGCGCGCCGCGGTCGATCTCCGCGGGATCGAAGGTCGAGGCCGTGGTGCTGTGCTCACGGATCCGCGCCGCGTCGATCGGGCACGCGATCGCTTCGCCTTCCCCGTTCCGCCGGGCGACCGCCTGCGCGCGGCGGAGCCAGGCGAGGCCGATCGCCAGCATCACCGCCGCCGCGATGAACCCCAGCCCCGGGGCCGAATAGAGCGAGGTCCCGAAGAAGGGCATCGGAATGACGTTCTGGATCGCCGGCGATCCCGGCAGCGCCGTCATCGTGAAGGTCGAGGTCCCCAGGATCACCGTGGCGGGCACCAGCCGCCGCGGAATCCCCGCCCCGTCGAACAGCGCCTGCGCCATCGGCACCATGACGAAGAAGGCGACGAACAGGCTGATCCCGCCATAGGTGAGCACTGCACCCGCGAGCACCACCGCCAGCACCGCGCGCTCCCGCCCGAGCACGCGCGTCATGCAATCGGCGATCGTCGAAACCGAGCCGCTGTCGTTCATCAGCTTGGCGAACAGCGCGCCGAACAGGAACAGCGGGAAGAATTGCGCGATGAACCCCGCCGCCCCGGTCATGAACAGCTGGGTCAGCGTCGCGAGCAGCGGGAAGCCCGAGAAGCCCGCGGCGATCAGCGCCGTCACCGGCGCGAGCAGCAGCACGCTCCAGCCGCGATAGGCCAGCACCACCAGCACCGCGAGCGCGAGCCCGATGCCCAGGAAGCCCGCGAGATCAGACACCGGCAAGCAGCGCGTCGAGGTCGAGGGTTGATTCGCGCCCGATCGCGGGTCCCGAGCGGTCGAGGAACTCCTGCGCCGCGGCCCGGCCGATCGCCTTCAGCTTCGACAGGAAGCCCGCTTCGGCATTGAGCTTGGACGAATAGCCGAACTCCTCCATCGCCGCGCTCGCGATCCGGTGGACGCGCATCCGCGCCCATTTCGAGCCCTCGCCATGCCCCGGATCGGCGACCTGGCGGAGCAGCGCCATCATCCGCAGCTCCTTGAACAGCGCGGCATTGAACGAGACTTCGTTGACTCGGTCGGCGATGTCGCGCGCCGAATAGGGCGCGGCGCTCCGCTCGACCGGATTGACCTGCACCAGGATCGTGTCCTCGGACTCGCACTCGCGCACCAGCGGCGTCAGCGTCGGGTTGCCCGAATAGCCGCCGTCCCAATAGGCCTCGCCGTCGATCTCGATCGCGTGGAACAGCGTCGGGAGGCAGGCCGATGCGAGCACGACGTCGGCAGTGATCCCGGCGTTGCGAAACACGCGCCCCTGGCCGGTGCGGACGTTGGTCGCAGTGATGAACAGCCGGATCGGGCTGCGCGCGAGCCCGTCGAAATCGACGCTGTCGCTCAGGATATTGCGCAGCGGGTTCACCCCCACGGGGTTGAGGTCATAGGGCGAGAAGACCCGCGCCATCATGTCCATCGCATTGAACGCGGGCGAATAGTCGAGCGACCAGCGCCCGAGCAGCACGTCGAGCGCGCTGCGCTGGAACGGGCTGAACACCGCCGCTTCCGAGACCTTGCGCCAGAAGCCGTCGAGCGCGCTGCGGGCGCCATAGGCGCCGCCCTGGCCATAGCCATGGACCAGGACGACGGCGTTCATCGCTCCCGCCGAAGTGCCCGAAATGCCGTCGATCTCGAGCCACGGCTCCTCGAGCAACCGGTCGAGCACGCCCCAGGTGAACGCCCCGTGCGCGCCGCCGCCCTGGAGCGCCAGGTCGACGCGCCGGGCCTCACCGGACTTCCGCGTGGTCGCCATCGTCCCTGCGTGCCTCCCGCCGGTGCGAGCGAAGGCAGTCCCGCCGATCGCGGGCTTGCCGCACTGCAACAAGCAACCATCGAACCGGGGGGCGAGTCAACCGCCTGCGGCTGCGACTCGCCTCAGGCCGCCGCGGCCTCGGCAGTCACCGGCCCGCCCATCGCCGTTACCGTCGCCTGGTCGCGCACGAGGATCGTCGCGAAGCTCGGCCGCGCGCACATCGTGTCGACCCAGGCCGCGGTGCGCGGATAGCGCTCGCGGCAGGCGCGCACGCCGATGCAGCCGAGCGTCGCCAGCGGGCTGGCGACCGCGATGTCGGCCAGCGTCAGCCGGTCCTCGACCAGATAGCCGCTGTCGGGAATCGTCTTCTCGAGATAGTCGAGCAGCGGCGGCAGCAAGTCGCGCTCGGCCGCGTCGGCGGCCGCATGGTCGCATTCCTGCTTGAGCACGCGCGGGCGCACGAAGCGGTGGCCGAAGATCTCGCCGCCTGCAGCCATCATCAGCGTGTCGGCCAGCTCGTCGAACCAGATCGTCCGCGCGCGCGCCTCAGGCGCCAGCGGGATCAGATTGGGCTCGGGGAACTTGGCTTCGAGATAGGTGACGATCGCAGTCGAATCGGCGATCAGGAAGTCGCCGTCCTTGAACCCCGGCATCTTGCCGAAGGGGCTGGCGGCGGCGAACTCGGGGCCGCCATGGCCCATGCCCGCCGGCTTCAGCTCGAGCTCGAGCCCCTTTTCGGCCCCGAACACCATCACTTTGCGCACATAGGGCGAAAGCGTCGAACCAAATACGATCATCGGACATTCCTCTCCATCATGCGGCGAACGTCCTTGCCTGGAGCACCCAAGCCTTCTCGCCACCGCGACAGCGCGAGCCCGATGTGCCAAGAGTGATTCAGTGACCGGTTTCGTCTTCCTGATCGCGCTCGGCTTGGCCGTGGGCCTCTTCTGGGTCCTGCGGCGCGTCACCATCTTGGAGCAGGAGTTGCGCCGCGTCGAGTCCGAGCTTGTCGGGCTCGAGCAAAGGCTCGCGCGATCCGCCCCTGCCCGCCCCCAGGCGGCGCCCGAGCCCGTCCAGCCGGCGGCGGCGCTCGCCGCCGAACCGCGCCCGGTGCGGGTCGCCCCCTCAGCGGAGCCGGTGCGCGAGCCCTCGCCCGTCGCGGCGCCCGCGCGCAGCTTCAACCTCGAGACGCTGATCGGCAGCAGCCTGCCGGTGTGGATCGGCGGCGCGGCGCTCGTCCTCGCCGGCTTCTTCCTCGTCCGCTATTCGATCGAGAGCGGGCTGCTCGGCCCGGCCACACGCACGGTGCTCGCCGCCCTGTTCGGCCTCGTCCTGATCGCCGCGAGCGAGGTCGCGCGCCGCCTGCCCGCCACCGCCGAGGACCCGCGCATCGCCCAGGCGCTCGCCGGCGCGGGCGTCGCCAGCCTCTACGGCACGCTCTACATGGCGGCCGCGCTCTATCATCTGGTGAGCCCGCTCAGCGCCTTCGTGCTCGTGCTCGGCGTCACCGCCGCCGCGATGGCGCTCGCGCTCCGCCACGGCCCGCCGACCGCCGTGATGGCACTGGTCGGCGGCTTCGCCGCGCCGCTCATCGCCGGGTTCGACGCCGCGGGCATCGGGCCGCTGCTCGTCTATCTGGCGCTGTTCATCGGCGCGCTGTTCGCGCTCGCGATCCGCCGCGGCTGGGGCTGGCTCGCGCTCGCCGCCGCCGCCGCGGGCTTCGCCTGGATCAATTTCCTGATCGCCGAGCTGGGCGGCCGCGCGCAGGACCTGTCGGCGGTCGGCGCCTTCACCATGCTGCTCGCCGCCTGCGCCAGCGCCGCGCTGCCCGCCGCGGGCGCGCGCAACCGCTGGTTCCGCCTCGCGCCGCTGGTCGCGGGCTTCATCCAGCTCGTCGCGCTCGCCCCCGCGCTCCACTTCGACGCGCTCGCCTGGGGTTTCTACCTCGTCCTCGCCGCCGCCGCGATCTTCCTGTCGTGGCGCGATTCGCTCTATCTCCCCGCCGCGCTCGCCGCGCTGATCTTCCTGCTGCTGCTCCAGGCGCTCGCGCTGCTCCAGCCCGAGCGGAGCGTCACCCCCGTCGCCGCGGTCCTCGCGACGCTGCTCTTCGCCGTCCCCGGCCATCTGCTCGCGACACGCGGCACGCGCTGGGCCTTGCTCGCACTCGGCGGCAGCGCGGGGCCGCTGCTGGTGGCGCAGGCCTGCGCCCCCTCGCTGCTCCCCGATACCGGCTGGGCCTTGCTCGAGCTGCTCGCCGCCGCCGCCTGCGCGCGCGTCGCCTGGCTGCTGCGCGAGCGCGACGGCACTGCGCTCACCGCCGCCACGCTGGCGACTGCGCTGCTCGCCGCGCTCGGCCTCGCGCAGCTCGTCCCCGACCGCTGGATCGCAGTCCCGCTCACGCTCACTCTGCTCGGCCTCGCCGCCTGGGCGCGCACCGCCAGGGCGCCGCATCTCTACGAGCTTCCCGTCCTGCCCTTCGCCGCCGCGCTGCTCGCCGCCGCGCTGCCGATCGCGGCGCTCGCCGACCTCGTCGTCGCCTCGGCCACCGGCGACCGCCTTCCCTATTTGCGGCTCCCCGCGCTGGGCGACCTGTTCCGCACGCTCGCGCTGCCCGTCGCCGCGACGATCACGATCCTGTTCGACCGGCCCCAGCTCGGCCGCGCGCGCCGCTTCGTCGGCGCCGCGGCGATCACGCTCGGCATCCTGCTGCTCTATGCGCTCGCCAAGCAGCTGCTCGCCATCGCCACGCTGCCGCGCTTCGCCAGCCTCGGCTTCGTCGAGCGCGCGCTGCTCACCCAGGTCTGCCTCGGCACCGGCTGGCTGCTGCTCCGCCGCAACCAGCTCCCCAGCCTCGGCGGCGTGCTGCTCACCCTCGGCCTCGCCCGGCTGGTCTGGTTCGACCTCGTCGTGCTGAGCCCGGTGATCGAGCCCCAGGCGGTCGGCGCGATCCCGCTGCTCAACGCCGCGGTGCTCCACCTGGGCCTCGCCGCCTTCTGGCTGTGGACGCTCGCCCCCACCCGCCCGATCCGCGCCGGCGCGGCGCTGTTCACCATCGCGACTCTGCTCGCCGCGGTGCGCCAGGCGACGCACGGCAACCTCCTCACCGGCCCGGTCGGCACGCTCGAGAACACCGGCTATTCAGCCGCGCTGCTCGGCCTCGCGCTGTTCTGGCTGTGGCGCGGGATCGCTGCCTCGGCGCGCGACCTGCGCCTCTTCGGCCTCGGCCTGCTCACCGCGGTCACCTTCAAGGTCTTCCTGATCGACGCGGCGGCGCTCGAGGGCGTGCTGCGCATCCTCTCCTTCCTCGCGCTGGGCGTCGCGCTGATCGGAATCAGCTGGGCGTACAACCGCTTCCTGGGCAAGGGCGCGACCCTCGCGGACACGCCGGCGGAGGCCTGATCAAGGTCAGCGCTGCTGACCTACTCGACAAGGCTTTTGAAATTTTATAACAAGGTTCGGAAATCGATTCCGTGCGTTCTCCGGGACGACTCGGTTCGCAATCCGGAGAGACCATGGACGCCCCGCGCGCCAACCTGCGCCCGCTCTCGCTGCACGTGCCGGAGCCTCGTTTCCGCCCCGGCGACACCGCCGACTTCAGCGATGTCGACGTGCCGCCCGCCGGCTCGGCGCGCCGCCCAGACACTGCCGAACCCGCCGCAGCCTTCCGCGACCTCGCCTATACTCTGGTCCGCGTGCTCGACGACGCAGGCCAGGCGGTCGGCCCGTGGAACCCGCGGCTCGACCCCGATGCGCTGCGGAAGATGCTTCGCAGCATGGCGCTCACCCGCGCCTTCGACGAGCGCATGTTCCGCGCCCAGCGCCAGGGCAAGACCAGCTTCTACATGAAGTCGACCGGCGAGGAGGCCGTCTCGGTCGCCGCCGCGATGGCGCTCGCCGCCGACGACATGTGCTTCCCCAGCTATCGCCAGCAGGGCATCCTCATCACGCGCGGCTATCCGCTCGTGCAGATGATGAACCAGATCTATTCGAACAAGGGCGATCCGCTGCAGGGCCGCCAGCTGCCGATCATGTATTCGGCGAAGGCGTTCGGCTTCTTCTCGATCTCGGGCAACCTCGCGACCCAATATCCCCAGGCGGTCGGCTGGGCGATGGCGAGCGCGGCCAAGGGCGACACGCGCATCGCCGCCACCTGGTGCGGCGAAGGCTCGACCGCGGAGGGCGACTTCCACTCGGCGATGACCTTCGCCACCGTCTACAAGGCGCCGGTCATCCTCAACGTCGTCAACAACCAATGGGCGATCTCGAGCTTCTCGGGCTTCGCCGGCGCCGAGGCGACCACCTTCGCCGCGCGCGCCGTCGGCTATGGCATCGCCGGGCTCCGCGTCGACGGCAACGATCCGCTCGCGGTCTATGCCGCCACGCTCTGGGCCGCCGAGCGCGCGCGCACCAACCAGGGCCCGACACTGATCGAGCATTTCACTTATCGCGCCGAGGGCCACTCCACGTCCGATGACCCCACGGCGTACCGCTCGGCGGGCGAGCCCAATGCCTGGCCGCTCGGCGACCCGATCCGCCGGCTCAAGGACCACCTGATCGCGCTCGGCGAATGGGACGAGGAACGCCACGCCGCGATGGACCTCGAATGCGCCGAGGAAGTGAAGCGCGCGCAGAAGGAAGCCGAGAAGAACGGCATCCTCGGCCACGGCCTCCACCAGCCCTTCGAGAGCATGTTCGAAGGGGTGTTCGAGCAGATCCCCTGGCACCTCAAGGAACAGCAGCAGCAGATGCTCGACGAGCAGAAGGCGGCCGGGCTGTGAGCGACGAGACGGTGACCACCACCCGCATGAACATGATCCAGGCGATCAACTCGGCCATGGACGTGATGATGGAGCGCGACTCCAACGTCGTCGTGATGGGCGAGGATGTCGGCTATTTCGGCGGCGTGTTCCGAGCGACCGCCGGGCTCCAGGCCAAATACGGCAAGACCCGCGCCTTCGACACGCCGATCACCGAGATCGGCATCATCGGCGTCGCGATCGGCATGGGCGCCTACGGCCTGCGCCCGGTCCCCGAGATCCAGTTCGCCGACTATATCTACCCCGCGCTCGACCAGCTCGTCTCCGAGGCCGCGCGGCTGCGCTATCGCTCGGCGGCGGACTTCATCGCGCCGATCACCGTGCGCTCGCCCTATGGCGGCGGCATCTTCGGCGGCCAGACCCACTCGCAGTCGCCCGAGGGCATCTTCACCCATGTCTCGGGCATCAAGACGGTGATCCCCTCGACGCCCTATGACGCCAAGGGCCTGCTGATCGCCGCGATCGAGGACAACGACCCCGTCCTCTTCCTCGAGCCCAAGCGCATCTACAACGGCCCCTTCCACGGCCATTATGATCGCCCCGCCAAGACCTGGGCTGACCATCCCGGCGCCGAGGTGCCCGGCGGCTATTACCGCGTCGAGCTGGGCAAGGCCGCCACGGTCCGCCCGGGCGAGGCCGTGACCATCCTCTGCTACGGCACGATGGTCCATGTCGTCGCGACCACGGTCGAGGAGCTGGGCATCGACGCCGAGATCATCGACCTGCGCACGCTGGTGCCGCTCGACATCGAGGCGATCGAGGCCTCGGTCAGGAAGACCGGCCGCTGTCTGATCGTCCATGAGGCGACGCGCACCTCGGGCTTCGGCGCCGAGCTCTCCGCGCTCGTCCAGGAACGCTGCTTCTACCATCTCGAAGCGCCGATCGAGCGCGTCACCGGCTTCGACACGCCCTATCCCCACAGCCTCGAATGGGCCTATTTTCCCGGGCCCGTGCGCATCGGCGAGGCCCTCAAGAAGATCCTGAAGGACTGACCGGCATGGCTCGTTTCACGTTCCGCCTCCCCGACATCGGCGAAGGCATCGCCGAGGCCGAGATCGTCGCCTGGCACGTCAAGGTCGGCGACAAGGTGTCGGAGGACCAGCAGGTCGCCGACATGATGACCGACAAGGCCACCGTCGAAATGGAATCGCCGGTGTCGGGCGTTGTGCTCGAGCTGGCAGGCGAAGTCGGCGACCAGGTCGCGATCGGCTCGGCGCTGATGGTGATCGAGACCGAGGAAGAAGGTGCGGCCGAGGAGGTCGAGGAGCAGGTCGAAGCCGAGAACCCGGGCGCAGAAGAAGCGCGCGACCCCACCCCCAGCGCTCCCCTCCCGCTTGCGGGAGGGGCCGGGGGTGGGCCCCCGGCTGCAGCGAGCGATGACCTCGTGGAGAGCGGGGGCCCACCCCCCAGCCCCCTCCCGCAAGCGGGAGGGGGAGCGCAGGAGAACAAGATCCTCGCCTCCCCCGCGGTCCGCGCCCGCGCGCGTGACCTCGGCATCGACCTCGCCGCGGTAAAGGCCGACGGCAACCACGTCCGCCACGCCGATCTCGACGCATATCTCCGCTACGGCAGCGCCCAGGGCTACCAGCCCCCGCACGCCAGCCGCGCCCGCGACGACGAGCCCGTCAAGGTCATCGGCATGCGCCGCCGCATCGCCGAGAACATGGCCGCCTCCAAGCGCGCCATCCCGCACTTCACCTATGTCGAGGAAATCGACGTCACCGCGCTCGAGGCGATGCGCGGTGACTTGAACGCCAACCGCGGCAATCGCCCCAAGCTGACGATGCTCCCCTTCCTGATCGTCGCGATCTGCCGGACCATCCCCGATTTCCCGATGATCAACGCGCGCTACGACGACGAGGCCGGGGTGGTCACGCGCCACGGCCGCGTCCATCTCGGCATGGCGACCCAGACCGATGCCGGGCTGATGGTCCCCGTCATCCGCGACGCGCAGGACCGCAACGTCTGGCAGCTCGCGGCCGAGATCACCCGCCTCGCCGAGGCCGCGCGCACCGGCAAGGCGAAGAGTGAGGAGCTCAGCGGCTCCACCCTCACCGTCACGTCGCTCGGGCCCCTCGGCGGCATCGCCACCACGCCGGTGATCAACCGCCCCGAAGTCGCGATCATCGGTCCCAACAAGATCGTCGAGCGCCCGGTCTTCCACGGCGACGACATCGTCCGCGCCAAGCTGATGAACCTCTCGATCAGCTGCGACCACCGTGTCGTCGACGGCTGGGACGCGGCGAGCTTCGTCCAGGCGCTCAAGAAGCTGCTCGAAACCCCCGTGCTGCTGTTCGCCGACTGATGCGCTGGCGGGCGATGCGCACGGACGACCTCGACGGCGTCGTCGCGGTCGCCCGCATCGCCTTCCCCGACCATCCCGAGGGCCGCGCCTGCTTCGCCGAGCGGCTCGCGCTCGCGCCCGAAACCTGCTTCGTCCTCGAAGCACCCGAAGGCGTCGCCGGCTATCTGATCGCCTATCCCTGGCCGCTCGAGGCGGTCCCGCCGCTCGACACGCTGCTCGGCGGCCTGCCCGAGGCACGCACCGCCTGGTACCTCCACGACCTCGCGCTCCTGCCGGAGGCCCGCGGGCAGGGCCAGGCCGGCGCGGGCGTGGCGCTGCTGTTCGACCGCATCGACGCGCCGATCGGCCTCGTCTCGGTCAACGATTCCGCCGCCTTCTGGCAGGCGCAGGGCTTCGAGCCGCGCGAGAGCCCCGAGCTGCGCGCCAAGCTCGCCAGCTATGGCCCAGGCGCGCGCTACATGGTCCGCCCCGCCCGAGCCTGCTAAGGGAGCGCCCATGCGCTTCGACCTGATCCAGTCGCTCAGCCTCGCCGGCAGCTCCGGCATTCCCAACGACGATCGTACCGGCAGCCGCGACCGGCTCGCCTGGGTGATCGACGGCGCGACCGACCTCGGCCCGCCCGGGCTGGTCGGCCCACGCGGCGGCGCCGCCTGGCTCGCCGACCAGGCCAACGCCGAGCTCGCCTGCGCCGCCGACGCGCCGGTCGAGGCCATGCTGCAGATGCTCGCGCTGCGAATCGCCGATTGCTTCGTCGCCGCCCGCGCCCGCGCGCCGCTCGGCCGCTGGGAGCTTCCCATCGCCGCGCTGCTTGTCGCCCGGCTCGACGAGGATGCGCTCGAATGCGGCTGGCTCGGCGATTGCGCCGGGCTGCTCCGCCGCACCGACGGCAGCGTCATCCGCCTCGGCCGCCCGCCGGTCGAGCGCGACCGCGAGACTCAGCTCGCGCGCGATTTCGCCGACTATGGGCTCGGCACGATCAAGGGCCGCGACGATCCGCTGATCGAGACCCTGCGCGCCTCGCGCGAGCGGCCCGGCCTGCTCCAGGTGCTCGGCGTCGAGGGCTCGACCGAACGCGCCGATACCCAGCGCGTTCCCTGCGCGCCCGGCGACGAGTTGCTGCTGATGACCGACGGCTTCGCCGCGCTGGTCGACAGCTATGGCGCCTATGACGCCGCGGCGCTGATGGACGCGCTCCCCCGCCAGGGCCTCGCCCCGCTCGCCACTGCACTCCGCAAAATCGAGAACGCCGACGACACCTGCACCCGCTTCCCGCGCTTCAAGATCTCCGACGACGCTACCGCCCTCTGGCTCCGCATCGCCTGACCCAGGATTCCCCTTCAGAAAGGGAGGGGAGGCAGAAGGGTTGAGCCAATCCGGTCAGGCCGGCGTTCGGAACCCATTGGCCGCGAGCCAGCGCATCGCCAGCCCGCCGACGACCGACTTGACCGCCGCGCCAATCAGGAAGGGCTGCACCCCCGCCGCCCAGGCGTGCGCGACGTTCGAATGCCAGCCGACCCACGCAGCGCCGCCGGCAAGGCACAGCGCATTGCCGATCGCCATCGCCCCGATCGCCAGCGGCCAACTCCTTCCCCAGCCCGCGCCGAACAGCGCGCCGGTCGCCGCCGCGGCGAAGGGGAAGGCATAGAGATAGCCCGCGCCCTCGCCCCAGAATTTCGCCAGCCCCGCGCCGCCGCCCGCGAGCACCGGCAGCCCCGCCGCGCCGCACACCAGCCAGAGCACCACGGCGAGCCCGCCCTGCCGCCAGCCGAGCAGCGCGCCCGCAAGCGTCACCGCCAGCGTCTGGAGCGTGATCGGCACCGCGGCCAGCGGCGCCGGCGCGGGGATCTGGATGCGGGAAGCGAAGGCAAGCAGCCCGATCGCGGCGGCGGTCGTCAACAGCCATTGGAGGATGCGCATGGCTGCTTCCTAGAGTCCCCGCCGGCCAAGGCAATCCGCCTTGGCGCGCGGATCGCCCCGCATTAGCCTCGGCCCATGCACCATCTGCTCCACTACACGCTCGCCGCCGACTATCTCGAGCGCCGCCCCGCCTTCCGCGACGCGCATCTCGCGCTCGCCTGGGCCGCGGCCGAACGCGGCACGCTGCTGCTCGGCGGCGCGGTCGGCGACCCGGTCGAATCGGCGCTGCTCCTCTTCACCGATGCCGACGCCGCGCGCGCCTTCGCCGAAGCCGATCCCTATGTCGCCAACGGCCTCGTCACCGCGTGGCGCGTCCAGCCCTGGGCCACCGTCGTCGGCGAGCACGCCGCCACCCCGGTCCGCCCCGGCTGAACGCTCAGCCCCCCGAGAAGATCGAGCGGCTGAGCACGTCGCGCACCGTGTCGCGGCCCGAGGCCATCCGTTGCTGCGCCGCGCGCGCGATCTGCGCGCCCTCGGCCGCGATCGCCGCCTGGCGCTGGGTGAGCGCGCGGAACCTGGCGGCGTCCGCGCCGCTCGCGAATCCGAAATAGCCGCCGTTGTTGGTCCAGCCGCGCCTGGCGAGCAGCCGGCACAGCTCGCCGGTCGCGCCGATCAGCGCGCGTTGGTTGGCGAGCAGCGCGTCGCCCTGCGCGCCTGCCATCGCCGCGATCCCCTGCTTGGCCTTGTCCGAGAGCCGGGCCGCGGCCAGCGCATCGGCCATCGCCTTGCCGCGCGCCGCCCGGGCATCGGCCTGCGCGCGCGCCGTCGCCTCCAGCGCGTCCACCGCCTCGCAATGCGACAGCACCTTGGGATCGAGCCCGAGCAGATAGGGGCTCGAGAGATTGCCCACCCCCAGCTTCGCCATCTCGGCGCCGAAGTCGCGCTGCGCCTGCGCATCGGCCGCGACGCTCTCGGCGAACAGCCTGGAGAGCGGACCGCGCGCCGCCGCGCCCGCGGGCATCTGCGCCGCGCCGCCGGGTCCGAACTCGACTTCGGCGAAGCTGCTCGCATCTGCGCGCGCGTGCGTCTCGTACTGCGCATGCGCGATCATCGCCGATCCCGCGCCCGCCGCAACGAGCAGCCCGAGCGATCCCGCCTTCCATGCCGCCCCGGCATGGCGCGTCGTCACGACATAGCCGATCGCCCAGAGCAGCACCGCCACGCCCGCGCCCACCCCGAGCAACAGCCCCAGCGGCTGCTGCGGCACGAGCATCGGCGCCAGCAGCGCGCCGACCACGAGCACTGCCGCGCCCGCAAGCGTCGCCACCACGGGATGTCCGAACGGCGCCCCCGCGCCGTCTTCGATGTCTTCCATTGAACCTGCCCCCTGTTTGTCGCGGCAGGTTAGCCGCGCCGCAACGCGACGCAAGCCCTGCAGCTTCGCCCGTCTAAAGCCTTGCTCGCTTGCCCGCTCGCCGCGCTTGGGCTCTAGCGGGAGCCATGCAGTCCTCCGCCTCCCCCGGCCGCGCCGGTCTCCTGCTCGGCGCCGCCGCCTATGCGCTCTGGGGCGTGCTGCCGCTCTACATCCACTTGCTCCAGCAGGTCCCGGCGCTCCAGGTGCTCGCGCATCGCGTGCTCTGGTCGGTGCTGCTCCTCGCGCTGGTGATCGTGGCGCTGCGCCGCGCGCGGCCGATCCTCCAGGCGGCGCGCGGGCGCACCTTGTTGCTGCTCGTCGCCAGCGCCTCGCTGATCGCGATCAACTGGCTGGTCTACATCTGGGCGGTCCAGCACCATCATGTGCTCGAGGCGAGCCTCGGCTATTTCATCAATCCGCTGGTCAATGTCGCGCTCGGCATGGCGGTGCTCGGCGAGCGGCTGCGGCGGCTCCAGGGCGTCGCGATCGCGGTCGCCGCCGCCGGCGTCGCGATCCTCGCCGTCAGCGGCGGCGGCGCGCTGTGGATCAGCCTCGCGCTCGCGCTCAGCTTCGGCCTCTACGGCCTCGTCCGCAAGGTCGCCGCGATCGACGCGCTCGGCGGCCTCACGGTCGAGACGCTGCTGCTCGCGCCCATCGCGCTCGCGCTGCTCGTCCAGGCCGGCCATGCCGGAGAGGGCGCCTTCGGCCAGTCGACGCGGCTCGACCTGCTGCTGATGCTCGCCGGCCCGGTCACTACCGCGCCGCTGCTGATGTTCGCCGCCGCCGCGCGCCGGCTGCCGCTCGCGACGCTCGGCCTGCTCCAATATATCGCCCCCAGCTTCCAGTTCGCCCAGGCCGTGCTCTTCTTCGACGAGCCCGTCGGGCTGGTCCATGTCGTCACCTTCGCGCTGATCTGGACCGGCTGCGCGCTCTACGCGCTCGACAGCCTGCGCGCCGCGCGCATGTCGAGGGCCCTTCCAAAATAGGATTTCGCCTGCTCTGCTCGCGCCATGGCCCGATTCCCTCGCCTGCGCGGACCCTATGACCCCGGCGCGATCGACCGGGCGGAGCGGACGCTCGCCGAATTCCTGGCGGGGACGGAAAACGCTGAAAACCGCGTTTCGTGTCCACTTCCGGAGCCACCCTCGGACAGGGAATGGCGGAATCCCGCCAAAAATTATTCAACCAACAGGTTGAACGTTCCGACACCGCCCGCTAAATTCAACCAGATGGTTGAACATAGACTCGACGCGGTTTTCCACGCGCTTTCGGACCCGACTCGGCGCGGCATGCTCGCGCAGCTCGCGCTCGGCGAGAAGTCGGTTGGCGCGCTCGCCGAGCCGTTCGACATGTCGTTCGCCGGCGCCGCCAAGCATGTGAAGGTGCTCGAAGGCGCCGGGCTGGTCGCGCGCCGCAAGTCGGGCCGCACCCAGCTCTGCCGGCTCGAACCCGCCTCCTTCGCCGAGGTCGGGCAATGGCTCCGCCAATGGGAGCAGTTCTGGACGGTGCGCCTCGACGCGCTCGAGACGCTCGTCGCCAAGAAGGAGGAGGACCAATGACCAGCATGAAGCCCTTCCTGATGTTCCAGGGCGGCCGCGCCGAGGAGGCGCTGCGCTTCTATGTCGAGACCGTCCCCGACAGCCGCATCGACAGGCTCGAGCTTTTCGGCCCCCAGGGCCCCGGCCCCGAGGGCACGGTGCTGCGCGCGCTGGTCACGATCGCGGGCCAGCCGGTGATGGCGCACGACAGCTTCATCCGCCACGGCTTCGACTTCACGCCCTCCTTCTCCTTCTTCGTCGATTGCGCCGACGAGGCCGAGTTCGACCGGCTGTTCGCCGCGCTCTCCGAAGGCGGCGGCGTGCTGATGCCCGCGGACAATTACGGCTGGAGCCGCAAGTTCGGCTGGGTGAACGATCGCTTCGGCGTCTCCTGGCAATTGGAGCTGCAATGAGCACCGCGGCCCCCGCAGTGGTCCGCGTCGAGCGCAGCCTCGCCGCCCCGCCCGAGCGCGTGTTCGACGCCTGGCTCGATCCAACGGTCGCGCGCCGCTTCCTCTTCGCCACCCCCGGCGGCGAGATGGTCCGCGCCGATCTCGATCCGCGCGTCGGCGGCAGCTTCCTGTTCGTCGATCGCCGGGCGGAGGGCGATGCCGAGCACCACGGCCGCTTCGTCGAGATCGATCGCCCCCGCCGCCTCGTCTTCCTGTTCCGCGGCCCCGGAACCGAGGAGGGCGAATGGTCGCAGGTCACCGTCGAGATCGCCGAGGCGCCGGGCGGCTGCCGCCTCACCCTGACGCACGAGATCCCGCCCAAATGGGCCGATTATGCCGAGCCCGTCCGCAACGGCTGGACGATGATCCTCGATACGCTCGGCCGCACCCTGGAGACCGATCATGGCTGATTTCGAACGCACCGCGCCCGACACGATCCGGATGGAACGCCTGCTCGACGCGCCGATCGAGACGGTGTGGCGCTATCTCGCCGAGTCCGATCTGCGCAGGACCTGGTTCGCCGAGGGCGCGATCGAGCCCCGCGTCGGCGGCGCCGTCCAGCTCGTCTTCGATCACGACAATCTCTCGGACGGGGACGTTCCCTACCCCGAACCCTATGCCAAATGGAAAGGTGCGCGCGGCGAGGAGCGCGTGGTCGAGTTCGATCCGCCGCACGTCCTCGCCTTCAGCTGGGTGGGCGGCACCGAGGGCGTCGCGCGCTTCGAGCTGTTCGCCGAAGGCGATCGCACCCGGCTCGTCCTCACCCACAGCGGCATCACCGGCCCCGCGCCGATGGCCAATTTCGGCGCCGGCTGGAATTCGCATCTCGCGGTGTTGCAGGCGCGGCTCGCCGGGCGCGGCATCCCCGATTTCTGGGCGCTCCACGCGCGGTCGGAGGCCGAAGTGAAGGCCGCGCTCGATCGTCTCCCCAATCCGGCATCAGGCGTGTAAGCTGCGCGCCATGACCATCCGCAAGATCGACGACAGCGTCAGCGTCGCCCCGCAGATCGACCCCCAGGACGTCCCCGGCCTCGCCGCCGCGGGCTTCCGGGCGATCGTCAACAACCGCCCCGACGGCGAGGAGTTCAGCCAGCCCGAGGGCGATGCGGTCCGCCGCGCGGCCGAGGCTGCCGGGCTCGCCTATACCGCGATCCCCGTCACCCACGCCGGCTTCTCGGCCGACATGGTCGAAGCGATGGCCGATGCGCTCGAGAGCGCCGGCGGCCCGGTGCTCGCCTATTGCCGCTCGGGCACGCGCTCGTGCAACCTCTGGGCGCTCGCTCAGGCGAGCCGCGGCGGCGACCCGGCCGAGCTCACCGCCAAGGCGGCGGGCGCGGGCTACGATATTTCCGGCATCCGCCCGCTGCTCGATTCGCTTTCCGGACGGGCGTGAACCCGCGCCTGGTCCGCTGCGCGGCGCTGCTCGCGCTCGCCGTGCCGGCAGCCTGCGCCGACCCGGCCGCTATGGCACGCCCCGCCGCTGCCCCGGCGCCCGACCGGATCGAAATGGAGTTGCGTTCGTGGGGCCGCCCCATGTCGCGCTGGTCGATCGGCGCGGACGGCAAGGGCAGCCTGACGCTGCCCGAGCCCGGGGTCTTCGACGCCCGCGAGCTGGTCACCCGGCGCTTCGATGCGGGCGCGACCGGCTTCGCCGAAATCGCGGCGCTGCTCGGCCAGGCCGAACGCCGCGCCGGCCAGCAGCTGCCCTGCACGCAGCGAGTCACCGATTTCCCCTATGGCGAGGTCCGCTGGCACCGCGCGACCGGGCCCGACGCCAGGCTCGACTTCGACCGCGGGTGCCGTGACGCGGAGACGCAACCGGTGCTCGCCGCGCTCCAGCGTGCCGACCAGCGCGTCGCCGATTGGGCCCGTGGCGCTCCGGTCGCTGAGCGCGCGCCGGTCCCGGCGCAATGAACCAGCTCACCCTCTTCCTCGGCTCGCTCGCCGCGATCCTGCTGCTGGCGCTCGCCGCCCGGCTGCTCCGGCTCGGCGGCGGCGCGATCGAGGGTGAGGCCGCGGCGATCCGTGAGGCCGAGGCGCAGCTCTCGGGCTTCGAGGCCGAGCGCGCGATCGTCGGCAGCGACGGCCAGGCCGCGCTCGTCCACGGTCGCGACGGCAGCCTCGCCCTGCTCAAGCAGCACGGCACGCAGGTCGCCGTCCGCCGCTTGGCCGCCACCGCGGTGCACCCGACTCCCGACGGCCTGCTGGTGGCCAGCGGCGAGCGCCGCTTCGGCGACGTGCTGGTGCGGGGCGCGGCGGGGGTCTCTCGCTGAGGCGCACAGCCGCTTGCAATGTAGGATTTCGGCTGCTCAGGTCGGCGTGCTGCCGATCGGCCGCCGCTCTTTGACAAGTCGACAGCACTCGCAACGAAAACGCTTTCAGGCTGCGTGGTGTGTTCGCGCGCTGCCAAACACCGCGCCAAATCACCCGCGCCAGACCACCGTGACAGTGTGACCCTGGTGTGACCTTTGCCTTGCGTGACACGCTACTTACAGTGCGGTAAGCAAGGGCCGATGCCCCATTTGCCCAACCCCGTCGATTACGCGGTCCCGGCCTTTGTGCTGCTGGTGCTCGCCGAGATGATCGTCGCCTGGGCCAAGGACCGGCGCCGCTATTGCCCGCGCGACACGCTGACGTCGCTCGGCCTCGGGCTCGGCAGCACCGTCGCGGGGCTGCTCTCGGGCGGGCTCGTCTTCGCCATGGCGAGCTGGGTCTGGCAGTATCGCCTCTTCGACATCGGCTGGGGCTGGTACTGGTTCGCCCTCGCCTTCGTGCTCGACGACCTCGCCTATTACGTCTTCCACCGCGCCTCGCACCGCGTCCGCTGGTTCTGGGCGAGCCACGTCATCCATCATTCGAGCCAGCACTATAATCTCTCGACCGCGCTCCGGCAGACCTGGACCGGCTTCGTCAGCTTCAACTTCCTCTTCCGCCTTCCGCTGTTCCTGATCGGCTTCCCGCCGGCGATGGTCTTCTTCGTCGCGGGGCTCAACCTGATCTACCAGTTCTGGATCCACACCGAAGTGATCGGCCGCATGCCGCGCTGGTTCGAGGCGGTGATGAACACCCCCTCGCACCACCGCGTCCATCACGCGACCAATGCGCGCTACCTCGACCGCAACTATGCCGGCGTCTTCATCGTCTGGGACAAGCTCTTCGGCACCTTCGAGCCCGAACGCGACGACGACAAGCCCCGCTACGGCATCGTCAAGAACCTCGGCAGCTTCAACCTGCTCTGGGCGGCCTTCCACGAATGGATCGGCATCGCGCGCGACGTCGCGGCGGCACCGACCTGGCGCGCGCGGCTCGACTATATGATCCGGCCGCCCGGCTGGAGCCACGACGGCAGCCGGGACACGTCCGAGACGATCAAGGCGCGCTGGCAGGCGCGGCAGCAGCGGGAGGGTGCGTGGAACAAGCCGACATCGTCGTCATCGGCGGAGGATCGGGCGGGAGCGCCGTCGCAGGCCGCCTGAGCGAGGACGGCCGCACGCGCGTCGCGCTGCTCGAGGCGGGCGGGCGCAACACCGGGCTCAAGACCATCATGCCCGGCATGATGCCCTTCCAGGGGGAGGCGACCAACTGGCGCTTCGAAACGGTGCCCCAGCGCGGCCTCGCCGGCCGGCGCGGCTATCAGCCCCGCGGCCGGGGGCTTGGCGGGTCGAGCGCGATCAACGCGATGCTCTATATCCGCGGCCATCCTGCCGATTACGACCAGTGGCGCGATCTCGGCTGCACCGGCTGGGGCTGGGACGACGTGCTTCCCTGGTTCAGGGTGAGCGAGCACAATGTCCGCGGCGCCGATGCCTTCCACGGCGATGCCGGCCCGCTCTGGGTCAGCGACCAGCGCTTCGCCAACCCCGGCGCGCACGCCTTCCTCCGCGCCGCCGAATCGCTCCAGATCCCCCTCAACGCTGACTTCAACGGCACCCGGCAGGAGGGCGTCGGCCTCTATCAGGTGACCCAGAGGAACGGCGAGCGCTGGACCGCCGCCCGCGCCTATCTGCCCGTCCAGCCCCGCGACAATCTCGCGATCCTCTGCGACGCCGTGGCCGAGCGCATCCTGTTCGACGGCGGCCGCGCCGTCGGCGTCGCCTATGTCCAGGGCGGCGAGAGGCGCGAGATCCGCGCCGATCGCGTCGTGCTCGCCGCCGGCGCCTTCCAGACGCCGCAGCTGCTGATGCTCTCGGGCATCGGCCCGGCACAGCACCTCAGGGACATGGGGCTGGAGGTGCGGATCGACCGCCCCGCCGTCGGCGCCGACCTGCAGGACCATATCGACTATGTCGCCGCCTTCGAGACCGCGGGCGCCCCCTTCCTCGGCCGCTCGCTCGGCGGCACGCTCAAGTCGATGGGCGCGATGGCGCGCTGGCTGCTCACGCGCAGCGGCGGCATGACCTCGCCCTTTGCCGAGGCCGGCGGCTTCCTGCGCACCGATCCGGCGGACGAACGCCCTGACGTCCAGCTCCATTTCGTCGTGGCGATCGTCGAGGACCATGGCCGCGCCGCGGTCAAGGCGCACGGCTATTCGTGCCACGCCTGCGTGCTCCGGCCCGAGAGCCGCGGCACGGTGCGCCTCCAGTCGCCTCAGGTGACCGACGCACCGCTGATCGACCCCGATTTCCTGGGCGACCCGCACGACATGGACGTGCTCAAGCGCGGCGTGCGCGCCATGTACCGTATCCTCGAGGCACCCGCGATGGCCGCCTTCGAACCGCGCGACCGCTACCCCGTCGACCTCGCCGACGACGAAGCGCTCGAGGCGCTGCTCCGCGTCCGCTCGGACACTGTCTACCACCCGGTCGGCACCGCCCGCATGGGCGCGGACGCGCAGGCGGTCTGCGATCCCCGGCTCCGCGTCCGCGGCGTCGACGGCCTCTACATCGCCGACGCCTCGGTGATGCCGCGCCTGATCGGCGGCAACACCAACGCGCCCACGATCATGATCGGCGAGCGCTGCGCCGCCTTCATCCGCGACGAGCTCGCCGCATAAAAAAAGGGCCGGTGGAGACCACCGGCCCAGTGCGTCCGCAGGAGGAACGCGGTGAGGGACGCCCCGCTCTCGCGCGGCGTCCCAAGCTCGTCAGTAGTTGTAGGCGCGCTCGCCGTGCGCGTTGATGTCGAGGCCTTCGACCTCCACTTCCGCGCTCGGCCGCAGCCCGACCGTGTGCTTGAGCGCCAGGAACAGCGCCGCCGAGACCAGGCCCGACCAGAAGAGCGTGACGCCCACTGCCGTGATCTGGGTCACGATCTGCGCGCCCATGTCGTAGGTGCCGGGAACCGCCGGCAGCTTGGTGTAGTCGAAGAAGCCCTGGCCGCCGAGCGCCGGGTCCGCGACCACGCCGGTGCCGATCGCGCCGATGATGCCGCCCACGCAGTGGACGCCGAACACGTCGAGCGAGTCGTCATAGCCGAACTTGTTCTTCACCGTGGTCACGAAGAAGAAGCAGACCACCGTCGCCACTGCGCCGAGCAGGATCGACGTCGCCGGTGAGGCGAAGCCCGCCGCCGGAGTAATCGCGACCAGGCCGGCGACGACGCCCGAAGCCGCGCCGAGCAGCGAGGACTTTTTGTGCACGATCTGCTCGATCAGCGCCCAGGTCAGGCCCGCCGCCGCCGTGGCGACCAGCGTGTTGATGAAGGCCAGGCCCGCAAGGCCGTTGGCTTCGAGGTTCGAGCCCGCGTTGAAGCCGAACCAGCCCACCCACAGCAGCGAGGCGCCGATCATGGTCATCACCAGGCTGTGCGGCGCCATCGGCTCGCTCTTGTAGCCGATGCGCTTGCCGATCACGAGGCAGCCCACCAGGCCCGCGATGCCGGCATTGATGTGCACCACGGTGCCGCCCGCGAAGTCGAGCGCGCCCTTGCCCCACAGGAAGCCCGCGTCGGTCGGGTTCGCCGGCAGGAAGTCCGGGCCGGCCCAGTACCAGACCATGTGCGCGATCGGGAAATAGACGATCGTCAGCCACGCCACGACGAAGATGATCAGCGGCCAGAACTTCACCCGCTCGGCGAAGGCGCCGACGATCAGCGCCGGGGTGATCGCCGCGAAGGTCAGCTGGAACACGACGAACACCAGCTCGGGCAGATAGACGCCGTTCGTGAAGGTCGCCGCGAAGGTCGTCGCGTCGACGCCCTTGAGGAAGATCTTGGAGAAGCCCCCGACGAACGGCGCGAGCCCGCCCGAACCGGCGGTGAACGCCATCGAATAGCCCCAGCCGACCCAGACGAGCGCGGCGACGCAGACGATCGTCAGCACCTGCATCAGCACCGACAGCATGTTCTTGGTGCGCACCAGGCCGCCATAGAAGAGCGCGAGGCCGGGCACCGACATCATCAGCACGAGCGCCGCCGACACCAGCATCCAGGCGACATCGCCCTTGTTCACCATCGAGGCATCCGGCGTCACCGTCGCCGCAGCGGCGGGCGCGGCGTCCTGCGCCCATGCGGGCAGCGCGGCAAATGCCGCGAGCGCGCCGCCCGCGGCTAAAGTCTTGGCTAGCTTCATCTCGACCCCCTTCACAGCGCAGTCTCGTTGGTCTCGCCGGTGCGGATCCGCACCGCCTGGCCCATATCGAGGACGAAAATCTTGCCGTCCCCGATCGCGCCGGTGCTCGCGGCGGCCTGGATCGCCTCCACGGCACGGTCCGCGAGATCGGAGCCGACCGCGACCTCGATCTTGATCTTCGGCACCATGTTGGTGCTGTACTCGGCGCCGCGGTAGATCTCGGTCTGGCCCTTCTGGCGGCCGAAGCCCTTCACTTCGGACACGGTCATGCCGGTGACGCCGACCTGCGTCAGCGCCTCGCGGACCTCGTCCAGCTTGAACGGTTTTATGATGGCGATGATGAGTTTCATTTCGCCCCCTCATTGGCGGTTGTCCCGAGGGAGCGATCAGCAAGCGCCGTGCCAGACGCCGGAATCGCGAATATCTCTAAGGGGGAGCGAGGCGCGACCGTTACGGAGGTGCAAATTTTTACGCAGACGTGAAGGTCTGCTCAAAAATCAGGCAGTATCGTCCAGCAATGCGCGGGCCGCCTCTAGGTCCTCGTCGTCCACCATCACGCGAACCGGGATCAGCAGCCAGCTGCCGTCGGCGATGCTCGCGCCGGCGTCGAACACGAAGCTGGGAATGTCCTCGGCCTCGAGCCTAGACTGGATGATGAAGGCGTGCTGCCGGTCGAAGCGGCCGAGTTCGACGAGTGCCATCAGGCCGCCATCACGCCCAGCCGCGCGATCAGCGCAGCGCGGTCGGGCAGCTCCAGCCCCATTTCTTCGCTGAGGATGTCGCAGAATGCTTCGGGCTCATCCACTTCGCGGCGCTCGAAGCTGCCATCGCGGCCATACCGGGTGAACAGCCCGCTGCGCACCGCCAGCCGCCCCTCCGGAAGGACGCGCGCGCAGGTCACGCCTTGGGTGAAGTGCGATGCGGGACTGGTCGAGACCCACCAGTTGACCGGCTCGAAGTCGATCGCGAGCTGCGGATGCAGGTCGAAGCGGTAGCAGGTCCGCCAGTCGTCGCCGATTAGGATCTGGAGCCGCCATTCGCCGCCGTGCTCGATCAGGCGGAAGGGCTCGTGCGGCGTTTCCTGCTCGACGTCCGTCACCAGGTCGAGCACACCGGTAAGCACTGCGCCGCCGAAACCGACGTCGACGATCACCGGTCGCTCGGGCAGATCGACGCGCAGCAGCATGTGGCTCCGGGGCGTGACCGCGTCCTCATCCATGTTCCACAGCACACGCGCGGCGAGCGGCGTCACGCGGAAGCCGATCGCCTCCAGCACGCGCCAGAAGAGTCCGTTCTGCTCGAAGCAATAGCCGCCGCGGCGTCCGTGCACGAGCTTCGCGATCAGTGCGTCGGGCTCCAGCCGCACTGGGCGGCCAAGCAGCGGATCGAAATTCTCGAACGGAATCGCCAGGGTGTGGCGCAGCACCAGCTCGGCCAGCGTCGCGCGATCGGGCGTGGGCTCGCCCGCATAGCCGGTGCGCGCAAAATAGGCGGAGACGTCGGCATCGCCGAGCATCAGGCCGCGGTCCCGCCCACCGTCAGCCCCTCGACCAGCAGCGTAGGCTGGCCCACGCCGGCGGGCACGGACTGGCCGCCCTTGCCGCACATACCGATACCTTCGTCGAGCGCGAAGTCGTTGCCAATGCCGGTCACCTTCGTCAGCACCGAGGGACCGTCGCCGATCAGCGTCGCGCCCTTGATCGGCGCGCCGAGCTTGCCGTTTTCGATCATATAGGCCTCGGTGCACGAGAAGACGAACTTGCCCGAGACGATGTCGACCTGGCCGCCGCCGAAGCTTTTGGCAAAAATCCCTTTCCTTACGCGTGTGAGCAATTCCGCGGGGTCGTCCTGGCCGCCCTTCATGAAGGTGTTGGTCATGCGCGGCATGGGGGCGTGCTGGAAGCTCTCGCGGCGGCCGTTGCCGGTGGGCTCGGCGCCCATCAGGCGGGCATTGAGGCGGTCCTGCATATAGCCCTTGAGAATGCCGTCCTCGATCAGCACCGTCTCGCGCGTCGGCGTGCCTTCGTCGTCGATCGACAGCGAGCCGCGGCGGTCGAGGATCGAGCCGTCGTCGACCACGGTCACCCCGGGCGCCGCGACGCGCTCGCCGATCCGGCCGGAGAAGGCGCTGGTGCCCTTGCGGTTGAAGTCGCCCTCCAGCCCATGGCCGACCGCTTCGTGGAGCAGCACGCCGGGCCAGCCGGGGCCGCACAGCACGGGCATGTCGCCCGCGGGTGCGTCGATCGCGTCGAGATTGACCAGCGCCTGGGCGAGCGCCTCGTCGATCGCGCGGTTCCAGGTCTCGGGCTGGAAGAGCCGGTCATAAAGCGTGCGCCCGCCGGTGCCGAAGCTTCCGGTCTCGCGCCGCCCGTTCGCCTCGACGACGATCGAGACGTTCAAGCGCACCAGCGGCCGCACGTCGGTGGCGATGAAGCCGTCGGGCCGGACCACCTCGACCACGCTCCACTGGCCGGTGAGCCCGACCGAGACCTGCACGACGCGCGGATCGCGCGCGCGCGCCGCGGCGTCGATCGTCTGGCACAAATTCACCTTGTCGGCGAAGAGCACGAGGTCGAGCGGATCGGCGTCGGTATAGAGGTGACGGTTGCTGCCCTGCGGCGGCGGCGCCTTGCCCTGCTTCGCCGGATCGATCAGCGCCATCGTCTCGGCGGCACGCCGGATCGCCTGGGGGGTGATCTCATTGGCATGGGCAAAGGCCGTGGTCTCGCCCGAGACCGCGCGCAGCCCGAAGCCTGAATGCGTGTCGAACGAAGCGGTCTTGAGCCGGCCGTCGTCGAAGCCGAACGCCTCGGTCTTGCGATACTGGAGATAGAGCTCGCCGTCCTCGGCGCGGCCCAGGGCTTCTGCGGTCAGCTTCGCCGCCGTCTCGGGATCGAGGCTGTCGCGGTAGAGGAAACTGCGCGGATCGGTGGGAATCGTCATCCCACAGATATAGGCAGGTTAGACGCTCGCGCCAGCCGGGTGATCGGGCAGCTGGCTCTGGTCGGCGCCGTCCGCGGGGCCGCCGATCAGCACGAAGCGGCGGTCGCAATAGCCGCAATCGACATAGCCGTGCTCGTCGATCTGCAGGAACACGCGCGGATGGCCGAGCGCGGCGGGCAGGCCGGGGCCGGTGCCGTCGCAGGACACGCGGGCGTGGGAAGTGCGGATGATCTCGGGCAGGGGCGCGGTCATGAGACGCGCCTAGCAAAGCCGGAGGGGGCTCGCAATCGCGCGCGCACGGTCTTATGCGCAAAGCATGACCCAGGCCGCTATCGCTATCCAGGACCTTTGCAAAACCTATGCGGGCGGCAAGCGCGCGCTCGACGGGGTGAGCTTCGACGTGCCGCGCGGGCAGATCTTCGGGCTGCTCGGCCCCAACGGCGCGGGCAAGTCGACGCTGATCAACATCCTCGCCGGGCTGGTCAACAAGACCAGCGGCACCGCGTCGATCTGGGGCTTCGACATCGACGCGCACCCGCGCAACGCCAAGGCGTCGATCGGCATCGTCAACCAGGAGATCACCTTCGATCCCTTCTTCACGCCGCGCGAGACGCTGGAGATCCAGGCCGGCCTCTACGGCGTGCGCAAGGACCGGTTCGACGCGATGGCGCTGCTCCGCGCCGTGCATCTGGAGGACAAGGCGGAGGCCTATTCACGCACGCTTTCGGGCGGGATGAAGCGGCGGCTGATGGTCGCCAAGGCGATGGTCCATTCGCCGCCGATCATCGTGCTCGACGAGCCCACCGCGGGCGTCGACGTCGAGCTTCGCCAGCAGCTCTGGGCCTATGTGAAGGAGCTCAACGCGCGCGGCGTGACCGTGGTGCTGACCACCCATTATCTCGAAGAAGCCGAGGAGCTCTGCGACCGGATCGCGATCATCAACCACGGCAAGCTGATCGCTAACAAGCCCACGCGCGAGCTGGTCGGCATGGCGCAGGAGAAAGTGGTCGAGGTGACCGTCGACCGCGACGTGCCCGGCCTGCCGCAGAACCAGTGCTTCCAGAAGATCGAGCTGAAGGCCGATCGAACGCTGGTGATCACCTATCGCAAGGATCAGGCGAACGCCGGGGAAGTGCTCGGCGCCGTCCAGACCGCGGGTTACGGGATCGTCGACGTTTCGACGCGCGAGGCGGACCTCGAGGACGTGTTCCTCAACCTGACGCGGGCCGCGAATGGCTGAGGCGCGTACTTCCGATATTCTCGTCATCGGATCGGGCGCGGCGGGGCTTACCGCCGCGCTCAACCTGGCCGAGCGGTTCAAGGTCACCGTGCTCGCCAAGGGCGGGCTCAACGAAGGCTCGACGGCCTGGGCGCAGGGCGGGATCGCCGCGGTGCTCGAGCCGGGCGACACGTTCGAGAGCCATGTCGAGGACACGATGATCGCGGGCGCGGGCCTCAACGACCGCGCGACCGTCGAGATGGTGGTCGAGAACGCCCCCGCGGCGATCGACCGGCTGGCCAAGCTGGGCGTGCCGTTCAACACCGAAGGCAATGCGCTACACCTGACGCGCGAGGGCGGGCACAGCCATCGCCGCATCGTCCATGTCAACGACGCCACCGGCTGGGCGGTGCAGGAGGCGTTGCTAAAGGCCGCGCGCGCGCATCCGAACATCACGCTCGTGCCAGACATGGTGGTGATCGACCTCGCCACCAGCCGACACGAGATGCGCTATTCGGGGGCGGGCAATGTCTGGGGCGTCTATGCCTTCAATCGCGCGACCAACCGCGTCGAGCTTTTCACGGCGCGCGCGACGGTGCTGGCGACGGGCGGCGCCGGGCGCACCTATCTCTTCTCGACCGCGCCGCGCGGGGCGACGGGGGACGGCATCGCCATGGCGTGGCGTGCGGGTGCGCGCATCTCCAACATGGAGTTCATGCAGTTCCACCCGACCTGCCTCTACAATCTCGAGGTCAAGAACTTCCTGATCACCGAGGCAGTGCGCGGCGAGGGCGGGCAGCTCAAGAACCCCAATACCGGCCACCGCTTCATGCCCGAGATCGATCCGCGCGCCGAACTGGCGCCGCGCGACATCGTGGCGCGTGCGATCGACGCCGAGATCAAGCGCTTCGGCCTCGACTATGTCCATCTCGACATCAGCCACATGGGCGCGGAGTTCGTGAAGCACCACTTCCCGACGATCCACGCGCGGCTGCTCGACCTCGACATCGACATGACGACCGAGCCGATCCCCGTCGTCCCGGCGCAGCACTACACCTGCGGCGGCGTGGTGATCGATCGCGACGGGCGCACCGACCTGCCCAACCTCTATGCCGCGGGCGAAGTGAGCCAGTCGGGGCTGCACGGCGCCAATCGCCTCGCCTCCAACTCGCTGCTCGAATGTTTCGTGTTCGGCGAGGCCGCGGCGAACCACATCACGGCGCATTGGAGCGACCTGGCGCCGCCGCCGGCGATCCGGCCCTGGGACGAAAGCCGCGTGACCGATTCCGACGAGGAAGTGGTCATCAAGCAGAACTGGACCGAGATCCGCCGCTTCATGTGGAACTATGTGGGCATCGTGCGCACCACCAAGCGGCTGGAGCGCGCCGCGCACCGCATCCGCACGCTGCGCGAGGAAGTGAACGACTATTACGGCCATTTCCGCGTGACGCCCGACCTGATCGAGCTGCGCAACCTGCTGGAAAGCGCCGACCTGATCGTCCGCTCGGCGCTCCACCGCAAGGAGAGCCGCGGGCTGCACTATACGCTCGACTATCCCGAGACGGCGCCGCAAGCGGTGGACACGGTGCTGGTGCCGTAGGCCGAATCCCTCTCCCCTGGGAGAGGCGTATCGGGCAGGCCGCCCCTGTCCCTACCGGTCGAACCAGTGGCGGCGCAGGAAGTAGAGGGTGATCGCCACCGACAGCACCGCGCACACGCCCACCACGCCCCAGAAGGCCCAAGGCTCGTGCGCATAGGGAATACCCGCGACGTTCATGCCGAGCAGGCCGGTGACGAAGGTGAGCGGCAGGAAGACCATCGCCACCACTGCGATGATCAGCGAGCGCTGGTCGATCTGCTCGGAGCGGAGGTCGGTGAGCGTCTCGTGCACCAGCGCCGCGCGTTCGCGGATGCTCTCCAGCTCCTCCGCCATGCGCGCGGCGCGGTCGGCCGCGGCGGTCAGGTGGAGGCGATCGTCGTCGCCGAGCCAGTCGACGGGGAGCGTCGCCAGCTTCTCGAGCGCCGAGCGCTGGGGGACGAGGAAGCGGCGATAGCCGATCGCCTGGCTGCGCACGCGATTGACCTGGCGGCGCAGCTCGAAGGCATGCCGCGCCGCGATCCGCTCCTCGCAATCGTCGAGCGAATCGCCGAGATCGGCAACGACGGGGTCGAGCTCCTCGGTGATCTGCTGGGCGAGCGCCGAGATCAGGTCGCCCGGATCGAGGACTTGCCCCGCCTCTACTGCCTTGCGGACCGAAACGATCGCGTTCAGCGGCTTGCGCGTCACCGAGAAGACGCAGCCGGCAAACGCATAGGTGCGCACCGATGCGAGCGGATCGGACGAACTGAGCTGCTCGGACGAAAGCCCGCGCAGGTTGATCACCGCGCCGGGTCCGACAGAGTCGCAACGCGGCCGTGTCTCGGCCGCAGTCAGCGCCTCGACGATATAGGGCGAGAGCTTGGCCGCCCCGCTGAGCCATGCGGTCGCGCGCTCGTCGGTGGTGGTGAGATGGATCCAGGTGAGATCGGCCTGGTGGTCGAGCGCCGACTTGAGGGGGACCTCTTCGGCCTTTCCGCCCCGCACCAGATAGGCGAAACCGCTCATTCGACCATTTCCAAATCGACGGAGAGGCCCGGACCGGGCGCGGCCGGCGGCGCCTGGCACAGGATGCGCACGGCATCGGCGCGGGCGCGTTCGAGGATCGCTATGGGCACGTCGCCACGGTGGAATATCCGCTCGGCCTGCGCAAGCGCGCGGGCCTGGCGCAGGGTGAGATCGTCGGGATCGCCCGACACGAGACGGAAGCGGACCAGCGCGGCTGCGGGTGCCTCCGGGCTTTCGAGCCAGCGCGCCACGGCGCCATCGGGATGGTCGGCGAGCGGATCGAGCGGACCGGCGAGCGCCGCGCCGATCGCCCGGCGGCGATCGGCGACGTCGGGCCAGCGCGCCCGGACCGCGGCGCGGGCGGCGTGGAGTCCCTCGGCGAGCCTGCCGAGCCCGGCAGGGAGCAGCGCCTCCAGCCGCTGGCGCAGCGCCGCCGCGAGCCCGGCCGATGCGCCCGCGGTGCCGATCGCGACGAGCACCGGGCTGCGGTCGACGATCGCCGGAAGCGTGAAGTCGCACAGGTCCGGCCGATCGACCGCATTGACCAGCACGCCGCGAGCACGCAGCCGGGCAACCGCGGGCGCGGGATCGGCGAGCGCCACCACGGCGAGCCGCGCCTCGCCTTCCTCACCGACGACCGCGGCGCCCGCGCGCTCGAGCAGGCGGCGCTTGGCCTCGGCCGCCTCGCCCTCGCCCAGCAGGATGACCGGCCGCCCTGCCAGCGTCACGAAGATCGGCAGGGCGGGCAGGCTCACTTCAGCCAGTCCGGAACATGCTCCTCGGCCATGATCACTTCGGCCGGGATGCGCTGCGCCACCACGTCGAACCGATCGCCCGAGACGAGCACTTCGGGGACGAGCGGGCGGCTGTTGTAGGTGCTCGCCATGGTCGCGCCATAGGCGCCGGCGCTGCGCAGCACGATCAGGTCGCCGCCAACGACCTGGTCGATCTCGCGGCCCTTGGCGAAGACGTCGCTGCTCTCGCACACCGGGCCGGCGACATTGGCGACGAACTTCGCGCCGCCGGGCCGCACCGCGCCGATGTCGTGATAGGCGTCGTACAGTGCGACGCGGGCAAGATCGTTCATCGCCGCATCGACGATCACCCAGGGGTTCACTGCGCCGGGCTTCACCCACAGCACCTCGGTCACCAGCACGCCGGCATTGGCGCAGATCACGCGGCCGGGCTCGAACATCAGCTCGACGTCCCAGTCCCGCGTCACGCGCGCGACCATCTCGCCGAACGCCTCGGGCGTCGGCGGCACGTCGCCGGGGCGATAGGCAACGCCCAGCCCGCCGCCCAGGTCGACATGCGTGATCGTGTGTCCGGCCGCGCGCAGCTCGGCGAGGAGCTGACCGACGCGCACGAAGGCCTTCTCCAGCGGCTCGAGCCCAAGCAGCTGGCTGCCGATATGCACCGCGACGCCGCGCATCTCGATCCCGTCGAGCTTCGCCAGCCGGTCGAAGATCTCCGGGGCCTGGTCGATCGGCAGGCCGAACTTGTTCTCGGCCTTTCCGGTCGAGATCTTCTCGTGCGTGCCGGCGTCGACGTCCGGATTGACGCGCAGCGCTGCGGGCGCGCGCTCGCCGCGTGCCGCGGCGATCTGCGCGAGGACGACGCCTTCTTCCTCGAGCTCGAGGTTGAACTGGCCGATCCCGGCGTCGAGCGCCTGGACGAGTTCCTTGCGCGTCTTGCCGACGCCCGAGAAGACGACGTCCTTTGCGGGGATTCCCGCCGCGATCGCGCGCGAAAGCTCGCCGCCCGAGACGACGTCGGCGCCGAAGCCCTCATTGGCGAGCAGACGCAGCACCGCGAGATTGGGGTTGGCCTTGACCGCGAAGGCGACGTGGTGCCGCCCGACCTGCTTGAGCCCGTCGCGGAAGGCGCGCGCAAAGCCGCGAAAGGCTTCGGTCGAATATACGTACACCGGGGTGCCGACTTCGGCGGCGATCCTGGCGAGCGGCACGTTCTCGGCATGCATCTCGCCGCCGATCAGGGAAAAATGGTCCATGGAATTCCGTCAGTTGGAAGGCGGCACGTCGAACTTGTCGCTGCGGCGCTTGTCGGAGCTTTCGATGAGGTCGTCGCTGCGTGCCGGCCGCGTCTGGGGCGGGGGCGCGAGCAGGTCCTCGGGCGTGGGAGTGGCGGTGGCGCCATAGGGGGCGACCGGGAGCGAGGCGCCCTCGGCGGGTTTGAGCGGCTCGCGCGCGCCGCAACCGGCGAGCAGGAGCGCAGCAAGCGCGCCCAGGGGCAGCAATGGCTTCATCGCCCTTCCTCCTCGCGTTTCGACCGCGCCGCCGCGATCGCCGCACGCACCCGCGCCGGCGCGGTGCCGCCGAAGCTCAACCGGCTGTTGACCGACGCGTCGACGCTGAGAACGCCATATACGCGATCGTCGATCCGCGCGTCGATCGCCTTCAACTGGTCGAGGCTGAGCTGGTCGAGCCGCACGCCAGCGCCTTCGGCCGCCGCGACGGCGCGGCCGGTGATGTGGTGCGCCTCGCGGAACGGCACGCCGGCCTCGCGCACCAGCCAGTCGGCGAGGTCGGTCGCGGTGGCGAAGCCGCTCTCGGCGAGCGCGCGCATGCGATCGGTGCGGAAGGTCGCGCTCTCCACCATGCCGGTCATCGCCGCGATGCACAGCTCGAGCAGGTCGTGCGCCTCGAACACCGGCGGCTTGTCGTCCTGCATGTCCTTCGAATAGGCGAGCGGCAGGCCCTTCATCGTCATCATGAGGGACACGAGCGCGCCGGTGATCCGGCCCGAATGGCCGCGGACCAGCTCGGCGGCGTCGGGGTTGCGCTTCTGCGGCATGATCGAGCTGCCGGTCGACCATTGATCGGACAGCGAGACGAAGCCGAAGGGCTGGCTCGCCCAGATCACGAATTCCTCGGCCAGCCGGCTGAGGTGCAGGCTGCACTGCGCCGCCGCCGTGAGATATTCGAGCGCGAAGTCGCGGTCCGAGACCGAATCGAGCGAGTTGCGCGTCGGCCCGTCGAAGCCGAGCGCTTGCGCCGTCGCCTCGCGGTCGAGCGGGAAGCCGGTGCCGGCGAGCGCGGCCGAGCCGAGCGGGCAGAGGTTCATCCGCTTGCGCGCATCGCGCAGCCGCGAGCGGTCGCGGTCGATCATCTCGAAATAAGCCATCAGGTGATGGCCGAGCGTCACCGGCTGCGCGCTCTGGAGATGGGTGAAGCCGGGCATCACGCTGTCGGCATGCTCCTCGGCGCGCGCGAGCAGCGCGTCCTGCAGCCCGGCCAGCGCCGCCTCGGCCTGGTCGATGGCGTCGCGCACCCAGAGGCGGAAGTCGGTTGCGACCTGGTCGTTGCGCGAGCGCGCGGTGTGGAGCCGGCCCGCGGTGGCGCCGATCTTCTCGGCGAGCCGCGCCTCGGTGAGCATGTGGATGTCCTCGAGCGCGAGATCGTCGGGCACGCCCTGCGCCTCGAAGTCCGCGGCGACCTGATCGAGCCCCTGGGTGATTCGCTCGGCATCGTCGGCCGCGACGATGCCCTGTTTGCCCAGCATCGAGACATGCGCCTTCGAACCGCGGATATCCTGCCGCCACATGCGCTTGTCGAACGGAATCGAGGCGTTAATCTCGCGCATGACAGCGGAAGGGCCTTCGGCGAAGCGCCCGCCCCACATTTTATTACCCTCTTGGGCATTGGAGCTCTGCTTGCGCTCGACGATCGTTCTTCTCCTTCTGGGCGCGGCGGTGATTGCGGGTTGCGATAGGCAATCCGCAACCGGAAGCCAAGCGAACGAAAGCGCGAATGCCGCGGCGGCCGCGGAGGCGCCTGCAGGCAAGGTCGACCGTAGCCACAAGGGCGAGGCGGCGCCCGACATCGCCTTCACCAGCCCCGACGGCAAGAAGCTGACGCTCGCCGATTTCCGCGGCAAGCCGGTGCTGCTCAACCTATGGGCGACCTGGTGCGCGCCGTGCGTCAAGGAAATGCCCACGCTCGATGCGCTGGCCCAGGCGAAAGGCGACGCGCTGCAGGTGCTCACCGTCAGCCAGGATTTCGAGGGCAAGACCAAGGTCGATCCCTATTTCGCCAAAGCCGGCTTCAAGCGGCTCAAGCCCTATCTCGACACCGAGGCGGCGTTCAGCCTGGGGCTGGGGCTCAACCTTCCGACCACGATCCTGTTCGATGCCGAGGGCCGCGAGGTCTGGCGCGTCACGGGCGAGATGGACTGGTCGAGCACGCAAGCGGCGCAACTTCTTGATGTATGATCTTAACCTGGGATAATCTATCGCAGGATTGGGGCGGCTCACCGAGCCCGCCGCGTGACATGGAAACCGGGGCCATGCCCGGGTGTTGATGATCAAGCAAAAGTCTGAGCGGGGTTGGTCAGGTGTCGAGGGATAAGCGCGATCTGCTCGCGGAAGTCGAGGAGACGCAGGAGAGGCTTCAAGCGAGCATCGAGGAGAGCAAGCGGCTGGCAGAACAGTCGCAGCAGCTCCTCGATCGGACTCGCCAGGAGTCGCGCGGCGAACAAACGGCCTGAGCGGCCCGGCGCACGCGCATCATTGGAGGTCTTCGAGCTCGCTCGGGTCGCGCGCGGCCTCGTCGACTGCATCGAGAATCTGGCAGAGCTGTTGCACCCTGGCCGAAGGCGCGCCGTCGCGCCCACCCAGGAATTCGCCGCGCGCCAGCGAGCACGCCTCGGCCAGCTCGCCCGCGGTCGCGCCCGTCGCGAGGATGTCCACCACGAAGTGATCGGGTATCTGCCCGGTGACGGCGACGATCTCTTCCCGCGTCATTGGTCCTCTCCCTGCGAATATGCAGGCAAGTGATTCCAATTCCTTGCGGCGACGACGGTTCCCTGGAGGCCGCGCCGGGCGCGGCGGCCGGGAAGAAGTGGATGCCCCGTGAGGATTCGAACCTCAATTGACGGAGTCAGAGTCCGTAGTCTTACCTTTAGACGACGGGGCAACGTGAGGCGCGCCAGATAGGGCGGCAATTCGGGCCTGTCAACGTGCCTCGCGGCCGGCCGCCTTGCCCATTGCACGGGGCTGCGCTAGCCTCGCTCCCAAGCACCGACGGCGCCGACCCGGAGCCGCGACGGACAGAACATAAGCGAGTGATATGATGGGGGATGGCCCTGCCAGACTACCCCGCGGCCGGAGCAGCGGCTCCGCCCGGCCAGTCCCGAAGCCGCCCGGCGACCGTCCGGGCCGCGCGCGCTGGCCCGAAGCGCGCCACTACGCCGCGCTCGACCTGGGCACCAACAATTGCCGGCTGCTGATCGCCCGCCCGCAAGGCGCCGGATTCGCAGTGATCGACGCCTTCTCGCGAATCGTCCGCCTCGGCGAGGGCCTGGCCACCACCGGGCGTCTGTCCGACGCCGCGATCGACCGCACGCTGGCGGCGCTGCGCATCTGCGCCGACAAGCTCAAGCGTCGCAACGTGGCGCTGGCGCGCTCGGTGGCGACCGAAGCCTGTCGCCGCGCGACCAACGGGCCCGAATTCATCGAACGCGTCTATCGCGAGACGGGCATCGTACTCGACATCATCACCGCCGAGGAAGAAGCGCGGCTGGCGGTGCTCGGCTGCCATGCGCTGCTCGAGCCCGGAGACGGCCCCGCGCTGGTGTTCGACATCGGCGGCGGCTCGACCGAGCTGGTGCTGGTCGATTCGCGCGCCGAAGTACCGCGTATCCTCGATTGGCACAGCGCGCCCTGGGGCGTGGTCTCGCTCACCGAGGCAGTAGGGCTCGCGGGCAACGACGCCGATTCGCGCCAGGTCGCCTATGCCGAGATGCGCGCCCGCGTGGCGGAAGCCTTTGCCCCCTTCGTCGCGCGGCTGCGCCCTCCCCGGGGCACGCCCCGGCTGCTGGGCACCAGCGGCACCGTCACCACGCTCGCCAGCGTCCATCTGGGGCTGCCCACTTACGACCGGTCGGTGGTTGACGGGCTGATCGTGCCAGCGCAGGCGATGCGCGACGTGAGCCGCCGCATCGCAGGCATGAGCATGGCCGAACGCAGCCAGGTGCCCTGCATCGGCGCCGAGCGTGCGGACCTGGTGGTGGCGGGCTGCGCGATTCTGGAGACGATCCTCGATTTCTGGCCCGCCGAGCGGCTGGGGATCGCGGACCGCGGCATTCGTGAGGGTATATTGCGCAGGCTGATGAGCGGAGTGGTATTGTGAGCCGGGGCGGCGGGCGCGGCCATACGCGCGTGCTCACGGCGAAGCGGCGCACCCCGCAATCGACGCGCTGGCTCGAGCGCCAGCTCAACGACCCCTATGTGAAAAAAGCCAAGGCCGAGGGCTATCGCAGCCGTGCGGCCTACAAGCTGATCGAGCTCGACGAGAAATTCGGCTTCCTGAAGGGCGCCAAGCGTGTGGTCGACCTGGGAATGGCCCCGGGCGGCTGGACCCAGGTGGTGCGCAAGCGCCTTCCGAAGGCGGCGGTGGTGGGGATCGACCTGCTGCCGGTCGATCCGATCGACGGCGCGACGATCCTCCAGATGGACTTCATGGACGACAAGGCGCCCGACAGGCTGATCGAGGAACTCGGCGGTGCGCCCGACCTGATCGTGTCCGACATGGCCGCGAACACCGTCGGCCATCCGCAGACCGACGCGCTGCGGACGATGGGGCTGGTCGAGACCGCGCTGGATTTCGCCATCCAGACGCTCGAGCCGGGCGGAACCTTCGTCGCCAAGGTGTTCGCGGGCGGGGCCGATTCGGCGCTGGTTGCCGAGATGAAGCGCAATTTCGCGACCGTGAAGCATGCCAAGCCGCCGGCGAGCCGCAAGGGATCGGTCGAGTGGTTCGTGGTCGCGCAGGGCTTCAAGGGCCGCCGGGACGGCGAATCTTCCGCATCCTGACAAACTTTTGCGACAGGCCGGGCGCAGCATGCACGCCGGCCGCCCTGCTTTCGGGGCGAGTCGCAGGAGATTTCATGCGATGAAAAAGCTGTTGCTCGGCGCCGCGATGCTCGGCGTGACGATGGGCGCGGGATCGATCCAGGCCGCGGCGCAGGACCGCCCGGGCGGGATGATGGCCGCGCTGTTCCCTGATCCCAATGGTGACGGCGCCACCAGCAAGGACGAGATGCTCGCCGCGAGCGATGCGCGATTCGGCGGGCTTGATACCAACAAGGACGGCAAGCTGAGTGCGCAGGAGATCGAGGCGGTGGGGCGCGGCAGCCGGATGCTGACGCGCGCCGATTCGGACGGCGACGGACAGATCACCCAGGCCGAGGCGCGCGCTGCCGCGGCGGCGCGCTTCGACCGGCTCGATGCCAATCACGACGGGCGGATCGACCAGGCAGAGCGCGACGCGCTGCGCCAGCGCATGGGCCCGATGCCCGGCGGCGAGCCCAAGAAGAACTGAACCGCAAACAAAAAGGCCGGGGAAGCACCCCGGCCCTTTTCGATCTGTTGCCGGAACCGGCGCCGCGGGGCTCAGCCCTCGTAATCGGCGCCCAGGTTCTGGTTGCGCGGCGGCGCGGCGGCGGTGAGGCGCAGTGCCTCGGCCGACTGCGCCAGCGAGCCGATCTCGTCGGGCGCTTCCTCGTCGTCGATCTGGACGCGCTGCAGGCTCGAGACCAGCGATTCCTCGAGATTGTCGGGACGCACGGTCTCTTCGGCGATCTCGCGCAGCGCGACGACCGGGTTCTTGTCGCGGTCGCGATCGAGCGTGAGCTCGGCGCCGCCCGAGATCTGCCGGGCGCGCTGCGCCGCAAACAGCACCAGGTCGAACCGGTTGGAGACCTTGTCGACGCAATCCTCGACTGTGACGCGCGCCATCTACGCTTCCTTGGAATCTAATGTGCCGGAAAGGTCGCGGACTTAGGGTCAGGGGCCCGCAATGTCAAGAAATCCGGCCGAGCGCGCAGCGGCTTGCCCTTTGCCGCGGCTTTCCCCATCAACATGCCATGACCGTCTCGCCCTCGCCCAGCTTCACGGTCGCCGGCAATCGGCTGACATTGCTGACCGAAGGCCCCGAACGATTGGAGAAGCTGCTCGAGCTGATCGGCTCGGCCAAGCGGTCGCTGCGAGTGCTCTACTACATCTATGTCGACGACGAGGCGGGCCAAGCGGTCCGCCAGGCTCTGATCGACGCGGCGGCACGCGGCGTCGAGGTGCATTTGATCGTCGACGGGCTGGGCAGCGAGCCCGCCGCGGCGGCGCGATTCTTCGATCCGCTCCGGGAAGCCGGCATCGACCTGTGCCGCTTCGTGCCCCGCTGGGGCAGGCGCTATCTGCTGCGCAACCACCAGAAGCTGACGCTGGCCGACGAGGAGCGCGTCATCATCGGCGGCTTCAACATCGAGGACAGCTATTTCGGCACCCCCGACCAGGCGGCGTGGCGCGACCTGGGGCTGATGGTCGAGGGGCCGGCGGCGGGCCGGCTGACGGGCTATTTCGACGCGCTCGCCCGCTGGACGCGGCAGAGCAAGGCGCCGCTGCGCCAGCTCGGCCGGCTGCTCAGCAGCTGGAGCGAGCCCGAAGGGACGATGCGCTGGCTGCTGGGTGGGCCGATGCGCGAGCTTTCGCCCTGGGCGCGCGTGGTCAAGCGCGACTTGAAGCAGGCGCGCTCGATCGACCTGATCGCCGCCTATTTCGCCCCGACCCCGGGCATGCTCCGCAAGCTGGACAAGGCCGCCAAGCGCGGCCGGGTGCGGCTGGTGCTGCCGTCGAAGCTCGACCATGGCGCGGCGATCTGGGCAGCGCGCTTCACTTATGCCGGGCTGCTGCGCAAGCGAGTCGAGATCTACGAATATCAGCCGACCAAGCTGCACACCAAGCTGTTCGTGATCGACGACGTCGTCCACATCGGATCGGCCAATTTCGACATCCGGTCGATGTACCTGAACCTGGAGCTGATGCTGCGGATCGAGGATCGCGACTTCGCCGCGCACGTCCGCCGCTATGTCGATGGCGAAGTCGCGCTTTCGGAGCGGATCACCCCATCGCTCTACAAGGCGCGCACGGGCCCGTTCACTCGGCTCAAGCAGCTCGCCGCCTATTTCGTGATGGCGGTGCTCGACCTGCGCGTGACGCGCCGGCTCAACTTCAGGCCGAGGCACCGGCGCTAGCGCGCCTTCATTCGCCGGGGATGTCAACCGTGTGGCCCAGCGTGTCGCGGACGTAGAGCCGCTTGACCAGCACGAAGGCGACCACGACCAGCGGCGCGGCGAGCAGCACGCCGAGCGGCCCGAACAACACGCCCGCGGCGAGCACGCCGAGCAAGGTCAGCGCGGGCGGAATCGAGACGGTGCGGCGTACGATCAGCGGCGTGATCAGATTGCCCTCGGCCTGCTGGACGATCACATAGACCGCGAGCGCATAGACCATCATCTCGGGACTGACGGTGAGCGCGATCAGCAGGCCGGGGATCGCCGCCGCCACCGGGCCGACGAAGGGAATGAACTCGGTGATGCCGGCGATCAGCCCGAGGGCGAGGGCCGAAGGGACGCCGACGAGCCAGAGCCCGGCGGCGGTGAGCACGCCGACGAGCAGCATCGCGACGAGCTGGCCGATCAGCCACAGGTTGAGCGCGCGGCCGGCGTTGCGCATCGCCGCGATGAGCTGGTCGTGGTGGCTGCGCGGGAAGAGCATCGCGATCCCCTCGACATAGAGCGAAGGGCTGAGCGCAAGATAGACGCCGGCGAACAGCGCGATGATCAAATTGGCCAGCGCGCTCCCCAGCGTTCCCAGAAAACTTCCGAAGCGCGACGCGACGTCGCGCGAGCTGGGCGTCGCCTCGCGCAGCCATTCGAGCAGGTTGTTGCCGAGCACGCTTCCGCCGAGCTTTGCCTGGAGCGCGGCCCAGCCGCGCGCGAGCTGCGATTGCAGCGCGTCGAAATCCTGAGTCATGCCCGCGCCGAACAGCGCGCCGGCGGCTGCAAGGAGGAGGAGCAGCACGAGCACCGCGAGCATCACCGCGGTGTGATCGGGCACGCGCGTCCAGCGGCGGATCGGCGCGGCGAGCGCGCGCAGCACCACGGCGATCAGTGCCGCCCCGAAGATCAGCAGCAGGACCTGCGCCAGCGCATAGGCCAGCAGCGCCAGAACGACGAACAGCAGCGCGACCGCGCAGCGGCGGGCGAAATCGGCGATGCTCAAACGGCCTCCGCATATCGTTGCGCCCTAGAGACGAGCGCAACGGCATGCGGGTTCCCTGGGGAACCGGAACCGCGCCGGCTCAGATGCTCTGCGAGTGACGCCCGCTCGGCCGAGCGATGTCGCACAGCGCCTCGCCGGCATGCGGCGCCTCGTCGGCGGCGGCATCGCTCAGCGAGATCACGCCGACGAGCCGCTTGTTGCGATCGACCACCGGCAGGCGGCGGATCTGCAGCTCGGCCATATTGTCGAGCACGTCGTCGAGATCCTCGTCCTCGAAGCAATAGCGCACCTCGGCGCTCATCACGTCGCGCACCCGCGCGTCGGGCCGGTTGCCGGCGCCCACGCCGCGAACCGCGATGTCGCGGTCGGTCAGCACGCCGACCAGCCGATCGTGCTCGCCGACCGGCAGGAAGCCGATGTCGACCACTGCCATCGTCCGCGCCGCTTCCTGGATGGTCTCGTCCGGATCCGCGATGCGCACGTCGCGGGTCATGCATTCGCTCACTTTCATGGCGACCTCCTGGCCCTGTCCAAGGGCCGAATGCTCCATGCATCCGCTACGCGCGGAGGGGCGCTTTGTTGCGCGCGATGGGACGAAGCGAGTGCGGCGCGAAGCGGGTCGTTGGTGCTTACCAGCCCGAGCCGCCGCCGCCGCCTCCCCCACCCCCCGACGAGCCCCCGCCCGACGATCCGCCGCCGCTGCTGCTCGGCGAGGTCGCGGCCGATGCGACGGTGCTGGCGAGCGAGGAGCCGACGCTGTCGGCGAAGCTGCCGGGATCGTCCCAGACATTGTCGTTGCCCGAATACCAGCCCATCGCATGCGAGGTCGCGCCGGAGGCAGCCGCGGCGGCGAGCACGCCCGAGAATTTCTGCGCCCAGTGATTCTCGACGCCGAGCGCGATGGCATAGGGCAGATAGCGTTCGAACAGCTCGGGAGTCTTCTCGGGCGGATGGAGCGTCTCGAGCCGCGCTTCCTCGGTGATGCCGAGATAGTGTTTGAAGCCTGCGATCCGGTCCATCACCGCCCGCCCCTCGCGCGTCGGCGCGACCATCCAGGCGAAGGCGGAGAGCGCGAGCGGGAGCATCGCGAGCGGCACGAACATCACCCAGCCGGCGACCTGGATCCCGCGGACCAGCGCGGCAGCGCCGCAGGCCAGCGCGACGAGCAGCGCGAGTCCCCAGAACAGGCCGGCGCGGTCCAGCCCGAGCTTGCGCCCCGGGCTGCGCTGGATGCGCCAGGCGAGGAACAGCGAAGCAAGCCCGAGCAGCGGGATCGCGGCGAACGGACCCGGGGCCGTCACCAGCATCGCCACGAGCGCGACGGACACCATCGCCGCCAGGACCGCAGCCATGCCCCAGAGCGACCAGCCGAGGTTGCTGACGAAGAATCTGCTCGAACAGGCGCGCTCGAGTTCCTTCGACAGTGCGGCCCGCGCGGCCTGCAGCGTCTCGTGATTGTCCTGCTTGAGCACGAGCTCGTTTCCGCCCGCGAAGAGCGATTCGAGCATCGCCTGCTCGGCCCCGCCGAGCGGCCGCCCGCCCTCGACTCGCTCGAGCGTGGTCGTGTCCTTGCCGAGCCAGCCGCCTTCCTCCTTGCGGATCCTGAGGTGGCCATGGACCGCGAGATCGATGATCGCGGCGCTGAACGCCTTGTTGTCGAAGCGCATCCGGCTGACGTAGCGGGCGACGGCGGGGCTCAGCCCGTCGGGCGGCGTGAAGATCGGGACCACCGTGCCCGCACGCGGCCCCCGCCCCGCTCGTGCCCAGGCGGCGAGATAATAGCCGCCGAGGGCGACCAGCGATGCGAGCCCGGCGGCGAGCGCGCCCCAGTCCTCGAGCCACCAATGGAGCCTGCGGGAGGCGTCGGGGCTCTCCACCACGCCCTTGGGAAAGGCTGCGGCGACGGTGAGCCCGTTTTCGGCCGGCAGTGGCCGCGTGGTGCGAAAGACGATCAGCCCCGGCTCGTCGCGGACCACTTCGGCGTCGCGCGCCCGCGATCCCTCGGGCCCGGTATAGGCGGCGCGATTGCCGAAGCGGACCGGCGCCGGCAGGCGGATGCGCGCCTCGGCGCTGTCGATCGGGAAGGTCCAGCCGGTGCCGGTGGCGTTCCAATAGAGCTCGTCATGATCCGCCGCGTGGATGAGCTGGCGCCCGGTGCGATAGCGGATCGCATAGACATGCTCACCGGGCGGCACGGTCACGTCCGCGCTGCCGATGCGGATGCGCTTGCCGTTGGAAAGGCCGATCAGCGCATAGGGCTCGGCATGGCCGTCGCGCGCCACCGACACGATTTCGAAGCGCACGCGCGTGCGCTGGCCGAGTCCATTGGCATAGCTGGTCGGGAAATCGCGCTGGATGCCGTGATCGATCTGGTCGCCGGTCGCGACGATACGGATCGTCTCGGTGACGTCGAGATCGCCGTTCGGCTGGATCGCGACGTCGCTGACGAAGCTGCGGATGCGCTCCTGCTCCTGTGCATGGGCGGCGAGCGGCAGCAGCAGCACCGCCAGCGCGATCGCGAGGGCGCGCATTTTCAGCCCGCGGCGGCCGAGAAGCTCACCTTGGGCGCGACCTGCAGCGCCGCCACATCATCGGCATAGGGCTCCTCGAGCTTGAAGCCGAGGGGGCCTGCGAGCAGCAGATCGGGGAAGGACTGGATGCGCGTGTTCAGGTCGCGCACCGTGGCGTTGTAATAGCGGCGCGCGCCGGCGAGCTCTTCCTCGATCGAGGCCAGCTCGTCCTGGAGCTGGCGGAAATTCTCGTCCGCCTTGAGATCGGGATAGGCCTCGGCCACCGCGAACAGCCGGCCGAGCATGCCGCTCATTGCCGCATCGGCCTGCGCGGTCGCGCCCACCCCCTTGGCCTGGACGGCATCGGCGCGGTGCGCGGTGACCGTCTCGATCAGTTCGCGCTCGTGCGTGGCATAGCCCTGAACGGTCGAGACGAGATTGGGGACGAGGTCCGCGCGGCGGCGCAGCTGGACAGTGATCCCGCTCCACCCCTCGCGCACCAGCGCGCGCAACCGCACCAGCCGGTTGTAGATCGCGATCAGAATGATCAGCAGCAGGACTGCTACGCCCAACAGGATCCACAAAAGCATCGCCATTCCCCCTGGCGCCTTGCGGGACAGTCTCCCGGCGCCGGAGCGAGCATATGTGCAAGTGTGAAGGCAACTCAAGCGTAACGATCGCACGAAAAAGGGCCGGGGTTTCCCCCGGCCCTGATCCTCGTGCCGATGATGCGATCAGGCGCGGGCCAGATCGAAACGGTCGCCGTTCATCACCTTGGTCCAGGCGGCGACGAAGTCCTTGACGAACCGCTCGCCTGCGTCGCTCGCGGCATAGACTTCGGAGAGCGCGCGGAGCTGCGAGTTCGAGCCGAACACCAGGTCGGTGCGCGTCGCGGTCCATTTCTGCTCGTCGGTCTTGCGGCAGGTGCCGACGAATTCCTCGTCGCCCTTGTCGTCGACCTGCTTCCACGCCGTGCCCATGTCGAGCAGGTTGACGAAGAAGTCGTTGGTCAGCTGCCCCGGCCGATCGGTGAACACGCCGTGCTTCGAACCGCCGTGGTTGGCGCCGAGCACGCGCAGGCCACCGACGAGCACCGCCATCTGGGGCGCAGAGAGCCCGAGAAGCTGCGCGCGATCGATCAGCAGCTCCTCGGTCGGCACGCTGAAGCGCACCGACAGATAGTTTCGGAAGCCGTCCGCCTTGGGCTCGAGCGGCTCGAAGCTGTCGACGTCGGTCTGCTCCTGGCTGGCGTCGCCGCGGCCCGAGGCGAAGGGGACGGTGATGTCGTAGCCGGCGGCCCGCGCCGCCTGCTCGACGCCCACCGAACCGCCGAGCACGATCAGGTCGGCGATGCTGACCGTGCCTGCAAAGCCCGCCTTGATGTCCTCATAGACCTGGAGGACCTTGGCGAGCTCGGCCGGCTCGTTGACTTCCCAGTCGCGCTGCGGGGCGAGGCGGATGCGCGCGCCGTTGGCGCCGCCGCGCTTGTCCGAATCGCGGAAGGTCGAGGCCGAGGCCCAGGCGGTCTTCACCAGCTGGCTGACGCTGAGGCCCGAGTCCGCGATCTTCTGCTTGAGCGTCGCGACGTCGGCGTCGCCGAGCTTGGTGCCGGCGGGGACCGGATCCTGCCAGATCAGGTCCTCGGCGGGCACTTCGGGGCCGAGGTAGCGCGCCTTGGGGCCCATGTCGCGGTGGGTGAGCTTGAACCAGGCGCGCGCGAAGGCGTCGGCGAATTCGTCCGGGTTCGCCCGGAAGCGCTCGGCGATCTTGCGATATTCCGGGTCCATCTTGAACGCCATGTCGGCGGTGGTCATCATCGTCGGCAGGCGACGATCCGGGCTGTGCGCGCCCGGCGCCATGTCCTCGGGCTTCGGGTTGATCGGCTGCCACTGCTTCGCGCCCGCGGGGCTGCGCACCAGCTCATACTCATAGTCGAGCAGCATGTGGAAATAGTTCATCGACCATTGGATCGGCGTCGGAGTCCATGCGCCCTCGAGACCCGAGGTGATGGTGTGGTCGCCGATGCCGCTCTCATGGCCCGACTGCCAGCCGAGGCCCTGCTGCGCGATGTCCGCGCCCTCGGGCTCGGCACCGACCTTCGAGGCGTCGCCCGCTCCATGGCACTTGCCGAAGGTGTGGCCGCCCGCAGTGAGCGCGAGCGTCTCCTCGTCGTTCATCGCCATGCGCGAGAAGGTCGCGCGGATGTCGCGCGCCGACTGCAGAGGATCGGGGTTGCCGCCCGGCCCCTCGGGATTGACGTAGATGAGGCCCATCTGGATCGCGGCGAGCGGATTCTCGAGCGCGCGGCCCGATTCCTCGTCGATGCGGGTCAGATTGCCTTCCTGGCCGACCCACTGCTCCTCGGTGCCCCAGTAGATGTCCTTCTCGGGCTCCCACACGTCCTCGCGTCCGCCGCCGAAGCCGAAGGTCGGCCCACCCATCGACTCGATCGCGACATTGCCGGCGAGGATCATCAGGTCCGCCCAGCTGAGCTTGCGCCCGTACTTCTGCTTGACCGGCCAGAGCAGGCGCCGCGCCTTGTCGAGATTGGCGTTGTCGGGCCACGAATTGAGCGGGGCGAAGCGCTGCGAGCCCGAAGACGCGCCGCCGCGGCCGTCGCCGGTACGATAGGTGCCGGCCGAGTGCCAGGCCATGCGGATGAAGAAGGGGCCGTAATGCCCATAATCCGCCGGCCACCAGGGCTGGCTGTCGGTCATCAGCGCCGTCAGGTCGCGCTTGACCGCCTGATAGTCGAGCGACTGGAACTCCCTGGCATAGTCGAAGTCGTCGCCCATCGGATTGCCGTGGCGGCCGTGCTGGTGGAGGATTTCCAGGCTGAGCTGGTTGGGCCACCAGTCGCGGTTGGTGCGCCCGAGAAGCGATCGGAGCGCCGCCGGCTCCTTGTTCGGATCGCTCAATGGGCTGCCGGTCGTCGTCGCGTCCATGTCGGTCGTCCTCTCTGTGGCTGATCCTCTCGAACGAGAGACTAACGCCGCGGCGGGACGATAGAAACGAGATAAAATCGTCACCGCGAGTTGGAAAATCGATCAGATCACGGATTCGTCATGACAAGGTCGCGGGACTGCAACCGATGCACCATGCCTGCGTAACAATGCCCGGCCAACGCCCCTCGGAATATCGAAACCATAATCCTCGGGGGACGCACCGTGACAAACCAAAGCCTGCGTGGCGGACTCGTCCGCCAGTCGATCTTCTGTGCCTGCTCGATCCTGGCGCTTGCGGTTCCGTTTGCGCATGCGCGCGCCGCCGCGACGCAGGGGCAATCGCAGCCGACCGACGGCAAGGGAGAACTGACGGGCCGGGTCATAGACCCCGCGACCGGCAGCTACCTGCGCAACGCGGACGTCAGGATCGAGACCGCCGGTGGTCAGGTCTTCACCGCGACGACGGGCGATGACGGCGTCTTCAGCCTGAACGGACTGCCGGCCGGCCCCGCCAAGGTAACGATCCGCTTCATCGGCCATCTCCCTCAGACTCAGGACGTGACGATCGCGCCGGGCGGCACCGTCAGAGTCGATTTCGAGCTCCTCCAGACCGGACGCGATGGTGAGGCGGCGAGCGCGGACGAAATCGTCGTCAGCGGCGAGCGCGAGGGCCAGGCGAACTCGATCATGGCCCAGCGCCGGGAAATGCAGATCGCCGACGTGATATCCACCGAGGCCTATGGCGACATCGCCGGCGGCAACCCGGCGGAAATGATCAAGTTCATGCCCGGCGTCGATGTGGACGGCACCAATGGATCCTCGATCTACGCCTCGTTGCGCGGGCTGCCGGGCGAGTTCACCCGCACCCAGCTGAACGGCATGGACGTCATCTCTGCGAACGCCAATTCGCCCACCGGCTATGCCAACTCGGCGGCTGCCGCGCGTGTGTTCAGCTATGAGGCGATCGGCATCTCGGCGATCGATTCGATCGTGCTGTACAAGACGGTCGGCGCCGATCAGAACGCCGACGCGCCCGCCGGTATCGTCGATCTGCGCACCAAGCACGCCTACAACCGCAAGAAGCCGGTCTTCACCGTCTCGCTCAGCGCGTTCACGTCGGACGACATGCTGGACAAATACCCCCATACCGGCCCGAAATCGGACGGATGGGGCTCGAAGCGTTTCCTGCCCAACGGAAGCCTGTTCTTCGCCGACAGCTTCCTCGGCAATCGCCTGGGCGTGATGTTCTCGCTGGGCTTCGCCGACCAGTATCTCGGCTATCAGCAGAACACGATGAGCCGTAGCTATGCGCCGACAGCCAAGAGCCCGTCGCCGCTGGCCTTCACTGCCTATGAAACCGCCGCCAGCCCGCGCGAGACTACGCGGCGCACCGGCTCGCTCCAGCTCGACTTCAAGGCGAACGATCACCTGAGCTTCGGCTTCCTGTCGATCCTCTATCGCGGCGACGTCTACCAGAACACCACCGGCGACGTGACCTACACCACCGGCGCGCGTAACGGCGTGATCGGCGATCCGCTGAGCAACTTCACCACCCTGTCCGGGGCGAAGATGACGGTGAGCGGCGGCGGCCAGTACAAGGTCAACAACGGCAACATCCTGGCGCCGAGCTTCGAATGGCGCAGCGGCAATTTCCGCCTCGACGGCAGCTTCGCTTATTCCGACAGCCACAGCTATTACGACACGCTGCACCGCGAACAGGTGGGCACCGCGCCCACGCTGACGCTCTCGGGCACACCGCAGTTCAACCTGTTCAAAAACAGCGCGGGCCTGATGGGCACCGACTGGACCGTCATCCAGACCGCGGGGCCCGACTGGTCAAACCCGGCCAATTACACGATGAGCGCCGCGCAGATCCGCACCAGCGGCGGTCAGGACGCCTTCATCTACGAGAAATCGGGCCAGATGAACGCCTATTACGACACGCATCTTGGCGACATGCCGCTGTCGTTCAAGGCGGGCTTCAAGATCAGCGATACCAACTATCGTTTCGGCGACGACACCAATCTGAGCAGAATCTACAACTATTCCGGGCCAATGACGAACGCTGAATTCATCCAGCACTTCGTGAACCCGTATAAGCGGACGGTGTTCGACCAGGCGGGGTCCTATCATTATTCCCTGTCTGGTTCGAACTACATCCCGACGTTCGACACCCACGCGCTCTATCTCGACTTCGTCAACAACCCGGGCAACTGGACCAAGGCGGTGCCGACCGCAGCCAATTATGCGGCCGCGGCCTACAACAATTCCACCAAGTTCGAAGAGAACATCAAGGCGGCCTACGGCATGGTGACCGCCGAGGTCGCGCCCCGGATGAAGCTGCGTGCTGGCCTGCGCGCCGAATGGGCCGACAATACTTCTTTCGGCTACACCCAGATGCCGGCGGCGGACCTCGCGACCCATGTCGACCCCGGCACCGGCAAGGCCTGCGCGGTGGACAAGGGCGGCATAGCCACCACCATTCCATGCGTCGACATCCAGTACGGCACCAACGGCATCCAGCGAACCACGGGCAGCTACTTCAAGCTGTTTCCCTCGGCTTCGCTCAAATGGACGGTCGGCCAGAGCAACGACATCGACATCGGCTACAGCAACACCATCCTGCGCCCCGGCCTGAACGCGACCGCTGGCAACGCCAGCTATGACCCACTGGGCGGCGAACTCGGCACCGGCCTGATCACCATCCCCAACCCGGGCCTGACGCCGGCGACGTCGGACAATTTCTCCGCACGCTACTCGCGCTATTTCAAGAGCGTCGGCCTGTTCAACATCGGCGTCTACTACAACCGGATCAGCGGGCTGGCGGTCGCACAGTCGAACCTGACCGCCGAGGAAGCCGGCTCCGCCGCGGCCCAAGCGCTGGTGCAGCTGGGCATCGACGATCCGACAGGTATCCTGTTCACCACCTACAAGCAGGTCAGCCTGGTCACGATCAAGGGCGTAGAGGCGAGCTTCCAGCACAGCTTCAGCTGGCTGCCAGCGCCGTTCGACGGCCTGTCGGTGCGCGGCGCCTTCATGCACAACGAGCCCAACACGCACGGCGACGATCCGCTGCTGCGCCTGGGCAACAACATCGGTTCGGCCGCGATCACCTATGAAAAGGGTCCGGTGCGCTTCTACGTCAACCTGCTGTGGAACGACGACAAGCTGCGGTCGACCACGCCAAGCTGGTTCCAGGCCCGCACCGATCTGAGCATGAACCTGCGGGTCAAGCTCACCAGGCAGCTGGAAATGTTCGCGACGATGGCAAACGTGCTCAACAAGCCGTACAATGTGGTCGTGCCCGGCAGCCTCGCGCCTGCCGTGGCCGACCAGCCGGTCATCCCCAATCACACCGCCATCGAGAACTGGTTCGGCCGTTCGGGCACGATCGGCTTCCGGGCCCGGCTCTAGGCGAGTCCGCATCCCGTTCCTCGAAAAAGAGTATTCCTGATGTCCGACACGCCGCTGTTCACGCGCCGCCGCCTGGTGACGGGCGCCGCGCAACTCGCCTCGCTCACTGCCGCGTCGATGCTGATGCCGCCCAATGTCCAGAAGCTGATGGCGCAGCCGCCGCGGCGCGCGGGCACGCTCAAGGACATCAAGCACGTCGTGCTGCTGATGCAGGAGAACCGTTCGTTCGATCACTATTTCGGCACGCTCTCGGGCGTGCGCGGCTTCGGCGATCCGCAGGCGCTGATGCTTTCCACCGGACGGAACGTCTTCCACCAGCCCGACGCGGAAAATCCTGCCGGCTATCTGCTGCCCTTCCACCTCGACACGCGCTCGACCAACGCGCAGGCGCTGCCCTCGACCAGCCATGCGTGGAAGGTCCAGCATCAGGCGTGGAACGGCGGGCGGATGGACCAGTGGCTGCCCGCGCACCGCGCCGCGGACGGCGCCGAGGGGCCCTATACGATGGGCTATTTCAAGCGCGAGGACATCCCGTTCCACTTCGCGCTGGCAGAGGCATTCACGATCTGCGACGCCTATCATTGCTCGGTGATGGGCCCGACCTGGCCCAACCGGCTCTACTATATGACCGGCACGATCGATCCCGATGCGCTCGCGGGCGGGCCGGTGCTCAGCAACAAGAAGCCGCCCGAGGGCTTCCGCTGGACCACCTATGCAGAGCGGCTCGAGGCGGCCGGTGTCCCCTGGGGCGTCTATCAATATGGCGAGCAGGGCAAGCGCGCCCACAACATGTTCAAGACCTTCGCGCAGTTCGCCAACGCGCCGGCGAGCTCGCCGCTGTGGGTCAAGGGGATGCCCGACACCGACGAGCAGCGCTTCGCCGACGACGTGCGCAACGATCGCCTGCCGGCGGTCTCCTGGATGTTCCCGGCGGCGGAGGCCAACGAGCATCCGGACAACATGCCGGCTGCGGGTGCGGACTTCATCGCGCGGCGACTGAACGAGCTGGCCGCCAACCCCGATGTCTGGGCCAAGACCGTGTTCATCCTCAACTATGACGAGAACGACGGCCTGTTCGACCATGTCGCGCCGCCGGTGCCGCCCGCGGCGACGCCGCACGAGTTCGTCGAAGGCCTGCCGATCGGCGGCGGCTTCCGCGTGCCATGCATCCTGGTCTCGCCGTGGACGATGGGCGGCTGGGTGTGCAGCCAGCCCTTCGACCACACCTCGATCCTGCAGTTCCTCGAGCGGCTGACCGGGGTGCGCGAGGCCAATATCAGCGACTGGCGGCGCCAGACCTTCGGCGACCTGACCTCGGCCTTCCGCTTCGACCAGCCGATGCGCCGGCCGCCGGTGCTGCCCGCCACCGGTGACATGCTGGCGTTCGCGAAGAACGCGGCGGCGAATTTCCCCGCGCCGCCCATTCCCGGCGCGGAGCAGCAGGCCCCGGTGCAGGAGAAGGGCACGCGCAAGCGGGTATAACGGTCATGGCGCGGCTGCATTCGCTTCTGCTGGTGGCTTGCCTCCTCACGTCGGCGATGGCGCGCGGCGCCGCGCCCGCCGGCGGTCAGGCCGCGCCCACGGCAGAACGCGGCCAGGCGATCTATGCGGCGCGCTGCGCGGCGTGCCATGGCGAGCGGATGGAAGGGATCGAAGACGCACCGCCGCTTATCGGCGCGCGCTTCGACAGCCACTGGCGCGGGCGCCCGGCCGCGCTGCTCGACAAGATCCGGCGTTCGATGCCGCAGGACGATCCGGGCTCGCTCTCGCCCGCCGAAGCGGAAGTGATCGTGGCGGCGATCCTAGAGGCGAATCCCGCGCCTGCCGGCCGCTGAGCCGGTGAGGACGGCCTAGGGCTTCAGGCTGCAGCCCGCCGGCACGCGCACCGGGCTGCAGCGCGCCATCGCCCTGTCGGGCAGCGTGACGACGAAGCCGCGCCCGAGCGGATCGGGCGCGCCGGGATAATAGTCGGTGCTCACGGCCTGGGCGCCGCTCCCCATCGCCGCGCGCGCCTTGGAGAGGTCGCCAGTGCGCGCCTCCACCGTGTTGGCGTCGGTGCGCGTCCTGACGATCATCCCTTCCGAAACCCAGCGGCGGATCTTGTCGCCGTCGACCAGCGGATCCTGGACGATCTCGATCGCGGCTTCGGGCTGGTCTTCGGGATACCAGCCGAACATCGCCCGCCCTGCCAGCGACGGATGGCCGGCGCGATAGACGTCGGACACGGCGCTGCGCACGTCGAGCAGGATGTAGATGCGGCCGCGTGCGGCCGACAGTGCGGGCCAGCCGCGCGTGCGCACCGCCTCGCGCAGGCTCGGCGCCGAGCCGCGCACCTCGTCGGGCGTGATGAGGCGCTTGCTGGGCAGCACGGTGCGGATCTCGCCGTCGAGCGCATCGAGCAGCGCGGCATTGTCGAGCGGCAGCGGGTCGGAAATGCCGGGCCGGCCCGAAGGCGTGTCGGCGGCATTGATCGTGATCATGATCGGCAGGTGCCGCGGATGCGCGCGCGACCAGCGGTCGATCTCGCCGAGGCAGCGCACCAAAGTCACGCAGGTGCTGAGATAGTCGACATCGGGGATGTGGAACACCTTGAAGCCCGGCCGCAGCATCGCCGGGCGATCGAAGCCGGTGGCCTCTCCCGCCGCCTTGGCCAGCGCCTCGCCCTTGGGATCGGCGTATCGCCCGCCCTGCGGATCGGCGAAGACGTCGAGCTCGAGCTGGCGGACGCCGGCGTCGAGCTGCTGCGCCAGCGGCAGGTGATAATAGTCGAGCCCCTCGGCGAGCCCCGGGCCCGCTGCGCGGATCTTCGCCATCACAGACGCCGGTATCCGCGCCTTGAAGCTGTTGTGCGAACCGACCACCTGGATGTCGTTCATCGCCTGCGGGGCGGGCGCCGCGCCGGCCAGAGCGAACGCTGCGGCGGCCGCGAATATCGCCTTGCCCATCAGAACTCCGTCCTCACGCCGAACAGGATCGTCCGGCCCCAATAATGGATCTCGTTGTAGCGGATCGGATCGTCGCTGTAGCTATACTGGCGCGCGCCGGCGATGTTGATCGCCTCGAGGCTCAGCGTCGTCTTGTCGGTCACGCGGAACGAGAGGTTGCCGTCCAGCGAACCGAACGCGTCGATATAGCTCGGCGTATTGGTGGAGCTGCCGGTGCCCGACAGATATTTGTCGCGCCACGTATAGGACAGCCGCGCCGAGACCGGACCATAATCGTAGAAGCCGACGAGGTTGAAGCTGTTCTTCGACAGCCCGAGCAGCTGGTCTTTGATCGTCCGCGTGCCCGCGGTGTAATCCGCCTGCACCGAAGTGTGGGTGTACGAGGCCTGGAAGCCGAGGCCGTCGAGCGGCCGGGGCAGGAAGGTGAACACCTGGTTGTAGGCAGCTTCGGCACCATAGACCTTGGCGTTGCCGCCATTGACTTGCGTGCTCAGCAGGATCTGGCCGCGGCCGGGGATATCGACAAGGGCGTTCTGCTGCGTGATGTAATTGTCCAGCGCCTTGTAGAACAGCGCGCCGGTCAGCGAGCCCTTGCGGCTGAAATACCATTCGAGCGAGCCGTCGAACTGGGTGGCGAGGAACGGCAGCAGCTCGGGATTGCCGCCGCTTCCCGTCGCGGCGTCGGTCGAGACGCTGATCTGCGGCGAGCTCTGGGTGACGTTCGGCCGCGTGAGCACGCGGCTGGCGGCGAGGCGCGCGACAAGGGTCGGGCTCAGCTCGGCGCGCAGATTGAAGCTCGGCAACCAGTTGTTGAAGGTCTTGGGGAAGCTCGCCTCTTTCCAGTCGTTGCCGACGGTGAGCGTACCGCTCGAGACCTGATCGGTGTGCACGAAGCGCAGGCCGATATTGCCGGTGACGCTGGAGCCGATCGCGTAATCGGCGCGGACATAGCCGCTCGCGGTCTTCTCGCTGACGACATAGGAAGCGCGGCGATCACCCGTAGTGAGCGGGGCATTGGCGACCGCGGGGGTGAACAGCTTGTCGTAGAAGACGCTGGTGATCGGGACGATCCAGTTGCGCGGGGCGTTGCCGGGCACGTCGCTGAGGAAATCGTCGAACGGCATCGGCTCATAGCCGTCGGGCGCGAAGCTGGTCAGCGGGATCTTGCCCGGATCGACCGTGAAGTCGCGGCGCCAATAGTCGCGCTTGCGCGAGTGATATTCGCCCCCGGCGGCGACCTTGGTCAGGAAGCCGCTCATCTCGTGCCCGACGTCGAGGCGCGAGTACCAGTCCCAGTCCTTGCTGTTCTTGGGCGCGATGTTGAACGGGTAGAGGACGTAGTTCGCCGGATCGCTGGGATCGAGCGTGGTGGTGAAGGTCGGGATCACCTTGTAGCCGCCGGAGGAATCATAGGTCAGCGGCGCGAAGAACTGGATGCGGCTGCGCACCGTGCCCTCGGCATAGCTGGGGTGGAAGCTGTGGGCGTAGGACCAGTTGATATTGGCCGAGACGTCCCAGCTCTCGGGCTTCCAGCTCTGCTTGAGGCCGATGGTGACCAGGTCGTGCCGGTTGAGGCTGTATTCGCGCGACGCCATGAAGCGCACGTCGTTGATCGTGGCCGCGACGACGGTGTTGCCGTCGAGCTTGACCGAGCCGGGGACCAGCACCGGCCGGTGGCCCGAGACGCTGGCGTCGTCGGGATAGATGTCGAGGCCGAACTCGTCATAGGCGACGTCGAGCCGCGTCGCGAGCACGTCGAGCGTGGTCTCGAGCTCGGGCGAGGGGCGCCACTGTGCCGAAATCAGCCCGGAGACGCGCTCGCGCTCCTCGGTCTCCACCGTCGGGCGCGTGCGGGTGGGCGTGTAGAAGCCTGTCCCCAGTACCGACGTGAATTTGTCGGCGTTCCAGCCGGTATTGTACCAGCGATCGTTGCGGACCGACTTGGCCCAATATTGCACCCCGGCGAGGATGCCGAAGCTGCCATCGCCCGTGGTGGCGCTGTGCAGCAGCGTCGCGTTGGGCTTCACCTTCTCGGTCAGCGAGGTGTAGGTGCCGCGCAGGTTGAGCGTGGTCTTGTTGCCGACGTCGAGCGGGCGGAAGGTCCGCACGTCGATGTTGCCGCCCAGCGCGCCCTCGGTCATGTCGGCGGTCGGCGTCTTCACCACGTCGATCTGCGAGACGAACTCGGCCGGCAGCATCTCGAAGCGGAACTGGCGGCCGTTGGCACCGCCGTTCTCGACCAGGTCGTTGATCGCGATCGTGCGGCCGTTGAGCAGGGTGCTCTGGAACTGCGGGCCGAGGCCGCGCACGCTGACGTAGAGCCCCTCGCCGCGCGGGCGCGTGATCGCGACGCCGGTGACCAGCTGGAGCGCCTCGGCGACGTTCTGGGTGGGGAATTTGCCGATATCGGTCGATGCGATCGAATCGACGCCGAACGCCGCGCGCCGCTTGGTCTCGGTCGCGGCGGCGAGGCTGTCCGCATAGGAGCCGGTGACGACGATCTCGTCCGCAGCCTCGTCCGAGGGCCCGGCCTGCGCCTGGGCGGCGGTCACCGCACTTTGGGCATGGGCAGGGCTCGCGACGGCAAGAGCGGCCAGGGTGTAAGGAAGCGTTGCCCAAAGCAGGCGTGAACGATGCGACATGCGGTTATCTCCCCCGAGCTCCATGGCTCACTGCAGGGGGCCCTAGTCGCGGCTTCTTACATCGCGGCGGCCGCTGCGTTGCATTTGCATTTCGATCGGCGGGCAAAATGCTGACGGACGCGTTACCGCCGAGGTGGCACGCAGGCCGTCGCCGGCACTGGCCGAACTCGGATGTGGTTTCCGGGGCCTATTGGCGCGTCGGCCTTTCCATCATCCCGCCGCAGAACGCCCGACGGTCGATCGCATAAAACTCCGCGCGCGGCAGGAGCACGCCGAGATCCGCGCGACTGATGTCGAAGCTATCGGGCAGGTCGGCCAGCGCCCGATCGATGTCCTCGAGATGAAGGCCCGAAGCCTGCATCGATGCTCCGAGAGCGCTAGGGCGTCTCACGCCAGCTCTGTGGCGGGACAATAGGCCTGCAGGAATTCCGGATGCGTCGGCATTTCCGCAGTCAGGTCGGCGATTTCCCCTCGCAGCCGCTCGAGTTCGTGGCGCAACTGATGCTCCGGCACCATTTTGGCGAGTTGATGATAGCCGCGCGGGGCCATGCGCTGGCCGAGCAGCACCGAAGCCCAGCTGTCTATCCGGAACAGCTCGTTCGGCAGCTGATAGGCGCGCGCATCCTCCCGCCACAGTGCGAGCCTCGCCTTGAGGCTGTCGGGGATGTCCATCGTCCGGCAACGGTTCCAGAAGGGGGAATCGTCGCGCTCGGTGATGTGATAGTGCAGGATGATGAAATCGCGGATATTCTCGAATTCCTCCCGCGATTTGGCGTTGAAGCGGCCGAGCAGCGCCTCGTTGAACCCGTTGAACGGGAAATCCTCGATCAGCCGCGTCACCGCCGCCATCATGAGGTGGATGCTGGTCGATTCGAGCGGCTCGATGAAGCCGCCGGCGAGGCCCAGGCCGACGCAGTTCTTTTCCCAGCTCTTCACGCGCATGCCGGTCTTGAAGCGCACCAGCCAAGGCTCGACCATGGGCTCGCCGTCGATCTCGGCGAGCAGCCGCGCGTGCGCTTCGTCGTCGGACAGGAACTCGTTGCAGAAGACGAAGCCGTTGCCCTCGCGCTGCTGCAGCGGGATGCGCCATCGCCAGCCCGTCTCATGCGCATAGGCGCCGGTATAGGGCTGCGGCGGCCGCGTCGATGTCGACTGGACCGCCACCGCGCTGTTTGTGCTGATCCAGTGCCCCCAATCCTCGAACGGCACTTCCAGCGCATCGCCGAGCAGGAGCGAGCGGAAGCCGGTGCAGTCGATGAACAGATCGGCCTCGATCCGCTCACCCGATTCGAGCTCGATCGCATCGATGAAGCCGCTTTCGGGGTTGCGCTCGACGCGCTGGATCTTGCCTTCGACGCGCTTGACCCCGGCCGGCTCGGCGAGGCCGCGCAGGAAGCGGGCATAGCGCGCGGCGTCGACGTGATAGGCGTAGCTCGGCGCCACCGCAGTCTCGAGCGACATGCGGTTGGCCTCGCCCGCGACCCACTCGAGACAATATTCGCCGAGCTCGCCGCCGAACCCCTGCGACTTCGCGTGCAACCAGAAATGATGGAAGTCCGCCATCCAGCTCCAGCGGCGGCCGATGATGCCGAAGGGGTGGATGTAGCGGTCGCCGATCCGGCCCCAGTTGCGGAACTCGATCCCCAGCTTCACCGTCGCCTGCGCGGCGGACATGAACGCGTCTTCCTTGATCTTCATCAGCGTGTGGAAGCCGCGGAAGGTCGGCACGGTCGATTCACCCACGCCTATGGTCGAGATCGCATCGGATTCGACGAGAGTGATGTCGAGCAGCGGACCGAGATGACGCACCAGCGCGGTCGCGGTCACCCAGCCGGCCGTACCTCCGCCGGCCACCACTACCCGCTTCACGATCTGCTCCGACGAAGGCGACACCGCCATGCGCATTCCTTCTGATTCGAGTTGTCCGCGCCGATCCGGGCGGATGCCCACCCCGGATCGAGCGAAGGGAGAAGAGTGCGGCCCCGGCTACGCTCCGGCGGCGGCGCCCTGCGCGACGAGGACGTCGTCCTCCTCATCCTCGTTGAGCTGGCCTAGTGCCCCGCTGGCACGTGCCTTGCGGCCATAGACCAGCTCGAAGAGCGGGCTCGCCATCAGCGTCGTGACGATCGCCATCACCACCAGCATCGAGAAGAGCGCGGGGCCGATAATGCCCTTCTGCAGCCCGATATTGATGATGATCAGCTCCATCAGTCCGCGCGCGTTCATCAGCGCGCCGACCGCCATCGCCGTGGGATTGTCCTGGCCGGTCAGCCGCGCCGCTGCCCAGCAGGCGCCGCCCTTGGCGAGGATCGAACCGGCGACGATCACGCTCGCGATCGCCGCCAGCTCGAGGCTGTTGACCATGGTGAGCTGGGTATTGAGGCCCGAGAAGGCGAAGAACATCGGCACCAGCAGCGCCGTGGTGAAGGGCTCGATCTGCTTGCGGATCTCGCGCGTCAGCAGCCCCCGTGGCATGGCGACGCCGAGCAGGAAGCCGCCGAACACCGAGTGCAGCCCGGCCCCGTCCATCGCCCAGGCGCTGAGCCCGAACAGCATGATCACCACCGCGAGCAGCGGCGGCGTGATCTTGCCTTCGCGTTCGGCCCAGCGTGCGAGCGGCGCAAATACGCGCGGGCCGAAGAACACCATGAATGCCGCGAACAGCCCGCCGCCGACGATCGCCTTGACCGCGACGACCGACCCGCCGCCGAAGCTCGCCAGCACGATCGCGAGCACCGTCCATGCGCCCGCATCGTCGATCGCGCCGGCTGAAAGCGACAGCGAGCCGAGCGGCGTCCGCGTGATGCCGCGTTCCTGGATGATGCGCGCGAGCACCGGGAAGGCTGTGATCGAGATGCAGGCGCCGGTGTAGAGCGTCGCCTGAAACGGGCTGACACCATCCCCGAACAGGTCGAGCCCGATAAGCCACGGCGTCAGCGCGACGGCAACGAGGAACGGCGCGACCATGCCCGAGAGGGACACCGCCACCGCGCTCTTCGCATTGAGCCGGAAATGGTCGGTGCGGAAGCCGAGGCCGACCATGAACATGTAGAGTCCGACACCAAGCTGCGAGACCACGTAAAGGACCGATTTGGTCTCCTTGGGGAAGATCATCGCCTGGATATCGGGGGCGAGAAGCCCGAGCAGCGACGGCCCGAGGATCACGCCGGCGATCATCTCGCCGATCACCTGGGGCTGGTCGAAGAAACGCTTCATGATCCAGCCCATCGCGCGGCAGGCCGCGACGATGACGAAGATCTGCATGAAGAACGCGACGCTGAGTTCGCCCGGACTCATTCTTTCCCCTCCTTTGCGCTGCGCGGCGTGACAACGTTATCAGTCACCTTCGACCACGTCGGCAATTCGACCGAGAGAGGCGGAATGACCCTTTTCAGGCAAGCAAATTTGCCCGCCGAAATACTCACGGAATGCAGATTTCCCGGCGCACGGCCCGACTTGTGGCGGGCGAGACACAAGGTAGGTACATACCTACGTATTATTAGAGCGTTGGCAGGTTCGAACAGCCGGGTCGAATCCGTATTCGGGGCGAACTTCTTGGCCGCAGCCCACACAAATCGGTGCTGCATGACAGGACCGAGGTGTGGAACTCCATTGTTCTCACCCGCGGTCGAACGGGCCGGAGCGAACGCTGTGAGGGATGGGCTGGCATCGCGGCACGGCCGCCCGGCCAACTCGCTGTTGGAAGAATTCGATCAGTGTCTGCCCGACGCGATTGAGCATGCACTGGCCAGGCGCCGGCGCTTGCGCGATCTAGGTGCTATTTCCGAGCAAAGCCGCATGCGCCGCCCTCAGGATCATCCGCCGTTCCGAGCTGTCATCAGGCAGCTCATCCCAGGCAAAGACGGACCGCGAGCCGTGGATATCCTGCCAGATGTGATCGGCGACACGGAAGAGCTCGTCCACTCTCGGCGATCTCCCGCACGCTATGCAGTCGATCACCTCGGGCGCAATCATTTCAGGCTGGCCTCTCATCGCTTCTGTGCCTTCTCTCTTGCGCCAAAGCTAGGAAGCCTGTGCTCAAGGAAAAGCCCCAATCGCGATGAATCCGCCATCCGGTGAGCCTCGGCGGCAGTTGCGCCGAATGCGCTCGGCGCGCCCGGTCCGGGAAAACGCCGGAATCGCCGCAGCTCTGCTTCGGGCGAACGGTCGCGCTGCGTGGTTTAATTTTGCAGTGTGGCGAGGAGCGCGACCTTGCGATCGAATTCCTTGCCATCGGCGGCGCTGCGAGACAGCAGTGCCGAGCGCCAGAGATGCGCGCGAGCCTCGTCTTGCCGTCCATCCCCGCGTTCGTAATTGGCAAGGCGTTCGCAGGCCCTGGCTTTCATTTCCTCGTCGTCAAAGCCGGGGCGGTCGCAAAGCAGGGCATAGGATGCGGTGGCACCGGCCATGTCCCCCAATCGCTCGCGAAGCGTCCCGCCCCAATAGGCGGCAACGGGTCTGCGATCCTTGTCGAGATCGAAGGCGGCGAGCAGGCGGCGTGCGGGCGCCTCGAGCCGGGGCGACATGACCTCGGACAAAAGCCCGAGCATATAGACGTCAGCCCGGTCGAAGCGCCGCGGAGCGACGCGCGCGAGAAGCTCTGTAAGCGCCACGGCGCGCGCGGTGCTTGCTCCCGTCATGCGCGCGCGAAAGGCTTGAAGCATCGCCTCATCCAACAATGCCTCGATTATCATTGGCGTGGGCCGTGACCCGATCTGCCGCTCGATCGCCGATACGGGGCGATCGAAATCCACGGTTTTGCCGCCCGTCACCCAGGCATCGAGGAAGGCGAGCGCAAAGGGCTGGCGCAGCACGTCGGCATAATCGAGATGGGCGAGCGCGGACGGCGTGTCGGCATTGGACAGGAAAATGAAGGTGAGCTTCCTGTCGGGCACGCGGAGGAATATAGCGGATTCGGCCTGGCCATAGCCATAGACCCAGTGGAGCCGCCCGGCCGGACTGGCCTGAGTGAACCAGCCATAGCCATAGTCGTGTCCGTTGCGCGGAGTGGTGAGACGATCATAGCCGTCCTGGTTGATCAGGACATTGTGGTCGAGTGCCGCGGCATATTTTGCGAGATCGTCGATCGTCGAGATCAGCCCCGAGGCGGGATAGGCCGCGTCCCAATCATAGGGTCGCTCCACATATTTCCAGCCGGAGGACGAGGGCTGCGCTTCGTACCGTTTGACCGCGCGCGGCGCGAGAGGGTTGTCCTTCTGATATCCCGCCATCGTGTCGGTCATGCCGAGTGGCTGCAGGATTCGCTGGCGACTCTGCACCACATAGCTTTGCGGCGAAGGCATGCCGCTCACCTTGTCGAAAAGCCCGGCGAGGCGATTGAAGCGCGCACCGTTGTAGACGAAGGTTTCGCCCGGCCGCCCGCCTGCGCTCATGCTCAGCACGTCGCCAATGCTGATGTTCGCATCTCCCATGCCTTCCGGCGGCTGCCATGCCGGAATGAGCGGATAGGCGAGTACCGGATCGTCGAGCCGGATCTTCCGCTCGGCCTCGAGCTGGGCGAGGATGATCCCGGTCATCGATTTGGTCACCGAAGCGATGCCGAAGAGCGAATCGGGCCTGATCGGAGCGCCGGTGGCGCGGTCGGCGACGCCCTCCTGGTGCCGATAGACGATCTTGCCGTCTCGGAGGACGGCGACGCTGAAGCCCGGCAGGTCGAGCTGCGCGGCCAGGCGATGAAGCCGCTTCGTGAACGCAACATCGGCGGTTTGCGCCTGAACGGGCGTGGCAAGCAATGTCATCGCCACTGCTGCCGCCAGTCTGAATCCGCGCATGCTTCTCCTCCCAATGATCATCTTGTCCCCCAGATCATTCCCGCGCATCGCGAACGGATTGCGCGCCCAGCAGACTGCGCTCGACTGCCTGGAGCCTGCGCCGGCTGACGGGGGCAAGCTCCCCGCCAACCAGCCTCACCGCGGCACCTGTCTCCTCGCGGACGATCGCCGACGCATGTGCCGCGTTGACGATGTGAGACCGGTGGGTGCGGACGAAATTCGGCGGGAGGCGGCGCTCAAGCAAGGCAAGGCTGCCATCGTGGAGCAAGTGCCTGCCGTCGAGCGTCACCAACTCGGCGTAATCGTCCGCTCCCTGGATCCGCAGCAGATCGTCGCAATCGATTATCTCGGCGCCCCCAGCGGTGCGTACGATGAGCGCCGGGCGCCGAGGACCGGCTCTCGTCGCCGCGAGCCGGTCGAGCGCCCGCGCCAGCCGCGCCGGAACGACCGGCTTGGACACGAAGTCCAGCACCGCATGGTCGAACGCGTAGAGCGAGCGATCGGCATGCGCGGACACCACCACGCACGGCGTCCGGCCGGCCGCGCGCAGTACCGCGAAGCCGTCGCTGCCGCCGAGGTTGAGGTCGAGCAGGATGCCGTCGAAGGCGGCGGCGTTGAGCTGCCCGACGGCATCGGCGACATCTTCGGCGCAGGTCAGCGAGGCCCGGTCGCCGAAATGCTCGCCGACGAGCCGGACGAGCCGACGCATCGCGGACGCCTCGTCTTCGACGAGGAGCAGCCTCATGACGGGGCGCCCGTGGTGATGGTGGTTTGCCAGATGCTGCCGGCCAGGGCGCGGGCATCGACCGTCGCCGCGGCGCCGAACGTCGCCGAAATCCGCGCGCCGACATAAGCCAGACCCGTGCCCGTGCGCAGCGATCCCTCTCCGCTGCGCAGGCTGGCGGGTGTCGTCAGTTCGAGCGAAAGGAGCCGCGTCCCGCTGCGCAGGATCTTGAGGGAGAAGCGAGCACCGTCGGGGTACCGCCCGTGGACCAGAGCATTCTCGACCAGAGTGAGAAGGACGCCGGGAGGAATCTGAAGGTTTGCGGCGTCGCCGTCTACATCGAGCGCGAGCCGCGCGTCGGTGCGAAACGCCATCAACCGAAGATGCGCCCGGCAAAGCTCGATCTCCTCGCCGAGAGCGATCAGCGGCTGGCCGGCGATCCTCGCAAGGGTGCGGAACTCGTCGCCCAGCAGCTCTATCATGCGGACGCCGGTCGCCGGATCGCTTTCGACCCACTCGATCAGGCTATTAAGCGTGTTGAGCAGAAAATGGGGCGCGATGCTCTGGCGCAGAAGCGCCATTTCCAGCCCGGCTGCGCGCGCGGCCGCGACCGCAGCGTCGCGCTGGGCACTTCGGAGGACCAGGATCTGGTCCGCGAAAAGGACCGCGGCGAGCGCCGCGAGCGCGAGATATTGCGCCCCGTCGAGAAATCCCGGCTGGAGCGCGAGCAACGTCACGAAGAGCGCCATCGCGGCGATCAGCATCCGCGCCCGCCACATGCTTGGACCGCTTCGAAGCGCGGCCGTGCCGGCCGCCAGCATTGCCCCACACGCGCCGAGCGCGAGGACCAGCATCGACCGGTAATCCTCGCGAATCGGCAATATCCATACCCCGAGCATGGCGAGCGCACCGCTCGTCAGCCAGACGGCGAGGCCGGCGCGCCGGTAATGCCAGGCCGTATAGGTGAGCATCGACATGCCGACCGCGCTCGCGCAGACCATGACGGCGAGCAGACGCGGCCCCTGCCACGGATAGGGCAAAGCCAGCACTCCGCGGGATAGTTCGGCGGTCAATTGCAGCAATGTCGCGCCCGACAGCGCGGCGAGAATGAGCGAACCCTTGTCCCTGCGATCCGTCAGCCATGCGCCTCCGAAGAAGATCGCGGCGATGGCGAAGATGCCTGCGGTCGGCAAGGCAGGCAGATAATAGCGCAGGATCGGAGCCTGGGACCCGGCATAATTCTCCACGTCGATCTGCACGACGGGCTGGCTCACCCGCCAAGGCTGGTGCACGGAGGAGAGATGCGCGACCAGCACATTGTCGCGGCGCTGCAAGCTAAGCGGAAGCGGCCACACTGCATCGAACCGGCCGGCAATCTCCGTCGCGGCGTCGGCGCCCGGCCTGCCATTTGCGCCCAGACGCGTGCCGTTCCACCAGACCTCACTGGCGGCCATCGCAGCGATCCTGAGACCGATGGGCGCATCGGTTTCCGGCAGCGATATGGCGGCCTTGATCCATACCGGGCCGTTCTGGCTGTCGATGTCGCTCACTTTCGTCCTGCGGCACGCCGGCTCGGTGAATGTCGGCACGGTGCCGGGGGGGCCGGCGCACAGGATCACCTCGTCCACTTCGAACAGATTGCTGGCCCGTGCGGGCGGCACGAGGAGGAAGACGAGAAGGATCGCCGCCAGCCGGATCATGACCTCGCCTTATAAAGCGAATTGCGCGCTGGTCTTGCCGTTCGCCGACACGGCTGCGCCGTTCGCCGATCGAACGCCGATGCGGCAGGCGACATCGCTAGAGTGGGCATGCCGCTGGGGGATGCGGAGTGGGAAGTCGACCTTCGAACTTATTTCTCCCCGGCACTGGATCATCGACAAGAAAGGCGACTTTATGCGCGGCTTCGCTCGGTCTTTCGCCATCTGCCTCCTTCTGACGGCGACTTCGTCGGCTGCCCGGCCTTTGCCGACCATAGCTAAGCAGGTCTCCCTCGACCTCGTTCTCGCACCGGGTCGGGAAACCGCCTCGGACGGCACCCCCGTCCCTTATGAAATCGGCACGATCCTCGTTCCGGAGAACCGGTCGAAGCCGGATAGCCGCAGGATCGGCGTCGGTGTGCTGCGCGTGAAGGCGCGGGAGCCGACCAACGCGCCGCCCATCTTCCTGCTCGTTGGCGGCCCCGGCGTCACCCTGCTCGACACGATCGGCGACAAAAGTGCCGCTGCACGCCGCCGCCTTCGCTACTGGCTCGATTATAGCGCCGGCGCCGATCTCGTCATCGTCGAGCAGCGCGGCTTCACGATCGGTGGCGACATGCTCAAGATCCGCTATCCGGCGATGCCGCTCGACCGTCCGACCACGGTGGCGGACAATGTCGCGGTGGTGAAGGCGCTTGCGAAGACGAGCGGCGCGGGAAATCCCGGACACGACCTCGCCGGCTACACCCTCGCCGAATGCGCCGACGACGTCGACGCGGTGCGCCGGGCGCTTGGATATTCGCGCATCAGCCTGTTGGGCGCGAGCTTCGGGTCGCAGTGGAGCTTCGCCGTCATGAAGCGGCATCCGGGCACGGTCGCGCGCGCGCTGATCTCCGCGGTCGAACCCCTGGACAACGGCTACGACATGCCTTCGCAGGTCCTCGCCGCCATGGAGCGGATCGCTCTCGAGGCCGAGCAGGATCCGGCGTTGCAGCCTCACATACCGGCCGGCGGGTTGATGGCCGCGGTGCGCGCGATACGCGACCGGCTGGCGGCGGGGCCCGTCGTGGTGACGCTTCCAGACGACGCCGGCGCCAAGCCCGTCTCCGTCACCATGGGGCTGGGCGACTTTCAGCAATCGCTTGTCGAGCATGCCGCCACCGCTTCGGCATGGCCGGCCTTCGTCATCGATCTCTACCACGCGCGCTACGAGCGCTGGGCGCGCGAGATCGTGGCGAGCCGCAAGGCGCTCGAGACCGATCTGATCGGCCCACTGATCGATACGGCGACCGGCGTCAGTGCCGCGCGCGAACGCCAGCTGCGCGCCGATCCGGCGCTCGACATCATCGGGCCGTGGAATTTCGCGACGTACCTCGCATCCGCCGACGCCTGGCCGACCGGCGACCTGGGGGACGATTTCCGGCGGCCGGCGAAGGACGAGACCCCGGTCCTGTTCGTCCAGGGAGACTGGGACACCAATACGCCCATCGAGAATCTGCTCGGGGTCCTGCCCTATTATCCCAACGCGCACGCGATCGTCGTGCATCGCGGCCAACATGCGGGCGCGCCGCAATTGCTCCGGGACCGGCCCGATCTGTGGCGCGCGGCCATGGAGTTCCTGAACACGGGCACGATGGCGGGCCTGCCCGCGCGAGCCGAACTGGCGCCCGTACGGTTCGATCTGCCCGAACCTACTCGCGGTCAGGCCGGAGGATGACCGGAGAGGCTGGCTACACTGCCCCTTTGTGTGTATTATTCATATAATACACAAGGAGAATGCGATGTCGTGGCCCGCAGCATTTTTGCTCGTCCTCGCAGGTGACGGTGCCAGGCCGGAGGTGGCTGCGGCGCAAACCGCGGCCCCGGTCGCCGCCGCGGACGAGAAAGCGGTTCGAACTGCCGACGACGCGTTCTGGCGCGCGTTCAATGCGTGCGATGCGGCATCGATGGCACGCTGGTTCAGCGAGGATGTGGAATTCTATCACGACCTCACCGGATTGACGCGGGGCCGCGCCGCGACAGTCGCATCGCTCCTCAAGGGGCCCTGCGGCACCCCCGGTCTGCACCTGCGGCGCGCGCTCGTGGACGGAAGCATGCGCTTTCAGGCGATCCCGGGATATGGCGCGATGCTGACCGGGGAGCATCTGTTCCATGCCCGCCAGGGCGACACGCCCGAACGGCCCGCGACGCTCGCCCGATTCCTGGTAATATGGCAGCATCAGGCAGGCGGCTGGGCGATGACCCGGATCGTCAGCTACGATCACCGGCCTCCGCCTTATGTCGCAACCTCGGTCGCCATTCCGCTCTCGCCTGAGAAGCTGAAACGCTATGTCGGGCGCTATCGAACCCAGGCTTCCGGCGACGTCGACATCAGTTTGGAAGAGGGTGAGCTCGTGCTGCGCTCGGGCAGCCTGAGAGTAACGCTCGCGGCCAGCACCCCCGACCGCTTCTTCGCACGCGAGCGGGACCTGCGGATCGTCTTTCAGGGCGATCGCGGCATTTCAGAAATCCGGATCGAAGAAAATGGCGCGGTCGTCGCCCGTGGCGTGCGCGTCGAGCCTCACCGATGAGATGACGGGCGTCCGCTCCACGCCCGGTTCCGCAGAACGCGGTGCATCAGCGGCTCCATAGGGCACGGCGTAGCTTTGATTGCCGTCTAAGCTGACGACGATTGCTGATCGGGCGCGGGCGCCCAGATGTCGTCCTTCGCCATCGCCAGGCTCGCGCGGCAGTCGCATGCGACGCGTTCCAGCCGGCGGAGGTCCAGCACTTCGATGGCGCCTCGCGTGGCGCGTATCAGCCCTTCGCGCTGCAGCTTGGCGATGCAGCTCGAAACCGAACTGCGCGTCGCGCCCAGCATCTGTGCCAGCGATTCCTGCGTGAGCGGCAGCACCTTCTCCAGGCAGCTATGGTCGAGCGCGTCGAGTATCGAGCGCGCCAAACGGCTCTCGATCGAATGCAGCGCGTTGCAGGCCATCAGTTGGCGCGCCTCGGTTACCAGCATTTCCAAATGCAGCTCAACCGCACGTCGAAGCGCCGGCGATGCCTCGAACATCTCGCGGTAACGCCCGACACCCAGGCGCAGCGCACTACCTGGAATCTGGACCTCGCCACGCGAACGAAAGCGGCCGCTACCGAAGGCCTCCAGCACGCCGACGCCGCCGTTGCATCCCATCATCGCGGTCTGGACGCTGTCACCGCCGATCGTCTGGGTCAACGTGGCCGCCAGCCCGGTCAGCGGGAAATAGACCCACTCGATGAACTGCCCATCGCTGTGCAGCACGTCGCCGCGACGCAGCTCGCATCGCTGAAAATAGGGAGAAAATCGTGCGCGCACGCCGGGCTCAAGCGCCGCGAGCAGCGCATTCGCCTCGAATGAACCGTCCATGGCAATGCCTCCTGACTGCGAGAGGTCGCAGACGGGGCACGCGCTCCAGTGAGGGGCCAGAGATCATCAGCAACCAATCATCGCTCCAGAATTTCAAGTCGACGCAATGTCGGCATCCATAACGATAATGCAACCATCAAGGTTCCACCACGCGGACGTAGCGTCTGCTACCGACAAATCGTTCATGAAGGAGAAAGGTTTTGCAAAACTATCGAAAATCAACGGAGATGTCCGAGATTTTGCGGGCACCACTTGGACAATTTGTTACATGTTATTTTCTACAATAGATATTTTCCATGTTTATAGTATGCCATTACCCGCGCGGCGACATTCCTCAGCGGTCCAGCCTCTGCGGGTGGGATTTGGGAAAACGAGCGCCGCCAGGGCGGCTACCGGTCGAGCGCGTCTGATCGCTCCAGAATTCGCGCCAGCGCGGCCTTCACATTCTCGGGACGATAGGGCTTGTTCAAGGCACCCCCGGCACCCGGCACCAGATCCGCATCGTCGTACCCGCTTGCCACGACGAACGGCACGCAGCGTTCGCGAAGGATCGCCGCTACGGAATGGCTGGTCCGATTGCCGATATTGACGTCAAGGATCGCGGCGTCGAGCGTCATGTCACGCGCAAGCGCCTCCGCGCTGCCGACGTCCAGTACCGGCCCGACCACCACGCAGTCGAGGTCGACGAGAATGTCCTCGAGCAGCATCGCGATGAGCGGTTCGTCTTCGAGCACCAAGACACGCTTGCCGCAGAAATCGCTCACGAGACCGGCTCCACTTTCGCCTTGATCAGGCGGCCGACCAGCGCGCCCAGGGCATCCATCGAGTAGGGCTTGCGCAGCAGCTCGATGTCGCTAGCGTCGTCGTCGACGAGCGCGTCGGCATATCCTGTGGTCAGCACCACGGGCAGGTCGGGGTGGCTCCGGCCGAGCATGCGCGCGAGTTCCAGGCCGCTCATCCCGCCAGGCATGACCACATCGGTCAACACCAGGTCGAACGGTTCGCGCGCCTGATCTAGGGCCTCGAGCGCGGCGCGCGCATCCAGCACGCGCACCGTTTCATAACCGAGGTCGGCGAGCAGTTCCGATGCATGCTCGCCGACATTCTCATTGTCCTCGACGACAAGGATACGCCCGCTCCCATCGCCGTCGATTCGCTCGTTCTCGCGCTGCTGCTCGGACGGAAGCTGGGCGTCGGCAACGCGCGGCAGATAGAGCGTGAACGTCGCTCCCTGCCCCGGCGCACTGTGCACACGCACGTCGCCCCCCGATTGTTTGGCGAAGCCATAGACCTGGCTCAGCCCGAGCCCAGTGCCCTTGCCTATTTCCTTCGTCGTGTAGAAGGGCTCAAAGATCCGGGCGATCTGTTCCTCCGCAAGCCCCACCCCGGTGTCGGCGATGCCGACAGTGACGAACGCGCCGGCGAGCGGCGGATGGCCCGGCGCTTCCGGGATCTCCGAGCTCTCGCCCACCGTCAGGGTGATCGTTCCTTCGCCGCTCATGGCATCCCGCGCGTTTACCGCCATGTTCACCAGCGCCGTCTCGAACTGGATGAGGTCCGCCTTGATCGGTGCCGGCGAGACGCGAAGGTCGGTCCGGAGCATGATCCGCGAGCCGACCACCGTGGCCAGCATCTCCGCGACCCGGCCGACCTTGTCCGCCGCGTCGAACACGGTTTCGCGCAGCGGCTGCCTGCGGGCGAAGGCGAGCAGCTGCGCGGTGAGCTTGGCCGCGCGCTCGGCCGTTTCGGCGATCGCGCTGGTGTAGCGCGCGCGCCGGTCTTCGCTCAGCCCCGGGCGCCGGAGCGCATCGACGCCGGACAGGATCACGGTCAGCAGGTTGTTGAAGTCGTGCGCGACGCCGCCGGTCAACTGGCCGATGGCCTCCATCTTCTGCGATTGCCGGAGCGCCTCTTCGACCTTCTGGCGCTCCGCGGCTTCCCGCTCGAGCCGCGTGAGCGCCTGCTGCAGCTCGCCGGTCCGCTCGGCGACGCGCGCTTCGAGCGCGGCTTCCGTTTCACGCTGCGCCGTGATGTCGGCATGGGTGCCGCACCAGCGGAAAATGGCTCCCGTCTCGTCGCGGATGGGGACGATCCGGCAGAGAAAATGGCGCAACACCCCGTCGTGCCGGAGCATCGGGAACACCATCTCGAAGCGTTCGCCGCTCTTCAGAGCCTGGCGCCAGCGCCGACGGACCTCGGGCCCCGCTTCGGGGTCGTGCGCCGCCTCCCAGCCGGCGTCTTCCTCCGGACCCTTGCCGGTAAATTCGTGCCAGCGCTGGTTGTACCAGAAGATCGTGCCGTCGCCGTAGGCCAGCCAGCACAGCGAAGATATATTGTTGGCAAGCGTCAGAAACTCGTCACGTTGTCGCTGGAGCTCGGCTTCGGCGCGCCGGCGTTCCTCGAGCTCGCGCTGCTCGGCGATGAACAGCCGGACATTGTCGATCGCGGCGGCCGCCTGGCCCGCGACCCCTACCATCACCGCTTCGGCGGCTTCGCCGAAAACATCGGGCTTCGAATGGCCGAAGAACAAGCCGCCGAGGACTTCGCCGCTGCGCGACACAACCGGAACCGCAAGATAGCTGCAGACCGGCAGATGGCCCTCCGGCATGCCGGCATTGGGAGCGTTTCGCCCGTAGCGCGGATCGCGCGTGATGTCCGCCGAACGCACGATCCGCTCGCCGGTGAAGGTGGGTGCGAACACCGGCGTGTTGCGCGGCATGGGAAAGTTATCGAACTTGCTGCGCGGCGCTCCGGACAAGGTGTACAGCGTGTAGGATTCACCCTTCTCGTCGATGACATTGTAGAAAAACGATCCGAATTCCGCCCCCGTCAGCGCGACCCCGGCGTCGGTCACCGCCTGCACGACGCGTTCGAGGTCGAGCTCGGCGCTGAGCGTCGCGCCGAGCTTGTTGAGGATGCCGAGCGTCCGTGTTTCCTCGGCAAGCGCCCGGCGGATGCGCGCTTCCTCCGCCAGCTGCTCGCCCGCTTCGAACTGCCGCAACCGGGCGCGGCGCGCCGAGCCGACGGCGGATATCAGGCTGGTCTGGTTGAGCGGCCGCTCGAGCACCGTGACGTTGCCGAGGAGCGTGATCACGCGCTCGTCGATCGCGCCGCCGCGGTGCGACAAGAGCACGAACGGAAAGTCCGACCAGCTCGGTTGCGCCTTCACCCAGCGGTCGATCGCGGGCCAGTCGCCGACGGCAAGGCCTTCCTGGGCAATCACGGCGCCCGCGGCCGTGTCGAGGTGACGCAGCAGATCATCGATCCCCCCGCAAGCGCGGCTCGGGATGCCCTCGTTCGCGATCAGGCGCTCGATGATCGGGCCGTCCCGCCCAACGGGGGCCCAGACCAGGACGGCCGACTCGCGGCCCATGTCAGCGCTTCTCTTCGAGAAGGTCCGCTTCCGCGCCCGTGAAGGTCGGCACGCCCGTCAGCACGCCCTGGAATTCGGTGAGCGCGTGTCCCACCGACACGCCGCGCGAGCTGATCCGATATTCTCGGATCGTCTCTTCGTGCTGCCCGGTGCGCTTCTTCAGCACCGAGAGCGCCCGCCTGAGCTTGCCCCCGGCCTCGAAGAAGCGAAGCATGATCACCGCGTCGCTCAGATAGGTCAGGTCGACCGGGCTCGCCATTTGGCCGACCATGCCGTGCTGCGCGAGCACCAGGATCGTCACAATACCCTGCTGGTTCAGATACGAGAGCATCTCGTGCATCTGCAGCATCATGAAATGCTCTTCGGGCATCGCGTTCAGGTAGCCGCTGAGGCTGTCGAGAACGACGACTTGCGCCTCATGGTGCTCGACCGCCTCTCGGACGCAGGCGGTGAGCTCGCCCGGCGTCAGTTCCGCGGGATCGATCTGGCGCAGGTGCAGCAGCCCCTGCTGGATGAACGGCTCGAGGTCGAAGCCCATGCCGCGCGCGCGCCGCAGGAACACGCTGCGGATCTCGTCGAAGACGAGCACGAGCGCCGTCTCGCCGCGCTGGAGCGAGGCGTAGACGAACTGCAGCGCGAGTGAGGACTTGCCCGAGCCCGAAGGGCCGATAATCAGCGTGCTGGTTCCGCGGTCGAGCCCCCCGCCGACCAGCGCATCGAGTTCGGCGACGCCGCTGTTGGCGGAGCCCGCAACATAGTCGACGTGATGGTCGGCGGCGACCAGCCGCGGATAGACGTGCAGCCCGCCGCGCTCGATCGTGAAGTCATGATAGCCGCCACGGAACTTGACCCCGCGCATCTTGATGCAGCGCAGGCGGCGGCGTTCGGCCCCATATAGCGCCGCAAGCTGCTCGAGGCGAAGCACGCCGTGGCTGATGCTGTGCAGGTTGAGGTCGTCCTGCTCGGACGTGAGGTCATCGAGCATCAGCACGGTGCAGCCGCACTTCAGGAAGAAGTGCTTGAGCGCCAGCACTTGCCGGCGATAGCGCAGCGAGCCCTGCGACAGCAGCCGTATCTCGGACAGGGAGTCGAACACCAGCCGCTTGGGCTTGATCCGTTCGACCTCCGCCATGACCATCTGCACCGTTTCGCCGAGCTCGAGCTCGGAGGAATAGAGCACCGTCTGCTGCGCCTTGGGGTCGAGCGAGAGCTCGGGCGGCATGAGCTCGAAAATCTCGATCCCGTCGAAGCTCCAGCCGTGGCTGGCGGCCACCGCATAGAGCTCGGCCCGGGTCTCCGACAGCGTGACGTAGAGGCCAAGCTCGCCCTTATCGGCACCGTCCATCAGGAACTGGAGCGCCATGCTGGTCTTGCCCGATCCGGGCTGGCCTTCGACCAAGTGGATCCGATTCTCGGCATAACCGCCACTCAGAATCGGATCGAGGCCCGGCACCCCCGTCGGTATCAGGGGTGTCGGCCGATACGCCAGCTCCATAACGCGTCCCTTCGCTTGCAAGGGCAGCGCTATAGACAGCTATATTCCCGAGTTGTGTTCGATACCCAACAGAAGGGTGCAATTGAATCGATTATGCACGGTGGGATGCAGCCACTTCCCCCCGGCATCCGGCGCAATTCGCGCGTCGCGAACCGACTAGACCGTATCGTTGGATGCCGTGCCGCCGTCGGCCACCTGGATCGGCGCCTGCGCCTGCTCGGCTGCCAGGTCCGCCGCGGCGAGCAGCCGCCGCGCCGTTTCGGTGGCCGCGTTCGGCTGCAATGCAATGGCGACCCGGGGACCCGTCATGACAACTTCGCCATTGAGTACGTCGACTGTGAGCGGCTGCGTTTCCGCATTCAAGGTCATGAGCGCAGTATCCGCCTATGGTCCGTGTCGTTATCGCTTAAAAGCGCTCACCCGCCGAGGGTTCCGCGACCCTGACATTCCCACCCGATGCGATTCGGGGCTCCATACCTCTTCATTCGGGCGCCGGACACCCTCCGGAGCTTCGGGGGCACCATGACTTTCAATCCCAAGAACGCGATCCTCGCGGAAATCGAGCCTGCCATCGCGCTGAAGTTCACGGCCCAGATCGAACGGGTCGAGCTCAACCGCGGCGACGTGCTCCAGGAAACCGGCGCCGAGATCCTGTGGGTCTGGTTCCCCGACGATGCGCTGATCTGCATGGCGTCCGAAAGCGTCGAAGGCGAAAGCATCAGCGGCGGCATGGTCGGGCGCAACGGCACCTTCGGCGCCTTCGAAGCCTGCGGCAGCAGGATCAGCTATTCGCGTGCGCTCGTGCAGATCGGCGGGATCGCGTGGCGGATCCGTGCCGCACATTATCGCGATCTTTTCGACCATTCGGCCAACCTCAGGGTCGCGATCCACAAGCAAGTCGAGGCGCTGCTGGTCGAGGCGCGCCAGCTGGTCGCCTGCACTGCGATCCATCGGGTAGAAAGCCGCATGTGCCGCGTGCTGCTCGATGCGTCCGCGCGAAGCCACAAGGGCAGCCACCTGACCCTCACGCAGGAAGAGCTTGCCAACATCCTCGGCGTCCAGCGCTCGACCATCGCGGTCACGTCCTCCGCGCTGCAGCGCGGCGGTCTCATTCGCAGCCGGCGCGGAGGCATCGACATCATCGACTTCGGTCGCCTCGAGGCCGCGGCTTGCTCGTGCCGCCGGACGATCGCCTATGCCCAGCAGGAAATCTATCGGGCGCCTGACGACGTGTGCGAGGGTTAGCCCTCAAACTTCGGTTGAGCGCTCGACGGCCCAGGTTCGGACATTTCGATGGCCTCTCAGTCCGGATTGATCTGCCGGTTCGCGCGCAGCCGCGCGGTGGCGAGCTGGACGAAGGCGCGGACCTTGGCCGTTACGCGTCGCCCCTCGGGGTGGACGATGTGGATCGGCCAAGGCTCTTCCTCATAGTCGGTGAGGACAGGGACCAGTTTCCCCTGCTCGACCAGAGCGGCGACCTGATAGGACAGCACGCGCGTCAGCCCCCAACCCTGGACGGCGGCCTCGATCGCGGCGTCGTTGGTGCTGCACAGCAGCCGCGGGGCCACGCGTACGGTGACGGGCCTGCCACCGCCGAAATGCCAGTCGGGTGAGTTCCAGGCCTCGGTCGCGCCGACGATCTGATGCGCGAGCAGGTCGCCCGGAACCTGCGGCACCCCCCGACGGCGCAAATAGCCGGGCGCGCCGCACACGATGCGCCGCATCGTCCCGACGCGTACCGCGCTGAGGCTCGACGACGGCAGATGGCCGAGGCGCACCGCGACGTCGACGCCCTCTTCCACCATGTTGGTCACACGATCGACGAGGAGCGCGCGCACCGAAACCTTGGGGTGGAGATCGAGATATTCCATCAGGATCGGGAGCACATAGATCCGCCCGAACTGCGTCGAGGCGGAGATGGTGAGCGTGCCGCCTGGCGTCGCGAACGCGCCCGAAGCCAGCGCATCGGCTTCCTCGAGCTCGGCGAGGATGCGGCGGCAGTCCTCGACATAGCTCGCCCCCGTCTCGGTGAGCGTGACCGAGCGCGTGGTGCGGACGAAGAAGCGGGTGCCGAGCCGTTCCTCAAGCCCGGCTACGGCGCGCGTGACAGCAGGCGGGCTGCTATGGAGCTCGCGCGCCGCTCGGGCGAAGCTGCCCGTCTCTGCCACCTTCACCAGGATGCGCATCGCCTGCAACCGATCCATGCCGACGGTTTATTCCAGATTCCGGAATTATCAATTGCCCATTACGGCCATTCTTCTCGGTGTTGGAATAGGCGATCTCCCAAGCCGATTTTTCGGGAGCCCAGGATGAAACTCTACCACCACCCTCTGTCGGGCCATGCCCATCGCACACGGCTGTTCTGCGCCTTGCTGGGCATCGAGCCCGAACTGGTCGCCCTCGATCTGAAAAGCGGCGCCCACAAGGCCGAGGACTTTCTGAAGCTCAATCGCTTCGGACAAGTGCCGCTCCTCGACGACGACGGCGTGCTGGTGCCCGATTCCAACGCGATCCTGATCTATCTTGCCAAGAAGCTCGGCCGCACCGACTGGCTGCCCGAGGATCCGGCAGGCGCGGCGGCGGTGCAGCGCTGGCTGTCGGTCGCCGCGGGGCAGATCGCCTTCGGCCCGGCGGCGGCGCGGCTGGTCACGATCTTCGGCGCGAAGTTCAACGCGGAGGAAGTCATCGCCCGCGCCCACGCGATCCTCACGCTGATCGACGCCGAGCTGGAGACGCGCGACTGGATCGCGAGCGACCGTCCGACGATCGCCGACGTCGCGCTCTACAGCTATGTCGTCAAGGCGCCCGAGGGCAATGTCGACCTGTCACCCTATGCACATGTCGCGGCATGGCTGAAGCGCGTCGAGGCGCTGCCCGGCTTCCTGCCGTTCGACGTCGCGGCGCTGGCCGCCTGACCGCGAGTCCAGCCTGTGCCGACCGGCGCCCCCCTTCCCTCGGCCTCGCCGTTCCATGCTGCCGAGATCGCGCTCCAGCAGCGCATCGGCGCGGCCGAGAAGATGGACGCGATCGGGCGCAAGGTGATCCGCAGCTTCATGCCCGACCAGCACCGCGACTTCTTCGCCCAGCTGCCTTTCGTGCTGGTCGGCACGGTGGACCACGCCGGCGACAGCTGGGCGACGATTCTCACCGGCGCGCCCGGCTTCCTGCACTCGCCCGATCCGGCGGTGCTCGAGGTCGCGGCCGGCTGCGCGCCGGGCGATCCCGCGGCAGCTGGGATGGTCGAGGGGGCCGATATCGGAATGCTGGGCATCGAGCTGCACACAAGGCGGCGCAACCGCGTCAACGGGCGCATGCGACGGCACGGCGCCGACCGTTTCAGCCTCACCGTCGAGCACAGTTTCGGCAATTGCCCCAAATATATCCAGCTCCGCCAGTTCCGCTGGGAGGCCGGAGCGCCCGGAGCCCCGGTGGCATTGGCCGCCCTCGATGCGCGGGCGCGCGCGATCATCGAGGAAGCCGACACCTTCTTCGTCGCGAGCCATGTCGAGCTGGAAGGCGGACGCCGCCAGGTCGATGTCTCGCATCGCGGCGGCAAGCCGGGGTTCGTGCGCCTGGGCCCGCAGGGGCGGCTCACCATCCCTGATTTTTCGGGCAACCGCCATTTCAACACGCTGGGCAACATCCTGGCCAATGGGCATGCCGGGCTGTTGTTCATCGACTTCGAGCGTGGCGACCTGCTCCAGATGACAGGCGATGCAGAGCTGATCCTCGACAGCCCCGAGATTCAGGCCTTCGCGGGATGCGAGCGGCTGTGGCGCTTCGCGCCGCGCCGCATCGTGCTTCGCCCCGGCGCCAGCCCGCTCCGCTGGCGCGCGCACGACGAAATGCTCTCGCCCCATCTGCTCGCGACCGGCGCCTGGGCTCCTCGCTCATCGAATTCCTGACTGTGGCGGGGGCGCAGCGTCCGATGCTTGCCCGTGGATCTCGGGTTGACGGGTTCCGCACCGAACGATCAAGCAGTGGAAAGTGACAACAAATCTTTCACTTGAAGAAGCGCGACGAATCGCTCTTGCAGCCCAAGGATTCGGCATTCCTCGACCCGCGCGAACAACCCCCAACCGTTTAAGAGCGACGCTAGATCGGCTCGGGCTCTTTCAAATCGACAGCGTGAACGTGCTCACCAGGGCACATTATCTGCCCGCCTTCTCGCGGCTTGGGCGTTACGACCCCAACTTGATAGAGCGTGACGCTTGGGGCCCGATGCGCCAGCGGCGCATGTTTGAATATTGGGCGCATGAAGCCTCCCTGCTTCCGCTCGAACTGCACCCCGTGCTGCGCTGGCGGATGGCCCGCGCAGAACGCGGCGAGATCGGTTACCAAGGCCTGAGGCGCTTCGCGGCCGAGCGAAGAGCTGAGGCGCAGGCGGTGCTCGACCGTATAACCGCGGAGGGGCCTATGACGGCCGCGGACTTCGAAAACGGATCGAGCAAGAGCGGGTGGTGGGAATGGAGTCACACCAAGCACGCACTGGAATGGCTATTCTGGGCGGGCAAGATTACCACCGCAACGCGCCGCGGGAACTTCGCCCGGGTCTATGACCTGCCTGACCGTGTTTTGCCCAAGGCTATCCTTGATCTGCCCACCCCGGATACGGCGAGCGCGCAACGCACATTGATCGAGCGCAGCGCGCGTGCGCTCGGGGTCGCAACCGCTGCGGACCTGCGCGATTATTATCGCCTGAAACCCGAAGAGGCCGATCACGCCATAGCGGCCGAAGCAGAAGCGGGCACGCTCGTCCCGGTTCGCGTCGAGGGCTGGAGTCAGAAAGCGTGGATGCATCGCGAAGCCCACGCACCCCGCAGCGTGCGCGCTGCGTCGTTGCTGGCGCCATTCGACCCCTTGATCTGGGAGCGCGGCCGCACCGAACGTTTGTTCGGATTTCGCTATCGCATCGAAATCTATGTGCCGCAGGACAAGCGCACTCATGGCTACTACGTCCTGCCCTTTCTCATGGACGAAGCGCTCGTCGCCCGAGCGGATCTCAAGGCCGATCGCCAGGCCAGCATGCTCCTCGCGCATCGCGTGACACTCGAACCCGGCGCGCCCGCCGAAACGGTTGCGCGGCTGGGTGACGAACTTGATCAGCTCGCTGCGTGGCTTGGGCTCAATGGCGTTCGAATCGGCGAGATCGTTCGGGTTTCCTGAGCTTCAAAATGGGCGGCCGCTTTCGGGGCGGCGCGTCGGCGTCGATCGCGTCGGGATTCCGCAACTCCATCTCGTTGCGCAGCGTCGCAGGCCATCGCTCGAAAGCAGCGGGCGGTCATTTCGTCGCCGCTATAGCCCATCGGCCGCGTTGGCATCGAATTGCGCGCCGAGCTTCCGGCGCTATTTCGCGACCGTCGGGTCGATGCCGTCCGCGACCATCTGGCCCGAAGTCGCGTTTGACGCGAGCATCGGCAAGGCTGACCTCGGGCCATACGCCGATCGCAAGCGTCTTCCGCTTGTCGAGGAAGCGATAGCGAAAAGCGCCACCATTTGGCGCCGTTCGGCATCACCAGGAGGAAGAGGGAGCGCTCGTTACTGAGCTTGCAGGCCTTCGCTCGAGGCTGCGCATTTCTGATCGCAAGAGCTGTAGGAGCCATGGGTATCTCCGTTCGAAAAACGGCGAATCCACTGCTGATTGTGCCACCAAAACTGGTGGTATGTCGGCGGACCCGCCCAAATCTCGTCGGAAAGATATTTGGAAAAAGGCTTTTTCCCCAGCCACTTACGCGACGCCGATGGACGCTGATGGATGGGGAAAGTGGTGCCAGAAGAGCTTGATCGCTGGGCAGCTAAGCGATTGATTTCGCAGTCAAATCATAGACTTGCAAACTCGCCAAGGACATCGATAGCACGATCTGGATTCGTGGAAAAGGCTGGACGTGAATGGACGGGCGGTTCGAGTCCTTCTGGGCGTCGGGCCGGTTGGGCTCATGTCCGAAATAGAACTACAAATTTCGGACAGATAAGCGGGTGGGCCACCCCTATGTCAGTGATTCTCCAGCACGAGGGCCGACCTTGAATTCCGTGCGTCATCTACACCCATGATATATTGCAGGCATATATTTCAATGCGTCATGCGCGAGCAGCAGAGCCCCTCTGGACGTAAAGCGGCGCCCATAGATCGCCGGTAGGTTCGCGAGACTGGGGTGCGCAGAGGGGGATCAGCGTCAGGTGACTGACAGCCTGCGAGAATTCTACGAAAGCCTCAATCAGGAGGAGCGAGTTCTCGCGGCTGAAGTCGCGACCGACCGTCTCGGGCTGCTGATGCGGATCGCCATCAACGAGCTCGACCTCGATTTCGAAGGTGTGGACCTCGGAGCCGAGCCGACGGAGGCCGATCAGGAGCGATCGTACCTCATGCGCATCGGCGTGGTCCGCATCATCAAGCTGGCAATGCAGGCAAACGATCGGTTCGATGCGCCGACGGTGACGATCCAGCGCGACCTCACCTACTCGGGTGCGGTGCTCTCGCTCATCGGTGTGGCCGGCGCAATCGAGCACGGCCGGCGCGTGGCGCAGAGCCTGACCGCAAAGGGGGCTCGGATAGAGAAGCTGCCCGATCGCTTCCGCATCGTGCTGCCCGCGAAGGTGGCCGATCTCGAGCTGCACGAGCGCGAGCTCGAGCGTCTTCACACTGGGCATTACAGGAGAAGTCTCGCGGAGGGCTACGAAGCGATCGTCGGGCCCAGGATCGGCGATGAAGTCAGAGCACTGCTTACCGATCTCGTCTATCCCTTCGCGACGCACTTCATCGGCTACGAGGCCGATCCCGCGCTGGACTTCTACTTCTTCGGGCACGCCTACAATGACATGCTGCTTGCCAAGGGTTTCGACACCTTCCACTTCTCTACGATCTTCGGTGGCGTGACCTTCGCGAACTACAAGCTCGCAGCGACCTTCATCGTGTCAGTGGCGATGAAGCACCGTGCATTCGTGCGAGCACTCCTGGAGAAGGAGCCTTCGATCAGGATCGAGGACATCCTCACCGTGTCGGTCGAGACCGCAGGCTTTCTCGAAGGGTTGCGAGAGTTCATCAATCAGTTCGGCGAGCGGTTCGAAGGCCATGTGCCGGTGACCGATGACGACGTGCGGATCATCTTCGACGTGCTTTCCGTAAGCAGGCGCAATCTGGCGCTGCTCGATCGTCCGGGGGCGCCGATCCCGCCGTTGATCCAGTGCTCCGACGATCACGTTATCAGGCCCCTGGCGGGCGCGACCAGCGATGAGGTCATGCTGTTTCTCCTGAATTCGCTGCAGCACAGCTTTCCGAAGGAGTACGACCGGGCGCAGCGGGCCCGGGAAGGGGTGATGCAACGATCGGTCGAGAAGGCGATCCGCTCGGTGCTTCCCACGCTGGAATTCCGGGGCAACATCAAGTTGAGGCAGGCCGGCAAGGTTCTGACGGACATCGATCTGGTGATTGTCGAGGCGTCGGGCAACCGCGTGATCCTTACGCAGCTGAAGCATCAGGACCCGTACGGCGCGGATTTCGCCACGATGCTGGCGAGGACCGGCCGGCTGAATCAGCAGGTGAGCGAATGGCTTCGCAAGGTGCGTTCATGGCTCGCCGCCGCGAGCACGGCCGAACTTCGCGCGACCTTTCGGCTGCCGTCCGGTTCGGCGAGACCCCAAATCAGCCTGCTTGTTCTCACGCGGCACTACGCGCATTCGCTCCGACAGGTTGTAGCCGATGACGATGTCACATTCTCCAACTGGAATCAGCTCGTCACGGCGATAGCGCGACTTCAGGAGCGAGCAGGCGATGCCTCGGCAGGCGATCTGATCGAGGAGCTGAGGGCTCTGAGTACGCCGGAACAGGAAGAGCATCTGCCCGAACCGTCCAGTGTCTGGACCGTCGGAAACCTGCGTTTCACGATCGAGCAGGAGCAGGTCTAGGCGCCCCTGCCCGGCATCCGCTGTCAAACCGGGCCAAAGGGCGCCTTTGCTCATCGAACCGGCGGCGACTTGGCGCCTGACAGGCGCTCGCATGACGGGCCGACGAGGCCCCATGCCGCATTGATGACTTCTTCGAAGGCGAGATCCTTCAGATCCAGCGATGCGGCGTATGCCCGCCATTGTGCCTGCTTGGCGTCGGTCAGCATCGCGTCGGACAGTCCCGGCGGCCTCTCGGCGGGTAGCGCCGTGCCTCGCCGATCGAAGGTCGCGCTGATCGCCGCATCGAGGTCTTCCGGCGCAATCTGCAGGGCTCTCGGAATGGCCCAGAGATCGAAATAGTCCTTCATCCGCCCGTTGGCGGCGCCAAGAGCAACCATGGCCTGGAACTTCTCGGCGATGACCGAGGCAGGTGGGTAGATCCGGATTTCCGGCTCCTCCATGCCCAGCATTGACGGATAGGCCATCGTCTGGGCTGAATCAGCGAGCGCATCGCCGAAACCAATATCGATCGTCACCGGAATTCGGCTTCGCTCCAAATGAGCTTCGGCCCGCAGCCGAATGCCACCGTATTCCATTTCCTCGCGGATGATCGTGGTCTTCAGGCTTGCAGTGTCGAATATCAAGCCGTCCCCGGCGTCGATCGAGAGAACCTCCGCAAACACCTTTTGCAGATGTTCGGGATCGCTGTTTCCATGGCCCAGAAAATCGGCGTCCCTCGTCTCGCGCGACGTGCTCTCGAGCCAGAGGGTGACGAGCATGCCGCCCTTCAGAATGAAGGAGCCGCGATGTGCGGAGATCGACAGACGATAGAGCAGCCGCTCGAGCGCGTAGCGGACGAGCACCACATCATAGACTCGCCCCTCGCTGCGAGCGAGATTGAGGAGCCGCTGCTTTACCGACGCGGCCATGTTGACGGGCGCCTTACCCATTGGATGTGAGCGCTTCGAGATAGGGCTTCATGATGTTCCAGGCATCACCGGCAATCGCCGCGTCCGCGATCGATGCGGGTGTGGCCTTGCGCTGGTCGAGAGTGGCCCGGAGAGCTTCCACCGCGACGGATCGATCCACCAGTCGGCGATTCCGGAAAACGTCCGCCAGTGTCTTCGGAATGGAAAATATGGGAACCTCGGTCCCCGAGATCGTGTGATATTCGATCCCCTGCTGCATGTATCGGTCCCGAAGCTCGACAATGCGAACCGGGGGGTAGGAGGGCGCCGGCGCGCTCCAGTCCCTTGTGCTGACCGCAACCCACACCTTTCGCGGCATCTGGTCCGTCAGTTCATGAAAGGCCAGCGCGGAAACCATTGCGATGACCCCCCGAGGAACCTTCTTTGCGGCCTCCGCCAGTGCCTGATGTGCGTCAATGTCGCTGTCGGCGCGCTGATACAGTCCGCGGGATATTCGAGTGAGTTCGCCGGCGCGGACAGCTCGCGAGATGGTGGGCGGGTCGATTCCCTCCTGCCGCAGCTCGTAGGCGCGTACGATCGGTTGCCGCGCGAGTATGTCCGCGAGCCTTTGCCGCTGCGATCGGGAAGGAGAGTCGGCCATTCTGTTACATATCCTGGGTCTGGACCATTTCAGACCCAGGATATGTAACACACCCCCGTTACATATCCTGGGTCTCATTTCGCATAGACCCAGGATATGTAACAAGCGAACGCGCTCCCTGCCACATTTGCAGCCCGCTAGCCGCGAAAGCCGAGAGAGCGGGCTTCCTCGAGGATACGTTCGCCTTGCACCGCCTGCTTGCGTGTCGGCGGCTTGCCGATGCTGGCCTGCTTGCCGAGGGTAAAGGAGATCGAGCGCTGCCATGGCTGGAGGCTTTGCGTATCCTTGGCCCAGGCCGCGATGTCGAACCAGGTCTGGGACGCTACTGCAGCGACACGCGCCACTTGCTCGCTTTCCGCGGCGCTGACCTGCTCCTCGAAGACATGCGCACCTTCTGCTGCGCGGGCACCATCGCGGGTGACGAGTTCGCCACGCACACCGGCCGGAATCTCGATGGAGAGATCACGGAAGGCCTCCCAGCAGGCAAGCTTCTTAGCCCATTCCGTGACGTTCTGACCGCCCGGAGGGTTGGTGATATGTTCGTGAGCCTGAACGCTCAGCGTCTCGATGAAACCGGCAAGCGCGGGCGTGAGCTCCTGAGCGGACCAGATGCCGTCGAGATCGATACGCCGTTCCGTATGATGCGACAGCCAGGCGAGGCTGTATGTCACGATGTTCGCGCGATAGCCGCCGAACTTCTGCCGTGAGACGATCTTCTCGGCCTGGCGAAACAGGATGGCACGGGCGACCGCGCGCTCGAAATAGCGCTCGTCAGGCTCGAACGTGCCCCGCTGCTCCAGCACGTCCATGAAATCGAGATAGCACTTCTGACCGCCGCGGCTGACGATGTGCGGCAGCTGTGACCAGCTGTGCTCGTACTTGGCGAGATCGGTCTTGGTGATGAGCTGGCTGCGAGGATGGATGAGCTCCCACTTGCGGCGCTCTGCATCCGTGCGATTCTGCGCAAGCGCATCGTGGTACTGGCCGCGGGCGCGTTCGTAGAACCAGCGGGTCTGACGCTGCAGCCCGCCAGCCGGCGGTGCCCAGATCGAGCGCGACAGTTCCTGCATGCGCCGGTGAAATGGATGGTTGGACGAGAAATCCGCCATGTTCACCTTGTTCTGGTTGTTGGCGGACTGGGAGATGCGAGGCGCAATCTCGTCGACGTCACCGTCGACAAGAATCTCGGTGATCTTGACCGGAACCTGGAGCTTCGACGCATCGACGCTGTCCTTGCGCGATGCGCGAAAGATCGAGCCGGTGGTCTGACCCCCGTTGACGATCTGGAAGTCGCTGGCCGAGACGAGATCGGCGGTTCCGTCACCATGATCGATCAGCTCGACCCCCGTGGCCGTCACCGAGAGCCCATTGTTGAAGGCGAGGAACATCTGCGGTTCCTCGAGAATCGTCTTGCGAATGCCCTGGTTCACCTTGCCCTTGAGCTGCAGGAAGCTGCGCACGTTGCGCTCGAGCAGACGGGGTCCATGCTGACGGTACATCTCGACCAGCACGTCGCCGGAAAGCATGGTCAGGAGGCAGCGATAGCCTGCCTCGGGCGGGCTGGCGACGATGCAGCGTACCGGGCTCCCCATGCCGGCAAAGTTCACGCGGATCGGTTCGCGGTGCGCGCCTGAAGACCGGGCACGCAGGAGCCGGCGCAGGTCCCAGAGGTGGCTGGACACCTCGATCCGGCCGATCATGTCATTGTCGATCCGATCGACAGTCGCGAGGCCGTCGGTCAGCACGAACAGGCGGACATGGCTGAGATCGTCGCGCGCCTCGTGGATTGCACGGCACATGTCGTAGCGATCGAGCGCTGCCTCCATGCCCTTGTGCTGTCCCTCGAGTGACCGGACCAGGAAGGTCGACAGCCTCTTGAACGCCGTATCGATGTCGGACTTGGGCACCGTTCCTGCCTCGCCGTCGAGACGCGGCACGGACAGGAAAAGGTCGAGACGATCGCCATCCTCGGACAGATACCATCCGCTACAGCGCATCCCGCGCCCCTCGAAGTCGCATGCGGTACCGTCGTCGACCTCCGACGCGTCGACGAGATGCTCGATCATCAGCTCGGTGAATGCGCTCGCCCGGAGGGCGCCGTCTTCCGCCGCGTCGGCCCTCGCGAACACGTCCTGCTGCAGGTCACGGGCAAACTGTGCCAGTTCCTCGGTCTCGGTCATGCGGCGTCTCCGATGAGCGCGATCATCGCGTCGTCCGCCAGCTCCCAGGCACCAAGATCGTCGGCGATGATGGAATAGGTGATGTCACCGACGCCAGCCGGAAGATTCGCGTCGGTCAGGCGCGGGAAGTCGCCCTCGACACGGAACCATCGTGTCGACACGACCTGGTAGCGATGCGCCTCGTAGATCGGCGCATGCACGTCGAGATAGTCGGCAAGCAGCAGGCGATCGTCAAACAGGCGAGAAGCCGGCTCGTCGCCCGCGAGTCTTGCCCGCAAGCGGGCGACCAGATCGGGCAGTGAGATGCCGTGAGGCTCGCTCTCGTCAAGGCGGACGCTCGCGAGAATCAGCGGATCGTGCGGCCGCTCATCGAGCTGCTTCTCATTCGAGATGGCGATCCGTGCGTGACGCTTGGCGAGCGAGGTCTTCACCTCGACAGCGAGCCTGCCGAGGCGGAAATCCTGATGCGCACTGTCCGAGCCGACCCACGCGGACACGCCTTCCAGCAGTGCGCCGTCCGCGAGAAAGCGCTGCTCGAGCACGACCAGCTCGCCGAACAGACCACGCTGCCGCTGTTCGGACAGTCCCTCCGGCGCGATGCGGTCGAACAGGCCCTGCCACATGCACAGGCGATCGACGCAACGGCGGAGCGCCGTTGCCGGGTCGGGCTCGGCCACGATGGCGTTGACGAGGTCGGCGGAAAGGACGGCGAAGATCTCGCGCAGCCGCTCTTCCTCAAGAATGATGACCAGGCTGGCCCGTTCCCGGTCCCCCTCGATCTCCTCGGTGTCGAGAAGGACACGAACACCCCGGCAGCGCGGCACACGGTCCGACAGGCCGCTGACACAGGCGACGCCTTCGATCAGCAGTCCGCTGCGCCCGCGCGGCCAGAAGATGCAGGCGAACACGTCGACCGCGGCTTCGGCGTCGAGCCGCCGGCGTTCCGTGCCGGACGTGCTTCGCCGCGCGGCCGCGAGGTCGGTCCAGCGCTCGGTCAGCTCGGCGGGGGTCAATCGAACAGATCCTCGAGCTGCTTCACGCTGTTTTCGGCATATTCGATCTCCCGGGCATTGTCGTCCCAAGGGAAGCTCACCGCAAAGCCCATCAACGGCGGCGTGCCATCACCGGCGTCGATCGGATAGATAAGGAGGAGACCCCGGCCGGGATCACGCTGACGGCGGATGAACGGGCCGCTCGGGGTCGATGGTTGATCCTTCTTGGGCGGCTTCTTCAAATCCCATGCACGGATCGTGGCCTGAAGCGCGGCCTCCTGCTGCTCGCGGCTCAGGTCAAGCGCTTCGTCGGAGGGGCTCACGAGGCGACCGATGGTGTACTTGCCGCGCTGTCCGGGTGCCCGGTTCTCGCGCTTGGTCAGCGGGATGTCGTATCCACCGATCTCGCGACGGCTGCCGCCGCGACCGCCGGCAAGCAGGGCCACGGTCCAGTCGGTCAGCTTGTCATCGGAGAGTCGATCCAGAACATAGTCGGCAATCGCGCGCGAGTTCGCCTTCCAGGATTCCCGTGCGGTCTCGACGCCTGCCATGAACGCGGCGACATCGGCGCCGGCCACGCCGGCCCAGATGTAGCGGTCCCGCTGAGGCTGGATGACGGGCAACCCTTCGATGAAGCGGGAGAAGGCGTCGAGATTGCGCTGGGCGCTGGCGAGATCGAATGACACGGTTTCCGAGATCGTGCCCGAAAATCCTGCCCGAACATGAGCGACCGCTCGCATCTTGTTCGTCGCAGTGATCAGCATGCCGTTCGGATGGGCCCGGACGCGGTTGCCGAACTGGTCCGGCGTCTGGCCGGTCGCATACATGAGGTCGAATTCCTCGCGCAGCTCGGAAGTTGCGACGGCGATATGCCGGTACCAGGCGACCAGGTCGGAAGAGGTGTAGAGCCGGCAGAGATCGGCATAGCCGGGTCGATAGCCGAACCAGCGGCCCATCTGCATGAGCGTGTCGTACATCCGCGATGTTCGAACGAAATAGCTGACGGACAAGCCCTCCAGGGTCAGCCCGCGGGACAGCTTGTCACCGCCCACGGCAATGACTGACAGGCCGTCGGGGTGCTCGGCATAGTCAAGCGCGTCCTTGGCCGATCCGTTGATCTCTCGAACCGTGATCCTGCGGGCGGCGTCGAACAGCTGTTCGCGAACCTGATCCCATTCGACGGGAGCAAGCTGATGATCGGCGAGCAGCTCGTGCAGGATCGGGAAGTTCGCCATGAAGTCGTCACGCCAGAGCGCCTCGAGCTTCTCGAGCGCATCGCCACCGGTTCCAGGGTATTCGAGCTGACGACGGATGTCGGTCATTTCCTCGTCGATCAGTCGCGCGACCTGCTGCTGCACGAGCGTGAAGCGCGTGACATGCACCAGCATCGAGTTGTCGACCGAGACGTCGCCTCGGACACGGCGGGCCGCGCAAGCGAGGATGAAGGCGAGAATCGCCTCGTGCAGCGTCCCGGGCAGTTCCGCTACCGCCAGCTCCTTCTTGTGCTTCGGCGGGAAGATCGTCTCGGCATCATCAACCTCGCGGATGATCGGCAATCCCTGGCTCTCGCCTTCGGCGCCCGGCCGCGCGAGGCCGAAGACCTTCTCCGCGCCGATGTAGTTCGACGGCGCCGGAATGTTGATGATGAAGCTGCGCGGAAACAGGTCCTCGCCCACGTCCTTCTGCCACCCTTCGTGATGGATGAAGACGTTGGCGAACGGTGTGGCGGTGTAGCCGACATAGGCGCTCTTCTCGAAGAGCGTGAGCAGGCGCCGAATGAACTTGTTGGTGTTGGTCGGGTTCGCGTCCTCGTCGATGTTGCCGTCCTGGTCGCGGTACTCGTTGGTGTTGGCCGACGCATAGTCGGCTTCGTCGTCGATGATCAGCAGCGGCACGCCGCGAATGATTCGGCCGCCGGGCGTGCCTTCGTCCTTCTCGCTGCGAACGGCGAGCCATTTCCAGAGGTTGTCGAGGATGCTGACGCGCTTCTTGACGACCAGCACGACCGGATCCTTGCCGCCCGGGATGATCTTGGTGCCCTGCGCGGTACCGAGACGGAAGTCGCCGCTCTCGCTGCCGCTCGTAAGCGAATGCGCGACCAGAAACGGAGCGCCGGGCAGAGCGCCGGCACCGATGCGCTGGTTCTCCTGGTCGGCCCGCAGATTGAGGCGCGTGTCGAAGCCGAAGAAGCCTTCGTCAAGCCTGATCTGCGTCTGGCTGCGCAGACTGTTGTGCACGCCGGCGAGCACGATGACGAGGGGATAGCCGGCGTCGACCGCCTTGCAGATCAGTCCGGTGTAGTTCGACGTCTTGCCCGACTGAACGTCACCAACGACGAGACCCCGACGATCCCATTCCCCCTCGGTCTGTGGATCGCGGAGCCGGTCGAGGATGTCGTCGGTGAGCCCGTCGAGCTGCTCGACAACATCATGCGGCATGCGCTTCCTGAGCTCGAGATACTTGCGGTAGCGCGTCCAGAAATCGAACTTCCGGTTCTCGCGGGCCGCCTTGATCCATGCCTTGAAATCGCGATCGTCGATGACCGAGTAGCCGCCGACATGGACGTTGTTGTTGGCCTCAAGCTCGCGTCGCAGGCGGTCCGCATTGACATCCGCGAAGTTGGGCATTGCCGCCACGGTTGCGACTGCGCGCTCGAGCGCCTCGATCGTGATACGCGTTTCCATCATCAGCAGCCCGTTCGCTACGGCATAGGCCGCATCGAACATCGGCGCCCCCGGACCTGCCCCCATCAGCTGCTCTCCTGCGCTTTTCCTGTTGCGGTTTCCTCGAGAAAGACGGCGACGAGCTCGGGGAACTGGTTGAACGGCTCCATTGCCAACAGCGCGCGGGCGGCACCCGGCCTGTCGCGACCGTCCTCGACAAGCGCCTGAAAGGTCTCTGCCATGGCTGCCTTCAGGTCTGCCGGCGAATCCTCGAACGGCTGGCCGAACCCGTCCGGCGTCTCGGCATTGTTGATGACGATCAGTGGCGCTGGCACGGTCTGCTCCACCAGTGCCAGCAGCGCCCGCACCGGCGCGCGATCCTCGGATGTTTCGAGGACCTTGCGCACCAGCGGATGTTCGCGGTTGATCTTGTAGAAGGTCTTGCCGCGTTTCACGACAGGGTTCCACAGGAACACGTCGTTACTGCCGAGCTTCCGCTGGATGACCTTGCCGCGATGGCGGTAGATGCTCGACGCTTGGCCGCGCGCGGTGCGGGCGATGCGGAGCAGGTCGCGGCGAAGCGCTGCCGGGGGCCGGGCGCGCGACTTCTTCACGTCGATCTGCCACAGAAGGTCGGCCGAGTTGGACAGGTCGATGCGAACGCGGGCGAGCTTGAAATGCTCTTCCTTCTGCATGCCGAGCCCAAGCCAGTCGCCGGCAACCAGCAGCCGCTTGTTGCGATAGATGTAGAAGCCCTGATGCGCGTTCCAGCCGCGCGGCCCGGCCGCTGCGGCGTGCTGCTCGGGCGAGATGCGGCTATGATGCGGCAGAATGAACGCCTTGACCTCGACCGCCTCGCCATCGGCGACCAGCGTTTCCGCCGGCATGGGATCGACCTTGTCGGTGTCCTCCAGAAACGGATCCCATGGCTCGACCAGCCTGCCGTTCAGATGGAGCCGGATGGCATTGCGGCCGCGCAGGAAGCGGTGGAATACCATTGCCAGATGCGCCTTCACCGCGTCGGCGCGCTCTCGGAAATGCTTCTGCGCGATCTCGTCGTCCGGGCCAGTCTCGCCGACCAGCTGGTCGAGCCGATCCCAGAACAGCACGGTGCCCTGCTCCTGAGCGTCGAGCAGCGCCCGATCCTCCTCGCTCAGCAGCGTCTCGCCCTTCAGGAGCCGCCACTCGCCAGTGCCGGTGGATGCGATGTAGTCGAGATCCCAGCGGCGGATCGCCGTGACGCCCCCACTGGGCTTCGACATGACCGTGAGGCACCGGCACTGGGATATGGATGCGGTCTTCATCCCGAGGCCGAAGCGGCCGAGGTCGTTCGCGGCACGATCCTCGAGCGGGCTGAGGCTTCCGGGACGCATTGCCTGGCGCAGCGAGTCCTCCGTCATGCCGATCCCGTCATCGCGAATGGTGACGCGCGATGCCGCGCCATCCCAGATCATGTCGATCCAGATGTTGCGAGCGGCGGCGGTTATGCTGTTGTCGATGATGTCCGCGAGCGCGGTGGGAAGGTCATAGCCGAACGCGCGCAGGGACTCGAACAGCTCCGCCGCGGCGGGGCTGGCGATGTCGTACTCAGGCGACACGGTTCACCTTGGGCGGCGCCTCGTCCTGCTGTCGAACGTCCCGTGCCGAAAGGATCGACAGGAGCGCCTCCCCGATCCACCGCGCCAGCAGTGGCGGGACTGCGTTGCCGACCTGGACGTACTGCTGGGTCCGGTTGCCCTTGAAGAAGTAGTTGTCCGGAAAGGTCTGCAGCCGGGCTGCCTCGCGTACCGAGAGACTGCGGCACTGCTGAGGATCGGGGTGGATGAAGTAGTGGCCATCCTTGGAGATGTGACTGGTCACCGTGGTGGACGGGCCGCCGCGAACCTGTACGCGGAACCGGTCGGCGAACTTGCCCGAGGTCCAGTTCTGGTGTTCGGGCGCGAGCTCGGCCGGAAAGTCCGAAGCCTTGGGCGATCGGCCGGTAACCTCACCAAAGACGGCCGCGAAGAAATAGCGGCCGAGATCGCTGTTCATGTGGCTGCGGCTGGCGTGATTCGGCAGGCGGGAAAGCCGGGGGTCGACGAGCCAGCCGCGCAGATCGGCGGGGCAGCTGTCAGCAATCCCCGTGCCCGTCGCTTCGCGGCCGGGAAGCTCGTTCTGCTCGCGAAAGCGCGCGAGATGCTTCGCAGCGGTCAGCGTGAAGGCGAGCTGCTGATCGTCGGAAAGGCCGGTTTCCAGCTCGGCGACCCTCGCCATTGCCTCGACGACCACCTCCTTCCATGCGGCGGCGCTGTCCTCGCCTCGACTGAGGCCGCTGCGCAGTCGAGGCATTCCGTCCAGCACGTGCCCGACGGTAGCAGCAAGGCTATGCTTGCGGAGAACGTCGGCGAGCGCGGTCTCGGGAAGATCGGCTGCGAGATCAGCACGCAGCCCGACCACGATCACACGGTGGCGGGCCTGCGGCACGCCGAAATCCTCGGCCCTCACGACAAAGTCGGGTGCACGGGGCTCGAACCCACCGAACTCGCTCTGACGCCGGGTCCGAGGGGACAGCGCGATCAGTCGGTAGCGCTGGCCGCCGCGTCGTTCGCCACGAAGATCTTCGAGCACCTTGTCGAAGATCCGGCTCTCGCCATCGTCGACGGACGACGAGAGCATGCCCTTGACGTTTTCCATGACGAATGCCGCGGGACGCAGCCGGTCGAGTATGCGGATATATTCGCGATACAGAAAGTGACGATCATCCTCGCTCGCGACATAGCCTTCCTTGCCCTGATTGCGCGCACGCCCGACCAGCGAGTAGGCTTGGCACGGTGGTCCGCCAATAAGGATGAGGTTGTCGCCGCTCGAGGCGCGGATGGCATCCAGCCGGGAATTGAGGCGAAGGTCGGGCTCTTCCTTGCCAAGCTCGAGCTGCCAGGCCTCGTTCTCGGCCGCCCGCCAGGCATCGGGATGCGATGTCGACCAGTCCGGCTCGTCACCGCCTTCGTTGAGGAAGCGATAGTAGAGATCGGGCAGCGTGTCGCCGAACTGCCGGAGGAAGGCGCGGAGCCGAAGAGTCGAGTGGGCAGCGGTTTCCTTCTCGATCGACAGCTCGACGCGGAAAGCGCGCTCGCCGTCGGGCCCGCGAACGCTGGAAAATCCCTCGGCCAGGCCACCCGGACCTGCAAAAATGTCGACGACCGAATATGTTGGCAAGAATCACGCTCTCAGAAGCCCACCCCGCAATCGCTGATGCATATCAGCTTTCCCCCGAGGTAGAACAGCCAGTCGTGCCATGGCGGATATAGTTGATCGAGCGACCAGGTCGCGGATGATGGCCGGGATCGGGGGCAAGAATACCAAGCCCGAGATCATCCTGCGGCGCGCCCTTCATCGGGCGGGCTTCAGATTCCGGCTGCACGCCCGCGAACTGCCCGGAAAACCGGATGTCGTGCTGCCTCGGTACAGGGTCGTGATCCTCGTGCATGGCTGCTTCTGGCATCGTCATCACGGCTGTCACTGGTGCACCGATCCGGCGGCAAATTCGGAGTTCTGGAAGAGCAAGTTTGATCGCAATGTCGAGCGCGACGCGGAGATTGCAGGGCGTCTGCACGAGGCCGGTTGGCGCATCGCAAGAGTGTGGGAGTGCGGCCTTCGCGGCTCGGCCGAAGCGAGGACCATTGATGACCTGCTCAGATGGCTGCCGAGCGCGGAGCGGGACTTCGACAGCGGTCTGATCAGAGCACGCGGCAGCTGAATTTCCGGTATTTTACCGCAGTTTCGGTCTCCCCAATGCCCATCCTCATCAAAATCCGCTTCGCTCCTGCCATTCTCGTCGCGTGGGCCGCGGGCGCCTGGGCTCCTCCCGCACTCGCCGACTCCGGCGAAGGGTCTCTGCCTGCGAGCGGGACGACCTTCTCCGAAGTCGTCCGCTGGGTCGGCGATGGCGACGGGCTGTGCATCGGTCCGGCCGGTCAACCGTCGCGCTGGATCGAAGGCAGGCTCGCCGATTTCTACGCTCCCGAGCTGCACGATCCGCGCGGCTCCGAAGCCAAGCGCCGCCTCGAACGCCTTGCAATGGGCAGGACGCTGGTCTGTCGCGCCTTGAGTCGCAGCTATGACCGTGTCGTTGCGACCTGCACCCTCGGCGGGCGCTCGCTCGGCGCCGTCCTGCGCGGTTCCGACGTTTCGGAAGGCGGTCGGGGCCGGCCACGACGAAGCTGATGCTCTAACACGACGACGGGAAGGAAATCAGCTACATCCGCGATCGCCGAGTTCCCGCCTCTGATCTCTCTACCACCAGAAGGACGTACGATGGCGAAGCCGCCGCGCAAGCCCCGAACTGTCGCCGAAGTCGTGAAGTCCGTCGAGCGCAGCGCCGCGAGAAGGAAAAGGGCGCGGGAGAAGCTGGCAGCCGAGATTGCGGCTCGCGTGCCCGGCGAAGGCTATGAACCTTGCATCGTAAGCTTCATCGACGTGCTCGGCTTCCGCGATCTTCTCGCCACCCGCCATGCCCATGACATTCGCGACATCATGCTGCGTCTGCGGAAGTTCACGACCCCGGACGCGATCGACAAACCGCGACGGATGAAGGACGCGCGACTGTTCAGCCAGCCGTTCGCGGACTCGGTGTCGGACGCCGTGGTGCGCGTTCGGGTATTCGATACCCAGTATCGCGATGGAGCCTTCTTTCACGAGCTGCTCGACCTGCTCCACGCGCAGATCCAGTGCGTAGGCAGCGGCGTGGTGATCCGTGCCGGCGTGACCATCGGCGACGCGCATGTCGGCCTCGACGGCAAGGGCCCGGTGTTCGGTCCCGCGATGGTGCGCGCCTACGAGATCGAGACCCATGAGGCGATCCATCCGCGCATCGTCGTCGATCGGAGCGCCTACGATACCTTCCTCACAGACACACGGCTCCACAAGGAAGGCCACAGCGCGAAGATGGAGACCGGGTACGTCGACAAGCTGCTTCGCGTGGACGCCGACGGGGTGCGGTTCATCGATTATCTGGCCGCGAGCGAATCCGAGTTCGACCACCCTGGCGGTTATTTCGAGTTTCTGGGTCAGCATGCCGAACTGGTTCGCGACAAGCTGGCGACGACGACCGGCAAGGTACGAGCGAAGTTCGAGTGGCTTGCCGGCTACCACAACAGCGTCGTTGCGCAGATCATCGACGAGGTCACCAGCGGGGCTCGATCCAGCGAGGCCTTCCTCGAGGAATTCGACTGCGAGCCCCTGCCTTTGCTCCACGCGATGGCCGTTGAAGTCTGATCGCTCTATCTCGAAGCCTATCACGAAATCGCGGGACCGGAGCGGCCGCGGCCGAACTGCCAGCTGATGCCGTCAGCGCGCATGATGCCCGACGCGGACTTGCCGATGTTGCGCTCGAGCACATCACGCCACGGCACCAGCGTGAAATCTCGCGCGCGCTCGACCAGCGCGTGAGGGCCGCTTTCGAGGTCAATGCGCCGGGCAATGATGCCCTCCATGCGCTCGCCCATCCTGGCAGGCTCGAACCGCTTGCGAAGCTGCCCGGCCAGCCGTTCGCCGGCATCCTCGAGTTCCCGCAGCCGGAGACTCTCGAGGGCGCCCTGGCGCAGCCGAAATGCCTGGTCGATTTGGTCGGCGAGCTGCTGCTCGATCAGCCACTGGCGACGCGCTGCCAGAGCCGTCCGCACCTCGCGTCCGAACCCTACGTCGCGTACCAGGCCCGACGCGCCCGACGCCAGCTCCCGATCGAGCCAGGTCGGCGCTTCCTTCGCGGCCAGCTCGGCGATCGGAGTCAGCGACAGAATAGAGAGGGCCACCGGCCGATCGCGTTGCTGCCGGTGCGCGAAGCCCTCCGCCCGCACTAGATGATCACTCGGAATGGTCCAGCTGCCGTCCGGATGCCGCTCGGGTCCCGCGCCCGCGCGGCGCATCGCCTCCAGGCGGCGGACATGGCTCGCGGCATAGGCTTCGCTGGCCTGGGGATCATGCCGCAGATGCAGGTCGACCGAGTAGCGGCCGCCATTGGCCCGGGCGACCGCATCGACCGTGCGGTCGGCGGCCGTCGCCTCGGCCTTGGTCGGCTCGATCCGCACCGCCGCGCCCTCAGGCACCGAAGGCGTCGCGTCGCCCCGCCCGATATCGACATAATGGACCCGGCCATCGACGCCATCGACCATCATGTAATGGCGATCGCGATGCTCGTCGGAAAGTCCCCGGTTGATCAGCCGCCCAACGACCGGTTCGCGGAGCTCGGTGGCGACGACCTGTTCAACGCCGGCGCGATCGAGCCGGCGCGCGGTCAGCTCGCGCTGCATCAAACGGATGATGTCGCCGCGCTCGCCCATGCGGCGGAGCGTGTCCTCCAGCCCCTCGGCGAGGTGATAACGACCGCCGCCGATGTCCTCTGCCAGATCCATTGCCCTGAGCTTTCGGAGCCGCCCGGCCGCGATCGATTGCTGGAAGGGATCGTTGTCGGCCGGCGACACTGTCCGGTCCGCATCCATGCGGCGCAGCAAGCGCCGGTCGATCGCCGTCAGCCGCTCCTGGTCAACATCGTAGCGCAATCGCGCCTCAATCTCGCGATCCGTGCGCGGGCCAAGGTCGAGCGTCACCAGCTCGGACGCGCGCTCGCGCAGCCCATGCGAAATATACTCGCGCGCGATGATGAGATTGTCGCCGCGATCATCGACCCCGCGCAGCACGATATGAGTGTGCGGTCGCTCGGTGTTGAAGTGGTCGACCGCCACCCAGTCGAGCTTCGTTCCGAGGTCCTGCTCGACCTGCGTCATCAGGCGCCGGACATAGGGCTTGAGGTCGCGATATTCGGCGCCGTCCTCGGCCGAGACGATGAAGCGGAACTGGTGCCGATCGCCGGCCGTGCGCTTGAGGAAATCATCGCCGTCGGCGCGGTCTGTGTGCGGACCATAGAGCTCGCCCGGCAACCCCTCGCGCGTGACCCCGTCACGCTGGATGTAGCGCATGTGCGCGCTGGCGATCTGGCCGGCCTTGCCCTGCAGCCGGATCAGGCTCGCCTTCACCACCGCGCGGCGCCCACGAAAGCCGGCGAGCCAATCGCGACTGGAAAGCAGGCGTCCCATGCTCGCGCCGCGCCCGATCCGGCTACCGTCGAAGCGCCGTGTCCGCACCCCGGTCTTGGTTCCCGCCAGCCGTGCCGCGGCGAGGATGCGCCCGTCATATTTGACAGTGCGCTTGCCGTCCTTGCCGCGCTTCCTGCCAAGCTTGGGCGTGAAGTCGTCGTCAGGCATCAAACAGGCCCGAGTCTCGCGATTTCGAGGCAGAAATGGCCGAAAACCGCCATTCCCGGAAAATCTGTCTCGCAGGCCGTGAGAGACAGTCTCGCGAAAAAAGGATGTGCAGACAAAGACTTGGCATGTCTCGATAGAGACTGCCTTTATCTTGTTTCCCCTCCCTTCCTGCGCTCTTCCCTCTCCGGCTCAAAAAAAGGGGAAATACGACGCCGTGCCGACGCCGCCTCTCCCCGCGAAAACGCTTCCGATCAGTGCGCATGGAGCATCGCATCCCGCGCCCGCACCAGCGACCTGAACTGGCGACATCCCATCATGCCATGCGGGTTGCCATCGCCATCCACGAGCATGGTGGCGCAGAACCATCTGCCGTCGAGACGCCCGCAAATCGCTATCCGGTCGAGTTCGAAATCCTCGTCGTCGGCGCTTTCATATGTGCCGATCCAGCGCTCCTCGACCCGCGCATCCCAGCGAAAGTCCGCTTCCTCCGCTTCGAGAAAACGGTGTGCCAGGGCTTCGCCCGCGCCGCGTCCGAATTCGATTTCGAGTCCGGCCTTGAGCGTTTCCAGAACGAGATCCGACGCCGTTCCGATGCTCTGAGACATGTCCATGGTGACCTCCAACACTTCTGTCCTCATCATCGAGAACGGCGTTTGAGGGACGGTTGGCGGAGCGGCTGTCAGGGCCGCTGGAGCGTGAGCGGAAGCGCCGCGAAGCGGACGTGGGGGGAACCGATTTTCGAAGAAAATTGGGGGGCACCCGCGGGCCTTGATAGCCGCTGCGCCAGCCGTCATGCTGGGCCTGTCGAGACGAGCTTCCTCCCTCCCGAGAGCGCGCGACATCGCCTCAATTCCCCTGCGACAGTGCGACGAACAGCGGCGATGCCGGAGGTGGTTTCATGTCTGCCGCAGCGGAGGATGGTGCATCCTTGCGCACCGCGAAGATCGACGCGGGAGGCGCTTGCCGAGAGATGACGGCGGCAGCCGCCGGCTGCGAGGGAGCCACGCTGGCGAGATAGCCGACCGTCTCGACCGGCAGCACCCTGCGCCCGGCGAGGTGCTCGGCATAGCGCCCGGGACCGGCATTATAAGCCGCGAACAGCCCCGGATAGCCGAAGCGGTCGTACATCAGCCGCAGGTAGAACGTGCCGGCGAGGATGTTGTCGCGCGGGTCGTCGGGATCGGTGCCGAGCCCGAGCAGCGCGCGCATCTCGGCCCAGGTCGCGGGCATCAGCTGCATGAGCCCCATCGCGCCGGCCGGCGACCGGATCGGCCGCCCGCCGAGGGTGGTGCGGCCCCGGCTTTCCGCCTGCATCACTGCCTCGATCCAGGCGGTCGGCACCCCGAAACGAGTCGAGGCCTCGACGACATAGGGGCGCCAGTCGGCGACGGATTCGGCCTGCGCCGGGCCCGCGGAAGCAAGTGCGGCGGCGGCAACCCAGAGCCTCACCGCGCCCACAGCAGCCGCGCCTTGCCCATCACCTCGGCGCCTTCGGTCACACCGAAGTAGCGCCCGTCGAACGAGGCCGGCGCATCCATCAGCAGGAAGAGCTGGCGCCCGCGCAGCCGCACGCAGCCCGACCAGGTCGGCATGATACGGCCAGTGCCATCCGTGACCTGACGCCTCGCAACCGATCGCCCGTTGACGAAGATTTCCTGCCTCAGGGCGCAGACCTCGTCGCCGGCGGCGGCCGCGACGCGCTTTACCAAAGGCACGTTCATCGGCAGGTAGCGACGCGTGGCGGCAAGGCGGCGGAAGGGCTCCGGCACCCGCGCGATTACCATGTCGCCGGGCTCGGCGAGGCTGCCGGGGGCGACCGCGTAGAGGCCGGTGGGCGCGCTCGCCGAGGCGTTCCAGACCAGTCGCGGCGCGGGCGGCAGCACCGCCGATCCAAGCAGGACGACGCTGCCGACGGCCACCGCCGTCATGCGCCGGTTCAGCTTGCGGCGCCGTGCTTTCGCGGCCCTGAGCGCGTCGCCCCAGGCGAGGAGCGGCGCGTCGGCGCCCGCCGTAGAACGGCGGATCACTTGCCCGGCTCCCGCGTGCCGCTGTCTCGGCTCCACGCGTCGAGATCGTCGATATGGTACTGGACGAAGCGGCAGTGGCGGCGGAACACCGGCCCCTTGCCGGCGCGCCGCAGCCGCTTGAGCGACTTGGGCGATATCTTGAGATAGGCGGCGGCCTGGTCGGTGGTGAGGAAGGGCGAGCCGCGCTTGGCGCGGCCCGCGCGGTCGATGTCGCTGTCGTCGTGCATGGCGCTCGGGGTCCGGAATCGCTGCGGCGGCGGAAGTGCCGGCGCGTCCCCGAGCATCCGGTCGCCGGCCCCGCTCGCGGAGTGTCGAAACGATTTCGCGTTCCGACACCCCGGCGGGCGTCGCGGTCAGCGCGACCAGATGAGCTTCCAGTCGCTCCCGTCGCCCTGGACGAGCTGCGCGTAGATCGGCGACGGCAGCGAGGGATCGTCGAGCTTGAGGCTCAGATACTCGGTGCCGGTCTCGCGCGCGGCCTTGGTCCAGCCCGCGCCGATCTCGACCGCGCCGGCGAAGACGCGGTGGTCGGGGGCCTTGTCGTTGTCCCGATCGACGGGACGGATGGTCGCCTTGACGTTGAGCGTCAGGGTCCGGATCGAGCCGGTGAAGACGCCGTTCTCGTCGCGGCCGAAGGTGCCAATCTGTGCCATGAAACATCTCCTTGTCTGCGCGATGCCGCCCATTGCGGCCTCGACAGGCGGACATCGGCGGCAGACGGAACGGGGGTGCATCCGCAGGACCGCAGCGCGAGCGGAGGACGCGAAGGCACGGACTTTCTTGGCCCGCGAGGAGGGCGCGGAACGCGCCCGGGGAAGAAAGTCCATGACCGCGTTGCGGCGCCGGACGGCCTGCCGCAGGACGCCGTGTCAGGAGAGGCCGCGGGACGGATTCACGCCTGAACAGGGTTGATGATCGTGCCGATGGCGGCGAATTGCCGCAGGTCGGGAGGCCGGAATGGGCCGGTCCGCCATCCGGTATCCGATGCCGGCCGCTGTCGTTGCGATCGGGAAACGCGGGGCCGTGTTACCCGAAACCGCGCGCCGGCTGTCTCGAACGAGGATCGGTCCCGCTGTCCCTTGCGTGCGACCGGCATCGCCATTGGGGGGACCAGCCGCATGACCAGATCCGACATCGCCGCCGCGCTCGCCGCAACGAGGAAGATCGGCATGGCGGAGGCGCGGGCGATGGTCGATGACGTGCTGGATGCGGTCGCGGCGGGCGTCGCCAGAGGCGACGTCGCGCTCGCGGGGTTCGGGAAATTCTCGGTGTCGCGCCGCGCCGCGCGGCCCGACCGCAATCCCCGCACCGGCGAGCCGATGGTGGTCGGCCCATCGGCCCGGGTCACCTTCCGCGCGGCTAAAGCGCTCAAGGATCGGGTCGCCGGCTGACGAAGAATGGCGCTCGGACCACGGTCGATCGGCGACATTCGCGCCGCCGCGCGTCGTTTGCCCGCGCCACCTCCAACACCAAGGGCAACCGGCTGGAGATCATGGGCGACGGCGAGCGCTCGATGCCGCGAATTCGCGGCGACGAGCGGGAGCGTCCGATGAAAATGCCGCGCGGGGCTGGCCCCGCGCGGCGCGAAATTCCGGTCCCGCAGGGCCGGGATGGCGCGGGCGGATCAGTCCCCCGCCCGCGCCATTTTTTTATCAGGCGGCGAGCTTGTCGGGCTCCGGGTCCGGCTCCCGACGGGCCGCGCGGGCGGCGGCGGCGACGGTGCCGACCCCGCCGCGCGCGGTATAGGCGGTGGGCGGGAAGCGCATCCAGCGCGGCACCCAGCGCTCGACCTTCGCGCGTCCGTTCGCGCCCTCCAGATGATCGCGCGCGATCTTCTTGAGGGTCTTGGTCTTCTCGCCCTCGTTGCCCTTGGCGACGACATCGCCCGCGATCTCGGCAAGCAATGCGGATGCCACCTCGCGGTCGCGGACCAGATCGAACAGACAGGCGTCGGCCTGCCACCAGTCGGCCATGTCGATCCCGAGATGCAGCCCGACCGCATCGACGGCGGCGCTGCCGACCGCCAGCGTCTCGCCCATCGCGACCGCGACGATGTCGAGCACGAGGCCGTCGGGAAGCTCGAGCAGCCGGTGGAACAGCCGGCAAAGCCCGTGGTCGTCGCCGTTGCCGCCGGTGAGCATCGGCTCCTCGGCCGACAGGTCGAGCACGGCCAGCACCGCGCGGCGATGCTCGTCGAACCGCGCCTCGCCGGACGAGGTTTCGACGCTCTCGCGAACATCGTCGTTCCGGCTCGACTGCGGGTCCGGGCGAACGGTCCACAGCTGCGAGCCGACGATCACATGCGCAACCATCAGTCGCAGCGCGACGCCGTTGTGGCCACACAGCGCCGCCCGCACGGCGGCATGGCGGTGCAGGTCGACATAGGTCTGCATGGCGCTGGTGATCTCCGGCCGCACGGGTTTCGTGCCGCTTTCGATCGGCTCGCCGCGCGCGACGCGGCGGGCTTCGGCGCGGGTCAGATAGCCTTCGTGGAAGACGACTTCGCCGTTGGCGCGGACATCGACATAGACCCGCCCGCCCTTGCGCTTGGCGGCCCTCTCGTATTCCCAGGCATCGAACCGCTCGGTGGGTGGGACGATCACGACATCGCTCCAGCCCGCCTCCAGATAGGCCTCGCGGCGTTCGCCGATCACGGCGTTCTGCGCTGCCCAGAAGGCATCGGCGTCGGCGAAATAGCGCTCATCGCCGAACAGGTCGGCGACCAGCGTCCCCTTGTAGCTATCGACATCGAACAGCGCATGGGCGGCGCTGATCGACTGTCCGCCGAGCAGCCATGCCTTCAACTGGTGCCCGGTCGGGACATAGGCCTGCGGGTCGTCGAGCAGCGCCAGCCATGCGCGCTGCTGCGACTTGGACGCCATGGTGAGGTGGCGGACCGTGGCGCGGTCGATCTCTTCGCGGCGATAGAGGTCGCGAATGCGCGGCATCAGGTTGCCGAGCGCGAGCACGCGGCGGATGGTGAGGTCGGGAAGCCCGAAGGTCTCGGCGATATCGGCTATCTCGCGGCCTTCCTTGACCAATCGCGTGAAGGTCTCCCACTGGGTCACCTCGTCAGCGTCGAGCCGGGCAAGGTTCTCGATCATCGACGCCTCGATGGCGGCGGCATCGTCGCCCGCTGCGAGCACGCGGCACGGCAGCGGCTCGGCCTCGCCAGTCTCGGCGGCGACAAGCTGCGCGGCGTGGAAGCGCCGCGCGCCCGCGACGATCTCGTAATCGCCTTCGGTTTCGCACGCGCGGACCAGCAGGGTCTGGATGACGCCGCGCTTGCGGATGGTGGGCAGGATGTCGCTGACATCGGGGGCCTTGCGGCTATGCCGCATGTTGGTCCTGCTGACCGACAGCCGGTCCTGCGCAATGAACATAAGGGTCATGGGTCTTGCTCCTACTCAGGGACGCCCGACCCCGCCGGGCCGGGCGGAAGGGGCGGCGCGACGGTGCGCCGCCCGGTCGATCACCCGTTTCCGGGTGCCTCGGGCGGCGGCCCGATCTCGTCGCCGCGGCTCATCCGGCGCAGCAGGGTTTCGGCCCAGAGGATCGATCCGGCGCGGCGGCTCCACGCCGTCCAGACCGACAGCCTGAAGCGGCCCTCGAAAGCGATGTCGCGCTCGATTCCGAGGCCGAACGGCAGCCGCACCGAGGCGATCTCGGACAGGCTGAACGGCCCCAGCTCGGGGCAGCCGAACCCGATGTCGGCGAGCCCGAACAGCGTGTCGCCGTCCTCGGCCAACTCGGTCGCGAGCCATGTCGCCGCGCCGAGCGGGTTGAACAGCTTGATAACCGGCACCGGATCGAACCGCGCGCCCTTGGCCTCAGCGGCTTGGGCGTTGATCGCGTTCGCGCGGAGCGCGTAGCGAAGCTCGGGAGGGAGGAGGATCATGCCGCGATCCTCCCGTGCTCCTCGGTGGCCTCGCGGTGACGGGCGAGCAGCCAGTCGGCGGCCTTGCTTGCCTGACTGGCGGCGCGGAAGATTGCGCGGTTGTCCTCGCGCAGAACCTCCAGCCAGCTGGCGATATAGTCGGCGTGGCGGACGGTGGGCACGATGCCGAGCGCGGCGCAGAGGAAGGCGGAGCCGAGTTCGGCAACCAGTTCCTCGCGGGCATAGCCCTTGTTGCCGAAGGCGTTGGTCAGGTCGCGGCCGAGCCGCTTGGCGTGGCCGGTGGCGTGGGTTAGTTCGTGCAGGCAGGTGCGATAATAGTTGATCTGCTCGAAGAAGGCGGGCTGCGGCGGCACCTGCACGAAGTTGGCGGACGGCACATAGAAGGCGCGCGATCCGCCGATGCGGAATTCGACGCCGGAGGCGGCGATCACCTCTTCTGCGACTGGCACGATCTCGCGCTCGGGCAGCGGCGCGGGGTCGAGCGCGAGGCCGGGCCGCAGGCCCTCGCACTGCGCGATGTTGAACACGGTGAAGCGCTTGAGGAACGGAACCGCCTTGGCGTCCTCGCCGCTCGCCGCCGCCTTCACCTTCTCGGCCTCGGGAACAAAGCGGTCGGCATAGACCACGGTCTGGCCGCGCTCGCCCTTCATGACCGAGCCACCGGCCTCCCGCGCCTGCCGGAAGGTCAGCCAGCTTTGCGAAGGATAGCCATGGGCGATGACCGCGCCCCACAGCAGCAGCACATTGACGCCCGAATAGCTGCGCCCGGTGAGCGCGTTGCGCGGCAGCGACGGCCCGGCGCAGGCGGCGGCGCTCCACGGCTGGACCCACGGCACGCGGCCGGCCTCCAGCTCGGCAACGATGCGCGCGGTCACCTCGTCATAGAGATTGACGCGCGGTTCGCCGCTCTCGGCAGAAGCCTTGCCGCGCGCGCGGCGGTTCGGGGATCGGGACACGTTCGCCTCCTCGCCACCCGCAAAAAGCCCCACGGCCTCCCCGCGAAAGGCGGGGGTGGGCGGCGAGAAGCGACCGGAGGAGGTCCGGCTCCAGCGGCGCGCGCACCGGCAGGGCGCAATGCAATGAAGCACTCCGCGGATGCGGAGTTGCGCGCGCCGCGACGGGCCTCAGGCGGAAGCGCCGGCCACACCCGCTGACAAGGGAAGGCCCACAAATGAACGCCGCCGCGCCTCGTGGCGCGGCGACCGCGGGAACCCGGCGTCAGCCGGGGCAGCGTCAGCGATCGTCACCTTCGGCCGAGACCCGATGGAGGCTCGGCGGCCCGCCTGCGTCGGGCCGTAGAGCGCGGGCCGCGCCTTTGGCGCGGCGACGCCGGCTGCCGTCAGAATCCGGGGAAGCGGCTCAGCTTATTTGACGACAAGCTGCCGCAGATCGGCGATGCGTTGCTCGATCTCCTCGTCGGAGACTTCGACCTGGAGCTTCTGCTGGACGAACCGCAGCCGCGCTTCATTCTCGCGCACGACCTCGGCCCACGTCTTGATCCAGAACATGAAATTGTCGCCGTGAAGAAAGAGGCCGTGGGGTCGGTCCTTCTGGTAAATCCGGCTGTGGATTGCGGGATCGAATTCGCTGGCGACGAGGAAGAAGCTCCAGCTGGTATCGGTATGGGTGAACTCGGCCTCTTGGCGGATCGCGTTCACATAGTCCTCGACCTGATCAAGTTCCTTGCGGCCCAGCGTCAGCAACGGCCGCTTGAGCTCGATCAGCAGATATTCGCGCTTGCCGGCATCGGGATGAGGCACCGAACGGCCGAGGAAGCAGTCGACGCGCCCGCTCGTGCCGTCGAGCTTGGTGACCTTGCGGCCGCCTCGCCGCTTGTTGCCCAGGTCCTCGGCGACGCGGTTCATCACCTTGGTGAGGCCGCTCTCGGCCATGGTGATGTGGAACTGTTCGCCGAACAGCCAGGTGTTGTCGCGCACCAGCGCGTCGAGCTCGCCGCGCTCCTTGACCGTCCGCCGGAACTTGGCATCGAACACCATGCCCTTGAGCACCTCGAGGGTGGTGATGCGGTCGGAGACGAGGCTGGAGGCGCCGATGATGTTGCCGAGCTGCGTCTTCTTGAGGAGCGCGGAGAACTCGGACTGCTTGGCCTTGCCGAGATTGACGACGGCCTGGAGGATCGTCGAGATGTCGTCCGGATTGTGCTTGATCGCTTCCTTGAGCAGGGTCAGCGTCATGCGCTTGAGTGGCGTCTCGGCGCGGGAGAAGTCGCGCGAGTGCGAGTTGATCGCGTAGGTCGCAATGTCGAACACCTGCCGCTCGCGCCGTTCGATCTCGTCGCGGGGCTCGCCGTCATAGGGGTAGGCACCCTGGTCCTTGAGGTCCTGGATGACGCCGAGCGACTGCTCGCTCATCCGACCCCGGAAATAATCGCCGAGCGCTTCGCGGATCTGGCCGACGACGGCCAAGAAGTTCGGCTCGCCGAGGTTGTCGAGCTCCAGCAGGTTCTTGTCGGCAATCTCCTGGAAGAAGGCGCTGTAGGCATAGGCCGAGAATTCGAAACCGGGCGCGGTGACATGGGCGGGTTGCGATCCGAGCACGATCCCATCCTCGCCGCCGAAATGAATCTGGCGGGTCTCGTTCGCCGACTTCCATTCGATGACCTTGACCTTGAGGTCGTCGATGGTGCGGTCGGGCAGCTGAACTACCATCGGCGGCAGATCCTGCCAGCGATGGATCGTGACGTCGGGATCGACCTTGAAGCCGTTGAACCAGATCTCGGCGTTCGGGTATTGCAGGACATAGGGTGCGAACAGCGTGCTGAACTGCCGATAGGCATCGGGCGTGGACAGCACGTCGAACGTGTCCTTGAGCATCGTGAGGAGCACGATGGTTCCGGTATCCTCGGCCGTCGGCGAATCGGCTTCGACGACTTCGCAGCGCTCGAGCGACTTGGCATGGATCTCCAAAGTGCGCGACGACAGGCCCGCGTCCGACCGCGTCGTGGTGAACCAGCGCGCACGCTGCGCCAGCGAGTAGAAGCGCAGGCGTCCGCGGCCTTCCTTGCCATGGATGGCACGGCCCAGGCCCGTCCTACGGGCGTCGCGCTTCCAGCTGTCGCCAAGATTGCCGAAGTCATGCTCGGCGCTGGCGGCCGAGATGCCCGAGCCGTTGTCCACGACCCGTATCGCGTTCAGGCCGCCCAGATCGTTCCGTTCGAGCACCACCTCGATGCGGGTCGCATCCGCATCGAGCGCGTTCCAGACCAGCTCCGCGATCGCTCGGATCGGGTCCCGAGTCGCCGCGTCGCGCTCGAGAAAGTCCTGCTTGGCCTGGAGATTGAGTGTGGTCATGTGCGCGAGATCCCCCCGGCGACGTTAGCCCAAGGGTCGGCGCCGACAAAGCGACAACGCTGGCCGAACGGAGGCCGATCCGCCGCGTCGTGTGGTTCGGCGCCATCGCGCCGGCCGGGCGGCACAGCGGCGGCGTGCGATAGCGCGGAAACCCGCGAATTATTGGACGATGTTGCGGATCATGTTGCGCGGTAGCGTGCCGAACGCCTCGATCGCGGCGCCGAGGCCGTCTCCGACGATCCAGCGCGCACGCTCAAGATGGCTGTCCCAGCAACGCCACGCCCGATCGGGGTCGGCAACAGGATCAATCCCGAGGATGTCGAGCGAACCCTCTTCCCAGCCAATTCCGGCGTCGGCAGCGTCGAGCAGTTCGGCATAGGTCAGGAGGTTGCGGCGATCATAGTCGAGCACGGCTTCGCCAGACGGCGCTACCGATTGAAGTGGGTCTCTGACATTCATCCTCGAGCCAATCAGTGCTGCCGATCGCGGCAATTCGAGCATCCTTACATCAAGTTTGTGTAAGAACCAATCGCCGTCACGGTCGCCACATCAATTTGGTGTGAGGAACTGGTGGCGCGCGGCATCCACGATAGTCGCTATCGCTGGGTGATCGAACAACTGATCGAGGCCCGCAAGCAACAGGCGCTGACGCAGCAGGCCGTGGCCGACAAAATCGGCAAGCCGCAGCAATATGTCTCCCGATACGAAACGGGTGAACGACGGCTCGACATCTTCGAATTCATTGACGTCGCGGCGGCACTCGATGTCGACGCGCTGTCACTGATCCGGACAGCGCCGGAAGCGCACTAGATACGCCGCGCCAGCACCGCTCCTGGTCCCGCGCGCGTGAGCTCGCCGGCCAGCGCTACCCTTCGCCGCGCGCGTGACTTCACATGCTCGCCGTCTCCGGGCCAGTCGTCGCCCAGCATGCCGAGCGCGATCTCGCGCAGGCTCGCGCCAGCTGCGAGCGCGTCGGCGACGCGAAGCGCCTCGACCAGACGGACGAAGCGCTGATCGCGAAGTGACGGTCGGTCGCCGCGGATGAGTGCGTGGAGCCGGCGAATCGACTCCAGTTGAGGATGGAGCGGGCGACGGAAGTCGATCGCCGGCTCTACTGTCATATGCCCCGGCATGACGGCGCCGTCGACCAGATCGAGACGCATGTCGCCGTCCGGCAGGGCGAGCCGGACATGAACGCATCCATCGCGCGGCCATGAGCATCGGGAAAGGTGCGAAAGATCGATCGCATCGCCGGCCGGCCCCTCCCACGGAGAGGCCCGGGCGCGCAAGACATGCGGGTCGGCCGCTGCTGTCCACATGTAGTCGGCGCGGACACAGTTCAGCATCGGATCAGCCGCGAAAGTGGAGTCCCCAGCGTGCCGAAACGTCGCCGCCCGGATTAGTGCTCGCGGCGAATGCGCGATACTCCGGATCACGGCGCAGCAATTCCCAGGCGAGCGCCGGCCGTCCTCCCGCCAGCACCGCCGCGTAGGCACCGTCGTCCCGCCAGTCGGGCGGCTCCCAGCGCGCCACGATCAATCCCTCCCGGCGAGGAATGCTGCCGCGAGCGCCTCCTGGTCCGGACGCAGCGCATCGATCGCGCCGGGATGCTCGGGCACATGGTTGCGAAGCAGCATCGACGGACACTGGCCTTCGACGTTGCCGAGATTGGGGCGATGCTGGGCATAGCCGACGAGGGCGGCGAGCTCCGGCGAGAAACGCCTGGCGATCGCCGGCGGATAGACCAGCCACTGCAGCTCGAAGGGCTTGAGCCAGCCGAGACAATAGCTGACGATCACGCCGCGGCGCGGCGCAGCCGAGCGGTTGCCGCCGCCGCCGTGCAGCGTCGAGCCGAGGAACAGCAAGGCGTCGCCGGGCGCGATCTGCGGCACGACCGCCAGGCCTTCCGGAAAATCGGCGCTGTCCTGATCGTCATGGCTGCGGGGCCACAGCCGCGTGCCGCCGTTCGCCTCGGTGAAGGGATCGATCGGCCACATGACGTTGACCAGATATTCGAGAGTGCCCTTGGGACCGGCCCACATGTCCTGGTCGCGATGGGGGAACTGCGGCGGCGCGCCGGGATGAATCTCGACTGCCTGGGTCAGATTGAGCGCGATCCGCTCGCACCAGGGCAGCAGCATGCGCTCGGCGATCGCCAGCACTGCGGGATGGCGCACCAGCGCCTCGGCATGGATCGACCGGCGTAAGAGCGCGCCGAAGCGGCGGGTGCGATGGCCGTAGAAGACGCCCTGACACATCGGTGTGGCGGCGAAACTCGGCGCCAGATCTTCCGCGAGCGCGCCGATGACGGCGCGATCGAGAACACCGCGCAACACGCAATAGCCGTCCCGCGCCAGGTCGCCAGCCGCAACATCTTCCGGCGCGGTCATGCGGCGAGCTCCAGTGCGCCGGCATAGGTGCCGGTCCAGGCGAGACGCTCGCGCACGTCGGGCGTCACCTCGATCCGGAACGCGCCGATCGGGCCGCCCTTGATGCGCAGCGCCGGGCCGAGCGGTTCGGCGCGCCAGCCCATCGCCAGCACCTCGCGCCGGAAGCCGTCGGGAATGACCCCGGTGATATGCTCGATGCCGCGGGCTAGTGCGAAGTCCGCCATGGCCGAAATCAGCGCATTGCGGAGAACCCGCCGCCGTCCCGCGCCATGCCGGCTCGGCAGGCAGAGCCGCGTGCTCTCCCAGGTCGTCGGCCCGACGGGCACGCCGCCGACGCAGAGATGCGGGAAGATTTGCCCCAGGAGGTGCGGTTGCCAGCTCGGCAGCATCCGCAGCGACGCCTCGTGCCGGCCGCCCTCGTCGATGGCGACAAGGTACACAGCATCCGCGGTATCGAACTGCTCGATCTCGAAGCGGCCGTCGACGACGGGCACGTCCCAGTCGAAGAAGTCGACGAACTGCGCCTTGCGATCGGCGAACATGGTTTCGAGCGCAATCTGGTGCGCGCTCTTGCGGTGATTGTCGATCGTGAGGATCATGGCTTGCTCCCGGTTGAACACGGGGCAAAGCAAGCAGCTTAGGATCGTCAGGTTCAGCGCCCGGAATTCCGGGCCGTCAGCGGCGCAGCTCGTCGAGGGTGATTTCGCCGGCGAGAAGCGCCGCGGCGACAAGCTCCGTGCGGTCGCGTGCATCGAACAGCCGGCGGGCGTCGCGCAGGTAGCTCTCGACCGTGTCCTCGCTGAGGCCGAGCCGGCCCGCGATCAACTTGTTCCTGAGGCCTTGGCCGGCAAGCACGACGCAGTCGCGGTAGCGCGGTGCCAGCCGAGGCGGGGGGCCGAGCGCCTGCAGCCCCGCCAAACGGCGGGCGCGCTGGAAGGCGAAGACGCCGAACATCTGCGCGGGCGCCAGTGCGAGCTGCGCCATGCGCGAGGACTTGAAGCCGGCGAAGGTGCAGGAGCCGAGGCGGTGGCCGAGCTTTCCGCACGGCACCGTGATGCCTTCGTTCAGGCCCTCGCGCTGGCCGAGCTCGAGCGCGATGCGATCGTGGTGATCGAGCATGATGATGTCGCGCAGCTCGGACCACAGAAATGCGCTGTCGGCGAAGAGACAGCCCCGCATGACCGGATCGCGACGGTAACGGCATTCGCCGATGATCCGCCGCTCCGCGCCTGCGGCATAGTCGCGCAGGTCGACGGCGCCCGGCCCAGGCGTTCGCAGGTCTTCATGGGTGACGAGCGCGAAATGCCGACAGCGGATTTCGTCGCTGAAATCGCGGGTGATGGCGCGGAGCTGCTTCCAATCGCCAGCGCCCCGCACCGCTCGCAGGATATCGTCGGCCAGGCCGAAACCGAACGCATTCGATGACTGGTTTCTTCCAGCCATTCGCTGACCTCCTGCCGCGGCACGCCGCGGACCGGACCCCCTTCGCCGGTGTGGTTGCATTCCTCCCCCACTCGCGACTGTGACAAGCGAGGCGGTGGCACGGGTAACAGACCGATCAATTAATTTCGCGCGCGTTCAGCATGTTACCCGAAGGCGGCCATCGCCGGTCTAGCTTCCGGAGCGGACGCGCGCATGGGCAGGAGCCGCTCGCCGCAGGAGAAAAATCTGCGCCGGACAGAAAATCGCGTTACCCATTCCGGCGAGGGTCTTGTCTTCCCTCATCGGACAGGTGTCACGCGAGGACTGCTCCGACGAACAAGATGGTCGACGATGATGTGATCAATGCGTGGTTCGTCCGGGAGGTGCTCCCTCTCGAACGGGCATTGACGGCCTATGTGCGTCGCAACTGGAGGGTAGCGGAAGACGTGTTCGAACTGCGGCAGGACATCTACGAGCATGCGCTGATTGGAGCGCGGCGCGAGCTGCCGGCCAACACGCGCGCCTATATGTACACGCTCGCCCGCAACCATCTCATCAACCAGGCCAAGCGCGCCCGGATCGTGTCGTTCGAAATCGTCGCCGACCTCGACGGCGAGAGCCTCGACTTCGACCTGTTCGAGGCCGAGCGCGCGCTGACCGCGCGCGACGAGCTGCGTCATGCCAAGGCCGGCATCGACAAGTTGCCGCCGCGCTGCCGCGAGGTGATGCGGCTCAGGAAACTCGACGGCCTGTCGACGCAGGAGGCAGCAGAGGCGCTGGGGGTCTCGACGGAAACCGTCCGCCAGCAGCTCAAATATGGGATGAAGGCTCTGATCGATCACATGATCGGCGGCAGCGGCAGGATCGTGCGGCCGAAGTTCGGCAGGCGCGCATCCGGCGAGGCGCAGCCATGAGCCGCCATAGCGCGATCGAGGACAAGGCGCTCGACTGGCTGATCCGGCGCGACGAGCCCGGCTGGTCGGAGGACGATCAGGCCGAGCTCGACGAATGGCTTCAGGAATCGATGGCCAACCGCGCGGCCTGGCTGCGCGCCGAGCATGGCTGGGCGCAGGCCGACCGGGTGCGATCGCTCGGCGACTGGGACCACGGGCAGACCCATGGATACCGCCGCAGCTGGTGGCCGCCGGCGATCGCGGCGAGTCTCCTGCTGGCCTTGGGAATCGGCGGCTATTCGCTGGCGCCCGAGTTCATCCACCAGCCCGAAGCGCAGCAGGCGCGGTTCGACACGCCGATCGGCGGCCACAAGATCATCTCGCTCGCGGACGGCAGCAGGATCGAACTCAACACGCAGTCCGTGGTGCGCACCGCCATCGGCGAGACGAGCCGCGACGTCTGGCTGGATTCGGGGGAGGCCTATTTCGAAGTCAGGCATCGCGCCGGCGAGCCGTTCGTCGTGCACGCCGGCAGCCGCACCATCACCGTGCTCGGCACGAAGTTCTCGGTGCGGCGCGACGGGGACCGGGTGACGGTCAATGTCGTCGAAGGCCGGGTCCGTGTCGACGACAGCCAGCAGCGAGACACCAGCGCGGCGATCATCACCGCGGGCGATACCGCGATCACGCGCGGCGGCTCGACGCTGATCGCGGCGAAGTCGGAGGAACGGGTGGAGAGCGCGCTTGCCTGGCGCGACGGAATGCTGACCTTCAACCTCAACCCGTTGTCGGAGGTCGCGGCCGAGTTCAACCGCTACAACCGCACGCAGCTCGAGGTCGATCCATCCGCCGCCAGCATCCCGATCGGCGGCACATTCCAAGCATCGAACGTCGATGCGTTCGCTCGGCTACTGCATGACGCCTATGGCCTCAGGATCGAGCAGGATGGCGAGCGCGTCAGAATTTCCGAGTGAGGATGTTACCCTTTTGTGTCGGCGGATTGTCGCGCATCCAGAGGGGCAAGGACGATGCCCCCGGAAGGGGGCATCATGATCCGGACACTCGCAGCAGCACTCGCAACCACCACTTGCATGGTGGCGCTCGCCACGCCCGCGGCGGCGCAGACGCGCGAATTCAACGTTCCCGCCGGCTCGCTAAGGACCGCGCTCGACACATTCGCGCGGCAGTCAGGACGGCAGGTGATTTATCGCGACGACGTGAGGTCTGCTCGTTCCCCCGGTGTACGCGGCGCCCATACGGCCGAAGACGCACTTAATGCAATTCTTGCCGGGACGGGGTTCGTGGCGAGGATAGATCGCAGCGGCGCACTGGCGATTGTGAAAGCGGGAAACGCACCCACCGCCCCCGGTGATGCTGCGTCATTGGGAGAGGACGTAACCTCCAGCTCGGAGATTGTAGTTGTTGGCACAAATATCCGCGGACTCACTAATCCGACAGTGCCGGTAGCTGTCTATGGGCGCGAGGAGATCGAGCGGAGCGGATACGCCAATACCCAGGATTTCATAACGTCACTTCCGCAGAATTTCAAAGGTGGTGAGACCGGTGCCAGTCAGGATTCCGTAATCAACAGTAGCGCTGGCCTTGCCAATGTCGAATCCGCCAGCGGCGTCAATCTGCGCGGTCTTGGCAATTCATCCTCCCTTGTGCTGCTCAATGGCCATCGGATTGCCCCCTCCGCATACGGAGCGGCCGTCGACGTCTCACAAATCCCGCTCGACGCCATTGAACGAATCGAGGTGCTTACCGACGGCGCATCCGCTCTTTACGGCTCTGATGCAGTTGGGGGCGTCGTAAACTTTTCACTGCAACGGGACTATGACGGACTGGAAACCAGCGCACGGGTGGCGACGGACGACGACGGAAGGCTCGAGCATAAATTCGGCGGCACCCTAGGCCGCAATTGGACGGGCGGCGGCGCGCTGCTTTCCCTCCAATATCAGCATGCGGATCGCCTTTCGACGCGCGACAGGAGCTTTACGCACGATGCGGTACAACCCACTGACCTTCTGCCGAAGCGCGATCAATATTCTGCCATCCTAAGCGCTAATCAGAGGGTCGGAAGCGAATTCAGCCTCAATCTCGACGGTTTGTTTAGCCGGACCGAGCAGTCGCGCTCCTATTCTACCACCCGAGGCACGGACCAAAACAATTCGAAGAGCGACTTTCTGTCGCTCGCTGGCGGCCTTTCCTGGCGACCGCAGAATAGCACTTGGCGGGTGGATGCAACCGGCGTTTACAGCAAGGTCTCGACGGTCGTTAGACAACCGGTTTCGCGAACGGCCGGCTATCCGCTGGGTTCGATTTACATCGAGAACGGCTTCAAGCTTGCCGAAGTCGATCTGAAAGCCAACGGCACATTAGGATCATTGGGCTCGGGTGACATACGGATCGCCCTGGGTGCAAGCCACCGCGCGGAATCCTTCGCTTCGGAGCTTCCATGGCGACCTGCCAATAATCGGAACTTCTCGAGACGAATCGAATCAGCCTTCGCCGAGCTCTATGTTCCGCTGATCGATTCAGAGGCCGGAGTTCCATTCATTCGCAGGCTCGATTTATCCGGTGCCATACGCTTCGATCACTATTCCGATGTCGGAAACACGACGAATCCAAGAGTTGGGATTTCGTGGCAGCCGTTTGCCGATTTAAATCTGCGTGCCGGCTGGGGCACGTCATTTCGCGCGCCGAATGCCTCGGAGACAGTGCTGAACGCAGCGAACCGGACCGTCCTTGCCCTCGATGGCTTCGATGCGCCGGGTGGCGGCACGGCGCCGGTGCTTTTTCTCACGTCCAGCACTCAGCTGCGACCTGAAAAGGCGAGATCGCTCACCCTGGGCGCCGAGTATCACCCGCATTTTGCAACCGGATTTCGTGCCGCAATTAACTATTTCTCGATCCGCTATCGCGACCGACTGATAACGCCACCTTTCGACGTCGGTATTCTAGTCAACCCGGACACCTATGGCCCACTCGTCGTTCAGTTTGGAAACGAAAGCGAAACATCAGCCTTTCTTGACGATCTACTGAACGGCGGATTCCAGTTCTTTGACCTGACGGGCCAAGGTACCTCAAGCATTCGCTACGCCTATTTCGGCGGACTTACGAATGCATCGCTTGTGCGCGAATCCGGCTTCGACGCTTCAATTTCAAACAGCTTCCCGGTCGGCGCGGATCGCCTATTGGTGAACATCAACGCGACGATCATCAATCACTTGCTCAGCAGCTTCTGCGCGGGCTGTACGCCGACTAGGCTCGACAATCGCTACGGTCAGATCCTCGATTTCCGGATGAGGTCAACGATCGGTTGGATCTCTCGCGACTGGCAGATTAATGGCGCGGTCAATTACGCCAACGACTACCTCGATACGACCGTAACGCCGAATCGCAAGATCAGTGCGTTCACGACGCTCGACGTCAATTTTGGTCTCTCCCCCTCTTCGTGGCGTGGCCTCGACCTACGGCTTTCCGTCAACAACCTGCTCGACACGCGACCGCCCCGAACCGGCAGTGCATTCCAACCAGGCATCGCCTATGATGCCGCCAATGCGGATCCGCTGGGTCGCGTGTTCGCCATTACACTCAGAAAGAGCTGGTAGGTGGCGGAGCGGACTTATTTCGGCAGCGCTCGTCGACGTTGGCGGAGCCGCCTTTTGGTCTTCATGTGGGCGAGCCTTGAGATTTCGGTCGTGCAGGCGGCCGAGAAACCAGCGGCTATCACGGCCGAAAATAGTATCGAAACGGCGCGCTTTATGCCCGCCACCGGACAAGGCGACGAGATTTCAATCTCCCCCGATGGCCAGCACTATGTGGTCCGTACCGTGCGTGGCGACCTGGCGAGAAACGGTGCATGGATCGAAATTCGCGTCGGGCGCATGGACAGTTTGGACGGCATGTCGGATCTGCGGCGGGTAGCGCGCCTGTTTACTACCGGGCTTGGCGGACTGAGCGTGTCGTCGGCGAGCAACGATACCGATGCCACATTCAGTCCGCTTTCATGGAACGACAACCAGCATGTCGTCATGGGGGTTTCGGACGCATCGGGCATCCGTCAGGTAATGATGATCGATACGGTGAGTGGGAAGAGCGAATTCCTGACACACCATCCAACTCAGGTTCACTCGTTCGGCATCACGTCGACGGGCGCCATCCTCTATCTTGCGGCGGCGCCGCCGCCAGTCGACCGAACTCAAGACCTGGTGCGCACAGGCTTCAGTCTTCCTGATGTGCAAGACGCCCTCACTATCTTGAACGGGCGTCTCGACGGGGTCAGTTTTCTCGACTTGGACTGGAACTCGTATTGGTATCTGCAACGACCGGGTCAGCCTCCGCAGCGTCTTCGCATAGGGTCGCTAGGAGTCGACCCCGCCACTCCCTTGGCACGGTTGATCGAGATTTCTCCCGATGGCCGCTTCGCTGTTGTTCGTGGGACGGCTGTGGCTGTTCCGGAAGCGTGGAATGTTTATGGCGCAGCCGACGACTACCTACGGGTTGCGTTGGAGGCGGGGCGGATTGATCGCTTTCGCGAATCGGCCAGAGATCTCCAGCAATTCTTCCTCGTCGATCTCTCTTCGGGGGATGCCCGCCCCTTCATCGATGCCCCCGCGCCAATCGCGCGTGCTCGGGCGGCGTGGTCGCCTGATTCCCGCCGCTTGGTGGTGGCCCCGACAACTCTGCCGGAAGGAGTTGGTGGGAACGACGGCCTCCGTGGCAGGGCCGCCGCGGTCTACGACATTGCAACAGGCATGCTCACGCCGGTGTCCGGCGATTTCTCTCATACCCGTTCGCTTAAATGGACAAGCCCCGACGCTTTTGCCGTGGTATTCGATGAACAGACTGCGTCTTTCATCCATGCCGATGGTCGATGGGAACGGACTTCAGATATCCTTGGGCCCTCTCCAAGGCCAGCGATCGCGATCGAAATTCGGCAGGACCTAAACGTACCACCGAAACTGTGGGCACACGACGCTCGCACGGGCCAGTCCCGAATGCTGCTCGATCCCAATGACGATCTTGGCGGGAGATTGCAGTTGGGCCGTGCGGAACGAATCGAGGGCAAGTTACAGGAGGATCAGCGTTGGGATGGTGTGCTCTACTATCCGACTGGCTACGTCGCTGGCCGCCGGTATCCACTCATTCTTCAAAGCGTCTATTATCGGAGCCTTGGAAACACCTTCTCGCTTTATGGTCCAGAGGGCGATGGTGGGCTCGGTCCACCGCAAATTGCACCTTATGCCGCCCGTGCGCTGGCTGCCCGCGGCATGTTCGTGCTGCATCTCAATGTCCGCGCTCCAGTCGGTACCTCACGCGAGGGAGAAATCGCCCAGCGGACCTTCGAAAGCGCCATATCGGACCTGGTGATGCGGGGCCTTGTAGATTCCAAGCGCGTCGGGATCTCAGGATTCAGCCGAAATGGATTCTATGTTGAATATACTCTCACGCACACGGAGTTCCCATTCGCTGCGGCGGTGGCCGCAGACAACTACGATCCGAGCTATTTTCAAACTGCGCTCGTCGGTTGGCGCCCTGAATCCGGCCTCTTGATGGGGGGACCTCCATTCGGCCGCAACCTGAGGAATTGGATAGATAATGCTCCGGGCTTCAATGCAGAGTGCATTGAGGCACCCCTGCTCCTCGTCAACCAGTCGATGACCCCGCAAGTGGGAACCTTGGGTCATTGGGAAATTTTCAGTCGACTGCGCTACCTTCACCGTCCGGTGGAATTGTTCCACATGGCTGACGTTTCGCAGCATCCTGACCACACGACCCAAAATCCCGCGCAGATTCTCAGCGTTCAACGCCGCGTGGTTGATTGGTTCGACTTCTGGCTCAATGATCACGAGGACCCGTCGCCAGCTCGCGCAGCCCAGTATGAACACTGGCGCGCTTTGCGCGCTAGCCGACAAGATCGGGCGCCTCGATCGGAGCTCGACTGCAGGCGCTAGCGATCATACAACATGCTTTCCGCGCCGAACGGTCGGGACCAATAGATGGAAATCCTGTACGGGTTCCGTCCGCATTACGATCACCTTCCATGATCTCGATATTCCGCTGGCCCCAAAAAGGTCGCGCGTGACCCCCGCCGGTATCTGACACCCCGACGGCAATTCGGCGACTTTCGAGCCAGCCCGCGAGTGAGTGACTCGGATGCGGGCGGAGGCTCGCATGACCCCGACCAAGCTGCTCATCGGCCAGATCCTCGTCGTGCTCGCGACCATTGTCGCGAGCATCTGGACGGCCACGCAATGGGCCGCCGCGAACCTCGCCTATCAACCAGAGCTCGGACGGCCGTGGTTCACATTGTTCGGCACGCCGGTCTATCACCCATGGTCGATCTTTCCCTGGTGGTTCGCTTTCGACGCTTACGCGCCGGTCATCTTCGACAAGGCCGGGGCCATCGCAGCAGCGGGTGGTTTCGTCGGCTGCGGCGCGGCGATCTTCGGCTCGGTCTGGCGGGCCCGACAGTCGCGGAACGTCACGACCTACGGCTCGGCCCGCTGGGCCACGAACAAAGAGGTCGCCGCCGCCGGTCTGCTCGGCGAGAGCGGTGTCGCACTCGGGCGGATCGGCAGCCGCGATCTCCGCCACGACGGTCCCGAGCATGTCATGGCCTTCGCGCCGACCCGCTCGGGCAAGGGCGTTGGCCTCGTCGTGCCCACGCTGCTCAGCTGGACCGGCTCGGCGGTCATTCACGACATCAAGGGCGAGAACTGGCAACTGACCGCCGGCTGGCGCTCGCGCTTCTCGCATTGTCTGCTGTTCAACCCGACCGACGCGCGCTCGGCACGCTATAATCCGCTGCTCGAGGTCCGGCGCGGCGTGGAGGAAGTCCGCGACGTCCAGAACATCGCCGACATCCTGGTCGATCCCGAAGGCGCGCTCGAGCGTCGCAACCATTGGGAGAAGACCAGCCATTCGCTGCTGGTCGGCGCGATCCTCCACGTGCTCTATGCGGAGGAGGAGAAGACGCTCGCCCGCGTCGCGACCCTCCTGTCCGATCCGCAGCGCTCGTTCGCCGCCACCCTGCGCCGCATGATGACCACCAATCACCTGGGCAGCGAGGAGGCGCCGATGGTGCATCCGGTCGTCGCCTCGGCCGCGCGCGAACTCCTCAACAAGAGCGAGAACGAACGCTCGGGCGTGTTGTCGACCGCCATGTCCTTCCTCGGGCTGTATCGCGACCCGACCGTGGCGGCGGTCACCGCCGCATCCGACTGGCGGATCGTCGATCTCGTCGAAGCCGCGCATCCGATCTCGCTCTACCTCGTCGTGCCGCCGTCCGACATCAGCCGCACCAAGCCGCTGATCCGCCTGGTCCTGAACCAGATCGGCCGCCGCCTGACCGAAAAGCTGCACGCTACCGGGCGCGTGTCGGGCGCGAGCCGTCATCGCCTGCTGCTGATGCTCGACGAGTTTCCCGCGCTCGGACGCCTCGACTTCTTCGAGACCAGCCTCGCATTCCTGGCGGGATATGGCGTCCGCGCCTTCCTCATTGCACAGAGCCTTAACCAGATCGAGAAGGCCTATGGCGAGCATAACGCCATCCTCGACAACTGCCATGTCCGGATCGCGTTCGCGACCAACGACGAGCGTACTGCGAAGCGCATCTCGGACGCGCTCGGCACCGCGACCGAGCAGCGGGCGATGCGCAACTATGCCGGGCACCGGCTCGCTCCCTGGCTCGCACATGTCATGGTCAGCCGGCAGGAAACCGCCCGTGCGCTGCTGACGCCGGGCGAAGTCATGCAACTCAAGCCCAGCGACGAGCTGGTGCTGGTCTCCGGCCATCCGCCGATCCGGGCGAAGAAGCTGCGCTACTACGAGGATCGCCGGTTCGCCGCACGCGTCCTGCCGGCACCGTCGCTCGACACAGACGGCTATGCCGACTGTCCCGCAGCGCGCCCCGACGACTGGACCGGACAGGTCCGGATGATCGACATGCGGCTCGCCGGCGACGCCGATGGTGAGGACGGGACCGACACTGGCGGCCTCGAGCAGGCCCGGCATCCCGCGCATGAGATAGAAGTGCAGGGTCCGGCAGAACCTGAGATCGCTGATCCGCTCGGTCTCGGCGAGGACGATGGCGACCAGGCAGCGGAGCGCCGGGCGATGGACCGCGTGCAGGCACTCGGCGCCGCGCGAACGGCATATGGCCTCGATGCCGCCTCGGCTCGGCCCGACGACCTGCAGCTGGGGTTCTGACCGATGGAAAAGGTCCGCCACCAGCTGTTTCTGCCGAAGCCGCTCTCCGACCGGCTCGAAGCGCTTGCCGCAAGGCCCGGTGCCAGCAAGTCGGCGATCCTCGCCGATGCCGTCACGGCCTGGCTCAATCGCCGCGGCGCATCTGAGCTGGAAGATCGGTTCGCGATCCGGCTCGACCGGCTGACGCAGGCGATCGGCAGGGTCGACCGCGACGCCTATGTGATCCTCGAAACGCTGGCGCTGTTCATCCGGTTCGAACTCGCGATCCAGACACCGCTCGCAGAGAACGACCATGCTGGCCGCGCGCTCGGCGCCAAGCGGTTCGAAGCTTTCGTGACGCAGGTCGGTCGTCAGGTCTCGACCGGGCGCCGCACGCTCGGCGCCGCGGCGGAGGACGCCGAATGACCGCCGGTCTTTCTGTCGAGCGCCGCCGGCGCATGCTGATCACCGCGCTCGGTGCCGACATCGCCGCGGCCATGCGCGACCCGCTGGTCATCGAGATCATGGTCAATCCCGACGGCGCGCTGCGGCTCGACCGGCTCGGCGAAGGCCGCATTGATACCGAGATCCGCATCGAACCCGAACAGGTTGAGCGGATCATCCGGCTGGTCGCGAGCCACGCGCGCGCCGAGGTCCATGCCGAGCATCCGATCATCTCGGCCGAGCTGCCGCCACATATTGAGGCGCGTGCCGGCGAGCGCTTCGAGGGCGTGCTGCCGCCGGTCTCGTCCGCGCCGTGCTTCTCGATCCGCAAGCCTGCGCAGAAGCTGCACACGCTCGATGACTATATCGCCGACGGGCTGATGTCGGAGGTCCAGGCCGATGCGCTGCGCGCCGCGGTCACCCAGCGCTACAATATCCTGGTCGCCGGCGGCACCAGTTCGGGCAAGACGACTCTCGCCAACGCCCTGCTCGCCGAAATGGCCTGGGTCGATAGCCGCGTGATCCTGATCGAGGACACGCGCGAGCTGCAATGCCCGCTGCCCGACACCGTAGCGCTTCGCACCCGGCCGCCGCATGTGTCGATGACCGAGCTGGTGCGCTCGACCATGCGCCTGCGCCCCGATCGCATCGTGGTGGGTGAGGTTCGCGGTCCCGAAGCGCTCGACATGTTGAAGGCATGGAATACCGGTCATCCCGGCGGGATCGCGACGGTCCATGCCAACAGTGCGATCGCCGCGCTCTACCGGATCGAGCAGCTCGTGCAGGAGACGGTGGTCACCGTGCCGCGGCAGCTCATCGCCGAGGCCATCGACATCGTCGTCTTCATTTCCGGGCGCGGCGTCGATCGCCGCGTATCGACCATCGCGCGCGTCGCCGGGCTCGACCCCGACACCGGCGCATACGCGCTCGCCGACCTTCCCAAGCCCAACCCCAAGGAGACCTGACCCATGATCCGTGCCCTCGATCCGCGCCCATTCGCCAACCGGCATCTGCTCGTCGGCATGGGCGTCGGCCTCGCGCTGACTCTCTCCACCCAGGTCCAGGCAGCCGGCTCCGGCATGCCGTGGGAAGAACCTCTGCAGCAGGTGCTCGAATCCGTGCAGGGGCCGGTGGCCAAGATCGTCGCGGTGATCATCATCATCGTCACCGGCCTGACGCTCGCGTTCGGCGAGACCGCCGGCGGGTTCCGGCGGCTGATCCAGATCGTGTTCGGCCTGTCGATCGCGTTCGCGGCGTCGAGCTTCTTCCTGTCGTTCTTCAGCTTCGGCGGCGGGGCGCTGATCGCGTGATCGGCCCAAGCTCCTACAACGCCCAGCACATCGACGGCTTCGAGGTGCCGATCCATGGCTCGCTGGGCGCGCCGCTGCTGCTCGGCGGCGCGCCGCGCGGCCTTGCGATCGTCAACGGAACGCTGGCCGCCGCGGTCGGCCTGGGCCTCCAGCAATGGCTGGCGGGGCTCGCTCTCTGGGCGGTTGGACACAGCGTCGCCGTGATGGCCGCCCGCCGCGACCCACACTTCGCCCCTGTGCTGCTGCGCCACATCCGCCAGAAGGGATACTTCGCGTGCTGAGCTTGCGGGAATACCGGCCGACCGCCGACCGGCTGGCCGACCATCTGCCGTGGGCGGCGCTGGTCGCGCCGGGCGTGGTCCTCAACAAGGATGGCAGCTTCCTGCGCGTGCTGCGCTTCCGCGGTCCCGATCTCGAATCCGCGACCGAGGCCGAGCTGCTCGGGGCCTGCGCACGCGCCAACAATGCGCTCAAGCGCTTCGGCAGTGGCTGGGCGCTGTTCTTCGACGCCGAGCGGCGCGAGGCGCACAGCTATCCGGACAGCGACTTTCCCGACGCGGCGAGCTGGCTGGTCGACGGCGAACGGCGCGCGGCGTTCGAGGCCGAGGGCACGCATTTCGAGAGCCGCTACCATCTGACGCTCACCTGGCTGCCGCCCGTAGATGCCAGCGATCGCGCCGGGCGCTCGCTGGTCGAGCGGCCCGATGCCGACAAGGGCAGGGATTGGCGCGGCACACTCGTTTCGTTCGTCGCTGAGACCGACCGGGTGCTCGACCTCCTCTCCGGCTTCATGGCCGAGACGCGCGCACTCGACGACGACGAGACGCTGACCTTCCTCCACGGTACCATCTCGGATCGGCGTCACCCGGTCGTGACGCCCGAGACGCCGATGTATCTCGACGGCGTGCTGGCCGATACGCCGCTGGTCGGCGGGCTGGAACCGGTGCTGGGCGAGCTGCATGTCCGCACGCTGACCATCCTCGGTTTTCCGAACCTGAGCCGGCCGGGCATCGTCGACGCGCTCAATCACCAGGATTTCGGCTATCGCTGGGTCACGCGCTTCATCGCGCTCGACAAGACGCTCGCCACCAAGACGCTGACGTCGCTGCGCCGGCAGTGGTTCAACAAGCGCAAGTCGGTCACCGCGATGCTGCGCGAGGTGCTCTACAACCAGCCAGCGCAGCTGCTCGACAGCGATGCCGACAACAAGGTCATCGATGCCGACCAGGCGCTGCAGGCGCTCGGCGGCGATCATGTTGCATTCGGCTATCTGACCACGACCATCACCGTCACCGACACCGACCGCGCTGCGGTCGAGGACAAGGTTCGCGCCGTAGAGCGCATCGTCAACGGCCTCGGCTTCACCGCCAAGCGCGAGAGCGTCAACGCGGTCGAGGCGTGGCTCTCGTCCTTGCCCGGTCACGTCTATGCGAATGTCCGGCAGCCGCTGGTTCACACGCTGAACCTCGCGCACCTGATGCCGCTGTCGTCGGTGTGGGCGGGCCCGGTGCGGAACGCCCATCTCGACGGCCCGCCGCTGCTGGTCGCGAAGACCGCCGGATCGACGCCGTTCCGGCTCTCCACCCATGTCGGCGATGTCGGGCACATGATGGTTGTCGGGCCAACCGGCGCCGGCAAGTCGGTGCTGCTGAGCCTCATCGCGCTCCAGTTCCGGCGCTACCCGGGCGCGCAGGTCTATATCTTCGACAAGGGCAACAGCGCGCGGGCCGCGGTACTCGCGATGGGTGGCGCGCATCATGCGCTGGGTTCGGCCGAGACGGACGGCGAGACGCTGGCCTTCCAGCCGTTGGCGAACATTGACGACGCCGGCGAACGCAGTTGGGCGGCCGAATGGATCGCGGCGCTGCTGACGCACGAGAATGTGGCCGTCACCCCAGACGTGAAGGATTCGATCTGGACGGCGCTCGGCAGTCTCGCGTCGGCGCCGCGCGAGGAGCGGACCATGACCGGCCTCGCGCTGCTGCTCCAGTCGAACGCGCTGCGCATCGCGCTCCAGCCCTATACGCTCGAGGGACCGCACGGCCGGCTGCTCGACGCGGCCGAACAGCAGCTGGCCCTTGCCGATGTTCAGTGCTTCGAGACCGAGGCGCTGATGGGCCAGGCCGGCGCGGTCGCGCCGGTGCTCACCTATCTCTTCCACCGGCTGGAGGAGCGGTTCGATGGCCGGCCGACGCTGCTGATCCTCGATGAGGCCTGGATCTTCCTCGATCATCCGCTGTTCGCCGCGCGTATCCGCGAATGGCTGAAGGTGCTGCGCAAGAAGAACGTCGCGGTGCTGTTCGCGACGCAGAGCCTCGCCGACATCGCAGGGTCGGCGATCGCGCCGGCGATCATCGAAAGCTGCCCGCAACGCATCCTGCTGCCCAACGACCGCGCGATCGAGCCGCAGGGCCATGACATCTACGCGCGCTTCGGCCTCAACGACCGGCAGATCGAGCTGATCGCTCGGGCCACGCCAAAGCGGCACTACTACCTGCAATCCGCCCGCGGCAACCGGCTGTTCGAGCTTGGCCTCGGCCCGGTCGCGCTGGCGCTGTGCGGCGCGTCGGACCCGGCGGCGCAGGCGCGGATCGACGCCGTGCTCGCCGAACACGGTCGTGACCACTTCACCGAAGCCTTCCTGCGCGTCGCCGGCCTCGAGTGGGCCGCCGACCTTGCCGCCGATTTTTCCGATCAAACCCCCCAATCTTCCAAGGCCCCCCAAGAAGGAGAGAAGTAATGCATATCCTTACCCGCAAAGTCCTGGTCGCGACCGCGCTCGGCATCGGCACTGCCGGTTCGCTGGCGATGGGCCTGATTACCGCGAGCACGCCGGCGCACGCGCAGCTCGGCGGGGTTGTGTTCGACCCCAGCAATTACAGCCAGAACATCCTGACCGCGGCGCGCACGCTCACGCAGATCAACAACCAGATCCAATCGCTGCAGAACGAAGCGACCATGCTGATCAACCAGGCGAAGAACCTCTCGAAGATCGACTTCCCGCAGCTCGACCAGCTGCGGCAGAAGCTCCAGCAGATCGACCGACTGATGGGTCAGGCGCAGGGCGTGGATTTCCGCGTCGACCAGCTCGACGCGCGCATCCGCCAGCTGTTTCCGCGCGACCTCGACCAGGCGCTGCGCATGGATGCGCGCGTGCGCGACGCCCGCGCGCGGCTCGATGCGAGCATGGACGGGTTCCGCCAGACCATGACCGTGCAGGCGCAGGTCGTCGAAAATGTCCGCGATGATGCCGAGGCGCTGAACGCGATCGTCGCCCGTAGCCAGGGTGCGGAAGGCAGCCTGCAGGCGCAACAGGCGACGAACCAGCTCCTCGCGCTCACCGCCAAGCAGCAGTTCCAGCTGCAGCAGATCATGGCGGCGCAGTTCCGGACCGAGGCGCTCGAACAGTCGCGTCGCGCGCAGGCCGAAATCGAAGGCCGCGCCGCGACCAGGAGGTTCCTCGGCACCGGCCGGGCCTACACGCCGCAATAGCCGCCTGAATGACCTAAGGCGGCGCGCTCTCGCTCCCCGAGCGCGCTGCCTCGTCGCGGGGTCTGTTGGGCTATCGCCCCCAATGGCCGCCGGACCCCGCGACACCTTTGACCTCGTAAAAGAAAGCCGCCGCGCACGTGAACGACCTTTCCGTCATCGACCGGTTCATGCAGGCCTTCATCCGCTACATCGACAGCGGGTTCGGGCTCTTGGGCGGCGATGTCGCCTTCCTGACGACGACGCTTATCGGCATCGACATCACGCTCGCCGGCCTGTTCTGGGCGATGGGCGGCGAGGGCAATATCATCGGCCGCTTCCTCAGGAAGATCCTCTACATCGGCGCCTTCGCGTTCATCCTGAACAGCTTTTCGACGCTCGCCGACATCATCTTCAGGTCATTCGCACAGGCCGGACTGACGGCCGGCGGTGGGTCTCTCACCGCCGACGACTTGCTCCGCCCCGGCAAGGTTGCCGCGACCGGGTTCGAGGCGGCGTGGCCGCTGCTCGATCAGGCGTCGAGCATGATGGGGTTCGTCAGCTTCTTCGAGAACTTCCTGACGATCGCCGTGCTGCTGTTCTCCTGGGCGATCGTCATCCTCGCCTTCTTCATCCTCGCCGTGCAGATGTTCGTGACGATCATCGAGTTCAAGCTGACCAGTCTGGCCGGGTTCATCCTCGTGCCGTTCGCGCTGTGGAACCGCACCAGTTTCCTCGCCGAGCGCGTGCTCGGCAATGTCGTCTCGTCGGGCATCAAGGTGATGGTGCTCGCCGTCACCGTCGGCATCGGCTCCAACTTCTTCGCCGAGTTCACCAGCTCGATGCAGGGGCAGGAACCCGATCTCGGTGCCGCGCTCAGCCTGACGCTGGGTGCGCTGTCGCTGTTCGGGCTCGGCATCTTCGGTCCCGGCATCGCGTCGGGCCTCGTTTCCGGCGCGCCGCAGCTGGGTGCCGGTGCCGCACTCGGCACGGCGATTGGCGCGGCCGCCGTGCCGATGATTGCCGGCGGCGCCACATTGGGCGCGGCGCGCGCGATGGGCGGCACCGCGCTGGGCGCGATCCGCGCCGGCACGACGATGGGCAGTGCCGCCTCGACTGCGGCGCAGCTCGGCCGCGAGACCGGCGGCTCGAGCATCGGCGGCATGGCAGCTGCCGCCAGGGGCGCCGCCGCGCAGAAGATGGAAAGCACGTTCGGCCTCGGCGCCGCCGCCGAGCGCGGGCGTACCGCCGCCTGGGCCGCCCTCAACCGCACGCCGCGCTCGTCGACCGCCACCGGCGGTGGTGAAGGGTCCGACGCCACACCCGCCTGGGCGCGCTCGATGCGCGCACAGCAGACCGCCCGCCATCACCGCCAGCTCGCGGTCCACACGCTCCAGCAAGGCGACCGCGGCGGCGCGTCCGCCACGCCCGACATCAAGGAAAGGAACGACTGAGCCATGTTCTTCAAGCGAAGCATGCAGCGCTACGGCCGCACACCGCCGCCCGAAACGCCCTATCAGCGTGCCGGACAGCTGTGGGACGAGCGGATCGGCTCGGCACGGGTTCAGGCGCGAAACTGGCGGCTGATGGCGTTCGGCTGCCTGTTGCTGACAGCGGGCACGTCCGCCGGGCTTGCCTGGCAGTCGCTGCACAGCCGGGTCACGCCCTATGTCGTCGAGGTCGACCGGCTCGGCGAGGCGCGCGCCGTGCAGCCGGCCGATGTCGAATATCAGCCGACCGACCGGCAAATCGCATGGCACCTTGCCCGGTTCATCCGCAGCGTGCGGTCGGTATCGCTCGATCCGGTGCTGATGCGGCGCGACTGGCTCGAAGCCTACGACTTCGCGACCAAGCGCGGCGCCCAGTTCCTCGGCGAATATGCGCGCGCGGCATCGCCGTTCGCCAATGTCGGCGAGCGCACCGTATCGGTGGAAGTGACCAGCGTCGTGCGCGCCTCGGACAAATCCTTCCAAGTAAAGTGGACCGAGACTGCGTTCGAGCGTGGCAGCCAGGCCGGCGTCTCGCGCTGGACCGCCATTCTCACCATCGTTTCACGGCCACCGGCCTCGGCCGATGTGCTGCGCAGGAATCCGCTCGGCATCTACGTCGACGCGATCGACTGGAGCCGCGAGCTCGATACCGCGCCCGCTGGGTCCGCCCAACCGGTCGCGCAGCCATCGCCCGCGGCGCCCAACCTGCCGCTCGGCTCCCCGCTCGATCCGACCCTCGGCGCACCGATCGCCAATGCCCAGGAGACCCAGTGATGAAACTCGCCGTCCTGCCGGCGCTTGCCGGCATCCTCATCGCCACACCTGCGGCCGGACAGACACGGCCTGCGCGGCAGGCGGTCCAGCATGTTGCAACCGCCAACCGGGCGGCGACGATCGAGCCGGCGCCGGCCGGGTTCGTCGGCGGCGCCCAAGTCTATCCTTTCAGCGAAGGTACGATCTTCCTGGCCTATACTGCACCGGGCCTCGTCACGGACATCGTGCTCCAGCCCGGCGAAGCACTGATCGCCGTCGCCAGCGGCGACACCGCGCGCTGGGTCATCGGCGACACGACGAGCGGCTCGGGCGAGACGAAACAGACGCATGTCTTGGTGAAGCCCTTCTCGGCCGGACTGGTCACCAATCTCGTCATTACCACCGACCGCCGCGCGTACCATGTCCGGCTGGTCAGCACTTCGGCCACCGCGCTGTCGTCGATGCGCTGGACCTATCCGCAGGACGAGCTGCTCGCGCTCCGCCGCAAGGCCGAAGCCGAGCGCGCCGCCGCGCCGGTCGCCGTCGGCCTGTCGATCGAGGCGCTTCATTTCAACTATGCGATCAGCGGCGACAAGCCCGCCTGGCGGCCGGTGCGCGCGTTCGACGATGGGCAGAAGACCTATGTCGAGTTCCCGGCCTCGCTGGCGAACAATGAGGCGCCGCCGCTGTTCCTCATCGGATCCGATGGCAAGGCCGAGCTGGTCAACTATCGGCTGAGCGGCCGCTTCTATGTCGTCGACCGAATATTCGACGCCGCCGAGCTGCGGCTCGGGCTCAAGAAGCAGCAGGTCGTGCGTATCGACCGAGTGTCGTCCAAGGCGAAGCGGAGGGGCGCATGACCGAGGCCGCTGCACCGGCGCCGGCCGCGCCTCAACGGAAGCTCGATCCGGAGACGCTCAGCATCCGCTCACGGCCGGCCCGTGCCATTCGCTTTCGCCGCGGTGCGATCATCGGCATCGCCGCGCTCGGATCGGTCAGCCTGATGGGCATCGCCTGGATGGCACTCAAGCCGCAGGTGTTTCGGCAGGTCGCACAGGAGAGCGAACTGTCGCAGCCGATGGCGAAGCCTGCATCCGACGCGCTGTCGGGGCTGCCAGCGAGCTATGGCGATGCGCCCAGGCTGGGGCCGCCGCTACCGGGCGATCTCGGCCGGCCGATCCTCCGCGCGCAGGAGCGAGCGGACACCACGGTTGCGCCGTCCGGCGTCGACCCGGCGGAGGCCGCCCGGCAGCAGCGCCTCGCCGATCTCAAGGCGGCGCGTGAGTCCGGGCTCATGGCGCAGGTGACGACCGCAAGGAATGGCGCCCCTCCGCCGGCACTGGAAGCGGCGGCGTCGGAACCAGCCGCTGGCGCGGGTTCGACGCCCGGCACACCCGGCACGCGCAAGGAGCAATTCGCCGCCGGGCGCGATACGGGCGGCGATCTCAATTCGGGAGGACTGGTGCCCCCGGTCTCGCCCAACAGCGTGCTCGCCGGCAGCGTCATTGCCGCCAGCCTCATCACCGGTCTCAGTTCCGATCTCCCCGGCATGGTCACGGCGCAGGTGACGCAGAATGTGTTCGACACGGTCACCGGCCGCATCCTGCTCGTGCCACAGGGGGCGCGACTCATCGGCAAATATGACTCCGTGGTCGCGTTCGGTCAGCGGCGGGCGCTGGTCATCTGGCAACGGCTGATCCTGCCTGACGGCAGTTCGGTCCGCCTCGACAATATGCCGGCGGCCGATCCGTCTGGCTATGCCGGGCTCGCCGACAAGGTCGACTTTCACACCTGGACGCTGCTCAAGGGTGTCGGGATCGCGACATTGCTCGGCGTCGGTTCGGAGCTGTCGATCTCTGGCGAAAGCGATCTCGTGCAGGCAATCCGCGAGTCCGCGCAGTCGAACACGGCGGGCGCGGGCGACCAGATCACCCAGCGCAACCTCGATATCCAGCCGACGATCACCATCCGCCCCGGCGCGCCGGTCCGCATGCTGGTGACCCGCGATCTGATCCTCGCGCCGTGGCGCGAAAAGGCCGGCTGACATGGCAGAGCTGAAGCTGGGCAAGTTGCCCGACCGCACGCCGGTCAAGCTGGCGATCACGATCACGCCCGACCTCCAAGCCGCCCTCCAGAGCTACGCAGCCGTCTATGCCGCGACCTATGGTGTCGAGGAACCGGTCGCCGATCTCGTCCCGGCGATGCTCACGGCGTTCCTCGAAAGCGACCGCGGATTTGTCAAAGCACGCGAGGCTGCGTTGCGAGGGCAAAAATGATCGAGCGGGCATGGGAAAAGAAGATCGAGCCACTGACGGTTCGCATTTCGACGGCGGTCCGGATCACGGGTCTGAGCCGGTCGCGCATCTATGAGCTGATCCAGTCCGGCGATCTCGACACGGTGAAGGTCGGAAGGGCGACGCTGGTGCAATACGCGAGTCTGAAGGCGCTCACGGCCAGTCGCTCCGTGGCCGACCCTCAATCCACTCACTCGTCCGAGCGATGAGCCTCATGGTATACCCCGCGGGGGATGATCCTCTGCCGTCCCCGCGGGGTATGAGCGTCAACCCCTCGATCGCCTGGCGCCGAAATCCGGGCGGAGAATTTTCCCTCCGTCCCGCAGCTCGTCGAGGTAGTCGGACCAGCGCTGCATCATCGCGACGCGTTCGTCCCAATATTCGCCGCGCGCATAGGCACGGCGGACCTGATTGGTATCCACGTGCGCAAGCTGGCGCTCGATCGCATCGGGATTCCACTCGCCCAGTTCGTTGAGCAGCGTCGCTGCCATCGCCCGGAAGCCATGCGCGGTCATCTGGTCGGTCGTGTAGCCGAGCTTGCGCAGGCCCTGGTTCACGGCGTTCTCCGACATCGCCTTGCGAGGCTTGCCGAAGCACGGGAACAGGTATTTCCACCAGTGCGTGTGCTCGTGAAGCTCCCTGAGCATCGCAATCACCTGCCGCGACAGCGGCACCCGGTGCGGCCGTCGCATCTTCATACGCTCCGCAGGGATGAACCAAATCGCCTCGTCGAAATCGATGTCGGTCCATTCGGCCTGCCTAAGCTCGCCGGGCCGAAGCAGCACATGGGGGGAGAGCCGCATCGCCATGACGGTGACCTTGTGGCCGCTGTAGCCGTCAATGGCCCGGAGCAGGGCGCCGACCTCGGACGGCCGCGTGATGGCCGCGAAATGCTTGACCTTGGGCGCAGCGATGGCGCCGCGAAGGTCGGCGGCGACATCCTTGTCGCATCGCACGGTCGCGACACCGTAGCGGAACACACGGCTCAGCACGCTGCGCATGCGCCGGGCGCTTTCGTAGGCGCCGGTCGCCTCGACCTTGCGCAGGACCGCCAGCGCCTCGTGCGGGGTGATCTGCGCGATCGGAATGCTTCCGATAACGGGATAAGCCTTGGCGAGCAGCCAGCCGATCTTCTCGATTGTCACCGGCGCGAGGCCGTCCCGCTCGCATTTGACAAGCCATTCCCTGGCCACAGCCTCGAAGGTGTTGGCCGCGGCATATTTGGCGGCGATCCGCGAGCGCTTCTTCTCGAGTGCGGGGTCGATTCCGTTGGCGACCAGCTTCTTGGCCTCGTCTCGGCGCACGCGGGCGTCAGCGAGGCTTATCGTCGGCCATCCTCCGAGGTGAAGGGTCTTCTGCTTGTCGAGGAAACGGTACTTGAAGCGCCATAGCTTCGAGCCGTTGGGCCGGATGGTGAGATAAAGGCCTTGAGAGTCGGAGAGGGCGTACTCCTTTGCCCGTGGCTTGGCATTGTTGATCTGGATATAGGTCAGCATGGTCGTTTTCCCAGCAAAGCCGGGTCGATCCGTGGCCACCAAATGAAGCACCAAAGCGGGGTGCTTTTTGGTGGTCCCAGCCGGATTTCGCCGGACGGTGTCTGGCGATTCTCGGCCTAAAAATGCTGTGAAACCAGCCGCTTACTGGACGCTGCTGGACGTATCCAGAGCCAGTATTGGTGCCCAGAAGAGGACTCGAACCTCCACGGCCTTGCGACCGCCAGCACCTGAAGCTGGTGCGTCTACCAATTCCGCCATCTGGGCACGGGGTAGGCGGCGCCCTCTAGGGGAGGGGCGGGCTGGTTGTCAACGGCCCAAATCGCCAGAGGCCAAAATGTCGATCGGGGGCCCCGGTACGGCGGCGACACCGCGCGCCAGAGCCCATCGGCGGCTTGCCCAAAGCGCCGTCGCGAGGCATGGGGCGGGGCAGGTTCGAGGTACGTGAGGCAGGCATGAAGGACAGGCTGGTAACGCTCATCGGCGGCGGCGGATTCGTCGGTCGCTATGTCGCGCAGGAGCTCTACCGTGCCGGCGCGCGCGTTCGCATCGCCCAGCGCCGCCCCCGCGACGCCTGGTTCCTGAAGCCGCTGGGCGGCCTGGGCCAGACGCAATTCGTCGCCGCCGACGTGACTCGGCCGGAGACGGTCGCGCGCGCAGTGGACGGCGCCGATCACGTCGTGAACCTGGTCGGCATCCTGTCGGGCAATTTCCGCGGCGTGCACGTCGACGGCGCGCGCAACGTCGCCGAGGCGGCGAGGCAGGCCGGCGTCGAATCGCTCGTTCATTTCTCGGCGCTCGGCGCCGACCCCGCCTCGGATTCGGCCTATGCCCGCACCAAGGCCGAGGGCGAGGCCGCCGTGCGCGAGGCCTTCCCCCAGGCGACCGTGCTGCGCCCGTCGACGCTGTTCGGGCGCGAGGACCAGTTCGTGAACCGCTTCGCCGGCATGATCGCGGCGCTGCCGGTGGTTCCGGTGCTGCGCCCGCAGGCGAAGTTCCAGCCGGCCTATGTCGCCGACGTCGCCGCAGCGGCGGTCGCCGCCCTCGCCGACCCCAAGGCGCATGGCGGCAAGACCTATGCGCTCGGCGGCCCCGACGTGCTGACGATGGCGGCGCTCTATCGCTGGATCGGCGAGGCGATCGGCCGCAAGCCCGCGTTCGCCGAACTGCCCGACGCGCTCGGCGCGCTCGTTGCGAGCTTCGGCGCGCTGCCCGGCGCACCGATCACGCGCGACCAATGGCGGATGCTGGGCCATGACAATGTCGTCCCCGCGGGCGCCGAAGGCTTTGGAGCGTTCGGGCTCACCCCGACCCCGCTCGCGGCGGTCGCGCCCGACTGGCTGGTGCGCTTCCGCCGCCACGGCCGCTTCGCCGGGCTCCGCCAGCCCGCCTGATCTTCTCCTCCTCCCGGCCGCGGCGCTGCGCTCCGGGAGTGCGGCGGCGGGCCAGCCACAAGGGGCCCAGCCCGCATGAACGAAATGATCGTCGCCATCCTGCTCGGCATCGTCGAGGGCGTGACCGAATTCCTGCCGGTCTCCTCGACCGGGCATCTGATCCTGGCGAGCGAGCTGCTCGGCTACGACGCCGCCACCTGGGCGATGTTCAACGTCATCATCCAGCTCGGCGCGATCCTGGCGGTGGTGGTGCTCTATTGGCGCACCTTCTGGGCCGTCGCCGAGGGACTGATCCGGCGCAACCCGACCTCGTGGCGCTTCCTGCGCAACCTGGTGGTGGCGTTCATCCCCGCCGCGGTGATCGGCCTCGCCCTCCACGACCAGATCGAGATGCTGCTCGGCGCGCCGCGCGTCGTGGCGGTGGCGCTGATCCTGGGCGGCATCGCGATCCTGGTGATCGAGCGGCTGGTCAAGCGAACCGACATCCACGGCATCGCCGACATCCCGCTGCTGCGCGTGATCGGCATCGGCTTCATCCAGTGCATCTCGATGATCCCCGGCGTCAGCCGCTCGGGCGCGACGATCCTGGGAGCGCTGTCGCTCGGCGTCGAGCGGCGCACCGCGGCGGAATTCAGCTTCTTCCTGGCGATCCCGACGATGCTCGGCGCGACCACGCTCGAGCTCGCCAAGAACAGCGAGCAGATCGCCACCGGCAGCGTCGGCTGGAGCGAGATCGGCCTGGGCTTCCTCGTCTCGTTCGTCGTCGCGATCCTGGTGATCAAATGGTTCGTGGGCATCGTCAGCAAGCACGGCTTCGCCCCGTTCGCCTGGTACCGAATCGTCGCCGGCCTGATCGCGCTGGTGTGGCTGGGAATGCGGTAGGTCCGAAACGGGACCATCTATTCTGCTGATCCTGCCGATTTTTGCCGGATTGAAACAAGGTTGCAGAAATATAGGTCAGCATAGCTGACATAACAGCTGCTTTTCGCGTGACTCCGCCTATGCGTTGCTGTAGGCGCGCCGGCATGTCGGACGATGCGATGCTCAAATTCGTGAACCGCGGCCAGGCCTATCCGGCCAAGCGCCCTGCGGACCTGCGCGCCGAGGATTTCCGCGAGATCGCGGACCGCTACGCCGTGCCCGAGGCAGAGGCGCAAGCGGGCCGCTGCTCGCAATGCGGCGTGCCCTATTGCTCGGTGCACTGCCCGCTGCACAACCACATCCCGGACTGGCTGCGCCTGACCGCGGAGGGCCGGCTGCGCGAAGCCTATGCGCTGTCGAACAGCACTTCGACCATGCCCGAGATCTGCGGCCGGATCTGCCCGCAGGATCGGCTGTGCGAAGGCAATTGCGTGATCGAATTCTCCGGGCACGGCGCGGTGACGATCGGCTCGGTCGAGAAGTTCATTACCGACACCGCCTGGGAGGAAGGCTGGGTCGAGCCGGTGCGCGTCGGTCCTGCCCGCGGCCAGTCGGTCGGCGTGATCGGCGCGGGGCCCGCGGGCCTCGCGGCCGCCGAATATCTGCGCGAATACGGCTATGACGTGCATGTCTATGACCGGCACGACCGCGCCGGGGGCCTGCTCACCTATGGCATCCCGGGCTTCAAGCTCGAGAAGCACGTCGTCATGCGGCGCATCGAGCGGCTCGAGCAGGGCGGCATCATCTTCCATCTCAATTTCGAAGTCGGCCGCGACGCGACGCTCGAAGAATTGCGCGTGCGCCACGATTCGATCCTGATCGCCACCGGCGTCTACAAGGCGCGCCAGATCAAGGCCCCAGGCGTCGGCGCCAAAGGGGTGGTCGAGGCACTCGACTATCTGACCGCCTCCAACCGCAAGAATTTCGGCGACATTGTGCCGGCCTATGACGACGGCAGCCTCAATGCCGAAGGCAAGCATGTCGTGGTCGTCGGCGGCGGCGACACCGCGATGGACTGCGTGCGCACGGCGATCCGCCAGGGCGCGGCATCGGTGAAGTGCCTCTATCGCCGTGACCGCGCCAACATGCCGGGCTCGCAGCGCGAAGTCGCCAATGCCGAGGAGGAAGGCGTCGAGTTCGTCTGGCTCTCCGCGCCCGAGGCCTTCGACGGCAGCGGCGATCAGGTGACCGGCGTGCGCGCGTCGCGGATGCGCCTCGGCGCGCCCGACGCTTCGGGCCGTCGCAGCCCCGAGCTCGATCCCGGCAGCGAATTCCGGCTCGATGCCGACCTGGTGATCAAGGCGCTCGGCTTCGAGCCCGAGGAGCTGCCGAAGATGTTCGGCGCCGAAGGGCTCGGTGTCACGCGCTGGGGCACGCTGCGCACCGACGGCAAGTCGATGATGACCAGCCTCGACGGCGTGTTCGCCGCCGGCGACATCGTCCGCGGCGCGAGCCTCGTCGTCTGGGCGATCCGCGACGGCCGCGACGTGGCGGCGCACATGCACGGCTGGATGAAGACGCACGCCAAGGCAGCGACACCGGCTTCGGAGCCGGTGGCGGCGTGATGCGCGGCGCCATTCCCCTGCTGCTGGTCGCCGGCACGCTGGCCGCGCCGCTTGCTGCGCAGACCGCGGCGGCGCCCGACCATGCCGCGCATGTCGATCGCTTCCTTGCCGCGCTGCCGCCGAGCAGCAAGGGCGAGCAGGAAGTCGAGCCCGACTTCCAGGAAGGCGTGATCGCCGGGCTGATCGCAACCAACCGCGACAAGGAAGCCGCGATCCGCGGCGTGATCGCGACGCGGCGCAAGTGCGCGGGGGATTTCTCGCGCAATTATGCCGTCAATGCGGTTCGCCGCGCCGCCGACACGCTCAGCGACGCCGAGCTCGACCAGCTCACTGCCTTTTATTCGGGCCCCGATCACAAGGCGATGGCCGCATCGGGCGACAAGGCAGAGATGGCGGCGCTGATGAAGCGCTATCCGCTCCAGCGCTTCCTCGACGCAACTCGCAAGGTGATGGATGCGGCGCCGACCGAAGTGATGGACGGGCTGCTCGCCTGCGACGAGGCGGCCGCCACCGCGCTCGACAGCGCCGGGGTGAAGACCGAATGACGCGCGTGAAGAAATTGCTCGTGGTCGCGGCGCTGGCGAGCGCCGCTGGCGCCGTGCCGGCGCTTGCCCAGGCGATACCGGCGCCGCCTCCCCCCGTCGCAGTCGCTCACGCGACCGCGGATCCGACGCCGCTGACGGCGACAGCGGAGAGCCGCGAGCTTGCGCTCAAGCTCACACAGCTGATCAACAGCGAGGCAGCGACTCGCGCAATGGTCGACCGGATGCTGAAGGAGACGCTTCAGCCGGCGCTGGCGCAGGACCCCCTGTTTCGCGAGCTCGAAAAGCGATCGCCGGGCGCGTCGGCCGAGTTCGTGTCGGTGATGACTCCGATCATCCTGGAGACCTTGTCTGCGAAGATGCCGGAATATCAGCAGACCACCAGCATTATCTATGCGAAGTGGCTGACCGCGGACGATCTTCGCACGACGCTGGCCTTCTATGCGTCGCCGGCGGGTACGCGGCTGCGGAACGCCTTGACGGAGCATGCCGATTTCAAGGTCTCGTTGACGAAGCAGATCGCGTCGCTCGGCCAAGAGGATCTGACGGCGGGCGACGTCCGCGCCGACATCGCTTCGAGCGCGCGCACGGCCGTGAGTGTGCTCACCAGCGAAGACCAGGCCGCACTGATCCAATTCGCATCCCGGGTCGACATGGCCAAGTTCAATCGCGCGAACGCCGAAATCGCCGAGATGACTGCGAACTGGGGGAACAACATCGATCCCCAAACCCAGCGGAAGATCGAAGTAGCGATCGCCGCCTTGATGGAACGCCGATTGGCGGAGAAGAAGCAATGAACCTGGTTTCCCCGTCCGAACGCGAACGCCTTGCCCGCGAGGGCATGTACCGCCCCGAATTCGAGGGTGACGCCTGTGGCGTGGGCCTCGTCGCCGCGACCGACGGCCAGGCTTCGCGCCGCGTCGTCCAGTCGGCGATCGATGCGCTCAAGGCAGTGTGGCACCGCGGCGCCGTCGATGCCGACGGCAAGACCGGCGACGGCGCGGGCATCCATGTCGACCTGCCGGTGCGCTTCTTCGACGACGCGATCGCCGCGGGCGGCCACCGCGTGCTCCCCAACCGCTTGGCCGTGGGCATGATCTTCCTGCCGCGCACCGACCTTGCCGCGCAGGAGACCTGCCGCACGATCGTCGAGAGCGAGATCATCGAATCGGGCTACACCATCTATGGCTGGCGCCAGGTGCCGGTCGACGTCTCGGTGATCGGAATGAAGGCGCAGGCGACGCGCCCCGAGATCGAGCAGATCATGATCGCGGGGCCGATGCCCGGCGACGTGGATGCCGCCGAGTTCGAGAAGAACCTCTATCTGATCCGCCGCCGGATCGAGAAGCGCGTGATCGCAGCGCAGATCAGCGGCTTCTACATCTGCTCGCTGTCGACGCGCTCGATCGTCTACAAGGGGCTGTTCCTCGCCGAGAGCCTGTCCGAGTTCTACCCGGACCTCAAGGACGAGCGCTTCACCAGCCGCGTCGCGATCTTCCACCAGCGCTATTCGACCAACACCTTCCCGCAATGGTGGCTGGCACAGCCGTTCCGCTGCCTGGCGCACAACGGCGAGATCAACACGATCCGCGGCAACAAGAACTGGATGCTCAGCCACGAGATCAAGATGGCGAGCATCGCGTTCGGCGAACGCTCGGAAGACATCAAGCCGGTGATCCCGGCGGGCGCATCGGACACAGCCGCGCTCGACGCGGTGTTCGAGGCGATCTGCCGCTCGGGCCGCGACGCGCCGACCGCCAAGCTGATGCTGGTGCCGGAGGCATGGCAGCCCGAGGACACGCCCGAATCGCATCTGGCGATGTACCAGTATCTCGCCTCGGTGATGGAGCCGTGGGACGGCCCCGCGGCGCTGGCGATGACCGACGGCCGCTGGGCAGTGGCGGGCATGGACCGCAACGCGCTGCGCCCGCTGCGCTATACCCAGACCTCGGACGGGCTGCTGATCGTCGGCTCCGAAGCGGGCATGGTGCCCGTCTCCGAATCGACCGTGATCGCCAAGGGCCGGCTCGGGCCGGGCCAGATGATCGCAGTCGACCTGCAGGAAGGCCGGCTGTTCACCGACGCCGAGATCAAGGACCAGATCGCCGGCGAAGCGGACTATGCCGCGATGATCGGCGAGTTCATGACCAAGGACGAGCTGCCCGCCGCGCCCGAGGCGGCCTATTACGACCGCGCCGAGCTCACCCGCCGCCAGGTCGCGGCCGGCCAGACGCTCGAGGACATGGAGATGGTCCTGGCGCCGATGGTCGAGACCGCCAAGGAAGCGATCGGATCGATGGGCGACGACACGCCGCTCGCCGTGATCTCGGACAAGCCGCGGCTGATCAGCCAGTTCTTCCGCCAGAACTTCAGCCAGGTCACCAACCCGCCGATCGATCCGCTGCGCGAGCGCCACGTGATGTCGCTCAAGACGCGCTTCGGCAACCTTGCCAACATCCTCGACACCGACGGCACGCAGGGCCGGGTGCTGGTGCTCGAGAGCCCGGTGCTGACCAATGCCGACTGGCATCGCCTGCGCGCGCATTTCGGCAGCCAGGCGGCCGAGATCGACTGCACCTTCCCGGCGAACGAAGGTCCCGACGCGCTGCGCGCCGCGATCACGCGCATCCGCTACGAGGCCGAGCAGGCCGTCCGCGCCGGCTGCACCGAGCTGTTCCTGACCGACGAGCATATCGGACCCGACAAGGTGGCGATCGCCGGCGTGCTCGCAGCCGCGGCGGTGCACACGCACCTCGTCCGCCGCGGCCTGCGCTCCTACGCGAGCGTCAACGTCCGCACCGCCGAGTGCCTCGACACGCATTACTACGCCGTGCTGATCGGAGTCGGCGCGACGACGGTGAACGCCTATCTGGCCGAGGCCTCGATCGCCGATCGCCAGGCCCGTGGCCTGTTCGGCGACCTCAGCCTCGAGCAGTGCCTCAAGAACCACCGCAAGGCGATCGACGAGGGCCTGCTCAAGATCCTCTCGAAGATGGGCATCGCGGTGATCTCGTCGTACCGCGGCGGCTACAACTTCGAGGCGGTGGGGCTCAGCCGCGCGTTGGTCAACGACCTGTTCCCCGGAATGCCCGCCAAGATCTCGGGCGAGGGCTATGCCTCGCTCCATCTGTCGGCCAAGCTGCGGCACGAGGCGGCCTATGACCGCGGCGTCGCGACGCTGCCGATCGGCGGCTTCTACAAGCAGCGCTTCGGCGGCGAGACGCATGCCTATTCGGCGCAGCTGATGCACCTGCTGCAGACCGCGGTCTCGACCGACAGCTATTCGAGCTATCTCGCCTTCTCGCGCGGCGTGCGCGACATGCCGCCGGTCTATCTGCGCGACCTGCTCGAGTTCAACTTCCCGACCGAGGGCATCGCCATCGACCAGGTCGAGGCGATCACCGAGATCCGCAAGCGCTTCGTGACGCCGGGCATGTCCTTGGGCGCGCTCAGCCCCGAGGCGCACGAGACGCTGGCGATCGCGATGAACCGGATCGGCGCCAAGGCCGTGTCGGGCGAAGGCGGCGAGGATTCGGCGCGCTACCAGCCCTATGAGAATGGCGACAACGCCAATTCGGTGATCAAGCAGATCGCGTCGGGCCGCTTCGGCGTCACTGCCGAGTATCTCAACGCCTGCGACGAGATCGAGATCAAGGTCGCCCAGGGCGCCAAGCCCGGCGAAGGCGGCCAGCTGCCCGGCTTCAAGGTCACCGAGTTCATCGCCAAGCTGCGCCATGCGACGCCGGGCGTGACGCTGATCAGCCCGCCGCCGCACCACGACATCTATTCGATCGAGGATCTCGCGCAGCTCATCTACGACCTGAAGCAGATCAACCCGCGCGCGCGGGTGTGCGTCAAGCTGGTCAGCTCGGCGGGGATCGGCACGGTCGCGGCGGGCGTCGCCAAGGCGCATGCCGACGTGATCTTGGTCGCCGGCCATGTCGGCGGCACCGGCGCCTCGCCGGTCACCTCGGTGAAGTACGCCGGCACGCCCTGGGAAATGGGGCTGTCCGAAGTCAACCAGACGCTGACGCTCAATGGCCTGCGCGGCCGCGTCCGGCTGCGCACCGACGGCGGGCTCAAGACCGGGCGCGACATCGTGATCGCGGCGATCCTCGGCGCCGAGGAATTCGGCATCGGCACGCTGAGCCTGGTGGCGATGGGCTGCATCATGGTGCGCCAGTGCCACTCGAACACCTGCCCGGTGGGCGTGTGCACCCAGGACGAGAAGCTGCGCGCCAAGTTCGTCGGCACGCCCGAGAAGGTCATCAACCTGATGACCTTCATCGCCGAGGAAGTGCGCGAGATCCTGGCCAAGCTGGGCTTCTCGAGCCTCGACGAAGTGATCGGCCGCACCGAGCTGCTCCGCCAGGTCAGCCGCGGCGCCGAGCATCTCGACGATCTCGACTTGAACCCGGTGCTCGCCAAGGTCGACGCGACCGACGCCGAGCGCCGCTTCAGCCTCGCCACCTTCCGCAACGAAGTGCCCGACAGCCTCGACGCGCAGATGGTCAAGGATGCGGCCCCGGTCTTCTCGCGCGGCGAGAAGATGCAGCTCACCTATACGGTGCGCAACACGCACCGCGCGGTGGGCACGCGGCTGTCGAGCGAGGTTACCCGCAAGTTCGGCATGTCGACGCTGTCCGACGGGCACGTCCATGTCCGGCTGCGCGGCTCGGCCGGCCAGTCGCTCGGGGCCTTCCTGTGCAAGGGCATCACGCTCGAAGTGTTCGGCGACGCCAACGACTATGTCGGCAAGGGCCTGTCGGGCGGCACGATCATCGTCCGGCCGATGGTGAGCTCGCCGATCGAGAGCTGGAAGAACACCATCGTCGGCAACACCGTGCTCTATGGCGCGACCTCGGGCCGGCTGTTCGCCGCAGGCCAGGCGGGCGAGCGCTTCGCGGTGCGCAACTCGGGCGCCGAAGTGGTGGTCGAGGGCTGCGGCGCCAATGGCTGCGAATATATGACCGGCGGCACCGCGGTGGTGCTGGGCAGCGTGGGCATGAACTTCGGCGCGGGCATGACCGGCGGCATGGCGTTCGTCTATGACGAGGACGGCAGCTTCGAGCGCCGCGCCAATCCCGAGAGCATCGTGTGGCAGCGGCTCGCCTCGCAGCACTGGGAAGCCAAGCTGCGCGGCCTGATCGAGGCGCATGCCGAGGCGACCGACAGCAAATGGTCGCGCGGGCTGCTCGAGGACTGGGACCGGGCAGTCGGCAGCTTCTGGCAGGTCGTGCCGAAGGAGATGCTGTCGCGTCTGCCTTATGCGCTCGACGATGCGGCGGAGGCGGTTGCGGCGGAGTGACGTCGTTCAGCTCGTGCTAAGCTGCTGGAATGCATGTAGGATGACATCCTGACGACTCGGGAGAATGTCATGCGTCTCGTTCCCGCTGCTGCCATCCTGTGCGCGATCGCGCTTCCTGCCGCCGCCCAGTCGCGGACGGAGGACGCGGCGCGCAGCTTGCAGGACCCGATGGTGCAGGAAGGCGTCGCCATGGCGGTCAACTCGATCGCCGAGATCCTGCTCGACACCCGCGTCGGCCCGCTCGCGCACTACACCGATCCGCGCGACGACATCCGGCCTTCGGACACGCTGCGCGACTTGGAGCGGCGCAAGGACCCGCACTTCGAGGAGAAGCTCCGCGACGGCACGCGCCGCGCGGTCGCCACTGCGGGCGCGGTTTCCGGCGATGCGCTGGCGATGAGCTCGGAGCTGGCGCGCACCGCCGAGCGGCTCAAGGGCGCGCTGGCCCCGCTCGCCGACGCAGTCCAGGCGTATAGCGACGATAATTGACGCATCGGCTGGACGCGCACCGCGTCTCCGCTAGATACGGGCTGCATGTGGCAGCTCTATCAATTTCCTTTGTGTCCCTTTTCGCGGAAGGTCCGGCTGCTGCTGGGCGAGAAAGGCATCGGCTATGAGCCGGTGCGCGAACTTCCGTGGCAGCGGCGCGACGAATTCCTCGACTTGAATCCCACCGGCCAGGTGCCGGTGATGGTAGACACCGAGCGCGGCGTCACGCTGATCGACTCCTCGGTGATCTGCGAGTTCTTCGAGGAGACCGTCTCCAAGAACGCGATGCTAAACGGCACCGCCACCGACCGCGCCGAGATCCGCCGGCTGGTGCTGTGGTTCGACAATCACTTCTTCGGCGAGATCACCGCGCCGCTGCTCCAGGAGCGGATGCTCAAGCGCATCGTCTACAAGCAGTCGCCCGACGGCCAGGTGCTGCGCTCTGCGATGAAGGCAGCGGTCTCGCACCTCGACTATATCGACTATCTGCTCGACCACCGCACCTGGCTGGCGGGGTCGACGATGAGCCTCGCCGATCTGGCGGCCGCCGCGCAGATCTCGATCGCCGACTATCTCGGCGGGATCGACTGGAAGGGGCATGAGGAGGCCAAGGGCTGGTATCTGCGGATGAAGAGCCGCCCGAGCTTCCGCCCGCTGCTCGCCGAGCGGATGGAAGGCATCCCGCCCCCCGCGGACTATGACAAGCTCGACCTGTAGGGCGTCCCGCGCTCCTGCGAACGCAGGAACACTGGGGTGAGGCGGGCAGCGTTGCCCTCTGCCGGACCCCGGTCTAAAGCCGCGCGACTTTTATGAAGGAACCAGCATGACGATCGGCGAAGAACGCCTGGCACGGCGCATGGCGCGCGGGTGCGAATTCCTGGGCTCGCAGGTCGCGATCCTCGGCGGCGCCATGTCCTGGGTTTCCGAACGCAACCTCGTCGCTGCCATCTCCAATGCCGGCGGCTTCGGCGTGATCGCCTGCGGCGCGATGAGCCCCGAGCTGCTCGACAAGGAGATCGCGGGTACCAAGGCGCTGACGGACAAGCCCTTCGGCGTCAACCTGATCACCATGCACCCCCAGCTTTTCGAGCTGATCGAGGTCTGCGCCAGGCATGGCGTCGGCCATGTCGTGCTCGCCGGCGGTCTGCCGCCGGCGGGGTCGCTCGATGCGATCAAGGGCAATGGCGCCAAGCTGATCTGCTTCGCCCCGGCGCTCAGCCTGGCCAAGAAGCTGATCCGCTCGGGCGTCGACGCGCTGGTGGTCGAGGGCATGGAGGCCGGCGGCCATATCGGTCCGGTCTCGACCAGCGTGCTCGCGCAGGAAATCCTGCCCGAAGTCGCAAGCCAGGTTCCGGTCTTCGTCGCCGGCGGCATCGGCCGCGGCGAGGCGATCGCGGGCTATCTCGACATGGGTGCCGCGGGCGTCCAGCTCGGCACGCGCTTCGTCTGCGCGACAGAGAGCATCGCCCACGCCAATTTCAAGAAGGCTTTCATCCGCGCCTCGGCCCGCGACGCCATCGCCAGCGTCCAGATCGATCCGCGGCTTCCGGTCATCCCCGTGCGTGCGCTCAAGAATGCGGGCGGCGAGCTGTTCACCGCCAAGCAGCGCGAAGTCGCGCAGGCGCTCGACGAGGGCAAGGTCGAGATGGCCGAAGCCCAGCTCCAGATCGAGCATTATTGGGCCGGGGCGCTGCGCCGCGCAGTGATCGAAGGCGATGTCGAGCATGGATCGGTTATGGCCGGCCAGTCGGTGGGCATGGTCAGCAAGGAAGAGCCGGTGACCGACATCATCGCCGCGCTGATGGCCGAGGCCGCCCATGCGCTGGAGAAGCGCGCCGCATAAGCGGCCGGCGCTGGCCCAGATTGTTAGCTATTCCTGACGGTTAGCCTACGCAGAATCCGAATATTTCCGCCCAGGCGGGAACGCGCTACGCTCGCGCATGATCGGGCCTCTCCGTGGGGGATGGGGACGCCGTTCTCCCGCTTGACCAGGAACAGCCGAACCCGCCGATGCGCTTCCGTGACCTGTCCCTGGCGAGCCGTCCGCTCATCCTGCTCGTCTGGACCGGCAGCCTGTTGCTGCTGGCGGCGCTCGCGGTCGCGAGCACGCTGCAGCTCCGCGCCGAGCGGCTGCGCGCCGAGGAAGCGGCGATACGCGAGAACCAGAACCGCGCGATCGCCTTCGAGCAGTTCGTCACGCGCACCTTCGAGGCTGCCGAAGTCGCCGCCGAGCATCTCACGCTGCGCTACGGCCAGAACCTGGATTCGCAGCCGCTGCTCCAGCGCATCGACGATCCGCTCGCGGCCAATCCGCTTTTCACCGGGATCAGCATCGCCGATGCCCGGGGCAACATCCACTGGACCAGCTTCCCCGACGCAGTGACGCGCAATATCGCGCGCTATCCGGCGTTCCAGGCGGTACGCGATGCCCCGCCCGGTGCGTCGCTGCTCGTGGATCGCCCGCTGGCGCTGCGCGGCAAGGGGCATACGGTGATCCCGCTCAGCCATCCGATCCGCGCGCGCGACGGCAGCTTCGCGGGCATGGTCTCGCTGATGATCCCGGTCGAGGCGTTCACCGACTTCAACCATGGCGCGCAGCTGCGCCCGCTCGACATGATCTCGGTGATCCGCGCCGACGGGATCACGCTGGCCCGGCGCACCGGCTCGCGCGTCTCGTGGGGCGAGGACCTGCGCGGCCGGCTGGTGATGGAGCATCAGGCCACCGATCCGAACGGGACCTACCTCGGGCCGAGCTCGATCGACGGGATCCGGCGCTATTTCAGCCATCGCCGGATTGCCCGCTACGGCGTGTTCGTGACGGTGGGGCTGGGATATGACGATGCGCTGCGCGGCCTGACCGGCCGCAGACACTGGCATTGGGCGGCGCTCGCGCTGCTCGCCGCGACGGTGATCGCGTTTTCCGCGGCGCTCACCTGGGGCCTGAAACGACGCGACCGGGGCGTGCAGGCGCTCGGCGAGTCGAACGACCGATTGCGCGAAGCGCAGCGTCTGGGGCGGATCGGCGACTGGGAATATGATCTGAAGACCGAGCGCTTCTTCTGGTCCGACCAGCTTTGCCAGCTTTATGGACGCGACGTCGCCGATGACGTGCAGCAGCGCGACCAGGTGCTGGCCTGCCTCGAACCCGACAGCCGCGAGGAACTGGCGCGCGCGATCGACGCGGCGCGGGCGACCGGCGAGCCGCAGCAGTGCGAAGTGATGGTGCAGCGCGCCGATGGCGACGAAGCCTGTCATCGTATCCGCATCACCGCGGTGCGCGGTGCCGAAGGGACCGTCGAGCGCCTGTTCGCCACCGAGCAGGACATCACCGCGGAGAAGCTCCACGAGCGGCTGCGCGACGAAGTCGCCCAGATCGCGCGCGTCGAGGCCGTGAACCTGATGGGCGCGACCGTGGCGCACGAGCTCTCGCAGCCGCTCACCGCGGCGTCCAACTATGTCGCCGCGGCGCACGCGCTGGCGGTGCGCCAGGCCCCGGGCGACGCCGGGCTGGTCGTCGAGCGGCTGGAGGAGGCCGAGCGGCACATCGGCTTCACCCGCAACATCGTCCAGCGCGTCCGCGACATGGTTTCGGACCGGACCGATTCGACCGACAGCGCCCCCGTGCTCGACATCGTCGAGGATGCGATCGCGCTCGCGTGGCTCGCCGCGCCGGGATGGAAGGGCGAGATCGCGCAGCGGCTCGACGTCGCCGCCCCGCGCGTCGCCGCGGACAAGATCCAGGTGCAGCAGGTGCTGCTCAACCTGCTTCGCAATGCCTGCGAGGCCGCCGCGCTGGCCGCCGAACCGCGCGTCACCGTGTCGACCACCGCCAAGACCTCCGACGCCGTCACCTTCGCGATCGACGACAACGGCCCCGGCATCGCGCCCGAGCTGGGGGACATCTTCTCGCCCTTCGCCTCCTCCAAGCGCGACGGGCTGGGGCTCGGCCTCGCGGTCTCGCGCGCGATCGTCCAGTCCTATGGCGGGCGGATGTGGATCGACCACGCGCACGCCGGCGGCGCGCGCATCTGCTTCACGCTACCGCTCGAGGGCTGAGGTTCGGCCCGCGGCTGCGGAGGCTCGCTTCACCTGCCTGCCCTCTTGAATCGCGCGCAGGATTGCCCAGATTCCACGCGCCGGAAGCCCATAGGGCCCGGCTGCCGACGGCCGCGCGCCGGAGGGCCCAGACCAACCGCTCCTGAGCGAATCTCCCGCGCCCGTTACGGCCGGTCGCCGGCTACCGGCGCCGCTCGACCATTCCAGCGGTCGCCAAAGGAGAACGCCATGGAACGAACCCCGGCCTCGAACGCGCGTGCGCACGCGCCTGCGCCATCTCCGCCGCGCCAAGACCCGCCCGCCGGCGACTGGAGCCGGCAGCCGCCTTGGTGTGCGCTGACCGAAAAGGACGACGAGCTGGCGCGCATCGCGATACGTACCTGCAACTGAATCCTGTGGCGGCTAGGACGAATCGACATTCAGCCTAACGCGCTCCCCCTCCCTTTTGGGGAGGGGAGACGAATGTCGGTACAACCTGGCCCCCGGCGCAAAATCTTGCCGCTTGCAAAATAGGATTTGGCCTGAAACAGAACGGGAACGCTCTTTCTCAATCTGAATATAATCGGCGTCTCGCGCGCACACGCACACGCACGCGCGCAGGCACGTACGCACGCGCATCCGCCCGCGTTGGGGTGTCCACTTTGTCCACTTCCGCCGTGTCCACTTCCGGCATCGCGCCGCCGGATCGGCCGATGGTCATGCCCCGCTCGAACCGCCGCGATAGTGTGACCCTGGTGTGACCTTTGGTCGCGCAGGATGCGCGGGGCGGCGCGATAGCGTAACGCGCTCCTCTCCCTGAAAGGAGGGGGATGAATGTCGATACAAGCTAGGCCAGCGCGGCGACCGCTGCTTCCCAGGCGCGGGCCTCTTCCTCGCGCCGGGCATGGACCAGCGGGACGCCCGCGGTAGCCGTCGCCGGATCGACTTCCACCGTCGCATCGTAGAGGAAGGTGGCGTTGCCGCTGATCGTCACCACCCGGTCTGTGCCGGCCCGGCCGCGCACCAGCCCGCCCTTGTTGAACACGCGCACGTCGGCTTCATGGGGCACGCGCCCGGTCAGCGCCGCGGCGAGCACCGACGCCGCCATCGCGCTACCGCAGCTGTCGGTCAGCCCGACGCCGCGCTCATAGGTGCGCACGAACAGCGCATCCGGCCCGCGCACCTCGACGAACGAGACATTGGCGCGGCCCGGGATCAGCGCGGGCGCTGCCTCGCACCAGTCGCCCAGCGCCACCAGCTCGGCCTCGTCGACCGTGTCGACGAAGGTCACCAGGTGCGGATTCGGCATGGTGACGGCGGTGAAGGCGCGATCGCTCGGGAGGCCGGGGATAGCTGCGTCGATGAATTCGCCGATCTCGGTCCGCAGGCCGACGTCGGCGGCGGCGGTCGAGGCGGGGCCCACGGTGGTGCGGATCGTCACTACGCCGGGCGCAAGCGGTTCCTCGCGCGCGGCGTCCGCGCTGCTCGTCTGGAGCTGGACCTCGGCCGCATCGAGCCCGAGAGCCTCGAACCCGGCGCGGGCGACGCAGCGCAGCCCGTTGAGGCAGGTCTCGGCTTCCGACCCGTCCGAATTGAACATGCGCATCCCGAAGGGACGGTCGCCGCGGCCCGCCACGAGCAGCAATATGCCGTCGCCGCCCACCGGCCCCTCGCGGTCGGCGAGCGCGCGCGCCACGCCCGCCCATTCGCCATCGCTGAGCGACAGGTTGCGGGCGTCGATCAGCGGGAAGTCGTTCCCGGAGCCGTGGCATTTGACGAAGGCGAGCTGCATGGCGCCCATCTAGGGCCCGCGTCCCGCCCCGGCAACTTCGACCTGCGTCTCGAATCGCGCCGCGCGCCTTTGCCGTTGGAAGGGCTCCAGCTCCGTAGAATGCGGATCATCGGTGCACGGCGGGCGGCGAGCCGAAATTGCTGCCGCCCCGCCCCGCGCTTATGCTGCAACGCAGCGACGGAGGTGAAGTCATGACCCCAAAGCGTGTGCGCAAAGCTGTGTTTCCCGTTGGCGGGCTCGGTACCCGCTTTCTCCCGGCCACCAAGGCCATCCCCAAGGAAATGTTGCCCGTGGTCGACCGGCCGCTCATCCAATATGCGGTTGAGGAGGCGATCGAGGCCGGCATCGAGCAGATGATCTTCGTCACCGGCCGCGGCAAGGCGGCGATCGAAGACCATTTCGACATCGCCTTCGAGCTCGAGACGACGATGAGCGGGCGCGGCAAGTCGCTCGACATCCTGGGTCGCACCCGGCTCAAGCCCGGCGCGGTCACTTATGTGCGCCAGCAGGAGCCGATGGGCCTGGGCCATGCGGTGTGGTGCGCACGCGACGTGGTGGGCGACGAGCCCTTCGCGGTGCTGCTCGCCGACGACTTCATGCGCGGGCGCCCCGGCTGCCTCAAGCAGATGGTCGATGCCTATGAGAAGGTGGGCGGCAATCTGATCTGCGCCGAGATCGTCCCCGACGAGCAGACGCATCGCTATGGCATCATCACGCCGGGCGAGCGCGACGGCGCGCTCACGCAAGTGAAGGGTCTGGTCGAGAAGCCGGCACCGGGCACTGCCCCTTCCAACCTGTCGGTGATCGGCCGCTACATCCTTCAGCCCGAAGTGATGCGCGTGCTCGAGGGCCAGGAGAAAGGCGCGGGTGGCGAGATCCAGCTCACCGACGCGATGGCGCGGATGATCGGCGACCAGGCTTTTCACGGCGTCACCTTCCAGGGCGTCCGCTATGATTGCGGCGACAAGGCGGGCTTCCTCCACGCCAATCTGGCGGTCGCGCTCGACCGCGAGGACCTGGCCGAGGATGTCGAGCTGTTCGCCAGCGAACTGCTCGCCGCCCGGGCTCCGCGCCGCGCGGCCTGATCGCGATACCTGCAACACGCATCCATCAGTAAAAGGAGTAACGGCATGCGCATCGTCATGATCGGGTCGGGCTATGTCGGCCTGGTGTCCGGCGCCTGCTTCGCGGATTTCGGCCATCAGGTCGTCTGCGTCGACAAGGACGCGAACAAGATCGCGCGGCTGAATGCCGGCGAAATCCCGATCTACGAGCCGGGGCTCGACGATCTCGTCGCGCGCAACGTCGCGGCGGGGCGGCTGTCCTTCTCGACCGAGCTCGCTCAGCCGGTGAGCGAGGCTGAAGTGGTGTTCATCGCAGTGGGTACCCCCGCGCGCCGCGGCGACGGCCATGCCGACCTTTCCTATGTTCATGCCGCCGCTGCCGAGATGGCGCCGGCGCTGAGCGGCTTCACCGTGGTGGTCACCAAGTCGACGGTGCCGGTGGGCACCGGGGACGATGTCGAGCGGATCATCCGCGAGACCAACCCGCAGGCCGATTTCGCCGTCGCCTCCAACCCCGAGTTCCTGCGCGAGGGCGCGGCGATCCAGGACTTCAAGCGCCCCGACCGCATCGTCATCGGCATCGAGGACGACCGCGCCCGCCCGGTGATGGAGGAAGTCTATCGCCCGCTTTACCTCAACCATTCGCCGATCCTGTTCACCGGAAGGCGAACGAGCGAGCTGATCAAGTACGCGGCGAACGCCTTCCTGGCGGTCAAGATCACCTTCATCAACGAGATCGCGGACCTGTGCGAGGCAGTGGGCGCTGACGTGCAGCAGGTCGCGCGCGGGATCGGTCTCGACAACCGGATCGGCTCCAAGTTCCTCCACGCCGGCCCTGGCTATGGCGGCTCCTGCTTCCCCAAGGATACGCTCGCGCTGGTAAAGACCGCCGAGGATTCGGGAACGCCGATCCGGATCGTCGAGACCACGGTCGCGGTCAACGATACGCGCAAGCGCGCGATGGGCCGCAAGATCGTGACGGCCTGCGGCGGATCGGTGCGCGGCAAGAAGATCGCCGTGCTCGGCCTGACCTTCAAGCCGAACACCGACGACATGCGCGACGCACCGAGCCTGGCGATCATCCAGGCGCTCGAGGACGGTGGCGCGCAAGTGAGCGCTTTCGATCCCGAGGGCATGGCTGCGGCGCGGCCGCTGCTGCCGGGCGTCGAATTCGCGACGTCGCCCTATGAAGCCGCCGATGGCGCATCGGCACTGGTGATCGTCACCGAATGGGACGCGTTCCGCGCGCTCGACCTCGGCCAGCTGCGCAATCGCATGGCGGGCAATGCGCTGGTCGACCTGCGCAACATCTATCGGCCCGAGGCAGTGGAAGCCGCAGGCTTCACTTATACCGGCGTCGGCCGGGGCACATCTGCGACGGAAGAGCTCGCCATAGCGGCTGAGTGATTTGGTTCCGCGATTTGCGGTGAACGGTTAACAATTCATCGCAAAAACGGCGCGAAGCACAAGCTTCGCGCCGTTTTCTTCCTAAATTACCCCTTGGGCGGCCCGAGGTTTTGGCCGTCGTGACACCGGGGGGTGTTTTTCCATGCGTATATCTTTTGTGCGTCCGCTTGCGGGCGCGTTGTCGCTTTGCGCCCTAGCCGCATGCTCGGGCGCGGACTCGTCTTCCCAGCAGGCGGCGGGCATCGTCAAAGTCGACACCACCGCCGCGACCGCCTCTTCAATGGGCGTTCTCGGACCGCTGGCTACCGCGACCGCCGCTACCACCAGCACCACCAACAGCTTCGCCACTTATGACTTCGCGAACGGCACGCGGCTACCGGAGAAAGCGACGCTCTCGATAGGCGCGGCGACCTTCCAGCCTGACGCCTCGGTCGCCTATGTTCCGGTCAAGCTCGACCATGCGACGCCGAACACGGTGATCGCGCGGGTGATCACCGTGAACGGCACAGATGCCAACAAGGCGATCTCGGGCTATCAGTATAAGGCGACCGAGGCCGTGGTCGTCTTCCGGCCGAACGATCCGCTGGTCCAGACCGTCGCCGTGCCGATCCTTTCGGCTGCCGACGGCCAGCAATTCTCGCTCAAGCTGCGCGAGGCACCCTGGGGGGCGAACCAGGGCACCGCGAGCGCCACGGTGACCGCAAACGCCAGTGCGACGCCGACGCCCGCTGCGACCAGCGGCTTCCGCAACGCGCGGACCTTCCGCAATTATGGCGCGCTCCAGTACGAGATGACCAAGGATACGATGCACTGGTCGCCGACGGGCTGGTCGGACGCCTGGTCGACCCAACTCTCGCACGGCCGCGCCCAGGTCGCGAACGGCGAGACCGGCCTGTATCTGGACGAGACGCTCTACCCCGGCGTCGAGGCGCCGCTGCGCTACACCGACGAAGGTCTGGTGTTCCACACGCAGAAGCTCGCCTCCCCGATCACCTACAACGGCACCGCCTATAATTATGGATCGGTGGTGCTGAGCGGGCACAACACGACCTCCACTCAGATCGGCTATGGCCAATATGAGTGGGTCGCGAAGATGCCGTCGCGGCGTGGCTCATGGCCGGCTTTCTGGCTGATCTCGACTTCCGGCTGGCCGCCCGAGATCGACGTCTATGAGGGCTTCGGCTATCAGAGCTACTGGGATTTCGATCGCCACATCTCGGCGACGATCCACGGCGGCAGCGGCGGCGTGCGCAGCTTCCAGAACGGCGTGATCATTCAGGCGGAGCAGGCCTATGGCATGTCGGGCCTCACGCAGGGCTATCACCGCTACGCGGTGGACATCGGCCCCGAATACATCACCTGGTTCCTCGACGGGCGCGAAGTCTACCAGAGCGTCAACCCGTTCAAGGGCCATCGCTGGTACCCGATCATGAACGTCGCGGTAAAGACCACCAGCGCCTATGACGACGGCTCGGGCGACATGATCGTCAAGAGCTTCCGGGCCTGGCAGAACTGACCGGAGCGGGAGCGGCGTAGAGCGCGTCGCTCCCGCCCGCCAGCGCATAGAGGCGCGCGAGCGCCTTGACCCATTGGCCGGCAATGTCGAGCCGGCGCTCGCGCTTCCAAGCGAGCGCCGGCAACGACGCGGTCCTGAACCCCAGCAGTGCGAGCGAGCGCGCTGCCAGCGTCGCGCGGCCGAGCGCGCCAGGCCTTTTCTTCCGCGCGACCATCGTATCGGTGATCCCGATCCGCCACATCCGGCGGAGCACCCAGCCGCGACGCGCGCGCTCGGGTCCCACCCATTCGCGTACCGCCGCGCGTGGCGCCCAGGCGAAGCCGAAGCCCTGCGCGCGCAGCCGCGTGAGGAAATCGAGGTCCTCGCCCCCGCTGCGATTGAATGCGGGATCGAACCAAGGCTCGCCGACACGTTCGAGCGCGGCGCGCATCACCAGCAAATTGTTGCTCGCATAGAGCATCTCGACCAGGCCTTCGGGGCGTTCCTCGGGGCGGAAGACTAAAGTCTCGCGCCACCAACGCGGCTCTCCGTCCGCGAACACCGGCTCCACCGGCCCGCCGACCACCGCCGCGCCGGTGCGCTGCTGCACGGCGATGAGCTCGGCGAGCCAGCCGGGCTCCGGCCATTCGTCGTCATCGATCATCGCCAGCCGCTGCATCGCCGGATAGCGCAGCGCATGCGCGACGATCGCGTTGCGGACGCTGCACAGCCCCGGACGCGGCACGAGCACTATGTCCACGGGAATCGGCAGCGTCGGCGCGAGCGCGCAGGCGATCGCAGCACCCTGGCGTTGCTGCGGATCGTTTTCGGCGACCAGCAGCGCGGCGCGTTCGAGCCCGTCGAGCCCCCGCACGGCCTCGAGCAGCCGGCGCAGATGCTCGGGGCGCCGGAAAGTGGGGACGGCGATCACCGTCTCGGCGGCATGCGCGCTCCGTACCGCCACGGCGGCGCCTATTCCGCGGCCTGCTGGAGCGGCATGCGGGGTCGCATGTCGCGCCGCTCGAGCCGCTTGATCAAGCGGTGCCCGGGCACCTCGACCAGCCGGTAGCTCGCCCAGCAGAGCAGCCAGGTCGCGAAGAGCGTGGCCAGGACCAAGGTCCAGTCGAGGCCAGTGATCCCGTGGCGATGCGCTATCCCCATGCCGCGCGCGGCGATGTCGCGCACCAGCGGGTGCCACAGATAGATCGAATAGCTGATCAGCCCGAGGTGGAAGACCAAGGGATTGGCGAGCAGCGCACGCGAGCTGCGGCTGTCGTAATAGCAGGCGATCACGACCGGGACGAAAGCAAGAGCGACCAGCACGTCGCCCCGCGGAACAAGGAAGGCGACGACGAGCAGCGCGCAGGCGGCGAGGAAGCCGCGCTCGCCGCGCAGCAGTTGCTCGCAGCGCGGGTGCCGCACGACGCGATAGGCAATCACCCCCAGCGAGAAGCCGGCGAGGCAGCGGAGCACCGGCAGGATCGTGTCGCTGTCGTTGACGTCCAGCGGTCCGCGCGATCCGTGCCCCAGCATGGCGACGAGCGCCAGCAGCAGCACCGCCAGCAGCCCCTCTGCCCAGGCGAGCCGCGAGAAGGCGAGGATCGCCACCAGCGGATAGAGTAAATAGGCGACCAGCTCGGTGCTGACCGACCAGGCATTGCCGGCGAGCGGCTGCGTGCCCCAGCCCCAGCTCTCGATCATCAGCAGATTGGTGAAGAGATTGGCGGACGTGAGCGGCACGCCCTGCTCGCCCGACACGTTGAGCAGCATTCGCACCAAGAAGACGAGCGCGACCACGAAGTGCAGCGGCCAGACGCGCGCCATGCGATTGAGCAGGAAGTCGCCATAGCTCGATGTCGCGAGGTGCTTCACAACGCGCTCGTGATAGCCGATCGAGATGACGAAACCGCTGAGGATGAAGAACAGGTCGACGCACAGATAGGCGCGCGAGAAGAGCGGGACCGCATAGGCGTGGAACGCCGGCGCGTGCGGGATGTGGTAGAGCATCACGGCCACGGCGGCGATGCCGCGGAGACCCGTGAGCGGCGCGATCCTCATGCGGATACTCCCTTTGGCAAACGGTTCGTGGCTGCGGCGCGCACCGGCGCGGCATCGAAGGCGGCGGCCATCTCGGCCCACAACCGCTTGCGGTGGAGCTGCGCGTCGAGCGGCAACCCGCGCGACGGCTGGCCGTCGGGCCAGCGATACTCAGGGGTAGTGGAAAGCCAGGAGTAGCGATCGGACAGTCCCCAGCTCAGCACAGATCCCACCGCGGGGTTGGCGAGCGCGACATCCAGGAAGGCACGTCCCACCGCCGCCACCTGGGCGTCGCGCGGCTCGACGTCTGCGGGGCCGCCGCGATCGGCGATGTCGAGCTCGGTGATCGCGATGTGCAGCCCCATCCCGCGGACCTCGTCGAGGAAATCGGCGAAGGTGCGTTCATCGAACTGCTCGCGAAAGGGCTTGAGGTGGCCCTGGATGCCAAGCGCGTCGATCGGCACGCCGCGCCCCAGCGCGCGTTCGAGCAGGCCGAGTATCGCCTTGCGCCGCTCGGCGCAGCGGCGTGAGGCGTGCTCGAGCCCGAAATCGGTAAGGAACAACCGCGCGCGCGGGTCCGCTTCGCGGGCGATGTGGAAGGCCATGTCGATGTATCGCTCGCCGAACGCCTCGGCCCAGATGTTCTTGGCGCGGAGTCCGTCGGGGCGGCCTTCCTTGGGTTCGACGGGTTCGTTGACGACGTCCCACTCGCTGATCTTGCCGGCATAGCGGCGCATCGCGGTCTGGATGTAGCCGCCGAGCAGCTCTTCCTTGCCGCGCACGTTCGCTCTGGGCAGCGCAGCCTGGAGCCAGGGCGGGTTCATCGCGTACCAGACTAGTGTGTGCCCGCGCGCCGCGAGCCCATGCTCCTGGGCGAAGGCGATCAGCCTGTCGTTGCCGCTGAAATCATATCTGCCCGGCGCCGGCTGGGTGACATGGCGCTTGAGCTCATATTCCTGCACGATCACGCCCGCCTCGCGCAGCACTGCCTGGGTGAAGGCGGGATCCTTTGCGAGCTGGCTCGACTTGATCGCGCAGCCGAAGTGCCGGCCGCTGCGGCGCGCCCGTGCGTCAAGCCCAGGCCCGCTGGTGTCGGGCGCTGGCGGCACATAGGGCTGCGCGCTCGACCGAAGCGGCACGCTGGCGGCGGCCGCCGCGCCCGCGATGAAGGCGCGCCGCTTCATATCCGATAGCTCCGGAACCGCGCGGTGAGCGCGACCCAGCGATCGGCGAGGCGGCGATAGGCTCCGTCGGGCACGATGATCTGTAGCAGGACCACCAGTGCCAGGCCGGGGCGGAAGGCGCCGTGGCGGATCGCGTTGAAATAATAGCCGAGCGCCGTGCGGCGGCTGGTGGGCCACACGCTCTTGGCGGCGTGCCAGCCCATATAGGCCGAATAGGCGCGCGCCGAAATGTGCGGCTTGAGGTCGCTCAGCCAGGCAAGGTTGCCGATGTTCGAGCGCACCTGCGACAGCCGGTTCTCAGTGCGGCGGTCAGCCCAGACCACCGTAGCCTTCGCAGCCATCAGGAAGCGCGCGCCGGCCAGCGACAGGCGTACCGCAAAATCCGTATCGTCCCCGAAGCCGACATCCTCGCGGTAGCGCACCGAGGCCGCAAGCGTGCGGCGGAGCGCCATGCTGCTCGTCTGGATGAAGCCGCGCTCGCACATCAGATAGCGATCGACACCCTCGCCCTTGTGGATCTCGCGAAACGGCTTGAGGAAACGCCGGCCCGAGCCGCGATCGACGATCACCCGGCTGTAGGCGACCACATCGTCGCCCTGCGCGAGCAGCGGCAGCAGATCCGCCAGATGGTCGGGAAGGAAGCGGTCGTCCGAATCGAGGAAGGCGACATAGCGGCCGCGCGCATAGGCGATGCCGCGGTTGCGGGCGGCGGCTGCGCCGGCATTATCCTGGACGATAACATGGATGCGCAGGTCGCCGATCGCGGCGATCGCGCTGGGCGTGCCGTCAGTCGAGCCGTCGTCGACCACGATCACCTCGATGTCGGCGACGCTCTGCCCCAGAGCCGAGCGGACCGCCTCGACCACCGCGTCGCGGCGGTTGTAGGTCGGGATCACGACCGTGAAGAGAGGTCCTTCGGTCTCGGGCGCCATCTATTTCCCCCCTTCCGACAGCGCCTCGGCCTTGCCGAAGCGGTGGACGAACTGGTTGACGAGCGATCGGTAGAACGACTTGGGCAGGTAGGAACGCAGCAGCTGGCGAGCGAGGATGCGCGGCGGCACCCGCCCGAAGAACAGCCCGCGCACCAGCTCGCGGATCGTGGCGAGCGGCCGGATCGGCGCCATGTGGTAGGCGAGCACGGTCGCGCGATAGCCGTGGCGCGCGCGCTCGGTGAGCAGATGGCCGCAGCGCTCGAGCCAGTCGAGCGAGGTCTCATAGCCCCGGACATAGGAGGTCCGCCCGACCTCGGTCGCATCGAGCCAGATGGTGAGCGGCTGCTCGATCATCCGGAAGCGCCCGCCCTCGACCTGGAGCCGCACCGCGAAATCGAGGTCCTGGCCCTTCTTGAGCGCGGGATCGAAGCGCACGCGCTTGGCAAGCCCGGCCGGCACCACCAAGGTCGAGGTCTGCATGAACTGGTTGGCGCAGAACAGATATTCGCCGACGTCCTCGCCCTCGCGGATACCGCGATCGGGGCGCACCCAGTAACGGTCGACACCACGATCGACCTGCATCTGCGAATAGAGGACGGTCTCCTCGTCATAAGGCAGCGCCGCCGCCATGATCGAGAGCTTGTCGGGAAGGAACTGGTCGTCCGAATCGAGGAAGGCGACATAATGGCCGCGCGCCGCCTCGATCCCCCGGTTGCGCGCCGCGCCGCCGCCCGCGTTCGCCTGGCGGAGATAGCGGATGCGCGGGTCACCGAAGGCGGCGACCACCGGCTCGGGATCGTCCTTCGACCCGTCGTCCACGACGATGATCTCGAAATCCTGAAAGTCCTGGTCGAGCACCGAGCGGATCGTCTGGCCGACGATGGCAGCACGATTGTAAAGGGGAATCACCACCGAGAAGACGGGCTTCGCGCCGGCCGGGGCTGGGGGAAGCTGAGTCATGCGCCGTGCACCTTGCGATATTCCTCGTAACGATGGCCGGTGAGGGCGGCGACCTTGCCCGCCGCGCGATATGCTTGCCCGAGCCGGACGATGCGCTTGCCCTTGTCGAGCGTCAGCGCGGCACCCAGCGATCCGACGACGAAGCCGCCGACGATGCGGTGCGCTTCGGACCGGGCGGCCTTCAGCGTGCCCTCGTGCGTAATGGTGGTGATCATGTCGGTCATCCCGATCCGGTAGCCGCGCATCAGCAGCCATTTGGACGTGATGCGGCTCGCCGGGATCAGTTCGGTCACGCGCGCGTCTTCCGCCCAGGCGAAGCGGCGGCCGGCGCGCTGCATCCGCGTGAACAGTTGCTTGTCCGACCCGCCGGTGAGCGCCATCGCCTCATCGAACGGCGCATCGCCCATCGCGCGCAGCGCCTCGGCGTCGATCAGCACGTTGGCGGTGCTCTCGACCAGCGGGACCACGCCCGATTGCCCACGGGTCTTGGGCTGGAGCAGCGGGTGCGAGGCCGCCCAGGGCGGCACCTCGCCTTCGAGCGCGCGTAACACCGCCCCGCCGACGACATCGGCATGGGTCGCGGCCTGGCAGGCGAGCATCGCGTGCAGCCAGCCGGGCTCGGCGGCCTCGTCGTCGTCGAGCATCGCGACGAAGCGGACATGCGGGAGCGCCAGGGCGGTCCGGACCAGTGCGTTGCGGACCTGGGGGATGCCGCGCTCGGCGACGGTCATCGCAATGAGCGGCCAGCGATAGCCAGCGCGCTTGAGCGCCTCGACCGCCGCGATCCCCTCGCGCCCTTCGGCGTCATTGTCGGCGACGACCACGGTGACGTCGCGCTCGGTGTCGAGCGCGGCCAGCGATTCGAGCGTCCGGCGCAGCCCTTGCGGGCGGCGGCAGGTGGCGATGCAGATTGCGACGTCGGTCATTGCGCGGCCCCCGTCCTGGCGTTCGCCAGCCGCGACCAGCCCGACCCGCGCCGCACCTGCCCGGTGCTGCGGTTCCAGTCGGTGCGCTCAGCGGTCTTGTACGAGGCGTGAGCGATCGCGATCGCGGCGAGGAAGATCACCCAGACCTGGCGATCCTTGTCGAAGAAGCTGGTCTCGAGCAGGTTCTGGTAGATCACGAAGCTCCAGATCGCGAACGAGGTCGCGAGGAGCGTGACATTCTCCTTCGTGGCACCCGTGAGGAACCACCAGGCCGGCAGCACGACGAAGGAGACGAGGAGCAGCACCAGCCCGACCGGGCCCGTGGTGACGAGGATCTCCAGATAGCCATTGTGCGAGTGGGCGGTCAGCATCTGGAATTGCTGGTTGAGATAGGCGTGCGCGGGCGAATTCTCGCCCACCTGCCAGAAGCCGCCGAACCCCGCGCCGAGATAGGGATGGTCGGCGAGGTAATCGATCGCCACCTGCCAGATCGATACGCGTCCGGTGAACGAGGTGGGATCCGCGAACAGCCGTTCGATCAGCGGCTGAAAGGCGATGTAGAGCGCCAGGAACATCAGCATGCCGACCCCGACGAGCAGGAGCAGCACCGCGCGCCTGGCGACGCTCTGGCTGAGGAAGCGATAGACCGAGCTGACCGCGAGGATGGCGAAGCAGAGCGCGAGCGAGGTCTTGCTCTTGGTCCCCACCACGAAAATGAAGGCCATCACCGAGAAGAGCGCATAATACCATTTGCGCGTGGTGAAGAAGGCGTGCGCCGTCACGACGAAGGTGAGCGCCATCACTGCGCCGGCGATGTTCTTGTGGAAGAAGAAGCCGCGCCACGCGCCGATCAGCGCCTTGTCGCTCTCGGTCGGCGGGTGGACCGCGTTGGGCGTGAGCGGCAGCGAGATCCAGCAGATCAGCAGCGACAGCACCAGCGCCGCCACCAGCGTGCGATAGAGCCGCTCGGGCCCGAGCAGCGCTAGCGAGAGGAAGGTGATGTAGATCACGATCACCTGCTGCATCACGCGCTTGAACGAGACGAAGGGGTCGACGCCCCAGCTGCAGCTGATCAGGAACCAGACCAGCATGAGGAGCAGCGGCCAATAAGTGAAACGGTATTTGAGCTCGTAGCGGCGGCTCAGCTCGATCAGCGTCAGCACCAGGGCGAAGCCGATGAAGAAGGCTTGTTTGAACGGGTCCGACCCGTCGTTGTTCGCCGCCATCGCGACCAGCTGTTCCTGATTGCGCGAGGAGAAGGGCTGCTGGCCGATGAAGATCAGCATCAGGAAGATGAAATAGACGAACTGCGCGACCGGGATCAGCGCGACGGCGCGCTCGCTGCCGGCAGCGGCGCGCGGCGAGCGCTCCAGCGTCCGCCCGCGGCTCCAGGGGGCGGCGAGGCTCATTGCCCGGCCTCCGCGCCCGCGGCGCGCCAGCGGCGATCGAGCCGATAGATGCCGAGCATCATCACCAGCTGCGCGAGCACCACGCCGGCGATCGTCGCCACGGCAGGCGCCGTGAGCGCGAGCGCGAGCACCGCCACCAAACCGACGAAGCAGCTCCGCATGCTGGTGCCGGCGAGCGGGCGGAAAGCGCCGCGCGCCTGGGTCAGCACGCTGATCGGCGCCTGGAGGCACTGGACCAGCGACAGCAGCGCGCACAGCGCGACGGCGATCATCACCGTCTGAAGCGACAGCGTCGGCTTGATCAGCAGGTGCGGGAATTCCCAGAGGATGGCCGCGGCGAGCATCGCCGTGCCTGCCCAGATCACGGCGAGCGCCGCCAGGAAGGCACGCGCCGACCCCTGCGCCGCGCGCTCGTCGCCGCGCCCGATCGCCCGCGCCATGCGCGGCCGCTCGAGCTGGGTGAGCGCAGTGATGCAGACATTGACCGGCCGGAAGAAGAGCATGCCGACGGCGATCGGCGCGAAGGCGGCGGGGCCGGCGAGCGCCGTGACGATATAGCTGTGCGCGTTGCTCGTCGCCTCGGTGGTGATCACGCCGATCAGCGTCCAGGCCGACTGGCGCTGCCACACCGGGCGATAGGCGGCGAGCGCGCGCCCGATCCCGACCGGGCGGTGCCGGGCAAGGAAGTGCAGGCCGAAGGGCAGCAGGCCGATCAGCCCCGCAGTGGCGATCACAGCGCCGAAAAGCTCGATCCGAGCCTCGATCACCAAGGTGGCGCCGACGCCGGCGACGACGCAGACCGCATAGACGACGTCCGACACGGCGGCGCCGCCCGGGCTGTGATGCGCATAGGCGTTGGCGCGGCCGAACCAGCGCAGCAGCGAGGCGAAGCCCGCCACGCCGAACGCGGCAGCCGCGCCGGGCCCTGCCATCGCCCAGCCGATGCCCGCGCAGACCAGCCCCTGCGAAGCGGCGAGCAGCAAGTTGATCGGATAGAAGAAGTCGAAGCCCGCTTCATCGCCTTCGCGGCGCTGGTTGACCGCAAGTGCATAAGGCGTCGAGACCAGCGCGTTGGACAGGCTGTAGCCGAACTGGATGATGACCAGCAGGAAGGCGAGCGTACCGATCTCGGCCGCCTCCAGCCGCCGTACCGAGACGAGCTGGACGAGCAGGTGGCTGACCGACACTGCGGCCGAGGACATGCTCGCCAGCCCGAAGCGCGCGAGCGTGGCGCGCAGCGGCTTCTTCTCCAGCGGCAAGGCGGATGCCTCAGCCATTGCGGTGCTTCCAGATCAGCCAGAGCGCGTGGGGATTGGTGGTGAGATAGCGCCACGCCAGGTGCCGCGGATTGGTTGCCATCCGGTGGAGCCATTCGAGCCCGGCGTCCTGCATCCATTGCGGCGCGCGTGGATAATCGCCGGTGATATAGTTGAAGAGCCCGCCGCAGGTGACGATCCAGCCGGCCTTGATCCGGTCCCGGTTGCGCACGCAGAAGGCCTGCTCGCGCGGCTTGCCGGTGCCGACCCAGAGCACATCAGGCTCGGTGGCGTTGATCGCGTCGATCACCGCAGCTTCTTCTTCGGGGTTCCAGAAGCCGTTGCGGCGGCCGGCGAGTTCGAGGCCGGGGGTGTCCGCGGTGATGCGCGCGGCGCAATCGGCGTTCACTTGCTCGGTGCCGCCGAGCAAGAAGTAGCGCACCTTGCGCGCCGCCGCGCCGGGCAGGCTGTCGATGAACATGTCGGTGGTGCTCGAGCGGTCGGCGATCGGCGCGGGGGCGAAACGGCGCGAGGCGGCGACAATCACCTGCCCGTCGGCGTGGATCAAGTCGGCCTGCGCCAGGTCGGCGCGGAACGCAGGGTCGGTGGCATTGAGCGAGAGGCCGTGGCCGTTGCAGTCGAACACCAGCCAGGGCGAGCGGCCGGCGGCGCGGCGCGCGGGCGCCTCGGCCAGCATCTTCTCGATCAGTGCGTTCAGCGACAGCGTCGAGACCGGCACGCCGCCGATCCGCACGCTCTCGACCGCGCGCCCCTCGCCCATACCGCGGCCGTGCAGCGGCAACTCGATCGATGCAGCATTTCCCTGCATGCTATTCCCTTTTCCGTCAGTGCCTTGCGGCAACTCAGTGCATCACGGTCCCGGCGATGGGCACATGATGGCGATCGAGGTCGTCGATGATGCGGCGCATCTCGGCGACGGGCGTGACGCCGCGCCGCACGACGAGCACGACCGCGTCGAACTTCTCGAGGATGTTGCCGAACGCCGTGGTGCCGCGCGGCCGCTCGGCCAGATGGACGAGCAGATTGGCGGGGGGCAGGTTCCAGCGATCGGCCGCCTCGGCCAGCGAGCCCTTCTCGACCAGGCTGGCCGCGCCATTATGCGCCTGGCCCGCCGGCATCAGCCACAGCCGCTCGATCGCAGTCGGCACCACGGGCAGCCGCAGCGCCATGCCCGAGAGCTGCTCGGCGAGCCCGATGCTGTTGGGCAGGCGCAGCAGCCGGTCGAGCGTCGGCTGCTCAATGTCGGCGTCGGCGACGATCGTCGGCCCGTCCATCTGCGCGAGCACGGTCGCAAGATTGGCGGAGAGGATCGACGCCTCGTCCCCCGCATGAAGCGAGAGCAGCGCCAGCCGAAGCCGGCCGTCGATCCCGCCTGTCTCGCGCGCCGCGGCGAGCAGCTTGGCGCGCACCTTACGAACCTTGGCGACATAGGGATCGCCGGCATCGAATGCCGCCGCGACGAGCGGATCGACGCGCGCGTCGCCGGGCGCGAGCAGCGGCAGATTGGCCGGCGTGGCGGCGGGATCGCCCTCGAGCCCGCCGGTGTGGAGCACCGAGGGATCGGCAAGCAGCGGGTTCACACCCGCAGTGGAACGCAGCCTCATGCGGCCTCCTGTCGTGACGCGAACCAGCCGGGGCCGGTATCGTTGGAAAGATCGGCGATCACTTCGACTTCGGTCGATGCCGCAAGCCCGCTGGCGGTGCGCACCCGCGGCCGCAGGATCTCGCTCAGCACGACCGCGGCGATCCCGGCGAGCAGCCCGAGCGCGATGCCGGCGACGAGCCAGAGCGGCAGATTGGGCTTGGCAGGGAAGAGCGGCACGCTGGCCTCGTCGAGCAAGCTCGCATTGGGCTGCGAGATCTGGCTCTTGAGTGCGGCTTCGTTGAAGCGCTGGCGGACCGTGTCATAGGTCTGGCGTGCCGCCTCGACATCGCGCTGGAGGACCATCAGCTGGTCCTGCACGCCCGACATGCGGATCATGCTGTCTTCCTGCCGCGACATCTCGCCGCGCAGCTCGCCCTCGCGGCGGCCGGCAGCGCTGCTGTTGGCGGTCATCGACGCCGCCTGATTGGCGCGCGCCTCGCCGAGCTTGCCGCGCAGCTCCGCGAGCTCGGCCTTGGCCGCAGCCATCTGCGGATGGTTCGGTCCGAGCGTCTTGCTCAGCTCGGCGACCTTGCCGGCCTGAGTGGCGACCGCTTCCTCGATGTTCTGCACGACCAGCGACGATGCGACTTCCGCCACCTTGGCCGAGCCCGACTTGGAGTGCGCTGCGGCGGCGTCGGCCTGGGCCTGGACGAGGTGCGCGGAGAGATTCTTGAGCTTCTCCGCCTCGAGATCCATGCGGTTGATGCCGATGATGTCGTTGGCACGCTGGAAGTCGGAGAGGCGCTTCTGCGCCAGCTCGTAGCGCCGCCGCACATCGGCGGTGCGCGCCTCGAACCACGAGGCCGAGCCCTGCGCCGCCGACGCACGCAGCGCCACCTGCTCGCGCATGTAGATCTGCGCGGTGAGGTTCGCGACCTTGGCCGCCACCTGCGGATCCGGATCGAGATACTGGATCTGGAGGACGTTGCTCTGCCGCCCGGTGGCGACGTTGAGCCCGGCGCGGACGCGCGCGGCGGCTTGCTGGAGCCGCGCCTCGGGAGCGAGGTCGGCCGGCGTCTGCTCGACGAAGCCCGCCTGCTGGGCGACCGCGTCGATCACCTTGGCGCTGCGGATGAGGTCCACCTGCGTGGCGATGACGGAATCGGTCTCGACGCGCGCCTGCTGCTGCTGGGTACTGTCGGTCGGATCGGTCTGCGACAGGTCGAGCATCAGCGACGAGCTGGCGAGATACTGGCGCGGCTGGACGAAGGCGATCGCGGCGACGAGCAGGAACAGCGCCCCGCCTACCGCGGCGACCACCAGCCAGCGCGCCCTGATCGCCGCGACGAGATCGGCTGCCTTGACGGTCATAGTCCACTCACTCCCTGCAAGAGTTCGCGCGCTTCGGCGGTCTCGCGCCGGACGGCGGGCGCCGCGGCGGGGCGGCCGGCCGCGCCATTGGCCATCAGCACGAGGAACTGGGGCGAGAGCGAATCCTCGAACTGGAACTCGCCGGGCACCGGAGTTTCGCTGAGCGCCGGGGCGATCAGGCCGATCGTGCGATCGACCGCGGGCGAGCCGCCGAGCGATTCGCCGAAGAGCTCGGTGCCCGCCTCGGCCAGCCGCTCGAAGGTCAGTACCGGCGAATGCGCGGCGAGGACGCCGGCGAGCGCGATCATGCCTCGCAGCGGGCCGCCCTCGGCGAGCGCGCGCGCGAACAGCCCGCGCAGATCGGGCGTGAGCTCGCCCCATTCGGTGAGCGCGGCGGTGAGCCCCTTCTGCGCATCGGCCAGCGTGATCCGCTCGCGCTCCGCAGCCTCAGCGGCGAGCGCCGCATGCATGCCGAACAGCCGGGCGTGATAGGGCGAGCCGATCGCAGCGGAGACGATCGTCTGCGCCGCATCTTCCTCGAAGCTCAGCCCCGCCTGGCTGGCGCAAAGCCGGAGCAGTCCGGCGAGGTCGTCGCGCTCGATCGGCGGCACCGGCTGGGCGTGGAGATGGCGGCGAAGCGAGGGATGCGCGGCGATCAGCCCGTCGACATTGCCGGCGATGCCGACGAGCACGACCTGCACCGGCGAGTGCATGTCGGACAGCAGCTTGAGCAGCGCGGCCATGTCGTGCCGCGCGCGATCGCCCGCCACGCGATCGAACTCGTCGACGATCAGCAAGGTACGCTGCGCCACGCCCTGGACGAAGAGATTGGCGAGCTGCTGGACGCTCATCGGCTGCTCGCCGATAGGCGCGGTGCCGCGGTGAAGCGGCAGCTCACCCAGGAAGGGGCGGAAGATCGCGTCGATGTCGTCGCCGGCGCTCGCCGATCCATAGAGCGCGACGCAGCCGGCCTCGTCGGCGAGATCGCCGAACACGCGCGCGAGCGAGGTCTTGCCCGATCCGCGCGCGCCGAAGACCAGCGCGTGCTTGCGCTGCTTGACCACCGCGTCGACCAGCCGGCTCAGCTCCTGCTTGCGGCCGGCCAGCCCGTGACGGTCGGTGACCGGCACCGCCGTGTTGAAAGTGGTGAACACCGCCGTCCGCCTAAAGGCGATGTTGGGAACGCCCGCCGCGGCATGCGCAGCGGAGAGCGGGATCGCCGCGCGCTCCTCTCCCTGCCCCAGCCCGTCGCCCGGCATCGGATAGTCGACCGGATCGGGTATCCTCCGGCCGGCTGCCGCTCCGCCGCCCAACAGGGCGCGAAGCCATTGCGCAAAATTGAAACTCATCGCCGCTTCTCCCACACGTGGCCGCCCCACTTGCCTTCGCGGCATCCTCTCGCTTGTCAGAACAGCTTCTCGCGGATGATCAGCACATCCTCGGGCTGGACGGTGTCGTCGAGCGACACGCCCTCGATCTCCTTGCCGCCGCGGCGGACCTTGATTCGCTTGGTCGAGCCCGCGAGCGTCGGGCCACCGGCAAGCGCGAGCGCCTGGCGGAAGGTCTGGCCGGCGGCGAAGTTGAAAGCGCCGGGCTGTTGAACCTGGCCGTAAACATAGACCTTCTCGGCCGGGGGCACGAAAAGGATGTCGCCGGGCGCGAGCTGGCGCCCCGCGCCTGCGCCCAGATCGGAAAGCGAGATGCGCACCGGACCACTGCCGTCGGCGGGGGTCAGGATCACGGCGTTGGCACCGTTCGTGGTCGAGCCGCCGGCGCGCGCGAGCATCGCGGCGACGCTATAGGGCCGGTCGAGCGGATAATTGCCCGCCTGGGGCACATTGCCGAGCACGGTGACGAAGCGGCTCACATATTGGGAGACCTCGACGTTGACCGAGGGGTTCTGCAGATAGCCGCCGCGCGAATAGGCACCGGCTATCGCATCGGCGAGCTCGGCGGTGGTCTTGCCGCGCGCATCGACCGCGCCGAGCATCGCGAGGCGCACGCTGCCGTCCGCCTTGATCCGCGTGATCAGCGACAGGTCGGGCTGGCCATAAACCGAAACCTTGATCTCGTCGTCCGGCCCAAGCCGATAACCCGCGGGCGCAGCGGTGCCGGCTCCAGTCGCCGCCGGAGGAGCGGTCGGCGCCGCGGGAATGGCCGGCGGGGCGGCGCCCGCCGCGAGCTGGGTCTGCGCGCCCGCCGGCATCGCTGCCAGCGCCGCCGTGACGGTCAGGCCGATCTGGAAGAATTTGTACCGCATCGGTTCAGAACCTCATGGTTGCGCCAAGCGCCACCTGGGTGGCGCGATAGTTTGATACGTCACTGTTGGTCGAACGATCGATCCGCGAGACCGAGAGATCGGCCGCGAAGCGATCCGTGAACTTGCGTTGCGCGATCAAACCGAACTGGTTCGTTCGATCGCGCGTGTAGTTGAACGGCCGGATCGCGGCGTCCTGGCGGAACTGCCGCCGGGAAAAGTCGGCATAAGCCGTGATCGACGTGAGCTCGCTCAGGCCCAGCTCGGCCGAGAGACGATGCGCGGTGCGCACCGCGAAGCCCGTGGCGATCAGGCTGTCGTTGACGATCGTCCGCTCGGTCGATGCGCTGAGCTTGACGCGCGGAATCGCAGTGTTGGTGACGCGCAACGTCCAGCCCGGCCCATTATAATCGGCGATCGCCGGGGCGCTGCTGCGCACCCGCATCCAACGCAGATCGGCATTGATCGTAGTGAGCGGCGAAACCGAGCGATCATACGCAATGCCGACCGAATCGCCGCGATTGGTCACCACGAGCTCGGGCCGGTCGCTGTCGAAATGCTCGTAATACCAGGTGACCTTCCCCAGGCTGGGAAGGCTGAAGCCGAGCCCGGCGCGATAGAGATTGCTGGTCTGGTCGGCATATTCGAAGCCGTCGCCGTTGCGCGTCGTATCGCGCCGCCATGCGGCGACCGGATAAAAGCCGGGGCGCTCGCAATCCGCGGAGACTCCCAGCGTCGAATAGCGCTGCAAGTTCTCGGCACGGCTGTTGATGTCGCCATAATCGGCGCGCTGCTCGCGGTAGCTCGCCTGGGGCGCGACCGCACAGGTACCCGCGATCAGGAAACGGCCCGTGCCCTCCAGCTCGATCCGCGGCTTGCTGCGCGCGGTCTCGGAGACGAACTGATCATAGCCGAGCAGCCCGCGCAGGCGGAAGCTGCGCGGCCCGACGTCGCGATTGTAGCTGACCTCCACCGTCGGCGTGACGATCAGGTCGTCGACCGGGTTCTCGGCATGCGAATCGACACGGTAGACATTGTCGTCATAGACGACCGACAGCGACGTATCGACGCGAAGCCCCTGATCCGCTCCCTGCCCGATCGGCCGCGCCCGGCCCGCGGTCTGCGGCTTCTCGGCCTGTTCGGATTGCTCGGGCCGAGGGGGCTCCGGCGGCCGCTCCTGCGCATGCGCCGCGGGTGCGGCGGCGAGCAGCAGCCCGGTCGCCAGACAATAGTGCAGTGCAGCAAAAGCACGGGGGCAAAACGCTCCCGGCTCTTCCGCGCCTGCGAAAGATTTTTCGCCCGATACTCTGGCGTCCGAGCAAAACACGCGCTCATGACCTCATTGCAGTGCAGCAATTAGGTCATGCTATAGCTTAAGGGGGTAGATGCCCACCGGCGCGGCCACCGTTGGTCGCGCGCCAAGCACGGCTTGTTGCGTCTCCGCCACGAACCGCCTTGGAAGGGCGGCGAACCGTTCGGCCGAACTCAGCCCAGCAGCCAATATCCCGTCGCGCCGAGCGCCGCGAAAAAGGCCGCCACGCCAGCTAGGCGCGATCCGGCCTGGATCACGCGCTCGTACAGCGGCTCACGCCACTCCGCAGCGAGGAGCCAAGGCTCCGCCTGCGCCAGATCGATCGAACGCGCCTCTGCATCGCGTGCTGCCGTCAGATTTTCTGCCACCGTTCCGAGACCCTAATAGCCCAGACGGCAGCTCTGTCCGCAATCGGTTTACAAAAGCTTAGCGCCGCGGCGAGCCGTTGGTACGGCCCGGCCGAGGCGCTGCTCCCCGCTCAATAGGCGTTCTTGTGGACGAGCACCTGCGCGGTGCGGGCAAGGATGCCGATATCGCGCATCAGGCTCCAGTCCTGAAGATATTCGAGGTCCGACTCGAGCCGGTTGACGATGTCGCTGCGGTGCTCGGTGGCGCCGCGGAAGCCGCGGATCTGCGCGAGTCCGGTAATGCCGGGCTTGAGCGCGTGGCGGTGCCAATATTGCCGGTCGACTCGCCAGAACAGCTCGTCGCCGGCGCGCGAGCCGAGCGCGTGCGGGCGCGGGCCGACCAGGCTCATGTCGCCGAGCAGCACGTTGATGAGCTGGGGCAGCTCGTCGATGCTGGTCTTGCGGATGAAGCGGCCGACACGCGTGATCCGGTCGTCGTCGCGGCTCGCCGAGCGCGTGCCGTCCGAATCGCTGGTCTCGACGCGCATCGAGCGGAACTTGAGGATGTGGAAGATGCGATTGCCGCGGCCCATCCGCTCCTGCCGGAAGAAAATCGGGCCGGGCGAATCGAACCGGATGGCGAGCGCCACGGCGACCAGCGCGGGCAGCAGCATGATCAGCACCGGCACGGTGAGCAGGATGTCTAGCGCACGCTTCTTGGCGCGATCGGCGAGATTGAGCGGCCCGCGCGAGACGACCACCGTGGTGACGCCGCTCAGCTGATGGATCGCGAGCGGGCCGAGCTCGCCGAGCTCGGGAATGATGATCTCGCCCTGGATATTGGCACCCTTGAGCACCTGCGCCCATTCGCCCTTGCGCTCGGGCGCGCAGCAGATGACCACGCGGTCATAGTCGCGCAACACGGTGCCGAGACGGTTGAGCATATAGGGATCGTCGAGGTCGGAACGCAGCGACGCGGTGCGCGCGTCGATGATGTCGCTGGCCAGGCAATGATCAGGGACGTTGCCGCCGTCGACGATCACCAGCTCCGACTGGAGCTGCCCGCCGCAGGTCCGCTGGACGAAATGGCAGAGCAGCAGCCGCTGGCCGATGACCAGCGCGACCGTGGACAATATGCCCAGCGACAGCGCGAAGCGCGGCAGGCGACCGGTGACCTTGAGCGAGAAGACGACGAGCAGGAACAGCAGCATCGTCCCCGCCAGCGAGAGCAGCGCCTGGCGGACGCTGGCGGTGGCGCTGGTGAGGCATTTGGTGCTGTAGGCCTGGTTCTGGAAGGCGATGCCGGCATGGACGAGCAGCACGCCGGCGAGCGACGTCAGCGCATTGGCGGAGACGCTGCCGGGCTGCTCGACCTGGAGACCGACCGCGAAGCCGGCGAGCAGCGCCACGGCATCAGCCGCGATCAAGGTGAGGCAAAGCCAGACCTTGGCATTGCGCTTGGCCGCCGCCGCAAAGGGCGTTCGGCTGGGATAACCGCGGATTGCCAAGTCAATCTTGGACATGCGACACCCGTCACTCCCTGACGCAAGAACACACCCGTACATTGGGCCGGCAGCCCGTTGCGCCGGGGCGCCGCGGACTTGCTGCAATGCAACAGGACACAGCAGGCAGGTAGAAGGCAAGCCGTCGATGCGACGAATCACGTCAATTTGGGACGATCCGTGCCTGAGGAGAGATTCGCCGAAGCGGCACGCAGCGACTGCCCGGCCGGCGCGGCCAGGGCATTTTTCGGGCCATTTTACCGCTTCTGCGACAGAAGCTTCACGAAATCAGTTATTTGGCGATCAGCCAGACGATTCCGCCCAAAGCGAGGAAAAACGCCACCGGTCCCGCGAATCGCGACAGCGTCTCGACACCCCGTTCGGCGGCGCTGACCGGGAAGGGCGGAAAGGGAGTCGGGCGCTCGGGACGATCGACGACGATCGTTTCCTGTGGCGCGGCAACCAGCGGCGCCTCCGAGCTCAAGGGCCCAGTCGATCCTTCGGGCATTCCATCCTCTCACCCGGCAGGCCCCCGCAAGCACTGCCTTGTTCTTCCTTCTACCTACACCAAGCGCAACGCCTTATCGAGCGTAATCGTTCGGTTCGCCGCACTTCCCCTTGCGGCGTGGCACCTCCCTTGCCCCGCGCGCGCGGGGGGCGTAGCGCTTCCCCATGACCGACTCCGCTTCCGCGCTCGACCAGGCTGAGCGCAACCTCGACCAGAGCCTCGACCGACTCTTCGCGCTGATGCGCGTGCCCTCGATCTCGACCGACCCGGCTTATGCCGGGCAGTGCCGCCAGGCGGCGCAGCTGCTCGCCGACGAGCTGGGCGAGCTGGGCTTCGCCGCGCGAGTCGCCCCCACCCCCGGACACCCGATGGTGGTCGCGCACCACGAGGGCGAAGGGCCGCACGTGCTCTTCTATGGCCATTACGACGTCCAGCCCGTCGACCCGCTGTCGCTGTGGCGGCGCGATCCCTTCGACCCGGTGCTCGAGACGCGCGGCGACGGCAGCAAGGCGATCGTCGGGCGCGGCGCATCGGACGACAAGGGCCAGCTGCGTACCTTCATCGAGGCGTGCCGCGCGTGGAAGCAGGCCGAGGGCAAGCTGCCGTGCCGCGTCACGATCCTGTTCGAAGGCGAGGAGGAATCGGGTTCGGAGAGCCTCGAGCCCTTCCTCCGTGCCAATGCCGAGGAGTTGAAGGCCGATTTCGCGCTGATCTGCGACACCTCGATGTGGGACACCGCGACTCCCGGTATCACCATCGGGCTGCGCGGCATGGCCGGCGGGCAGGTGACGGTGCGTGGGCCCTCGCGCGATTTGCATTCGGGGCTCTATGGCGGCCCGGCGCGCAACCCGATCCAGGTGCTGGCGGACATCCTCTCGGACCTGAAGGATGCCGACGGCCATGTGACTCTCCCCGGCTTCTACGACGGCGTCCATCCGCTCAGCGCCGATGTGCAGGCGAGCTGGGACGCGCTGGGCTTCGACGGCGCGGCGTTCCTCAAGGACGTGGGGTTGAGCGTCCCCGCCGGCGAGAAGGGCGTGGGCGTGCTCGAGCAGAGCTGGGCGCGGCCGACCGCCGAGATCAACGGCATCTGGGGCGGCTATACCGGCGAAGGCTTCAAGACGGTGATCCCCGCCGAGGCGCACGCCAAGGTGAGCTTCCGCCTGGTCGGCGACCAGGATCCCGACCAGGTGTGGGCGGCGTTCGAGGCGCATGTCCGCGAGCGGCTGCCCGCCGACTGCACCGCCAGCTTCATCCCCCGCGGCGGATCGCGCGCGATCAGCCTGGCGAGCGACAGCCCGCCGCTCGCCGCGACTCGCGCCGCGCTCGACGCCGAATGGGGCAAGTCGGCGCTGCTCGCGAGCGGCGGATCGATCCCGGTGGTCAATTCGATCCGCTCGATCCTGGGAATGGACAGCGTGATGGTGGGCTTCGCGCTCAACGACGACAACATCCACTCGCCCAACGAGAAATACGACCTCAACAGCTTCAACAAGGGCATCCGATCCTGGGTGCGCATCCTGGGGCGGCTGGGCGCAATGGCGGAGACGGGCGAGACCGTTCCCGCCTGAGCGGGGGCGGCATCGACCGGAGTTGACGCGCGCGCCCTGAGGCCGGATAGCAGCGACATGGTTCCCCTTTCGTTCGCCGGCCACGACCTGAGAGCGCTCCCCGAGGGCGCGCTCTACTGGCCGGCGCGGCGCGCGCTGCTCGTCGCCGACCTGCATTTCGAGAAGGCGAGCTGGTTCGCGAGCAAGGGCCAGATGCTGCCGCCCTATGATTCGATCGCGACGCTCGCCGCGCTTGCCGCGCTGGTCGAGCGGACCCAGGCGCGGGAGCTGTGGTGCCTGGGCGACAGCTTCCATGATTCGAAGGGCTGCGAGCGGCTGCCGGCGGATGCGCGCGCCATGCTGGAGGGGCTGACCGCGCGGCTCGACTGGCGCTGGATCACCGGCAACCATGATTCGCTGCTGGTCGATCACTGCGGCGGCACGATTCTGGAGGAAGCCGAAGTCGACGGGCTGGTGCTGCGCCACGAGGCCGATCCGGGCGACCCGCGCCCCGAGCTTTCCGGCCACTTCCATCCCAAGCTGCGGATCAGCGTGCGCGGACGGCAAGTGGCGCGGCGCTGCTTCGTCGCGACGAGCACCAAGCTGATCCTGCCGGCGTTCGGCGCGCTGACCGGCGGGCTCGATGCCCACCATCCCGAGATCGTCCGCGCGGTAGGCCGCGGGGCGCAGGCGCTGGTCGCGCTGGAGGACCGGCTGCTGCGGTTCCCGATCGCGGCGTAGGATTTGGCGGGGCTAGCTTCCCACTTTTCCCGCGTTTTCGGCAATAAATTTGCGCCCGCACGCAAGGAAATTGCGACATCTTGGCGGAAGTTGACGTTTGCACGCTCCACGGGGTTTTTCGGTTCTCCCGTCGCCGAAGCATAATGACGAGGGATCTCTGATCGAGGTTGGACGAGTTCAAAGAGCGCCGCCGGCTCCTTGCCGGCGGGTAGCCAGCCAAGCAGCCGAAATCCTACATTGCAAGCGGATCGCGCGTCTCGAATGGACGGATTGTCGACGGGAGCGGGATACGCCTGCGCTCAATCCCGTTTTGCGGTGCCTGCGCATTCCACCGGGCCCGGGCCGCTGACATGGCATTCGGGGCGGCCGCCGACACGGATCGCGCCGGTGCCGAGCGCCGTCGCACGGGCGGTGTAGCGCGCCGCTACCGAGAGGTCGCCGCTGCTCTGCGAGACCAGCACCGCGTCGCCCGCAGTGAGGCGCGCGGCGTCGATCGAGCCTGCGCCGAAGCTGCGCGCGCGCACCCGATCGGCCTTGCCCGCCGCAGTGATAGCGCCGGTACCCGACAGCGTCAGCGCAAGGTCGCGGGCCGCGACGTCGGCGACCTCGAGCGTGCCGCCGCCGTTGACGGTGAGGTCGACCCGGTCTCCCTTGACCTGGGCGACGCGCACGTGCCCGCCACCGTTGACCTGCACTGCGCCCACCGCCGGCGCGGTCAGCCGCAGGTGCGGCACGCCGCTGCCGCCCTCGCCGGGACGGACGACGAGCGTGCCGGAGTCGATGCGGACCGAGAGCGCGTCGATCGCCGCCCTGTCGCCGCTCGCGACGGCACCCGGCGAACCCGGTGCCAGTTCGACGTCGACTTGCCCCTCGACGCGGAGCCGGTCGAAGCTGGTGACGAGGAAGCGGCGCTCGGCGGCGGGCGGCGCCGCGGCGAGCAGGACGAGGAGCGGGAGCAAGGCGAAGCGGCGCATCGGCATGACACTCGCGCGCGGCGCCGGTTCGCGCAAGCCCGGGGCGGGCACCGCGCCATGCCGCGCGCTAGAGGACACGCGCGCGGTACATGCGGAAGGCGCGGCGGAGCTTGGCGCGATCGAGCGCGTCGCCCAGTGCCCGGCTGAAGAACAGCGACCGGAAGAGATGGGGGTCGACCCAGACATCGGGGCCAGAGAGCACCGTATGCGAAACCGCGACGGTCTCGTCAGCGACTTTCCAGGGAAATTTGAAAACCCGCCCGGCGACGCCGGAAGGCCGGAGACCGGCGCTCTCGGCTGGAAGCAGGCCCGATTTGGTGGCGCCGAAAATCCAAGTGAAATAGTCGCCCTGGGCGCGCGTGATATTGTCGGCCTGATAGGCACCTTCGCGGACCGGATAGAGGGCGCCCTGCCCCAGGTCGAACCCGCGCAGTATCTCCGCCGCCCGGGCCGACACGATCCAGTGCGCCTGTGCCGAGATGAGATCGGGCAACTTCTGGAAGAACGGCGCGCGATCGTCGCCCCAGATGCGCTGCGGGCAGAGCTCCGGCGGCACCGGCTGGCCGCGCTTGTTCGCGCGTTCCGCGGCCCGGGCTCCCTCGCGGTTATTCTGCCAGACGTCGGTCTCGAGCTTTCCGGTCAGGCTGACCTCGGTCAGCGCGTTGCTGACCCAGACATAGTCGCTCATCGCTCACCCCCCGCGCATGACACTCGCGCGCGCGGGGGTTCCGTGCAAGCCTTGGCGCCGGCTCAGTTGCAGCGCGCCTCGCCCGAGCCGATCTTGCTCACATGGCATTTGGCGCCGCCGGTCAGCTCGGCGTCGCCCGAGCCGATGATCGAGACGGTCGCCTCGCCCTTCACTGTGCTGCGGATGCTGCCCGAGCCCGCGATCGACACGTCGGCGGCCGAGGCGCTGAAGCCGGCGGCGTCAATGTCGCCCGAGCCGGCGATCGAGGCGGAGAGCTTGGTCGCGCTGCCCGCGACCTGGATGTCGCCCGAGCCGGCGATCGACAGATCGGCGTCGGTGGCGCGGAGCTCGCCGATGCTGAGGTTCCCCGAGCCCGCGATCGACGCATGGAACGCGCCCTCGCCGCGGTCGGCGGTCAGATTGCCCGAGCCGGCGACCGACGCGCCGCCGAGCTTCGGCATCACGACATGGATCTTCACGCCGCGCTCGCTGCGCATCGACCAGTCGTGCGAATCCTTGCGGCCGACGCGGAGCGTATCGCCATCGACGCGGATGTCGAGCTTGTCGAGCACGGCCGAATCGCCCTCGGCCGTGACTGCGAAATTCGCGCCGGTGCGGACGTCGACGTCGTCGGGGCCGCGCAGGTCGACCGAGGTGAAGCCGGTGGCGGCGAAGCTGCGCGATCCGCCGGTGCCGCTCGGCTGGGCGGCTTCGCCCTTTTCCCAGTTCGACTGGCAGGCGGCGAGCGGCAGCAGGGCGACGATCAGCAGTTTGCGCATGGTTGTTTTCTCCCTCATTCGTGTGTTGTCGTAGCAATACACTTCGCGACAGGCAAGGAAAAGGGGCGGCCGTTGCCGGCGCGCCCCTTTTGGGTGTTGTGGACAGGCCCCACCCCAACCCCTCCCCTGAAGGGGAGGGGCTTATCCCTCAGGCCGGAACCTTGTCCTTGTTCCAGGTGACCGCGGCCTTGCGCAGGATGTCGAGGATCTTCTCGAGCGCGGCCTTCTCGTCGGTCTCTTCCATCGCGGCGAGCTCGCGGGCGAGGCGCGACGCGGCAGCTTCGAAGATCTGGCGCTCCGAATAGCTCTGCTCGGGCTGATCGTCGGCACGGAACAGGTCGCGGACCACTTCGGCGATCGACACGAGGTCGCCCGAATTGATCTTCGCTTCATATTCCTGGGCGCGACGCGACCACATGGTGCGCTTGACCTTGGGCTTGCCCTTGAGCGTCTCGAGCGCTTCCTTGAGCGTCTTGTCGCTCGAAAGCTTGCGCATGCCCACGCTCTCCGCCTTGTTGGTCGGAACGCGGAGCGTCATCTTCTCTTTCTCGAACCTGAGGACGTAGAGCTCGAGCTGCATCCCCGCGATTTCTTGCTTCTGGAGCTCGATCACACGGCCCACGCCGTGCTTGGGGTAAACGACATAATCGCCGACATCGAAGGACAGCGCCTTGGCAGCCATGTGCGAGGAACCTTTCCGTGAATTAACGGCCCCGAACGGTGCGGCGTCGGGCCAAGCGCTCGCGCGTCGGTCCGGCGTGTCGGGGGCGACTTCGTATGCTTCTCCGGGCGGAAGGCGAATCCATCGCCTCCGTCGGGTTCCCATTTAACACGCTTGCAATAAAATTACCAGCCAAAGGTCATCGCCGCACCGCAGAAATCTGCGGGCGGTGGCAGGTTTCGCGCGGGGAGCGCGTTATCGGCGGCTCAGGAGCCCGTGCCGGGGTTCGCCGAGAAATACTTTTCGAACTTGCCGTCCTCGCCCTTGCGCTCGTCGGCATCGGCCGGGACGTCACCCTTGGTGGTGATGTTGGGCCACTGCTCCGAATAGGTGCGGTTGAGCTCGAGCCACTTCTCGAGGCCGTTCTCGGTATCCGGAAGGATCGCCTCGGCCGGGCATTCGGGCTCGCAGACGCCGCAGTCGATGCATTCGTTCGGATTGATGACGAGCATGTTCTCGCCTTCGTAGAAGCAGTCGACCGGACACACTTCGACGCAGTCCATGTACTTGCACCGGATGCAGGCGTCGGTGACGACATAGGTCATTGGCGTCGGGCTCCCCTGAAGGCCAAAAGCAGTAAACTAGCGGCCCTGCTATGCCCCCGAGTCCCCGTCGTCAACGGGCTTGGGCACGTGGATTTCGAGGGCCGTGTAAAGCTGGGCTGCCTCGGCGGGCGGGCCACGGCGCTTCGGCAGCGCCTCGACGCGCAGCGCGCGGACCTTGCCGTGGAGCGGGAAGACGATGATCGAGCCGATGCGGACCGCGGCGGCCGAGCGCTCGATGCGGCGGCCGTCGAGGCGCAGCGTGCCCTTTTCGGCGATGGCCTGGGCGTCGGTGCGTGTCTTGGCGAGGCGCGCGAACCAGAGGAAGCGATCGAGGCGGATCGTCTCGCCGTCAGCCATGGCGGCGGAGCCCGGCGAGCGCGGCGAAGGGACTGTCGGCGGGCGGCGGGGCCGGCTTGGCGACGGGAGTGAGCCCGCGCCACACCCAGCGCTGCGGCTCGCCCTCGCGCGCCTTGGCGGTGCGGAAGCCGAGCTGCGCCATCAGCCGTGCCAGCGTCTCTGGCGTGAGACCCATCGAAGTGGCGAGCGCGGGATCGGGCGCGAAGGGCGTGCGACCGCCCTTGCCGCCCCTGGCACGGCTGTCGTGCGCGGCGCGGGCGATCCGCTCGACCAGGTCGACGCGCACGGCCTGGGCGCCGAGCGGGCGGAAGCCGTGCGCGAGATCGGCGCCGGGCGTTCCGCGGGGGAGCACGGTGGCGCCATCGGGCGGAGCATCGGCGAGCCCCATCAGCTCGCGCCGCCAGCGCGCGGCGGCGGGCTTGAGCAGCGCGGGCGCGAACAGGTCGAGCGTGCCGATCGTCACGCCCATCTGGCGCAGCCGCTTGCGCGCCGGGGGATCGAGCGCCTCGACCAGCGTGCCGGCGGCGCGGCGGGGGAGCAGCCCCCCGGCCTCGAGCAGCGCATTGGCGATCGCGCGGACCGGGGCGCCGGCCTCGGGATCGCGCGTCGCGGCATCCAGTTTAGCGAGCGTGGGCAGGTTCTGCGCGATCCGATCGGCGAACCAGCGCTCGAGCCGCGCCTGGACCGCCGCGCGCTGGGGCTGGTCGAGCACGTCGAGCGCGCGATCGAGCACGATCCGCGGGCGAGCGATGTTGGGGCCGGGCTTGAGCTCGGCGACGCCGGTGCCGGACCAGGCGAGCACCGCGCCGACGAGGCCGAGCGCCGCATCCTCGGCCTCGGCCAGCGCGGCGCCGCGCTTGCGATATTCGCCGGCGAGGCGCTTCTCGGCGGCGGCGAGGAGCATGCGTTTGTCAGCGGCGCGCGCGTCCGGGGCGACGGTGAAGCGGAAACCCTCGAGCCGGCCGAGCGGGTGATCCTCGACGCTGACTTCGCCCTCGGGCCCGATCGTCACCGGTAGCTCGCCCGCGCCCGCGCCGATCTGGCGGAGCAGCACGGTGGTGCGGCGATCGACGAAGCGCTGGGTGAGGCTGGCGTGGAGCGCGTCGGACAGCTTCTCCTCGATCGCGCGGGTGCGCTCGGCCCAGTGCGCGGGGTCCTGAAGCCAGTCGGCGCGGTGGGCGATATAGGCCCAGCTGCGCGCCGCGGCGATGCGGCCGGCGAGCGTCTCGACGTCGCCGCCCATATTGTCGAGCCGCGCGATCTCGTCGGCGAACCATTGGTGCGGGACATGGCCGTTGCCCTCGGAGAGATGGCCGAAGAGGCGGCCGACGAAGCGCGCGTGCGGATCGGCGCCGAGCTTGCGGAAGTCGGGCAGGCCACAGGCGGCCCAGAGCCGCGCGACCATCCGGGGGGAGCGGACGCGGGCGCGGACCCAATCCTCTTCTGAGAGCCGCTTGAGCACGGCGAGGTCGACCGCCTCGGGCGCGGCGCGGAGCACTTCGTGGTGCGGCCTGGCCTCGAGGCTGGCGATCAGCGCGTCGATGCTGGCGAAATCGGGCTCGCCCTGACGCCAGTAGAGATGCTCGAGCCGGGGCACCTGATGCGCCTCGATCGCCAGCACTTCCTCGGGCGTGAAGGCGCTCGGGCCTTCCTCGTGAAGCGCGCCGAAGGTGCCGTCCTTCTGGTGGCGCCCGGCGCGGCCGGCGATCTGCGCCATCTCGGCGATGGTCAGCCGGCGCTGGCGGCGTCCGTCGAACTTGTGGAGCGAGGCGAAGGCGACGTGCGCCACGTCCATGTTGAGCCCCATGCCGATCGCGTCGGTGGCGACGAGATAGTCGACCTCACCGGCCTGGAACATCGCGACCTGGGCGTTGCGGGTGCGCGGGGATAGCGCGCCCATGACGACGGCGGCACCGCCGCGCAGCCGCCGCAGCGCCTCGGCGACGGCATAGACTTCCTCGGCGCTGAAAGCGACGATCGCGCTGCGCCGGGGCAGCCGCGAGAGCTTCTTGGCGCCGGCATAGGAGAGCGTCGAGAAGCGCGGGCGCCCGATCACTTCGGCGTCGGGGACCAGCGCCTTGAGCATGGGCCGGAGCGAATCCGAGCCGAGGATCATCGTCTCCTCGCGCCCCCGCGCGCGGAGCAGCCGATCGGTGAAGACATGGCCGCGCTCGGGATCGGCGCCGAGCTGCGCCTCGTCGAGCGCGACGAAGGCGACGTCGCGTTCGAGCGGCATCGATTCCGCCGTGCACAGGAACCAGCGCGCCTTGGGCGGCAGGATCTTCTCCTCGCCGGTGATCAGCGCGACCTCGGCGGGGCCCTTCATCTTGACCACCCGGTCATAGACCTCTCGCGCGAGCAGGCGCAGCGGGAAGCCGATCATGCCGCTGGCATGGCCGCACATCCGCTCGACGGCGAGATGCGTCTTGCCGGTGTTGGTGGGTCCGAGCACCGCTGTGAGGGGGGAACGCGCGAACTGGCTCATTGCGGAGTCCAAGATCGCTGCGCGCCGCGACTTACGCAACTCCCCTCGATTGCGAGGATGTTAACCATGTTGGATTTATTGGAGATTGTCGTGACGTCCTCCCTTTATCTCGGGTGAGGCACAGGTCGCCGCAGGCTGCGGCGCCGGGCGGGGTGCTTAATTTGACTTTAAACCAGTGCTTTCACACAGAACGCTCGTGGGCCGGGGGTGGCTGCACGAACGCAGATGAGGGTTTCGGGGGGCAGCACAGCTTGTTCCTGAGCGATGATCATGGCCAGCAGCTCGGCGGCGGCGCTTCGATTGCGTCCGCGATGCCGCGCGCGCCGATCGAGCCGCCGTTCAGCGCGCGCTTCCGCCGCTTCTCCGACTTCGATCTGGTCCCCGACCTGGGCGCGCAGATCGGATCGGTCACCTGGTTCCGCGGGCTGGCGACCTGCCTGGGGCTGTGCGCGGTCACGCTGCTGCTTGCGCCGGGATTCGAAACGCCGATCTATGGCACCGTCCCTGCCCCGCTGACCGGCGCCGAGCGCGACGCGTCGCGCGCGCAGGCGATCAAGCCGCTGGCGCTGGGCGCCACGACCGGGCGGCGGATGGCCGCGACCAGCCTGGTCGCCCCGCTCGCCGACACGCCCGAGCGGCCGATCCTCAACCTCGACGCCAAGCTCGCCTCGGGCGACGCGCTGCTCGGCACGCTCCAGCGCTCGGGCGTCGGCAAGACCGATGCGAGCGCCGTGAGCGCGCTGGTGACGCGCGCGGTGGCGCTCGGCGAGATCCAGCCGGGCACGATGCTCGACCTGACGCTCGGCCGCCGCACCGACAAGGCGCAGCCGCGCCCGCTCGAGAAGCTCGCCTTCCGCGCGCGCTTCGACCTCAAGCTCGAAGTCGCGCGCAGCGGCGGCGGACTGGCGCTCAAGCAGGTGCCGATCGCGATCGACAACACGCCGCTGCGCATCCAGGGCGCGATCGGATCGAGCCTCTATCGCTCGGCCCGCGCCGCCGGGGCGCCCGCCAAGGCCGTCGAGGCCTATATCCGCGCGCTCGCCAGCCGCGTGCCGGTCGCGCGGCTCGGCTCGGACTGCAAGTTCGACATCATCGTCAAGCAGGCGCGCGCCGCGACCGGCGAAGTCCAGCTGGGCAACCTGATGTACGCCGGCGTCAACGGCTGCACCAGCAAGGTCCAGCTGCTTCCCTGGGACCAGAACGGCAAGACGAGCTGGTTCGACGGCGCCGGGCGCGGCAATGCCACCGGCGCGATGGCGATGCCCGCCAACGGCCGCTTCTCCTCGGGCTTCGGCATGCGCCGCCACCCGATCCTGGGCTTCACGCGCATGCACAAGGGCGTCGACATCGCCGCGCCCTGGGGCTCGCCGGTGTTCGCGGCGAGCGACGGCGTGGTCCAGTTCGCCGGACGCAGCTCGGGCTATGGCAATTTCATCAAGCTGAGCCACGGCGGGCCCTATGGCACCGGCTATGGCCATCTCAGCCGCATCCTGGTGCGCAGCGGCCAGCATGTGCGGCGCGGCCAGCAGATCGGCGCGGTGGGCAACACCGGCCTGTCGACCGGTCCGCACCTGCACTATGAGCTCTACAAGAACGGCGCCGCGGTGAACCCGCGATCGGTGTCGTTCACCAGCACCCAGCAGCTGACCGGCAACGATCTGGGCGCGTTCAAGGCCAAGCTGGGCACGTTGCTGCGCGTGCCGGTGGGGCATGGCGCGGTGAAGGACGCCGACTGAGCCTGGCCGTCATCCCCGCGAAGGCGGGGACCCAGCGTGGCAGCGTCTCGGTTCGTGACTCCGGGTCCCCGCCTTCGCGGGGATGACGGTTTAGTGGGCGTTCCTATTTCCCCTGCGAGCGCCAGCGCTTGATCGTGCGTTCGAGCATCGCTTCCTCGCCGCCGGTGTCGCGCCACAGCTCGGAGAAGAGCGGGTCGTCCGAGGCGGGGCGCTTGTGCTCCTCGAGCGAATCGAACAGCAGGCGGATCGGCGTGGCGACGCCCTCGCCCACTGCGATGCACTCGCGGTTGCGCAGCGCCGGGATCGAATCGAGGAAGCCGCGCGCACCTTCGGGCATCGCCGCGCGGACGAAGGCCTGGTCGCGCTCGTTGTTGAGGCGCATCGAGAGGATCGTGCCGCACTGCGAGAGCACGCCTTCGGCGAGGTCCGACGGGCGCTGGGTGATCAGACCGAGCGAGACGCCGTACTTACGGCCTTCCTTGGCGATGCGGCTGAGGATGCGGCCGACCGACGAGCCATCGGCGTTGCGCTCGTTGGGGACGTACCGGTGCGCCTCTTCGCAGACGAGCAGCACCGGCCGCTTGGACTCGCCGCGCGACCAGATCGCGAAGTCGAACACCATGCGGCTGAGCACCGCGACCACCACCGAAGTGATCTCGCTCGGCACGCCCGACACGTCGATGATCGAGATCGGCTTGCCGTCGCCCGGCAGGCGGAAAATGCGCGCGAGGAAGGTCGCCATCGAATCGGCGACGAGCATGCCCGAGAACATGAAGGCGTAGCGCGGATCGCCCTTGATCTCGTCGATCTTGCTGCGCAGGCGCAGATAGGGCGCGGTGTCGGTCGCGCGGTCCATCTTGCCCATCTCGAGCTGGATGATCTGCGTCAGGTCCGAAAGCAGATAGGGAATCGGCGCGTCGACGGTCAGCTTGCCGACTTCCTGCGCCAGCCGGTTCTTGGCCTTGGCGGCGAGGATGCACTTGGCGAGGATGTCCGCGTCGACCTGTCGGTCCGAGCCATCGGTGGTGAGGAACACTTCGCAGTGCTCCTCGAAGTTCATCAGCCAATAGGGCATCTGCAGGTTCGACACGTCGTAGAGCGCGCCGCCATCCTTGAACGCGCTGGCATATTCGCCGTGCGGGTCGATCATCAGGATGTGACCCTGAGGCGCGAGCTGGCAGATGCGGTGGAGAATCAGCGCGGCCGCGGTCGACTTGCCGGTACCGGTGCTCCCAAGCAGCGCGAAATGCTTGCCGAGCAGCGCGTCGACATAGAGCGCGGCGCGAATGTCCTTGGTGGGATAGACGTTGCCCACTTCGATGTGCGCGCGCTCGTCGGCGGCGTAGATCTGCTTGAGATCGGCAGTGGTGACGGGGAACACGGGGCAGCCGGGCACCGGATAGCGCGTCACGCCGCGGCGGAACTTGTAGAGCTTGCCGGTGAGCTTTTCCTCGTCGCCTTCGCCGAGGAAATCGACCTGCGCGGCGATCCTGTCGCCCGAACCTTCGAGGCGGAGCGAGCGGATGTTGGCGATCAGCCAGGTATTGCCGACACGCATCTTGACCAGGCTGCCGATCTGGCCGGCGCTGGCAACGGCGGCGTCGGTGCTCTGCGCGAGCGCGTCGATCTCGGCATGGTCGAACATCACCTGGCTCGACGAACCCGCGATATCGAGCACCGCGCCGATGGCGCGCATCGGCGTGAGCGAGGGAAGCACGTCCGCCATGGGAATGGGCGTCGCGTTCTCCATACCCCGCGAACCGAACTGGCCTTCCATCCGTCACTCCACAGAATTGCGGAAGCGACCATGGCGGCAGGAGGTAAATATTGCGTTTTGTCTGACTAGAGTAGGAGTCCTACATCCGCCGCCAGATCGCGCCGGCGCCCCAGCCGAAGAGCACCGATAGCGCGACCGCGATGATGCCATAGGCGAGCGAATAGCGCTGGGCGCTGGTCGCGACGAAACGCTCGAAGCCCGACTTGCGGATGTCGATGGGCCGCACCGCGGCGGCGAGCACGCGGCCGTCGCGAATCAGGAAGGTCTCCGCCGTGAAGCGCCCGACCGGCACGCGCGCGGGGATGGCGAGCCGGGCGCGGTAGAGCACGCCGTCGGTGATCTCCACGGCTCCCGGCGCTTCGTAGAACAGGCCGCTCCGCACGCGCAGGTCGACCAGCCCGCGGTCGAAGCGCTCCTGCACTTCGGGCGCGGCGCCCGAGGCCGGGGAGAGCTGGAGGCTGTCGAGCCCGAGCTCGAAGATCGCCCGGGTGCGATCGTCGAGGATCGTGCGGACGGGCCGCGAAGAGGCGATCGCGTAGAAGCTCGGCGCCGAGCGGTAGCGCATCGTCTGGGCATTGACCCAGATGCCGGCGACCTTTTCCTTCTCGCGGACCTTGATCGCCTCGGTGGGGCCCTTCACCACCACGACGATGTCGGCGGGCCTCTCCTCCGGCCCGGGGACGCGCCCGTTCGGATAGAGGATCGCGCCGAACAGCAGCAGCTCGGCGCCGGTGAAGGAATAGGCGATCTCGATATCGCGCTGCGAGACGTCGGGCACCAGCTCGGGCTTGGCCTGGCCCATCAACAACGGGGCCAGCAGCACGATCGCCCAGCGCTTCACAGCAGCTCGACCGTGAAGATCTCGTCGGGCCGCCACGCGAGGCCGAGCAACATGCGAAAGGCTACCAGCAGCACCATCACCGCCAGCACCAACCGCAGATATTCCGGCTTCATCGTCTGGGCGAAGCGCGCGCCGAGCTGCGCGCCGGTGACCGAGCCGATCAGCAGCAGCACCGCCAGCACGATGTCCACGGCCTTGGTGGTGGTGGCGTGGACCAATGTGGCGGCGGCAGTGACGAACAGAATCTGGAACAGCGAGGTGCCGACCACGACCTGCGCGCCCATGCCGAGCAGGTAGAGCATCGCGGGCACCAGGATGAAGCCGCCGCCGACTCCGAGCAGCACGGTCAAAATGCCGGTGAAGACGCCGAGCAGCAGCGGCGCGAGCGGCGAGATGTAGAGGCCCGAGCGATAGAAGCGCCAGCGCAGCGGCAGCATCGCGACGAGCGGATGGTGGCGGCGCTTGCGCGGCTTGGCGGGCCGGGCGCCGCGCGCGACACGGATCGCGCCGATCGATTCGTGCAGCATCAGCCCGCCGATCGAGCCGAGCATCAGCACATAGAGCACGCCGATCACCGTATCGATTTGGCCGGTCCGCTGTAGGATCGCGAACAGCGCCGCGCCGATCAGGCTGCCGATCACCCCGCCGGCGACGAGCACCAGCCCCATGCGCACGTCGACGCCGCCGCGCCGGAAATGCGCGAACACGCCCGAGACGCTCGCGCCGGTCACCTGGCTCGCGGCCGAAGCTGCGGCGACGGTGGGCGGAATGCCGTAGAAGATCAGCAGCGGCGTGGTGAGGAAGCCGCCGCCGACGCCGAACATGCCCGAGAGCAGGCCGACGCCGAGCCCAAGCGCCACGATCACCAGCGCGTTGACCGACAGATTGGCGATGGGAAGGTAGAGATCCATGCCCTCGACGCGATACCGCTTTTGCGTGCTTCCGCAAAAGACTTCGGGTCAGAAATCGCTCCCGATGGTGAGCGCAGGGCCCGAGCCGGGGCGCGCATGCCCCGCGACGCGCTGGCGCCAGTCGAACGCGAGGCGGATCGTCTGGCCCGCGACGGGCACGGCGAGCAGGGCCGAGGGGCCGAGATCGAGCCGCGCCGCATCCCGCTGCGCCGCGCCCCAGGCCCCCGCGCCAAGCGCAAGGCGGACGCCGCGCTGGTCGAGCACTGCGCGGGTCGCGCGCGCGGCGCCGTCGGCATAAGGCTCGAGCTGCTGCCGACGGACGGCGCCGGCCTGGCCGTAGGATTCGAGCCGGAAGCCGTGCGCCAGCGCCGTGTCTGCACCGGCGACCACGCCGAGCCCCGGTCCGCTGCCGCCGCCATCGAGCGCGAAACGCTGTTCGGCGACCAGCCGCACCGGCGCGCGCGTCGGCTGCCATTCGAGGCCCAGCGACACTTCCCGACCGCGCGTCGCGAGCGGCGCCGTGAAGCGCGCGAAGCCGGCGAGGCGTTGCCGGGGCGCGAGCATATAGGCGAGGCGGACCCCCGCCTGGCTGCCGCCGAGCTGTCCCGCGCCGGGCGCCGCGCCGATCCGCTGCCCCGGCCGGAACGAGGCCCAGGCGCTTGCCGACCAGCGCTGGGGCAGCGGATCGAGCCGTTCGGGGGCGGGCGCGGCGGCGGACTGCACTTCCGCGCCCTCGACCGGGATGGCGGCGCCATATTGTACCAGTCCCAGCAGCGCGATCTGCACGCGGAGGGGATCGACTTGGCGAACCGGAGGGTTTTGGGGAGCGAATATCGGAACCGCGGCGAAAACGGCTGCAGGCGTGCGGCTCTTCGGCGACCGATGCGGGGATACCTGCGCCGTCTGCATCGGAACGGCCGTCGGCCTCGGCGCCGAGCCGGCCGAGGCGAAGGGGATCAGCCGCTCGACCGCAGCGGGGAGCGAACCCGTCTGCGACCAGAGCAATGCGACGCGCGCGCCGGTCCAGCCGAGCGTCAGCAGCATCAGGAAGCGTAAGGGGCGGCCCTTGCCGGTCATGCCGCGGGATCGGCCTCTTCGGGGAAATGATGCGCGGTCTTGTCCCAGCGCGGCGCGGCGCCGCGGAGCATGCCGAGATAGTCGAAGAACGCCTTTCGCGCGGCGAGCAGCGCCACATAATTGGCGACGAGCATGCGCGGGACCGACAGCAGCGCCTCGCCCCAGCCATAGGCGGCGCGCACGAACAGGATCCGCATCGCAAGCCGCCACGCCAGCAGCGCCAGGTTCGCGTCGAGCAGCACGGCCATGCCGGGCCGCAGCGACGGGGACGGGGTTCGCATGGCCCAATGGCCGGCGAGCGAAAGCCCCCAGAACAGCAGCGCGCAATAGGCGACGACGAGCACGGGGATCGCGAGCGTCGCGCGGCGATCGCGCATCCGCATCCAATGGTCGCCGATGCGGCCAGGTTCGCTCCAGCCGGTGCGGTCCCATCCGGCGAGCGCGATGCCGATCATCCAGCGCGCCTTCTGCCGCACTGCCGCACCGAGCGTTGCGGGGAAATAGGCGCGCACCGCCACCGGCAGGCCGCCCGGCCTCTCGGGCACACGCGCAAGCACGGGGGCGCCGCCCATCGCGCTGATCGTGAGGCCGAGCTCATAGTCCTCGGTGAGGCTGGTCGCGTCGAACGGAGAACCGCCGCGCGCATCGGCGATCCGGCCGAGCATGTCGCGGCGGATCGCGCAGCCGGTGCCGGCGAGCGGCAGGCCCGCGCCGACGGCCTGACGGACCGGAAGCTGCTTGGCGTGGGCCTCGGCGAACTCGTCGAGATAGTGGCCCGAAACGAAACGCGAGCCCGGATAGCGCAGCGGCAGCACCGGGATCTGCACTGCACCATGGGCGTGGATGAGGCTGGCGAAGACGTCGAGCTCGAGCGAATGGACGACGTCCTCTGCGTCGTGGAGGATCACCGCATCGAAGCGCGCGCCTGCGGCCTCGTCGGCGCGCAGCGCTCGCCACAGCGCGTTGAGGCAATCGGCCTTGGTCGTCGGCCCCGGCAGCGGCCCGATCACCAGCCGGACGCGGGGGAATGCGCTCGCCACTTCCTCGACTGCGGCGATGGTGGCGGGATCGTTGGGATAGGTGCCGACGTAGATGCGATAGGCGGGATAGTCGAAGCGACCGAGCGCGGTGCGGAGCATGTGGCCGATCACTGCCGATTCGTCCCAGGCGGCCACGAAAACGGCGAAGGCGGGCGGAATGCCGGAACGCGGCGCAAGTGACGGCGCCGATCTGCGTCGCATCAGGATCCGGCGTCCCCAATAGATCAGGTCCACCGCCAAATCGTCGAGCCCGCCGATCAGGAACCAGATCGCCGCGAATAGAGTCGCTTCGCGCGCGACCGCGTCGATCGCGGAAATGAGAACCAGCGCTTCCCCCACGGCGGCGTCTCCGATTCGGATGCGGCTTTATCCGTGGCACCGCCGGTGACGATCAATCGGCCCGCGGAGACTTGGCGCGGTGAATCGTCCGGAATGGAGACAGTAAATCGTTGCTTGGACGGTCCGTTCGGCGCGGGTATCGTGGCGCGACCTTTGGGGGAGGGCAGGATGCGGCTTGGGGCGCGGCTGGGGATTTTGGCGCTGGTCTTGGCGCCGCTTGGGGCAGTCGTCGCGCTGGGCGACAACAGCCCGCAGGTCGAGATGTTCACCCCCGGCGTGGGCGAGGGCGCGATCGAGCGCTTCACCGCGCGCTTCAACCAGCCGATGGTCGCGCTCGGCGATCCTCGGGCGACAGGGCCGTTCAAGGCCGAATGCCCGGTGGCGGGCGAGGGCCGCTGGGTCGACCAGCAGACCTATGTCTATGAATTCGCGAACCCGCTCCCCGGCGGAGTGACCTGCACCTTCACCCTGGCGGACAAGCTGCGAACGCTGGGCGGCGTCGACGTGAAGGGCCAGACGCGCTTCACCGTCGACAGCGGCGGGCCGATCGCGCGCGCGGTGCTGCCCAGCCGCTACGGCGGCGAGATCGAGGAGGACCAGGTCTTCCTGGTCGCCGCCAACCTGGCGCCCGATCGCGCCTCGGTCGCGGCCAATGCCTATTGCGCAGTCGACGGGATCGGCGAGAAGATCCCGGTCGACGTGCTCCCCGCCGATGTCGCGCCCAAGCTGGTCGGCGATCTCGGCACCGATCGCTGGGAAGTGCGCAGCTTCCTGGAAGAAGCCGGCCTGCCGCAGGCGCTTCCCGCCGACGCCGGTGCGCGCACAAGCGCGATGGCGAGCGTGGTCGCGCTCAAGTGCCGCCGCCCGCTGCCGCCGGGCCGCGACATGGCGCTGGTCTGGGGCAAGGACATCGCCGCCGGGGGACGCGCCGCCGGCGCCGACCAGCGCTTCGACTTCACCGTGCGCAAGCCCTTCGCGGCGCGCTTCGAATGTTCGCGGGTCAATCCGCAGGCGGGATGCAGCCCGGTGCAGGACGCGTTCGTGCGCTTCACTGCGCCGATCCCGCGCGCGCAGGCCGAGGCGATCCGGATTAGGCTGCCCGACGGCAAGACGCTGGCGCCGCAACTCTCCGACGAGGAGAAGCGCAAGGCGACGATCGCCGACGTGCGTTTCAAGGCGCCGCTCCCCGCATCGGTAACCGCCAGCCTGGTGCTGCCCGGGGACGTGGCGGACGAGAGCGGGCGCAAGCTCTCCAACGCCGAGCGTTTCCCGCTCGACATACGCTTCGACGAGGCGCCGCCGCTGGTGAAGTTCGCCGCCAATTTCGGCATCCTCGAATCGAAGGAAGGCGGCGTGCTGCCGGTGAGCGTGCGCAACGTCGAGGCGGCGCTCGGCGGCAACCGCATGGCGGTGGGCGGACAGAGCCTGAAGGTCGAGGGCGGCGACGGCGAAGTCGCGCGCTGGCTCCGCGCGATCGACGACGCCGGCGCGCGCAAGACCGACGAGGTCAAGCGCGGAGCCGAGACGGTGCAGGTCAACCAGACCGGCGCCAAGGCGCTGCTGACCGCGGCCACGGGCAAGCCCTTCAAGCTCGACCTGCCCGGCAAGGGCAAGGAATTCGAAGTCGTCGGCATTCCGCTGACCCAGCCCGGCTTCTACGTCGTCGAGCTGGCGAGCCCGCGGCTGGGACAGGCGCTGCTCGGCCGCAACGCGCCGCGCTATGTCGCGGCGGGCGCGCTGGTCACCAACATGGCTGTGCATTTCAAATGGGGGCGCGACACCTCGCTCGTCTGGGTGACCGCGCTCGACAGCGGCAAGGGCGTCGGCGGCGCCGAGGTCCGCGTGACCGACAGCTGCACCGGCCAGCTGCTCGCGCGTGGCACCACCGATGCATCGGGCCGATTGGGCGTGCCCAAGGGGCTGCCCGAGCCCAACACCTTCGGCAGCTGCGATTCGGGCGACGCCGCGCCGCTGATGGTCTCGGCGCGCAAGGCGGACGACTTCAGCTTCACGCTGACCAGCTGGGGCGAAGGCATCCGCCCCTATGACTTCGACCTGCCCTATGGCTGGCAGGCGCAGGAGCAGATCTTCCATACCGTCTTCGATCGCGCGCTCGTCCGCCAGGGCGAGACGATCCACATGAAGCACATCGTGCGTCAGCCGATCGCCACGGGCTTCGCGACCGGCCCGGCCTTCCAGGGCACGCTGCGCCTTTCGCACCGCGGATCGGACACGCAGTACGACCTGCCGCTCACGATCGACGCCAACGGCATCGGCGAGAGCGAATGGACCGCGCCGCAGGGTGCCAAGATGGGCGAATATGACGTCCAGGTGCTGGTGCCCGGGGACGAGGGCGAGCGCACGCTCTACACCGGCCAGTCGTTCAAGCTCGACGAATACAAGCTGCCGACGATGAAGGCCTCGGTCGCGGGCCCGAAGGAAGCCGCGGTGCGCCCGCGCGCGCTGCCGCTCGACCTGTTCGTCGGCTATCTCTCCGGCGGCGGGGCATCCAACCTGCCGGTCGAGCTCCGCGTCGGTTGGTACGAGGGCGTCAAGGCGCCCGACGGCTATGAGAGCTACAGCTTCACCGGCCGCGCGCTGAGCGAAGGGGTCAAGCCGCTCAACGGCGACGACGAGACCGACGAGCAGTCGACGCCGCTGCCGCCGACGCAGACGCTGCCGATCACGCTCGGCGCGGACGGCGCGGCGCGGACCAATGTCGAGGTGCCGCAGACGCTCGACCAGGCGACCAACATGCAGGTCGAGATGGACTATCAGGACGCCAATGGCGAGATTCTGACCGCCTCGCGCCGCATCCCGATCTACACCTCGGCGGTCCAGCTCGGCGTCAAGACCGACGGCTGGCTGATGAAGCAGGACGATCTGCGCCTGCGCTTCGTCGCGCTCGACACCTCGGGCAAGCCGATCGCCAATCAGAAGATCTCGGTCGAGCTCTACAGCCGCGAGATCCTGACGGCTCGGCGCCGGCTGATCGGCGGCTTCTATGCCTATGACAACCAGATGAAGACCACGCGGCTGGGCGCCACCTGCTCGGCCACGACCGACGCGCAGGGGTTGGCGGCGTGCCAGCTCGAACCGGGCGTGTCGGGCGAAGTCTATGCCGTCGCCACGACCAAGGATGCGGACGGCAATGTCGCGCGCGCTTCGCAATCGGTGTGGCTGGTCGGCGACGACGACTGGTGGTTCGGCGGCGACAATGGCGACCGGATGGACCTGATCCCCGAGCGCACCGAGTACAAGGCAGGCGAGACCGCCAAATTCCAGGTCCGCATGCCCTTCCGCGCCGCGACGGCGCTGGTCACGGTCGAGCGCGAGGGCGTGCTGTCGAGCTTTGTCGTCGGGCTTTCGGGCAAGGATCCGGTGATCGAAGTGCCGATGCCCGGCGGCTATGCGCCCGACGTCTATGTGTCGGTGATGGCGGTGCGCGGGCGCGTATCAGGCTGGTCCAACTGGGGATCGAGCCTGGCGCGCGACTGGGGGCTGCCCTTCTTCTCGAAGGAAGGCGGCAAGCCGACCGCGACGGTGGACCTCGCCAAGCCCGCCTACCGGCTGGGCATCGCCAAGGTGAAGGTCGGCTGGGAGGGCCATAAGCTCGACGTCGCGGTCAAGGCCGACAGACAAGCCTATGGCGCGCGCGATACCGCCAATGTCGAGGTGCAGGTGAAGAACCCCGACGGCAGTCCGGCGCGCGAAGCCGATGTCGCCTTCGCCGCGGTGGACGAGGCGCTGCTCCAGCTCGCGCCCAACGACAGCTGGGACGTGCTCGCCGCGATGATGGGCGAGCGGCCGATCTCGGTGCTCACTTCGACTGCGCAGACGCAGGTGGTCGGCAAGCGCCACTATGGCCGCAAGGCCGTCGAGGCGGGCGGCGGCGGGGGCGGCGACCTGTCGGGGCTCAACCGCGAGAATTTCCAGCCGGTGCTGCTGTGGAAGGGCCATGTGCCGCTCGACGGCCAAGGCCGGGCGAAAGTGGCGGTGCCGCTGTCGGACGCGCTGACGTCGTTCAAGCTGGTCGCGATCGCCACCAATGGCGCGCAGCTCTTCGGCACCGGCGAGGCGAGCGTGCGGACGCGGCAGGACCTGAGCATCTTCGCCGGCGTGCCGCAACTCGTGCGCACCGGCGACAGCTTCGGGGCGATGTTCACGCTGCGCAACGGATCGGACCATCCGATGCGCGTCACGGCGGAGGTGGCGCTGAGCCCCGCGGTCGCGACCGGACGGCCGCTGACCGTGGAGATTCCCGCAGGCGGGGCGGCGCCGGTCACCTGGAACCTCACGGCGCCGCCGGGCGCGGGCAAGCTCAGCTGGACGGTCACGGCGCGCTCGGCCGACGGCAAGGCCAGCGACCGCGTGACGGTGACGCAGGACGTGATTCCCGCGGTGCCGGTCGAGACCTGGGCGGCGAGCCTGGTGCGCGTGGGCGAAGGCACCAGCCTGGCGATCGCGCCGCCTGCCGGCGCGCTGCCCGGCTTCGGCTCGGTCGAGGTGCAACTCGCCGACACGCTCGCGCCGCCGCTCCAGGGCGTGCGCGATTATATGGCGGCCTATCCCTATGGCTGTTTCGAGCAGCGGCTCTCCAAGGCGATCGCGCTGGGCGACACTGCGGCGTGGAACGCGCTGGCGGGCGAGATCCCGGCCTATCAGGACGGCGACGGGCTGCTCCGCTACTTCCCGGGCGAATGGCCCGGATCGGAGGCGCTCACGGCCTATGTCTTGTCGATCACCGGCGAAGCGGGCCTGCCGCTGCCGGCCGAGCCGCGCGCGCGGATGATCGACGCGATGAAGGCCGTGCTCGACGGGCGCCTGCGGCATGAGGATTATGGCGACGTGCGGCTCCAGCGCGTCGCGGCCTTCGCAGCGCTCGCGCGGCAGGGGGCGGCGAGCGCGGACATGCTCGGCCAGATCGGCATCGCGCCGGCGGAGATGCCGACCTCGAGCCTTGCCGACTATCTGGCCGCGCTCGGCCGCGTGCAGGGGCTCGCCAATGGTGCGCAGCTCCGCGCCGATGCCGAGCAGGTGCTTCGCACTCGGCTGGTCTATGAAGGCACGCGGGTCGACCTGACCGACAAGGACAATATGCCCTGGTGGCTGATGTCCTCGGGCGACGAGGGGGCGATCAAGGCCGCGCTCGTGACGCTCGGCCGCCCCGGCTGGCAGGCCGAATCGCCGCGGATGATGACCGGCGTCGCGTCGCGCCAGCAGCGCGGTCATTGGGACACGACCACGGCCAATGCCTGGGGCACGGTCGCCGCGCGGCGCTTCATGAGCCTCTATCCGGCCGAGAGCATCGCGGGTGTCACCAGCGCGCGGCTGGGTTCGGCGAGCCTGAGTCGCAGCTGGCCGATCGCCGAGCCGCAGCGGCTGTTCAGCCTGCCGCTGCCGCAGGCGAGCACGCCGCTGCTGCTCGGGCAGAGCGGCGGCGCAGGGCCCTGGGCCTTCGTCAGGGTGAAGGCGGCGGTGCCGCTCACCAAACCGCTGCTCGGGGGCTATCGCGCGACCAAGACAGTGACTCCGGTCCAGTCCTTCGCGCAGGGCCGCTACACGCGCGGCGACGTGGTCAAGGTGACGATCACGGTCGAGGCCTCGGCCGAGCGCAACTGGGTGGTGATCGACGACCCCGTGCCGACCGGGGCGACGGTGATCGGGGGCCTGGGTGGCCAGTCCGAAATGCTGGCGTCCGAAGGCGGCACCAGCGACGGCGTCTCGCCCAACTGGATCGAGCGCGGGCGCGATGCATGGCGAGCCTATTACGGCTGGGTTCCGCGGGGCAGCTTCACCATCTCGTACGTGATGCGGCTCAACGCGGCGGGCCGGTTCAGCCTGCCCGCGACGCGGGTCGAGGCGATGTACTCGCCCGAGATCCGCGCGCAGCTGCCCAACCAGGCGATGGTGGTGGCGGAGCGGTGAAGTTCGCGGCGGTCAGGGAGCGGCTTGGCCGGCTGATCGCGCGAGTCGACGGCTTTCCCCAGGCGCTCGGCCGCTGGCTGGGCGGCGAGCGGACGGCGTGGCGCGAGCGTGGGTGGCGCGGAGTGCTCACCCCGCCGGGGCTCGCCTGGGGCGCCATCGCCATGCTCGCGGGCACGCATATCGCCGTCGACTGGTCGACGCAGCCGCCTGCGCTTCCCGACTATGCCGCGGTGCGCGCTGCGTGGCAGCCGTCCGAAGCCTGGCTCTACGATCGCGAGGGCCGGCTGATCGACAGCGTCCGCGTCGATTTCGGCGCGCGGCGGCTCGCCTGGACGCGGCTCGACGACATCGCCCCGATCGCGCGCGACACCATACTGGCGGCGGAGGACCGGCGTTTCCGCAGCCACGGCGGAGTCGATTGGCTGGCGCTCGGCGGCGCGCTGCGCGACCGAGCCGAGGGGCGGCGCGGACGCGGCGCCTCGACGATCTCGATGCAGCTCGCGGCCTATCTCGCCCCCCAGCTGGCGAGCCCGGGACGGCGCGGCATGGGCGACAAGCTGCGCCAGATGCGCGCGGCGCGGGCGCTCGAGGCGCGCTGGAGCAAGGACCAGATTCTGGAGGCCTATCTCAACCTCGCCGGCTTCCGTGGCGAGGCGCAGGGGATCGGAGCGGCGGCGCTGGGGCTGTTCGGCAAGACGCCCGCGACGCTCACGCGCGACGACGCGCTGCTGCTCGCTGCGCTGCTGCCCGACCCGCAGGCGGGCTCGGCGCGAGTCGCCCGGCGTGCGTGCGCTTTGGCGAAGGCGCAGGATTGCGCGCGGTTCGCGGGTGCCGCCGCGTCGATGCTCGGGCCCGCGCGCAGCCTGGCGCTCGATCCCGGGCTTGCGCCGCACCTCGCCCAGCACCTGCTCGACAAGCCGGGCTTGCGGGTGACCACGACGCTCGACGCGCGAATCCAGCAGGCCGCCGCCGCTGCGCTGCGCCGCCAGCTCCAGGGGCTGGGGGGCACGCGCGCGCGCGACGGCGCAGTGATCGTGGCGGACAATGCCACCGGCGAGGTGCTCGCCTATGTCGGCGGGATCGGCGGGGCGAGCACGGCGCCCTCGGTGGACGGCGCGGCGGCCTATCGCCAGGCGGGATCGACGCTCAAACCCTTCCTCTACGCGCAGGCGATCGAGAAGGGCTATCTCACCGCAGCGTCGATTCTCGACGATTCGCCGGTGCAGCTCGACACCGCATCAGGCCTCTATGTGCCGCAGAATTACGACCGGGCGTTCAAGGGCCCGGTGTCGGCGCGCGTCGCGCTCGCGGGGTCGCTCAACGTGCCGGCGGTGCGCACCTTGCTGCTCACCGGCGTCGACGCCTTCCGCGACCGGCTGTGGGACAGCGGCTATCGCGGGCTGGTCGAGGACGGGCAATATTATGGCTATTCGCTGGCGCTCGGATCGGCCGAAGTGACGCTGCTCGAGCAGGTCGCCGCCTATCGCAGCCTTGCCCGGGGCGGACGCTGGTCGCCGCTGCGGCTGGTGCGGGGGGAGCGTCCCGCGGCGGCGCGGCGGGTCACCAGCCCCGAGGCCGCGTGGATCGTCGCCGACATGCTCGCCGATCCCAATGCGCGCGCGGGCACCTTCGGTCCCGATTCGGCGCTGCGCCTGCCCTTCTGGGCCGCGGCCAAGACCGGGACCTCAAAGGCGATGCGCGACAATTGGTGCATCGGCTTCTCGGACCGATTCACCGTTGGGGTGTGGGTGGGCAATCTCGAAGGCGATCCGATGCGCGCGGTATCGGGCACGAGCGGTGCGGCGCCGGTGTGGCGCGACGTGATGCTCGCGCTCCACCGGGAAACGCCCGGCCGCGCCCTGCCCCGCCCCGCTGGCGTCGAGCAACGCACGGTCCGCTTTGCGGCCGGCATCGAGCAGCCGCGGCGCGAATATTTCCTCAGCGGAGCGGGGCTGAGCGAAGTCGCGGCGGCGCCTGCGGCATCGCGGCGGCCGCGCATCGTCAATCCAGTGGCGGGCAGCGTCTATGCGCTCGACCCCGACATTCCCGCGGACCGCCAGCGGCTGGCGATCGCAGTCACCGGCGACACCACCGGGCACCGGCTTTTGCTTGATCGAGGTGACTTGGGGCCAGCCGATTCGCGGCCGCTGGTGCAGGCGCCCCCGGGGCAGCATCGGCTGCGGCTCGTCGACCTCGGCGGGCGGGTGGTCGACCAGATTCTGTTCACCGTGCGGTGACGCTCGGTCTCAGGGAAAAATAATTCACTACAGGACCGAAACGGCCTGCGGCGCGTTTTGCGTTTTGGTCCTTCCCCTTTCGGGACCGTGCCTCCGGGCACCGGCCGCGTCGGGCGCATTTCGGCGCGGCCGAACCCCGAGCCGCATCGCGGCTCGGGGCCCGTTTTCCCTCCGTTACCAGAAGAAGTTGTTGAGCACGCGGAGCACGATCCCGCGCCGGACGTCGATCAGCAGCACGTCGTCATAATGGCGCACCCAGCGCTGGTTGAAGCCGGCCGGCGGCAGGCGATAGCGCCAGGGATCCGAGATCCAGTAGCGCGAACCCCAGAAGCTCGGCGCGATCCGCACGCCGCTGCGGAAGCGCGTGTAGCCGAAGGGTGCGCGCCAGTTGCCGCGCGCGTAGACGCCGCGATTGCGGGTGCGATAGTCACGCCAGTCATTGTCGCCCCAGCGACGATTGCGGTCGCGCAGGTCCTCGCGGAACTCCTGGCGCGCCTCGCGCACGTCGCGGCGCTCGTTCTGGATCCGGCGCGGGTCGCCACTGCGCTGGGCACGGCGCAAGTCGCGCTGTTCCTGACGGATATCCTGGCGGTCGCGGCGCAGCTCCTGGCGCGACTGGGCGCTGGCGGCAGTCGGCAGCGCAACGGCCGGCATGGCGACCGCGGCGAGCAGCGCTGCAGTGATGATCTTTCTCATCCTATCCTCCTAAGCATCTCAGGCCGCTCGAAAAGCGGCACCGGAGCTTTTTGGAGGACGCGGGCTGAACCGGCCGGGAACGCGCCGGTCAGCCGCCAGCAAGCTTATTGGCCGGGGCCGCCGGCACCGCCGCCCGGGCCACCCGTGCCGGGCGCGCCGACCGTGCCGATGTTGCCGAACAGATCCTCGAAGAAGCTGCGCTTGCGGCCCAGCGTCGGGGTCTTCTTGCCATAGGGCTCGACCGAGGCGACCAGATCCTGGTTCATCCGATCGATCGCGGCGACGTTGCCGGCGGCGTCGAAGCGGATGCGCAGCGTCTGCTGCTGGCGCACCTTGGGATCCTGGTACATGTAGTTGCGGCTGTCGCGCGACACATAATACCATTCGCCGCCGTTGAACTGGCTGGTGAGCGTGGGGCGGCCGAGCGTCTGCATCACCGATTCGCGATTGTCGACGCCGGGCTGGATCGCGTCGACCAGCTCCTTGTCGGCCACATAGCCTTGGTGCGTCGCCGTCTTGGTGCAGGCGCTCGTGCCGAGAGCAACGGCAAGCAGCGCAGCACTGCAGGCAAGGCGGGTGGGAATCGACATTGGGGTCTCCGGGACAAACGCAAGTACCGGCGCATTGCATCGCGCGCCGTTCGCCTCAATATGCGGCAAAATGCGGCCAAACAAGGCCGCGGCTCAAGCCATCGGACGGAACAAGCAGGAAATGGGACTTTTGAAGCGGCTCTTCGGCGCCCCCGAACGCGGCAGCGCGCCGCGCCTCTATGCCGCGGTGGTGGCGAAGGGACGCGCGCCGCACTGGTATGCCGAGGGGCAGGTGCCCGACACGATCGACGGCCGCTTCGACATGATCGCTGCGGTGCTGTGCATGGTGCTGCTCCGGCTGGAGGAGGCGCCCGAGGGAATCGCGCCGAGCACCGCGCTCGCCGAATGTTTCATCGACGACATGGATGGGCAGCTGCGCGAGATCGGCATCGGCGACATCGTGGTCGGCAAGCACATGGGCCGGATGATGGGGATGCTCGGGGGACGGCTGGGCGCCTATCGCGCCGGGCTCGCCGAGGGCAGCCTGGCCCCCGCTCTCGCGCGCAACCTCTATCGCGGCCATGCGCCCGAAAACGCGGCGCTGGCGCATGTCGAGGCCAGGCTGCGCGCGTTCCGCGACGCGCTGGCGGCCACGCCGATCGACTCGGTCGTCGCCGGGGAGCTGCCGCAATGACCCCCGAATTCTCCCGTCCGCACCGGCTCGACCAGATCGGTGCCGGCGAAGCGCAAGTCGAGGTGACCGCCAGCCCCGAGGAACGCGAGGCGCTCGCCCGCCGATTCGGGCTGAAGGAGGTCGAGCGACTCGAGGCGCGCTATGCGCTGCGGCGCGACGCGATCGGCGTGATCGCACGCGGGCATTTGTCGGGCGCAGTGACGCAGGCCTGCGTCGTGACCGACGAGCCGTTGCCGGCGAAGATCGAAGAGGATTTTGCGATCCGCTTCCTGCCCGAGCCGAGCGAAGGCGAAGCGCCCGACGAGCTCGAGCTCAGCGAGGACGAGTGCGACACCGTCTTCTATTCGGGCGGCGCGATCGACCTGGGCGAGGCGGCGGCGGAGACGCTGGCGCTGGCGCTCGATCCCTTCCCGCGCAGTCCCAATGCGGCGGCCGTTCTCAAGGACGCCGGCGTGCTGAGCGAAGAGGAGGCCAAGCGCCTCGCCGAGGAAAGCGGCCCGTTCGGCGGGCTGGCGGCGCTCAGGGACAAGCTTGGGAAGAAGGACTGATCCGGCTCAGTCGCGCGCCACGATTCCGTTGGCGAGCATCGCGGCCACGGTCTCGGCGATTGCCTCGGGCGGCGTGCCTTCGTCCCAGACGCTGTAGCGCAGGCCCAGGAACACGTTCATCCCCATGATCGCCCAGGCGTGAATCTCGCCGACGTCGTCGCGCAGCTCGCCGCGGTCGGCGGCGGCGCGGAGGCGCCTGGCGATGCGCTCGGCCGTGGTCGCATAGTGCAGGCGGAAGCTCTCGGGATCGACGAACTCGGCCTCGTCGATGATCCGGTAGATTTCCTTGTGGGTGCGCGCGAAGCGGATGAAGGCGAGCAGAGCCGCCTGCTCGGCGCCGATCTGGTCCGGCGCGTCCTTGATGGCGGGCGCGACATGCTCGCGCACCTGCTCGCTCATGTCGCGCACCAGCGCTCGGAACACGTCGTCCTTCGAATCGAAATAGGTGTAGAAGCTTCCTAGCGCGACGCCGGCGCGGCGCGTGATCCCGCTGATCGAGCCTTCGTGAAAGCCCTTCTCGCCGAACTCGGCGGCCGCCGCGTCGAGGATCGCGCGCAGCGTCCGGCGCCCGCGCGCAGTACGCGGCTCCTTGCCCGCGCTCGCCGCGTCTGCGCCCCGTTCGCCCCTGCCAGCCGTGCCGCGCCCGGCCATCGCCCCTCTCCCGCCGATCGAAGTTGAATCCTGGTTCATGTTTCAGTATAGCCTCGCGCAACGGCTTACAACCCGCATGAACGGGTTGGGCAATTGGGGAGGACAATCGCATGTCTCGCATGATTCCGTCTGCTCGCTCGGTGCTGTTCGCGGGCGCAGCCTTTGGGGCGCTGGGCGCGCTGCCGGCCTGGGCGCAGGAGGCGCCCGCCGACACCACCGCCACCGCCGCCGCGCAGGACGATGGCGAGATCACCGTCACTGCGCGCCGGCGCGAGGAAAGCCTGATCGACGTGCCGATCTCGATGTCGGTCGTATCTGGCGACACGCTGGTGAAGACCGGCGCAGTCGACATCACCGCGCTGCAGGACAAGACGCCCAACCTGACGCTGCAGATCGCGCGCGGCTCCAACTCGACGCTGATCGGCTTCAGCCGCGGCGTCGGCCAGCAGGACCCGCTATGGGGATTCGAGCCCGGCGTCGCGCTCTACATCGACGATGTCTATGTCGCGCGTCCGCAGGGCGCCGTGCTCGACATCTTCGACGTCGAGCGGGTCGAGGTGCTGCGCGGGCCGCAGGGCACGCTCTATGGCCGCAACACGATCGGCGGCGCGATCAAATATGTCACCAAGCGGCTGGGCCACGACTTCGAGGCGCGCGCCCGCGCATCCTATGGTTCGTACAATCAGGTCGACCTGATCGGCGAAGTGACGGTGCCCGTGGGTGACATGCTGTCGATCGGCGGCGCAGTCGCCAAATACTGGCGCGACGGCTTCGGCACCAACCTCACCACGGGCGCAGAGCATTACAACAAGGACGTGCTCGCGACGCGGCTGTCGGCGGAGTTCACGCCCGCCGACAACATGTTCTTTCGCGTCTCGGGCGACCGCGTGCTCGACAAGTCGAACCCGCGCCACGGCACGCGCCTGCTGCCCAACGGCGCCGATCCGCGCTACCTGCCGACCGAGAGCGTCTATGACACGCGCGCCGGCATCGGCGACGACAACCGCGTCGAGACCCGCGGCCTTTCGGTCACCGGCGAGATCGGCCTCAGCGACACGCTGACCTTCAAGACGATTACGGCCTGGCGCGATGGGCGTACCGACACGCTGATCGACTTCGACAATACCGAGCTGCCGACGCTCGACGTCCCCGCCTTCTACGAGGATCGCCAGTTCACGCAGGAACTGCAGCTGCTCTACCAGGGCGAGCGGCTGCAGGGCGTGCTCGGCCTCTATTACCTGAACGGCCGCGCCGCCGGCGCGTTCGACACGGTGGTGGGCCTCGCCAACCTGACCACGCTCACTTCGGGCGAAGTCTATACCAAGAGCTATGCCGCGTTCGGCGACCTGAGCTTCGACCTGACCGAGCAGCTCAAGATCTCTGCCGGCCTGCGCTACACCAAGGACGACAAGACGGGCACGGTCTTCCGCCGCAACTATACCGGCATCCGCAGCCCGCTGTTCGGCAATGCCGCGGCGGTGCCCGGGCTGATCCGCTCGGACTATACCAACAGCCGCACCTTCGAGAAGGCGACGCCGCGCGTCAGCATCAGCTACGAGCCGCGCCAGGACCTCAATTTCTATGCGAGCTACGGCAAGGGGTTCAAATCGGGCGGGTTCGACATGCGCGGCGACGCGATCCTGACGCCGACCACGGTCGACGGCTACGAGCCCGAAGTGATCGACAGCTACGAAGTCGGCATGAAGAGCGCGTTCCTCGACCACAAGCTGTTCGTGAACCTGGCCGGCTTCTATTCGGACTATAAGGACCAGCAGGTCACCATCCAGGTGCCCGCGCTGCCCAATGGCATCGCGAGCTTCGTCGACAATGCCGGCAAGGCAGTGATCTACGGCTTCGAGCTCGAGACGCGCATGGTACCCTCGCGCCACTTCCAGGCGAGCGTTGCGGTCGGCTACACCAACGCCGACTATAAGGAGTTCTTCACCTATATCGGCGGCGGCACCACTCCGGTCGACGTCTCCGACCAGCGCTCGTTCCAGAACACTCCCGAGTGGACCGCGAACGCCTCGGCGACCTGGTCCGAGGACCTGGCGGGCGGCACGATCGCCTTCACGCCTTCGGTGGCGCTGCGCAGCGATACGCAGATGTTCGAGTTCGCCACGCCGGCGCTCGACCAGGATGGCTATGCGCTCGTCGACGCAGCGCTCAACTGGACCTCGGGCAGCGGCCGATACCGGGTGGGCGTGGCCGCGCGCAACCTGACCGACGCGCGCTACCGGGTCGGCGGCTACAACTTCCCCGGCGCGCTCACCGGCAATTCGGTGATCGGCTATTACGGCCCGCCGCGCACCGTCACCGGCACCCTCGAGGTGCGCTTCTGAGCCGTCGGCTTGCCACGGCCGAGCCCTTTCGCGAGCCGGGTGTCGAGCGTGACACCCGGCTCGCTTGCTTTTAGGAATTCAGCATGTCCGAAGCCCATGCTCCCACTCGTGCGTATCGTGGCCTCGTGCTGGCGATGCTGCTGCTCGTCTACACCTTCAACTTCCTCGACCGGCAGATCCTCGGAATCCTTGTCCAGCCGATCAAGGCCGAGCTGGGGCTGACCGACACGCAGCTCGGTGCGCTGGGGGGCGTGGCCTTTGCGCTGCTCTATTCGACGCTAGGCATCCCGTTCGCGATCCTGGCAGACCGGACCAGCCGGAGCTGGGTGATCACGGCGTCGCTGACCGTGTGGAGCGGCTTCACTGCGCTGTGCGGGTTCGCGACCGGCTTCTGGCAGCTCTTCTTCTTCCGGCTGGGAGTGGGCGTGGGCGAGGCCGGCGGAGTCGCGCCTTCCTATGCGATGATCTCCGACTATTTCCCGCCCGAGAAGCGGGCGCGGGCGCTGGCGATCTATTCGCTCGGCATTCCGATCGGCCTGGCCGGCGGCGCGCTGCTCGGCGGCTATATCGCGGCGCTGGTCAACTGGCGCGCGGCGTTCATTGCGGTGGGCGTCGCAGGCCTGGTGATCGCGCCGATCTTCCGGCTGGTGGTGCGCGAGCCCGCGCGCGGCGGCGCCGACAGCGCGGCGGTCCGCGCCGCGGCGGCCGAGCGCGTGCCGATCGCCTCGGTCTTCCCGATCCTGGCGCGCAAGCCGAGCTTCTGGCTGCTCGCCTTCGCGGCCGCGTTCAGCTCGATGTGCGGCTATGGGCTCGCCTTCTGGGTGCCCTCGGTGCTGATCCGCAGCTTCGGCTTCTCGCTGCTCGAGGCGTCGCAGTTCATGGGGTCGCTGCTGCTGATCGGCGGCACCGCGGGCGTGTTCGCAGGCGGTTGGCTCGCCGACCGGCTCGGGCGCGGCGACCGGGGCATCTATGCCAAGATGCCTGCGATCGCCTGGCTGGTGACGGCGCCCCTCTTCGCGGTGGGGCTGATGGCGCCCTCGCCCTGGATCGCCTGGTTCGTGCTGCTGATCCCGAACGGGCTCAACATCCTGTGGCTCGGACCGATAACCACGGCGATCCAGCACCTCGTCAAGCCGCAGATGCGCGCGACCGCATCGGCCAGCTTCCTGTTCATCAACAATTTGATCGGGCTCGGCGCCGGATCCTGGGTGATGGGCGGCATGTCCGACGCGCTCAAGGCGAGCTACGGCACCGATGCGCTGCGCTATGCGGCGCTGATCGCGCTGAGCTTCTACGTGATCGCCGGCGTGCTCGGGCTATTGGCGGTTAGGCATTTGCGGAAGGATTGGGCGGAATAGCCTCGTCAGCTTCGCACCCCCGCCAAAAAAGCCTTGCCCGCAGCACAGAGGTCGCCGGAGAAGAGGCTTCCCGGCACTGCATATAGTTGGACCACGCCATCGTCCCTTCGACGCGGTTGCAGCGCAACGACTTGCCGGCTCAATCCGATGCCTCCCGTCTCAAACCAGATGAACCAGGTGTCGCCCACGAGATATGCGCGCAGGAACCGCGAGCGCGGCGCATCGGGAATCTGGATGGAATCTGAGGCTTCGAAATAGGCGCCCGCCTCGGCAATGCCCTTGTTACTGCGGAAAAGACGGTCAAGTTCCTGGATGGCCTCTGCGGGCAGGGCATCCTTACGTTCAACCAGCCTCGCAGGCCGCTCGAATGCGCATGGCGAAAGGTTGGGCATAGGCGGGATTGGCGGTGCCTGCTGCATCTCCGATGCCAACAGAAGCATAAACGATGCAATCATGCCGGACCCTCCTCAAGGGCCCGGTCATATATGCGCATGCCAGCTGACGTAAGCGATCGCGGACTACCGCTCGCGCGTCGCAGCGAACTTCACCTTGGAATAGCGGTCGGCGATATAGCCGACTTCCCAGGCCGACTTGGCCATGAACACCGGATTGCCGTCGCGGTCCTTGGCCATGGCGCCGCGGTTGAGCTCCATGAACTCCTTGAGCGCGGCGGGATCGTCGCTCGAGATCCAGCGCGCGGTCTCGAACGGCGCCATCTCGAGCGCGGCCGCGACCTTGTACTCGGCGTCGAGCCGGCTGAGCAGCACGTCGAGCTGGAGCTGGCCGACCACGCCGATCACCCAGTTCGAGCCGATGTCGGGATAGAAGACCTGCGTCACCCCTTCCTCGGCCATGTCGTCGAGCGCCTTGCGGAGCTGCTTGGTCTTGGTCGGGTCCTTGAGCACGACGCGCCGCAGGATCTCGGGCGCAAAGTTCGGGAGCCCGGTGAAGCGCACGTCGGCCTTTTCGCTGAGCGTATCGCCCACGCGCAGCACACCGTGGTTGGGGATGCCGATGATGTCGCCCGGAAACGCCTCGTCGGCCAGCTCGCGTTCGCGGGCGAAGAACAGGATCGGCGAGTGGATCGCGATCGGCTTGCCATGCCCGGTCGGGGTCAGCTTCATGCCCCGCTTGAAGGTGCCCGAGACGAGCCGCATGAAGGCGATGCGGTCGCGATGGTTGGGGTCCATGTTCGCCTGGACCTTGAACACGAAGCCGGTGACCTGCGGCGCATCGGGGGAGACCGGGGCGGGCTCGGCCGGCAGCGCGTGCGGCGGCGGCGCGAAGGCCGCGATCGCCTCGATCAGCGAATCGACGCCGAATTCCTTGAGCGCCGAGCCGAAATAGACCGGAGTCAGATCGCCGTTGCGATAGGCCTCGGCATCGAACTCGGGGTAGCCCGCCTGGGCCAGTTCGACGTCCTCGCGCAGCTTGGCGAGGTTCTCGGCCGAGAGAATTCCATCGAGCTGCGGATCGTCGATTCCGCTGGTCTGGATCACCTTGCCCTGGAACTCGCGGCTGTCCCCCTCGGGGAGCAGCAGGCGGTTGGTGGCGAGGTCGAAGATGCCTTCGAAGCTGCCGCCCATGCCCACCGGCCAGGTCATCGGCGTCACGTCGAGCGCGAGCAGGTCCGCAACCTCGTCGAGCGTCGCGAACACCTCGCGGCCTTCACGGTCGACCTTGTTGACGAAGGTGATGATCGGGACGTTACGGAGACGGCAGACCTCGAACAGCTTGCGCGTCTGGCTCTCGATGCCCTTGGCGACGTCGATCACCATCACCGCGGAGTCGACCGCGGTCAGCGTGCGATAGGTGTCCTCGCTGAAATCCTCGTGGCCCGGCGTATCGAGCAGGTTGAAGGTCACGCCGTTGCGCTCGAAGGTCATCACCGACGAGGTGACCGAGATGCCGCGCTGCTGCTCGATCTTCATCCAGTCCGAGCGCGCACGCCGCGCGGCGCCACGCGCCTTGACCTCGCCAGCCAAGTGGATCGCGCCGCCGAAGAGCAGCAGCTTTTCGGTCAGCGTGGTCTTGCCCGCGTCCGGGTGCGAGATGATGGCGAAGGTGCGGCGATCGCTGGAGGAAGGCATCGCGGCCCTCTAGTGCCCGCGCGGTCGCCCCGCAACGTCCGTGAAATGCCGGGAGGGAAAAGTGGCGGAGCGGGAGGGATTCGAACCCTCGATACGGTTTTGCCGTATACTCACTTTCCAGGCGAGCGCCTTCGACCACTCGGCCACCGCTCCGCATGCGCTGGAAGGCGCGTGCCCTACCGCTTGCGGGCGGGCTAGGCAAGCGTGGTGGGGCGTGCCAGTCTCGCTTCATGCCCAGCCCACGCCTCGCGCTCTGCGCGCTCGCCGCCTTGCTCGTCTCTCCCGCCCTCGCTCAGACCGCCCCCGCGCCTTCGCCGGGCGACGCGGCGGATGCGGACTGGAAGCCGATCCCCGACGACGAGATATTGGTAATGACGCTCGCCGGCGGCCGGCAGGTCACGATCCGGCTGGCGCCACGCTACGCGCCCGCGCATGTCGCCAACATCCGCAAGCTCGCCGAGGCGCATTGGTGGGACGGGACCAGCGTCTATCGCGTGCAGGACAATTACGTCACGCAATGGGGCGACGCGACCGAACGGAAGCCGCTGCCGCCGCTGGTGATCGCCAACCCGCCCGCCGAATATGAATGGGCGCGCTATGACGGCGTGACGAGCCTCGCCAAGCCCGACAGCTATGCCGCCAGGACCGGGCACAGCGCCGACGGCTGGCCGGTGGCAGGCGACGGCAAGGCGGCCTGGCTCACCCATTGCTATTCGATGGTCGGCGTCGCGCGCGATTTGGCGCCGAGCACCGGGAGCGGCGCCGAGCTCTACACGGTGATCGGCCATGCCCCGCGCCACCTCGACCGCAACATCGCGCTGGTCGGGCGCGTGATCGACGGAATGCAGTGGCTCTCCAGCCTGCCGCGCGGCACGGGCAATCTGGGCGTCTATGAGCAGGAGGCTGAACGCACGCCGATCCTGTCGGTACGGCTGGCGAGCCAGCTCCCCGAGGACGAGCGGCCGCATTTCCAGTACCGCGCCACCGACAACGCGCGGTTCGCGGCCTGGATCAAGGCGCGCGAGAACCGCAGCCCGCCATTCTTCACCGTGCCGGCCGGCGGCACCGACATCTGCAATGCGCTGCCGCCGGTGCGGCGCGCGCCCTAGCGCCCGACCCAGTCGGCGACTTCGGCGGCAACCTGGTTCGCGGCCTGGTTGAGCGCAGTGCCGACGGGCGCGGCGGCGATCTCGGTCAGCGGCACACGCGCCTCGAAGCGGCGCTTCTCGACAACGGTCTCGGGCCCGCGGATCAGCGCGGCATCATAGGTGACCACGGCCTCGCTGCGATCCGAATCGACGCCGAAGGCGCGCAACTCGCCCATCAGATAGGCGCCCGGATCGAGCATCGACTGGCGCGTGCTGAGCACCAGCCGGCCGGTGCGCGCAGTGATCGTGTCGCCGAGCAGCCGCGCGAAGAGCTGCGACGGGCGCTCGACCCATTGCGCATCCTTGACGAAAGCGACGGCAGTGCCGCCCGAATGGACCGGCACGCGCGAGGCGGCGAGCTCCTGCGGGACCGAGGGCACGGCGACCGTGATCGTCGCGGCGACGTTCGAATGCTGCGATTCGCCGACCGGGAGCGTCACGGCAGGCTCGAGCCGCAGGAGCGAGCCGGGCGGCTTGGCACCGAAGGAGACGCAGCCCGACAGCGCCAGCGCGGCGAGCGGCACGCAGAGGACGGAGCGCTTGTTCATCAGGGTCCTCACTTCTTCTTCGGTTCATAGTCGGGCAGCTTGGGCGCGCCCAGGATGCTCGTCGCGCCGCCCTGATCGAGCTTCTCGGCGACCGCGGCGAGCGAGGTCGACATGACGCGCAGGTCCTGGACGAGCTGGCCGACCTCGGGGATCGTCTTCTTCGATAGCGCCTGCAGCCCCGGCCGGGCGTCGCCGATCGTCGCGTCGAGCGTCTCCATGCTCTTGCGTGCCGACGCAATGGTGCGGTTGAGGTTGGCGATCGTCGGGCGCACGTCGTCGGACACCACGCCCTTGGTGGTGTCGGCAAGCTCGCCGATCTGCTGCGTCGCATCACCGAACTTCTGGATCGCGACGCGCGTCTCGGCGAGCGTCGCGGCGATCTCGGGCCCGCGATCGGCGAGCGCGTCGGTCAGGCGATTGGTGTTGGCGAGGATGCCGGCGATCGAATTCTGGTTGCGGTCGCCGAGCAGCTCGGTCAGCCGCTCGGTGAGCGTGGTGAGCCGCTCGAGCAGCTTCGGCGCCGAGCTGAGCAGCGCGCCGAGCCCGCCCGCCTTGGTGGGGATCACCGGCACGCCGAGCGGGCAGGCGGCACGCGGATTCTCCTGCGGGCATTCGATCGGGGGAGCGCCCTTCATCGCGCCGTCGAGCTGCACCGTGCTGGGGCCGGTGAAGCTGCCCTGGATCGAGGCCGTAGTACCCTCGAGGATCGGCACGTCGGGGTTCACGCTGATCCGCACGCGCACCAGGCTGGGATCCGGCTGCCAGAAGGCGATCTGCTTCACCTGGCCCGAGGGCACGCCCGAGAAGGTGACCGCAGAGCCGGGGCTGAGCCCGTCGACTGCCTGGCGGAAGAAGATGTCGTACTCGCGCTCATTGCCGCCGCCGAGCCTGGCGAGCCAGACGATGAACAGCGCGAGCACGGCGAGCAGGATCAGCACCACGGCGCCGACGAGTACATGGTTCGAACGCGTTTCCATCAGTCCCTCATGTCCCCGCGCGCGCCTTGCCGGCGCTGGCGACCGCAGCGCGTCCGCGCGGCCCGTTGAAATACTCCTGGATCCACGGATGATCCAACGCGAGCAGCTCGTCGATGGTACCGACCGCTATGACGCGCTTGTCGGCGAGCACCGCGACGCGGTCGCAAATGGCGTAGAGCGTGTCGAGATCATGCGTGATCAGGAAGACCGTGAGCCCCAGCGTCTTCTGGAGCGAAGCGGTGAGCTCGTCGAAAGCCGCCGCGCCGATCGGATCGAGCCCGGCGGTGGGCTCGTCGAGGAACAGCAGCTCGGGATCGAGCGCCAGCGCGCGCGCCAGCCCGGCGCGCTTCTTCATGCCGCCCGAAAGCTCGGCCGGATATTTGGGGCCGGCGTCGGGCGGGAGGCCGGTCATCACAACCTTGTAGGCGGCGATCTCCTCAAGCAGCACCTGATCGATGCCGGGGTAGAATTCCTTGATCGGCACCTGGATGTTCTCGGACACGGTCAGCGTCGAGAAGAGCGCGCCGCCCTGAAACAGCACGCCCCAGCGCTTGCGGATGTTGACCGCCTCGGTCTCCTCGCGGCCGATCGTGTTCTCGCCGAACACTTCGATGCTGCCGGCGAGCGGCGGCTGGAGGCCGATGATCGAGCGCATCAGCACCGACTTGCCGGTGCCCGAGCCGCCGACGACGCCGAGGATCTCGCCGCGGCGCACGTCGAGATCGAGCCCCTCGTGCACGACCTGATCACCGAAGCCGTTGCTGAGGCCCCGGACCGAGATGACCACGTCGTCGCGTTCGCGCCGCACCATCATATCCAGCCCACTTCGCTGAAGAAGACCGCGAAGAAGGCGTCGAGCACGATCACCAGGAAGATCGCCTGGACGACGGCGATGGTGGTGCGGTTGCCCACCTGCTCGGCATCGGCCTCGACCTGCATGCCCTGGAAACAGCCCGCCACGGCGATGATCGCGCCGAACACCGGGGCCTTGACCAGCCCGACCCAGAGATCGGTGAGCGGGACGACTTCGCGGATGCGCTGGATGAAGGTGACCGGCGGGATGCCGAGGCTGACCCAGCAGAGCAGGCCGCCGCCGATGATCGCGATCAACGAGGCATAGAAGCCGAGCAGCGGCATCATCAGCACCACCGCCAGCGTGCGGGGGACGACCAGCGCCTCCATCGGCGAGACGCCGATCGTGCGCATCGCGTCGATTTCCTCGGTGAGCTTCATCGTGCCGATCTGCGCGGCGAAGGCCGAGCCCGAACGGCCCGCGACCATGATCGCGGTCATCAGCACGCCGAGCTCGCGCAGCGTGATCCGGCCGACCAGGTTGATCGTATAGACCTCCGCGCCGAACTGGCGGAGCTGCACCGCGCCCTGCTGGGCGATGACGATGCCGATCAGGAAGCTCATCAGCCCGATGATCGCGAGCGCCGAGACGCCCACGACTTCGAAGCGATGCACGGTGGCGTTGAAGCGGAAGCGTCGGGGATGGGTGAAGACCTGCCAGAAGGCGATCAGCGTCGCGCCGAGGAAGCCGAGCAGGCCATAGAGCGTGCGCCCGGCCTGGAGCACCCCCTCGCCGACTTCTCCGAGCATGCGCGTGAACGGATCGGCGGGCTTGGGCGGCAGCTCGATCGGGTGCTCGGCGGCGGCGACCTGGTCGAGGAGGTGCTGCTCGTCGGGCTCGAGGCCGTGAATCTCCGAGCCGTGATCGCGCGCGAAGCGGTGGATCAGCCAGGCGCCGACGGTGTCGATCCGCTCGACGTCGCTCAGATCGAGCCGTGCGATATCGCCGTCGACGGCGTTCAGCCGATCGGGCAGGTCCTTGAGGCAGGCGAGCGAGAGATTGCCGGTGAAGCGGAGCGTTGCGCCCTCGCCATTGTCCACTCGCTCGAAATCGGCGCTGCCCCTCATGGGCCGCACCTTTCTGCGATTTGCAGTGGATCGGCAAGCCGTGGCGCGTTTTGAGCTTCGCCGGAGCGGTACCGTACTGTTTCAGCCATGCTGAAACCGGCTATAGGCGCACCAATGCGGCACCTCGCGATCTACGACATGGACAAGACCATCACCGCGGCGCCGACCTGGACGCGCTTCCTGCTCCACGCGGCGCGGGCGCGCGCGCCGTGGCGGCTGGCGCTGTTCCCGGTCGTGGGCGCGGCGGGGCTCGCCTATCTGGTGAAAGCGATCGACCGCGCCGGCCTCAAGCAGTTCGCGCAGCGGCTGATGCTGGGCCGCGCGATGGCGCCGGCCGAGATCGAACGCGTCGCGGAGAGCTTCGCTGCGCACGAAGCCGAGCATGGCGTGCTGCACGGCGCACGCGCGCAGATCGAGGCGGACCGCGCATCGGGGTGCATGCTGGTGATGGCGACGGCGTCGCACGGCTATTACGCCGGCGCAATCGCGCGGCGTCTGGGCTTCGATCATGTGGTCGCCACCAAAGCGAAGCGAGACCCGCGTGGCCATTTTCTCTCCCTGATCGAGGGAGACAACTGTTACGGGCCCGCAAAGCTCCGCATGATCGAGGACTGGATGGCCGGCGAAGGGCTGGAGCGGAGCGCGCTGCATGTCCGCGCCTATTCGGACCATGTCTCCGACGCGCCGCTGCTGGAGTGGGCGGACGAGGGTTTCGCAGTGAACGCGCACGGGCCGCTCAAGGCGCTGGCCAAGGCGCGCGGCTGGCCGGAGCTCGACTGGCGCTGAGCCGCCGCGGAAGTTGACGCGCCGGAAGTTGACAAAGTGGACACCCAAACGCGCGCGCGTGCCTGCGCGCATGAGGGGATTATACCGCATGAGAAAGAACGTTCTTAGTTCGTTCCATGCGAGATCCTATTTTGCGAGAGGGGCTGGTGCTCCTTCCCTCGCACCTTCTCTTCTTTGTCATCCCGGCCTGGCGCCGGAGGCCACCGGAAGATCGCGGCTTGGGATTAGGAGGACTCTTCGGTCAGAGCAGCACGTCCACCGCGTGGATGGCGGTGCCGACCAGGCCGCCCACCAAGGTCCCGTTGATGCGGATGTACTGAAGGTCGCGCCCCACTGCGTTTTCCAGCCGGCCGGTGACGGTGCGCGCGTCCCAGCTGCGGATCGTATCGGAGACCAGCCGGACGATGCCGTCGCCATAATCGGCCGCGGCGCCGACCGCGGTGCGGCGCACGAAGCGGTTGATCGTGTCGGCCAGCCCGGCGTCGTTCTGCAGCGTCTCGCCGAGTTGCGCCAATGCGGCGCCCAATTCGCCCGAGAGCACGCGGTCCGGGTCACGTGCGATCCGCAGCAGCGCCGTGCGACCCGATTCCCACACACCCAGCCACCAATCGCCCAGCGCCGGATTGTCGAGCAGCTCGTTCTTGAATGCCTCGACCTGCGCGCGCCGCTCGGGGTCGTGCTGGAGGTCTTGCGCGAGCTTCGTCAGCCCCTCCTCGGCCTTGGCGCGCAGCGGGTGATCCGGATCCTCGGCCATATCGGCGATCAATTTGGCGAGGCCGGCGATGATCTTGTTGGCGAGCGTCTCGTCGAGGCCGGTCCAGCGCAGCACCGATCCCGCGCGCTCGTGGACCATCTCGCGGATCAGATGCTCGTTGGCGTCGAGGACCCTCGCGGCCCAATTGACGATGCCGTCGAGCAGCGGCCGGTGCCGATCCTCCTGCATCGCCGTCGCCAGCGCGCGGCCGAGCAGCGGCGCCACCTCCAGCGCGCGCAGCCGGTCGGCCAGCGCACGTTTCGCCATGCCGCCCAGCCGCTCCTGGTCGAGCGCCTCGAGAACGTCCGCCGCGAGCCGGCCAAGCCCCGCACGCAGCCGCCCACGCGACCTGTTCGGATTGGCGAGCCAGCGCCCGGTCGCGCCCGCGACGTCGACGCGGCGCATCCGCCGCGCGACCACGCTGGGGATCAGGAAGTTGCTGCGCAGGAAGGCGGCGAGCGTGTCGGCGATCCGGTCCTTGTTGCGCGGGATGATCGCGGTGTGGGGGATCGGCAAATGGAGGGGATGACGGAACAGCGCCGTGACCGCGAACCAGTCGGCGAGGCCGCCGACCATCGCGGCTTCCGAAAAGGCGCGGACATAGGCGATCGCGGGATGGAGATCGGCATAGGCGCGCGCGAGGAGGAACACCGCCGCCATCAGCACGAGCAGCCCGGTCGCCACCAGCCGCATGCGGCGCAGGCCCGGCGGCGGGGCCTCGGAAAAACGGGGAGCGCGTGACTGGTTCACACGCTCCCCAATACCTCAATCGGCGGCAAGTTCACTCCGCCGGTTGCGGAGCATCGTCGCCGGGCTTGTGATCGATCGCCCCGCCGTCGTGCCGCGGCCCGAGCACCCGGCTGCCGTCGTCGCCGGGGCGATAAGTGAGCAGGCGGCGCGAGAGGCGCGGCCCGAGCCAGGTCTCGAGCCCCACCGCGAGGCTGAAGATCGCAGGCACGATCACCAGCGTGAGCACGGTCGAAAGGATGAGGCCGCCGATCACGACGATGCCCATCGGCGAGCGCCACGAGCTGTCGCCCGAGAGCGAGAGCGCAGTGGGCACCATACCCGCCACCATCGCCACCGTGGTCATCACGATCGGCTGGGCGCGCTTGTGCCCGGCGTCGACGATCGCGCTGAACTTGTCGACGCCCTTCTCCATCTGCTCGAGCGCGAAGTCGATCAGCAGGATCGAGTTCTTCGCGACGATGCCGAACAGCATCAGGATGCCAATGAACACAGGCAGCGACAGCGGATTGCCGGTCGCCATCAGTGCGAGCAGGCCGCCCAGCGGAGCCAGCAGCAGCGAGCCCATGTTGACCAGCGGCGACATGAAGCGGCGGTAGAGCAGCACCAGCACCGCGAAGACCAGGAACACGCCCGAGGCCAGCGCGACGAAGAAGTTCTGGAGCATCTCCGCCTGCCACTTGGCCTGGCCGACGGTGAGCTCGCCCACCCCCTGCGGCAGGTTCTTCATGACCGGCAGCTGCTTGATCTTCTGCATCACTTCGTTGTTGACGAACGGCTTGCCGGTGGCGGGATCCATCGCAAGGTCGGCGCCGACGATCAGGCGGCGCTGCAGGTTGAGCCGCTCGATCTTGGTCGGGCCTGCGCCGAAGCCGATGTCGGCGACCACCGAGAGCGGCACCGAGCCGCCGGTCTGGGTCTGCACCGGCATGTTCTGGATCGTCGACAGCTTGGCGCGCGCATCCTCGTTGATCGCCACGCGGATCGGGATCTGCCGGTCCGAAAGCGAGAATTTGGCGCTGTTCTGGTCGATGTCGCCGAGGGTCGCGATGCGGATCGCCTGGCTGAGCGCCGAGGTGGTGACGCCCATGTTCGCCGCCAGATCGAGCCGCGGCTTGATCACGATCTCGGGTCGGTTGAGGTCGCCCGCGATGCGCGGCGCCACCACTTCCTTCATGCCCTCCATCTGCTTGACCAGCGTCGTGGCGGTCTGGGTGAGCAGCACCGGATCCTCGCCGCCGAGCGTGACGGTCAGGTCGCGACCACTCGAGCCCCAGCCGAACTGCGAACGGAAGTTGACGCGCGCGTCCGGGATGGCGAGCAACCGGGGGGCCACGCGCTTCTCGAACTCGGTGCTCTTCTCGGTCCGGTCTTCCTTGAGCTGCGCAGTGACGCGGCCGTTGCCGACGAAGCTGCGCTCATAGATGTCGGTGACTCCGGGCTCCTCGCGCAGGATCGCCGCAACCTGACGCACGACGCGATCGGTGTCCTCGAGACGGGTGCCGGGCACCATCTCGATCGTGGCGGTGACGCTGTCCTGGTCCTGCGCGGGTTGGAAGGTCATCGGCAGGATCATGAAGCAGGCGATGGTCGCGCCGAACGCGAGCATGAAGCCGAGCACCGCTGACCAGCGGTGGCGCAGCGTCCAGCGCAGCAGGCCGGTGTAGCGATCCATGATCCAGCCCTCGCCGTGGCTGGCATGCCCCTTGGCCTTGAGGAAATAGGCCGCGATCATCGGCGTGAGCAGACGCGCGACGGCAAGGCTCATCAGCACCGCCGCGACGACGGTGAGGCCGAAGTTCTTGAAGAACTGGCCCGAGATGCCGGGCATCAGGCCGACGGGCAGGAACACCGCGACGATCGACATGGTGGTGGCGAGCACCGCGACGCCGATCTCGTCGGCGGCATCGATCGCGGCCTGATAGGCCGACTTGCCCATGCGCATGTGGCGGACGATGTTCTCGATCTCCACGATCGCGTCGTCGACGAGCACGCCGGCCACCAGGCTGAGCGCGAGCAGCGTCATCTGGTTCAGCGTGAAGCCCAGCATGTCCATGAACCAGAAGCTGGGGATCGCCGACAGCGGGATGGCGAGCGCCGAGATCAGCGTCGCGCGCCAGTCGCGCAGGAAGATGAACACGACGATGACCGCGAGGACGGCGCCCTCGATCATCGCTTCCATGGCGGTGTGATACTGCTGCTCGGCGTATTTGGAATTGTTGTTGAGCAGCTCGAAGCGAACCTTGGGATTGCTCTTCTCGAGCTCCTTCAGCCGTTTCTCGGCGGCGCGGAACACCTCGAGGTCCGAGGCGCCCTTGGCGCGCTTGATGTCGAACGAAATGACCTGGTGGCCGTTGAACTTGGCGAGGCTGCGCTGCTCGGCATAGGCGTCCTTGACGGTCGCGATGTCGGCGAGGCGCACCGTGCGGCCGCCGCCGGTCGAGATCTGCGTCTGGCCGAGCGTATAGGCGCTGTCGGCGTTGCCGACCACGCGCACCGCCTGCTCGAAGCCCGAGATCTCGGCGCGGCCGCCCGCGGCGTTGAGGTTCACCTGGCGGAGCTGCTGGTTGACCTGGCTGGCGGTGAGGCCGAACGACTGGAGCTTGGCAGGATCCAGGATCACGCGGATCTCGCGGTCGACACCGCCGTTGCGCTCGACGGCCGACATGCCGGAGATCGCTAGCAGCTCCTTCGACACGGTGTTGTCGACGTACCAGCTCAGCTGCTCGACCGTCATGTCGGTGGCGACGGCAGTGAAGCTCGCGACTTCATTGTCGCTCGACGTGTCGACGCGGCCGATCTGCGGCTCGAGGATGCCATCGGGCAGGTTGCCGCGGATCTGCTGGATGGCGCTGCGCACGTCCTCGACCGCGCGGTCGATCGGCATGCCGATGTCGAGCTGGACGACGGTGGTGCTCTGGCCTTCCTGGACGTTCGACGTGATCTCGTCGATGCCCTGGAGGCTGCGGACGGCCGATTCGACCTTCTGCGTGATCTGGTTCTCGAGCTCGCTCGGCGCGGCGCCGGGCTGGCTGATCGAGATCCACACGATCGGGAAGTCGATGTCCGGATCGTTGTTCACGTCCATCTTCATGAAGCTCACCAATCCGGCGATGGTGAGGAAGAGGAAGAGGACGATGGGCGGAACCGGGTTGCGGATCGCCCAGGCCGAGATGTTCCGGAAGCTCATGGCAGGCCGCCTTTACTTCAGCTTCTGAAGGTTCGGGATGACCTTCTGGCCGGGGTTCAGGAACGCGCCGGCGGTGAGGACGACACGCTCGGTGCCGTTCAGGCCGCTGGTGATGGTCACGCCCGCTTCGGTGACGTCGCCGGTGGTGACCGGAGTGCGCACCGCCTCGTTCTTGGCGTTGATCGTGTAGACGTAATTGCCCTCGGTGTCGCTCTGGACCGCCGACTGGGGCAGCATCACCGCGGTCTGGGCGCCGGCGACGATCCGCGCCGTGGCGAAGCCGCCCGGGCGGAGCGCCGGATCATAGCTGAGCGCGACGCGGGCGATGCCCTGGCGCGTCTGCGGGTCGATCACCGGCGAGACCTGCCACACCTGGCCCTTGAAGGTCTGGGTGGTGCCGGTCGGCGTCACTTCGGCCTGGGCGCCGGCGCGGACGCGCTGGAGGTCGGTCTCGGCGAGCTGGGTGCGTAGCTCCACCTGGCCGCCCATTGCCATGCGGAAGAGCACGCCCGAGCCCGAGCTGACGATCTGGCCCGGCTCGACCTGGCGCGTGAGGACGAGGCCGGCCTCCGGCGCGCGGATGTCGAGCCGGCGGTTGCGCGCCTGGGTCTCGGAGAGCTGCGCCTGCGCGACGCGGACGCGCGCCGCGGCCTGGTCGCGGGTCGCGGTCTTGCGGTCGATGTCGGCCTTGGAGATGAAGCCGTTGGCGACGAGGCGCTGCGCGCGGTCGAGGTCGGCCTGCGCGAGGCGCGCATCGGCCTGGGCGACACGGATCTGCGCGGCGAGCGATTCGGCGGTCTGCGCCTGCACCGAGCGATCGACGGTCGCGAGCACCGCGCCCTTGTTCACCCAGCTGCCCGGCTCGACGAGCACGCGCGTGACCAGACCGCCCTCACCGGCGACGCCGACCGGCATCTCGCGGCGCGCGGCGAGCGAGCCGGTGCCGGTGACGATCGTCTGCACGGTCTGGCGACCGGGCACCGCCACGGTGACGGTGGGAAGCTGCGAGTTCGTGCCCGGCCCGCCCTTGGCGGCCGCCTCCTTGGGCGCCTCGGCCGGCTTGGCGCCGCGCATCATGAAGATGCCGAGGATGCCGAACACCACCAGCGCCGCGGCGGCGATCCACAGCCAGCGGCGGCTGCGCCGCGGGGTCTCCTCGCCGGTGAACTCCAGCCGCTCCTGCCGTCCGAACATCCCTGCCTCGTAATTCATATGCATGACACCGATCCGACCGCACGGCCGTTGTGTGAAAGGTCTAGCTGTATTATCTGAATAAATCACCGGCAGCAAGCCGGTTTAGCGCCCGCCGTTGCAATGCCGTTTCCGTAGCATTTCTGCAAGCAGATCGATCGTTTGCGGCAAGAAACGGTTGCAATCGAACCGGGGTCGAGGGAGGCTTCCGGCGCGGAGGGCGAATACAGGAGGGAAGTTATGCCGACGGGTATCATTGGGTGGCTTCTGATCGGCCTAGTGGCCGGTGCCCTGGGCAAGCTGATCATGCCGGGCAAGGACCCCGGCGGCATCATCGTGACGATCCTGCTCGGCATCGCCGGCGCGCTGCTCGCTTATTATGTGACGCCGCTGCTGGGCATCAACGTCAACGACAGCGGATGGCAGGCCTATGCCGCCGCGACCGTGGGCGCGGTGGTGTTGCTGGCGCTCTACCGGCTGGTGATCGCGCGGCGCACCTGAACGCGCGCCGACCGTCGCGTTCAGCAAGCGTTTGCCCCGCGCCCGCCAAGCCGGCGGGACTTCGTTTCGGGAGAGCAAGGATGATTCGTACTCTTTCCGCCGGCGCGGCGGCGCTGGCGCTCGTGGTTCCTGCAGGTGACGCCTTCGCCCAGGACGCGCGGCCGATGCTCGCGCCGCTCGACGGCGCGGTGCTCGAGATCGTCGCGGAAGGCACGAGCCGCCGGACGCCCGACGTGGCGACGATCCAGGCCGGCGTCGTCACGCAAGCGGCGACGGCGGCCGAGGCGATGCGCGACAATTCGGCGCGGCTGGCGCGCGTGCTCGCCGCGGTGCGCAAGGCCGGCGTCGCCGAGCGCGACATCCAGACGGCGAGCGTCTCGCTGAGCCCGCAATATCGCTACGAGCAGAACCAGCCCCCGGTGATCACCGGCTATCAGGCGTCGAACCAGCTCAGCATCCGCTTCCGCGACATCGCGCAGAGCGGCGCGATCCTTGATGCGCTGGTGCGCGAGGGCGCGAACAACATCGCGGGGCCCGAGCTCGGCATCGACAAGCCCGAAGCGGCGCTCGATGAGGCACGGCGGGACGCGATCGCGACCGCGCGTGCCCGGGCGGCGCTCTATGCCCAGGCGGCGGGACTGCGCGTCGAGCGGATCCTGTCGATCTCGGAAAGCGGCGCGACGATGCCGCCGCCCCGCCCGATCGCTTTCGCCCGTGCCCAGGCGGCGGATGCCGCGCCGACGCAGATCGTCGCGGGCGAGCGCGAGCTGGGTATTTCGGTGACGGTCCGCTTCCTGCTCAAATGAGACGCGCAACGAAAAAGGGGCCGCTCCGGTGGGAGCGACCCCTTTTGCTTGCCGTCGGGCCTATTCTAGCGAACGGCGCCGCGACGGACGAGGTTCACGATCGCCAGCAGGACAATCGCACCGACCAGCGACACGAGGAAGGTGGTAACCGTCACCCCGCTGTCGTTGATCGAACCACCGAACAGCAGGCCGCCGATGAAGGCGCCGACGATGCCGACGATGATATTCAGGAAAATGCCCTGCTGGGCATCCGTGCGCATCACGATGCTCGCCAGCCAGCCGACGACGCCGCCGATGACGAGCCAAACGATAAGACCCATGACAAGTCCCTCCATGTTCTCCACCCGGCGGGCCGGGCGACGGAAGGAAAATCCGCAACCGCTCGTATTGGTTCCGTACCAATTTTACAGTGCCGTGACGGAACCTTCCGCGGGCTTGACCGTGGCCCGGACATGAAAACGGCCCGCCCCCGGCTTGACGGGAGCGGGCCGCATCGAGCCCGACGGGAGAGTCGGCTCAGTATTTCTGCTGGCGCTCGTACAGCGAACGATAATGCTGGATCCGCGTGACGCGCAGCCCGGGCATGCCCGACCGATCGATCGCGCGCTGCCAGCCGGCGAATTCCTCGACCGTCAGGCCGTAGCGCTCGCAGACCTCGTCGACCGAGAGCAGCCCGCCGTTCACCGCGGCCACCACTTCGGCCTTGCGACGCACCACCCAGCGCGTGGTATCGCGCGGGGGCAGCGTGTCGAGCGTCAGCGGCTCACCGAGCGGACCGATCACCTTCGCGGGACGGATCTTCTGGTTTTCAATCATCGACTAACCTCAAACCGGGGCCGGGGCCCCTCAACTCCACTGTAGAAACGAATTACCGTCGCCGCTTGAACATCGGCTAAAGTGCCACGGTAAAAATTCGCTTCATTCCTGTTTCCGCCGTGTGATCGCCGCCGCGGCAGGGCCGTGAAACGCCCCGTGCTCCGGCGCGAGCAGTGGATCTTCCGCTGCCGGCACGTCGAGCCTCGCCTGGGTGCACGCCGTGGGGCTCGCCGCCTGTCGCGCGGCAACGCCCACCAGCAGCACCGCCAGATCGGTCGGCATGGCGGTGACCGCCGTGTCCCGATCCAGCCTGGCGAAACTCAAATCCACTCGACCCACCCCCCGACTCGCTTGATCCGACCGAATTAGCGAAACGGAGTGAAGGCCCGGTAAAGGCCATAAAAACGCACGCTTAACCGAGGTTTTCGAATCCTTGCGGCGCGCAGGCTGGAAGCGCGGCCACGCGCGCCCTATGTGCAGCATCGTGATTCCCGCAGACTTCCAGCTCCACGAGCCGCTCGCCAAGCGGCGGATCGTCGTCGCCATGTCGGGCGGTGTCGACTCCTCGGTCGTGGCCGCGCTCGCCGCGCATTCGGGTACCGAGACGATCGGCGTGACGCTCCAGCTCTACGATCATGGCGAGGCCGTCGGCCGCGCGGGCTCGTGCTGCGCGGGGCGCGACATCCGCGACGCGCGCGCGGTGTGCGACAAACTGGGGATCGCGCACTATGTCTTCGACCATGCGTCGAGCTTCCGCGAGCAGGTGATCGACGATTTCGCCGACGAATATCTCGCCGGCCGCACGCCGATTCCGTGCGTGAAGTGCAACATGGGCCCCAAGTTCACCGACCTGTTCGCGCTCGCACGCGACCTGGGCGCCGACTGCCTGGCAACCGGCCATTATGTCCGCCGCGTGATGGGGCCGGCCGGGCCCGAGTTGCACCGCGCCTTCGATCCGGCGCGCGACCAGAGCTATTTCCTGTTCGCGACCACCGCCGCCCAGCTCGATTTCCTGCGCTTCCCGCTGGGCGGCATGCCCAAGCCCGCGGTGCGCGAGCTGGCGGCCGAGCTGGGGCTGGGCGTGGCGGCCAAGCCCGACAGCCAAGACATCTGCTTCGTCCCCGACCGCGACTATGCCAGCCTGGTCAAGAAGCTGCGCCCGGAGGCCGAGACGAGCGGCGACATCGTCGACGAGGCCGGACGCAAGCTCGGCGAACACAAGGGGCTGATCCACTTCACCGTCGGCCAGCGCCGGGGGTTGGAGATCGGCGGGGCGGCGGAGCCCTATTATGTGCTGCGGCTGGAGCCCGAGACGCGCCGCGTGATCGTGGGTCCCAAGCGCGCGCTGGCGGTACGCGCCGCGCGGATCGAGGGAATCAACTGGCTCGGCGGCGACTATACGGGCCCGATGACCGCCAAGGTCCGCTCGCTCGCCAAGCCGGTGCCCGCGCGGCTCGAGGACGACCGCGTGGTGTTCGAGACGCCGGAGTACGGCGTCGCGCCGGGGCAGGCGGCAGTGCTGTACGCCGGCGACCGCGTGCTCGGCGGCGGCTGGATCGCCGAGACCGAGCGAGCGGAGCTGGCGGAAGCCTAGATCGAGAACTCGCCTTCGATCACCGTCACGCACTTGCCGCCCAGGATGACGCGCCCGCCGTCAAGCTCACAGTCGACATAGCCGCCGCGGCGGCTCGACTGGTGCGCAGTGAAGCAGGCCCGGCCGAGGCGGCCGGCCCAATAGGGCGTGAGCACCGAATGCGCCGAACCCGTGACCGGATCCTCGTCGATACCTGCGGCGGGGGCGAAGACGCGGCTCATCACATCGGTATCCTTGCCCGGCGCAGTCACGATGTTGAGCACGTCGCCGACTGCGGCGAGCGCGCGGAAATCGGGTTCGAGCGCGAGCACCTGCTCGGCGCTTTCGAGCACGACCAGCCCATAGCCGTTCGGGTGCCAGAGCGTCTCGACCGCGCGCCCCAGCCCGAGCCCGGCGAGCACCTTCGGCATGGGCTTCGGCTCGGGCGCATAGCCGGGGAGCGCCATCAGATAGCCGTCGCCGTGGCGCGCGACTTCGAGCACGCCGGCCTTGCGCGTGCGGAAGCGGACGAGGTCGCGCGACGGGTCCTGCGCCAGGACATGGTGCCCGCTTGCCAGCGTCGCATGGCCGCACAGCGCGACTTCGACCGCGGGCGTGAACCAGCGTAGCTCGTAATCGGCTTCGTCGCTCTCGTCCTCGATGATGAAGGCCGTCTCGGCGAGGTTGTTCTCGGCCGCGATCGCTTGGAGCACGGCGTCGTCGAGCCATTCCTCCAGCGGCATCACCGCAGCCGGATTGCCGGTGAAGGGCCGGTCGGCGAAGGCGTCGATCTGGGCGAAGGGCAGCTTCATGCGCGATTCTCCTTGAGAAGATCGGTCTCGGCGAGCGCGTTTCCGGGCTGGTCGACCTGTCCCTCGGGGTCGACATGGATCAGGAATTCGGTGCCGGGGAATTCGGCGCCGAGCGCATGCTCGAGCCGATCGACCACGTCATGCGCCGCGGCGACGGTCATCTGCGGGTCCATCCAGATGTGGAACTGCGCGAAATCGCGATGGCCGCTGGTGCGCGTACGCAGATCGTGGAGACCGATCAGCTCGGGATGGCAAGCGGCGACCTCGACGAAGCGGCGGCGCTTCTCCTCGGGCCATTCCTTGTCCATCAGCTGATCGATCGCGGCGATCGAGGCGCGCCACGCGCCGAACAACAGCCAGGCGGCGATGCCGAGGCCGAACAACGCGTCGGCGCCGCGCACCCCGACATAGCCTTCGAGGATCAGCGCCAGGATCACCGCGGCGTTAAGCAGCAGGTCCGACGTATAATGGATATGATCGGTGCTGATCGCGATAGAACCGGTACGCCGCACGACCGAACGCTGATAGCTGGTGAGTGCCAGCGTCACCACGATCGCGATAAGCGAGACGGCGATGCCATATTCGGGGGCGGCGCCGGGCTGATGATCGACCAGCCGCTCGAACGCCCGCAGCAGAATCGCAAAGGCCGAAACGGCGATCAGCCCGACCTGGAACAGCGCGGCAAGCGCTTCCGCCTTGCCATGGCCGAAACGGTGGTCGTCGTCGGCGGGCTGCATCGCCCAATGCACCCCGCCCAGCGTCACCAGCGAGGCGACGAGGTCGAGCAGGCTGTCGGCGAGGCTCGCGAGCATCGCTACGGACCCGGTTCTCCACGCGGCATAGGCCTTGAGCGCGCCGAGCAGCAGCGCGCAGCAGACGCTGGCCAGCGCCGCGCGGCGGGCAAGACCTTCGGTGCCGTTCATGGGTAGAGCAGCCCTTCGCTCCACCCATCGGGCGTGTGCAGGAACAGCCGGCGCTCGTGGAGGCGATGCGCGCGGTCCTGCCAGAACTCGATCCGTTCGGGCGCGACGCGATAGCCGCCCCAGTGCGGCGGACGGGGAACCTCCTGCCCCTCGTAGCGCTGGCGGGCCTGCTCGTAGCGCGTCTCGAAAGTGGCGCGCAGGTCGAGCGGCCGCGACTGGTCCGAGGCCCAGGCGCCGAGCTGGGAATCACGCCCGCGGCTGGCGAAATAGGTGTCGGACTCGGCGTCGCTCACCTGCGCGACGGGACCCTCGATGCGGATCTGGCGGCGGAGCGACTTCCAGTGGAAGAGCAAAGCCCCGCGCGGGCTGGCGAGCAGGTCCTGTGCCTTGCGACTCTCGCGGTTGGTGTAGAAGACGAAGCCGTCCGGGCCATGCCCCTTGAGCAGCACCATGCGCACCGAAGGCTGGCCGCCCGCATCAACCGTCGCCAGCGCCATCGCATTGGGATCGTTGGGCTCGCTCGCCTGCGCCTCGGCGAACCATTGGGCGAAGAGCTGGAAGGGATCGGTCGTCATGCGCGCGCCTTAGACGATCCTCGGCGCAAGCGGAACGGACTCCGGCCTCGCGGATTGAATCGGCTTCGCAACGAGGAGCATCGCCATGGCCGCGCGGGCCTATTGGCAGGGACAGATCAGGCTGGCGTTGGTGTCGATTCCCGTCGAGATCTACTCGGCGACCAAATCGGGCGCGCAGATCAGCTTCCACCAGATCCACGAGCCGAGCGGCAAGCGGATCAAGTACGAGAAGGTCGCGCCCGGGGTCGGACCGGTAGACGTCGACGAGATCGTCAAGGGCTATGAATATGAGAAGGGCGAGTACGTCCTTCTCGAGCAGGACGAGATCGACGCCGTGAAGCTCGAATCGAAGAAGACGCTGGAGCTCACCCAGTTCGTCGATTCGAGCGAGATCGACGTGCTCTATTACGAAAAGCCCTATTTCGTGGTGCCCGCCGACGACCTGGCCGAGGAGGCGTTCATCGTACTGCGCGAGGCGCTGAAGCGGACCAAGAAGGTGGGGCTCGGCCAGCTGGCGCTGAGGGGCCGCGAATATATCGTGAGCCTGAAGCCCTGCGGGCGCGGGATGGTGCTGGAGACGCTGCGCTACGCCGACGAAGTCAACAAGGCGCAGGGCTATTTCCGCGACATCCCGGACAGCGCGCCTGACCCGGAGCTGCTCGATCTCGCCGAGACGCTGATCGAGAAGAAGACCGGGAGCTTCGATCCCAAGGAATTCCACGACCGCTATGTCGATGCGCTCAAGGACCTGATCGAGCGCAAGAAGAAGGCCAAGGGCCGCAAGATCATCGAGGACGAAGGCGAGGAGGCGCCGTCGCGCGGCTCGAACGTGGTCGATCTGATGGCGGCGCTGAAGAAGTCGCTCGAGAAGCCCGGGGCAGCGAACGATGCCGAGGTTAAGAAGACTCCGGCCAAAAAGCCGGCGGCGCGGTCGGGTAGCCGTAGCGCGGCGGCCAAGAAGGCGCCCGCGCGCAAGCGGGCATGACGCGCATGTCCGACGCCGATCTCCTCGCCAAATACAACGCCAAGCGCGACTTCACCAAGACCGCGGAGCCCGCGGGCAAGATCGCCGATAACGGCGGCAACCGCTTCATCGTCCAGAAGCACGATGCGACGCGGCTCCACTGGGATTTCCGGCTGGAGATCGACGGCGTGCTCAAGAGCTGGGCAGTGACGCGCGGACCGAGCCTGGACCCAGACGAGAAACGGCTCGCGGTGCGCACCGAGGACCATCCGCTCTCCTATGCCGACTTCGAGGGGACGATCCCCAAGGGGGAATATGGCGGCGGCACGGTGATGCTGTGGGACAGCGGCCGCTGGGAGCCAGTGGAGGGCAAGAGCGCGAAGGATCTGGAGAAGGGCCACCTCCACTTCAGGCTCGAAGGCGAGCGGATGAAGGGCGAATGGCTGCTGATCCGGCTCAAGCCGCGCGGCAAGGAGCGCACCGAGAACTGGCTGCTCCGCAAGATCGACGACCAATATGCCGGGGCGACCGACCTGCTCGTCGAGACCGGGCTGACCAGCGTCGTCACCGGCCGGACGATGCAGGAGATCGCCGAGGGCAAGCGCGCCGGGAAGCGCCCGGCCGCAGCGAAACCGGCGCGCCCGAAGGCCGCCAAGCGCGCCCCCGCGGGCAAGCCCCTCGCCTTCCGCGAACCACAGCTCGCCACGCTGGTGGACAGCGTGCCGGCGGGCAACCAGTGGCTCCACGAAGTCAAGTACGACGGGTATCGCGCGCTGGTGGCGACCGGCAATCCGGCACGCATCTACACGCGCTCGGGACTCGACTGGACCGACAAATTCCCCGGCATCGCCAAGGCAGCCGAAGGGCTCGCGCCGGGCGCGCTGATCGACGGCGAGATCGTCGCGTTCAAGGACGGCAAGCCCGATTTCTCGACGCTGCAGGAGGCGATCGGCGCGGGGGGCAAGGGACTGACGCTGTTCGCCTTCGACTTGCTCGAGGCCGAGGGCGAGGACCTTGCCGCCCTTCCCCAGCTCGCCCGCAAGGAGCGGCTGCGCCCGCTCGTCCAAGGCGGCGGCGAGCGCATCCAGTTCTCCGAACATGTCCTCGGCAACGGCGAAGAGCTGTTCGAGGCGATGTGCCGCGAGGGCTATGAAGGCGTGGTCTCGAAGCGCGTCGACGCGCCCTATCGAGGGGCGCGGACCAAGGCGTGGCTCAAGACGAAGTGCATCCGTCGCCAGGAATTCGTGATCATCGGCTGGACCCCGAGCGAGGCGAAGGGTCGCGGCTTCCGCTCGCTGCTGCTCGGCCTCAACGGTCCCGAAGGGCTGGTCTATGCCGGCAAGGTGGGGACCGGGTTCAACATGACCACGCTCCACGCGCTGCGCGAGCGCTTCGACCGGATCGCGGCGAAGGAGCCGCCGGTGAAGGTGCCGCGGGCCGAGGCGCGCGGCGCCCGCTGGCTCAAGCCCGAGCTTGTCGCCGAGATCGCCTTCGCCGAGTTCACTGCCGACAAGGTGGTGCGCCACGCGAGCTTCCTGGGGCTGCGCGAGGACAAGAAGGCCGAGGAAGTGGTCGCCGAGGAGCCGGTACACGTGCCCGAGGCGGCCGCGGCGCCGGTCTACAAGACCAAGATAAGCAGCCGCGGCCGCGTGATCTACCCCGAGGCGGGGCTCACCAAGGGCGAGCTCGCCGATTATTACGCCGCGGTCTCGCCGATCCTGCTGCGCTGGCTTGCCAACCGGCCGATCAGCCTGGTGCGCTGCCCGCAGGGGCGCGCCAAGCATTGCTTCTTCCAGAAGCACGATGCGGGGAGCTTCGGCGAGCATGTCCACCATGTCGACGTGCGCGAGAAGGACGGGTCGGTGCAGCCCTACCTGTACGTCGCGGACCTCGAAGGGATGATGGCCTGCGTGCAGATGGGGACGATCGAATTCCACGGCTGGGGCGCGCCGGTCGCCGACATCGAGAAGCCCGACCGGCTGGTATTCGATCTCGACCCCGACGAGGGGCTCGATTTCGAGATGGTCAAGAAGGCGGCGCAGGACCTGAAGACCCACCTTGCCGACATCGGCCTGACGAGCTGGCCGATGCTGTCGGGCGGCAAGGGCGTGCATGTGGTGGTGCCGTTGGTGCCGTGCGCCGACTGGCCGGCGGTACGCAGCTTCGCCGAACGCTTCGCCCGCGCGCTTTCGGCGGCCGAGCCCGAGCGCTTCACTGCCAACCTCAAAAAGGCCAACCGCAAGGGCAAGATCTTCATCGACTATCTGCGCAACCAGCGCGGCGCGACCGCGGTCCTGCCCTATGTCGCGCGGGCCCGCGAAGGCGCGCCGGTGGCGGCGCCGGTGAGCTGGACCGAGCTGCGCGATCTCGACACCGCCAAGCGCTTCACCATCCGCGATGCGGAGATCCTGCTCGAACGCGCCGCCAGCCGCGCGCTCCAGGGCTGGGGCGAGGGCGACCAAGTGCTGCCGGATCTCTAGGACGGATCGACACTTCTGATCCGGGCCGTTCCCCGGCGAAGGCCTGGCCCCGGTGTCGAGCCGCTTGGTTGGGGCGGGAAACCCTCTCACTCGCCCTCGAAACTGGGCCCCGGCCTCGTTGGGGAATGGCCTGGCACGCTTTTCCTCTCCGAAGCCGTGCATCGTGATTCGTTCCCTTGTTGCAAGGCAGCAGGCTTTCGCCCATCACGCGGGAGCTCGATGGAGGAGCGCCTTGGCCAGCCGCGCCGCGACATCGCTGTTCGACACCAGCATCATCGCCGACCGATGGATCGCCGATTATCGCGCCCACGCGCCAGCGGGCGACGTGCTCGTCGGGCGGGAGGCCGGCGATCCGGGCTGGTCGTCGCTGTTCGAGGAACTGGCGGCGCTTTCGGGCGACAGCCTGGGCGCCGCGCGCGAACGGGCGCAGCGCCACGCCGAGGACATCGGCACGGGCTTCCGCATCGCAGGCGAAGGCGAGGAACGCCGGTGGCCGCTCTCGCCGGTGCCGCTGCTGATCGACAAGACCGAATGGGAAACCATCGCTGCCGGCGTCGCCCAGCGCGCCGAGCTGCTGGAGACGGTGCTGCGCGACCTTTATGGCGAGGCGCAGCTGGTGGCGGACGGGCACGTCCCCGCGGCGCTGGTCACAGGCAGCCCCTATTTCCTGCGCCCGCTCGCGCACCTCGCTCCGCCGGGGGGCAGCCATCTGGCGTTCGTCGCGATGGAGCTGTGCCGCGGACCCGACGGCGCGTGGCGCGTGCTCGCCGACCATCTGCGCGCGCCCGCCGGCGCGGGCTATGCGCTGGAGAACCGGCTGGCGATGGCGCGCACGCTGGGCGGGCTGCAGACGCGGCTCAACATCGAGCGGCACGCCCCCTTCTTCGCGACTTTTCGCGACGGGCTGGCGGCGCTGTGCCGCCGCGACGAGCCGCGCGTGGCGCTTCTCACTCCCGGCCGGCTCAACGCCAGCTATGCCGAGCAGGCGCATCTCGCGCGCTATCTGGGCTTCCTGCTGGTCGAAGGCGCGGACCTGGCGGTGCTCGACGACCAGCTCTACGTCCGCACCATCGCCGGGCTGAAGCGTGTCGACGCGCTGTGGCGGCGGATCGACCCGCGGCTGCTCGATCCGCTCGCGCTCGATTCGCATTCGACGATCGGCGTGCCGGGGCTGATCGACGCGATGGCGGCGGGCAATGTCGTCGTCGCCAATGCGCCGGGCGCCGGGCTGCTCGAATCGCCTGCCTTTGCCGCCTTCCTGCCGCGGCTCGCCGAAGTGCTGACCGGCGCGGCGCTCGCGCTGCCCAACGTCGCGACGTGGTGGTGCGGTCAGGATGCCGAGCGCGCGCATGTCGAGGCCAATCTCGATTCGCTGCTGATCGGCCCCGCCTTCGGGCCGCAACCGCTGGGACTGCCCGGCGAAGGACCCGTGGCGGGACACACGCTCGATGCCGCTGCGCGCGCCGCGCTGCTCGACGACATGGCGCGCCGCCCGCAGGACTACGTCGGCCAGGAAATGGTGCGGCTCTCGACCATGCCGATGGTGACCGACGGTGCGCTGGTACCGCGCCCCTTCACGGTGCGCGTCTTCGCCGCGCGCGGCGGCGACGGGCAATGGACGGTGCTGCCGGGCGGCTTCGCGCGAATCGCCGGCCACCCGGAGACGGCGGCCGCGGTGATGGGCGAAGGCAGCTGGTCGGCCGATGTGATCGTCCACGGCGCCGAGCCCGTCGCCCCGGTCTCGCTGCTGCCCGCGGCCGATTCGGTGCAGCTGCGGCGCAATCCGGGCACGCTTCCCAGCCGCGTCGCCGACAATCTCTTCTGGCTCGGCCGCTATCTCGAGCGCGGCGAGGCGCTGCTCGAAGTGATCCGCGTGCTGCTCGGCCATTCGATCGGCGCCGACACCGGCGCAGCGCTGGCCGAGGACACGGTCGCGCGGCTCGCCCGGCTGATCGTGCACGCCGAGGCAGCACCCGAGCCCAAGGGACTGAAGCGTGCCGACCTCAACCAGCTCGCGCGCACTGCGCTGGAAGCCGAGCAGGGCTGGTACAGCGTCCGCGCGATCAACCGCCAGGCCAAGCTGATCGGCGAAGTCTCGCGCGAGCGGCTCTCGGCCGACATGATCCGGCTGCTCGACGCCCCCTTCCCCGACCGCGGCGTGCTGCTCGAGCGCGCGGGGACGCTGCAGCGGCGCTATTCGGCGCTGGCGGGCCAGGCCGCCGAGCATATGGCACGGACCGACGCGTGGCGCTTCCACGACATGGGGCGGCGCGTCGAGCGGGCGATGTCGACGATCCGCTTCGTCCGCGCCTTCGGCGGGCCCGAGGGGACCAGCGATGACCTGTCGACTCTGCTCGACCTGATGGACAGCCAGATCAGCTATCGCCAGCGCTACCTGACGGGGATCGCGCGGCTGCCGGTGATCGACCTGGTGGTGCTCGACCCGAGCAACCCGCGCGCGGTCGCCTTCCAGGCGATGGCGATCCACGAGCATCTGTCGCGGCTGCCGGTGCTCTCCGACGACGGACTCGCCGAACCGCAACAGGAACAGGCGCGCGAGCTCGCCGCGCAGCTCGCCACGACGCGCGCCGATCGCATCCATGATTCGATGCTGGCAGGGATCGAGGGCCGGCTAGGGCGCCTCTCCGATGCCGTCGCGCGGCGCTATTTCCTCCACGGCGCGGAGCCGCTGCGCGCCGCTGGGCTCGTGCTGGCCTGATGCTCTACCGCATCCGGCACGTGACGCGGTTCGAATATGCCGAGCCCGCTGCCTTTGCGCGCAACAACCTGCGGCTGCAGCCGATACTCTGGTCGGGGCAAGTGCTCGAGGATTATGCGCTCACCATCCAGCCGCGCGCGCGCACCCATCCGGTGCGTGCCGAGGCGGGGCTGGCGAACGTCGTCCGCATGGTGATCGAGGAGCCGGCGCGCGTGCTGGTGATCGAGAGCAGCGCGCGCGTACGCGTCGACCGGCCGGTGCCCGCGCCCTCGCCGACCGATCCGAGCATCGGCGAAGTGGCGCGGCTGGCGCGCGAGGTTCGCGACGCGGGACCGGCGAGCCCGGCGGCCTATCTCTTCCCCTCCCCGCGAATCCCGCTTGAGCGGGACATCGCCGAGTGGTGCGCGGCCGAGCTGGCGCAGGATCGGGGCGTGCTCGAGGCGGCGATCGCGCTCGCCACGCGCATCCAGCGCGAGTTCGCCTTCGATCCTTCGGCGACGCTGGTCGATACCCCGCCGCACCAGGCCTTCGCCAAGCGCGGGGGCGTGTGCCAGGACTTCGCCCAGATCATGATCTCGGGCCTGCGCGCGGCGGGGCTGCCGGCGGCCTATGTCTCCGGGTACATCCGCACCCTGCCGCCGCCCGGCCAGCCGCGGCTCGCGGGCGCGGACGCGACGCATGCCTGGGTGCTGGTCTGGGCGGGGCCCGCGCTCGGCTGGGTGGGGGTCGATCCGACCAACGGCATCTGGATGGCAGGCGACCATGTCGTGGTGGCGATCGGGCGCGATTACGCCGATGTCGCGCCGATCGACGGGATCATGCTGGGCTATGGTGCGCAGAAGCTCGACGTATCGGTCGATGTCGAGCCGCTCGACGAGGGTTCGAGCTGACGCCCGGGCCCACTTGCGCGAAACGCATCCCGCGCCGAAATACTTGGCCAAAGAATAGGGGACGAAATGGCCGATCCATATGCAACTCTGGGCGTGGCGCGCACGGCGAGCGAGGCTGACATCAAGAAAGCCTATCGCAAGCTCGCCAAGGAGCTGCACCCCGACCGGAACAAGGACAACCCCAAGGCCTCCGAGCGCTTCAGCCAGGTGACCCAGGCCTATGACCTGCTGACCGACAAGGACAAGCGCGCGCGCTTCGACCGCGGCGAGATCGACGGCGACGGCAACCCGACCTCGCCCTTCGGCTTCGGCACGGGCGCGGGCGGACAGGGCGGCGGATTCCGTCCCGGTGGCGCGCAGTTCGATTTCGGCGGCGAGGCCGGCGACCTGGGCGACATCTTCGAGGGGCTGTTCGGCGGCGGCGCGGGGCGGCGCGGCGCCGGCCAGGGCGGCGGTTTCAGCGGCGGCTTCGGCGGCTTCGGGCGCCGGCCCGCGGCCAAGGGCGCCAACGTCGCCTATCGGCTGGCGGTGTCGTTCGAGGACGCCGCGCGGCTCGCACCCCAGCGGATCACGCTGCGCGACGGCAAGACGATCGACCTCAAGCTGCCCGCAGGCGTCGAGACCGGCACGCAGATGCGCCTCTCGGGGAAGGGCGAGGAGGGGCCCGGCGGCTTCGGCGACGCGATCGTCACGATCGAAGTCCAGCCGCATCGCTTCTACACGCGCGACGGCGACGACATCCGGCTCGACTTGCCGGTGACTCTGTCCGAGGCCGTGCTCGGCGCGCAGGTGCGCGTGCCCACGCCCGACGGCGCAGTGATGCTCACCGTCCCCAAGGGCTCGACCTCGGGCAAGGTGCTGCGGCTCAAGGGGCGCGGCTTCCACAAGAAGGGCGGCGGGCGCGGTGACCTGCTGGTCACGCTGATGGTCGACCTGCCGGTGGACGACGACGCGCTGATCGAGTTCGCCCAGGGCTGGCAGAACAAGGGGAACCCACGCGGCCGGATGGGCGTCTGAAGTCCGAGGGACATGATGGCGTGAATACAGGGGAAACTTCCGCCGGCGAGCAGGCGCGGCCGGGCCTTTGGAGCCGCATCCGCGCCGCATTGAACCGGCTGGGGGTCTCCGACCGATTCTTCGCTGTGGCCGGCAAGGTGATCATACGGACCTTCAACGAAGGGTTCACCTACGCGGGCAACCTTGCCTACCTGTCGCTGGTCACGCTCTTTCCCTTCTTCATCGTCGCCGCGGCGATCGCCCAGCTGGTGGGGCGCAACGCCGAGGCGATCCATACGCTCGAGGCATTTCTGCACACCGTGCCGCCCGATGTGGCGAACGTGCTGCGCAAGCCGGTGTCGGACGTGCTCCAGGCGCGCACGGGCAACCTGCTGTGGCTGGGCGGGCTCGTGGGCCTTTGGACCACCGCGGGGTTCATCGAGACGCTGCGCGGCATCCTCAGGAAGGCGTACGGAGTCCAGTCGAGCACGCCGTTCTGGCGCTATCGGCTGGGCGCGATCGGGATGATCATCGGGGCAGTGATCCTGGCGATGGCGGCGTTCAGCTTCCAGGTGGTGCTGACCGCGGCGGAACAGTTCATCTATCGCCTGCTGCCCTGGGCGTCGCAGGCGCGCACGATCGTCTCGCTGAGCCGGTTTGCGCCGGCGCTGGCGCTGTTCGCCGCGCTCTACATCCTCTTCTATTCGCTGACTCCGCGCCGCTACCGCAATTCGCGCTGCCCCAAATGGCCCGGTGCGGCCTTCACCACCTTGTGGTGGATGGGCACTACGGCGCTGCTTCCGGTGGCGCTGGGCCGGCTCGGCAGCTACGACCTGACCTATGGCAGCCTTGCCGGCGTGATGATCGCCTTGATTTTCTTCCAGTTCATCGGCCTCGGCATGGTCGCGGGCGCCGAGCTCAACGCCGCACTGGCGGAAACCCCCTCGGACGGTCTAGAGGAGGCGCCCGAAGAGGAGGAAGTGGCATCGTGACGGGATTGATGCAGGGCAAGCGCGGGCTGATCATGGGCCTCGCCAACGATCGTTCGCTCGCCTGGGGCATTGCGCAGAAGCTGCGCGAGCAGGGCGCCGAGCTTGCGTTCAGCTATCAGGGTGAGGCGCTGGAGAAGCGCGTGCGGCCGCTCGCCGAGCAGCTGGGCAGCGACTTCCTGATCGACTGCGACGTCTCCGACATGGTGGCGCTCGACACGGCGTTCGACACGCTCGCCGCGCGCTGGCCGACGATCGACTTCGTCGTCCATGCGATCGGCTTCTCCGACAAGAACGAGCTGCGCGGCGGCTATGTCGACACCAGCCTCGACAATTTCCTGATGACGATGAACATCAGCGTCTATTCGTTCGTGGCGGTGTGCAAGCGAGCGGCGGCGATGATGCCCAACGGCGGCAGCCTGCTGACGCTCAGCTATTACGGCGCCGAGAAGGTGATCCCGCACTATAACGTGATGGGCGTCGCCAAGGCCGCGCTCGAGACCAGCGTCCAGTATCTCGCGGTCGACCTCGGCCGCGACAATATCCGCGTCAATGCGATCTCGGCCGGGCCGATCAAGACGCTCGCCGCATCGGGCATCGGCGACTTCCGCCTGATCCTCAAGTGGAACGAGCTCAACAGCCCGCTCAAGCGCAACGTCACGATCGAGGATGTCGGCGGCGCGGGACTCTACCTGCTGTCCGACCTCGCCTCGGGCGTGACCGGCGAGACGCACCATGTCGACGCCGGCTACAACGTCATCGGCATGAAGGCCGAGGACGCGCCCGACATCGCGCTGGTCTAAAAATCTCCCTCTCCCCTCCGGGGAGAGGGTCGGGGAGAGGGGCTGCCGGGGCGGCTCCTTTCGATCGCGCCGAACGCGCGACTCCCCTCTCCCAACCCTCTCCCCGGAGGGGAGAGGGCTTTCGGCATGAGCATCGCCATCCGCCCCGCGACCGGCGGGGATGTCGCCGCGATCGACGCGCTGCTGCGACGCGCCTTTCCGCGCGCCGACGAGGCGCTGCTCGTCCAGCGGCTGTGCATCGCCGGCGACATGGTGCTGACTCTCGTCGCAGATGACGAGGAGAGCGGCGCGCTGGCGGGCGTAGTGGTGTTCAGCCGGATGGCGGTGGACGTGGGCGGCAGGGTCATCGCGGCAGTGGCGCTGGCGCCGCTTGCGGTCGAGGCCGACTATCGCCGCCAGGGCGTGGGCGAGGCGCTGGTCCAGGCGGGGCTGGCGCAGCTTCGCGACGCGGGGGCGATGCTCGCCTTCGTGCTTGGCGAGCCTGATTATTACGAGCGCTTCGGCTTCTCGGCCGACTGGGCGCAGGGATTTGCCTCGCCCTATGCAGGCGACTATCTGATGGCGCTGCCGCTGCAGGGCGGCGCCATGCCGTGCGGCGAGCGCGGAGCGGCGACGCACGCGGCTGCGTTCGCAGAACTGGGCGGACAGGATTGAGCTACAACAGCTTCGGGCGCGTATTCCGCTTCACTACCTGGGGCGAGAGCCACGGGCCGGCGCTGGGCGCCGTGGTCGACGGCTGCCCGCCGGGGCTGGCGCTTAGCGAAGCCGACATCCAGCCCTTCCTCGACAAGCGCCGCCCGGGCCAGTCGCGCTTCACCACGCAGCGCCGCGAGCCCGACCAGGTGCGTATCCTGTCGGGAGTTTTCGAGGGCCGCACGACCGGCACGCCGATCACCCTGATGATCGAGAATGTCGACCAGCGCTCGAAGGACTATTCGGAGGTCGCCCAGGCCTATCGCCCCGGTCACGCCGACTATGCCTATGACGCCAAATACGGCTTCCGCGACTATCGCGGCGGCGGGCGGAGCTCGGCGCGCGAGACCGCGGCACGCGTCGCGGCGGGCGCCGTGGCGCGGCTGGCGATCCCCGGGGTGCGCATCCGCGCCTGGGTAGAGGCGATAGGCGGCGACGCGATCGACTATGGCAATTTCGACGACGCCGAGATCGACAACAACGCCTTCTTCTGTCCCGACGCTGCGGCGGCGGCGCGCTGGGAAGCGCTGGTCGATGGCGCCCGCAAGGCGGGGTCGTCGATCGGCGCAGTAGTGGCGTGCGAAGCGACGGGCGTGCCCGCCGGCTGGGGCGCCCCGCTCTATGCCAAGCTCGACAGCGAGCTGGCGGCGGCGTGCATGTCGATCAACGCCGTGAAGGGCGTCGAGATCGGCGATGGGTTCGCCGCGGCGGCGCTGACCGGCGAGCAGAATGCCGATGCGATGCGCCCCGGCGCCGATGGTCCGCATTTCCTGGCCAACCATGCCGGCGGGATCGCCGGGGGCATCTCGACCGGCCAGCCGGTGCGCGTGCGCACTGCGTTCAAGCCGACCAGCTCGATCCTGACCCCCGTCGAGACGATCAACCGCGCGGGCGAGGCGACCGAGATCGCAACCAAGGGGCGGCACGACCCCTGCGTGGGCATCCGCGGCGTGCCTGTGGTCGAGGCGATGGTCGCGCTGGTGCTCGCCGACCAGAAGCTGCTCCACCGCGCCCAGTGCGGCTGAGCCCCGCCGCAGCCTAACCGCAGGGCGTGCCGTTCAGGCGGCGCGGATCTCGCCGGAGGGAGTGGCCGAGAAGAGCCAGGCTTCGGCTTCGACCACGGTCTGGAAGCAGCGCGCGTCGCGGCCCGACAGCGCGCGCGAGAGTTGGCTGCGCGCGAGCGTGGGGCCGATCACGAAGGCGAGGCGGCGCGAGCGATATTCGGGTGCGCCGAGCATCCGCTGGAACTCGGCGACGCTGTCCTGCGGCTGGATCTTCATGCCGCGCAGGTCATTGATCGTGAGATGCTGGTTGCGCGCGCAGTGCAGCCGGAGATGCGCCTTCCGCCGTTCCTCGAGGAAATCGGCGATGTCGGCGGGCGTGAAGAAGCCACTCATCGCGATCCGGACGAGATCGCGCTCGGGCTCCACGTCGATGGAAAACTCGGCGGACATAAAGCAGACCTTAGCCGATTCGTCCTTACGGAATCGTTGCTTGCCTCAGCCGACGCCTTCGAGCGCCTTTTGCCGGCGGCGCTGGACCGAGCTGCCGATTCCCATCGCCTCGCGATATTTGGCAACGGTGCGCCGCGCGATGTCGAACCCCTTTTCGCGCAGCATCTCGACCAGCGTATCGTCGGAGAGGATCGCCTTGGGATCCTCGGCCGCGATCAGGTTGCGGATCGCGCTCTTGACCGCCTCGGCCGAGACGGCCTCGCCCCCGTCGGCCGACTGGATCGCGCTGGTGAAGAAATATTTGAGCTCGAACAGCCCGCGCGCGCAGCTCAGATATTTGTTCGAGGTCACTCGGCTGACGGTCGATTCGTGCATGCCGATTTCCTCGGCGACCTGGCGCAGCGTCAGCGGGCGCAGGTGCGCGACTCCGCGCAGGAAGAATTCCTCCTGCTGCTTCACGATCTCGCCCGCGACCTTGACGATGGTGCGCTGGCGCTGGTCGAGCGCCTTGACCAGCCAGTTGGCGCTGGCAAGGCAGTCGGACAGCCAGGCGCGGCTGGCCTTGTCGCTCTTCGCGGTCGAGACCTCGGCATAATAGGCGCGGTTGACGAGCAGGCGCGGCAGCGTCGCCGCGTTGATCTCGACCGCCCAGCCGCCCGCCCGGCGCGCAACGAAGATGTCGGGGACCACGGCCTGCACCGGCTCGCCGCCGTAGCGGCAGCCGGGCTTGGGATCATAGTTGCGCAGCTCGCGGATCATGTCCGCCAGATCCTCGTCGTCGACGTCGCAGATGCGCTTCAAGCGCGCGAGATCGCCACGCGCGACGAGATCGAGATTGTCGAGCAGCCGCGCCATGCAGGGATCGTAGCGGTCCGCCTCCTTGGCCTGGAGCGCGAGGCATTCGGCGAGGTTGCGCGCGCCGACGCCGGTGGGATCGAAGGTCTGGATGATGCCGAGCACGCCCTCGACGCGCGCGAGCGGCACGCCCAGGCGATTGGCGATGTCGAGCAGCGGCACGGTGAGATAACCGCACTCGTCGATCTGATCGATCAGATGCTGGGCGATGAACAGGTCCGATCCCGCCACGCTCGCCCCGGCCTGGGCGAGCAGGTGATCGGTCAGGCTCAGGTCCGAGCTGCCGAGATTCTCGAAGTCGGGCCCGTCCTCCGAGCCGCCGCCGGAGCTGCCGCCATTGAGCCCCAGCCCGCCGTCGAGCGACCCGATCGCGTCGGTGGGGCTGTCGTGGTGGAAGGTCTCGGCGGTGAGATCGACATCGAGCGCCGCCTCGCCCGCGGCGGCGCCGGCTTCGAGCAGCTCGCTCGCGTCGGGGGGGCCGTCGCGCACGGCATCGAAGTCCGGCTCGGGTTCGGGCGTGGCAAGCTCGGGCGATTCCTCGCCACCCTGCGCCTCGAGCAGCGGGTTCTTCTCCAGCTCCTCGGCGATGAAGGTCTCGATTTCCAGGTTGGACAGCGCCAGCAGCTTGATCGCCTGCTGGAGCTGCGGCGTCATCACCAGCGATTGCGACTGCCGCAGGTCGAGGCGAGGCGCGAGACTCATCGGGCTAGAGCTCGAAACTCTCGCCGAGATAGAGGCGGCGGACATTCTCGTCGCGGACGAGATCGTCGGGCGACCCGGCGAAGAGCACGCGGCCGTCGTAGATGATGTAGCCGCGGTTCACGATGTCGAGCGTCTCGCGGACATTGTGATCGGTGATCAGCACGCCGATGCCGCGGTTCTTGAGGTCGCTGATCAGCTCTCGGATGTCGGAGATCGAGATCGGATCGATGCCGGCGAAGGGCTCGTCGAGCAGGATGATCGTGGGATCGGCCGCGAGCGCGCGGGCAATCTCGGCGCGGCGCCGCTCGCCGCCCGAGAGCGCCATCGACGGCGCGGCGCGCAGACGAGTGAGGCCGAATTCGTCGAGAAGCTTGTCGAGCCGGGCCTGGCGCGCGTTACGATCGGGCTCGGAGAGCTCGAGCACGGCCATGATGTTCTTCTCGACCGTGAGGCCGCGGAAGATCGACGTTTCCTGCGGGAGATAGCCGAGCCCCAGGATCGCGCGGCGATACATGGGCAGCTTGGTGATGTCCTCGCCGTCGAGCATGATTCGGCCCGAATCGGGCTTCACCAGCCCCATCACCGAATAGAAGCAGGTCGTCTTGCCCGCGCCGTTGGGGCCGAGCAGCCCCACCACTTCGCCGCGACCGACCGAGACCGACACGTCGGTGAGCACCACGCGCTTGTCATAGGATTTGGCGATCGAGACCACCGCAAGCCCCTGCTCCGGCAGCGGAGCCGGATCGGGAAGCGCGTGTTCGAGCGTGGCGACGTCGTTCATGGCAGGATCCTGCATGACTTGGCTTGGACGAGCCCGGTGGAGCGGACCGTTTGGCAGGATTCCTGCATGAGAATGGTCCGCGAGGGAAGGGGGCGTGCGGCAGTCCGTGGAAATCGGCTGCTTACTGACCTTCCCGCCGCGGGACAGAGAAGCGGCCGGTGACGCGTCCGCCCTGGTTCTGGACGCCCGGCGCGGCGGTGCCGCCGACTCCCGATCCGTCGATCGTCGCGCGGCCGGTGTCGAGGTCGATCGACAGCCGCCCGCCCGAGACGGTGTTCGCGCCCTGGCGCAGCGTGACGCCACCGACCATGGTGATCACGCGCCGGTTGAGGTCATAGACGGCATATTGCGAGCGCGCGCTCTGATCGGGGCGCGTGACCGTGACGCCGCCGGCCGCGTCGAGGCGCGAGACCTGGGGCGAGCCGTCGGTGATCTGACCGGTGTAGGAAACGGTCATCCGCGCGGCGGTGAGCGTCATCTCGGCCTGGGTGATCTTGACGTTGCCGGTCAGGATCACGCGATTCGCGCGGTCCTGCAGCTCGATATGGTCTGCGGCGAAGTCGATCGGCGCAGAGCTGTCATGGCGCGTCTGCGCATGGGCGGGGACCGACGCGGCTAGCGCCAGCGGGAACCCGAGCGGAAGCAAGGCAAGGCCGCGGATCATCATCGCCTATTTGCGCGCCCGGGCACGATCCGCAAGCGCGCATTGCCGTCGAGCGCCACGGTCCGGCGCTCAAGATCGGCGGAAAGTCGGTTGCCGCTGAAGGTCCCCATCGGCGTATTGCCGGTCACGGCGCCTCCGCTCTGCAGCTGGCGCGTGCGCAGATCGACCACCGCGTCGTGCGTGTTGAGTGTATAGCCGTCCGAGGTCTGGAAACGCAGCGGCCCCTCCACTGCGACCTTCTGGGTGTTCATGTCGTAGTGGCCGCGATCGGCGCGGAGCGTGGCGGGCCCCTCCTCCAGCTTGATCTCGGCCGAAAGGTCGTTGAGCTTGACCACCGGCTCGGTCGAGCTGCGCTGCACCGCCGATCCGGCGTGGAGGCGGAAGGGCCGGCCCTTGGCATCGACGCCGCGATACTCGGCGGCCTCGATCCGCAGCCGCTCGCTGGCCATGTCGACCTTGTTCTTGTCGAGCACGAAGCTCACGTCGCCGCCCATCATCAAGGGCGCGACGATCAGGAACGCGCCGAGCACCAAAATGCCGAGCGGCAGCAGGATCAGCGACAGCCGGACGAGACGATCGTGGCTGCTGCCGGGGTGCGCCCAGGACCGGCGCTGCGAGAGCAGGCGCACGGCAACCTCAGACAAGGCCCCTGCCCTCCCTATGGCCGCGCGGCTGGCGCATCGCTCGCTCAGATATGCGCAAAGATGTCCACCTCCGGCCAGCCTGCGAGGTCGAGCTCGGCGCGCCAGGGCAGGAAGTCGAAACAGGCTTGGGCGAGCGGCATGCGCCCTTCACGCTCGAGACGCCGGTCGAGTTCCATCTTCATCGCGTGGAGGAAGCGGACGTCGGACGCGGCATAGTCGCGCTGCGCATCGGAAAGCTCGGGCCCGCCCCAGTCCGACGACTGCTGCTGCTTGGAGATTTCCTGCCCCAGCAGCTCGCGCACCAGATCCTTGAGGCCGTGGCGGTCGGTGTAGGTGCGCACCAGTCGCGACGCCGTCTTGGTGCAATACACCGGCCCCGCGGTGACGCCGAGATAGAAGCGAATCGCCGCGAGATCGAATCGCGCATAGTGATAGAGCTTGAGCCGTTCGGGATCGGCGAGCACCGCGCGCAGGTTGGGCGCGTCATAGGCCGAACGCGGGCCGAAGCGGACGAGATGCTCGTCGCCCGAGCCGTCGGAAAGCTGCACCACGCACAGCCGGTCACGCATCGTCACCAGGCCCATGGTCTCGGTATCGACGGCGATCGACGCGCCCGGCGCGAACACGTCTTCGGGCAGATCTTCTTCGTGGAAATAGACGGTCATGCGCTCCGCCTAGCTCCGTTGGCCCTCAGGCTCAATCCGCCGGGGGGAGGAAATTGGCAGGAATCCGCGACCCATCGTGCCGAGCGGTCGGTCCGTCGCCGATTCAGTGCGCTTCGTCCCGCAGCCTAATTCAAGTCGGATTTTGTTCGCCCCCTGTCCAATTTTGGGCTATGACCGATTCCGTGGCGCTTATTTTTGTGCCCGAACACATGCGTTTTTCGTCCGGACGCTTGGGTTTGATTAGTTGTAGGGCGAGCCGGGAAGACGAACAGGGCATGAGTTTCGATAGAGGGCGCCGCGGCGAGCGCGGCGGGCGCGGCAGAGACAAGCGCGACAGCTTCGGCGACGATAATTTCTACGGCGGCGGCGGCGGCTTCGAAGACCGTGGTGGCTTCGGTGGCGGCGGCGGCCGTGGTGGTTTCGGCGGCGGTGACCGCTTCGGCGGCGGCGGCGGTGGCGGTGGCTATCGCGGCGGCGGCGGTGGTGGCGGCTTCGGCGGCGGTGGTGGCGGCGGCTTCGGCGGCGGCCGCGGCATGCCTCCCCAGGTCGTTGGCGAAGGTACTGGCGTCGTCAAATTCTTCAACGCGCAGAAGGGCTTCGGCTTTGTCGTGCGCGACGATGGCGGCGAGGATGTGTTCGTGCACATCTCGGCGGTCGAGCAGGCGGGCCTCACCGGCCTGGCCGAGGGCCAGCCGCTGGGCTTCACTCTCGTCGATCGCGGCGGCCGCATCTCGGCGACCGAGCTCAAGATCGAAGGCGAGCCGATGCCCGTCGAGGACCGCGGTCCGCCGCGCGATCGCGACGCAGGCCCGGGTGGCCCGCGCGGCGCCGGTGGCCCGCAGCGCCAGCTGACCGGCGAGAAGGCGACCGGAACGGTCAAGTTCTTCAACGCCATGAAAGGCTTCGGCTTCATCCAGCGCGACGACGGCCAGCCTGATGCCTTCGTGCACATCAGCGCCGTCGAGCGTGCCGGCATGCCGACGCTCAACGAAGGCGACCGGCTCGAGTTCGAGCTCGAGGTCGATCGTCGCGGCAAGTACGCGGCGGTGAACCTCCAGCCGGCGAGCTGAGCGGTTCGACCAGCGAATCAAGGAAGGGCCGGGCGGAAACGTCCGGCCCTTCTGCTTTTCACCGCGTGAGGATCAACGCAGCGCCGCCAAGGATGCCGAACACGGCCATGATTCGCCCCGGCGTGACGCGCTCGCCGAGGAACAGCGTCGCGATGACCAGCGCGGTCACCATGCCCGTCTCGCGCAGCGCTGCGAGCGGTGCCGTCGGCCCGAGCGCGAGGGCCCAGAGCGCCAAGCCATAGGTCAGGATCGACAGCGCGCCCGCCGCTACGCCCGGCCGCCACTGCTGCGCCCTCGCTGCGAAAATCGCCCCGCGCGACAGCAGCGCGAACATGGTGACGGTCGCCGCGCCCATCAGCACGAACATCCAGACGATATAGCCGAGCGGAGTCGGAGCGGCGCGAACGCCGTGCGCGTCGATAACGGTGTAGGCAGAGATGGTCACGCCGGTGACCAGCGCCCAGCCGAGTCCCGCGCGCGAGATGTGGCGGCCGAAGACGAGCACGAACATCGCCGCCCCGATCAGCGCAATTCCTGCCAGCTCGCGCGGGCTGGCCGGCTCGCCGAGCAGGCCAATCACCACCGCCGCGGTGACGAGCGGGGCCGTGCCTCGCAGAATCGGATAGGCTGCGGACAGATCGCTCGTCTGAAAGGCGCGGACCAGCGCATAGAGATAGGCGCAATGCACCAGCGCTGTGCCGGCGATCCAGGGCCAGGCGCCGTGCGGCGGCGGTACGAACAACGTGACCGGCAACAGGATGAGCGCGCTGGTCGCGTCGATCACCGCGCGGCCCGCCATCTTGTCCTTGCCGCCCTTGAGGATCGCGTTGACGACTGCGTGGATCGATCCCGAAGCGATCATCATCGCCGCCGGGAGCCAGGGTGCGTTCACGTCCGGCGACCCGACGGCCAGGGCCCAACACAGTCCGTGCTTCGCATCGAGCGAGACTAGGATCAGGTGACGAGCCTGCGCAATCCCGCGATCGTATCGGCCTCTGCCGCCGGCTTGTCCGTGCGGATTCGGCTGACGCGGGGGAAGCGCATCGCCAGGCCCGATTTGTGACGCCGCGATTCATGGATCGAATCGAACGCCACTTCGAGCACCAGCGCCTTCTCGACTTCGCGCACGGGGCCGAAGCGATTGACCGTGTGGTTGCGCACATAGCGGTCGAGCCATTTCAGCTCTTCGTCGGTGAAGCCAAAATAGGCCTTGCCGACGGGCAGCAGCTCGCCCTCCTCGGTCCAGCAGCCGAAAGTATAGTCCGAATAGAAGCTGCTGCGCTTGCCGTTGCCGCGCTGGGCATACATCAGCACGCAATCGGCGATCAGCGGATCGCGCTTCCATTTGTACCAGAGCCCTGCGCGCCGGCCGGCGACATAGGGCGAATCGCGGCGCTTGAGCATCACGCCCTCGATCGAGGCGTCGCGCGCGCCGGCGCGGATCTCCTCGAGCGCGTCGAAGTCGGCGGCGTCGATCACTGCCGACATGTCGAACCGCTCGGGATCGAGGCCGGTGGCGAATCGCTCGAGCCGCGCGCGGCGCTCGGTCCAGGCGAGCTGGCGCAGGTCCTCGCCGCCATCGAACAGGATGTCGTAGAGCCGGACGAAGGCGGGATAGTCGGCGAGCGTCCGGGCCGAGACCAGCTTGCGCCCGAGCCGCTGCTGGAGCGCATTGAAGCTAGCCGCCTCGCCGCCCTGGAACTCGCCCCTCACCAACAGCTCGCCGTCGAGCACGCCCTCGCGCGCGAATGCGGCGGCGACTTCGGGGAAGCTGTGGGTGATGTCGTCGCCGGCGCGGCTGTAGAGACGGGTCTGGCCCGCGATATGGACGAGCTGGACACGGATGCCGTCCCATTTCCATTCGGCGGCATAGTCCTGCAGGCTGACACGCTCCGCCTCGAGCGGATGCGCGAGCATGAAGGGGCGGAAGACGGGGACGTTGGCCGCCGTCGGCTGGCTGCCGCGCCCCTCGGCCCAGTCGAACAGCGCGGCATAGGGCGGCGCGAGGCCGTGCCACACTTCCTCCACCGCATCCACGTCGAGCCCGAAGGCCTGGGCGAGCGCAGTCTTTGCGAGCCGCGCCGACACTCCGACGCGCAGGCCGCCGGTGGCGAGCTTGAGTAGCGCGAATCGCTCGTCGGCGTCGAGCCGGTCGAGCATCGCTGCCAGCACGGCGGGCGCGTCCGAGCGCGAGAGATGCTGGAGCGTCTCGACGACCTGCGACAGGCTGAGCGGCGCGGGCTCCTCGTCGGGCTCGTGCCGCGCCGGCCAGAGCAAAGCGATCGCCTCGGCCGAATCGCCGACGAAATCGCGGCTGAGCGCGAAGAGCACGGGATCGACCCGTTCCTCGACCATCGCACGGATCAGCGCGGGCTTGACCGCGGGCAAGTCGAGCGTGCCGGTGAGCCCGGCCATCGCCCAGCCGCGGTCCGGATCGGGAGTCGCGCGCAGATAATCGCCGATCAGCTTGAGCTTGGCGTTGCGCGACCGCGTGTAGATCAGCCGATCGAGCAGGTCCGCAAAGGCGCGCATGCGCATCCAACGCATGGCCATGCCGATGCGCTCCCGTTACGAACATCGCATGGGGCGATTTTGGAAATGGGCAGCAGGGCTGGCGGGCGCAGCGCTGCTGTTCCTCGGCTGGGGCTATGCCAACATCCTGCGCGATCCGGTGATGCGGGAGACGCGCTTGGCTTATCGAGACTGGCCTGCGGGCGCGCGGCCCCTGCGTGTGGCGCTGATCGGCGACGTGCATGTGCAGGGCCCCGACATGCCGACCGAGCGCGTGGCTCGGCTGGCTGCCCTGCTCGCCAAGCATCGGCCCGATCTGATCCTGCTCGCCGGCGACTTCGTCGGCGATCGGAAGATCGGTATCCGGGACTTCAGCGACACGGAATCGCGTCGGCGCTGCGCCGCTTCTCGGCGCCGCTGGGCGTCTATGCGGTGCTGGGCAATCACGATCACTGGCGCGACGGGCCGTCGATGCGCCGAGCGCTCGAACAGGCGGGAATCCCGGTGCTCGACAACCATGCCGTCCGCGCGGGCGCTTTGACGCTGGTCGGAGTCGGCGACATCCACACAAGGAACGCCGATATCGCGGCCGCAGCGCGCGGCGCAGCGCGATTGCCCGGCCCACCCTGGTCTTCACGCACAGCCCCGACGTCGTGCCGGAACTGCCCGCGCGCTTCGGGCTCGTGCTCGCGGGCCATACGCATTGCGGCCAGATCGTGCTGCCGCTGGTCGGCGCGCTCGCCAGCGCCTCGCGCTTCGGCGAGCGTTATCGGTGCGGCATCGTTCGCGAGCCCGGCCGGATCACCATTGTGACGTCGGGGCTCGGCGCGAGCGTGCTTCCGCTGCGCTATGGCGCGCCGCCCGATTGGTGGATGCTCACGCTCGGCCCCATGGCGCGAGCAAGCGCACCGCGCTAGACTGCACGTCCGGCGTGCCGGGGGCGCGCCAGTTCCGGGGAGTTCGCATTCCAATGAAGATCGTGATTTCGACCGTCGTCGCGGTGGCTTGCCTGATGCCCGCGCTGGCCCAAGCCCAGACGGCGCCCGCGGCCTCCACCGCTACCGCTCCGGCCGCGGCCAAGTTCAACCTCGACACGCCTATCGAGACGCTCGCGGCCGATCCCAAGGCCAAGGCAGTGCTCGACGCCGACCTGCCGACCCTGATGAGCCATCCCTCCTACGAGGATTTCAAGATGCTCAGCCTGCACGCGGTGCAGCCCTTCTCGCAGGGCAAGCTGACCGACGCGCTGCTCAAGAAGGTTGAGACCGACCTGGCCGCAATCAAGTGACATGAAAAAGGGGCGGCGCCCGCCGGGCCCGCCCCTTGTACGAATTCGAGGGGCTCAGCCCTTGCGGCTGGCCTCGAACAGGAACCAGGCGCGTTCCTCGGCCTGGTCGGTCCAGTCGTCGACGATGCCGCTGGTGGCGTTGTCGCCGGCGTCTTCCGCCGCCTGCTTCACCACGCGGAAGCTCTCGACCAGCTTGAGATTGTCGTCGCGCAGCTCGCTCAGCATGTCGCCTGGCGCGACGAAATCGGCGTCGTTGTCCTTGAGCGTCTGCCGACGCGCGATGTCGCCGATCGAACGCAACGTCACATTGCCGGTCTTGCGCACGCGCTCCGCGATCAGGTCGGTGACGCCCAGGATCTGGGTCGCCTGATCGTCGAGCAGCAGGTGATAGTCGCGGAAATGCGGGCCCGAGACGTGCCAGTGGAAGTTCTTGGTCTTGAGGTAGAGCGCGTAGCAATCGGCGAGCGCGCTGTTGAGCGCATCGGCGACGCTGCGCGTGTCGTTGCGGTTGAGGTCCGTCGGTGTCTGCAGGGGCGCGGTTTTCTCTGCCATCTTTTCCTCCCGGGTGAATCGGTTCGTGGGCACAACGACCCCATATAGGTCCGGCTCCGCCTCTGCCCACCGGGATTCTGCCGATCAGCGCGATCGAAGAACCCGAATTGACGGGTACGGCGGCAGATCGGCGCCGCCGAGCCTTGACTTTTGGCCGGGACTCGCGCATCGGCCCGCGTCTGGCAGCGGTGCGCTTGCGCGTGCCGCTCTTTTCTTTTCGCACGATTCAAGGGTTTCGGGTCATGGCCAAGCCGACCACTGTCAAGATCAAGCTCGTCAGCTCGGCGGATACGGGCTTCTTCTATGTCACCAAGAAGAATCCGCGCACCCAGACCGAGAAGCTCAGCTTCCGCAAGTACGATCCGGTTGCGCGCAAGCACGTCGAGTTCAAGGAAGCGAAGATCAAGTAAGCGGCGCTTCGGCGGCGATTACTTCCCTGCCCCGGCAGGGACGCTTCTCATGAGCCCCGCGCCCCCTCAGGGCTGCGGGGCTTCTGCTGTGTCGTCGGGTGCCAGCGCGCGGACTTCCTCCATGAAGCGCGCCAGGCTGATCGGCTTGGAGACATAGGCATTGGCGCCCGCGGCGCGGATCCGCTCCTCGTCCTCGTGCCCGGCATAGGCAGTCACTGCCATGATCGGGATGGCGCTGAGACCAGGATCGGCCTTCATCTCGCGGATCAGCTCGAGCCCGGTGACGTGCGGCATCTGGATGTCCATCACGACAAGATCCGGCACGAATGCGCGCGCCTTCGCCACTGCCTCGCGCCCGTCGCTCACCGGCTCGGTGGCGAAGCCATGCGCGCGCAGCAGGTCGCAGAAGAGCTTGAGATTGAGTTCGTTGTCCTCGACAACGAGCACCCTTTTTGCCACGCGCATCATCCTGTTCTTCGGGGAATCCACTAGGCCATGCCCGCGCAAGAAACAAACGCCGAGGCGATCGGGCTCCGCGCGCTTGCGTGGACGCTCGGCGATTCGGCGCGCGCCAGCCGGCTGCTCGCGTTGACCGGGCTCGATCCGGCGGGGCTGCGCGCTCGGGCGGGCGAGCCGGCGCTCCTCGCCGCGACGCTCGGCTTCCTCGAATCCTACGAACCCGATTTGATCGCCTGCGCCGAGGCGATCGAGGAAAAGCCCGCGACGCTGGTCGCCGCGCGGCAGGAGCTGGAACGCGCGTGAAGCCATTGCTGATCACCGATTGCGACGAGGTGCTGCTCCACATGGTGCGGCATTTCGGCGTGTGGCTCGACGAGGCGCACGACATCGACTTCGCGCCCGACGGCGGCGATTTCGCCAATTCGATGCGCCGCCGCGGGGACGGCGCGCTGGTCGAGCCCGCGACGATGTGGGGGCTGCTCGACGGCTTCTTCCCTGCCGAGATGGCGCGCCAGACCTTGGTGCCGCATGCCCGCGAGGCGCTCCAGGCGCTGTCGCAAGTCGCCGAGATCGTCGTGCTCACCAATCTGGGCGACCATTGCCGCGAGCATCGTATCGCGCAGCTCGCCACGCACGGCATCGCGCATCGTGTCGAGTGCAACCAGGGCGGCAAGGGCGCGCCCGTCGCGCGGATCGCGGCCGAGTTCGGCAACCCGGTCACCGTGTTCGTCGACGACCTGCCCCAGCACCACGAGTCGGTCGCCCGCCACGCGCCGGAGGTCCACCGACTGCACATGGTCGCCGAGCCGAGCCTGGCGCCGCGCGTGCCGGCCGCGCCGCATGCGCATGCCCGCATCGACGACTGGCGCGACGCACGGGCCTGGATCGAAGCGCGCTTCGCCGAGGGGTTGACCGCCGCGCCCGCGAATGGTTGATCCGGGGGCATGACTGCCGCCATCGACGCGAAGCTGGCCGAGCTCGGCCTCACCCTCCCCGAAGCCGCCGCCCCGGTCGCGGCCTATGTGCCCGCGGTCGAAGCGGGCGGGCTGCTCCATGTCTCGGGCCAGCTGCCGTTCAAGGACGGCGCGCTGATGACCGGCCGGCTGGGCGAGGACCGCGAACTCGAGTTCGGCGCCGAGGCCGCGCAGCGCTGCGCCCTGATGCTCGTCGCGCAGATCAAGAAGGCGCTGGGCGGGGATCTCGGCCGAGTCGAGCGGATCGTGAAGCTGGGCGTGTTCGTCAATTCGGCCGCAGGCTTCACCGACCAGCCCAAGGTCGCCAACGGCGCCTCCGAGCTGATGCAGGCGCTGTTCGGCGAGGCCGGCCGCCACGCGCGCAGCGCAGTGGGCGTGCCCGCGCTGCCGCTCGGCGCAGCGGTCGAAGTCGACGCCATCGTGGCGGTGCGCCCGGCCTGAGGCTTCTGTTGCAGCGCAGCAACACAGCCGCCCGCATCGTCTCCCCGCCCGGCAAAAATGTTGTGCGGCCGGTCGCAATATTGCAATGATCTTGTGCCGGCCCAACGCTGCGCGTGCAGACGCGGCGACGATCGGCAGCAGGTGGGGACCCTTTGATATTGGATTGAAAGGGATTTCCATGCGCTTTTCGATGATCAGCCTCGGCGCGCTCATGCTCGCCACCGCCACGCCTGCGCTGGCGCAGGACGAGACCGAACCCGCCCCCGCAGTGACCGTCAACGGCAGCGCGGCCGTGGTCAGCGACTATCGCTTCCGCGGCATCTCGCAGACCGACGGCAATTTCGCGGTGCAGGGCGGCATCACCGTCAGCCACGAATCGGGCTTCTATGTCAGCGTCTGGGGGTCGTCGATCGACGACTATGTGACGATGCACGGCACGTCCAACCAGGAGATCGACCTGATCGCCGGGTTCAAGAAGAGCTTCGGCGGCGCGACGGTCGACGTCGGCGCGCTCTATTACGTCTATCCAGGCACGCGCGCGGCGGGCGACGACAGCGCGTCGGACTTCATCGAGCCCTATCTCGCCGTCTCCTATGCGCTGGGCCCGGTGACCGCCAAGGCGACCGCCGCCTATGCGCCCAAGCAGAAGGCGCTGGCGATCGACCAGGGCGCCACGGGCACGCTTCCCAAGGAAGACAATCTCTACCTGGCGGGCGACCTGTCGGCAACCATCCCCAACACGCCGATCGGCGTCACGGCGCACCTCGGCCACACCTTCGGCCCGAGCTGGTTGTCGGGCCCGACCGACGAATACACCGACTGGTCGCTGGGCGCGACCTACACCTGGAAGGCGCTGACGCTCGGCGTGCAATATGTCGACACCGACACCTTCTTCATCACCCCCAGCGGCAAGGACGCCGCCGAGGGTGGCATCGTCGGATCGCTCACCGTCAGCTTCTGATCGCAAGGGGCAAAAGAAAAGGGCGCGCAGGTCAGCCTGCGCGCCCTTTTGCTTGTCCGCTCGGGGAGCGGCTTATTGCTGCGGCGTGCTCGCGCGCGCGTCCTTGCCGTCGCCCTCGGGAGCCGCGACGATGTCGCGCGTGGTCTGGCCCTTGTCGACGACATTGGTCGTCGGGCTGCCGACGGTGCTGCGCGCGCCGATATCGGCGCTCGTGCGGCCGGCGGCGTTGAGCGCGGCATTCTCCGAGGCGCTGCGCGCCTGCGAGCCGCCGAACAGCGCGTCGAGCGTCTGTTGCTGGGTATTGTTGTCCTGGCGCACGGTGCCGGCCTGCGGCGGGACCAGCGAGAAATCGGGCGGGATCACCAGCGGCGCCTGGCGCGCGACGGCGAATTCGTCCGGACGGGCGCGGTTGTAGCCGTTCTTCCCGCACGCGGAGAGCGACCCGGCGAGCGCGATGCCGGCCGCGATGACGATGAGCTTACGCATTGACTTCATTCTCCACAGCAGCCGACGGCGCAGCCGGCTTATCGCGCACGAACAGCGCGCGGATCAACAGGACCACCACGCCGATGGTAATCGCCGCATCGGCGACATTGAAGACCAAAAAGGGACGCCACGTCCCGAAATGAAGGTCGGCGAAATCGACGACATAGCCGAACCGGGTACGGTCGAGGATGTTGCCCAGCGCTCCCCCGAGCACGAGCCCGAGCGCCGCCAATTCGGGCAGCTTGCGCTCCTTCATCATCCACCACAGCACGCCCGCGGCGATCGCGCCGGTGAGCGCGACCAGCGACCAGCGCATCGCCTCCCCGCTCGCCGGCAGCAGCCCCAGCGACACGCCGACGTTCTGGACGAAGCGCAGGTCGAAGATCGGCAGCACCTCCACCGCGGCGCCCGGCACGTTGAGCCCGAGCGGCCCGGTCACATAATATTTGGTGAACTGATCGAGCAGGAACACCAGCACGGCCACGCCCAGGCCGATCATTCGCGTCTTGTTCATTCGCCGACAACCCCCGCACACCGGTCGCACAGCGCGCCGTCCGTCACAACCTCAGGAAGATGCCGCCAGCAGCGGCCGCATTTGTGGCGCCCGGTGGGCGTCACGGTGACGCTTTCGCCCGGCGCGACTGACGAGACGATGAACAGCTCGGCCAGATCGTCGCCGCCAAGCGGCAGATCGGGCACGGTCACCTCTGCCTCCAGGCTCGATCGCACCTTCTTCTCGCGGCGATAGGGCTCGATCGCCTCGGTCACCTGCTGGCGCAGCGCGCGGACGGCCTCCCAATCGGCGGCGAGCGTGTCGCCCAGCGCGGGCAGCTCGGGCCATTCGAGCAGATGGACCGACCCGTCCTCGCTCGGATAGCGCGCCTGCCACACTTCCTCGGCAGTGAAGGCGAGGATCGGCGCCGCATAGCGGACCAGCGCATGGAACAGCAGGTCGAGCACCGTGCGATAGGCGCGCCGCTTCGGATCCGAGGGCGCATCGCAATAGAGGCAGTCCTTGCGGATATCGAAGAAGAAGGCCGACAGGTCCTCGTTCGCGAAATCGGTGAGCGCTCTGGAGTAGCGATTGAACTCGAACGCCTCCGCCGCGGCGCGCAGCTCCACGTCGAGCTGGGCGAGCTTGTGGAGGATGTAGCGCTCCAGCTCGGGCATCTCGGCGACCGGCAGCTTCTCGGCATCGCTGAAGCCGTCCAAGGCACCCAGCAGGTAGCGGAAGGTGTTGCGCAGCTTGCGGTAGGTGTCGCCGGTGCCGGCGAGCACTTCCTTGCCGATGCGCACGTCCTCGAAATAGTCGGTCTGCGCGACCCAGAGGCGCAGGATGTCGGCGCCGCTCTCGCCGATCACCTTGAGCGGATCGACGACGTTGCCGAGCGACTTGGACATTTTCCGACCGTTGCCGTCGAGCGCGAAGCCGTGGGTGAGCACCGCGTCATAGGGCGCGCGGCCGCGCGTGCCCGAGGCTTCGAGCAGCGACGACTGGAACCAGCCGCGATGCTGATCCGAGCCTTCGAGGTACAGGTCGGCGCGGACGCCCTCGCCATAGCGCGCCTCGATCACGAAGGCGTAGGTCGAGCCCGAATCGAACCAGACGTCGAGGATGTCGGTGACGACCTCATAGTCCTCGAGCCTGTAGTCAGAGCCGAGCAGCGCCTGGTGATCGGCCTGGAACCAGGCATCGGCGCCGCCCGCGCGGAAGGCGTCGAGGATGCGCGCATTGACCGCCGGGTCGCGCAGATACTCGCCGGTCTGGCGATGGACATAGAGCGCGATCGGCACGCCCCAGGCGCGCTGGCGGCTGATCACCCAGTCGGGGCGCCCCTCGACCATCGATCGGATGCGGTTGATCGAGCGCTCGGGCACCCAGCGGGTGTGCTCGATCGAGTTCAGCGCGAGCTCGCGGAGCGTGGGGGCGTTGGAGCGGCTCTTAAGCCCCTCCCCTTCAGGGGAAGGGGAAGGGGTGGGGGACGTCTCACCGAGGTCAGCATCTGCGGCACTGCCCCACCCCAACCCCTCCCCTGAAGGGGAGGGGCTTGAAGTGGCGCGATCCATCGGAATGAACCACTGCGGCGTGCAGCGGAAGATGATCTTGGCCTTGCTCCGCCACGAGTGCGGATAGCTGTGCGCGAAGTCGTCCGACGCGGCGAGCAACGCGCCGGCTTCACGCAGGTCCGAGCAGATCGGCCCGTCCGAGGCAGTGAACTTCTTGTTGATCACCGAACCCTGGCCGCCGAGCCATGCCCAATCGGGCCGGTACATGCCCGCGGTGTCGACTGCGAACACCGGATCGATGCCGTGCGCCTTGCAGAGCAGGAAGTCGTCCTCGCCATGATCGGGCGCCATATGGACCAGGCCGGTGCCGGCATCGGTGGTGACGAAGTCGCCGGCCAGGAAAGGGCGCGGCTTGTCGAAGAAGCCGCCGAGATGGTGCATCGGGTGCCGGGCTACCGTGCCGGCGAGGTCCGCGCCGTTATAGGTCCCGAGGACCTGATAGCTGGTGAACCCAACGCGCTTCTTGAACGCCTCGATCAAAGGCCCAGCAACAACGATTGTTTTGTTGCCGACAGCCTCGGAGTTTTCCCAAGCCTTATCCGAGAGGCTCCGGTCGTAGCTAGGATGGAGGTGGACGTACTCAACCTCTGGCCCATAAGCCAAAGCCTGGTTCACCGGGATCGTCCACGGCGTGGTGGTCCATATCACCGCATGCGCGCCGACCAGCTCGGGTGCGTTCGGCGCCTCGACAATCTCGAACGCGACGTCGATCTGGGTCGAGACGACATCCTCATATTCGACTTCGGCCTCGGCGAGCGCGGTCTTCTCGACCGGCGACCACATCACCGGCTTGGCGCCGCGGTAGAGCTGGCCGCTCTCGGCGAACTTCAGAAGCTCGCCGGCGATCGTCGCCTCGGCCTCGAACTTCATGGTGAGATAGGGATCGTCCCAATCGCCCATGACGCCCAGCCGCTCGAACTGCGCGCGCTGCACCGCCACCCATTTCTCGGCATAGGCGCGGCATTCGGCGCGGAAGGCGACGGGATCGACTTCGTCCTTGTTGAGCTTCTTGGCGCGATACGCCTCCTCGACCTTCCACTCGATCGGCAGGCCGTGGCAGTCCCAGCCGGGCACGTAGGGCGCATCCTTGCCCATCAGGCTCTGTGAGCGGACGACGATGTCCTTCAGGATCTTGTTCATCGCATGGCCCATGTGAATGTCGCCATTCGCATAGGGAGGGCCATCGTGGAGCAGGAAGCGGGTGCGTCCGGCGCGCTCCTTGCGGAGCCGCTCGTAGAGGCCGATCTTCGCCCAATGTTCGAGGATCGCCGGTTCCTTCTGGGCAAGGCCGGCCTTCATGGGGAAATCGGTCTTCGGCAGGAAGACGGTGTCGCGATAGTCGCGCTGGGTGTCGGGTGCGTCGCTCATGAGTGCGCGGGGATTAGCGGGTGCGCGAGCCCGAGTCATCCCTTGCGCGCAGCGCTGTTCCAGATTCACGCGGAGGCGCGGAGGCGCGGAGATTTTTGTTCGCGCAGAGGCGCAGAGAACGCAGAGATGCCAGTCTCCGCGTCAGCGGCAGAAATCTTCGCGAAGCTTGATCCAATCCGTCGTGGCGACGGATGACCTCCAAGCCGGATACAATCTCTGCGCGCTCTGCGCCTCTGCGCGAAACTCTCTTTCTTCGTGCCTGCACGCCTTTGCGTGAATCAAATGGCGAGCGCCGCTCGCGCGGCGATAGCGTCGCGGTCCATCTGCACCATCAGCGCGTCGAGCGAATCGAACTTCGCCTCGGGGCGGAGATAGTCGATCAGCGCCACTTCGACCGTCTGGCCGTAGAGATCGCCCGAGAAGTCGAAGAAATAGGTTTCGAGCAGCTCGCGCGGCGGATCGAACATCGGGCGGACGCCCAGGTTCGCGACGCCGCCCAGCAAGCGCCCGTGGGCCAGCCGGCCGCGCACTGCGTAGATGCCGTAGGCAGGGCGCAGATAATTGGCGAGCGTCATGTTGGCGGTGGGAAAACCCAGCTCGCGCCCGCGCCGGTCGCCGCCCTCGATTACGCCCTCGATCGCGAAGGGCCGCGTGAGCAGCGCCGCCGCCTCGCGCGGGCGGCCTTCGCGCAGATGCGCGCGGATGCGCGTCGAGGATACGGTCTCGCCCCCGAGCATCACCGGCGGCACGACTTCGGCCGAAAAGCCCAGCTCCGCGCCGAGCGCGGCAAGTGCGGCGACATCGCCCTCACGGCCCTTGCCGAAGGTGAAGTCGTCGCCCGTCACCACCCCCGCCGCGCCGATAAGCCGGACGAGCTGCTGCTCGGCAAAGCCGCGCGCGCCGAGGCCCGCGAGGTCGGCATCGAAGCGGAAGACGAACATCGCGTCGGCGCCCGCCTCGGCGAACAGCCGCTCGCGCTGGTCGAGCGTGGTCAGGCGGAAATGCTCGGCCTGGGGCTGGAAGAAGCGTCGCGGGTGCGGATCGAAGGTGGCGACGATCGCCGGCCGTCCCTCGGCCCGCGCACGCGCCACCGCGCGGCCCACCACTGCCTGGTGGCCGAGATGGAATCCGTCGAAATTGCCGAGCGCGACGATGCCGCCGCGCAGCGCGGCCGGAACCCCCGAGCCGCTGTCCAGCCGCTCCATGGCCTGCGCTATAGGAGCGGGGGAGAAGTGGGGAAAGCCCCCTAGCCCTTCTTACGGCGGCTCTTGAAGGGAAGGACCTCTCCGCTGCGGTGGCGCACGGTGACGAGATCGTTGAGCGCGCGGACCAGCTGGTCCTGGCGGAAGGGCTTGGCGAGGCGGGGAAGGTCCGCGGCGCCTCCGGCGGGAAGCTCGGCATAGCCCGAGACGAGCAGCACGGGCAGGTCGGGCCAGCCGGCCTGCACCGCCTCGGCGAGCTGGATGCCGTTCATCGCCGGCATCGCCACGTCGGTGACGAGCACGTCGACGAGGCCTTCGCCCAGCAGCTGGAGTGCCTGCCTTCCCGAGGTGGCCTGGACGACGCGGTGCCCCGCGTCCTCCAGCATCGCCGCGGTGTTGGTGAGGACGAGCGGATCGTCGTCCACCGCCAGCACCGAAAGGTGATCGGTGGCGGCGACGGGGGCTTCTTCCTTGGCAGTATCGGGCTGGGGGGCAGTCTCGTCCTCCGACACCGGAAGCCAGAGCTCGGCGACCGTGCCTTCGCCCGGGTGGCTGCGCAGCACCAGCCTGCCGCCGCACTGCTCGACGAAGCCGTGCACCATCGACAGGCCGAGCCCGGTGCCCTTGCCCACGCCCTTGGTGGTGAAGAAGGGCTCCATCGCACGCTCGAGCGTCTCTTGGTCCATACCCTCGCCCGTGTCGGCGATGCTGAGGCAGACATAATCGCCCGCCTTGAGCCCGGGCCCGCCCGCGAGATGCTCCTCGCGCGCGGCGATCACCAGCCGTCCGCCCTCGGGCATGGCGTCGCGCGCGTTGACCGCGATATTGAGCAGCGCGAGCTCGAGCTGCGCCGGATCGGCACGGATCGGGCGGAGCATGAGCGGAAACTGGGTGTCGATGCGTATTCCGGGACCGATCGTGCGCTGGAGCAGCTCGGCCATGCCGCGGACCAGCGCGGCGGGATCGACCGTCTCGAGCTTGAGTTCCTGCCGCCGCGCGAAGGCGAGCATCCGCTGGGTGAGCGTGGCCCCGCGCTCGGCCGCCTGCATCGCATTGTCGATGAAGCGCGAGACATCGCCGCCGTCGGCGAGCTTGCGCCGCGCAAGGTCGAGGCTGCCGACGATCGCGGCGAGCAGGTTGTTGAAGTCATGCGCGACGCCGCCGGTGAGCTTGCCCACCGCTTCCATCTTCTGCGCCTGGAAAAAGGCCTCTTGCGCCTGCTCGAGCGCGATCTGCGCCTGGCGGCGCTCGGTCAGGTCGCGCGTGATCTTGGCGAAGCCGATCAGCGTGCCCGACGAATCGCGCACCGGGTCGATCACCGCGCTCGCCCAGAAGCGCGTGCCGTCCTTGCGCACGCGCCAGCCCTCGGCCTCGAACCGGCCGTCGTTGCGGGCATGGTCGAGCGCGCGCGCGGGCTGGCCCTCGGCGCGGTCCTCGTCGGTGTAGAAGCGCGAGAAATGCTCGCCGATGATCTCATGGGCGGCATAGCCCTTGAACCGCTCGGCGCCGGCGTTCCAGCTCACCACATGGCCGCCGAGGTCGAGCATGTAGATGGCATAGTCGGTAACGCTCTGGACGAGCAGGCGGAAGCGCTCCTCGCTGCGCCGAAGCGCCTCCTCGGTCTCGCGGTGATCGCTCCGGTCGCGCGTCACCTTGGCGAAGCCGATCAGCGCGCCGTCCGGGTCGCGGATCGGGTCGATCACGACATTGGCCCAGAAGCGCGTGCCGTCCTTGCGCACGCGCCAGCCCTCGGCCTCGAACCGGCCCTCGGTCTCGGCGGTGCGCAGCGCCAGCGCGGGGATGCCGCGCGCGCGGTCTTCCTCGGTGTAGAAGCGCGAGAAATGCTGGCCGATGATCTCGTCGGGCGTATAGCCCTTGAACCGCTCGGCGCCGGGGTTCCAGCTCGCGACCACGCCGTCGCGATCGAGCATGTAGATGGCGTAGTCGGTCACGCTCTGGACGAGCAGCTCGATCCGGTTCGTTTCCATGTCCGTGGCAAGGCAGTTATTCGACATCCGGTCCCCGCGGGACCGTAGATACGCCCCGACTTCAGCGCATAACGGCCCTGCCCCGGGATCGTTCCGACCGTAACTGTCCTAGAACGGGAGCCAGCGCTGCTTCTCGCTGAACTTCATGTACCCGGCATTGACTCCGAGCCGCCAGCCGACGCCCATGCGCACCGGGATCAGCACCACGTCGCCGCGGCGCAGATAGCTCGCCGAGAAGCCGCCGACGAAATAGACGCGGCCCTCGCCCTGCGGGAAGCGCTTGTAGAGCTCCTGGCTGTCGTAGAGGTTATAGACGAGCACGAACACCTTGTTGGCGTCGCCGCCGATGTCGAAGCCGATCGACGGGCCGGTCCAATAGACCTTCCGCTGGCCCTCGACCTTGTGGAACAGCTCGCCCGATCCGTAACGCAGCCCGACGCCGATCGCGCCCGAGGCCTCCCGCCCGGCGATATAGGCATTGGGCTCGCCCTGTTCCTTGAGGATGTCCTCGAGCAGGCCGGCGAGACCCGAGGCGCCCTTGCCGAACACGCCCTCGGCCGCGCCGATCAGGTCGTCCTTCTGGAAAGTGCCAGTGGCCTGCGAGCGCGCGCCTGCCGCCGGGGCAGCCGGATGCTGCTGCGGCGAGACCGGCTGCGGGTCGACCGGCGCCGGTGACGGCGTACTCTGCTGATAGGGACCCTGGTCGACCTGGGGGGCGTCCTGCGTCGCCGGCGCGGGCGTGTTCAGGTCCGAATCGATCGCGGTGTTGGGATCGATGGTAGTGATCTGGGCGGCCGCGGGAAGCGCGCCGAGACCCAGTACGACCGCAGCAGCCCACCCCATCCAGTCACGCGCGCGCATCGATATAAGCCCCACCCCAGAACAAAAAGGCAGGACAGCCTAGGCTTTCCGGGCTTTCGCTGCAATGAACGGGCGGCAGGACGAGTCGATTTCACGCTCGTCAGCTTGCCCGTTGATCCCTGTCGAAGCCGCCGCTATAGGCCGCGGCTCGGGCCCTTTTCCGGAGACGTGGGTGAGTGGCTGAAACCAGCGGTTTGCTAAACCGCCGTACGGGGATTACTCGTACCGAGGGTTCGAATCCCTCCGTCTCCGCCACCGCCCGCCAGCCGGGAGCCCGATGACCGCAGCCCCGCCCCAGACCCAGCCGTCGATCCGCAAGCGCCGCCGCCCGCCGCGTCCGCGTTCGCTTCGGCTGCACGGCACGGTGGCGCGCGCGCTGGGCATTCGAATCGTCTCCGGCGCGCTCAAGCCTGGGGAGATCCTCGAAGGCGAGATCGCGGCGAGCGAGCAGTTCAAGGTCTCGCGCACGGCCTATCGCGAGGCGATCCGCATCCTCGCCGCCAAGGGGCTGGTCCATTCGCGCCCCAAGATCGGCACCCAGGTCTCGCCGCGGCGCGAATGGCACCTGCTCGACCCCGATGTGCTCGCCTGGATCTTCGAGGGCGACCCCGACGAAGAGCTGATCGCGCATCTTTTCGAGCTGCGTCGGATCGTCGAGCCCGATGCGGCGCGGCTTGCGGCGATCCGCCGCAGCGACGAGCAGCTCGCGCGGATGAAGGCGGGGCTGGAAGGCGTCGCGCAACACGGCTTCGCGTCCGAGGTCGGGCGGCGCTGCGACGAGCAGTTCCACTCGGCGCTGCTCGAGGCCTCGGGCAACGACTTCGTCATCTCGCTGACCAGCGGCGTTGCCGCGGCGATCGCCATCACCACGGCGTTCAAGCAGCATCGCCTGCCCGCGCCGCACGACGCGCTGCCGGTTCACCTCAACGTGCTCGCGGCGATCGAGGCCGGGGATCCGCAGGGGGCACACGACGCGATGGCGCGGCTCGTCGAGCGCGGGCTGACCGACACGATGGAGGCACGCGACCCCGGCGCCCGCGCGGCGATCCGGGCGGTTTGCTGCTGAAGCGCATTGCACGGTTGAACCGGGAGCCCCGCGCTCCTAAGTCCGCCGACTAATGTTACCGTTAACTTCCATCGAGAATCGGGAGAGCGACATGGCGCTGACTGGGGAATTGTTCATTGCTTCGAAGCGCGTGAAGCGCGAGGGCCCGGGCTTCAAGGCAGTCGCCGCGGCGACCGGCGCCGAGATCGAGCCCAGCTTCAGCGTCGCGACGCTCGAGGACGTCGAGGCCGCCACCGCCGCCGCCGAGGCCGCCTTCCCGATCTATTCGGCGCTGCCGCGCGAAGAGCGCGCCAAGTTCCTCGAGGCCGCTGCCGACGAGATCGAGGCGCTCGGTGACGAGCTCGTGCAGCGCGCGATGGAAGAGAGCGGCTTGCCGCAGGCACGCCTGACCGGCGAGCGCGGCCGCACCGCAGGCCAGCTGCGCCTGTTCGCCAAGGAGCTGCGGCTCGGCGAGTATCTGCGCGCGCGCATCGATCATGCCATCCCCGACCGCCAGCCGCTTCCCAAGCCCGACCTGCGCCTGCGCATGGTGCCGGTGGGCCCGGTGACCGTGTTCGGCGCCTCCAACTTCCCGCTCGCCTTCTCGGTGGCGGGCGGCGACACCGCCTCGGCGCTCGCCGCCGGCTGTCCGGTGGTGGTGAAGGGCCATTCGGCGCACCCGGGCACTTCCGAGCTGGTTGCCGGCGCGATCACGCGCGCAGCGGAGAAGACCGGCATGCCCGCCGGCGTCTTCTCGCTGATCAACGGCGCCGGCAACAGCGTCGGCTCGGCGCTCGTCACCGATCCGCGCATCAAGGCAGTGGGCTTCACCGGATCGCGCGGGGGTGGCACGGCGCTGATGAAGCTGGCCGCAAACCGGCCGGTGCCGATCCCCGTCTATGCCGAGATGAGCAGCATCAACCCGGTCTTCCTGCTCCCGGCCGCGCTCGCGAGCCGCGCCGAGGCGCTGGGCAAGGCGTTCGTCGCCTCGCTGACCATGGGCGCGGGCCAGTTCTGCACCAACCCGGGGCTGGTGCTCGCGCTCGAAGGGCCCGACCTTGACCGCTTCCTCGCCTCGGCTTCGGAAGCGATGACCGGCGCGCCCGCGCAGGTGATGCTCACGCCGGGCATCCACCGCGCCTATGAGAGCGGCGTCGCGCGCTGGGCCGAGGCGCCCGCGCTCAAGCTGCTCGCCCAGGGCCAGGAGCCGCAGGGCCCGACCTGCGGCCGCGGCGCGATCTTCACCATGACCGGTGCGGACTTCATCGCCGATCCGAGCCATGCCGAGGAAGTGTTCGGCGCGGCCTCGCTGCTCGTGCGCTGCGCCAGCATCGATGAGCTGCTGCAGGTGGTGTCGCTGCTCGAAGGCCAGCTCACCGCGACGCTGCACCTCGACGACGCCGACGTCGAGATCGCCCGACAGCTGCTGCCGCGGCTCGAGCGGCTCGCGGGCCGCATCCTCGCCAACGGCTGGCCGACCGGCGTGGAAGTGACCGACGCGATGGTCCATGGCGGGCCCTATCCGTCGACTGCCGACGGGCGCAGCACCTCGGTGGGCACGCTGGCGATCGATCGCTTCCTGCGGCCGGTGAGCTACCAGGACCTGCCGACCGCGCTGCTGCCGGCCGAGCTGCAGGACGGCGACGCGGGCATCCCGCGCCGCGTCGACGGCAAGCCGACGGTCTGAAGTAAATGTCCCCCTCCCGTTTGCGGGAGGGGCTAGGGGAGGGGATGGCCTGACGCTCCGAGCTGACAGGCCCTCCCCCGACCCCTCCCGCAAACGGGAGGGGAGCGCAGGCCACGAGGGCATGGCCTGGATTTCAGCCGCGCCGAGGGGAAGTCGCCGGTAAATGGTCCGAGGGGCCTTCGGCGCACCCTCTCATCGTCACCCCGGCCTTCGCCGGGGTTCAGTCAATTCGCGAAAGCGCTCGCCACGTCCTTTGCGGTCCGGAACCGGAGCGCAAGCTCGTGGCGATATTCCTGCCCGGGATCGAGCCGCGCCGAAGGGAACGCCGGCTTGTTGGGGCTATCGGGGAATTTCTGCGGCTCGAGGCACAGCGCGCCGTACTTGGGATAGCTGCCGCCGCTGGTGCCGGGCGCACCGTGCGCCAGATGGTTGCCGGTGTAGAGCTGGAGCCCTGGCTCGGTCGTGTGCAGCTCCATCACGCGGCCCGAATGGGGGTCGAACAAGGTCGCGGCGCGGCGCAGCCGGCCCGCTGGCGCGTCGAGCACGAAATTATGGTCATAGCCCAGCGCCGGCCCCAGCTGCGGATCGGCGGCGGCGATGTCGCGGCCGACCGGCTTGGGCGCGCGGAAATCGAACGGCGTGTCCGCCACCAGCCGCAGCTCGCCGGTGGGGATCTGGTTCTCGACCGGCGTGAAGCGGCTCGCGGGGATCTGGAGCCAATGGTCGAGGACGGTCGTGCCGCTCGCCTCCCCGGCCAGGTTGAAATAGGCGTGGTTGGTCAGGTTGACGACGGTCGGCTTGTCGGTGGTGGCGCGAAACCCGATCGCCAGCCCGTCGGCGCCGATGCTGTAGCGCACGCGCGTGCGCAGATTGCCGGGAAAGCCGTTGAACCCGTCGGGGCTCAGATGCGCGAGCGTCACCCAATCCTCGCCGCGCCCCTCGATCGTCCAGAACTGCTGGTCGAAGCCGAGCGGCCCCGAATGGAGGTTGTGCTCGCCGCTGTTCTTCGGAAGCCGATATTCATGGCCGTCGAGGCTGAAGCGCGCGCCCCCGATGCGGTTTGCATAGCGGCCGGCGATGCTGCCGTAGAAGCGCGGCGCGGCGCGATATTCGTCGAGATCGCGATAGCCGAGCACGACATTCGCCGCCTGCCCGTCGCGCCCCGGCACGTCGAGCCGGTGCAGCGCGGCGCCGAGCGTGAGGATCTCGGCGCGGTAGCGCCCGCGCGCGATCGCGATCGTTTCGATCGTGCCGCCTTCTACCAGCCAGGGGTTCATCGCCGCCTCCCTGCAATGCCCGCCCGGGTCACTTGGCCCCGGGGCAGATCGAGTTGTTGGGATCGGAGACGATCCGCGCGTCGGCGATCGACAGGCTGAGCGGTGTGTCGCCCTCGATCGCGACCGGCGCCGTGACCTTGGTCAGATCGACTCCGTTCGTCTGGAAGCATTTGAGCAGGATCTTGGCGGTGCGCCACGCGCCGGTCTGGCCGGTGAACAGGCTGGTCGCGTCGATCCCGCCCTTGGTCGCTCCGCCGAGCATGGTGAGCCGCACCGGGCCCGTGGCGGCGGCGTCGAGCCGGTAGCTGATCTGCAGCGACAGATCGGCGTTCGCCTCGCGGCTGAGGTTGAGCTCCATGCCCTGGATGCTGAGCGTGCCCGGCCCGGCCCAGGTGAACTGCTGCCCGCCTTCCTGCGTCTGCGGCCCCTCGACGGTGCGCTGGCGGATCGCCCCCTGCGAGACGAAGCGCCACGGCGCGGGCGTGGCGCCCTTGGCGAAGAAGGTGCCGGTGTTGGCGAGCGACGGGTCGACGCCCGATTCCTCGCTGAGCATCGGCACGTTGCCGCCCTTGGCATAGGTCAGGCCATAGCCGAGCGCGAAGAGCGGATCGTAGCCCGGCTGCCCCTTGTTGAGGCGGAACTGGGCGGCGTTCTTCGGCCAGGAGAAGGAGAGCTTGCCGTGGAAGTCGCGGCGCGGCTTGCCCGCGGCATCGCCGATGATCACGTCGGCCACGCCGCCGCCCTCGCTGCCCGGCAGCCAGGCCGCGACGAAGGCGTCCGAGGCGTTGAGCTCCGGATTCACCCAGAGCGGGCGGCCCGAGAGGAAGACCGAGACCACGGGCACGCCGGCAGCCTTGAGCTTCTTGAGCTGGGCGAGCGCCTGCTTGTCGCCGGGCTGGAACTCGAGCGTGCGGATGTCGCCGCGCATCTCGGCATAGGGCTGCTCGCCGAAGACCACGATGGCGACGTCCGGCTTGGCCGTGAAATTGCCGTCGGCCGAGAGTGTGGCGGTGCCGCCGCCGGCCTCGACTGCCTTCTTGATCCCCGAATAGATCGTCTCGCCATTGGGGAAGAGGTCATTGGGGTTGCCGTCGCCCTGCCAGCTCAGCGTCCAGCCGCCGCTCTGGAGCATCATCGAATCGGCCGCGGGGCCGGTGACGAGCACGCGGGCAGAGGCCTTCACCGGCAGCACGCCCTGGTTCTTGAGCAGCACGAGCGATTCGGCGACTGCCTGGCGCGCGATCGCGCGGTGCTCGGGGCTGCCGAGCACGCCGGCCTTGCCCTCGAGCGGGCGCGCGGGGTCGAACAGGCCGAGCTTGACCTTGACGCGCAGGATGCGGCGCACGGCATCGTCGATCCGCGCCATCGGGATGGTGCCGTCCTTCACATGGGCGACGGTCGATTCGAACATGCCCTTCCAGCTGTCCGGCGCCATCGCCATGTCGAGCCCGGCGTTGAAGGTGGCCGCGCAATCGGTGGTGGTGCAGCCCGGCACCTGGCCATGGCCGTTCCAGTCGCCGACGACGAAACCCTGGAAGCCCATGCGGCCCTTGAGCACGTCGGTGAGCAACGACTTGTTGCCGTGCATCTTCTGGCCGTTCCAGCTGCTGTAGGAGGCCATGATGGTGAGCGTGCCCGCCTCGATCGCGGGCGGATAGCCCGCCGCGTGGATGCGGATCAGCTCTTCCTCGGAGACGCGGGTGTCGCCCTGGTCGATGCCGTCATAGGTGCCGCCGTCGCCGAGATAGTGCTTGGCCGATGCGGCGACGAGCCCCTTCTGGATGCGTCCGCGCGTGTCGGGATCGCCCTGGAGCCCGCGGACCATGTCGCCGGCCAGGTTGCGGACGATCGCGGGATCCTCCGAATAGCCTTCATAGGTGCGGCCCCAGCGATCGTCCTGCGGCACTGCGAGCGTCGGGCCGAACGCCCAGTCGGGGCCGCTGGCCGCGGTCTCGGCTGCGGTCGCCTGGCCGATGCGGCGCATCAGCGCGGGGTCGTTGGCGGCGCCGAGGCCGATATTGTGCGGGAAGAGCGTCGCGCCGATGACGTTGTTGTTGCCGTGCACCGCGTCGACGCCGAACATCAGCGGGATCGGCGCATGGTTGCCGCGCTTTTCCATCGCGACGGCGCGGAACGCCTGCATGGTCGCCACCCAATCGGCCTGGGGCGAACGGTCGTTGCCCGAGAGCGGCGGCGAATTGCCGCCCGCGAGGATCGAGCCGAGCGGATATTTGCGAAGGTCCTCGGGCTTGAGGCTGCCGATGTCCCCCTGGATCATCTGGCCGATCTTCTCCTCGAGCGTCATCTTGGCCATCAGATCGGTGACGAACTTCTCGGTCTCCGGATCGATCAGCCCCGCGCTCTGCGTCGCCGGCCATTTCTCGGGATTGGCGACGGTCGGGCCTTGAGACAACGCTGTCGGCGCCTGCTGCGAAAAAACGGGCACGGACCACAAAATACTGGTCGCCAGCAGCAGCTTGATCCCCTTCATCCTTCCTCTCCCTCGTCTCGCTTTGCGCCAGCGTACCCCAAGCCCGGCGTCCGAGTCCACTTCCCAGCCCCTGTCCTGCGCAACCAGGTTACTGACATTTTTGAAAGTAAGCTCTGGCGCACACCCGCTTTGTGCGGAATGAAGGGGCAGCAACCAAGGAGAGGACATGGCGGGCGAGAAGGCGATCTTCATCACCGGGGGCGCTTCGGGGATCGGACTGGCGACCGGCAGATATTTCGCGGCACGCGGCTGGCGGGTGGGCCTCGCTGACATCAATGCCGAAGGGCTGGAGGACGCCGCCGCTGCGATCGAGGGCGGGCCGGTGACCACGCATGTGATGGACGTGCGCGACCGCGCGGCCTGGACCAAGGCGCTCGCCGACTTCGCCCAGGCGAGCGGCGGACGGCTCGACCTGATGTTCAACAACGCCGGCATCGCCGTGGGCGGGATGCTCGCCGACACCAGCGACGAGGACGTCGACCGGATCGTGGCGATCAACCTGATGGGGATGATCAACGGCGCGCGCGCGGCCTATCCTTTGCTCAAGGCGACGCCCGGATCCTGCCTGGTCAACACCGCGTCGGCGGCGGCGATCTATGGCGGCGCTGGCATGTCGCTCTATGCGGCGGTCAAGTTCGCGGTGCGCGGCTTCTCCGAGGCGCTCGAAGGCGAATGGGCCGCCGACGACATCACGGTGCGCGTGCTGATGCCGAGCTTCATCGACACGCCGCTGCTCGATTCGACCGTCGCGGGGAGCAACCGCAGCGTGCGCGAATCGGTCCGCGAGGCGGGGCTGGAGTTCACGCCGCTGGAGACGGTCGCCCAGGCAGTGTGGAACGCCGCGGAGAACCCCAGGGTGCACCTGATCGTCGGCCGCACCGCGCGCAGACTCGCCTTCGCCGCGCGCTGGATGCCGGGGACGCTCCGCAAGCAGATGCGGCGGCGGCTTTCCTAGACCATCGCGTCGATCGCGTGCGCCATCTCAATGTCGCGTCCCGAAAGCCCGCCCGCGTCGTGCGTGGTGAGGAGGATGTCGACGCGGTTCCAGACGTTCGACCATTCCGGATGGTGGTCGGCCTTCTCGGCGAGCAGCGCCACGCGGGTCATGAAGCCAAAGGCTTCGTTGAAGTCGCGGAAGGTGATGCTGCGCGTGATCGCGTCGCGCGCCTCGTCATAATCCCAATCGTCCAGGTCATCGAGCGCATCGGCGCGCTCGGCATCGCTCAATTGCTCGACCATGGCCTGCTCCTTGCTGCAACGCGTCGCTAACGCCTATGGACCTCTCCATGTATGGGCAAGCGCCTTCCGCCACCGAGATCGAACGCCTGGCGCGCGCGGCGCTGGCGCGGATCCCCGAACCCTTCGCAAGCCATCTCGCCGATGTCGTGCTGATCGTCGAGGAATTCGCCGACGACGAGACGCTCGATTCGCTGGGCATCGAGGACCCGTTCGACCTCACCGGCCTCTACCACGGCCGGCCGATCGGCGAGAAATCGGCGTTCGATTCGGGCACGCTGCCCGATCGCATCCACCTCTATCGGCGCCCGATCCTTGACGAATGGGTCGCGACGGGCGTGGGCCTCGACGCGCTGGTGAGCCATGTCGTGGTGCATGAGGTCGGGCATCATTTCGGGCTTTCGGACGACGACATGCACGCGCTGGAAGACGGCGCCGAGTGAGCCACGGCCTCGCCTTTCGCGGGGTGGCGTGCCAGCGCGGGCAGCGGCTGCTGTTCGAGGGGCTGAGCTTCGCGCTAGGCTCCGGCGAGGCCGCGCTGGTGACCGGGCCGAACGGCGCGGGCAAATCGAGCCTGATCCGCGTCGCCGCCGGGCTGCTGGCGCCGATCGCGGGGAGCGTCGAGGGCGAGGGCGCACGCGCGCTGCTGGGCGAGCATTCCGCGCTCGATCCCGAGCTGAGCCTGGGCGCCGCGCTCCGCTTCTGGACCGGGCTCGACGGCACGCGCGACGCGGTGGAGCCCGCATTGGCCGCCGTGGCGCTCGACGGGCTGGCGCAGGTTCCGGTGCGACTGCTCTCGACCGGCCAGCGCCGCCGCGCCGCGCTGGCGCGCGTGATCGCGAGCGGAGCGCCGGTGTGGCTGCTCGACGAGCCGGCCAATGGGCTCGATGTGGCTTCGGTGGGGCTGCTCGAGGCGGCAATCGCGGCGCACCGGGCAGCGGGCGGCATCGTGCTCGCCGCGACCCACTTGCCGCTTGCGCTGCCGGGCGCCGAGGAGATCGCGCTGTGAGCGGCTTCGGCGCGATCGTCTGGCGCGAACTGCGGCGGGCGTGGAGCAGCGGCGGGCTGATGCTGCCGATCGTCTTCTTCCTGCTCGTCGCGATCCTGTTTCCCTTTGCGATCGGCCCCGACAGTCGCCTGCTCGCACGCGTCGGCGGCGGCGTGATCTGGGCGGCGGCGCTGCTTGCCGCCTTGTTGCCCGTCGAGCGGCTGATCGCGCCCGATGCCGAGAGCGGCGTGCTCGACCAGTTCGCGGTGCGCGGGCTGCCGGACGCCGGCATCGCAGCAGCCAAAATGGCCGGCCACTGGCTGGGCTTCGCGCCCGCGCTGCTGCTCGCGACGCTGGTCGCCGCGGCGCTTCTCCAGCTGCCGGGAGAGGCGCTGGCGACGATCTTGCTCGGTCTCGCGATCGGCACGCCGGGGCTGGCGGCGCTGGGCGTGGCGACCGCGGCGCTGGTGGCGGGGCTGCGCGGCGCGGGCGCGCTCGCCGGACTGGTGATGCTGCCCTTCGCCGTGCCGCTGCTGATCTTCGGCGCGGGCTCGACCGCGGGGCAGCCCGGCGCGCTCAAGCTGCTGGCGGCGGTGAGCCTGTTGCTGGTCGCCGGTTGCCCCATGGTCGCGGGCGCCGCGATGCGGATGGGGCGGAGCTGATTCCCCCTTCCGTTTGCGGGAGGGGCGTTTAGCGGCTCCAGCGCGCGAAGATCGCGGTCGGAAGCAGCAGCCCCCGCGCCTCCTCCCGTACCGAAAGCTCGCCGCATTCGACCTTGCCGCCCAGGTCGGCGAATTGCTGGCGGACCAGCTCGCCGATCGCCAGCGCGGACATGCGCACGGCATAGACCGTCAGGAACAGGAAGCGCGACTTGTCGTCGAGCAGCTTGCGCGTGTCGGCGATGAGCGCGGGCAGGCCCTCTTCCAGCTTCCACACCTCGCCATTGGGCCCCCTGCCCCATTTGGGCGGATCGAGGATGATCCCGTCGTAGCGCCGGCCGCGCCGGACCTCGCGCGCGGTGAACTTGGCGGCGTCGTCGATCATCCAGCGGATCGGCAGATCCTCCATCCCCGACAGTGCGGCGTTGGCCTTGCCCTCGGCCACCGACTTCTTCGAGGCGTCGACATGGGTCACCCGCGCGCCCTTGGCGGCAAGCGCGAGGCTGCCGACGCCGGTGTAGCCAAACAGGTTCATGCATTCGGGCGCGTCCATCCCGTCGATCTGGTCGCGCATCCAGCTCCATACCGGCGCCATGTCGGGGAAGAAGCCGAGATGGCGGAAGGGGGTGTTCTGCGCGGTGAAGCGCGCCTCGTTCCACGCCAGCGGCCAGCCTTCGCGCGGCACCGGCTTGGCGAAGGTCCAGCGGCCGCCGCCTTCCTCGTCCGATCCGGGGAGGAATTCGCCGTGCGCGTCCCATTCGTCCGAAGCGGGCGCCCACATCGCCTGGGGCTCGGGCCGGATGAAGCGATAGGCGCCGTAGCGCTCGAGCTTGCGGCCATGGCCGGAGTCGACGAGCCCATAGTCGGCCCAGGGCTCGCCGGTGAGAGTGATGAGGTCCATGGGCCTCCCTTATCCAGCCGCGCGCTCCTGCGAAAGCACGAGCACCGGGCTGAGCCGGGAAACCCTCCGATCGGGCTGAGACGCTATCGCGCCGCCCCGCGCATCCTGCGCGACCAAAGGTCACACCAAGGTCACACTATCGCGACGGTTCGAGCGGGCCTCACCGTCGGCCGATCCGGCGGGGCGATGGCGGAAGTGGACACGGCGGAAGTGGACAAAGTGGACACCCCAACGCGGGCGCATGCGCGTGCGTACGTGCCTGCGCGCGTGCGTGTGCATGTGCGCGTGCATGTGCGTGTGCGCACGAGACGCCGATTATTCAGATTGAGAAAGAACGTTCCTGTTTTGTTTCAGGCCAAATCCAATTTTGCAAGCGGCAATATCGTGCGCCGGGCGCCTGGGTTGTCTCGACACTCCTCTCCCCTCCTTTCAGGGAGGGGAGCGCGTTAGGCTGAATGTCGATACAACTTAGGCCTTCGGCGTCGCGCGCTCGGCGATGTAGCTGGTGATGGCCTCGAAGGTCGCAGGCAGCACGTCGTAGCGCTCCTGGCGCTGGTAGAGGTCGCCGACGCGCGACGGGACCGAGGGCCGAACGCCGGTCGCACGCTCGACGGCGTCGGCGAACTTGGCGGCATGCGCGGTGGCGAGCGTCACCACGGGCACTTCGGCCGGAGCCCCGGCGCGGCGCGCGGCGGCGAGGCCGATCGCGCTGTGCGGATCGAGCACCTGACCCGCCTCGGCATGCGCCCAGCGCATCGCCCCGTTCATCTCGGCGGCGTCGATGCGGTCGCTGGCGAAGAGCGCGGCGGCGCCCTGTCGCTGGGCGTTGCTGAGCTGCATCGCGCGGTTCGCTTCGAACCCGCGCATCTGGTCGGCGACGCTGGCACCGGCGAGATCGAACAACAGCCGCTCGAAGTTCGAGCTCACCTGGATGTCCATCGACGGCGCGTCGGTGGGCGTCACCGTCCCGGCCGAATAGTCGCCGGTGGAAAGCGCGCGGTGAAGGATGTCGTTGACGTTGGTCGCGACGACCAGCTTCGCCACCGGCAGCCCCATCTTCGCCGCGACATAGCCCGCGAACACGTCGCCGAAATTGCCGGTCGGCACCGAAAAGGCGACCGGGCGATCGGGCGCGCCGAGGCGGACCGCGGCGTAGAAATAATAGACCACCTGCGCCATCAACCGGGCCCAGTTGATCGAGTTGACCGCAGTCACCTGGAAGCGGCCCGCGAAGTCGCGATCGTTGAACATCGCCTTCACCAGCGCCTGGGCGTCGTCGAAGCTGCCCTCGATCGCGATGTTGTGGACGTTGGGCGCGAGCACCGTCGTCATCTGGCGGCGCTGGACCTCCGAGACGCGGCCCTTGGGGTGGAGCATGAAGATGTCCACGCCGATGCGGCCGGCGACGGCGTCGATCGCGGCGCTGCCGGTATCGCCCGAGGTCGCGCCGACGATGGTCAGATGCTGGTTGCCGCCGCGCAGGAACCTCTCGAAGAGCAGCCCGAGGAGCTGGAGCGCCACGTCCTTGAAGGCGAGCGTGGGGCCGTGGAACAGCTCGAGCAGCCATTGCTGCTGGTCGAGCTGGACGAGCGGCGTCACCGCGGCGTGCGCGAAGCGGCCATAGGCGCGCGTGCACAGCTCGCGCAGCTCGTCCTCGCTCAGGTCCTCGCCGACGAACGGCAGCATCACGCGCACCGCCGTCTCGACATAGGAGAGGCCCGCGAGCGCGGCGATCTGCTCGCGGCTGAAGCTCGGCCAGCTCTGGGGGACGTACAGCCCGCCGTCGCTCGCAAGCCCGGCGAGCGTGACGTCACGGAAGCCGAGCAGCGGCGCGGCGCCTCGGGTGCTCTGGTAGTGCATGGGCGCCGCGTTAGCGGGGGCGGCGGGCACGGGCAAGCAAACCGATCTTTACGCCTGCGAACCGGGAGCCGTGCGGCCGCGGCGCCGGAGCGCCAGCACATAGATCACCACCGCGACGATCGCGAAGAAGAACCATTGCACGGCATAGGCGAGATGGTTGTTCGGGATCGCGGAGAGATCCGGCTTGCCGTTGGGCTCCAGGCCCGCCGGCGGCGTGTCGGAGACCAGCATCAGCCGTTGCGGCGTGTGGTCGAACAGCGAAGCGAGCATCGAGCGGCTGTCGGGCGCGTGGCTAATGAAGCCGCGCACTTCCCCGCCCCGCCACTGCGGCCTGGCATTGGGATCGCGCGTGGTGCCGAGCTGGACGAGCATGCCGGGTCCTTCGGCACCGGTGCGGCATTCGGCGATCGCGCGATAGCCCGCGCCGCCGGCACCGGCAAGCCGGATCGCGACCGGCTCGAGGCAGAGCCCATGCGCGCGGCGGAAGAGCAGGCTGGCGTCGCTCCCGCCCGGGAACGCGATCTCGGGCTTGGAGGGATTGGCGGCGAGCTGCTCGAGCTGCGCCAGCTTCTTGGGCCGCCGGTCGAGCAGCTGCCAGAAGCCGAGCCCGATCATGGCGGCGACGGCGAGCGTCACGATCAGCGTGGGGACGATCGGCAGGCGCGGCATCAGCGGTCCTCGCGAACCCGGCCCTCGCCGGCGCGGTTGCGATATTCGAGCGCGAGCAGCCAGCCCTTGGCGATGCGTAGCGCGAGCACCGTCAGGGCGAGCGTGAGCGGGATCCACAGAAGCGCATGGACCAGCAACCCCGGCTCGAAGGTGAATTCCACCCAGAGCGCCAGCACGGTGACCAGCGTGCCGATGCCCAGCGTCAGGAAGACGACGGGACCGTCGCCGACATTGAAGGCGCGGTAATCGAGCCCGCAGCGCGTGCAGCGATCGGCGAAGGCTATGGCGCTGCGGAACAGCGTGCGCGCGCCGCAGCGCGGGCAGCAGCCCTGGAGCCCCGAAAGGATCGGGGGAGGCAGCGTGGTGCTGCCTCCCCCGTCCGGATCACTCGATTGTCCAGCCACGTCAGCCGGCGTGGACCGGCGCGCCCCAGCTGCCCCAGACATAGATCGAGGCGAAGAGGAACAGCCACACCACGTCGACGAAGTGCCAGTACCAGGCGGCTGCTTCGAAACCGAAGTGCTGGCGCGGCGTGAAATGGCCCTTGTAGACGCGCACCAGGTTCACGATCAGGAAGATCGTGCCGACGATGACGTGGAAGCCGTGGAAGCCGGTCGCCATGAAGAAGGCGCCGCCATAGCTCGAACCGCCCTCGCTCGCCGCCTTGAACGGGAACGGCGCGTGCATGTACTCATAGGCCTGGATCGTGGTGAAGAGCAGGCCGAGGATGATCGTCAGCCACAGGCCCTTCTTGACGCTGTCGTTCTGGCCGACGCCGAGCAGGCCCCACAGGCCCTTCAGCTCACCGCCGCGCTCGTTGTGGAGCAGGCCATGGTGCGCCCAGGTGACCGTGCAGCCCGAGCAGAGCAGGATCAGCGTGTTGAGGAGCGGGAACTCCCAGGCGTTGATCACTTCCATGCCCTTGGGCGGCCACTGGCCGCCGACCGCCTCGACGGTCGAGGGGAAGAGCGCGAAATCGAACCAGGCCCAGAACCAGCCGACGAAGAACATCACTTCGGAGGCGATGAACAGGATCATGCCGTAGCGCAGGTGGAGCTGCACGACGGGGGTGTGGTCGCCGGCGTGCGCCTCGGCGATCACGTTCGACCACCAACCGAAGAAGGTGGCGATCACGCCCGCCAGGCCGGCGAAGAACACCAGCTTGCCGACCGAACCGAAAACGTCCGGGTGCAGCCACATGATGCCGCCCGATGCGAGCACCAGCGCCGCCATCGAGCCGAAAAACGGCCAGATGCTCGGCGGGAGAATATGATAGGGGTGGTTCTTGGCTCCGGCCATCGGCTCGTCCCTGTTCCTTGGTTTGGCGCTGCTTTAGGGCTCGAATCCGCATCCCGCAACGGGGGGATTGAAGCTGGCTAGCTGGTGGGGTTCCCGCCCTCTGCCGGATAGAAGGTGTAGGAAAGCGTGATCTCCTCCACGTCCTTGGCATCCGGATCGTTCAGGATCGCCGGATCGACGTAGAAGAGCACCGGCATGCGCACCGTCTCGCCCGGCTTCAGCGTCTGCTGGGTGAAGCAGAAGCACTGGATCTTGGTGAAATATTTGCCCGCCACCGAGGGCGTGACGTTGAAGCTCGCGGTGCCGGTGAGCGGCTCCTTCGAAAGATTGGTCGCCGTGAAGAACGCCATGTCGCGCCCGCCGATGTCGACCACGTCGGCGCGCCGCTCGGGCGCGAACTTCCACGCCAGCTTTGGGCTGACGTTGCTGTCGAACGCGATGGTGATCTTGTGCCCGGTGCTACCCGGCGCGCGCACCCCGCGCTGGGTGGTGCCGTCGAGGCCGGTCGCCTCGCAGAAGATGCGGTAGAGCGGCACGCTCGCGAAGCCCACGCCCGTCATCGTGCAGACGCCGAGCGCGGCGAGCAGCGCGGTGCGCAGGTTGCGAGTCATCCGGCGTGCCCGATCTGCATCTTCACGATCGAGATCGCGAAGACGAGCACGACGAACACGCCCAGCAGGATCGCCATCAGCCTGGCGCGCTCGCGCTGGCGGCGGCGGACGACCTCGGTCGTGTCGGCCGCGCTCGGGGCAGGCATCGCGTCGTTGCGGCCGCGCATCAGATCGTCGTCACGCTTGTTCATGCAAACCACCGGTCGGCGACCAGCGCGCCGAAGATCAGGAATAGATAGAAGATCGAATATTTGAACAGCTGCTTCTCGGGCGTCATCCGGTCGCCCTCGACCGAGCGGCGGAACGCCACCTTGGCGGCGAGCAGCACGAAGAACGCGTTGAGCACGATCGCCGAGAGACCGTAGATCGGCCCCGTCAGCCCCAGCGGCCAGGGCGCGATCGCCGCGGCCGCCATCGGGATGGTGTAGAGCCCGATCTGATGCCGCGTCACCCGCTCGCCCGCCACCACGGGCAGCATCGGCACGCCGGCATTGGCGTAATCGGTCTTCACGAACAGCGCGAGCGCCCAGAAGTGCGGCGGCGTCCACAGGAAGATCAGCAGGAACAGCAGCACCGGCAGCGTCGACAAGTCGCCGGTGGCCGCCGCCCAGCCGATCATCGGCGGGAAGGCCCCGGCGGCGCCGCCGATCACGATGTTCTGCGGCGTGCGGCGCTTGAGCCAGACCGTGTAGACGAAGACGTAGAAAAGGATCGAGGCGGCGAGGATCAGCGTCGCGGCCAGGTTGATCGCGAAATACATGAGGCCGAGGCTGAAGCCCGCGAGGCCGACGCCGAAGTGCAGCGCCGACTGGCGGTCCATCCGCCCCGCTGGCAGCGGCCGGCGCTGCGTCCGCTTCATCTTGGCGTCGAGATCGGCCTCGTACCATTGGTTGAGCGCCCCCGCCGCGCCCGCGCCGAGCGTGGTGCACAGGATCGCGGTGAAGCCGAGCACGGGATGGATCGGCACCGGCGCCGCGAGCATCCCGCACAGCGCCGTGAAGACGACGAGCGTCATCACGCGCGGCTTGGTGAGCGCGACGAAATCGCGCCAGTCGGCGGGAAGGGTGGGGGTGGCGGCTAGGCTGGTCATGACTCGGGCTGCGCTATAGGCCTCTGTGCGGCTTGGGAAAAGCCCGCATCCTGCCGGAGGCCGCTCCCAAGCAAGACGCCCCGGAGTTTCCCCCGGGGCGCCTGGTTTCCAGCCTTTCGGCCGGGTCTTAGTGGTGGTGGTCGCCGCCGTCGATGACGGGCAGCGTCTCGAACTGGTGGAACGGCGGCGGGCTCGACAGCGTCCACTCGAGCGTCGTCGCGCCTTCGCCCCACGGGTTGGCTTCCGCCTTGCGCCCCGCGACGAGCGACCAGATGATGTTCACGAAGAAGAACAGCATGCCGACCGCCATGATCACATAGCCGAGGCTCGCGATATGGTTCCAATGGGCATAGGCGTCCGGATAGTCCGGATAGCGACGCGGCATGCCCTGCAGGCCCAGGAAGTGCATCGGGAAGAACAGCACGTTCACGCCGATGAAGAACACCCAGAAGTGCAGCTGGCCGAGCAGCTCGCTGTACATCCGGCCCGACATCTTCGGGAACCAGTAGTAGAAGCCGGCGAACAGGCCGAACACGGCACCCAGCGAGAGCACGTAGTGGAAGTGCGCCACGACGTAATAGGTGTCGTGCATATAGTCGTCGACGCCGCCGTTGGCGAGCACGACGCCGGTGACGCCGCCGACCGTGAACATGAAGATGAAGCCCAGTGCCCACACCATCGGCGTGCGGAAGCTGATCGAGCCGCCCCACATGGTGGCGATCCACGAGAAGATCTTCACGCCGGTGGGCACCGCGATCACCATCGTCGCCGCGGTGAAGTACATCTTCACGGTCACCGACAGGCCGGTGGTGAACATGTGGTGCGCCCAGACCACGAAGCCGACGAAGCCGATCGCGACCATGGCATAGGCCATGCCGAGATAGCCGAACACCGGCTTGCGGCTGAAGGTGGCGACGATCTGGCTGACGATGCCGAAGCCCGGCAGGATCATGATGTACACTTCGGGGTGACCGAAGAACCAGAAGAGGTGCTGGTAGAGCACCGGGTCGCCGCCGCCGGCCGCGTCATAGAAGGCGGTGCCGAAGTTGCGGTCGGTGAGCAGCATGGTGATCGCAGCCGCCAGCACCGGAAGCGCGAGCAACAGCAGGAAGGCAGTGATCAGCACCGACCAGACGAACAGCGGCATCTTGTGCAGGGTCATGCCCGGCGCGCGCATGTTGAAGATGGTGGTGATGAAGTTGATCGCGCCCAGGATCGAGCTGGCGCCCGCGAGGTGGAGCGACAGGATCGCCATGTCCACCGACGGCCCCGGCTCGCCATAGGTCGAGAGCGGCGCGTAGACGGTCCAGCCCGTGCCCGCGCCGACGCCGACGAAGGGCGAGGCGAGCAGCAGCGTGAAGGCCGGGATCAGCAGCCAGAACGAGATGTTGTTCATGCGCGGGAACGCCATGTCCGGCGCCCCGATCATGATCGGCACGAACCAGTTGCCGAAGCCGCCGATCATCGCCGGCATGACCATGAAGAACACCATGATCAGGCCGTGCGCGGTGATCAGCACGTTCCAGAAGTGCAGCGCTTCGTCGAAGGTCTGCTCGCCGCCGTGAAACAGCGATGCCATCCACTGGAGGTGCTGGATGCCCGGTTCGGCGAGCTCCCAGCGCATCAGACCCGAGATCGCGCCGCCGATGATGCCGGCCACGATCGCGAAGATCAGATAGAGCGTGCCGATGTCCTTGTGGTTCGTCGACATGAACCAGCGGGCGAAGAAGCCCGGCTTGTGATCGGCGTCGTGATGATCGTGCGCATGGGCGTCATGCGCGGCGTAGGGAACGGCGGTGTCGGTCATCTTATTGGTCCGCTTGTCCGAGGCCCGCGGGGTTCTGCGTGGCAGGCTTGTTGGTCACCGCAGGCGCGGCGGTTGCATTGACGGTCGGCGCTCCGGCGTCCGACGCCGCATTGGCGGTGTCGTCGGCACTGTCGTTGGCCGAGGAAGTGGCCGGCTCGGCCGGAGTGCCCGGCATCTTGCCGCCCTTCGACGCGACCCAGCGCGCGAAGACCTCGGGGCTCACGGCCTCGACCGCGATCGGCATGAAGCCGTGGCGAGCACCGCAGAGCTCGGAGCACTGGCCGAAATAGAGGCCCGGCTTCTCGATCGTGAAGCTGGTCTCGTTGATCTTGCCGGGCACGGCGTCGAGCTTGATCCAGAAGGCGGGGATCGCCCAGCTGTGGATCACGTCCTGCGCCGTGGTCTGGAGGCGGATCGGAACGCCGACCGGGAGCACGACGCGCTGATCGACCGCGAGCAGGCGCGGACCGTCGGCATCGGTGCGGTAGCGCTGGCCGGCGGGGACTTCGCTCTGCTCCTTGAGCAGGTTCGAGGTCAGGTTCACGCCGTGATCGGGATATTCATAGGTCCAAAACCACTGGTTGCCGATCGCCTTGAGCGTGACGGCACCCTTGGGCGCGGGCTTGAACTGGGCGGCGAGCAGGCGGATCGAGGGGACTGCGATCGCGATCAGGATCAGCACCGGCACGAGCGTCCAGACGATCTCGATGAAGGTGTTGTGGCTGGTGCGCGACGGCTCCGGATTGGCCGAGCGGCGATAGCGGATGATCACCCAGATCAGCAGCAGGAGCACGAACAACGAGATGATCGTGATCAGCGGCAGCAGCACGGTGTTGTGGAACCAGTGCGCCTCGCGGCCGGTGGAGGTCACCTGGTCCTGGAGCGTGAACGCGCCCGGGATCGGCTCGCCCATGCCCGGCACCGCCTTGCTGAACGGCTTGCCCGATGCGTCGAGCGTCGGGTCGGCGATGGCCGGCGTGGCTGCGGCCGGCGTGGCAGCCGGGGCCGGAGCCGCGGCGGCAGGCGCGGCAGCGGCCGGAGCGGCTGCGGGCTCCGCCGCATTCTGGGCGTGGCCCGGCGCCGCCAGCGCCAGCCCCGCTGCCAGGACAATCGAAGTCAACCCAAGCATGCGCATCGTGTGTAATCACCCTGTTCGCGAAAGGCGCCGTAGGCGTGAGATAAGGAAGTACCCAATCGAGGGCCTATACGCAGCTCAAGGCCATTCTCAACCCATTTTTGAGCGCGGTTGCGGCGGATAGGCCCCGCGCCTAAGAGTGCGCCTCGCCTTATATCACAGGGAGTGCAGCGTTGACCGGCGACGAGATTCTGGACGAGTTCCGCGATGCGGGTGCGCTGCTGGAGGGCCATTTCATCCTGTCGTCGGGGCTGCGCTCGCCGGTGTTCCTCCAGAAGATGCGGATCTTCGAGGACCCCGCGCGCACCGGGCGCGTGTGCGGCGCGCTGGGCGCGCTGATCCGCGAGACGTTCGGCCCCGTCGACATGGTCGTCTCGCCCGCGATCGGCGGAATCATCCCGGGTTACGAGACGGCGCGCGCGCTCGGCTGCAAGGCCGTGTTCGTCGAGCGCGAGGACGGCGAGTTCCAGCTCCGCCGCGGCTTCGAAATCCCTGCCGGCGCACGCGTGGTGATGGTCGAGGACATCGTCACCACCGGGCTTTCGTCGCGCGAGTGCATCGCCGCAATCCGCCAGCACCCGGGCGAGCTGGTCGGCGCGGCGTGCATCGTCGACCGCTCGAACGGCAAGGCCGACGTCGGGGTGCCGCTGATCTCGCTGCTCAAGCTCGACGTGCCCGCCTATCCCGCCGACCAGCTCCCGCCCGAGCTGGCCGCGATTCCGGCAGTCAAGCCGGGCAGCCGGGCGATTGCGTGAGGTGACCGGCAAGCTGCGCCTGGGGGTCAACATCGACCATGTCGCGACCGTGCGGAATGCGCGTGGGTCCGGCTATCCCGATCCGGTGCGCGCCGCGCTGCTCGCGGCCGAGGCCGGCGCCGACGGCATCACCGCGCACCTGCGCGAGGACCGGCGCCACATCACCGACGACGACATCGCGCGCCTCTCGGCCGAGTTGCCCGTGCCGCTCAACCTCGAGATGGCGGCGACCGAGGAGATGCTGGCGATCGCGCTGCGCCACCGCCCGCACGCCGTGTGCATCGTCCCCGAGAAGCGCGAGGAGCGCACCACCGAGGGCGGGCTCGACGCGGCGGGTCAGCACAACCACCTCGCGCCGATGGTCGCGAAGCTCAGCGAGGCGGGCTGCCGCGTGTCGCTGTTCATCGAGCCCGACGAGCGCCAGATCGACGCCGCGCTGCGGCTGAAGGCGCCGGTGATCGAACTCCATACCGGCCGCTATTGCGAGCTCGAGGAAGCGGCGCGGGCCGAGGAATTGAAGCGCATCGCCGACGCCGCCGCGCTTGCGGCCAAGGCGGGGCTCGAGCCGCATGCCGGGCACGGGCTGACCTTCGACAATGTCGTGCCCATCGCCGCGATCCCGCAGATCATGGAACTCAACATCGGCCATTTCCTGATCGGCGAGGCGATCTTCGACGGCCTCGCGCCGGTGGTCCGCCGCATGCGCGCGCTGATGGACGAGGCGCGGTGAGCGCCGCGCGCACGGTTCTGCTCGCATTCAATTTTCCGGTAGCGCTATTCTGCGTGATTTTGACCTTTACCGGCTTGTTCGGTCTCGCCGCCCCGGAGCCGAATCCCTGGCGATGGTCCGCAATCGCAAGCCCCTTGCTGCTTGCGCTCTGGTTGAGCAGTGCGAAAGCGATCCGGGACAGCATGCCGATTCTCGCGCTGGTCCTAGTCGCGATCCCGCCGATCGCGTTGACTGCGCTGCTTGTATATGCGCTGGGCTTCGCGTCATGATCCTCGGCCTCGGCTCCGACCTATGCAACATCGAGCGGATCCAGAATTCGATCGACCGCTTCGGCGCCCGTTTCGAGGCGCGCGCCTTCACCGAGATCGAGATCGCCAAGGCCAGGCGCCGGCCGCACAATTACGCCGCGACGCTCGCCAAGCGCTTCGCCGCCAAGGAGGCTTTTTCCAAGGCGGTCGGAACCGGGTTCAAGCAGGGCGTGTTCCTGAAGGACATCGGTGTCGTCAACGCACCCTCGGGCGCGCCCACGCTGGCGCTGACCGGCGGCGCCAAGGCGCGGCTTGACGCCATCACTCCGGCCGGTCACGTCGCCAGGGTGCACCTGACGCTGACCGACGATCATCCCTGGGCCTTCGCCATGGTGATGATCGAGGCAGTGAGAATCGAAGCTGGGGCGGTCGGGAAGGAAGATTGATGGCGACCGCGGACGATCTGGCGTTGAGGCACGGGAATTTGGCGGACGAGCAGACGAGCGCGGAGCGTACCGACTGGTGGGCGGAGCTTCGCGGGATATTGTGGCTCGTGCTCGCGGTGCTCGGTTTCCACAGCTTCGTCGCCAAGCCCTTCTACATCCCGTCCGAATCGATGTTGCCGGGGCTGCTGGTCGGCGATCGGCTGGTCGTGACCAAATATCCCTATGGCTTTTCGTTCGTCACGCCGACCTTCCATGTCCTGCCCTTCATCCCGGGCCGGCTGTTCGGACGCATGCCGCGACGCGGCGACGTGGTGATCGTCACGCCGCCGGGATCGCGCACCGATTACATCAAGCGCGTGATCGCGCTGCCGGGCGATCGGATCGCGGTACGCGACGGCATCGTATATCTGAACGGCACCGCAGTGCCGCGGCGCGCCGCCGGCGAGCGGCTGATCCCGGTCGACGCCAATACCCGTTGCGACCCGATGCAATATCCCGGGCGGCTCTATCAGGCCCCCGACGGCCGTCGCTATTGCCGCCTGCCGATCTTCCGCGAGACGCTGCCCGATGGCCGCTCCTACGACACGATCGACATCGGATGGAGCCCCGGTGACGATTATCCGGAGATCCGCATCCCTGAAGGGCGGGTGTTCCTGATGGGCGACAATCGCGACAACAGCGCCGACAGCCGTTACCCGGTGGCCGGGAGCAACGGCCTGGGCGGGCCGGTGCCCTGGGAGAATCTGGGCGGCCGCGCCGAGTTCATCACCTTCTCGCTCGACGGCAGCGCGACCTGGAACCCGCTGACCTGGGCGCGCTCGTTCCGCCCGGGCCGCGCCGGCACCACGCTCCATCCGCGGCAGGACGCCCGATGAGCGCCGATTCGCCGGAGGCAGAAGGCATCAAGGTCGTCCGCCAGCCGGGCCCCAACGAACTCCGCGATCCGATGGTCCGCGCCGAGCTCAAGCGCGCGGCGGTGTGGTTCGGGCTCGCGATCTTCGTGGCGCTGGTCGTGCTGCTGATCCAGCCGCTGCTGATCATCTTCGGCGGGCTCGTCTTCGCGTCGATGCTGGACGGCGGCGTGCGCCTGCTCGGCCGCGTGCTGCCGATCCCGCGCGGGCTTCGGCTGCTGCTCGTGGTGGTGTTCGTCGTCACCTTCGTGGGCAGCGTCTTCTATCTCACCGGCATGCAGATCGCCCAGCAGGCCGAGCAGCTTCGCACCACGCTGGAAGTGCAGGGCAACCGGGTGGTGAACTGGATCTCGAGCCTGGGGCTGATGCCCGGCCGAGCCGACCTGACCGGAATGGCGCAGCAGGCGCTGGGATCGATCGGGCGGCTCACCTCGGCAGTGGGATCGGTGCTCGGCGCGGGCGCGAGCCTGTTGATGATCGTGTCGATCGGCCTGTTCGTGGCGATCGAGCCGCGGATCTACGAGCGCGGGCTGCAGTGGATGGTGCCGGTCGAGACGCGCGACCAGTTCTCGGTCACGATCGGCCGCATGGCGCGCACGCTGCGCGTGCTGCTCGCCGGCCGCCTGCTCGGCATGGCGTTCGAGGGCGTGCTCACCTGGATCCTGCTCTCGATCGTCGGCGTGCCGATGGCGCTGCTGCTCGGCATTATCACCGGCATCCTGGCCTTCGTGCCCAACATCGGCGCCTTCCTGAGCGGCGTGCTGATGGTGTCGGTCGGCTTCAGCGCCGGCGTGAACGAAGGCTTCTGGGCGATCATCGTCTATTTCGGCGTGCAGACCTTCGACGGCTATGTGCTGATCCCGCTCGTCGCCAAGCATACGGTGGACCTGCCGCCGGCGCTCACGCTCTCGGCGCAGATCCTGTCGAGCACGCTGTTCGGCGTGATGGGGCTCGCGCTCGCCGATCCGATGGTGGCGATGATCAAGGTCGCGCTCGAAAGCGAGGCCGAGCGCGCCGCGCGCGCCGGAGCTGGTACCGACAGGCATCGCCGCTTCGGCTGGCGATTCGGGCACAGCCATGCGCACGCGCCGCCCCCTGCCCCCACGCCAATGGAACCGCCGGCACCGACGCAGCTTTAATCCACCGAGGGGTCTCGATGCTGCTCCACGATTATTTCCGCTCGTCCGCCGGCTATCGGGTGCGGATCGCGCTCAACCTCAAGGGGCTGGCGTACGAGCGCCGGCAGGTGATGCTGCTCGAAAACCAGCAGCGCGCGCCCGAGCATCTGGCGCTCAACCCGCAGGGCCTCGTCCCCGCGCTCGAAGTCGAGGGCAAGGTGCTGACGCAGAGCCTGGCGATCATCGACTGGCTCGACGCGCGCTACCCCGAACCACGGCTGATCCCCGCCGATCCCGACACGCGCGCCGCCGCGCTAGCCCAGGCGATGGTGGTCGGCGCGGACATCCACCCACTCAACAATCTGCGCGTGATGCGCCGGCTCAAGGCGATGGGAATCGACGATGCCGCGCGCGACGAATGGACGCGCCACTGGATTTCGGAAGGCTTCACGGCGCTCGAGACGATGGCAGGCGACGGCCCCTTCCTCGGCGGTGCGGCGCCCAATATCGCCGACGTGTTCCTGGTGCCGCAGATGTTCAACGCGCGCCGCTTCGCCATGCCGCTCGACGCCTTCCCCAAGCTGGTCAGCGCCGATGCCGCCGCGCAGGCGCTGGAGCCATTCGCGGCGGCGCATCCGGACCGCGTGGCGCCCAAGTGAACCGTACCGCGCTTGCTGCGGGCCTGTTGCTCGCTGCCCCGACGACGGCGCTGGCACAGTCCCAGGAAGAAGTGATCGTCGTCACCGGCCGCGGGCTCGACGCGCCGCCGGGCGATGCCGCCTATGATGTGGTCACGATCGACCGCGCGCGGCTCGCAGAAACGGCCAGCGGCCGTCTGGAGGATTCGCTGCGCGACGCCGCGGGGCTCGCGCAGTTCCGCCGCTCCGACTCGCGCTCGGCGCATCCGACCTCGCAGGGAATCACGCTGCGCGGCCTCGGCGGCAATGCGTCGAGCCGCGCGCTGCTGCTGCTCGACGGCGTGCCCCAGGCCGATCCGTTCGGGGGCTGGGTGGCCTTCCCCGCCTATCTCCCCGACCGGCTCGCTGCGGCACGGATCACGCGGGGCGGCGGAAGCGGCTATGCCGGACCGGGGGCGCTCGCCGGAACGATCGAGCTGGAGAGCGGGACGCCCGAGGCGTTGGGCACGCTCGGGCTGCGCGCGGCCTATGGCAGCCGCGATTCGCTCGACGCCTCGGCGGTCGGCGGCGCGCGCCTCGGCAGCGGCGTTTTCACCTTCGCCGGCCAATATGCCCGCGGCGACGGCTTCGTGCCTGTCGCCGCCGAGGACCGCGGCGCCGCCGACCGCCCGGCGCCCTATGACCAGGCGAGCCTCGCGCTGCGCAGCGTAATCGAGCTGGGCGGCGGCACCGAGCTGCAGGCGAACCTTTCCGGTTTCCGCGACCGCCGCGACCGGGGCATCGACTTCACCTCGATCCGCAGCGACGGCGCCGATGCGAGCCTGCGTCTTGTCGGTCGCGGCGCATGGCGCTGGTCGGCGCTCGGCTATGTCCAGACGCGCGCCTTCGCCAGCGGCTTCGCGAGCGTCGACGATGCGCGCACCCGAGCGACGCCGACGCTCGACCAGTTCAACGTGCCGGCAACCGGCCTCGGCGCGCGCGTCGAAGTCCAGCCGCCGGTCGGCGGAGGCGTGACGCTGCGGCTGGGCGCCGACGCGCGCCACGTCGAGGGGCGCACGCAGGAGCGCTACGGCTTTTCGAACGGCACGCCCGCCAATCTGCGTCGCGCGGGCGGGCGCAACCTCACGCTCGGGGGCTTCGCCGATGCGAGCTACGAGACGGGCGGGTTGACGCTGAGCCTCGGCGGGCGGCTCGATCATTGGAGCATCGCGCAGGGCTTCCTCGACCAGCGCGCGATCAGCACCGGCGCGCCGCTCGCCGGCAGCCAGGCCTATCCCGACCGCCAAGGCTGGGAGGCGACGGGCCGCGCCGGCGCCGCGCTGCGCGCTGCCGAGGGCGTGACCTTGCGCGCTGCAGCCTATCGCGGCTGGCGGCTGCCGACGCTCAACGAACTCTACCGGCCCTTCCGCGTCGGCAACGACTCGACCGCCGCCAACGCCGGCCTTTCGCCGGAGCGGCTGACCGGCGCCGAGCTGGGGCTCGACCTCCAGCCCTCCCCCGCGCTCAGTGCGCGCGCGACGTTGTTCTGGAACCGGCTCGACGACGCGATCGCCAATGTGACGCTGAGCAGCACGCCGACCAGCGTCAGCCGCCAGCGCCAGAATATCGATCGGATCGCCGCCAAGGGCGCCGAGCTCGACCTCAGCTGGAAGCACGGGCCGCTGAGCCTCGCGGCTTCCTATGCCTATACTGACGCGCGCGTCCGCGCCGCGGACGCCGCCGCCGCGCTCGACACGCTCCGTCCCGCGCAGACCGCGCGCCACCAGGCATCGGCCACCGCCGCGTGGCGCCGCGGCGAGGCGGGACTCTCGCTCACGGGGCGCTACACCGGGCCGCAATTTGAGGACGACCAGAACAGCCGCAGCCTGGCCGAGGCCTTCACGCTCGACGCCGCCGCGGCGCTACCGCTGGCTCGCAGCCTGACGGTCGAGGCACGCGCGGAGAACCTCGCCGATGCGCGCGTCGAGGCGGGGATCAGCGGACCCGGCGTGGTCGAGCGCGCCAGCCCGCGCACGCTGTGGCTGGGAATGCGCTACCGGCTGCGCTGAGCCACGAGACCGTCGAACAGCGCGAGATAGTCGGCGATCGGATCGCCCGCTGACAGCACCGGCTCGGGCCGCGCGCGCCCCGGCGCCAGCCAATAGTCGAGCCCCGCGACCAGCCCGGCGGCATCGTCGCGCGCGACCACGCTGCCATGCTCCGGCGCGGCGACGATCTCGCGCACCGCGACGCTCGATTCGGTCGAGACCACCGGCGTTCCCACCGACAGCGCCTCGCGCAGGACACCGGGCACGCCCTCATAGTCCGAAGTGAGCAGCGCCACCGCAGCGCCTGCGATCGCCGGCAGCGGATCGCCGGCGTGGCCGGGCATCAGCACGCGCCCTTCGAGCCCGAGCGCGCGAACCTGCGCCTCCAGCGCAGCACGCTGGCTGCCTTCGCCGAGGATGAGCAGCTTGATCCCGCGATCGGCGAGCCGCGGCAGCGCGGCGATCGCGCGATCCCAGCGCTTCTGCGGCTCGAGCCGGCCGACGCCGATGATGTAGCGCCCCGCGGGCAGCGGCACCGCCGCGGCATCGGGGCGCGGTTCGGCCGGCGGATTGGCGATCACGTGCACGCGCTCGGCGGGCATCCCCGTCTCCGCCACTGCTTCGGCCGCCATCGCCGGAGTCATCGCCACCAGCGCGTCGACGAAGGCCGGGTGCATGCGCAGCCAGCGGCGATAGCCCCAGGCGGCGACCGGTCCCAGCTCGGCGCGGACCAACGCATTGGAGACCTTGGCGACCAGTGGCGGGCAATCGCGCCCCAGCCGCAGCCGCGTCCATGCGGCGATCCCGCTGTAATGGTTGCCCGGACAGAAGATCAGATCGGGTGCAAGCGCGCGAACATGGCCGGGCAGCGCCGTCAGCGCGCGATAGCCGGAGTCGTGCAGGTCGATTCGCTCGATCCCCTGCGGCAGCTCGGCGGCGAGCGGGCCCTCGGCCGAGCCCAGCACCAACGTCACGCGCCGGCCAGCGCGCAGCCAGCCGCCGGCCATGCGCAGCAGTGCGCGCTCGACACCCCCGCCACGCAGCGTCTGCGCATAGGTAAGGATGTGCTGTGCAGAGGAGGAAATGCTGTGTTGCAACATGAAACCTTGCGGATTGCCACGCTAAAGCCCAAATCGCCCCCGCAATAAACCGCATTCTGCTGTCATCGGCCCCTTGCCGCGCGTGCCGACGCCTTGGGGGAGGGGGGCAAGAGCGGAAACGTAAAGAATTGCGCCCAGTCGGCAGCGGAAAGAAGCAAGTGAACGAACCAGCTGTGGAGGCTTCGGTGAACGCAAGCGCTGTCGAAGCCCCCTTGCCCAGCGCCCCCGACCTCGCCGGGCTCGAGCCCGTCGAGAAGATCAAGCGGCGCTGGCCGACGCTGCTCGGCGGCGCGCTGACGCTGCTGATGATCGGTGCGCTGGCGCGCGAGCTGTTCGGCTCCGGGCTGGGCGCGCTGTCGCGCTCGGTGCCGACCAACCCGCTCTTCTATCTTGCCTTCGCACTCTATTATCTCGGTCCGCCGACCTTCGATTACGTCATCTTCCGGCGGCTGTGGCGCATCCCGCTCTCCGGCATGGCCGCGCTCCACAAGAAGCGCATCTCGAACGAAGTGCTGCTCGGCTATTCGGGCGAGGCCTATTTCTACGCCTGGGCGCGCCAGCGCACCCAGATGGTCGCGGCGCCCTTCGGCGCAGTGAAGGACGTGATGATCCTGTCGGCGATCGCCGGCAACGGAATCACCTTCCTCGGCATCACGCTCGCGCTGCCCTTCGGCATCAACCTGCTGACCGCGGTCCAGCAGAAGCTGGTACTCGGCTCGCTGGGGCTGATCATCGCCACGTCGCTGCCCTTCCTGATCTTCTCGCGCCGCGTGTTCTCGCTCCCGCGCCCGACGCTCTGGTGGATCTTCGGCATCCATTGCCTGCGCCTCCTTTCGGGTTCGTTCTTCATCGCGCTCGCCTGGCACGCCGCCATGCCGCAGGTCGCGCTGGTCGTCTGGCTGTTCCTCGCCGCCGCGCGGCTGCTCGCCTGGCGCCTGCCGCTCGTCCCCAACAAGGAGCTGGTCTTCGCCACCTTCGCGATCATGCTGATCGGCCAGGGCGAGTCGCTTTCGAACCTGATGGCGTTGATTGCCGCGCTCAGCCTGGTCGTCCATGTTGCGCTGATCGCCGCCTTCAGCATCCATTCGCTGCTCACGAGGAAGACGCAATGATCCGCACGCTCGCCGCTTCGGCCACGCTGGCCCTCGCCGCGGGAACGCTGGCGTTCGTCGCTGCCCCGCCCGCGGCGGCGGCTGACCCGACCGACGGCTCGTGCGCGCTCCCCGGCGGCCCGCGCATCCTCGTCCATGTCGAAGGGCTGAAGGACCGCACCGGCCGGCTCAAGGTCGAGCTCTATCCGGCGACCGAGGAGGATTTCCTCAAGGACGACCGCGATCTCCGCCGCGAAGGCAAGCCTTTCCGCCGCGTCTGGGCATCGATGCCAGCCTCGGGCCCGGTGACCGTCTGCATCCGTGCGCCGAGCGCCGGCCAATGGGCGCTGCTCTTCACGCACGACCGCGACGGCAAGAACAAGTTCAACTTCTGGCAGGACGGCGCCGGCTTCCCCAGCAACCAGCGGCTCGGCCGCAGCCGGCCCAAGCTGCACCAGGCGCTGCTCAACGTCTCGCCCGCGGGCGGGGGCATCACGGTGCGCGCCCAATATCTTCGCGGGCTCGGCGGCTTCGGCCCGATCGACTGAGGAAACGCCCATGCGCGTGGTCGACGTCAACGAATTCTACTCGCCGACCGGCGGGGGCGTGCGCACCTATCTCGACCGCAAGATGGGCATCATGGCCGACATGGGCCATGAGCTGATCGTCGTCGCGCCCGCGCTCGAGGATTCGGTCGAGGACCGGCCCGGCGGCGGACGCATCTACTGGATGAAGGCGCCGCCGCTGATCCTCGACCGGAACTACGGAATCTTCGTCAAGGACGAGCCGATCTGGGAGCTGCTAGATCGGCTGAAACCCGATGTCGTCGAGACCAGCTCGCCTTGGCGCCCGTGCTGGACGGTGGCGGCGTGGAAGGGCGACGCGCTCAAGGTCTTCTTCGCGCACGGCGACAATATCGGCGCCTATCCCCAGCGCTGGCTCGACAGCGTGGCGACCCCGATCCAGGTCGAGCGGGCGTTCGACTGGTACACGCGCTACATGAACCGCTTCCTCCAGCACTATGACGCGTTCGTCACCAACGGCCCGGCACTGGCGAAGCGATTCCGCCGCCGCGGCATGACGGTGCATGCATCGATGCCGCTGGGGATCGAGCGGCGCTGGTTCTCACCCGATCTGCGCGACGAGAAGCTGCGCGTCGCGCTGCTCGAGCAATGCGGCCTGCCGCCCGAGGCGCATCTGGTGCTCGGGCTGGGGCGCCACCACAAGGAGAAGCGCTGGCCGCTGGTGATCGACGCCGTCGAGGCCGCCGCGACCGACATTCCGGTGGGGCTGATCCTGATCGGCGACGGCCCCGAGCGGCGCCACCTCGAGGATCGCATCGCCGGCAGTCCGCACATCCGCATCTTCCGCCCGGTCTATGACCGCGTCCGGCTGTCGCGGATCATGGCGAGCTGCGACGCGCTGATCCACGGATCGGACGCCGAGCCGTTCGGGCTGGTCGCGTCCGAGGCACTCGCGTCGGGCCTGCCGCTGATCGGCCCCGACGAGGGTGGCTTCGCCGAGATCGCCGACCCGCTCTTCGCCGAGACCTATCGCGCCCGCGACGCGCTGTCGGCGGCCGAGGCGATCCGCCGCATGTTCGCGCGCGAGCCGGCGATCCTGCGCGCCGCCGCGCGCCATGCCGCGAGCCAGGTTCGCAGCGACGAGGACCACGCCGCCGAGCTGATGGCCTATTATTCGGACCTGCTCGCCAACCGCGGCCGCACCGCCGCCTGAAGCCCGGCGGTCGGGCCCGGCCCGAGCAGCAGCAACCGCAGCCGCCCGCCATCGACCATGACGCGCCGCGCCTTGCGCAGCGCCGCGATCCGCTCGATCGCTTGGTCGAGCTTCGCCTCGCCCCCGGACCATGCCGCCTCGCCGCCGATCAGCACTGCCTGGGGCAAGTCGCCCGCGCGCAGGCGATCGGCGGACATGAGATGGAAGCGCTGTTCCTCGGCCGGAGAGATCAGCGCGCGGCTGCGGAAATAGAAGGGGCCGGCGGCGAAGCGCTTGTCGGGGAGGCGTCCGGCGGCGGGCAGGAGCTGCGGCGCGATCGAGGCGACCGGACCCTGCACGCCTGCCGCGTCGAGCGCGCGGTCGATCGCCTGGCCTTCGTCGACGACGCGCACCATCGGATTGCCCTCGATCGCCGCGCGGCCGAAGGCGATCATCGTCGGCGCCAGCCCGGCGAGCGCGAACACGGCGAAGACCGTGCGCTGCCATTGCGGGAGCACCTGGCCGCGGCAGGCGCGCGCCAGCCGCACGAACAGCGGCGGCAGCATCGGCAGCAGATATTGGCGCCAGGTCGGCTCGGGAAGCACTGCCGAGAGCAGCCCCGCCGCGATCAGCAGGTCGAGCATCCAGTCGATCCGCTCGCGCTCGCCATGCTGGCGGAAGACGCGCGTCGCGACCAGCACCAGCGCCGGCAACGCCGCGCCGAGCGCGAGGAACTTGGCAAGGTCCAGCAGGCGAAAGGCAAGCGTGAGCTTATAGGCGCGCCCGCCGGTGGAATAATATTGCTGCGGCGCATCGGCCGGGAACGTGAAGGCACCGAACCAGAAGGCCTCGGGCGCGAGGCTCGCGAGCCACAGCACCAGCGCGCAGGGCACGGCCGCGCCGGCCGCGACCCAGAGCGGGCGGTGCTGGCGGTCGAGCAAGGTCCAGGCGCCATAGGCCGCGGCGGGAAGCGCATAGCTCGCCTTGGTCGCCGCCGCCGCGGCGAGCAGCAGCCCTGCGGCAAAGGCTGCGGCCGGGGTGCGTGGGCGCCCTTCTCCGGCGACGATCAGCCACAGCGCACCCGCGAGCATCGCCACCGGCAGCGCATCGTTGCGCGCGATGCCGGTGCCGAACAGCAGGATATCGGTCGTCGCGAACAGCCCGGCAGCGATCAGCGCGGCGCGCAGCGACACGCCGCCGGCGCGGGCGGCGCGGTAGACGAAGAACACCGCCAGCGCGCCGAGCATCGCATTGACCAGCCGCAGCCCGGGATAGGCATAGAGCCCCAGCGCCTTGGCCATCCAGCCGAACGCCAGAGGCTGGAGCGGCGTCTGGAGATAGGCATAGTCGCGATAGGGCAGCAGCCCCTGGCCGGTGAGCACCGCAGCGGCGACATATTGGCTCTCGTCATGGTCGATCGGCCGAGTCATCGCGAGCAGCGCGAGCAGCAGGAAGAGCGCGGCAAAGGCCGCGCCATGGCCGAGCGCAGCGGCGCGGGGCGGAGTCGTGGCTGTCATGGCGTAGGCAAGGTCAAGGCGATTGGCGGTCCCAGTCCAGTCGTCGCCGTTCCTATGCCCGATCCGGGGCGACTGTCACAGTAATTCCATGCAGCGGCGGCAGGAAGCGCGCACCAGATCATAAAAGGGGCCCCCAATGACGCTTACGACCGACCGCCGCTCGCTGCTGCTCACCGGCACGCTGGGGCTGGGCGCGCTCGCGATTCCCGGCTTCGCGCTCGCGCAGGGCCTGGCGCGCGGCTTCACCCATTCGGTCGCGAGCGGCGAGCCCCAGCAGCAATCGATGCTGCTCTGGACGCGCTACGTGCCCGCCGACGGCGGCGCGGCACGGCTGCGCGTCGAGCTTTCGGAGACGCAGGACTTCGCCCGCGTGGTGACCGGCGGCGAGACGATCACCGGCCCGTGGCGCGACCATACCGCCAAGATCACCGTCACCGGCCTCGAGCCCGGCACGCGCTACTTCTATCGATTCGTCGGCCCGGACGGCACCTTCTCCCCGGTGGGTCGCACCCGGACGCTGCCGCGGGACGACGCGCGCCGCGTCGGCATCGCGATCTTCTCCTGCTCCAACCTGCCCTTCGGCTATTTCAACGCCTATGCCCATGCGGCGCAGCGCGACGACATCGACCTGTGGATCCACCTCGGCGACTATCTCTACGAATATAAGAAGGGCGGCTATGCCCCGGCGGCCGGCGCGGTCGGCGGCCGCTGGCCCGAGCCCGAAGGCGAGATGATCCAGCTCGCCGACTATCGCCTGCGCTACGCCAGCTATCGCAGCGACCCCGACCTCCAGGCGCTCCATGCGGCCAAGCCGATGCTCATCCAGTGGGACGATCATGAATCGGCCAACAACAGCTGGGAAGGCGGCGCCGAGAACCACCAGCCGGACGAAGGCGACTGGAATGCGCGGCGCGCTGCGGCGATCCAGGTGTTCCGCGAATGGATGCCCGTCTCCGACGATCCCTGGGCGAGCTATGAGCTGGGCACGCTCGCCACTTTCTTCCGCACCGAGAGCCGGCTGCTGGGCCGCACCCAGGCGCCCGACATCGCCCCGCTGTTCCAGCAAGCCGACCCGGCCGCCGCGCTCAAGGCCTTCCGCGACGGGCCGTGGCAGGATCCGGCGGCGACGATGCTGGGCAGCGCGCAGGAGGCCTGGCTGGCGCAGGGGCTCGCGCGCTCGGTGCGCGCCGGGCAGCGCTGGCAGCTGGTCGGCTTCGGCACGATCATGGGCGAGATGCGCACCCCCGCCGACGCGCTCGGCTGGCTGGCGCCCGACGCTTCGGCCAAGACCCGCGCCTATGTCGCCGCGGCAGTGGCGGCGGCCAAGGCGGGGCTCCCCAACGAAATGGACAATTGGGGCGGCTATCCGGCGGCGCGCGCGCGTTTCCTCAAATCGGCACAGGCAGCGGGCGCCAATCTGCTCGTGATCGCCGGCGACAGCCACAATGCCTGGGCATTCGACCTGGCGCAGGATGGCAAGCCGGCGGGCGTCGAATTCGCCGGGCACAGCGTGACTTCGCCCGGCTATGAGAATTCGCTCGCGATCGATCCCAAACGTGTCGCCGCGGCGATGGTCGGCGCCAGCCGCGAGCTCAAATGGTGCGACACCAGCCGCCGCGGCTATATGGCGCTGACCCTCACGCCCGACCGCGCGACCAACGACTGGGTGTTCCTCGACACGATCGTCGAACGCTCAACTCGCGCCACCGTCGGACACAGCGCAACGGTTGCGCGCGGACGGAACCTGATGGCCTGAGCGTCGCTAGGCGGCGGCTTCCAGCCCCAGCAGATAGGCCTTGGCCTCGAGCCCGCCCGCGAAGCCGGTGAGCTTGCCGGTCGATCCCACCACCCGGTGGCACGGCGCGATGATCGAGATCGGGTTGCGCCCGTTCGCCGCGCCCACCGCACGCGAAGCACCGGGGCGCCCGAGCTTCGTGGCGATCGCGCCGTAGGAGCGCGTCTCACCGAAGGGGATCGCGAGCAGCTCGGCCCAGACGCGCTTCTGGAAATCGGTGCCGCGGAAATCGAGCGGCACGTCGAACCGCGTACGCTTGCCCGCGAAATATTCCGCCAGCTGCGCCGCGGCGCTGGCGAGGACCGGATGCGCCGCATTCTCGGTCGCGGCGCCGAGCCGAACGCGCGCGGGATCGTCGTTCTCCCACAGGATCGCGACAAGCCCGGCGTCGCTCGCCACCAGCTTGAGTTCACCGACGGGGGAAGCGACGGTCGTGGTCGAAAGCGTCATGGTCCGCTCCTCTTCAAGGTGTCCATGACGCTATGGCCCGCCACGTCCGCGGCCGCTTCCCGGTGCTTCCGTTCAAAGCGCGATCAGTCGAGCGACTTGCTGGCCTGCTCGAACATGTCCTTGCTCAGCCCCGGCGTCGCGACGATGCGCTCGAGCTCGGCGCGCATCCTGGCGGCGCGGCCTTCGTCGAAGCGCTTCCAGCGGCCGAGCGGCGGGATCAGCTTCGCCGCGGTCTGCGGGTTGAGCTTGTCGAGTGCGATCAGCTGGTCCGCGACGAAGCGATAGCCACGCCCCTCGCCCGAGTGGAACGCGCGCTGGTTGACGCTGAACGCGCCGATCAGCGCACGCGCCCGATTCGGGTTGGCGAGCGTGAAGTCGGGATGCGCCGCCAGCCGCTCGACGCTCTCGGCGGTGTCGTCGCGCGTCGACAGCGCCTGGGTCTGGAACCATTTGTCGAGCACCAGCGCGTTGCCGGCATAGCGATCGTAGAAGCCCTTCAGCGCGCGCTCGCGCAGCGTCGAGGCGCCATTGGCGAGCGTGGTGAGCGCGCCCTGGCGGTCGGTCATGTTGTCGGCGCCTTCGAACTGGCCGAACGCCAGCTCGGCCGCATCCGCCGCGCCGGTCGCCGCGATATAGCCGAGCGCGACGTTCTTGAGCCGCCGCGCGCCCTTGGCCGCGGGCGAATATTCGAAGCGGTTGGCCCGCGCCGTCTCATAGGCAGCACGCCACTCGCGCTCGAGCGCGGTGCCGAGCTCGGCCCTGAGCGCCTCGCGGGCGCGGAAGATCGCCTCGGGATCGACCACCGCCATCTGGTCGCCGATGAAGCTGTCCGAAGGCAGCAGCACTGCCTCGGCGACGAAGGCGCGGTCGAGGCTGGTGTCGCTCAGCGTATTGCGCACCGCCTCGATCACCGGGCCATGGTCGGCGCTGCCGTTGCGTACCGCACCGACGAGCGTGTCGAGCATCAGCTGCTGCATCGCCTCGTAGCGCGCGAACGGATCGTCGTCGTGCGCCGAGAGGAAGGCGAGGTCGGCCGGCGTGCGGTTGGTCTCGACGATCACCGGGGCGGAGAAGCCGCGGTTGATCGAGAGCACCGGCTGCTCGGTGAGGTTCTCGAAGACGATCTCGGTCGACGGATCCTTGAGCAGCACCAGCTGCTCGTCACACATCGAACGGCCGGTGAAATTGCCGAACAGCTTGACCCGCAGCGGCAGCACCATCGGCGCCTTGTCGGGCTGGCCCGGCGTCGGCGGCACCGCCTGCTCGAGCTTGAGCCGCGCCTTGCCGCCGTCACGCGTGAGCGTGGCCGAGACGCGCGGCGTGCCCGCCTGGCCGTACCAGCGGCGGAACTGGCTGAGGTCCACTCCGCCCGCTTCCTCCATGCAGCGCACGAAATCCTCGCAGGTGGCGGCCGTGCCGTCGAAGCGCGCGAAATAGAGATCGGTCGCGGCGCGGAACTTCTCCGGGCCCAGGATGGTGTGCATCATCCGGATCAGCTCGGCGCCCTTGTTGTAGATGGTCGCCGTGTAGAAGTTGCTGATCTCGATATATTCGTCGGGGCGCACCGGGTGGGCGAGCGGGCCGGCGTCCTCGGGGAACTGACTGGCGCGAAGCCCGCGCACGTCCTCGATCCGCTTGACCGCGGCCGAGCCCTGATCGGCCGAGAAGCTCTGGTCGCGAAAGACCGTGAAGCCTTCCTTGAGGCTCAGCTGGAACCAGTCGCGGCAGGTGACGCGGTTGCCCGACCAGTTGTGGAAATATTCGTGCGCGACCACCGCGGCGATCGCGTCATAGTCGTAATCGGTCGCGGTATCCGGGTCGGCGAGGATGTAGCGGCTGTTGAAGATGTTCAGCCCCTTGTTCTCCATCGCGCCGAAATTGAAATCGTCGACCGCGACGATGTTGAAGACGTCGAGGTCATATTCGCGGCCATAGACCTTCTCGTCCCACGCCATCGCCAGCTTGAGCGCGTGGAGCGCATGGTCGGTCTTGGGCAGGTCGGGCGAACGCACCCAGATGCCGAGCTGCACTTCGCGGCCCGACTGGGTGGTGAAGGTCCCGCGGTTGGCGACCAGGTCGCCGGCGACCAGCGCGAAGAGGTAGCTCGGCTTGGGGAAAGGATCGTGCCATTCGGCCCAGTGCTTGCCGCCCTCGAGCTCGCCCTGCGCGACGGGATCGCCATTGGCGAGCAGCACCGGGAAGCGCGCCTTGTCGGCGGTCATCCGCACGCGATAGGTGCTGAGCACGTCGGGCCGGTCGGGGAAGAAGGTGATGCGGCGGAAGCCCTCGGCCTCGCACTGGGTGCACAGGATGCCGCCCGAGGCATAGAGGCCCATCAGCTGGGTGTTGCGCTCGGGCGCGATCACCACTTCGGTCTCGACCAGATGGGCGTCGCCACCCAGCGGGATCACCAGATCGGATCCGTCCATCGACCAGCCGGCCGCATCCTGGCCGTCGACGCGCACCGCCACCGCGGTCAGCCCGTCGCCCAGCAGCCGCAGCGGCGCCTGGTTCTCTCCGTTCCGCTCGACCTTGAGCGTGGCGCGCACGCGCGTCGCGGCGGGATCGAGGTGGAAGTCGAGCGCGATCTCGGGAACGCGCCAGTCGGGAGCGCGATAGTCCTCGCGGCGCGTGACGTGGGGAAGCTGGTTTGCGATCTGAGCGTCTGCCATCATGACAGCGATATAGGACAGCGGCCGCGCCTCGCCATCAGTTTCTCGCGTGGGATTACGGCATTGCCTGCCAGTCGCAAAATGCTACCGATGCGGCATTTCCCCGGATTCAGAGGGTTTCTCTTGATGTTTCGATCGACTGCGCCGTTCGTCCTGGCCCTGCTCTCCACCACAGCCGCGATCGCCCAGGAAGCGCCTGCGCCGGCCCCCGCTCCCGCCCTCAGCGCCGCCCAGGCCAATGCCGCGATCAACGCCGAGCTTCCCGCCGACCAGGCGGCGTTCAAGAGCCATGTGATGTTCCTCGCCTCGGACCAGATGCGCGGGCGCGACGCGGGCAGCCCCGAGTATGACATCGCCGCGCAATATGTCGCGTCGCAGTTCTACGAGGCCGGGCTGCGCCCCGCCGGCGACGAAGGCTCGTATCTGCAGAAGGTGCCGCTGCTCAGCTACAAGCCCGCGGACAAGGGCAGCTTCGCGCTCAGTCGCAAGGGGGGCGCGCCCGAGGCGCTGGTCTTCGGCCAGGATTTCGTCCCCGCCGCCAACCCGGCCAAGACCGACTACAGCGTCAGCGCGCCGGTGGTCTTCGTCGGCTATGGCATCGTCGGGCTGGGCCGCGACGACTACAAGGGCGCCGATGTGAAGGGCAAGATCGTCGCCTTCTTCGGCGGCGCGCCGAGCGCCTTCCCCAGCGAGGAGCGCGCGCACTTCTCGAGCCCGGCGACCAAGGCCGAGATCGCGATGAAGAAGGGCGCGGTCGGCTATATCACGCTCGAATCGCCCCGCGCCGGCCGCGGCAGCTATCCCTTCGCGATGATCGCGGGCAGCTATGACCGCCCGCGCGTCACCTGGGCGCATGCCGATGGCACCGGCTATATCCCGACGCCCACCGCTCCCGGGCTCGGCATGCTGAGCCAGGCCGGCGCCGCCAAGCTGTTCGCCGGCGCCAAGACCCCCTGGGCCGACGTCGCCAAGCTCGCGCAGGACGATGCGGCGGTGTTCAAGCCCGTCCAGCTTCCGGCGACGCTCAGCGTCGCGCTCAAGACCGAGACCACGCCGATCACCAGCTACAACGTCGCCGGCATCCTGCCGGGCAGCGATCCCAGGGCCGGCCAGGAAGTCGTGGTCCTCTCGGCGCACCTAGACCACGTCGGCGTCGGCAAGCCCGATGCGAAGGGCGACACCATCTACAACGGCGCGATGGACAATGCCGTGGGCATCGCCTCGCTGATCGAGGAAGCGCGCCGCTTCAAGGCGTCCGGCAAGGCGCCGCGCCGCTCGATACTGTTCCTCGCGGTCACCGCCGAGGAGAAGGGCCTCGTCGGCTCGGACTATTTCGCGCACAACCCCACGGTGCCCAAGGGCAACATGGTCGCCGACGTGAACCTCGACATGCCGATCATCACCTACAAGTTCGAAGACGTGACGCCGTTCGGCGCGGCGCACTCGACGCTGGGCGAGATGGTGCAGAAGGCCGCGGCCGAGATCGGCGTCGGCGTGGGGGCTGATCCGCGCCCCGACGAAGCCTTCTTCGTCCGTTCGGACCATTATCGCTTCGTCCAGCAGGGCATCCCCTCGGTCTTCCTGTGGCCGGGCGAGAAGGGTCCGGGCAAGGCGGCGACCGACGCCTTCCTCTCGGGCAATTACCACAAGCCCTCGGACCAGGTGGTCCAGACGCCACCGATCGACTGGGAATCGGGCGTGCGCTTCGTCGACGTGAACTATCGCATCGCGCGCCAGATCGCCGACGCCGACCAGAAGCCGATGTGGAAGAAGGGCGACTTCTTCGGCACCACCTTCGGCGGACCGATGGAAAAGTGATGCGCCACCTCCTCCTCCTCGCGCTCCCGCTCCTCGCCGCGGCCCCCGCCGCCGCCCAGGAGCTCGCCCCCGACGCCGCCGCGCTCAAGGCGCATGTCCAGTTCCTCGCGTCCGACGCGATGAAGGGCCGCGACACCGGCTCGCCCGAGCTGGCGGTGGCAGAACAATATGTCGCCGCGCAGATGCTCGCCGCGGGCCTCAAGCCCGCGGGTGCGAACGGCGGCTGGCTCCAGCCGGTGCCGCTCGTCGCCTACAAGGCCGCCGATCACGGCAGCCTAGTGCTCACCCGCGGCGCCACCCGCCTCCCGCTCGAATGGGGCAAGGACTATCTCGCCCGCGCGACTCCGGCGGCGCCCAAGGTCGCGGTCTCGGGCCCGGTCGTCTTCGCCGGCTATGGCAGCGAGGCCGAGTACAAGGGTCTCGACGTCCGCGGCGCGATCGTCGCGGTGCTGCGCGATTCGCCGCATTCGCTCCCCAGCGACGTGCGTGCGCATCTCGGCCAGCCCGAGGAGCAGGCGCGCACCGCCGCCGCGCATGGCGCGGCCGGCGTGCTGCTGCTCGAAGGCAATGCCCGTCACGCGATCTTCCCCTTCGCCGAGAGCGTCGCCTATGCCGAGGACGAGGCGATGACCTGGCAGGGCGCGCCCGGCACCGGCGCTGCGCCGCCCTTCGCTTACCTGGGCTTTGACGGCGCGGCGAAGCTGTTCGCCGGCTCGAAGATCGGATGGGACGCGGTGCTCGCCGCGGACAAGGCGAGCAAGCCGCTGCCGCGTGGTGCCCTCGGCGTCACCGCGACGGGCGCCACGACCACTGCGGTGCGCACGCTCACTGCGAACAATGTCGCGGGCGTGCTCGAAGGTACCGACAAGAAGGACGAATATGTCGTCCTCTCGGCGCACCTCGACCATGTCGGCGTCGGCAAGGCCGATGCGACCGGCGACACGATCTACAACGGCGCGATGGACAATGCCGTCGGCACCGCGGCGATGCTCGAGGTCGCGCGCCGCTTCCAGGCGTCGGGCAAGCGCCCGCACCGCTCGATGCTGTTCGTCGCCGTGACGGCAGAGGAGCAGGGGCTGGTCGGCTCCGAATATTTCGCGGCCAATCCCACCGTGCCCAAGGGGTCGATCGTCGCCGACGTCAACCTCGACATGCCGATCCTGACCTACGACTTCGTCGATCTCGTCGCCTATGGCGCGGACCGCAGCTCGGTGGGCAAGCTCGTCGAGCAGGCCGCGGCGGCCGAAGGGGTCAAGCTGGTCCCCGATCCCGATCCCGAGCAGGCCTATTTCGTCCGCTCGGATCACTACAGCTTCGTCAAGGCGGGCATCCCCGCCGTGTCGCTCGACCTCGGCCCGGGCGGCCCCGGCGCCGCGGCCTCGAAGGAGTTCGTCGAGAAGCATTACCACCAGCCTTCGGACGAAGTCGGGCTGATCGACTGGAAGCAGGGGCTGCGCTTCGTCAGCCTCAACTATGCGATCGCCCGCGCCATCGCCGACGCCGACCAGCGCCCGGTGTGGAACAAGGGCGACTTCTTCGGCACGCTCTACAAGGGACCGATGGCCAAGTGAGGCTCTCCGCTCTTCTCCCCTCCCTGAAAGGGAGGGGTTGGGGGTGGGTGCGCGGTGCAGCCGCGCTCGTTCGTTCGCCGTTGAAGTGCCGGACGGGGCATCGAGCCCCGATCGACACTGGACCCATCCTTTCAGGGAAGGGAATTCTAGTTCTGGCGCTGCTCGCCTGCGCCCTTCCGGCACAGGCACAGACGGCGCTCCCGGCCGACCAGGCGGCGATCAAGGCGCATGTCCAGTTCCTCGCCTCCGACGCGCTGCGCGGGCGCGAGGCGGGGACGCCGGACCATGACCGCGCCGCCGAATATGTCGCCGCGAAGATGCTCGCCGCCGGGCTTCGTCCCGCAGGCGAAAACGGCAGCTGGTTCCAGCCGGTGCGGCTCACGCGCTACCAGCCTGCGGACAAGCCGCGCTGGACGCTGACGCGCGGCGGCAGTGCGATCCCGCTCCAGTTCGGCATCGACTTCATCAACGGCGCAATCCCCGCCACGCCTGCGTTCGCGGCGCAGGGCGGGATCGTCTTCGCCGGCTATGGGCTGGTCTATCCCGCCGAGCAGATCGACGATTATCGCGGGCTCGACGTGAAGGGCAAGATCGTCGCGATCCTCGGCGGGCTGCCGGCCGACATCACCGGCGACGTCGCTGCGCATCTCGCCGACGACGACCAGAAGGCACGCTTCGCCGAGGCGCGCGGCGCCAAGGCCGTGATCGTGCTCGAATCGGCCGAGCGGCGGGCCGAAATGCCGTTCGAATCGATCGTGCCCTTCTGGAACTATCCGCGCTGGGGCTGGGCCGGACCCGACGGGCGCCCGAACATGATCGCGCCGGGCGCGCCCGTGGTCGGCTATCTGGGCCAGACGGGCGCGGAGAAGCTCTTCGCAGGCTCCGCGATCCGCTGGCGCGACGTGCTCGCCGCCGAGCGCCACGGCACGCCGATGCCGCATGGCGCGCTGCCGGGCACGCTCGCGGTGTCGAGCCGGACCAACGTCAGCGTGCGCCAGTCGCGCAATGTCGTCGGGCTGCTCCCCGGCTCCGATCCCGCGCTCGCGAGCCAGTATGTCGTGCTCTCGGCACACCTCGACCATGTCGGCGTCGGCCAGTCGGTGCATGGCGATTCGATCTACAATGGCGCGATGGACAATGCCGTGGGCGTCGCGATGGTGCTCGAGGCGGCGCGCGCGCTCCAGGCATCGGGCAAGCGCCCGCGCCGCTCGATCCTGTTCGTCGCACTCACCGCCGAGGAAAAGGGCCTGATCGGCTCGGACTATTTCGCGCATCATCCGACCGTGCCGCAGGGCTCGCTGGCCGCGAACATCAACCTCGACATGCCGATCCTCACCTACAAGCTCGAGGATCTGGTGATCCTGGGCGGCGAGCGGTCGAGCCTGGGGCCCGCGCTCACCGCCGCAGCGGCGACCGAGGGACTGAAGACCGTCCCCGACCCCGAGCCCGAGGAGATGTTCTTCGTCCGATCGGATCATTACAGCTTCGTCCAGTCGGGCATCCCGGCGGTGTCGGTCGACACCGGCCCCGGCGGCGAAGGGCTGGCCGCGCAGCGGCTGTTCCTCGACAACCATTACCACAAGCCCTCGGACGACATCTCACTACCCTTCCACTGGGATTCGGCCGCACGCTATCTGCGCGTGATCACTGCCGGCGCGCGCTCGATCGCCGACGCGCCCGAGCGCCCGCGCTGGAACAAGGGCGATTTCTTCGGGGTCCAGTTCAAGGGCTATGGCGCGGAGTAGCGGCATATGCGCCTCTTCGTCTTCGGCCTGGGCTACACCGCGTCGCGCATCGCAGAGCGGCTATCCGCCCAGGGCTGGCGCATAGTCGGGACGACGCGCGACAGCTTCCTCGACCATGACCGCGTGGCCTTCGAAGTCGCGCACGCCACGCACATCCTGTCGTCCGTGCCTCCCGGCGAGGACGACCCCGTGCTGGCGACCTATGGCGAGGCGATCGCCGCCAGCGGCGCCGCGCTCGCCTATCTCTCCTCCACCGGCGTCTATGGCGACACCGGCGGCGCCTGGGTCGACGAAAGCGCGCCCACCGGCACCGGCCGCCGCAGCGCGCGCGCCGAGGCCGACGCCGCCTGGCTGGAGATGGGCGCCCGCGTCTTCCGCCTGCCGGGCATCTACGGCCCCGCCCGCTCGCCGCTCGATCGCGTGCGCGCCGGCCAGGCGCAGCGAATCGACGTGCCCGGCCAGGTGTTCAGCCGCATCCATGTCGACGACATCGTCGGGGGCGTGGTCGCCGGGCTCGACGCGCCGCCGGGTGCGTACAACCTCGCCGACGACTGTCCCGCCCCGCAGAGCGACGTGGTCGCCTATGCCTGCACGCTGCTTGGCCTGCCGGTGCCGCCGCTGGTGCCGCTCGACGCCGCCGGGCTCAGTCCGCAGGCGCGCGCCTTTTATTCGGAGAACCGCCGCGTCGCGAACGGCAAAGCGAAACGGGTGCTCGGCTGGCGCCCGCGCTACGCCGACTACCGGTTGGGCCTGCGCGCCTTGAGCGCAATCACCAGCCCCACCAGCACCAGCACCGCGCCGCCCGCCGCCAGCGCCGACCAGCGATAGCCCTCGAACAGGGTCGAGAGCAGCATCGCGATCACCGGGATCAGCACGCTGGTATAGGCCGCCTTGGCCGGCCCGATCGCGCGGATCAGCCGGAAATAGATGGTGAAGGTCAGCGCAGAGCCGAGCACCCCCAGGTACAGCACCCCGGCCAGATAGCCCCAGCGCATCTCGAACACCGGCGGCCCCACGGTAGCCGAGGCAAAGGTCGCGTCGGCCGCCGCGCCGATCAGCATCGCCCAGCCGAGCGCGCTCGCCATCGGATAGGCCCTGGCGGTGTCGGTCGCCTGCATCACGTTGGCGATCGAGGCCGAGAGCACGCCTGCCAGCGCGATGCCGATGCCCACCAGCGCCTGCTCGGGGCCCACCGGGCTCAGCCGCGCCTCATGGACGAAGAGCAGCGCCACCCCCGCCATCGCCACCGCCGAACCGATCAGCAGCTGGCGCCCCATCCGCTGGCCGAGGAAGACGCGCGCGAGCACGGCGTTGGGCACGAGCAGCAGCGCATAGACGATCGCCACCACGCCCGAGGTGATGTGCTGCTCGGCGCGATAGACGAAATTGAAGTTGAAGGTGAATTGCGCGATCCCCAGCCCGGCGGCGAACAGCCAGCCGCGCAGGTCGAGCCGCAGCGAATCGCGTCGCACCACCGCCCAGCCGAGCATCACCAGCCCCGCGAGCGTGAAGCGATAAGTCACCGACCAGCTCGGCGGCACCACCGCGAGCTGGTCCTTGATGACAAGCCAGGTCGAGCCCCAGATCAAGGTGACCAGCAGGAATGGGACCAGCACTTCCAGCCGGGCCGAGCGCGGCGGCGTCCGCTCGATCGGCGCGGGGTCCTTCGGCGGGGCTATGGTGGTGATCCGCCTCACAGCCGCGCGATCGCCTCCGCCAGCGGCCGGATCGCGTCCTCGGTCTGGTCCCATGACGTCACCAGCCGCACTTCGCCCGGCGCCCAGTCGTAGAAGTCGAAGCCCAGCGCGCGCAGCCCTGCGGCTTCCTCCGGCATCACGCGCAGGAAGACTTCGTTCGCCTCGACCGGATGCACCAGCCGCTCGCCCGCCGCCTGGCCGAGCAGCAGCGCCCCGGCGTTGGCCGCGCGCGCATTGGCGAGCCACAGATCGCCTTCGAGCATCGCGAGAATCTGCGCGGCGAGATAGCGGCCCTTGGACAGCAGCAGCCCCGCGCGCTTGCGCCGCCGCAGCGTGTCCTCGGCCAGCTCGGGTTTGAAGAACACCAGCGCCTCGGCGCTCATCCCGCCGTTCTTGACGAAGCCGAAGCTCAGCACGTCGACGCCCGCGCGCCATGTCACCTCCGCGGGCGCGCAGCCGAGATGCGCCACGGCATTGGCGAAACGCGCCCCGTCCATGTGGAAGCCCAGCCCGCGGGCACGCGCGATCTCCCCGATCGCCGCCACTTCGCCGGGCGCATAGACCAGCCCATATTCGGTCGCGTTGGTGATCGAGATCGCGTGCGGCTGGACGCGGTGGACGTCGTTGGCGATCAGGTCGAGCACCTGGGCGACGCTCTCGGGGGTCATCTTCGCCCCTTCGCCCTCGGCGATCATCAGCTTGGCGCCGTGCGTGTAGAATTCGGGCGCGCCGCACTCGTCGTTCTGGATGTGCGCGTCGCGGTGGCACACCACGCCGCCCCAGGGCGGGCACAGCGCTGCCAGCGCCAGCGCATTGGCCGAAGTCCCCGAAGGCACCCAGATCGCGCGGACCGCGGTCCCGAACAGGTCCGAAAAGGCGCCGTCGAGCCGCTTCGACCATTGGTCGCCGTCATAGGCGGTGTCGAGCCGGTTGGCCTCGAGCATCGCCTGGATCACTTCGGGGCAGACAGGAGCGGCATTGTCCGAGAAGAAGCGCATGCCCGACGCATTGCGTCCCGCGCGCGCCGAGGTCAACCGAGCCGCGCGCCTCGCATCCTCCCCTCGGCGGGGAGGATGGTCGCCTTATCGCCAGGCCCCCGGTCCGCCGCCCCTGCGCGGCGCGTCATAGCCGCGGCCGGGAGGCGGCAGCGCCTGCTCGTCGTCCTCGTCATCGGCCGGGGGGCCCTGCTCGTCCTCGGGGATCACTTCGCGCGGGCGGATCACTTCGGTGTCGATCCCGCTGCCGCCGACGAAATCCTCGACGCCGTTGAGCACTTCGTCGAGCGTCATCGCATTGTCGTCGGGCTCGGCGACGGGAGGGGGCGGCGGCAGGCTGATGTCGAGCGCGCGGACCATGAAGTCGCGCCAGATCCGCGCCGGCAGGCCGCTCCCGGCCAGCCCCGGGTTGGGCGAATTGTCGTCATTGCCCAGCCACACGCCCGCGACCAGGTCGCCGGCATAGCCGATGAACAGCGCGTCGCGGCTGTCCTGCGTGGTACCGGTCTTGCCGAAGGCGGGGATCGGCAGCCGCGCGCCGTGTCCGGTGCCCGCCTCGATCACCGTCGAGAGCATCGAGCGCAGATCGTCGAGCTCGCCCGCGCCATAGCGCGTCGCGCCGCCCAGCCGCAGCGCCAGCCAGTCGTCGGCGGCCTCTTCCTCGTTGAGCCCGCGCGGGCGCACCGGATAGCTGCCGTTGGCGACCGAGGCATAGGCGGCCGTCAGCTCAAGCAGCGACACGCCCGACGTGCCCAGGCCGATCGACGCCTCGTTGCTGATCGGAGTCGAGATGCCCAGGTCGCGCGCCGCGCGGATCACCCGGCCGACGCCGATCTGCGCGGTCAGCCGCGCCGCCACCACGTTGCTCGACTTGGCGAAGGCCTGGCGCAGCGTGATCTTGCCCGCATAGCGGCCGTCGCTGTTCTGCGGCGTCCAGTCGCCGATCGTCACCGGCGAATCGTCGACGATCGTGTCGGGCGTCATCCCCGATCGCAGCGCCGCCAGATAGACGAACAGCTTGAAGGTCGATCCCGGCTGGCGACGCGCCTGGGTGGCGCGGTTGAACGGGCTGTCGCGATAGCTCTTGCCCCCCACCATCGCCACGACGCGCCCGTCGGGCCGCATCGCGACCAGCGCGACCTGCGACTGGCGCAGCCCGGCCGCCGCGACCGCGCGATCGGCAGCGCGCTGGATCTTGGTCTCCAGCGTGGTGCGCACCGTCTGTTCGGTCGAGACGCCGCCGGCGCGGTCGCGCGCCTGGGGCAGCACCCAGTCGGCGAAATAGGTGCCGTTGGGCAGTTCCTTGGTCTTGCTGACTCGCAGCACCGCAGGCCGCACGCGCCGCGCCTCGGCGTGGGTGAGCAGCCCGGCGTCCTCCATCGCGCCGACGACGAGCTTCTGCCGCTCGCGCGCGCCCTTGAGGTTGCCCGTCGGCGCGAGCCGGCTCGGCGCCTGGACCAGCCCGGCGAGCAGGGTCGCCTGGCTCACGCTCAGATCCTCGGGATCGGTGCTGAAATAGTGCCGCGCGGCGGCGCGCAGGCCATAGACATTGTCGCCGAAATAGACGTTCGACAGATAGCGCGAGAGGATGTCCTCCTTGGACAGCCACGCCTCGAGCCAGAAGGCGATCAGCACTTCGCGCATCTTGCGCGTGATCGTGCGGTCCTGCGTCAGGAAGGCGTTCTTGGCGAGCTGCTGGGTGATCGTGCTCCCGCCCTGCGAGCCCCCGCTCGACGTGACGTTGTGGATCACTGCGCGCAGGATGCCGCGCGGATCGACGCCGAAATGGTCGTAGAAGCGCCGGTCCTCGATCGCGATGAAGGCGTTGCGCACGTGCTTGGGCAGCTTGGCGGCGTCGACCGGCCCCGCGATCACCGCGCCGCGCCGGGCGATCGGCGTGCCGTCCGATGCCAGCAGCGTGATCGACGGCGGCGCCGGCGGCTGGAGCGACTTGGAGAGCGGCGCCGTGAACGCCAGCCAGCCGACCGCGAGCACGAACAGCACGATCAGCGCGCCGATCGCGCGCGTCACCCAGCGCCAATAGTTCCGGCGCGGAGACTGGGGCAGGTCGGCAGGCTCGCCCTCGCCCGCCACGCCCAGGCCCGGCTCCTCGGGAGGCGGCGGCGGAGGCGCAGCCTGGCGCTTGCGGAACCAGCCGCCCTTCTCGCGCTCGGGCGCCACGCCGCCGGTCAGCTCGAGCGGGGCCTCGCCGCTGCGCCAAAGCGGCGTCACGCGCGCCTCGGCGGCCGAAGCCGTTGCCGGTTCGGGCTCGAAGCCGGCCTGTCGCCGGAGGGGAAAGCGAACGTCGCTGGGTTCGCGGGACATTGGCGGCAATCTCTAACTCGTTGAGGTGCCGAGGGGAAGCGCGCCCCCGGGCACCGGAACAATGGCCGCCCCCTGTCCCCGGGGCAGCAGCGCTCGGCCCCGGCAGATAGGAAGCCTTGCCCTCGATCGAAAGGCTCCCACGGCTCCGGGCTTTACCCTAGCTGCTGTGTTAGCGCAATAACACGGCTCAAGCTTCGAGCTCGATGTCCCAATAGAGCCAGTCGCGCCAGGTCTCGTGGAGATAGTGCGGGGGGAAGCTGCGGCCGTGCTCCTGGAGCTGCCAGCTCGTCGGCCGGATCGGCTGGATGTGGAGCGGCATTCCCGCTTCCCGGGGCGTGCGCCCGCCCTTTCTCAGGTTGCACGGCGCACAGGCAGTGGCGACATTTTCCCAGGTGGTGCGCCCGCCCTGGGCGCGGGGAATGACATGGTCGAAGGTGAGGTCGCGCTGGGTCCCGCAATATTGGCAGGAGAATTTGTCGCGGAGGAACAGGTTGAAGCGCGTGAAGGCAGGAAAGGCGGAGGGTCTTACATATTGCTTGAGCGCGATGACCGAAGGAAGCTTCAGCCTCGCGGTGGGACTTCGCACTTCGCGCTCGTAATAGGAGACCACGTCGACACGATCGAGGAAGAGCGCCTTGATCGCCGTCTGCCACGGCCACACGCTCAAGGGATAATAGCTGAGTGGAGTATAATCGGCGTTCAGGACAAGCGCTGGGCAACTGTCCGGATGTCGGATCAGATCGGGATGATACATACGCTCCCTCGCCCTTTTGTGTTGCCCCGCCTCTCGCCGATCAGCGTGACACGGGCATGACAGCACAGGCCGCGACTCGTGGTCAAGGGCCGGTTTTGCGATGGTGAGCACCCGATTCGCGCCCAGCCCCACCGGCCGGCTTCACCTCGGCCATGCCTGGTCCGCGATCCAGGCGCACGACTATGCCCGAACGCGCGGCGGGCGCTTCCTGCTCCGCATCGAGGATATCGACGGCACGCGCAGCCGGGCCGAGCATGTCGAGGCGATCCTGCGCGACCTCGAATGGCTGGGGCTCCGCTGGGACGGCGAGGTCGTGTTCCAGTCGCAGCGGCTGGGCCTCTACGAGGCCGCGCTCGACCGGCTGCGCGACATGGGGCTGATCTACCCCTGTTTCTGCACCCGCGCGGACATCGCCGCGAGCCTCAGCGCCCCGCACGGGCCCGCGGGCGCGCTCTATCCGGGGACGTGCCGCGGGCTCGAAGCCCCCGATCTTTCGCGCCCGCACAGCTGGCGGCTCGACGTGGCGAAAGCGCTAGCTTCACTCCCTCTCCCCGCCGGGGAGAGGGCAGGGGCCCGCGCCGAAGGCGTGGGAAGGGAGAGGGGCAGTGCCGAGCCAAGTGCCCCTCTCCCTTCCGCCGCTTCGCGGCTCCCTCCCTCTCCCCGGCGGGGAGAGGGATTGTTCTGGCACGACGACTTCGCCGGCTGGGTCCGCGCCGACCCGCTGTCGCACGGTGACGTGATCCTCGCCCGCAAGGACGCCCCCGCGTCCTATCACCTCGCCGTGACCGTCGACGACGCGGCGCAGGGCATCACCCATGTCGTGCGCGGCATGGACCTGTTCGCCGCGACGCACGTCCACCGCCTGCTCCAGGCGCTGCTCGGCCTGTCGACCCCCTGCTACCGCCACCACGCGCTGCTCATGGGCCCGGACGACCAGCGGCTCGCCAAGCGCCACGGCGCGCCGACGCTCGAGGCGCTGCGGCTCGCCGGCGAGGACGGCCGCGCGCTCGCCGATCGCCTGCGCGCCGGCCAGCTCCCGGTTGGCTTCGCCTCGGCAAAGGCGTAAACGCCGCCCATGAACCTCTTTCTCGTCCTGCTGCTCGTCGCCGTCATCCTCGCGGTGGTCGTCGTCCTCATCAAGGGACTGGTCAACATGGCCCAGACCACCCAGGCCGACCTGGAGGGCGAAGGCCCCAGCGACCGGGCGATCCGCTCGAACAAGCTGATGCAGCAGCGCATCCTGCTCCAGGCCGTCGCGATCGGGCTGATCGCGGTGATCCTGCTCTTCGCCTCGGCCGGCAGCTGAGGGCGATCCCGTCGGCGCGCCCGCCATGGTGAAGCTCAACAAGATCTACACGCGCACCGGTGACGCCGGCACCACCGGGCTGGTCGATGGCTCGCGCGTATCCAAGGCCGATGTGCTGATGGCCGCCGTCGGCGATGTCGACGAGGCCAACAGCGCGATCGGCGCGGCACGCGCGGCGCTGGGGCCCGACAGCGCGCTCGAGCCGATCCTGTCGCGCATCCAGAACGACCTGTTCGATCTCGGCGCCGACCTCGCCACGCCCGCGACGATCGAGGGCGCGCTGCGCATCGTCCCCGCGCAGGTCGAGTGGCTCGAGGTCCAGATCGACGCGCTCAACGCCGGGCTCGCGCCGCTCACCAGCTTCATCCTGCCGGCAGGCAGCGCAGCCGCCGCCGCACTCCACCTCGCGCGCGCTGTCGTGCGCCGTGCCGAGCGCGCCGCGGTGGCGGCACGGGCCGGCGCGCAGCCGCTTGCCTATCTCAACCGCTTGTCCGACCTTCTCTTTGTCGCCGCGCGCGTGGTAAACCAGAACGGCTCCGGCGAAGTGCTGTGGGTGCCAGGGGCATCGCGCTGACCTGATTGCTCCGCTTGACGCGCAGGGGATGCGCGGCTAGGAGAACAAAATGCGAACGGAAACGGGCATCCCTTCGTCTTGCAGCGCGCTCGCGGCACGGTTCGCCGCCGTCCGCGCGCTGAGCGAGGCGCTCGCCGCGCCGCTCTCCGACGCCGATGCGACGATCCAGTCGATGGACGACGCCTCGCCCGCCAAATGGCACCTCGCGCACACGAGCTGGTTCTTCGAGACCTTCGTGCTGCGCGACCATCTTCCCGGCTACCGGCTCCATGACGATCGCTGGCCCTATCTGTTCAACAGCTATTACGAGGCCGAGGGGCAGCGCCACGCCCGCACGCGCCGCGGCATGCTCTCGCGCCCAAGCCTCGCCGAAGTGCTGGCGTACCGCGCGCACGTGACCGAAGCGCTGATCGACGCCCTGCCCGTCCTCCCCGGGGCGGCGCTCGCCCTGGTCGAGCTCGGCTGCAACCACGAGCAGCAGCATCAGGAGCTGCTCCTCACCGACATCCTCCACCATTTCTCGGCCAATCCGCTCGAGCCCGCGCTCTGGCCCGCCGCGCCCAAGGTGCCGGTGGCGATGCCCGGCCCGATCGGCTGGATCGAGGGCGCCACGGGCAGCATCGAGATCGGGCATGGCGACGCAGGCTTCGCCTTCGACTGCGAGGGGCCGCGCCACGCGGTGCTGCTCCATCCGCATGCGCTCGCCGACCGCACCGTGACCAATGGCGAATGGGCGGCGTTCATCGCCGACGGCGGCTATCGCGACCCGCGCCTGTGGCTGGCGGACGGCTGGGCCTGGGTGCAGGCGAACCGGATCGAGGCGCCGCTCTATTGGGAGCAGCAGGGCGGCGTCTGGACGCGCTTCGGGCTCGACGGCCGTCGCGCGATCGATCCCGCCGCGCCGGTAACGCATGTCAGCTTCTACGAGGCCGACGCCTATGCGAGCTGGGCCGGCGCGCGGCTGCCTACCGAATTCGAATGGGAATCGGCGGCCGCAGGACACGATCCGCTCGCGGGCAACCAGCTCGATCGCGCCGGCCCGGTCGAGCCGCGCCCCTCCTCGGGCGGTCCTGCCTTTTTCGGCGACGTCTGGGAATGGACCGGCAGCGCCTATCGCCCCTATCCGGGCTTCCGCACCGCCGAGGGCGCGGTCGGCGAGTACAACGGCAAGTTCATGAGCGGCCAGTTCGTGCTGCGCGGCGGCAGCTGCGCCACTCCGCGCGGCCATGCCCGCGCCACCTACCGCAACTTCTTCTATCCCCACCAGCGCTGGCAGTTCACCGGCGTACGCCTGGCGAAGGATCTGTGATGCTCAAGCAGGAAGCCGAGGACGGCCAGTCCGGCCTTGCCGACCCCCATTTCCGCGCCGATGTGCTGGGCGGGCTCGCCGCGCGCCCGCGCGCCATCCCCGCGCGCTGGTTCTACGACCGCCGCGGCTCCGAGCTGTTCGAGGGGATCACGCAGCTCCCCGAATATTATCCCACGCGCACCGAGACGGCGCTGCTTCTCCAGATCGCGCGCGAGCTGGCCGCTTCGGTGCCCCCCGGCGCCGCGGTGATCGAATTCGGATCGGGCTCCTCGACCAAGACCCCGCTCCTGCTGCGCAGCATCGCTCCGGCCGCCTATGTGCCGATCGACATTTCTGGCGATTTCCTCCGCGCTTCGGCCCGCGCGCTCGGCGAGCGCTTTCCGGACTTGCCGATCCTGCCGGTCGAGGGCGACTTCCTCCGCCCCGTGCCGCTTCTCGCCGAGGTCTCCGAAATGCCCAAGCTCGGCTTCTTCCCGGGCTCGACGATCGGCAACATGAACGCCTGGCACGCCGTCGACCTGCTTCGCGCGATGCGCGCCTGGCTCGGCGAAGGCGCGCGGCTGCTGATCGGGATGGACCGGGTGAAGGGGCCGGAGGTGCTGATCCCCGCCTATGACGACGCCCAGGGCGTCACTGCCGCCTTCAACCTCAACCTGCTCGCGCGCATCAACCGCGAGCTCCGCGGCACCATCCCGCTCGACGCCTTTCGCCACCGCGCGATCTGGAACGCCGATGCCGCGCGGATCGAGATGCACCTCGAGGCGACCCGCGACGTGCAGTTCGAAGTCGAAGGCCGTCCCTTCGCCATCGCCACAGGCGAGACGATCCACACCGAGAACAGCCACAAATACGGCCCCAACGGCGGCCGCATGCTGCTGCGCGCGGGCGGCTGGACGCCGACCGCCGAATGGACCGACCCGCAGGGGTGGTTCGCGCTGGTGCTGTGCGAGGCCCAGCCGATCCGCTCGGCGCCCTAGGGTTGTTTTTCAGCTTCGCTGAATCGGCGCCGGCCCGCTCCCCCACCCGGCCACCCAACGGCAGTATCATATGGGTGGCCGGGTTGGGGGAGCCGGTGCCGCAATCGTTTCAGCTTCGCTGAAACAGACTCAAGGCTATCGGGAGTCCGCCTCCGCCCGCCACACGCGCAGCCAGTTGATCGATCCGCGGCACTCGCCCATCGCGCGCGCCTCGACCAGCCGGAACATCGTTCCGTCCCACACATATTGCTCGGACGATCCGCAATCGCCGATGCCGCGCCCCTTGGCGAAGCTCGCGAGCAGCCCGAGCTTAGGATCCCAGTCGACATTGACGAGCATCGGCGGCCCGTCGGGGCTCATCCCCGGCCGCATGTCGAACTTCGCCAGCGCAAAGCGCCCGCCCGAGAGGATGAACGGCACGGTCGAATAATTATACGCGCCCGCCCCGCACGGGATCAGCGCCAGCGTCTTGCCGCCGCCGAGCGCATAGGTCTCGACATCGGGTGCGGGCACGCCGGTGCCTTCGTACAGCCCGTCGCAGTCCGACGCCTTTTCCATCGCCGCGCGCATCGCCTTGCTGACCGATGCAGCCGTGCCCGAAGGCCGGATCGCGGCGATCCTCGGCGCCGGCGGCGCGGCGGGGACGGAGACCGCCGGCCTCGGCCCCTTGGCGACGAGCGCGGTGACCGTGCCCGCACGCCCCTGCTCGGCGTCGAAATAGCGCAGCGTCGCGGAGATGCCCTTGAGCGAGGCCTGGCTGAGCGGCTTGCCGTCGCCGGCGCGCATCGTCATCGCCTGCCCCTTGAGCATCGCCTCCGCCAGTTGCAATGCCGCGGCGTCGCGCACGATGACGCTGGGGCCGCCCAGCGTGCCCGACGACACCGACTTGCCGTCGATCTCCAGCCGATAGCTGCCGCGATATTCGGCGTCCGGCGTCACTTCGATCTCCAGCGCGCCGCCGGGTCCCGCCTCGCGCGTGATCGCGATCTGCGGCGGGTTCTCGATCTCGTCGCTCGCCGAGAGCGACGCCGCTTCGCAGAAGCGCAGATTGTCGCAGGCGACGGCCCAGTCGCCGAACGTCTTGACCTCGGAAGGGGTGGCGGCGGCCTGGGCCGCGGCAAGGAGTGCGAGCATCAGCATGACGCGAGGCTATCCGATCGCCGGACGAAACGATAGGACAGCTCCGACATCGGGAGAGACGGAATGAAGACGGTTGGCGTGATCGGTGCGGGGCAGATGGGTGCGGGAATCGCGCAGGTCTCGGCGCAGGCGGGCTATCGCGTTCTGCTCGCCGACGTCGACCAGGCACGCGCCGAAGCAGGCAAGGCCGGAATCGCGAAGCAACTCGCCCGGCTGGTCGAAAAGGAGAAGATCGCCGCCGCCGACGCCGAGTCCGCGCTCGCCAATATCGAGCCGGTCGCCGACGTCTCGGCGATGGGCGCGTGCGAGCTGGTGATCGAGGCCGCGACCGAGCGCGAGGCAATCAAGCGCAGCATCTTCGAGGCCGTCGGCAAGGTGCTTGGCGCGCAAGCGATCCTGGCGAGCAACACTTCGTCGATCCCGATCACGCGCCTCGCCCAGTCCTCGCCCGATCCCGCGCGTTTCATGGGCGTGCATTTCTTCAACCCGGTCCCGGTGATGGGGCTGATCGAGCTGATCCGCGGCCTCGCCACCTCGGACGCGACCGTCGCCGCGGTCGAGGCCTTCGGCCAGTCGTTGGGCAAACGCATCGTCCATGCCAACGACGCGCCGGGCTTCATCGTCAATCGCGTGCTGATGCCGATGCTCAACGAAGCATGCTTCGCGCTCGGCGAAGGCGTGGCCACCATCCCCGACATCGACGCCGCGTGCCAGCTCGGGCTCAACCATCCGATGGGGCCGTTCACGCTGGCCGACTTCATCGGGCTCGACACCTGCCTCGAGATCACCCGCGTGCTGTTCGAAGGCACCGGCGACCCCAAGTTCCGCCCGGCGCCGCTGCTGGTGAAGTACGTCGAGGCCGGCTGGTACGGCCGCAAGACCCGGCGCGGCTTCTACGATTATTCGGGCGCCGAGCCGGTCCCCACGCGCTGATCAGCCCTTGGGCTCGGCGAGCACGATCAGCGAGAGCCCCGGCGGCATCGGCATGCGGCCGACCAGGTGCCGCTCGATCCCGAAGATCGCCTCGAACGCGGCGTTGAGCGGCTTGGCGGGGGGCGAATCGTCGCTGTCGTCCTTGCCCATCAGCTTGCCGGCGAAGCGCGCCGCCACCGCCACCGGAAAGAGCAGCGAATTGAAATAGCCGAGCTTTTTCCACCCCAGCCCGGCCTTGCGCAGCGCTGCAGTGAGCGTTGCCTTGGAATAGCGGCGCTTGTGGTGGTTCACCACGTCGTGCGCGCTCCACATCCATTGGTGCGCGGGCACGGTGATCAGGATCTTGCCGCCGGGCTTGAGGGCACGGGCGATCGCCTGGAGCGCCGCGACATCGTCCTCGACATGCTCGACCACGTCGAGCACAGCGACCAGGTCATAGCTCCCGGGCTCGACTCCGGTCAGCTCGGGCAGCGGCGACGTGCCCACCGGCTTGCCCAGCCGCTCGCTGGCCTTGGCCCCGGCGGTCTCGTCGATCTCGATCGCGTCGACCTGCCCGAACTGCGCGAGCATCGGGAGGTTGTGTCCCGTGCCGCAGCCGATCTCGAGGATGCGCGCATGCGCCGGCAGCGCGCCGAAGCGCATCAGATAGTCCGAGAGGATCTCGCGCCGCGCGCGGTACCACCAGTGCGTGGTGTCGTGCGCCGCCATGCGCTCGTAGACGATGCGGTCCATCTTATTTGAATACCAGATAACGGTTGAGAGCGAAGGTCACGAGCGGCGTCACCAGCACCACGGGGATCAGCGGCACCCAGGTCGGCTGGTGGAGCGGGCCGGTGCAGATCCAGGTGAAGCCGGCGTTCATCGCCATGCCCACCGACTGGACCGCGACGAACTTGGACTGGGTGCCCACCCCGCCTTCGGCCTCGTGCCCGCGAAAGCTCCAGCGACTGTGGAAGACATAGCCGAACACGACGGCGACCAGGAAGCCGGCGACCGAGGCGAGTACCGGCGGGATCGCATAGGTCGCGAGCGGCCAATAGACCGCGGCATAGACCAGAGTGGAAAGCCCGCCGACGATGGCGAAGCGGACGAGCTGACCCAGCACGCCGCTTTCCTTCAGGCCTTCGACACGATTAAGTAACGCCGCCACGATCCCTTGCCCTCGCGCAAGCCGCCGCCCTAATGCCGGGATCGAAGCGAGGGAAGCGATTTTGAATCTTCAGACGATCCGCAATTGGCGGCCGGACCGCGAGCTCGACAGGCACTGGCTGACGTGGATGCTCGTCTGCTGGGCGGCGATCGTCGCCTGGTTCCTCGTCCAGCGCCACGGCAACATCTATTGGCTCGTCCTCGGCGACACCGACGACAATATGCGGCTGATGCAGGTCCGCGCGCTGCTCGCCGGCCAGGGCTGGTACGATCTGCGTCAGTACCGGCTCGATCCCGCGATGGGCGGCTTCGACATCCATTGGTCGCGCTTCGTCGACTTGCCGATCGCCGGGCTGATCCTGCTGCTCAAGCCGTTCCTCGGCCAGGCCGAGGCGGAAAAATGGGCGTGTGGCATCGCGCCCTTGCTTCCGCTCTCTGTCGCGATGACCGGGCTGGTGCTCACCGTCCGCCGGCTGGTGGCGCCGCACGCCTGGCCGCTCGCAGTGCTCGGCCTGCTCGGCTGCACCTCGACGCTCGGCATGTTCGTGCCGATGCGGATCGATCATCACGGCTGGCAGCTCGCCTGCCTTGCGATGACGGTAGCCGGCCTCGCCGATCCCCGCCGCGCCCGCGGCGGCGCCACCGTCGGGCTTTCGAGCGCGCTCTCGCTGACGATCGGGCTCGAGATGCTGCCTTATTGCGCGATGGCCGGTGCGATCATCGCGCTGCGCTGGGTGTGGGAGGCAGGCGACGCGCGGCGGATGCAGGCGTACGGCTTGGCTCTCGGCGGCGGCTCGGCGCTCGGCTTCGCGCTCTTCGCCTCCGAAGCCAACCAGGCGATGCGCTGCGACGCGCTCACCCCGGTGTGGCTCTCGGTGATGGTCGCCGCCGGCGCGCTGCTGTTCGCGCTGTCGCTCGCCAGTCCTCGGCAGCGCTGGGTGCGGCTGGCGCTCGCAGCCGCCGCGGGCGGCGTGATCGTCGCAGGTTTCGTCGCCTTCTTCCCACAATGCCTCGGCCGGCCCGAGCAGGTCTCGGACGAGCTCGCGCGCACCTGGCTCAACAATGTCCGCGAGGCACGGCCGATCTATCGCCATCCGTTCAAGACCGGTTTTCCGATCGCGGCGCTGCCCGCGATCGGGCTGATCGGCGCATGCGTCGCCGCTTGGCGCGCGCGCCGCAGCGCCGCAGCGAGCGCCTGGGCGGCAATCGCGCTGTTCACGGCCTTTGCGGGCGCGATGCTGCTCTGGCAGATCCGCGCAGGCCCCGCCGCACAGATGCTGAGCGTGCCCGGCTCGGTCGCGCTGATCTGGCTGGTGGTGCCCTGGTTCCTGTCGCGCTCGTCGATGCTGCTGCGCGTGGTCGGGTCGGTCGCCGCCTTCCTTGTCCTCTCAGGGCTCTTCGCCGGGCTGCTGCTCCCCTATCTGCCGGGCGACAAACGCGGCAGCGGCGGTGGCGGCGGGGCCAACCGCGTCGCCCAAGCCAACGCCGCCTGCGCGCGGATGAGCACGCTGCTCCCGCTCAATATCGTGCCGCGCACGATCGTCTTCACCCATGTCGACATGGGTCCGCGGCTGATCACGATCACGCACCACGATGCCGTCGCGGGCCCCTATCACCGCAACGGCGACGCGATCCTGGCGGTGCACCATGCCTTCACCGGCCAGCCGAGCGGCTTCCGAGCGATCGCGGCGCGCCACCACGCCACGCACCTGCTGATCTGCCCGAACATGGCCGAGACCACCGTCTATCGCGCGCGCAGCCCCGACGGCTTCTATGCGCAGCTGCACCGCGGCCAGGTGCCCAACTGGCTCGAGCCGGTCGCCCTGCCGCGGAATTCGCCGTTCCGGCTGTGGCGGATCCGCTACGACCTGCCCGACGCGTCGGTCACTGCCCGGCCAGCGCCCGCCCCGCGACCAGCGAAGCCCTGACGCCGTCGATCACGAACTGGACCGCCAGCGCGCCGAGCAGCACGCCGAGCAGGCGCGAGACCACCGCCTCGATCTTGGCGCCGACCAGCCGCATCAGCGGTCCGGCGGCGAGCAGCGCCACCAGCGTCAGCGCCAGGATCGCGAGCATCGCGGCGAGCACCACCAGGGAGCGTTCCGCGCCGTCGCTCTGCGACATCAGCAGCATCACCGACGCGATCGAGCCCGGGCCCGCGATCATCGGCATCGCCATCGGGAAGATCGAGATGTCGACGGGCTCGCCCGACTTCAGCTTCTCCGCACGATCCTCGCGCCGCTCGGTGCGGCGCTCGAACACCATTTCGAGCGCGATCAGGAACAGCATGATGCCGCCGGCGATGCGAAAGGCGTTGAGGCTGATCCCCAGCGCGCGCAGCAGCACTTCGCCGAATAGCGCGAAGCCGAGCAGGATCAGCGCGGCGACCGTCACGGCGCGCACCGCCATCGCGCGGCGATGCGTCGCGCTGGTGCCGCTGGTCAGCCCGGCGAAGATCGGCGCGCAGCCGGGCGGGTCGATCACCACGAAGAAGGTGGCGAAGGCGGAGATGAAGAGCTCGATCATCGGCGCGCGCCGCCCCGCGCCATCAAAGCGCGTCCTCGTCGAGCGCGATATTCTCGCGGCGGTGCGCGGCGACCAGCGTGTTGCGCAGCAGGCAGGCGATGGTCATCGGCCCGACGCCGCCCGGGACCGGGGTGACCGCACCCGCGACCGAGGCCGCGCTGTCGAAGTCCACGTCGCCGACCAGACCCGCCTCGGTCCGGTTGATGCCCACGTCGATCACGGTCGCGCCGGGTTTGAGCCACTCGCCCTTGACGAACCCGGGCCGCCCCACCGCCGCCACGACGATATCGGCGTGGAGCAGATAGTGCGGCAGGTTGCGCGTGCGCGAATGTGCGATCGTGACGGTGCAGTTCCGCGCGGTCAGCAGCGCGGCCATCGGCTTGCCGACGATGTTCGATCGGCCGATCACCACCGCATCGAGCCCCGAGAGATCGCCCAGCCGGTCCTCGAGCAGCATGACGCAGCCGAGCGGCGTGCACGGCACGAACCCCGGAAGCCCCGTCGCCAGCCGGCCCGCGTTGACCGGATGGAAGCCGTCGACGTCCTTGTCGGGATCGATCCGCAGCAGCACTTCCTCGGCATCCAGATGCCCGGGCAGCGGGAGTTGGACGAGGATGCCGTCGACCGTCGGATCGGCATTCAATCGGTCGACCAGCGCGATCAAGGCCGCCTGGTCGGTGTCGGCGGGAAGCTTGTGCTCGAAGCTTTCCATCCCCGCCTCGCGGGTCTGCTTGCCCTTCGAGCGGACATAGACCGCGGAGGCCGGGTCCTCGCCCACCAGCACCACCGCCAGGCCGGGCGCACGCCCCGCCGCTGCGCGGAAGGCAGCGACGCCCTCCGCCACTCGGGCCCTCAGTCCCACCGCAAATGCCTTGCCGTCGATCAGTGCCGCGCTCATGGCCAGTCCCCATAAAGGCTGGCGGCGATCTCTGCCAGCTTCGTCGTTTCGCCGGTGATCCGCAGCCGCTTCAGCCGCGACGTCTCGCCCGAGACGAAGGCCACCGCGCGCTTGCCCACGCCGAAGCTCTTCGCGACCAGCGCGACCAGTGCTTCATTGGCCGCACCCTCCACCGGCGGCGCGGCGAGCCGGGCGGCGAAATGCTCCGCGGTTCCGGCGAGCAGCGCGTCGCGCGAGGCCCGCGGCGTCACGCGGACGGCGATCTCCAGCCCGTCGTCGCGCACCGTCCAGGCGGTGCCGGCCCGGCTCAGACCGGCAGGCCCATCGCCGTGCGGTAGAGCGCCGGCATCACTGCCTGCTGGATAACCAGCAGGATCACCAGCACCACCATCGGCGACAGGTCGAGCCCGCCGAAGTCGGGCAGGATGCGCCGGATCGGCCGATAGAGCGGGTCGGTGATCACCTTGAGCGCGCGCCAGACCGAGCCGACGAACTCGTTGTAGGTGTTGATCACGTTGAACGCGATCAGCCAGGACATGATCGCCTGGACGATGATGATCCACCAGATGACGTTCAGCAGGACCTGGAGGATGTCGAGGATCAGGATCAAACCCGGTTCTCCGAAGAAGGATGTTCTCGCCTAGATAGCGTGCGTGTCAGGCGTGGACCAGCGTGCCTGCGCCGCGCCGCGTGAAGATCTCGAGCAGCATCGCGTGCGGGACGCGCCCGTCGAGGATCACCGCCGCGTCGACGCCCGCCTGCACCGCCGAGACGCAAGTCTCGACCTTGGGGATCATGCCCCCCGAAATGGTGCCGTCGGCCTTGAGCGCGGCGATCCGCGCAGGGTCGAGGTCGGTCATCAGGTCGCCCGACTTGTCGAGCACGCCGGCGACGTCGGTGAGCAGGAAGAAGCGCTTGGCGCCCATCGCCCCCGCGATCGCCCCCGCCATGGTATCGGCGTTGATGTTGTAGGTATGCCCGTCGGCGCCCATCGCGATCGGCGCGACCACGGGGATGAAGCCCTGCGCCGCGAGCGAGCGCAGCAACACGGGATCGACCGCCACCGGCTCGCCGACGAAGCCCAGGTCGACGTGGCGCTCGATCCCCTGCAGCGGGTCGGGATCGCGCCCCTGCACCTTCTCGGCAGTGACCAGCCCCGAATCCTTGCCCGAGATGCCCACGGCCTTGCCGCCGGCCTGGCCGATCCAGCCGACGATCTCCTTGTTGATCGAGCCGGCCAGGACCATCTCGGCGATCCGCGCGGTCTCGGCGTCGGTCACGCGAAGCCCGCCGACGAACTGCGATTCGACGCCCAGCCGCTTGAGCATCGCGCCGATCTGCGGGCCGCCGCCATGGACGACGATCGGATTGATGCCGACTGCCTGGAGCAGCACCACGTCCTCGGCGAAATCGCGCGCGAGCTCGGGGTCGCCCATCGCGTGCCCGCCATATTTCACGACGAAGGTCGCCCCGGCATAGCGTTGCAGATAGGGCAGCGCCTCGACGAGCGTTTCGGCCTTGGCGAGCATCGCCGGATCGGGTGCGTGGTCGGTCATGCGCGCGCCTTTAGGGCAAAGTCGCAGCCAGCGCGAGTATGCGCTTCGAGAGCGCTCAGAGCGCCGGCCGCCGGTCGAGCGCGCGGCCCAGCGCGACGAACAGATAGATCATCGGCGGCACCAGCACGATCGAGAGCACCACCTTAGTGAGCATCTGGCCGACGAGCAGCTCGCCGATCGGGAAGACGCCGTAGAAGGCGATGGTCACGAAGATCAGCGTGTCCGCCACCTGGCTCAGCACGCTGGCGACCGCCGCGCGCAGCCACAGCAGCCGCCCGCCGCCCTGGCGCAGCGCGCTGAAGATGGTGACGTTGAGCAGCTGCGAGATGCCATAGGCCACGATCCCGCCCAGCCAGATTCGCGGCGTGCCCGACATCATCAGCGCAAAGGCCTCGCGCCGCTCGGGGTCCATGCTCGGCGACGAGGGAAGCCCCAGCACGAGCAACGAGAGCAGCACCGACGTGATCAGCGGCACGAAGCCGAACACCACCAGCTTGCTCGCGATCCCGCGCCCGTGGAGCTCGGCGACGGCGCTCGACACCGAGACCAGCAGCAGGAAGGCAAAGATGCCCGCCTCGACAGCCAGCGGCCCCACGCCCAGCCAGTTTCCGATCTCCGACACCGGGCCGAGCGACACCTGCTTGTTGCCGAGCACGCCTGCGATGCAGACCATGCCGCCGTAGAAGATCGAGAGGAAGAAGAGCGATCGCGTGATCTGGGGACGGGTTTCCATCGGCGGACGCTAGCGGCAAAGCCGCCGCAGAGACAAGGGGAGACAGGGGGCCCGCGCCTACGCACGAATCCTGCGCTGGCGCGATTCCAAGCAGCGTGTATGGTCCCGCCTTTCGCCGGAAGAGAGTCCGGCTTTGGGGCGCGACTGAAAAGCGGATGACTCACTTCCCGATCGGCATTCTGGGTATTTTGGCGATTCTCGGCATCGCCTTCGTTCTGTCGAACAACAAGCGCGCGATCCGGCTGCGCGTCGTCGGTGCCGCCTTCGCGCTCCAGGCGGGCATCGCGTTCCTGGTGCTGCGCACGGACTGGGGCCGCGCGGCGCTGCACGCGCTCTCCAACGGCGTCTCGGCGCTGCTCGGCTATGCCGGCGCCGGCACCAGCTTCCTGTTCGGCCCCCTCGCCACGCCAGAGCTCGGCGGCCAGAGCTTCGCGATCGCGGCGCTGCCGGTGATCATCTTCTTCGCCGCGCTGGTGTCGATCCTCTACCATCTCGGCGTGATGCAGTTCGTCATCCGCTGGATCGGCGGCGGCATCGAGAAGGTGGTGGGCACCACCAAGGTCGAATCGCTGTGCGCGGCGGCCAACATCTTCGTCGGCCAGAGCGAATCGCCGCTGGTGATCCGCCCCTATCTGGCGCGGCTCACGCCCTCGCAGCTCTTCGCGGTGATGAGCGTGGGCATGGCCGGCGTCGCGGGCACGATCCTCGCCGCCTATGCCAGCCTGCTCGGCCCGGCCTCGCTCCCCTATCTCCTCGCCGCCTCGTTCATGGCCGCCCCCGGCGGGCTGCTGATGGCCAAGATCATCATGCCCGACGAGATCGCGCCGGCAAACGGCGACCTGCCGCTCGGCGACGATGCCGAGGAGGAAGCGATCAAGGTCGCCGAGCATGATCTGGAGGAAGAGCGCGCCGCCAATCTGATCATGGCCGCGGCCACCGGTGCCTCGACCGGCGTCAAGATCGCGGTCGCGGTCGGCGCGATGGTGCTCGCCTTCGTCGCGCTCGTCGCGCTCGCCAATGGGCTGCTCGGCGGCGTCGGCAACTGGATCTACGGCCTCAGCGGCCATGCCGCCTGGGCGGCCTGGTTCGCCGACCTGAGCTTCCAGAAGATCATCGGCACGCTCTTCGCGCCGGTCATGTATCTGCTCGGCATTCCCTGGCACGAAGCGATCGAGGCGGGCGGCCTGTTCGGCACCAAGATGGTGCTCAACGAATTCGTCGCCTTCATCGAGCTCGGCAAGCTGACCGACCTCGGTCCGCGCACCGTCGCGATCGTCACCTTCGCGCTGTGCGGCTTCGCCAATTTCAGCTCGATCGCGATCCAGATGGCGGCGACCGGAAGCCTGGCCCCCAACCAGCGCCCGATGATCGCCAGGCTCGGCATCCGCGCGCTGATCGCCGGCAGCCTCGCCAACCTGATGAGCGCGGCGCTGGCGGGGCTGCTGCTGCCGTAGTCTCGCCACCAAAACTCCCCTCCCTGAAAGGGAGGGGTCGGGGGTGGGTGCGCGCGTCCGCGCGCTCAGGAAGACTCGAAGCGACCCGATGAAAGCGCCCCGCGAGGCATCGAGCCTCGCCCGGCGCTGAACCCGCCCTAGCCCCTCCCTGCAGGCAGGGAGGGGAATAGAGGTGAGAAGCTCACCCCTCCGCCACCTCGTGCCGGAAGGTCTGCGGCGAGACGCTGACTTCGCCCGAATCCTCGGAGCGATAGCCGAGCGAGGCGTGGCCCTTCACCGGGCCCGCGACGTCGGCGACCAGATAGAGCGGGCGGCGCTTGGACTCGACATAGAGCCGGCCGAGATATTCGCCGATCATGCCGAGCACGAACATCTGCACCGCGCCCAGCACCACCACCACCAGCATCAGCGAGGTCCAACCGGGGATCGCGCGGCCGATCAGCCAGCCGCCGACGATATAAAGCACGAGCAGCGCCGAGGCGGCGGTCAGCAGCAGCCCAACATGGCTGGCGAAGCGCAGCGGCGCGGTCGAGAAGCCCGTGATCGCGTCGAGCGCGAAGCGGATCATCTTGCCGAGCGGATATTTGGTCTCTCCCGCGTGGCGTTCGTGCCGGTCATAGGGGAAGGGCACCTGCTTGAACCCCACCCAGGCGACCATCCCGCGAATGAAGCGCGCCTGTTCGGGGAGCGACAGGAAGGCGTCGAGCGCGCGCCGGGTCATCAGCCGGAAATCGCCGGTGTCGAGCGGGATCGGCGTGTCGGTGATCCGGTCGAGCATGCGATAGAAGATCACGGCGGTGATCTTCTTGAAGATCGTCTCGCCCTCGCGCTTGCGGCGCACCGCATAGACCACGTCGGCGCCCTGGCTGCGCATCGCCGCGCGCATGTCGCTCAGCAGCTCGGGCGGGTCCTGCAGGTCCGCGTCGATGATCAGGATCTCCTCGCCCGCGCACAGGTCCAGCCCCGCCGTCAGCGCGAGCTGGTGCCCGTGGTTGCGCGAGAGGTTGATCGCGACGAGGCGCGGGTCGCCCTCGGACAGGCGCTGCATCACCCTCCAGCTCGCGTCGCGCGAGCCGTCGTTGATCAGGACGATCTCATAATCCTCGCCCACCGCCGCCTTGGCCGCCGCCGAGACGCGCGCGTGGAGCATCTCCAGGCACCCCTCCTCGTTGTAGCAGGGGACGACGATCGATAGCTTGGGCCGCTTCATAGGGCGGGGTGTCTAGCGCCGTCCGTGTTCGGCGTCGAGGCGGGTTGCCTCCCTCTCCTCCGGCTCCCACTCTTTCGTCATCCCCGCGAAGGCGGGGACCCAGGAATCACGAGCGATGTCCGCTGTGGCTCTGGCTCCCCGCCTTCGCGGGGATGACGATATGGTTATGCGGAGGTCAGCCCGCGTCCGAGGGCTGCGTCGTCCACCCCAGCCGCGGGATGGTGATCGAGCGCTTGCCGGCCAGGTCGACCCGCGTCACGAACAGCTCGCGGCTCTCGATATAGCTGAGCAGCCGGCGCACGCGGCCGAGCGAGCTGGTGCCATAGGTCGCGGCGATCTCGGCGTCGCTCGGGCAGGGCTCGCCTTCGCGCGCGGCGCGGGCGATCAGCAGGAACGGCCCCAGCATGTCATCGGGCAGCGCGCGCGCGGCCTCCAGCGCCTGTGCCCATTCCGCATCGGGGTCGCCGTGGATGCCCGCCCGTGCCGCCGAAAGCCGGCGGACGAAGCCTGACAGGTCGAGCGGCGGCCGCGCCAGCCCCACCATCCGGCAGCGCACCAGGAAATCCTGATAGAGCACCGAGGGCGAGCGATAGGTCGAGTCCGCGTCCTCGACGATGTCGCGCAGCACGTCGGCGATCCGGGCGGCGGCCTCTTCCGGCTCCATCTCGGGCGGCGCTTCGACGGGCGCCGGCGTCGAACGCGCGAGCGCCTCGATCAGCCGTTCGGATGCGGCCTGCGGCGCGACCTGCACCGGCGGCGGCGCGGGCGGCGTCCAGCTCGGCTCGGCGGGGGCGAGCAGCAGGTCCTTGAGGTCCTCGGTCGGCGCCTCGGGGAGCGGGGTGAGCTTGGGGCTCGAGCTGCGCGCGCTGGTCTCGACCGCGCCGATCTGCACCGACAGCGGCCGGCGCGACACCGCGGGGCCGAGCGCGAGGAAATGCCCGCGCTGCAGGTCACGGATCGATTCGGCCTGGCGCCGCTCCATGCCGAGCAGGTCGGCGGCACGCGCCATGTCGATGTCGAGGAAGGTGCGCCCCATCAGGAAGTTCGAGGCCTCGGCCGCGACATTCTTGGCGAGCTTGGCGAGCCGCTGGGTCGCGATCACGCCGGCGAGCCCGCGCTTGCGGCCGCGGCACATCAGATTGGTCATCGCCGAGAGCGAGGCGCGCCGCACGTCCTCGGCCACTTCGCCGCCGCCCGCGGGTGCGAACAGCTGCGCCTCGTCGACCACGACCAGCGCCGGATACCAATGGTCGCGCGGCGCATCGAAAAGCCCGTTGAGGAACGCGGCGGCGCATTTCATCTGCCCCTCGGCCTCCAGCCCCTCGAGGCTGAGCACCACCGAAGCGCGGTGTTCGCGGATTCGCGATGCGAAGCGGATCACGTCGCGCTCGCTATGCTCCGAAGCCTCGATCGCGAGATGGCCGTAGCGATCGCCCAAAGTGACGAAGTCGCCCTCGGGGTCGATCACCACCTGCTGGACATGACCCGCGGACTGTTCGAGCAGCCGGCGCAGCAGGTGCGACTTTCCCGAGCCCGAATTGCCCTGGACGAGCAGACGGGTGGCGAGCAATTCCTCGAGATCCATCGACACGGGCGCCCCACCCGTGTCCTTCCCCATTTCAACCCGGACCGTCATTCGCCCCTGCTTTGGCGGATCGGGGGCTTGGGGTTCAAGCTTCGAGTGGATCGGTCTGCCGAAAGCCTGTGGATGGAACGGCTCCGTCCGCCCCTATGGCCTCGACACCACCCCTTCGCCTTCCCTAACGAAGCCTCGTGCACGATCCGCTCGACATCCTCCGCAAGACCTTCGGCTTCGCCGATTTCCGCGGCGTTCAGCGCCAGGTGGTCGATCGCGTGATGGCGGGCGCCAACACCCTCGCGGTGATGCCCACTGGCGCTGGCAAGTCGCTCTGCTACCAGGTGCCCGCCCAGGCGCTCGACGGCACCTGCGTGGTCGTCTCGCCGCTGATCGCGCTGATGCACGACCAGCTCCGCGCCGCCGAGGCCGTGGGCATCCGCGCGGCGACGCTCACCAGCGTCGACGAGAATCGCGAGGAGACGATCGACCGTTTCCGCGCCGGCCAGCTCGACTTGCTCTACGTCGCGCCCGAGCGCGCCTCGAACGACGGCTTCCGCCGGCTGCTCGAAAGCACGCGGCTGAGCCTCTTCGCGATCGACGAGGCGCACTGCGTCTCCGAATGGGGGCACGACTTCCGCCCCGACTATCGCCTGCTCCGCCCACTGCTCGACCATTTCGCGCAGGTCCCGCGGCTCGCGCTCACTGCCACCGCCGACGCCCACACCCGCGCCGACATCCTCGACCAGCTCGGAATCCCGCAGGACGGGCTGATCGTCGCCGGCTTCGACCGGCCCAACATCCGCTATCTGATCAGCCCGCGCGAGAACACGACCCGCCAGGTGATCGACCTGATCGCCGAGCAGCCCGGTCCCGGCATCGTCTATGCCCAGACGCGCACCGGGGTGGAGAAGCTCGCCGAGAAGCTCGCCGCCGAGACCGGCCGCCCGGTGCTCCCCTATCATGCCGGGCTCGATCCGGCGGTGCGGCGGCGCAATCAGGCCGCCTTCGTCGCGTCCGAGGACATGGTGATCGTCGCCACCGTCGCCTTCGGTATGGGGATCGACAAGCCCGACGTCCGCTTCGTCGCCCATGCCGGGCTGCCCAAGTCGATCGAGGCCTATTATCAGGAGACCGGCCGCGCCGGACGCGACGGCGATCCTTCGGTCGCGCATCTCTTCTGGGGCGCCGACGATTTCGCCCGCGCGCGCCAGCGGATCGGCGAAGTCGAGCCCGCGCGCCAGCCGGGCGAGCGCACTCGCCTCAATGCCCTCGGCGCGCTGGTCGAGACCGCCGGCTGCCGGCGTCGTATCCTGCTCCGCCACTTCGGCGAGGACGCGCCCGAGAATTGCGGCAATTGCGACAATTGCCTGCACCCGCCCGCCGCGGTCGACGCCACCGTCACTGCGCAGAAATTCCTCTCGGCGGTGTTCCGCACCGGCATGATGTTCGGCGTCGGCTACATCGAGTCGATCCTGCTCGGCCAGTCGAGCGAGCGCAGCCTGATGAACGGGCACGAGGCGCTGTCGGTGTTCGGCATCGTCGACGGCGACGAAGCGGCGCTGCTCAAGCCGGTCGCGCGCGCGCTGCTGCTGCGCGATGCGCTGCGCGCCAATGCGCATGGCGGGCTCGAGTTCGGCCCCGGCGCGCGGCCGATCCTCAAGGGCGAGGCCGACCTCAAGCTGGTGCTGCCGCCCAGGCGCGAGCGCCGCAGCCGGCGCGGGCGGACCGGGGGCGACAATCCGGTCGGCAACCCGCTGTTCGAGGCACTGCGCGCCAAGCGCCGCGAGATCGCGCAGGAGACCGGGCTGCCGCCCTATGTGATCTTCCACGATTCGGTGCTGCGCGACATGGCGCTGAGCCGCCCGGCGAGCCTTGCCGAGCTCGGCCGCATCTCGGGCGTCGGCGCGCGAAAGCTCGACGCCTATGGCGCCGCCTTCCTCCAGATCATCCGCGAGGCCCCGCCAGCGAACTGACGGAGCCCCCGGGGCTCACATGTGGTTGGCGACCTGGTTCTCGATCCGCGCGTCGTCCTGGTCGTCGGCGCGATCGGCCGCGGCGTCGGCGGCGTCCTCGATATTGTCAGCCTTCGCCTCGAGCGCGTCGTGCAGCTGGTCGTTGTTCGTCGCATCGGCCTGCGCTTCGAGCGCATCGGCCTGGTTCTCGCCGGCCGCCTCGATATTCGCCGCCGCGCGATCGTCGGCGCCGCCGCCGCACGCGCCCAGCGCGAGCAGACCCGCCGCGCATGCGGCCTTCACCAGAATCTTCATTGCTGTCCCCTTTTTTTCGCGGTTCCCCGGCACGGTACGGCCGGAGCCGCTCCAATCGCCGGGGAACGCCAGAGGTTCCCGCCGAAGCGTCAGAAGGCGCCGGGCACCTCGCGCTGGAGCGTGCTCGGCCGCTCGGGCGCGATCAGCTCGCGCGGGGCCTCGCGCAGCGCGAGCGTCGATTGGCCCGCCCCGGCGATCGCAGTGCAGCTCCGTCCCGCGAGGAAGTCGAGCGCCGCCTTGGTCGAGGATTCGCGCGGATCGCCCAGCGGATAGTTGATGTCGTCGCTCGCGCGGCAGCTCGCCTCGACCGTGCCCGAGAGCCCCGAATAATAGCCGCCCTGGTGCGCGCTGTTCTGCACCGCGAGCGCGATCACGCGCAGCCGGTCGTCGCAGGCGGTGCGGTCGACCGCGATCTGCCCCACCGGCTTGCCATAGGTGTTGGTCCCGACCAGCGCGGCGTTGGCGTGGAGATAGGGGATGAAGGCATTGATCACCAGCTCGCTCGCCGAGGCGGTGCCGCCGGTGCCGATGAAGGCGATCCGCGTCGGCGCGACCGATTCGGGCTGCGGCGCGAAATAGCGCGTCTCGTTGTTCGACGCCTTGGAGGGGCGGAAGACGGTGTAGCTGAACACGTCGGAGCTGGTCCGCCCGCCGCCGAGCAGGTCGCCCATCAGCTCGGCGATCGAAATGAGCCCGCCGCCATTGTAGCGCAGGTCGACGATCACCTTGCTGACGCCCTGCGCCTTGAACTGCGCGAAGGCCGCGCGCAGCGCCGGGTCGGCGGTGTTGATGAAGGTGCGCAGGTTGACGTAGCCGACCTTGGTGCCGCCGTCGTCGATCACCTTGGCGCCGTAGCGGCTGGAGACCGGCGTGAGCGCATAGTCGGCCATCGAAACGCTCACGTCGCGCGTGCCCGCAGCGTCGCGGATGCGCAGCACGCGCGTCGTGCCCACCGCCGAGCCGCCCAGCGCGTTGCTGACGCCGTTCAGCCCCTCGGCGGCGACGATCGAATCGACCGTGCGCAGGTTGGACGCGCTGGTGCCGATCGCCAGTATCTCGGTGCCGCGGTCGATCCCGGCCGCGAGCGCCGGCGCGCCTTCGAAAGCCTCGGAGATCCACACGCGCCGCGCGAGGCTGTCCCCGGCCAGGCGGAAGCCATAGCCCGCGCTCGACCCCGAGGAATAATAGGCGTTCTCCTCGGCGATCGAGGTCAGATACGTGAAATAGCGATCCTTCTGCTGCGCGCGCGCCGTGGCGGTCAGCCCGTCGATATAGTCCTCGACGGTCGCGTAGTTCGCGGGATTGAGGCTCGCGGGCAGAAGCTCGGGGAAGAGATACCATTCGTCGAGCTGCTGGCGCGCCCAGTCCTGGCGTTCGCGCAGCGTGCAGCCGGCCGTGGTCGGCGCAGGCGTCGGCGCGGGCGTCACGCTTCCGCCACCGCCGGTCGGCGGCGCCGAGACCGAGCCGCCGCCACCGCCGCCGCCGCTGCACGCCGCAAGCATCGCCACCAGCGCCAGCGACGCACCGAACCGCGACTGCTTCATTCGATTCCTCCCAACCGGATCAACAGCTTGGCACGAGATCGTCGGCCCGCCAACGCTTTTGCGGATTCGCTCAGGCTTCGGCGGGGAGCGCCCAGTCGATCGGCTTCTGCCCGTGCGCCTTCAGGAATTCGTTCGCCCTGGAGAAATGCCGGCACCCGAAGAAGCCGGTGTGCGCGGAAAGCGGCGAGGGGTGCGGCGCCTTGAGCACCAGATGCCGCCCGCCGCGATCGACCGAATCGACGAACGCCGCCTTCTTCTGCGCATGGCTGCCCCAGAGCATGAACACCGCCGGCTCGGGGCGCGCATTGACCAGCCGGATCACCGCGTCGGTGAAGCGCTCCCAGCCCCGGCCCTGATGCGACGCGGCCATGCCCATCTGCACCGTCAGCACGGCATTGAGCAGCAGCACGCCCTGGCCTGCCCAATGCTCGAGGAAGCCGTGGCGCGCACGCGGGATGCCCAGGTCGCTCTCCAGCTCCTTGTAGATGTTGACCAGGCTCGGCGGCACGCGCACGCCCGGGCGCACCGAGAAGCACAGGCCGTGCGCCTGTCTCTCCCCGTGATAGGGGTCCTGCCCCAGGATCACGACCTTGACCTGCTCGAGCGGCGTGAGATCGAGCGCACGGAACCACTCGCCGCCCGCCGGGAAGATGCGCTTGCCCGCGGCCTTCTCGGCGACGAGGAAGCGCTTCAGCGCTTCCATGTACGGGCTCTCGAACTCGCCCTTCAGCGGCTCGAGCCAGCTCGGATGCAGCTTGACGTCCCCCATGCCCCTGCTGTCCGAAACGCATGCGCGCCTGTCAACGGCCGGATCGTAATCCCCGGCAAATGGGTTTGCGCCACAAGAGGAGGAACGACCATGGCCTTCACCGGAAGCTGCCACTGCGGCGCCATCGCCTATACCGTCGACGAGGATCCGCCGACCAAGGCGCTCCAGTGCAATTGCTCGATGTGCCGGCGCAAGGCGCCGCTCCATTATTTCACCACGCCCGACAAGTTCCGGCTCGAGACGAGCCGCGACGCGTTCGCCACCTATCGCTTCAACCATCTCGTCATCGCGCATCATTTCTGCAAAACCTGCGGCATCGCGCCCTTCGCCGAGGGCAATGGCGCCGACGGCAAGCCGATGGTCGAGATCAACCTGCGCTGCGCCGACGGTATCGATCCCGAGGCACTGGAGATCCAGTTCTACGACGGCGCCAGCCGGTGATCGCACCCGGGCTCGAACCGATGGAAGCCAAGCTCGTCGAGGCGCTGCCCGACGGGACCGGCTGGCAGTTCGAGCCCAAATGGGACGGCTTCCGCTGCCTGGTGTTCAAGCAGGGCGGCGAGGTGTTCCTCCAGTCCAAATCGGGCAAGCCGCTCGGACGCTATTTCCCCGAAGTCGCGGCTGGAATCGCAGAACTGCCGATGGACCAGGTGGTGCTCGACGGCGAATTGCTGATTCCGGTGGGCGAGACGCTGTCTTTCGAAGCGCTCCAGATGCGGCTCCACCCGGCCGAGAGCCGCGTGCGCAGGCTTGCGGCCGAGACGCCGGCGCGGCTGATGCTGTTCGATTGCCTGTGGAGCGAGGGCGCGCTCGCCGACCGGCCGCTTACCGAACGCCGCGCCGCGCTCGAGCGCTTCCACGCCGCGCACGGATCGCCGATGCTCCATCTGTCGCCCGCGACCGAGGACCCGGCGCTGGCGCAGCGCTGGCTCGATGCCGCCGGCGGTGCGCTCGACGGAGTCGTCGCCAAGCGGCTCGACGAGCCGTACCAGCCCGGCGAGCGCGCGATGCTCAAGGTCAAATGCCTGCGCACGGCCGACTGCGTAGTGGGCGGCTTCCGCTACGCCGCGAAGAAGCGCGAGGTCGGATCGCTACTGCTCGGCCTCTATGACGATGCCGGGCTGCTCCACCATGTCGGCTTCACGTCTGCGATCCCCGCCGCCGACCGGCCCGCGCTCACCGAGCGGCTCGAGGCGCTGGTCGAGCCGCCGGGCTTCACCGGCGACGCGCCGGGCGGGCCCAGCCGCTGGTCGACCGAGCGCACCGGCGAATGGGAGCCGCTGCGCCCCGAGCTGGTCGCCGAGGTACGCTACGACCATGTCACCGGCCGCCGCTTCCGCCACGGCACCGGCTTCCTGCGCTGGCGCCCCGACAAGGCGCCACGCCAATGCACGATGGAGCAACTGGGCGGCGAGGCGCGCCCCGCGCTGGTCGAGGCGGCGCTGGCGAAGGCTTGACGTCAGCCGGCGCGGCGCAGGCGCGCGATGAAGAAGCCGTCGAGCCCGCCCTTGTCGGCCAGCGCTCCCGGCAACAGCCGCAGCGTGCCGTCCTCGCGTGCGCTCACACCTTCCGGCAGCTCGCCCGGCCGGACCGGCTCGACGCGGTACTCGCCATGCGCGGCGAGGAAGGCATCGAGGTGCGCCTCGCCTTCCTGCGGCTCGAGCGAGCAGGTCGAGAAGACCAGCACCCCGCCCGGCTTCACCCATTTGGCGGCGCGGTGGAGCAGCTTCGACTGGAGCTCGGCCATCTCGGCGATCAGCGCGGGGCCGACGCGGTGGAGCACGTCGGGATGCCGGCGGAAGATGCCGGTGGCGCTGCACGGCGCGTCGAGCAGCACCGCGTCGGCGGGCGCGTCGGGCTGCCATTTGAGCAGGTCCGCGGCGACCACGCGCGCGGCGAGGCCGGTGCGTTCCAGATTCTCGTGAAGTCGCGCCAGACGACTTTCCGAGACGTCGACCGCCGTCACTTCCCAGCCCGCCGCGGCGAGCTGGAGCGTCTTGCCGCCCGGCGCCGCGCACAGGTCGAGCGCGCTGCCCTTGCCCGGCCCGATCAGCCGCGCGGGAAGCGAAGCGGCGAGGTCCTGCACCCACCAGTCGCCTTCGGCATAGCCTTCGAGCGTCGGCACCGCCGCCTTTTCGTCGAGGCGGAGATGCCCCGCGATCAGGCTCGCACCGGGGAGGTCGGGCGCCCGCGCCGGATCGCGCAGCGTCAGGTCGAGCGGCGGCGGCACTGCGATCGCGCGCTCGGCGTCCTCGATCATCTGGTCGCCCCAGGCGGCGTGCCAGCGCAACGCCACGGCGTCGGGGAGCGTCGGCGGTTCGGGCAATGTGGCGCCCTGCCGCATCAGCGCGCCGAACACGCCGTGGACCAGTTTCCGGGGGCCGCCGTCGACCAAGGGCAGCACCGTCGCGATCGCGGCATGGCCCGGCGTGCCGAGGGACAGCGCCTGGACGAGCGCGATGCGCAGCGCGAAGCGCGCCTTGGCGTCGTCGGGGAGCGGGCGCTGGGTCGCCGAATCGATCAGCGCGTCGAGATCGGGGAGCCGCCGCAGCGCCTCGGCCGCGATTGCATGCGCCAGCCCGCGATCGTTGGGCGCGAGCCCCTGCGCGGCCGAATCGAGCACTTGCTCGAGCGCGAGCCCGCGGCGCAGCACGGCGTCGAGCAGCTTGAGCGCGGCGCGGCGCGCGGGGACGCCGGGGGCGTCGCCCTGGGGGCGGGAAGGTCTTGCGGGTCGGGCCATGGCCTTTCCCTAGGAGCCGCGCCGCGCGAGGGAAAGGGTCAGCGGCGGCCGAGCGGATCGAGCGCGCTGGCGCGGCGGGACTTGCGCGTGACCGGCACGCTGGGACCGGCCGGCCGTCGCGGCGCCAGGCCCGGACCGCTTCCGCCGCCCATTTCGGCGGCCATCGCCTCCAGCGCGGCGATGCGATTGCCGGTGTCGGGGTGCGTCGAGAACATATTGTCGCCGCCGCCACGCAGCCCGGGGACGATGTAGAGCTGCGCCGCCGCGGGCACGCGCTCGGCGACCGGATTGGGGATGCGCGCGGCGCCCTGCGCCAGCTTGGCCAGCGCCGAGGCGAGCGCGCGCGGATCACCCGAGATCTCGGCACCCGCGCGGTCGGCGCCATATTCGCGCGTGCGGCTGATCGCGAGCTGGACGATCATCGCCGCGAAGGGGGCGACGATCACGGCCGCCAGCCCGGCCATTCCGGCCCCGCGCCCGCCCGATCCGCGGAAGAACAGCCCGAAATTGGCGACCATCGAGATCGCACCCGCGATCGTCGCGACCATCGTCATGATCAGCGTGTCGCGGTTGCGGATATGGCCGAGCTCGTGCGCCATCACCGCGGCGACTTCCTCGCGGGTCAGCAGGTCGAGCAGCCCGGTGGTGGCCGCGACCGCGGCGTGCTGCGGGTTGCGGCCGGTGGCGAAGGCGTTGGGATGCGGCGAATCGATCACATAAACCTTGGGCATCGGCAGCTGCGCGCGGCGGCTCAGCTCCTCGACCAGCCCGACGAACTCGGGCGCCGAGCCGGCATCGACTTCGCGCGCGTGGTGCATCGACAGCACGATCTTGTCGGCGTTCCAGAAGGTGATCAGGTTCATGCCCGCCGCGAACACCAGCGCGATCAACGCGCCGCCGCTGCCGCCGAACATATAGCCCAGCGCCATGAACAGCGCCGTCAGCGCCGCCAGAAGCATCGCCGTCTTGAACCCGTTCACTTGACCCGGTTCCTCCTCGCCACAATGTGGGAGCCGAACCGCCAGGAAACAATGCCATGCGCCAGCGCCCCGACCATGTGAAACCGCCCGAATATCTCTCGAAGAGCCCGCCGGTGCCGCAGCCGGCGGAAGCGCCGGCGAAGGAGGGCGATCCACTCGGCAAGAACCCCACGCGCTACGGCGACTGGGAGCTCAAGGGCATCGCGGTCGACTTCTAGAAGCGTTATTCCCCCAGTGCCGCCTGCAGCTTGAGCACGGTGTTCCAGTTGCGCCCGGTATTGCCCTGCGCGAGCTTCGCCTTCGCCATCGCCGGGATCAGGTTCGAGCGGCCCTGCCCGTAGGGGAAGTCGGTGAACAGCTCGCGGCCGATCGCGACCATGCGCTCGGGGCCGTCATAGCTTTCCGCCAGCCGCGCGATCGCCGCCTTGTCCACCTCGTCGCGGTGGAAGGTCACGACGAGGAAGCTCGGCCGCTCGCGCGCCGCCTCGGGAAAGGGGTTGGCGGCGACCACCGCGTCGAGCGCGGCGCGGTCGCGGACGTACACGTCGGACTTGAGCCCCGTCGCCTTCTCCAGCGCCACATGGAGTTCGCGCTCAAGGCTTTCGGCATCGCCATCTGCGTCGAACACGACATTGCCCGATGCGAGGATGGTCTTCACATTCGCGAAGCCCAGCCCCTCGACCACCGCCTTGAGCTCGGCCGATTTGAGCTGGCGCTTGCCGAGGTTGATCCCCCGCAGCATCGCCGCCCAGCGCTTCACTGATGTTCCTCGCGGATCGGGCGGCTGAGCATCCCCTCGACCACTTCGCCCAGCGCCGCGCCTTCGAGCAGCGCATTGACGGCGTTGCACATCGGCATCTCGACGCCCGCCGCGGCCGCGGCCTCGCGCAGCACCGGCGCGGTCGAGGCGCCCTCGGCGACGGTGCGGCGGTCGCAGAGCAGTTCGTCGGCGCTCTTGCCTTGTCCCAGCCCGACGCCGAGCGAGAAGTTGCGCGAATTGGTCGAAGTGCAGGTCAGCACCAGGTCGCCCAGCCCCGACAACCCGCCCAGCGTCTCGGCCTGCGCCCCGCGCGCCACGCCGAAGCGCGTCATCTCGGCAAAGCCCCGCGCGATCACCGCCGCGCGCGCGTTGAGCCCCAGCCCGGCGCCCTCGACCACCCCGCAGGCGATCGCGAGGACGTTCTTGACCGCGCCGCCGATCTCCGCGCCCACCGTGTCGTTCGAGACATAGGGGCGGAAGGTCGGCTGGCCGATCAGCGCGGCGAGCGCGTGCGCGGTCTCGAGGTCGTCGGCCGCGAGCGTAACCGCGGTCGGCAGCCCGGCGGCGACTTCGTGCGCGAAAGTGGGTCCCGAGAGCACTGCGATAGGCGAATCGGCATGCACTTCGCGCGCGACTTCGTGGAGCAGCTTGTGGGTCCCCGCCTCGATTCCCTTCGAGCAGAGGATCAGCGGGCGCCCGCGCGCAGGCAACTGGCCGAGCACCGCGCGCATGTGCTGCGCGGGCGTGACCACCAGCACCACCTCGGCCTCGGCCAGGTCGGCAATGTCGCCGGTCGCGACGATCGCCTCCGAAAGCGGGCGTCCGGGCAGGAACAGCGCATTTTCGTGCTGCGCGTTGATGCCCTCGATCACTTCGGGCTCGCGCGCCCAGAGCCGCACCGCGCGGCCGCCCGAGGCGATCGCCTGCGCCAGCGCGGTGCCCCAGGCGCCGCCCCCCACTACGCCGATCGCGGCTTCGCTCATGCCTTCACTCCTGCCCCGCGCACCTTCTCCGCGTCCGGATCGAGCGGCCAGCGCGCGCGCGCCGGCGTGTCGAGCGGATCGGTCAGCCCCGCGCCGAACCGCTCGGCGCCTGCCCAGCCGATCATCGCCGCATTGTCGGTGCAAAGCCACAGCGGCGGCGCGACGAAGCGCAGCCCATGGTCCGCCGCCAGCGTCTGCAGCGCCGCGCGCACCGCCTTGTTCGCCGCGACGCCGCCCGCCACGACCAGCGCGCTCGCCTCGACCTCGCCCAGCGCGCGGCGGGTGCGATCGACTAGGCAGTCGACCACCGCCTGCTGGAACGACGCCGCCAGATCCTCGGCGCTATGCTGCCCCACCGCACGCGCGACGGCGCTCTTGAGCCCGGCGAAGGAGAAATGCGGCTCGCCCGATCCGACCAGCGGCCGGGGCAGCGGCACGGCTTTGGGATCGCCCTTCGCCGCCGCCTCCTCCACTGCCGGCCCGCCGGGAAACCCTAGGCCGAGCAGCTTGGCGGTCTTGTCGAACGCCTCGCCCGCGGCATCGTCGATCGTGGTGGCCAATCGACGGTAATCGCCCACCCCTTTGACCAGCAGCAGCTGGCAATGCCCGCCCGAGACGAGCAGCAGCAGATAGGGGAATTGCAGCTCGGGGTCGCTGAGCCGCGGCGAGAGCGCATGGCCCTCGAGATGGTTGACCGCCACCAGCGGCTTGCCGCTCGCCAGCGCCAGCGCCTTGCCGGTCACCAGCCCGACCATCACACCGCCGATCAGCCCCGGCCCCGCGGTCGCGGCGATCGCGTCGACTTCGTCGAGCCCGACGCCCGCTTCCTCCAGCGCCGCCTCGACCAGCGGGGCCAGCACCTCGACATGCGCGCGCGCCGCGATCTCGGGCACCACGCCGCCATAGGGCCGGTGCGCCGCCTCCTGCCGCGCCAGCTTGTGCGCCAGGATGCGGCCGTCGGTGGTGACGAGCGCCGCGGCGGTTTCGTCGCAGCTCGATTCGAGTCCCAGGATCAGCGCCATTGCATCCATCTAGAACCCCGATGCATTAGCACAAGTGATGCCCGTCTTTCGTCTTGGAACCCGCGGTTCGCCGCTTGCCCTCACTCAGGCCGGTCTCGTGCGCGACGCGCTCGTCGCCGCGCACCAGATCGCGCCCGCCGACATCGAGATCGTCGTGATCCGCACCACCGGCGACCAGGTGCAGGACCGCGCCCTCGCCGAGATCGGCGGCAAGGCGCTGTGGACCAAGGAGCTCGACCGCGCGCTGCTCGAGGGCGAGATCGACGCCGCGGTCCATTCGATGAAGGACGTCGAGACGATCCGCCCCGATGCCATCGCGATCGCCGCGATGCTGCCGCGCGCCGACGTGCGCGATCGGCTGGTCGGCGCCGAATCCTTCGAGGCGCTGCCCCAGGGCGCCGTGATCGGCACCAGCTCGCCGCGCCGCGCCGCGCAGGTCCGCCGGCTGCGCCCCGACCTCGAGACCGTGCTCTTCCGCGGCAATGTCGACACGCGCCTTGCCAAGCTCGCGGCGGGCGAGGCCGATGCCACGCTGCTCGCCTCGGCCGGGCTCGAGCGGCTGGGGCGTCATGACGTCGGCACGCCGATTCCGCTCAACATCCTCCTCCCCGCGCCTGCGCAGGGCGCCGTCGGGATCGAGTGCCGCGCCGACGATTCGCACACCCGCCAGCTGCTCGCCGCGATCGACGATCGGCAGACCCACGCCTGCGTCCTCGCCGAGCGCGCGCTGCTCGCCGCGCTCCAGGCCGATTGCCACTCGCCGGTCGCCGCGCTGGCGGTGCTCGAAGGCGCGATCCTGACGCTCAGCGCCGAGCTGCTGTCCGAGGACGGCAGCGCCTATGTCCATGCGCAGCTCGAAGGCGCGCCGCTCGACTCCGATCTGCCGCGCGCCGTCGCCGCAGACCTGCTCGCGCGCGCGCCCGATCCAGTGCGCAGGCTGTTCGGCGGATGAGCCGCGCCATCGCGGTGCTGCGGCCCGAGCCCGGCAACCGCGCCACTGCGGCGGCGATCGAGGGCCGCGGACGCCGCGCCATCCGCCTGCCGCTGTTCGAAGTCCGCCCGCTCCCCTGGACCGCGCCCGATCCTCGCGATTTCGACGCGCTGCTCCTCACCAGCGCCAATGCCGTGCGCCACGCCGGCCCCGCGCTCGCCGCGCTCGCGCCGCTTCCGGTGCATGCCGTCGGGCGGGCGACTGCCGAGGCGGCACGCCGCGCCGGGCTGCAGGTGGTCGCCGTCGGAGACGACGGCGCCGCCACGCTCGTCGCCGATGCGGAGAAGGCAGGCGTACGCCGCGCGCTGCACCTCGCCGGGCGCGAGCGCACGCTGGAAGCCGGCGGAATCATCGCCGCGATCGTCACCGTCTACGCCAGCGAGCCGTTGCCGGTGCCACCCGAAGCGGTCGCCCGGCTCGCCGGCTCTGTGGCGCTGCTCCAGTCGACGCGCGCCGCGCACCGCCTCGCCGAGCTGGTTCCCCCACCCCGCCGCAGCGGCATCGCCCTCGCCGCCGTCAGCGCCAGGGCCGCCGCTGCGGCCGGCCCCGGCTGGCAACGCGTCGAGATCGCCGCCGACCCGAGCGCCGAGACACTGATCGAGGCGGCGATCGCGCTCGCCGATTGACCGGGCGGGCGCCCCGGCGAATAAGGGGGCATGAGCGACGAGCCCCGCGCGCCCGAGCCTGTCGAAGGCCCCGCCCGCAAGAACAGCCTGCTGATCGGCGCGATCGCCTTTGTCGGCGGCATCGCCGTGACTGCCGGCGCGATCCATTATTGGCCCCAGTCCGGCCTCCAGCCGCTGGTCTCGCCCACGGCGGAAGCCCCCGCCGAGCCCCAGCAGGTCCCCGCGCCGCTGCCCCCCGGCACCGACATGGCGACGCTCAGCGCGCGCGAGCAGGAGCTCGCCGCCCGCCTCGACCAGCTCGATCTTCGCCTGCGCCAGGTCGACGCCAGCGCGCGCTCGGCATCCGGCTATGCGACGCGCGCCGAACGGCTGATGCTCGCCTTCGCCGTGCGCCGCGCGATCGAGCGCGGCCAGCCGCTCGGCTATCTCGAGCAGCAGCTTCGCGAGCGCTTCGGCGAGACGCATGGCGCGGCCGTGGACGCGATCGTCCGCGCCGCCGCCGACCCGGTGACGCTCGAGGACCTGCGCCTCGCGCTCGACACGATCGCGCCGCGCCTCACCAGCGGCCCCAGCGACAGTTTCTGGGCGCACGCGCGCCGGCTGCTCACCGATCTGGTGGTGCTGCGCCAGGCCGAGTCGCCGAGCCCGCGCACCTCCGACCGGCTCCGTCGCGCGCGCACCGCGCTCGACCACGGCCAGGTCGAGGCCGCGCTCGCCGAAGTCGCGCATCTGCCCGGCGCCGCCAATGCCGAGAACTGGATCGCGGCCGCGCGGCGCTACATCGATGCCCGCAAGGGCCTCGCCGAGATCGAGAAGGCGGCGCTCGAAGCACCCGCCCCCGCACCGGCGGTCGCCGCGAACTGAGAGGACAAGGGACAGACATGGCAGAAATGGGCCGGTTCGACTGGCAGGACCCGTTCGCGCTCGACGCGCAGCTCACCGACGAGGAGCGCATGGTCCGCGATGCCGCGCGCGACTATGCCCAGGGCGAGTTGCTGCCGCGCGTCACCAGCGCCTTTCTCGAGGAGCGCTTCGACCGCGAGATCATGTCGGAGATGGGCGCCCTCGGGCTGCTCGGCGCGACGATCCCCGAGGCCTATGGCGGCGCGGGCCTCGGCTATGTCGCGTACGGCCTCGTCGCGCGCGAAGTCGAGCGCGTCGATTCGGGCTATCGCTCGGCGATGAGCGTGCAGAGTTCGCTCGTGATGCACCCGATCCACGCCTATGGCACCGAGGAACAGAAGCGCAGGTATCTGCCGAAGCTCGCCACCGGCGAATGGGTCGGCTGCTTCGGCCTCACCGAGCCCGACGCAGGCTCCGACCCCGGCTCGATGCGCACCCGCGCGCAGAAGATCGACGGCGGCTATCGTCTGACCGGCGCCAAGATGTGGATCACCAACTCGCCGATTGCCGACGTGTTCGTGGTCTGGGCCAAGTCCGATGCGCACCAGGGCGCGATCAAGGGCTTCGTCCTCGAAAAGGGGATGAAGGGGCTTTCGGCGCCCAAGATCGAAGGCAAGCTGAGCTTGCGCGCCTCGATCACCGGCGAGATCGTGATGGACGGCGTCGAAGTCGGCGAGGACGCGCTGCTCCCCGAGGTGCAGGGATTGAAGGGTCCCTTCGGCTGCCTCAACCGCGCGCGCTACGGCATCGCCTGGGGCGCGATGGGCGCCGCCGAGGCCTGCATGCACGCCGCGCGGCAGTACACGCTCGACCGCGCCCAGTTCGGCAAGCCGCTCGCCGCCAACCAGCTCGTCCAGTTGAAGCTCGCCAACATGCAGACCGAGATCGCGCTCGGGCTCCAGGCGGCGCTGCGCGCGGGCCGCATGTTCGACGAAGGCACGCTCAGCCCCGACGCGATCAGCATCATCAAACGCAACAATTGCGGCAAGGCGCTCGATATCGCCCGCGTCGCGCGCGACATGCACGGCGGCAACGGCATCTCGGCCGAGTTCCACGTCATGCGCCACGCGATCAACCTCGAGACAGTCAACACCTATGAGGGCACGCACGACGTCCATGGGTTGATCCTCGGCCGTGCGATCACCGGGATCGCGGCGTTCTGATGGCGCCCGATCGTCAACCGCTGCTCGAAGGCGAGCTGGTCCGGCTCCGGCCGATGACCGAAAACGATCGCGAGGCGCTGTTCGCAGTCGCCAGCGATCCGCTGATCTGGGAAGTCCATCCGGCGCACGATCGCTGGAAGCGCGACGTGTTCGACGCCTTCTTCGACGCCGGCCTCGCCTCGGGCGGCGCGCTGGTCATCGAGGACAAGGCGAGCGGCGCGGTGATCGGATCGAGCCGCTACGACGGCCATGATCCGCAGGCCGACGAGATCGAGATCGGCTGGACCTATATCGCCCGCGCCTATTGGGGCGGCACCTACAACCGCGAGATCAAGCGGCTGATGCTCGATCACATCCACCGCTTCGTCGGGACCGCGCTCTTCCAGGTGGGCGAGGACAATATCCGCTCGCGCAAGGCAATGCTGAAGATCGGCGGAGTCCTCCGCCCCGGCACCGCCGAGCGGATCATGGCGGGCGAAGTGAGGCGCCACGTGACTTACGAGATCCGCCGCCAGGGAAATCTGGAAGCGTGAAGCCGCTGGCAGGGCTTCGCGTCGTCGAGCTCGCCCGCATCCTCGCGGGGCCCTGGTGCGGCCAGCTGCTCGCCGACCTCGGCGCCGAAGTGATCAAGGTCGAGCGGCCCGGCGCCGGCGACGACACACGCCACTGGGGCCCGCCCTTCCTCCATGACGCGGAAGGCGAGAGCCTCGACGCCGCCTATTTCCACGCGTGCAACCGCGGCAAGGAATCGCGCTTCATCGACATCGCCACGCCCGAGGGTCAGGCCGAGGTCCGCGCGCTGATCGCCGACGCGGACGTGGTGATCGAGAACTACAAGGTCGGCGGGCTGGTCAAATACGGCCTCGACCCCGCCTCCTTGCGCGCCGCCCGCCCCGGGCTGATCGTCGCCTCGATCACCGGCTTCGGCCAGACCGGCCCCTATGCCAGCCGCGCCGGATACGACTTCATCGTCCAGGGCATGGGCGGCTTCATGAGCCTGACCGGCGAGCCCGACGGCGCGCCGCAAAAGGCGGGCGTCGCCTATGCCGACATCTTCACCGGCGTCTACACCGCGGTCGCGGTCCTCGCGGCGCTGCGCCACCGCGACGCCACCGGCGAAGGCGCGCATATCGACATGGCGCTGCTCGACACCCAGGTCGGCGTGCTCGCCAACCAGGCGCTCAACTGGATGGCCGACCCCGCCAGGGTCCCGCACCGCATGGGCAACGGCCACGCCAACCTCGTGCCCTATCAGGCGTTCCACGCGAAGGACGGCGAGCTGATCGTCGCGGTCGGCAATGATTCGCAGTTCCGCAAGCTGTGCGCGGTGCTCGGGCTGGACCTCGCCAACGATTCGCGCTTCGCCACCAACCCCGCGCGCGTCACCAACCGCGCCGCGCTGATCCTGCTGCTCGAAGCCGCGATCGGCAGCTGGGCCAAGGCCGACCTCTATGAGGCGCTCGAGGCGCAGAGCGTCCCCGCCGGCCCGATCAACACGCTCGACGAAGTCTTCGCCGATCCGCAGGTGCAGGCGCGCGGCATGAAGATCGAGCGCGAAGGCGTCCCCGGCCTCGCCAGCCCGATCGTCATCGACGGCGAGCGCATGGTCTCGGACAAGCCCAGCCCGCGGCGACCGGGCTAGGGTGCGGCCTCTCGACATCGCGGTCGCCGGCTGCGGCACGGCGGGGATGGCGGCCGCGCTGCTGCTCCACCGCGACGGGCACCGCATCACTTTGTTCGAGCGATTCGAGGAGGCGCGGCCGCTCGGTTCGGGGCTGATGCTCCAGCCGACCGGCCTCGCGGTGCTCGAAAGGCTCGGCCTCGCCGCCTCTACGCTCGCTACCGGCGCGCGCGTCGACCGGTTGTTCGGCGTCGCGGCAGGCTCGGCGCGCACCGTGCTCGACGTGCGCTATTCGGCGCTCCGCCGCGCGAACGCCTTCGGCCTCGGCATCCACCGCGCCGCGCTGTTCGGCGTGCTCCACGACGCCGTCCGCGCGGCGGGCATCCCGATCCACAGCGGCAGCGAAGTGACCGGAAGCGAGGCCGAGGGCGGAAGGCGCCGCCTGCGCTTCGCCGACGACTCGCGCTCGCCTGCCTTCGACCTGGTGGTCGACGCGCTCGGCGCCCGCAGCGCGCTCGCCCCCGAGGCCGGCCGCACGCTCGCCTATGGCGCGCTCTGGGCGAGCCTGCCCTGGCCCGGCGACGGCTTCGACTCGGCCGCGCTCCAACAGCGCTACCGCCGCGCCAGCGTGATGGCCGGGGTGCTCCCGATCGGCCGCGCGCCGGGCGCCGAGGGGCAATGCGCCGCCTTCTTCTGGTCGCTCCGTGCCGACCGGCTCGAGGCCTGGCGCGCCGGAGGGCTCGATCGCTGGAAAGCCGAAGTCGCGGCGCTCTGGCCCGCCACCCGCCCGCTGCTCGATTCGATACAAGACGCGGGCCAACTCACCTTCGCCCGTTACGCGCATCGTACGCTGCGCGCCCCCGCCGAGCCCGCGCTCGTCCACATCGGCGATGCGTGGCACTCGACCAGCCCGCAGCTCGGCCAGGGCGCCAACATGGCGCTGCTCGACGCCTGGGCGCTCGCGCTGGCGTTGCGCGAGAGCGATTCGCTCGACGCCGGCTGCGCGCGCGCGGTGGCGCTGCGCCGCCGCCACGTCCGCCTCTATCAGGCAATGAGCCGCGTCTTCACCCCCGTCTACCAGTCCGACGGGCGCGCGCTCCCCTTCCTGCGCGATCGGCTGGTCGGCCCGCTGTCGAAGCTCTGGCCGGCGACCACGCTCCAGGCGGCGATGGTCAGCGGCCTGGTCGGTTCGCCGCTGCGCCCGCTCGGCCTAGGCTAGCCGCCGGATCAGCTCCTGCGCCGCCGCCGGCGCGCGCACCTTTCCGCCGTGGATGAAGAAGACAAAGGTCTCGCGCGGGCTCTTCGGCGGATCTTCGTCCACCACATAGGGCAGCCCCTCGGGCCGCCCGCCCGCGGCCCAGGTACGCGCCGCCTCGGTCCAGCGCGGCAGCGCCGAATCGGGGTAGCAGAAGGGATTGTCGTCCTCGCCCGCCTCGAGCCGCGCATAGACGAAGTCGCCGGTCACGTCGGCGATCGCGGGATATTCGGGCGAATCGGCGAAGACGATCGCGACGCCCGCGTCGCGGCACATCCCAACGAACTCGGGCACCGCGAAGCTGTCGTGGCGCACCTGCACCGCATGGCGCAGCGCCACGCCTTCATGGTTCTTCGGAAGCAGCTTGAGCCAGGCGCCGAAATCCTCCGCGTCGAACTTCTTGGTCGCCATGAACTGCCACAGGATCGGCCCCAGCCGGTCGCCGAGCTCGGTGATCCCCTGCCCGACGAACTTCGCGATCGATTCGCCGCCCTCGGCCAGCACCTTGCGGTTGGTGCAGAAGCGCGACGCCTTGACCGCGAAGACGAACCCGTCGGGCACCGTCTTCGCCCAGCCCTCGAAGGTCGCGGGCTTGAAGCTCGAATAATAGGTGCCGTTGATTTCGATCGCAGTCAGCTGGCCCGAGGCGAACTCGAGCTCCTTCTTCTGCGAAAGTCCCGCGGGATAGAAGGTCCCGCGCCAGGGCTCGAAGGTCCAGCCGCCGATGCCGACTCGTATGGGTGCGATGGTCATGGCGCGAAGCTAGCCGCTCCGCCGCGCCGCGCCAGCCCGATTGCTGCGGTCAAACCCGCGTCAGCGCACCCGCGACCAGGTCTGCGCCTTGCAGATCACGCCGAACAGCACGCAGCCCTTGCCGACCATCTTGTCCTGCCCCGAGAAGCTGATCGTGCCCGAGAAGGTCTTGCGGATGTCGGGGACGAACACCTTGCCCTTCCACTTGCCCGCACCCGCGGGCTCGAGGTCGCGGAACAGCCGCGTGCCGATCAGGTTCTGCGTCCCGCCGCGGCGCGCGTCGGCGATCGCCTTGGCGCTCGCCCAGCTGACGGTGCCGCAGATGCTGCTGCCGCAGCGGTCGATTCGCACGTGGACGCTGTTGCTCGGATTGGCCCATTCGCTCGCGATCGGGGGCGGTGCGGTCTCGTTGGCGGCGGCGGGCACGGCCAAGGGCGCCGCCAGCAGCGCGACGGCAGTGAGCCTGGAAAGGACGGACTTCATCACAACCACATTCCCTCGAACAAGCTGAACACCCGCTTGCGCGGATGTCGACGTCACCAAGATCGGGAGCCCCGCCCGCTCGGACCGGATACGATCTGGAAACCGAATGCGGCGCCCGCAAGGCCGCAGTTTGGAAACGCTGTGTTCTGTGGCGACCGATTGTCGTGGTCCGGGCATCTGGCCCGGAAGCCGCTGGAGCGGGCGAAGGGATTCGAACCCTCGACCCCGACCTTGGCAAGGTCGTGCTCTACCCCTGAGCTACGCCCGCTCTGGCGTCTGGCCCCGTGCGACAAGCGCTTCGGGGCGGGTGAGGCGCGGCCACTAGCAGCGGGATTCGGACAGCGCAAGCCCCTTGATGCGATTCGGGAAAAGGCTTGGCGCGAAGCAGTGAAACGCCCACATAGCGCCGATCCCGATCCGCAATCTTGCCGAGGAGCACCCCGTTGGCCACGCTTGGACTGAGCCCCGCCGAGAAGGAAGCCGTCGAAGCCTTCCGTCGCGACATCGTCGAGCCGTCGATGACGAGCCTGGTGATCATCGATTTCTGGGCCGAATGGTGCGGGCCGTGCAAGGCGCTGGCCCCCGTGCTCGACAAGCTCGCCGAGGATTATGCGTCGAAGGGCGTCAAGCTCGCCAAGGTCGACGTCGACAAGAATCAGTTCATCGCCGCGCAGTTCCAGGTGCGCTCGATCCCGACGGTCTATGCGATGTTCCAGGGCCAGCTCGTCGCCGATCTCTCGACCGCGCGCACCGAGAGCCAGTTCCGCACGATGCTCGACCAGATCCTGCGCCAGCTTCCCGTCCAGAGCGAGAATGCCCAGGCCGAGGCCGAGATCGAGCCGCTGATCGCGATGGGCGAGCAGGTGCTGGCCGAGGGCGACAACGAGCGTGCGCTTTCGATCTTCGACCAGATCCTCGAGCTCGCGCCCGACCATCCCGTCGTCATCGCCGGCCGCGCCCGCGCGCTGGTCGCGCTGGGCCGCGCCGGGGAAGCGGCCACCGCGCTCGCAACGCTGCCCGAGGACGCCGCCAGGCTCCCCGAAGTCGAGCGCGCCCGCGCCGCAGTGAGCCTCGCGCAGGAGGCCCAGCCGGTCGACGATCTCGCCGGCCTCCGCACCCGCGCCGCCACCGGCGACATGGAAGCGCGCTACGAGCTCGCCGGCGCACTGATGGCAAGCGACCGCGACGGCGCCGCCGAGACGCTGCTCGAGATGATTCGCGAGGACCGCGAGTGGAACGACGGCGCCGCCCGCGCGCGCCTGCTCAAGCTGTTCGAGGCCGTCGGGCTCGAGGACCCCTGGGTCTCCGCCCAGCGGCGCAAGCTCTCGGCGATCCTGTTCGGATGACGGTCACGCGCCTGTCGGTCTTCCCGCTGGCGGGCGCGCTGCTCTTCCCGCGGATGCAGTTGCCGCTGCACATCTTCGAGCCGCGCTACCGGGCGATGGTCTCGGACGCGCTCGCCCGCGACCGGCGCATCGGCATGATCCAGCCGCGCGATTCGTCCGATCCGCCTGCCTTGTTCGACATGGGCTGCGTCGGCCGCATCGCCGATGTCGAGGCGCTGCCCGACGGCCGCTTCGACATCGTGCTCGAAGGGCTGGCGCGCTTCACCATCGTGCGCGAGCTCGAGGTCACCACGCCCTTCCGCCAGGTCGAGGCCGAGCTGGAGGACGCGGGCGAACCCGGCGTGCTCGCGCTGGCCGAGCGCGCCAGCCTCGAGATGGAGGCGCGCCGCTTCGCCGACGGGCTCGGCTATGCCGTCGACTGGGAAGCCGTGAGCCGGCTCGACGACGAATCGCTCGTCAACGGCATCGCCCAAATCGCGCCCTTCGACGCGGCGTCCAAGCAGGCGCTGCTCGAATCCGATTCGCTCGGCGACCGTGCGGCGCTCGTCGTCCAGCTCATGCAGTTCTTCGGCCGCCACGGCGAAGACCGCGCGACGCTGCAGTGAGGTTCGGGCAGTGATCGACCCCTGGCTCCTCGAAAAGCTGGTCTGCCCCGCCACGCGCACGCCGCTGCGCTACGATGCCGAGCGGCAGGAGCTGGTCTCGGACCAGGCCGGCCTCGCCTATCCGATCCGCGACGGCGTTCCCGTCCTGCTGGTCGAAGCGGCACGGAAGATCGAACGCTAGCTCCCCCCTGTACCCCGGCGAAGGCCGGGGCCCAGTCGCCCCGCCCTCAAGACGGCGCGAGCGTGTCGAACAGATCCTCCCACTCGGGATTCAGCCCCGCGCAGCTTCCACGCACGCCGCCTGGGAAAGCCCTTGAAATGTAGGATTTCGCCTGCTCAGCTCGATGCGCTGCCGCCTGGCCGCCGCTCTTTGACAAGTGAGTCGCACCCAGCACGATCGCCTGTTTGGGCCGCACCATCGCGCGTTTCCGCCCCGCCGCGTCGCCGCGCGAACCATCGCGATAGTGTGACCCTGGTGTGACCTTTGCCTGCGTATGGTGCGCGGCGAAGCCCGGCGAACGCTACGCCGTCACGCCCTGCAGCAGCTTGGGCACGTCGCCGCTCTCGCCGCGCGCCTCGCTCATGAACCAGTCCTTGAGCGGCGGCAGCCGGTCGACCGCCGACAGCCCGAACCGCCGCACTGCGCTCGCGGTACGCCCCGGCACTCCGAACAGCCGCGTCAGCCCATCGGTCGCCGCGGCGACCATGAAGGTGTCGAGCCCGCGCCAGCGCTGGTAGCGCGCGAGCAGCTGCGGGTCGCCCAGGTCGAGCCCCAGCCTTTTGCCGTCGACCAGCACCTCGACGAGCGTCGCGACGTCGCGGAAGCCCACGTTGACGCCCTGCCCCGCGATCGGATGGATGCCGTGCGCCGCGTCGCCCACCAGCGCGAGCCGGTCCGCGGTGATCCAGGCGGCATGGTGGAAGCCCAGCGGATAGCTCGACCGCGCCGAAAGCGGCCCGAGCTTGCCCAGGAAGCCGCCCATCTTCTTCTCGGCCTCGGCCAGATAGGCGCGCGGGGAAATCTTCATCATCCCCGCCGCCTCGCTCGCCTTGACCGTCCACACCACCGCCGAGCGATGGCCGTTGGCGTCGTCGAGCAGCGGCAGGATTGCGAAGGGTCCCTGCGGGTAGAAGATCTCGAAGGCGATGTTCTCGTGGCTGCGCTCGTGCCCCAGCGTCGCGATCATCGCGGCATGGTCGTACTGCCAGCGCGCGGTCTTGAGCCCGGCCGCCTCGCGCGTCGGCGAATTGCGCCCCTCGGCCGCGACCAGCAGCGGCGCGTGCACCACCGCACCCGAATCGAGCGTCGCCGTCACGCCGGTGGCGCCGCGCTCGACCGAGACCGCGCGCGTCTTCATCCGCATGTCGGCGCCCGGCGCCGCCTGCGCCGCCTCGAACAGCGCCGCGCGCAGCACGCGATTCTCGAACATATGGCCGAGCGCACCCTCGCCGGCGTCGGGCTTGAAGTCGAGCTTGCCCGGATCGAGCCCGTCGGAGACGCGGATGCCTTCGATCGGGCAGCCCTTGCCGGCGAGCCGGGGGGCGACGCCGATGGCTTCAAACATCCGCATCGGCGCGCTGGCGATCGCCGAGGCGCGCCCGTCGAACCCCGATGCGAGGATCAGCTCGGGGTCCGCGGGATCGACGATGATCGAAGTGAGGCCATGCGCATCGAGCGCAACCGCAAGCGCGCTGCCGACCAGCCCGCCGCCAAGGATGAGTACGTCCGCACGATCCATGCGCCAGCCCTAGCGCCGCACCGCCGACGCGACAAACGCTTTCCTACAAGTACGTGTTCTGCTATTGTTCCCGATTGTGGGGCCGGTGCGGCCGATTCGGAGCGGGGCGCCGCTCCGGGGCGGCCGGAAAATGAAAACACGGGGGAGGGTGTGCACTTTGTCCACTTCCAGACTGTCCACTTCCACGGCCGCGGCGGGGATGCTTGACGGCGGACTCGTCGCAGGCGATGATTCCGCCCGCACCCCCTGACAATTCGGAGGCTGGACGATGGCGTCCCGCGCACAACCGTCGCAACTGCGCGACACGATGAAGGCCGGCGCGCGCCGCAGCGGCGCGCTGATCGGCGGGACGATCCTGTTCCTGCTGACCATCGCGGCGGTGCTCGCGCTGCTCACCTATCATTCGCAGGATCCGTCGCTGAACACGGCTTCCGGGGGCCCTGCGCACAATCTGCTCGGCACGCCCGGCGCCTGGATCGCCGATCTGCTGCTGATGCTGCTCGGCCTGCCGGTCGCGCTGTTCGCGCCGGTCGGGCTGATCGTCGCGCACCGGCTGTGGCGCGATCTGCCGGTGGGCAACTGGCGCGCGATGCTGCGCGGCGTCGCGATCGGCGTGGTGCTGCTCTCGACTGCGCTGTCCTTCTTCTCGAGCGATTCGGTGCTGTGGCTCGTCGGCGGCTGGGGCGGCGTGGTCGGCCTCGCGATCGCCGGGCTGTTCAACTGGGGAATCGCCTTCATCGGCCAGGCCGATCTCGAATTCTGGATCGGGCGCGGGCTGGGGCTCGTCTTCGCGCTCGCCGGCCTGTGGGTCTGGTCGCGCAGCCTCGATTTCCGCCCGTCCGAGACTCCGCTCCGCCTGCCCAGCTTCAAGCCCGCGCCGCGCCAGCAGCGCCTCGCCGCGCCCGAGCCCGATCCGCGCGAGACCGGCGACCTGCGCGAGCCGCGCGAGGCCCGCGAGCCTCGCAAGCTGGTGGTGCCGGACAACCGCCCCGGCCCGGTGATCGCCGATCGCACGATCGCTCCTTCGCCGGCGCGCACCAAGCCGCCCGAGCAGACCAGCCTCGACTTCAAGGACAGCTACAAGCTGCCCCCCCTCGACCTGCTCAAGGCGGCGCCGCCCAACCAGAACGCCGCGATCGACAAGGCCGCGCTCGAGCGCAACGCGCGGCTGCTCGAGAGCGTGCTCGACGATTTCCATGTGAAGGGGCAGATCGTCGAGGTCCGTCCCGGTCCCGTCGTCACCATGTACGAGCTCGAGCCCGCCTCGGGCATCAAGGCGAGCCGCGTGATCCAGCTCGCCGACGACATCGCGCGAAACATGAGCGCGATCTCGGCGCGCGTCGCGACCATTCCCGGCCGCACCGTCATCGGCATCGAGCTCCCCAACGCCAAGCGCGAGGCGGTGAATCTCCACGAGCTGATCGGCAGCGAGGCGTTCGAATCGCAGGGCGCGTCGCTCCCGCTGGTGCTCGGCAAGAACATCGCCGGCGATCCGGTGATCGGCGACCTCGCCCCGATGCCGCACCTGCTCGTCGCCGGCACCACCGGCTCGGGCAAGTCGGTGGGGCTCAACTCGATGATCCTGTCGCTGCTCTACCGGCTGACCCCGGACCAGTGCCGGATGATCATGATCGATCCCAAGATGCTCGAGCTCAGCATCTACAAGGACATTCCGCACCTGCTGGCCGACGTGGTGACCGATCCGCCCAAGGCGGTCCGCGCGCTCAAATGGGCGGTCGAGCAGATGGAGGACCGCTACCGGATGATGGCCTCGGTCAACGTCCGCAGCCTCGCCAGCTTCAACGAGAAGGTCCGCGCCGCCAAGGCCAAGGGCCAGCCGCTCGGGCGCAAGGTCCAGACCGGCTACGACCCCGACACCGGCAAGCCGATCTATGAGGAGGAGACGCTCGATCTCCAGCCGCTGCCGCAGATCGTGGTGATCGTCGACGAGCTCGCCGATCTGATGATGACCGCGGGCAAGGAAGTCGAATTCCTCATCCAGCGCCTCGCGCAGAAGGCGCGCGCCGCGGGCATCCACTTGATCATGGCGACGCAGCGCCCCTCGGTCGACGTCATCACCGGCGTGATCAAGGCCAATCTGCCGACGCGAATCTCCTTCCACGTCACCTCGAAGATCGATTCGCGCACCATCCTCGGCGAACAGGGCGCCGAGCAGCTGCTCGGCAAGGGCGACATGCTCTACATGCCCGGCGGCAAGCAGATCGTCCGCGTCCACGGCCCCTTCGTCAGCGACGAGGAAGTCCAGGCGGTCGCCGATTTCTGGCGCGCGCAGGGCGCCCCCGACTACATCAGCGCCGTCACCGAGGAGCCCGAGGACGGCGGCTTCGCGCTCGAGGGCGGGCCCGAGGGCGAGGACAGCCCCGAGGAGCAGCTCTACCGCCGCGCCACCCAGCTCGTCGCCGAGAGCCAGAAGGCCTCGACGTCATGGCTGCAGCGCCAGCTGCGCGTCGGCTATAATTCGGCGGCGCGCCTGATCGAGCGGATGGAGAAGGACGGGCTGGTCTCGCGCCCCGACCATGTCGGCCGGCGCGAGGTGCTGATGGATACCGACGGCCGGGCACTCTGAGGATCGTTTCACGAACCTGCGGGTTCAGTTGGCATTCAAGCCCGGCCGCCTAGCGGCATCATCCAGCAATTGGAGAAGAGAAACGTGTTTGCACGGCCCCTCGCCCTCACTCTGCTCGCCGCCCCCGCGCTGGTCGCCGCCGCGCCCGCGGGCGAGCTCGCCCAGGTGCAGCAGCACCTCCAGGGCGTGAGCAGCATGACCGCGAATTTCACGCAGATCGACCGCAACGGACGCGCGCTTACCGGCACGATGACGCTCAAGCGTCCCGGCAAGATCCGCTTCCAGTATCAGAAGGGCGTTCCCCAGCTGATCGTCGCGGATGGCAACAGCCTCTATTTCATCGACTATCAGGTCCGGCAGGTCGATCGCTGGCCGATCGGCAATTCGCCGCTCGCCGCGCTGCTCAACCCGAACCGCGACATCACCAGGTTCGCCACGCTCAAGCCGAGCGGCGATCCGAGCATCCTCTCGGCCGAGGTCCATGATCCGCGCCATCCCGAATATGGCCGGATCACGATGATCTTCCAGAAGAACGCCTCGGCGCCTTCGGGGCTGATGCTCCAGGGCTGGGTGGCACTGGATTCGCAGAACAACCGCACCACCATCCGCCTGTCGAATCAGCGCTTCAACGTGCCCGTTTCCGATGGAACGTTCCGCTGGAACGACCCGCGGAGGCAGGCCCCGCGGAATCGCTGACGATTCGTTCATGTAGGCGACAGGTAAGGCGCTCTAGAAATCAACGTGCGGATGTGGGGCGGTTACCGGGATTTCCCCCTGTTGCTCGGGATCACTCCACATCCCGCCTGCGTGAACGAACGCTAGGTCGGCCCTCGCTCCATTGCCCCCGGAGCGGGGGCCTTTCCGCATCTGGCGAAGTAGGATTTCGATAGCTACATCGCCCTGGTGAAGATCGCCTCCTGGAACATCAACTCGGTGCGGTTCCGCATCGACATCGTCGAGCAATTCCTGCGCGAGGAATCGCCGGACATCCTGTGCCTGCAGGAAACCAAGGTCATCGACGGGGACTTCCCCGAAGCGCCGTTCCGCGCGCTCGGCTACGACCATGTCATCAAGCACGGCCAGCGGATGCACCACGGCGTCGCGATCCTCAGCCGCGTGCCGGTGGTCGAGGACGACCGGTTCGACTGGCAGGCCAATGGCGAGGCGCGCCACGTCGGCGTGCGCCTGCCCAACGGCGTGCGGCTCGAGAATGTCTATGTCCCCGCCGGCGGCGACACGCCCGATCGCAACGTGAATCCCAAGTTCGGCCAGAAGCTCGATTTCGTCGAGCGGATGACGCGCTGGTCCGAGGATCTGCGCGTGCCGTCGATCCTGGTCGGCGATCTCAACATCGCGCCGCTCGAATGCGACGTGTGGAGTCACAAGGCATTGCTCGACGTGGTGAGCCACACGCCGGTCGAGGTCGAGGCAATGGGTCGGCTCCAGGCCGCGCACGACTGGGTGGATCTCGGCCGCACCTTCATCCCGGCCCCCGAGCGCTGCTTCACCTGGTGGAGCTATCGCGCCAAGGATTGGGCCGCCTCGGACCGCGGCCGCCGGCTCGACCATATGTGGGCCAGCCCGGAAGTGGCGAAGGCCGCCACCGGCCACAAGGTGCACGAGCCCTGCCGCAGCTGGCTCAAGCCCTCGGACCATGTGCCGATCGTGACGGAATTCGATTTTTGAGCGACCCGCGCGCCGTCGCCCGCGCGGTCGACGCGCTGCGTCGCGGCTGGCCGGTCGCGATCCGCGGGCGCGACGGAACGCTGCGCCTGCTCGCGATCGAGACCGCCGACGCCCGACGCCTGGAGGTTTTCGACCCCGAGGCTCAGGCGCCGGTGCTGCTCTCCGCCGGCCGCGCGGCCACGCTCAAGCTCGCCAACCAGCGCGATGCCGCCACTCCCGATTCGCCGGTGCTCGTCGAGCGCGTGCCCTGGCTCGATCTCGACGCGGCGACCGCGCTCGCCGACCCGCAGCTCGATCTGGCGACTCCGCTCAAGGGCCCCTTCCGCGCGCTTCCCCTCGTCTCCGAGGACGCCGCCGGCGCCGCGCTGCGCCTCGCGCGGGTCGCGGGCATGCTCCCGGCCTTCTTCGCGCTTCCGGGCGACGATGCCGACGCCATCACGCCCGCCGACATCGACGCGCATGAGGATGCCACGCGGCTCTGCATCGTCGCGCGCGCGCATCTGCCCGTCGAAGGCGACGAAGGCGCCGAGATCGTCGCCTTCCGCACCGACGAGATGCCCGGCGAGCATGTCGCGCTGTTGATCGGCGAGCCCGACGGGACCCCACCCTTGGTGCGGCTCCACAGCGAGTGCCTGACCGGCGACGTGCTCGGCTCGCTCAAGTGCGATTGCGGGCCCCAGCTTCGCGCCGCGATCGCCGCGATCAAGGCAAGCGGCTGGGGTATCCTCCTCTATTTGCGCCAGGAGGGCCGGGGCATCGGCCTGATCAACAAGCTGCGCGCCTATGCGCTGCAGGATCAGGGATTCGACACCGTCGATGCGAACACCCGGCTGGGCTTCGCAGTCGACGCGCGCAACTTCGCCACTGCCGCGCGGATGCTGGCGCTATTGGGTCAGCACCAGGTTCGCCTGCTCACCAACAATCCCGGAAAGGTCGCCGGGCTGGAAGCCGCGGGCGTGCGGGTCACCGAGCGCGTGCCCCACAAGCTCCCGCCCAATCCGCACAACGAACGCTATCTGGCCACCAAGCGCGATCGGACCGGCCACCAGCTCTAGAAGATCAGCCGGGCGACCTCGCCGAAGTCGCTCGCGATTTTGCCTACGCCCAGCGCGCGTAGCCGCTCGCCATGATCGGGCGGGCAATGCGACCCCGCGCAAAGGCCGATCACATGCGCCCCCGAGGCTACCGCTCCGGTCACGCCCACCGGCGAATCCTCGAGGATCACCGTCCGCGCGATGTCCACGCCCAGCGCCTGGGCTGCGTGGAGATAGACGTCGGGCGCCGGCTTGCCGCGGCTCACATGCTCGCGACCGCTGAAGATCTTGTCGCCGAACGCATCGCGGACGCCGAGGTGCTCCAGGTGCCGCGTGATCCAGCGCGTCGAACTCGAAGAGGCGATCGCGCGCGGCAGTTCGGGCGGCAGGCTGTGGATGAAGGCGATCGCACCAGCGACCGCGGGCAACCCGTCCTCAAGCGCGCGGCGATCCTCCTCGGCGCGCGCCTCGTGGAAATCCTCGGGAATCGGCCGGCCGATCCACTTCTCAATCGCGTCGTGGAAGTCGCGGCCGGAAAGCCCCATGAAGTTCGCCATCGACTCTTGCGGCGTGGTCGGATGGCCGATTCGCGTCAGATACTCGGCGATCTGGCGGTTACCGGCATATTCGCTCTCGAGCAGCACACCGTCGAAATCGAAGATGATCCCCTCGAACCTCACGCGCGCTCTCCGAACAGCGCGGTGCCGACGCGGACGTGCGTCGCGCCGGTCATCACCGCCGTCTCGTAATCCCCCGACATGCCCATACTGAGCCCGTCGAGCCCATGACCGCGCGCGAGCTTGGCGAGCAGCGCGAAATAGGGCGCGGGCTCCAGCTCGAGCGGCGGCACGCACATCAGCCCTGCGATCGGCAACCCGGCCGCGCGCGCCTCGGCGAGGAGCTCGGGCAGCGCGTCGACCGGGCAACCGCCCTTCTGCGGCTCGTCGCCGATGTTGACCTGGATGAAGCACTCAGGCCGACGACCGCTGCGCTCCATCGCCTTCGCCAGCGCAGGGATGAGCGACGGGCGGTCGAGCGAATGGATCGCATCGAACAGCGCGACGGCGTCATCGGCCTTGTTCGACTGGAGCTGGCCGACGAGGTGGAGCCGCACGTCGGGGTATTCGGCGCGCAGCGCCGGCCATTTGGCTTCGGCCTCCTGCACACGATTCTCGCCGAACACGCGCTGCCCGGCGGCGAGCAGCGGGCGAATCGCCTCTGCGTCATGCGTTTTGGAAACCGCGATGAGCGTGACCGATTCGGGCTTGCGGTCGGCGAGCCTCGCGGCGCGCGCGATCTGCTCGCGCGCGGTGGCGAGGCGCTGGCTGGCGTCGTCTGTGGACATGGGGGGCGCTATAGGCAGGCGGATGCACCGCCGCCACCCCCTCCCGCGCCTCTGGCTGATGACCGACGAACGCATGGGCGATTCGCTGTGGCGGGCGCTTGAGCGACTGCCACGGGGGAGCGGAGTCGTGTTTCGGCACTATGGGTTGCGATTCGAGGAGCGGCGGGCGTTGTTCGCTAAGGTCACGAAGGTCGCGCACAGAAGGGGTCTCGTGCTCGTGCGCGCTGGGGCCAGGCGGCTGGGGCCGGGCGAGGCGGGGGTGCATGGGCGGCGGTCGGACATGCTGTCGACCTGGCCGGCGCATTCGCGGCGCGAGGCAGTCGCGGCGATTCGCAAGGGCGCGGATGTGCTGTTCGTCTCGCCGGTCTTCCCGACGCGTTCGCATCCGGGGGCGCGGACGCTGGGGCGGGTGCGGCTCGGCTTGATGATTCGCGGGCTCGGCGTGCCGGTGATCGCGCTCGGCGGAATGGACGCGCGGCGGGCCGAGGGACTCAGAGCGCTGGGAATCTACGGCTGGGCCGGGATCGACGCCTGGACCTAGAAGCGGAAGGCCGTGCCCACATAGACCGCCTGGCTGTCGCGCCGGTCGTCGGTCAGCTTGGGCAGGCGATCACGCTCGCTCTTGTAGCGGACGCCGGCAGTGACATCGAGGTTGCGAGTCAGCGAATAGGAGCCGCCCACGTCGATCGAATAGCTGGGCTTGTCGCCGATCAGCACCGGCGTGTTGGCGAGCGGCCGATCAGCCTCCGCCTGGACACGGCCCGAGACGCGCTTGCCGCTGTAGCTCACGCCGACATTGGCCTGTTCGCGCGAGCCGGGCTGCGTCACCAGATCGACGCGAGTCACGTCGCCCGAGACGGCGAAGCGCTTCCAGCCCACCGACACGCCGAGGTTGTACGCGATCGGCGCGAGGCTGACCGACGGCACGAGCGCACCGCGCTCGGCGACGCGCACGTTGCGAGTCGAGCGGGCGCGGACCGCGACCGTCACGCCGCGGCTGGCGCGACGCGATTCGGACGGCGTGAAGCGGAAGCCGCTGTCGGGAAGGCCGCTGCGCGCGAGAATCGCCGCGAGCTTGGGATCGGCCGCGGCGGGCGTGAAGACACCCAGCCGCGAAGTGGAGACGGACCGCTTGTCGAGGCTGCGCACGACATGGCCGCTCTCCTGCGCCTGGAGCGCGGGCGCGACGAGCGCGCCGGCGGCGCACAACGCCCCGAGCCCAGCTCCCGCGATCCAACGACCCAAACGCATGTTCACTCCCCTTACATGGTGTCGCCTACCATGATTCGCGACCGTGGTTCCACCGGCGGCACAAATTTCGTGCCAGTGTTGCACCATACCCACAGATTCCGCAGACAATTGGTGCCGAACCGGCCGGAAGCGGTGCGAATCGCCGCCTTGCTCCCGCCATATCAGCCCCTATAGATGCTCGGGCCTTTTTCTATCTGCCTTTAGGAATCTGTCGATGAACCGCCTGTTGCGCACCGCGATCCTGGGGTCGCTCGCTCTTTCGATCACTGCGTGCGGCGGCCACAAGCGCCCGGAAGCCGATCTTGCAGCGTCCAAGGTGACCACGATCGGCGTCAATTCCTATCTGTGGCGCGCGAGCCTCGACACGCTGAGCTTCATGCCGCTGCTGCAGACCGATTCGAACGGCGGCGTGATCGTCACCGACTGGTACGTGAATCCCAACGTCCCGACGGAGCGGATGAAGGTGACCGTCACCATCCTCGACCAGGACCTGCGCGCCGATGCGCTGCGCGTCGCGGCGCTTCGCGAAGTCAACACCAGCGGCCAGTGGGTGACCGCGCCGGTGCAGGCCGCGACCGTGCAGAAGCTCGAGGACATCATCCTCACCCGCGCCCGTGACCTGCGACGGGCTGCGGTCGTCAACTAAGACCCGGACGACAGGACAGTAGCAATGGCGTCGCGTTTCAACCCGCTGAAGGCGGACGCGGCGTGGCAGAAGGCGTGGGACGAACGCCGCACCTTTGCCGCGCGCGATGACAGCCCCAAGCCCAAGAGCTTCGTGCTCGAGATGTTCCCCTATCCGTCGGGGCGCATCCACATGGGCCATGTGCGCAACTACACGATGGGCGACGTGCTCGCGCGCTTCCGCCGGATGAAGGGCATGGAAGTGCTGCATCCGATGGGCTGGGACGCCTTCGGCATGCCGGCCGAGAATGCGGCGATGGAGAAGAAGGTCCATCCCGGCGCCTGGACGCGGCAGAACATCGCGACGATGAAGGCGCAACTCAAGCGGCTGGGTTTCGCGCTCGACTGGACGCGCGAGCTCGCCACCTGCGAGCCCGACTATTACGGCCAGGAACAGGCGCTGTTCCTCGACATGTTCGAGGCGGGGCTGGTCTATCGCAAGGAATCGGCGGTCAACTGGGATCCGGTCGACATGACCGTGCTCGCCAACGAGCAGGTGATCGACGGCCGCGGCTGGCGATCGGGCGCGCTGGTCGAGCGCAAGAAGCTCAGCCAGTGGTTCCTCAAGATCACCCAGTTCGCCGACGAGCTGCTCGAGGGCGTGCGCGGGCTCGAGCATTGGCCCGACAAGGTCAAGCTGATGCAGGAGAACTGGATCGGCAAGTCCGAGGGGCTGCAGTTCCGCTTCAAGCTTTCGACAGGCGGCGAAGTCGAGGTCTTCACCACCCGACCCGACACGATCTTCGGATCGAGCTTCGTTGCGATCGCGGCAGACCATCCGATCGCCCAGGCGCTCGCCGCTGAAAAGCCCGAGGTCGCCGCCTTCGTCGAGCGCTGCAAGCAGGGCGGCACCACGGCGGCCGAGCTCGAGACGCAGGAGAAGCTGGGTCTCGACACCGGCATTCGCGCGGCACATCCCTTTGACTCCAATTGGGATTTGCCGGTCTACATCGCGAATTTCGTGCTGATGGACTATGGCACGGGCGCGGTGTTCGGCGTGCCCGCGCACGACCAGCGCGATTTCGAGTTCGCGAGCAAATACGGCCTGCCGATCCGTCGCGTCGTCTCCGAAGGCGACAAGACCTCCCCCGAGTTCACCGATTCCGAGGCCTATACCGGGCCCGGCACGCTGGTGAACTCGCACTTCCTGGACGGCATGGACGTCCCCGACGCCAAGCGCGAAGTGATCCGCCGCGCCGAGGAAGGCGGCTGGGGCACCGGCACCACCGTCTGGCGTCTGCGCGACTGGGGCGTGAGCCGTCAGCGCTACTGGGGCACGCCGATCCCGATCATCCACTGCGAAGCCTGCGGGCCGGTGCCGGTGCCGCGCGACCAGTTGCCCGTGGTGCTGCCCGAGGACGTGAGCTTCGACGTGCCCGGCAACCCGCTCGACCGCCATCCGACGTGGAAGCACGTCGATTGCCCCAAGTGCGGCGCGGCCGCCCGGCGCGAGACCGACACGCTCGACACCTTCGTCGATTCGTCCTGGTATTTCATCCGCTTCGCCAGCCAGCCCGCGGACAAGCCGTTCGATAAGGCGGTGGCCGAGCAATGGCTGCCGGTGGGCCAGTACATCGGCGGCGTAGAGCATGCGATCCTGCACCTGCTCTACGCGCGCTTCTTCACGCGCGCGCTGCAGCACATGGGCAAGCTCGACGTGGCTGAGCCCTTCGCCGGGCTGTTCACCCAGGGCATGGTGACGCACGCCAGCTATTACCAGCTGGAGATGCACGAGGGCGTCGAGCGCAAGATCTACTTCGAGCCTTCGCAGATCGCGCGCCGCGGCGACGGCACGGCTTTCCTGCCCGAGACCGGTGAAGACGTGATCGTCGGCCGCATCGAGAAGATGTCGAAGTCGAAGAAGAACACCGTCGACCCGACCGAGATCGTCGACCAATATGGCGCCGACGCCACCCGCTGGTTCATGCTCTCCGACAGCCCGCCCGAGCGCGACCTCGAGTGGAGCGAGAGCGGCATCGAAGGCGCCTGGCGCTTCGTGAACCGGCTGTGGCGCCTGTTCGACGCGCTCGAGGATGGCGAAGGCGAGGACAAGGACCTCGACAAACGGCTGCATCGCACCATCGCAGGCGTGGCCGAGGACATCGAGGGCCTGGCCTTCAACAAGGCGGTCGCCAAGCTCTACGAAATGGTCAGCGCAGTCGAGAAGGCGCCGGTATCCGCCTCGCGCACCACGGCGATCCGCACGCTCGCGCGGATCGTGGCGCCGATGGTGCCGCATATCGCCGAGGAAGCCTGGGCCGGGATGGGCAATCAGGGCCTGATCGCCGACGCGGCCTGGCCCGACGTGGATCCGGCGCTGCTCGTCGACGATGAAGTGACGATCGCCGTGCAGGTGAATGGCAAGCTGCGCGATACGCTGCTAATGCCCAAAGGCGCGGCCAAGGACGTGGTCGAGGCGGCGGCACTTGCCTCCGACAAGATCGTTCGGACGCTCGAAGGCAAGCAACCGAAGAAGGTGATCGTCGTGCCCGACCGGCTGGTGAACATCGTCGCATGAAGCGCTGGGCGCTCCTGCTCGCCGCAGTGGCGCTCTCGGGCTGCGGGCTCAAGCCGCTTTACGGCGGCGGCGCCGCAGGGCCCGTCCGCTCGACCCTGGCGGCCGTCGAGGTGGCGCCGATACCGGGCCAGTCGGGCTGGCTCGTCGGCAATGCGCTGCGCGACCGGCTCGACGCCGGCAACCAGACTGCGCGCTACCGGCTCCAGGTCGAACTCGACGACCAGATCGCGGGCCTCGGCGTGCGCCGCGACGATTCGGTGGCGCGCGAACGCCGGACGCTGCGCGCGCGCTACCAGCTCGTCGATCTCTCCAGCGGCGCGGTGGTGCTCGACGCGACCGCCGGCTCTGATGCGGGAATCGACGTGGTCGGCAGCGAATATGCGACGATCGCGGCCGAACGCAGCGCGCTCGAACGACTCTCGGACATCGTCGCGGATCAGATCGTGGCGCGGGTGGCGCGCTTCGCCCAGTCCGCCCCCACGACCGACGCCACCGGCGCGCGATGAAGGCGACCGCGGGCCAGATCCGCGCCGCCGTCGACAAGCCCAACCCCGACACGCGCTTCTACCTGTTCCACGGCCCCGACGAGGCAGGCGCGGCAGAGCTCGCCGAGCGGCTGGCGCGCGCGCTGGGGCCCGATGCCGAGCGCGTCGACATCGACATGAAGGCATTGCGCGAGCAGCCGGGCCGACTGGCGGACGAGGCGGCGTCGATGTCGCTGTTCGGCGGGGTGCGCCATGTGCGCGTCTCCGCCATAGAGGAAGGCGCGAGCGAGGCCGTGGCGCTGCTGCTCGAGGCCGAGCGTGCGGGCAATCCGGTCGTGGCGATCGGTCCGGGTCTCAAGGCGAGCGGCAAGCTGGTCAAGGCGGCGATCGCCTCGCCGCGTGCGCTTGCCTTCGCCTGCTACGTCCCCGAGGGGCTCGACGCCGCCAAGCTCGCCCAAGGCATTGCGCGCGAGCACGGACTGCGGATGGCCAGCGACGTCGCCCAGGCGCTCGCCAGTGCATCCGGCGGCGACCGCGCGATCCTGACGCGCGAGATCGAGAAGCTGGCGCTCTATCTCGACGCCGCGCCCGACCGCCCGCGCGAGGCCGATGCCGACGCCTTCGAGGCGATCGGCGCCGACCATGGCGAGGGCGAGCTGTTCCATCTGATCGACGCGATCCTCGACGGGCGGCTCGACGTGGTCGGTGCCGAGCTCGGCCGGCTGGGAGGCGGCGGATCGGCGATCCCGCTGCTCCGCCAGCTGGTGCGCAAGCTGATGACGCTCGCCGAGCTGCGCGTGGACGTCGACGGCGGCGCGAACATCGCGCAAACGCTTGAGAAACATCGGGTTTTCTTCAAGGAAAAGCCTGCGATCGAGCGCGCGTTGCGCCGCTGGAATGCTGCCCAGATCGCGCGCGCGATCGAGAGGGTGCGCGAGACCGAACGCGCGATGATGCACGGCGCGAGCGCGGGCGACGTGCTGGCGGAAGCCGAATGCACCACCCTTGCCCGCCAGGCAGCGCGGGCGCGGGGCTGAGCGCGAAGCGTTCTCGAGACTTTCTTCTGAAAAGCGCTGGCTGCGGCGCTAGATGCGTTCGCCGCTCAGGCGCTGGCAGACCATGTCGAGCTGGTCGAGCGTCGAATAGGACAGAGTCAGCGTGCCACCCTTGCCGGCATGCGCGATGCGGACGTTGAGGCCGAGCACGTCGCCGAGCTGGCGCTCGAGCGCGGCGATGTCGGCGTTGCGGTCGGGCGCCTCGCCGCCCTTGCGCCGTGCCGATTCGGGCTTGGCCTCGCGGGCGAGCTTCTCGGCCTCGCGGACCGACAGTCCCTTGGCGGCGATCTCGCGCGCGAGCCGCTCGGCATCGGGGATGCCGACCAGCGCGCGGGCATGGCCCATCTCGATCGCGCCCTCGACCACCATCTGGCGGACGGTCTGGGGCAGCTCGAGCAGACGGAGCAGGTTCGCGACGTGGCTGCGCGACTTGTGGACGAGCCGCGCCAGCGCCTCCTGCGTGTGGCCGAACTCGCCGATCAGCCGCGCATAGGCCTCGGCCTCTTCGATCGCGTTGAGGTCCTGGCGCTGGATATTCTCGACCAGCGCGATTTCCATCGTCTCGGCGTCGGTGAGCTCGCGGACGATGACGGGGACTTCGTGGAGCCGCGCGCGCTGCGCCGCGCGCCAGCGGCGCTCGCCGGCGACGATCTGGTAGCTGTGGCCGTGCGGGCGCACGACGATCGGCTGGATCAGCCCGCGCGCGGCGATCGACTGCGCCAGGTCGTCCAGTGCCGCTTCGTCGAAATGCCGGCGCGGCTGGCCCGGGTGCGGCGCCATCGCGCTGACCGGGAGCATGCGGACGCCGGCCTGGCTGCCGCCCTCGGACGTGCCGGCGACGGGCGCCTCGGCAACATTGTCGCCGAGCAGGGCACTGAGGCCGCGGCCGAGGCCGGGACGGGGCTTGCGGGGAGCAGCGGCTGAGTCGGTCATGCGGCCTTCTTGAGCTTGGGCAGGCGGTCGATCACTTCGCGGGCGAGCGCGATATAGGCTTCGGAGCCGGCGCAGCGATAATCATAGATCAGCGCGGGCACGCCGTGGCTCGGCGCCTCGGAAAGGCGGACGTTGCGCGGGATCACCGTGTCGAACACCACCGGCCCGAGCACGGCGCGGACGTCGTCGGCGACCTGATCGGTGAGGCGGTTGCGGCGATCGTACATGGTCAGCGCGACGCCGAGGATCGACAGGCCGGGGTTGAAGCGACTGCGGATGCGCTCGACCGTGCTGAGCAGCTGGCTGAGCCCCTCGAGCGCGAAGAACTCGCACTGGAGCGGGACGAGCAGCGCGTGGGCGGCGACCATCGCGTTGATCGTGAGCAGGCCGAGCGACGGCGGGCAGTCGATCAACGCGACGTCCCAGCGATCACTGGCGTGGCGGGCGAGCGCGCTGTCGAGGCGGTGGGTGCGCGCGTCGAACTCGATCAGCTCGATCTCGGCGCCCGACAGGTCCTGCGTCGCAGGGACGACGTCGAGGCCGGGGACGCGCGTGGATACCACCACTTCCTCGAGCTGCACGTCACCGACGAGCAAGTCGTAAGAGGAGCGCTCGCGCTCGGCGCGGCCGATGCCGAGCCCGGTCGAGGCATTGCCCTGCGGGTCGAGGTCGATGAGCAGCACGCGCTTGCCGGTGGCGGCGAGCGCAGTGCCGATGTTGATGGCAGTGGTGGTCTTGCCCACCCCGCCCTTCTGGTTGGCGATCGCTATGCAGATCATCTGGGCCGGACCCCCCGCGCTACGACGATGCCGGATTCCGGCTGGGTGATGCTTGGTTCCACGTGGAACACACCTTGCCATTTCGCTTGCGCCGCTTCCACCTCCGATTGCGCGTTGCGGCCCTTGGGAAGCAGCCAGACTGTGGATGAATCGGTGCAATGTTCTGTGGATGCGAGCAGCTGCGACAGCTCGGCGACCGCCCGGGCCGAGATCACGGCGGCGCGGTTGAGCGGCTTGTAGGTCTCGATTCGCGATTCCTGGACGGTGACGCGACTGGCGAGCCCGAGTTCGGCAGCCGTGCGCCGGAGGAAGTCGGCACGTTTGGCGCGGGGTTCGACGAGCACCACCGGGCGCTCGACGATGATACCGACGACAATGCCGGGGAGGCCGGCGCCTGAGCCGACATCGACCCAGGCACCCCGCCCCGCGCCTTCGGCCAGCGGAACGAGCTGCGCCGAGTCGAGCAGGTGTCTGGTCCAGATCGTGTCGAAGGTCGACGCGGCGATCAGGTTCTGACGCTGTGATTCGACTTGGAGTAGATCGGCGTAGCGCGCGATCAGCGTTTCACGTGAAACACCGAAGCGATCGCGGATCCGAGCGCGGGCTTCGTCCTCGGTCAAGCGGCCGACCTCCGGGCATGGAGAAGGATCGCGGAAAGCGCCGCGGGAGTAATGCCACGGATGCGCGAGGCGGCACCGATGGTCTCGGGACGCGCGGCGGCAAGGCGTTCCACCATTTCGTTGGAGAGGCCGGGGACCGCGGCGAAGTCGAGGTCGGCGCGGAGGCGGACATTGTCGTTCGCGCGGAGCTGGGCGACCTCGGCCTCCTGCCGTTCGAGATAGGGCGCATAACGCGCGTCCTCGACGAACTCGGCGAGCAGCTCGGGGTCGGTGTCCAGGACATCGGAGACATGCGAGAGCTCGACCGTAGGAAAGCGCAGCCACTCCCTGGCGCTGCGCCGGCCGCCGTCGAGCGCGACCGGGGCACCCTTGTCACGGAGCTGGCTGGCGGTGTGCAGCGTCGCGAAATGGCGTTCGAGCTTGTCGCGCTCCTCTGCACGCCATTGCATGCGGGCGATCCGATCGGGCCCGAGGCAATCGAGGCGTTCTGCGGTTCGCCCGAGCCGGGTCTCGGCATTGTCGGCGCGCAGGCGCAGGCGGAACTCGGCGCGGGCGGTGAGCATGCGATAGGGTTCGGTGACGCCCTGGAGCACGAGATCGTCGATCATCACGCCGAGATAGCTTTCGGCGCGGTCGAGCACCAACGCCTCGCGGCCGCACGCATGCGCCGCGGCGTTGATCCCAGCGACCAGCCCCTGCCCCGCCGCTTCCTCATAGCCCGTTGTGCCGTTGATCTGCCCAGCGAAGAACAGCCCTGGAATTGCCGGGAGCGCAAGCGTCGATTCGAGCGCACGCGGATCGATATAGTCATACTCGACCGCATAGCCGGGGGTAACGATGCGGCAGCGCTCGAGCCCCGGGACCGAGGCGACCATCGCCTCCTGCACATCGACGGGCAGCGAGGTCGACATGCCGTTGGGATAGATCAGATGCGTTCCGAGCCCTTCGGGCTCGAGGAAGATCTGGTGGCCGTCGCGATCACCGAAGCGATGGATCTTGTCCTCGATCGACGGACAATAGCGCGGCCCCTGCGCATCGATCGCGCCGGTGAACAGCGGCGAGCGGTCGAGCCCCGCGCGGATCGCATCGTGCGTCGCCGAGGTGGTGCGCGTCACGCCGCAATGGAGCTGCGGCAGCGCGCGTCCACGAGTCATCGGCGACATGGTCCAGGGCTCGTCGTCGGACGGCTGCTCGGCGATGCGCGCCCAGTCGATCGTCCGCCCGTCGAGCCGCGGCGGCGTTCCGGTCTTGAGCCGAGCCATCGGCAGCGACAGCGCGCGCAGCTGCTCGGCAAGGCGCGTCGCCGCCGCCTCATCGATGCGCCCGCCGTCGAGCCGTTCTTCGCCGCGGAAGATCCGGCCGCCGAGGAAGGTCCCCGTTGCCAGCACTACTGCGCGGGCGCCGAGCAGCGCACCGTCGGCAAGCCGCACCCCCGCTACGCGTCCGCCGTCGAGTTCGAGCGCTTCGGCCTCGCCGCCAATCAATTCCAGATTTGCCTGCGCGGCGAGCATCGCCTGGATTGCCGATGCGTAGCGCGTGCGGTCGGCCTGGACACGCGGCCCCTGCACGGCAGTGCCCTTGCTGCGATTGAGCATGCGGTAATGAATGCCGGCGGCATCGGCAGCGCGTGCGATCAGCCCGTCGAAGGCATCGACTTCGCGCACCAGATGTCCCTTGCCTAGTCCGCCGATCGCCGGATTGCACGACATGGCGCCCAGCTTAGCCAGGTCGAAGCTCAGCAACGCCGTGCGCGCGCCGCGCCGCGCAGCCGCAGCCGCAGCTTCGGTGCCCGCATGGCCCCCGCCGATCACGATCACGTCGAATTGCATGGCTCTGCAGCTAGGGATTGTGGCGCCGAAGGTCAAAAGCGTTCCACGTGGAACAATCATTTTCCGATGCAGAATCGGCCGAACAGAGCGTCGAGCATCGCTTCGACGCCGGCACGTCCGGTGATAGCGTCGAAGGCGATACGCGCGCTGCGCAACTCCTCGGCGAAAAGCAGCAGGTCCGCCTGACCGCCGGCCCGACGCAACGCCCCCGCCGCATCGAGACAGAGGCCACGTTGGCGCTGGTTGAGCGCAACCATGTCCGGGGGCGGCAACAGGGTCGCGGCTAGCCGGGCGAGCCGCTCCCACAGCGCCTCGATTCCTTCGCCGGTCAGCGCGGAGAGCGACAGGTCCTTGCCCTCCCCCTTGGCCCGTCCCATCTCGTCGGCCCGGGCATGAATCCACAAGCACGCCGGATGCTCCGGCGGCGGCGCGTCGTCGAGCCACAGCAAAATGTCGGCGGACGCGAGCGCGTCGCGCGCTCGTGCGATACCGATCTCCTCGATCGTGTCGCCCGGGGCTTCGTTGAGTCCCGCGGTATCGACGAACAGCCAGGCAACCCCGCCGCGCATCACCGGCGCCTCGATCCGGTCGCGCGTCGTGCCCGCAATGGCAGACACGATCGCCGCGTCACGCCCGACGAGCGTATTGAGCAAGGTCGACTTGCCGGCATTGGGGGGGCCGGCGAGCACCACGCGCAAGCCGTCGCGCAGCCGCTCGACCGCCGGCCGTGCGGCTACCGCGTCGACGTCGTCCGCCAGAGCCGTCGCCGCGCGCCGCAATTCCGGCAACGGATCGGCGAACCCAGCGACATCGTCCTCGTCGCTGTGATCGAGCAGCGCCTCGGCATGCGCGGCGAGCGCGAGCAACCGCGCTTCCCAGCGCTCGACTTCGCGCCGCACCGCGCCTTCCGCCGACCGCATCGCAACGCGGCGCTGGGCTTCTGTCTCGGCGGCGAGCAAGTCGCCCAGCCCTTCCGCCTCGCTCAGATCGAGCCGGCCGTTCGACAGCGCGCGCCGCGTGAACTCACCGGGTTCGGCAGGGCGCAGCCCTTCGAGCCCAGCCAGCACCGCCTCGACCGCACGCACGACGGCCCGTCCACCGTGGAGATGCAGCTCGGCGAGATCCTCGCCCGTCGCGCTCCGCGGACCCGGAAAGACAAGCACCAGGGCACGATCGAGCAGTTCGCCGCTTGCGGGATCGCGGAGCGCGCGCAGCGCCGCACGCCGCGGCTCGGGCAGCGTGCCACTCAGAGCCTCCGCTGCGGCGAAGGCGCTGCTGCCGCTCAGCCGCAACACCGCGATCGCCGCGGGAGGCGCGCCGCTCGATACCGCGAAAATCGTATCCATGCTCAGCCGGCCTTGTTCGAGCTCCCGCCTTCGAACAGTCCCCGCCAGAAATTCATTCCCGCCTCGCCCATCGGCGCCCAGCTGCGCATCATTGCCTCGAATGCCTCAGGATTCACTTGTTTATCAATGGCTTCTGTCATCATTGCGACATAGCGCTCGTGCACCGGGGAGAGATCCGGCAGCCCCATGGCGCGGCGCGCCTCCTCAGGCGTGCACTCGACTTCGACATTGATCTTCATCGGGCTCTTCTCCGCTTGAGCGCATCGCGCTAGCCTTCGGCCATGTATGCGCGCGACCACGCCCTGATCGCAACGCCTGTCGGTCCGCTGCGGATCGAAGGCGACGATGCGCAGGTCACCGGCCTGTGGATCGGAGGCGAGGGACAGGCACAGGCCGGCAGCGCCACTGCGGTGCGCCTTGCCGCCGAGCAGCTCGGCCAATGGTTCGCCGGCGAGCGGCGCGACTTCGATCTTCCGCTCGCCCCCGCCGGCACGCCGCGCGGGGAAGCGCTTCGTGCAGGCCTGGTCGCCGTTCCCTATGGCGAGACGCTCAGCTATGGCGCGCTCGCCGAGCAGCTTGGCTCGAGCGCACGCGCAATCGGCCAGCTCTGCGCGCGCAACCCCTTCCCCATCGTCGTGCCGTGCCACCGCGTGCTCGCCGGCGGGGGCAGGCTGGGCCATTATTCGGCGGGCGAAGGGCCCGCCACCAAATCCTGGCTGCTCGAGCACGAGCGCCGCCATTCGGGAAGGACATTGCTATGACGGGCACGATCACGATCGACGCGCTGGACGGCAGCGGCAGCTTTCATGCCTATGTCGCCGAGCCGGAGGGGACTCCCCGCGCCGCGATCGTCGTGATCCAGGAGATCTTCGGCGTGAACCCAGGCATCCGCGCGCGCTGCGATCGCTGGGCGGAGAACGGCTATCTCGCCGTGGCGCCCGATCTCTTCTGGCGGATCGAGCCGGGCGTCGAGCTCGATCCGGACGTGCCCGACCAGTTCCAGCGCGCGCTGGGGCTGATGGGCAAGTTCGATCAGGCGCAGGGCGTCTCGGACATCGAAGCGACGATCAAGGCGGCACGCGCGCGGCTCGGCGCGGGCGGCAAGGTCGGCGTGGTCGGATACTGCCTCGGCGGCCGACTGGCCTTCATGTGCGCGACGCGGACCGATTCGGACGCAAGCGTCGGCTATTACGGCGTCGGCATCGACAATCTGCTCGGCGAGAAGCACGCGATCGCCCATCCGGTGCTGCTCCACATCGCCGAAGCCGACCATTTCGTCACGCCCGACATCCAGGCGAAGATGCACGAGGGGCTCGACGACCACCCCAAGGTGACGCTGTGCGATTATCCGGGCGTCGATCACGGCTTCGCGACCGAGAGCGGCAAGCGGCGCTCGGAAGAGGCCGCGCAGCTGGCGGACAAGCGCACGGCGGCGTTCTTCGCGGAGAATCTGGGCTAGGATTGCCCGGCGCAGGACAACGTCATCCCCGCCTTCCCGGGGATGACGGCAAGTCGGTAACGCTCAGCCGAAGAAGCTGATGATCCCCGGCGTGCCGTGGGTGCCGACCCAGCCTTCGTAGATCATCTTGAACGCGACGAAGACGATCACCGCCAAGCCGAAATAGGCGATCCAGCGATAGCGATCGATCAGCTTGGCGATGAAGTTCGCGGCGAGGCCCATCAGCGCGACCGAGAGCAGCAAGCCGACCACCAGGATGCCCGGATGCGCGCGGGCCGCTCCAGCGACCGCGAGGACATTGTCGAGGCTCATCGAGACGTCGGCGACCGCGACGGCCCAGGCGGCGCCCACGAAGCTCCGCGCAGGCTTGAGCCCAGAGCGCTCGTCGCCCTCGATCTCTTCCGAACCCTCGCTATGCGCGCCGGCGCGAATCTCGCGCCAGAATTTCCAGCTCACCCAGAGCAACAGCAGCCCGCCGGCAAAGACCAGCCCGACGATTCCCATCAGCCAGCTGACCGCCAGCGCGAAGAGGATGCGCAGGACAAGCGCCGCGCCGATGCCGATCAGGATGACCTTCTTGCGCTGGTCCGCGGGAAGTCCTGCGGCAAGCGCGCCGACGACGATCGCATTGTCGCCCGCGAGCACCAGGTCGATCATCAGCACCGAGCCGAAGGCGGCCAGCGCGCGCGGATCGTCGAGATTGGAGAAATCGGCGACGATATGGTGCCAGATGTCCAGCGGAGAACCGGCTCCGGCCGTGGCAGCGCTGAGGATCATTTCGAGCATGTATTAATCCCTAACGCCGGGAACGGCGTGCGCAAGGGTACGCAAAGGGGACCAGCGGGTTCCGCGCCTCGTTCGTGCCGACGCATCGTCGGCCAGGCCACAACCCCGTCGGCGGGCCTTACGCGGGCCTGCGGCAGCGTGCCGCAGCCCGCGCGGCACGGCTTACTGGTTCATGCTGTCGAAGAAGTCCTCGTTGGTCTTCGAGTCCTTCATCTTGTCGAGCAGGAACTCCATCGCATCGACGGTGCCCATCTGCATCAGGATGCGGCGCAGCACCCACATCTTGGTGAGCTTGGCCTTCTCGACCAGCAGCTCTTCCTTGCGGGTGCCCGACTTGCCCACGTCGAGCGCCGGGAAGATGCGCTTGTCCGCCACCTTGCGGTCGAGGACGATTTCCGAGTTGCCGGTGCCCTTGAACTCTTCGAAGATGACTTCGTCCATGCGGCTGCCGGTGTCGATCAGCGCAGTGGCGATGATCGAGAGCGAGCCGCCTTCCTCGATGTTGCGCGCGGCGCCGAAGAAGCGCTTCGGACGCTGGAGCGCATTGGCGTCGACACCGCCGGTCAGCACCTTGCCCGACGACGGCACCACCGTGTTGTAGGCGCGGCCGAGGCGCGTGATCGAGTCGAGCAGGATCACCACGTCCTTCTTGTGCTCGACCAGGCGCTTGGCCTTTTCGATCACCATTTCAGCCACTTGTACGTGACGCTGTGCCGGCTCGTCGAAGGTCGAGCTGATGACCTCGCCCTTCACGCTGCGCTGCATGTCGGTGACTTCCTCGGGGCGCTCGTCGATGAGCAGCACGATCAGGAAGACTTCGGGGTGGTTGTCGGTGATCGCCTTGGCGATGTTCTGGAGCAGCACCGTCTTACCCACGCGCGGCGGGGCGACGATCAGCGCGCGCTGGCCCTTGCCCTGCGGCGCGACGATGTCGATCACGCGCGCCGACTTGTCCTTGATCGTCGGATCGAGCGTGTCGAGGCGCAGCTTCTGCTCGGGATAGAGCGGAGTGAGATTGTCGAAATTGACCCGGTGACGCACGGCGTCGGGATCGTCGAAATTGACCGAGACGAGGCGCGTGAGCGCGAAATAGCGCTCGCCGTCCTTGGGCGCGCGGATCTCGCCTTCCACCGTGTCGCCGGTGCGCAGGCCGAATTTGCGGACCTGATTAGGCGAGACGTAAATGTCGTCGGGGCCGGCCAGGTAATTGGCCTGGGGGCTGCGCAGGAAGCCGAAGCCGTCGGGCAGCACCTCGATCGTGCCCTCGCCCATGATCTGCTCGCCATTCTCGGCCTGCGCCTTGAGGATCGCGAACAGCAGGTCCTGCTTGCGCAGCGTCGACGCGCTCTCCACGCCGAGCTCTTCGGCCATGGTGACCAGCTCTGCGGGCGGGGTCTTCTTGAGGTCCTTCAGGTGCATGGGGAGTCCGGGTGTTGCGGCTATGGGGGAGCGTCGGTCGGCGAAAGATGCGCGCGAGTTGCGATGCTGGAGGGAGGGTGCGCCCGGATGCCCGGAGCACAGGAGTCGAATTAGGTGCGCCCCCTGCCCAAGTCAACCGGGATCGGACCCGATTGAATCCTGTGCAATCGCGAGTCGCGGCGTCATGACGTCAGAAGGGCTTCACCACAGCCAGTATGACGATCAGGATCACGGCGAGCGCAGGGACTTCGCCGAGCATCCGCAGCCGGCGCTGCGCGATGTTGCCCACGCCGTGCGCAAGCTTCCTCGCATAGCCCACGGCCCAGCCGTGATAGGCGGAGAGCGCGACGACGAGCAGCAGCTTGGCATGGAGCCAACCGAGCCCGGGCTGGCCGTCGAACAGCCCGACGTTGGCCGCCAGCGAGAGCCCGAGCAGCCAGACGATCGCCATCGACGGGGTCAGGATCATGCGGCGAAGGAGCGCCTCGCGCTTTTCCCAGGCGGCAGCCTCGGGCGTGCCCAGCACCTCCTGGTGGTGCACGAGGTAGCGCGGCAGCAGGAACAGCCCCGCCATCCAGAAGATCACGAAGATGATGTGGAACGCCTTGACCCACAGATAGGCGTTGCCGAGAAATCCAGTCATGCTCGCCTCCGCTCGCGGGCCGTCATTCGCTGCCTCCCCGCACCCGCGCCAGCAGCTGCTCGACATGCGCGATCGGCGTGTCGGGCAGGATGCCATGGCCCAGGTTGAACACATGCGGGCGCCCGGCGAAAGCGGAAAGCACGCGGTCCACGGCGCTGTCGAGCTCGGCGCCGCCGGCAATCAGCGCGAGCGGATCGAGATTGCCCTGCACGGGCAGGTTCTCCGGGAGCGATGCGTGCGCCCAGGCCGGGTCGACCGTCTCGTCGATGCCGACTGCGTCGACGCCGGTCTCGCGCGCATAGGCGGGAAGCTTGCCGCCGGCGCCCTTGGGGAAGCCGATGACGACTGCCTGCGGGCAGCGCGCGCGCAGACCCTCGACGATCCGCACCGTCGGCGCGATCACCCAGCGCTCGAATTGCGCGGGGCTGAGGCTGCCTGCCCAGCTGTCGAATAGCTGGACGGCCTCGACGCCGGCCTCGATCTGCTTCGCCAGATAATCGATCGTGCAATCGACGATGCGATCGACCAGCGCCTGCATCAGCGCGGAATCGCCATAGGCCAGGCGCCGCGCCTCGGCCTGCTCGCGGCTGCCCTGGCCGGCGATCATATAGGTGGCGACGGTCCAGGGGCTGCCTGCGAAGCCGAGGAAGGTCGTCTCTGCCGGGAGCGCGGCCGCCACGCGGCGCACGGTCGCATAGACCGGATCGAGCAGCGCGGCGTCGGGTTCGAGCGCGTCGAGCACCGCGCGCGCCTGGACCTTGGGCGCCAGCCGCGGGCCCTCGCCGGTCTCGAACCACAGCTTTTGGCCGAGCGCCATCGGCACGACGAGGATGTCCGAGAAGAGGATCGCCCCGTCCATCGCGAAGCGGCGGATCGGCTGGAGCGTGATCTCGGCCGCGGACTCGGGATCCATCGCCAGTTCGAGGAAACCGCCCTTTTCGGCGCGCAACGCACGATATTCGGGCAGGTATCGCCCGGCCTGGCGCATGAGCCAGATCGGAGGGATCGGCTGCTTCTCGCCGCGCAGCGTCGCGAGCAGGGGCTTGGGAGTCGAAATGCTCAGATCGGCCTCTTTCCAGATTCAATAAGAGAAGAATCTAAGAGTTGTTGGAGTCTGTTGGCGCGTGGAAGCCGGGGCTTATGCGCCGATCCGCACTTTGCCAACAGATTGACTCAGGAGGGTCCACGGACTCCCTCGGATTCGATTCAGCCCTCCCCGCTTTCCACAGGCTGTGAACCGGAACGCAGGTTCGTGGACGGGGTTGTGGAAGAATCACGCGCCGGAGTCCCGGTTTTCGCGTGCTTGGACCGCGCGCCCGGTTGCGCTACCGCCTGTCCGTCATGTTCTCCACAGATTCACTCACGGCCTGATGCGGCTGCACCTGCATCTGCTCTCGGACTCCACCGGCGAGACGCTGGAGAATATCGCCAAGGCCGCGCTCGCGCAGTTCGACGACGTCGAGACGCTGCGGCACTTCTGGCCGATGGTGCGCTCCGAAGCGCATCTCGAGCGCATCCTTCAGGAGATCGCGCAGAACCCGGGGCTGGTGATCTTCACTTTGGTCAACAGCGACATCCGCCGCACGCTCGAGGCGCGCTGCCGGGCGATGGGGCTGCCGGCGATCGCCCCGCTCGACCCGGTGAGCCACGCACTGTCCAACCTGCTCGGCCAGGAAGCCAAGGCACGCCCCGGAAGGCAGCACATGCTCGACGCCGCCTATTTCGCGCGCGTCGACGCGATCCAGTTCACCATCGCCCATGACGACGGGATCGGCGCCGAGGATTGGGAGGAATCGGACATCGTGCTGGTCGGCGTCTCGCGCTCGTCCAAGACGCCGACGTCGATCTATCTCGCCAATCGCGGCTTCAAGGTCTCCAACATCCCGATCGTGGTCGAGGCCCCGCCGCCGCCCGAGCTGTTCCAGCTCAAACATCCTTTGGTCGTGGGCCTCACCACCAGCGCCGACCGGCTCGTCCAGATCCGGCGCAACCGGCTGCTCTCGCTCAACCAGAACCAGGAGACGAGCTATGTCGATCAGGATTCGGTCCAGCGCGAGATCGCCTATGCGCGCCGCATGTTCGCCGACAACGGCTGGCCGGTGATCGACGTGACACGCCGATCGATCGAAGAGACCGCGGCGGCGATCATCCAGCTCTGCAACGAGCGCGCGATGGAGGCGAAGGACGCATGACGACTCTGGTCCTCGCCTCGCAAAGCGCCTCGCGCCGCGCGATGCTCAACGACGCCGGCGTGCCGCACGAGGCGCTTGCGGCGCAGGTCGACGAAGCCTCGGCAAAGGAATCGCTGCTCGCCGAAGGAATCCGTCCGCGCGACCTGGCCGATGCGCTCGCCGAATTGAAGGCGCTCAAGGTCTCCAAGATGGTGCCCCAGGCGTTGGTGCTCGGCGGCGATTCGCTCGTCGCGCTCGACGACGGGACCTTGCTCGACAAGCCCGAGAGCCGCGAACAGGCGGGCGAGCATTTGCGCCGCATGTCGGGCAAGACGCACGACATCTACAGCGCCGCGGTGATCGCCGAAGCGGGGCGGCCGGTGTGGCGCCACGTCGATCGCGCGCGGCTGCACGTCCGCCCCCTCTCGGAGGAATTCATCGAGCGCTATCTCGACTGGGAATGGCCCGCGATCGCCGGCTGCGTCGGCTGCTTCCGGATCGAGGGGCCGGGCGTCCAGCTGTTCAGCCGCACCGAGGGCAGCCACTTCACCATCCTCGGCATGCCGCTGCTCCCGATCCTCGACTATCTGCGCGTGCGGAAGGTTCTGACGTCATGACTGCCTATGCCGAAGTGATCGGCGACCCGATCGCGCATTCCAAGTCGCCGCTGATCCACGGCTTCTGGCTGAAAGCGCTCGGCATCGACGCCGAATATCGCGCGACGCACGTCACGCCTGACGGGCTCGCCGCCTATTTCGACGCACGCCGCGGCGACCCGGACTGGCGCGGCTGCAACATCACCATCCCCCACAAACAGGCTGCGCTCGACCTGGTCGAGGACCGCGGCGGCGTCCGCGCGACGATCGGCGCGATCAACACCGTCGTCCGGGCCGAAGATGGCGTCCTGGTCGGCACCAATACCGACGCCGGCGGCTTCTATGCCCCGATCGCGGGGCTCGATCTCGAAGGCCGCCACGCCGTGGTGGTCGGCGCCGGCGGCGGCGCGCGCGCGATCCTCTTCGCCTTGTCGCGCGTCGGCATCGGCCGCGTGACGATCCTCAACCGCAACGTGCTCAAGGCCGCGGCCTTGCTGTCGAGCTTCGGGATCAAGGGCGATGCATTGCCGCTCGCCAGCCCGCTTCCGCCCGCCGATCTGCTGGTCAACGCCAGCGCGCTCGGCATGAAGGGCCAGCCGCCGCTCGAGCTCGACCTGTCGCCGCTCCCGGAGCACGCCGTGGTCTATGACATCGTCTATGCGCCGCTCGAGACCGAGCTGCTTGCCCAGGCGCGCGAGCGTGAGCTCGACACCGTCGACGGGCTCGAGATGCTCGTGGGCCAGGCCGCGCTCGCCTTCGAACTCTTCTTCGGCGCCGAACCGCCGCGCGACCGCGACGAGGAGCTGCGCGAGCTGCTGCTCAAATGATCAAGCTGGGCCTCACCGGCTCGATCGGCATGGGCAAGTCGACCGTTGCGCGCATGTTCGCCGACGAAGGCGTGCCGGTGTTCGACGCCGATGCGGTGGTCCACCAGCTCCAGGGCCCCGGTGGCGCGCTGGTCGCGGCGATCGAGGCGCAATTCCCCGAGACCACCGGCGCCGAGGGCGTCAACCGCACTGCGCTGCGCGAGGCACTATACGGCAATCCCGAAGCCTTCGCCCGGCTCGAGGCACTGATTCATCCCGCGGTCGCGCGCGCGCGCGAGGCGTTCCTCGACGCCCATAGCGAGGCGTCGCTGGTCGTGCTCGACGTGCCCCTGCTGTTCGAGGCGGGTGGCTGGCAGAATGTCGACAAGATCGCCGTGGTGTCCGCGCCCGCCGACGTGCAGCGCGCACGCGTGCTCGACCGGCCCGGCATGACCGAGTCGCGCTTCGCCGAGATCCTCGCCCGCCAGCTTCCCGACGCCGAGAAGCGCGCGCGCGCGGACTTCGTCATCGCCACCGGCGGCAGGCTGGAGGAGACGCGCGACCAGGTGCGGCGGGTCATCGCTTGCGTCTCGCCTCCGGCAGGAGGATAAGCGCAGAAATGCGCGAAATCGTGTTCGATACCGAAACGACGGGGCTCAGCTTCCCAGGCGGAGACCGGCTGGTCGAGATCGGCTGCGTCGAGCTCCACAACCGGGTCATGACCGGCCGGACCTTCCACGCCTATATCAATCCCGAGCGGCCGGTGCCGGTCGAGGCATTCAATGTCCACGGCCTCTCGGACCGCTTCCTTGCGGACAAGCCGCGCTTCGACGAAGTCGTCGAGGACCTGCTCGAATTCATCGGCGATTGCCCGCTGGTCGCGCACAATGCGACCTTCGACTTCGGGTTTCTCAACGGCGAGCTCGGCCGCTGCGCGCGCCCGCTGGTCGACATGGGCCGGATGGTCGACACGCTGGCGATCGCGCGCGTCCGCCACCCCGGCGCCAAGCACACGCTCGATGCGCTGTGCGTGCGCTACGGCATCGATCTCAGCGCGCGCACGCTGCATGGCGCGCTGCTCGACGCGCAGCTGCTGGCGCAGGTCTATGTCGAGCTGACCGGCGGCCGCCAGATCACTTTGGGCCTGGCGGTGGACACGCCGGTGGTCCGCGAGACGGCGCAGGAGGCGCCCACGCGCGTCCATGTGCGCCCGGCACGGCATTTCATGCCCTCGGCTGCGGAACTTGAACGCCACGCAGCCTTTCTCAAGACGGTGGAGGAGCCGCTTTGGGGCGCTGCCGCGTCGGGATGACGCATATGGCCGCGTTCCGAGCTGCTCCAGATTAAGTACGGAGGAAAGTCCATGGAGATCCGGGTTTCGGGGCATCAGGTCGACACCGGTGGCGCGCTTCAGACGCAGGTGACCGATCGACTCCAGGGCGTCGCGAACAAATATTTCTCACGCGCGCTTTCCTCGCAGGTCACCTTCGGCAAGGGCCCGCGCGACAACGGCTTCACCTGCGACATCGTCATGCACGTGATGCAGGGGCTGGTGCTCAAGGCGACCAACAGCGGCATGGAAGCGCATGGCGCGTTCGACGGGGCAGCCGATCGCATCGACAAGCAGCTGCGCCGCTATGTCCGCCGCCTAAAAGATCGCCACAACGGCACGGTCAATGCGCTGGCCGACGGCGCGGCCTATGACGGCGTCCAGGACAATGCCGGCTACACGCTGTTCCGCGAGGCGGCCGAGGAAGAAGAGCCCGCGGAAGCCCCGCTGATCATCGCCGAAACGCGCGTCGACGTGCCCGAAGCGAGCGTGTCCGACGCGGTGATGATGCTCGACCTTCGCAATACCAATGCATTGCTCTTCCGAAATTCGGGTACAGGCGCGTACAATATGGTGTATCGCCGCGGCGACGGAACGATTGGCTGGGTCGAACCCAATCGCGCGACCGCTTGAACCTGCTGCCCCGTGGGGGGCATGAATTCTTGGACGATTAATGACCGAAGTCAGCGAATTGCTCGCGCCGGAAGCGGTGCTTTCCGGCGTGAGCGCTTCCAGCAAGAAGGCGTTGTTCCAGCAGCTCGGCGCCGCGGCCGAGCGCGCCTATGGACTCGACGCGCGTGACGTGGCCGAGCGGCTGGCCGAGCGCGAGAAGCTCGGCTCGACCGGATTCGGCCACGGAATCGCGATTCCCCATGGCAAGATGGAGGGGCTCAAGCACGTCGCCGGCGTGTTCGTGCACCTCGCCCAGCCGCTCGACTTCGCCGCGGTGGACGAGCTGCCGGTCGACCTGGTGTTCATGCTCGTCTCGCCCGTCGGCGCGGGCGCCGAGCATCTCAAGGCGCTCGCTGCCGTCTCGCGCAAGCTGCGCGACCGCAATTTCGCCGCCAAGCTGCGCGGCGCGGGCTCGCCCGACGCGCTGTTCGCGCTGCTCGCGGGCGTGGAAGCGCGTGACGCAGCCTGAGGCGGGCGCGCCGACCGGCGCCGAGGCGCATTTCCGCGCGCTCGAATCGCTCTACGCCGCGGCGCCGATCAACCGGCTGTTCGAATCCGAGCTCGAGATTCCCGAGGCGGGCGTCGCGCGCATCCGATTCCAGATCGATTCGCGCTATTTCCACGCGGCCGGGGCGGTCCATGGCACGAGCTACTTCAAGATGCTCGACGACGCGGCCTTCTATGCGGTGAACAGCCTGGTCACCGATCGCTTCGTGCTCACCACGGCGTTCAACCTGCTCTTCATCAAACCGCTCGGCGAAGGCCCGGTGGTAGCCGAGGGGCGCTGGGTCAGCGGCCAGCGGCGCGTGTTCGTCGGCGAGGCGCGACTGATCGACGCGACCGGCGAAGAGGCGGCGCGCGGCACCGGCACCTTCATGCGATCGCGGATTCCGCTCGCCTCGCTCCCCGGCTACCGGATCCCGTAATGGCACGGCTGGCGACGGCTGCGCTGGTCAATGCGCTGGTCCGCCGCGCCAACCAGCAGGGCGGCTCGGCGATGGTGCTCGCCAGGGGCGACGACACCGCCGGGGGTATCCTGTTCCTCGCCTATGAAAGGGGCAGAAATCCGCGGTTTTTCGAGCGCGGGCTGGGGCCGCGCGGTACCCCCGAACTACTCTCTTCGGGGCCCCGCGAACTGGCCGATGAGGAGGCCGTCACTGCCTATTGGCAGCGCCGCCGCGAGCGCGATCGCGACCTCTGGGTGCTCGAACTGGATATCGCAGAGGCGGAACGGTTCACCGCTGAAACGATGGCGCTGAGTTGACTTGTAACGCGCGCGACCCGAAAGCCTCGGCACGTTCAATAGCGTTGTGCCGGTCGGGGTGTGAAGCCGAACGGTTACGCAGTCGGGGGGAAGCCCGGCGGCCCGCAGATCACAAGATCAAAAAGGGGGTCGGCCGCGCGCCAACCGCACAGCAATGAAGCTTGATGAAGTTCCTCCATCGCGCCGCGCCCATCGCGGCGGTGATTCTTTGCGCTGGCGCATTTGCACATGCAGCCACGCCCGCCGTAGGCCAGGTCCTCCCGACCGCACCGGCTCAGGCAAATAACGTCCCGGAACAGCAAGTTGTTCCCGCGCCGCAGATTCAGTCGGCGCTTCTCGCCCAGGGCGAGGTCCACAAGCAGGACGGCGAGATCGTCCAGCCGCTGCCCGAGGCAGCACTCCAGGAAGACAAGGATTTCGCGACGCTGTCCGCCGCGGTCGACGCGCATGACGACATGGCCAGCGCCGAGGACCGCGAGCTCAACTGCCTTGCAGTCGGTGTCTATTACGAGTCCAAGAGCGAGCCGCTCGCCGGCCAGCTCGCCGTCGCCGACGTGATCCTCAACCGCACCAAGTCGGGCCGCTTCCCGAAGTCGGTCTGCGGCGTGCTCACCCAGCGCGGCCAGTTCTCGTTCGTGCGCGGCGGCAAGCTGCCGACTCCGCCGAACAATGCCCAGTGGCGCAAGGCGCTCGCCGTTGCCCAGGTCGCACAGAAGGATCTGTGGGACAGCCCGGCCGGCAACGCGCTCTATTTCCATGCCCGCTATTCCAAGGCGAACTGGAACCGTCCGCGCGTCGCGTCGATCGGCAATCATATTTTCTACCGCTGATTTCCAGAGCGGGGGCTTTCCGGCGTTCGCCGAATGTTCTAAACGGCCGGGGATGACCTCCCCGGCCGTTTTGCCATCCGAAGCCCTGGTCGCGGGCGATGTCGCGCGCGGCGTGACGCGTATGCTGCTCCGCCACGATTGCACCGCTATCGCCGAAGTGCCGCTCGACGGCGGTCGCCGCGCTGACCTGATGGCGCTCGATGCGCGGGGCAACATCGTCATCGTCGAGATCAAGGTGTCGCGCGCCGACCTGCTCGGCGACGCCAAATGGACCGACTATCTCGCGCATTGCGACCGCTTCTTCTGGGCGGTGCCCGAGGGGTTCGACCTACGGCCCTTCGATCAGCCCGGATTCCTTCCCGAGCGCGCCGGGCTGATCATCGCCGATCGCTACGACGCCGCGGTGGCGCGCGAGGCGGCGACGGTGCCGCTCGCCAGCGCGACGCGGCGCAAGTGCACGCTCGCCTTCGCCCGGCGCGCGGCGCGGCGCGTGGTCAATCTGCTCGACCCGGAGGCCGAGCAGCATTTCTGAGGCTCAGAGCCGCGGGCCCGTGCTCGCGGCGCCGCTGCCGCCCTTGGGCGCATCGGCCAGCATCTTGGCGATCGCCGGCCAGCGCGTCGCCTCGCGGGCATAGTCGCGCGCGGACTTGCCGCTGCCGAAATCGGCCTTGTCGGGATTGGCGCCCGCGGCGAGGAGGCGGCGGACGATCTCGTCGTTGTGCATCTGCACCGCGCGGATCAGCGGAGTCTCGCCGCCCGAATTGGCGACGTTGGGATTGGCGTTGTAGCGCAGCAGGATGGTGACGCCCTCTTCCCAATTCTGCTCGATCGCGACGAGCAGCGGGGTATTGCCGCGGCGGTCCTGGATATTGGGATTGGCATCGTCGGCCTGGAGCAGCGCGCGCAGATAGAGTGCGTCGGAGCGGCGCGCGACGATGTGCATCGCGCCTTCGCCGGTGCCGCGATCCTTGGCATTGACGATGCGCAGCGACTTGTCCTGCAGGAATTTGGCGACCTTCGTGCCGTCGGACTTGCGGACGGCCTCGAGGAATTCATAGCTGTCGGAGAATTGCTGCGCCGCTGCCGGCACCGCCGTCAGGACGAGCGCGGCCGCCGCCGCGGCGCGGAGAGCACGTAACTTCATGGTACGCAGAAACCCTTTGCTGGAACCCCGTTCTTGCGGATGCCGGTCTAACAGATCATGTGCGGTTGCGCCATGAACAGGATCATTGTCCTCGCCCTCGCGCTCGCCCTGCCGCTCGCCGGCTGCGGGAGCGCCGCGCCCGAAGCGCCGCCGCTGGCCGGCGCGCGGATCGGCGGGCCCTTCGCGCTCACCGACCAGGACGGCAAGACCGTCCGAGACACCGATTTCGCCGGGCGGTACCGCATCGTCTATTTCGGCTACACCTATTGCCCCGACGTCTGCCCCAACGACATGGCCAAGATCGGCCAGGCGATGCGCATCCTCGACAAGGAGGCGCCGCGCACTTCGGCCAGGGTCGTGCCGATCTTCGTGACGGTCGATCCCGAGCGCGACACGCCCGCGGTGGTCAAGCAGTTCGTCGCCAACTTCCATCCGCGCGTGGTCGGGCTCACCGGCAGCCCGCAGGCGATCGCGCAGATGGCGAAGAACTATGCGGTCTATTTCAAGAAGCAGCCGGCGGGTCCGGGCGGCGGCTATCTGGTCGATCACCTCGCAGTCGCCTTCCTGATGGGCCCGAACGGCGAGCCGATCGCCTCGCTGCCGATCGACCAGGACGGCAAGGCGATCGCAGAGCAAGTGAAGCATTGGGTCCGATGAGCAGCGGGCGCTTCTGGGAGGATCTGCCGCTCGAAAAGCTCGATCGCGCGCAATGGGAAGCGCTGTGCGACGGCTGCGGCAAATGCTGCGTCCACAAGCTCGAGGACGAGGAGACGGGCGAGCTGCTCACCACCAACGTCGCGTGCCGGCTGCTCGATCGCAGGATGGGCCGGTGCAGCGACTATAGGCACCGCCACGCCTATGTGAGCGAGTGCGTCCGCCTCAACGCCAACAATGTCCACACGATCGAATGGCTGCCCTCGACCTGCGCCTATCGGCTGCGCGCCGAGGGCAAGCCGCTGCCCGACTGGCATTATCTTGTGTGCGGCGACCGCGAGGCGGTCCACGCCGCCGGCCAGTCGACGCGCGGCTGGACGATCTCCGAGGACGATGCCGGCGACTTCGAGCACCATCTGGTGGACCGGGAGCTTTGACCGCCCAGGTCGACGTCGTCCGAAACGCGCGCGCCCGGCGCATCCGCCTCTCCGTCGATCCGCGTGACGGCCGCGTCCGCCTGACGCTCCCTCCGCGCGCCTCGCTCAAGAAGGCGCTCGCCTGGGCGAGCGAGCAGCAGGGCTGGATCGAGGCGCAGCGCGCACGGATTCCCGAGACCCAGCCTTTTGCGGCGGGGGAGCGGATTCCCTTCGCCGGCGGCGAGATCGTGATCGCCTGGGACGCGAAGGGACCCCGCACGCCGCGGCTCGAGGGCGAGAAGCTGGTGTGTGGCGGCCCCCCCGACATGCTCGCGCGCCGCGTCGAGCGCTGGCTGAGGGCAGAGGCGCTGCGGCTGCTGAGCGCCGAGACCGAGGAATATGCCGCGCGCGCCGGCGTGAGCGTAAGCCGCGTGTCGATCGGCGATCCGCGCGGGCGCTGGGGGAGCTGCGCGTCGTCGGGCGCGATCCGCTACAGCTGGCGGCTGGTGCTCGCGCCGGCGCACGTGCGCCGCGCCACCGTCGCGCACGAAGTCGCGCACCGCATCCACATGAATCATTCGCCGGCGTTCCACCGGCTGGTCGCGCTGCTCTACGAGGCCGATCCCACGCCCGCGCGCGAATGGCTCCGCCGCAACGGCGCCGCGCTCCACCGCGTCGGGCGGTGAAACCCTATTCCTGATACCCCGGCGGCGCCCGCTCGGGCGCAGGCTGGCGGGGTACGTCGCGCACCGGCGGCACGCGTGTCGGCGCGGGCTGGGGCTCGGCGGGATTGCGGCCCGTCATCCGGTCGATCCAGTCCTGATCGATCTGGTCCTCGGGCTGGGCGGGTGCCCCGGGCGCGCCCGGCGCCGCGGGATTTGCCTCGCTGCCGTCGCTCCTCGGCTGCTGGTCCTCGGGCAGCGGATTGCCGTCCGGATCGACGAACATGCCGTTGTCGGGCGCGGCGTAATAGGCGTTCTCCTCGGGCTCGAGCTGCCATTCGGGGAGCGTCACCTGCGTTTCGAACTGCTCGACCGGCCGATTGGCGACCGCCTTGCTCATGAAGGCGGCGAAGGCGCGCGCCGGCGCGGTGCCGCCCTGCAGGCCGGGCACGACGTGCGCATCGTCGCGGCCCATCCACACGCCGGTGGTGAGGCCGCTCGAGAAGCCGATGAACCAGCCGTCCTTGTTCGAAGTGGTCGTGCCGGTCTTGCCCGCAACTGGCCGGCCGATCTGCGCGGCATGGCCGCTGCCGGTCGCGACCGCGCTCTGGAGCAGGTCGGTCATCTGCGCGGCGACATAGGGCGCGACGAGCACATGGCTGGTGTCGACTTCGTGCTGGTAGATCACTTCGCCATTGGCGGTCACCCGGGTGATGCCGAAGGGCGTCACGGCAACGCCCTTCTGTCCGACCGAGGCGAAGGCGCGCGTCATGTCGATCAGCCGCACGTTCGAGGTGCCGAGCACCATCGCCGGCTGGGTGTTGATCTGCGTGGTGATTCCGAAGCGCCGCGCCATGTCGGCCACGGTGCCGAAGCCCACTTCCTGGCCCAGCTTGGCCGCGATCGTGTTGAGCGAATAGGCGAAGGCGGTGCGCAGCGTCACCTGGCCCGAGAAGCGGCCCGAATTGTTGCGTGGGCTCCAGCCGTTGATCGTCACCGGCTCGTCGACCACCACATCGTCGACCTTGTGGCCGGCCTCGAGCGCGGCGAGATAGACGAACAGCTTGAACGCCGAGCCCGGCTGGCGCTCGGCCTGCGTCGCGCGGTTGTAGATCGACGCGACATAGTCCTTGCCGCCGACCATCGCGCGCACCGCGCCGTCGCGGTCGAGGCTGACCAGCGCGCCCTGGGCATTGTCGGGCGCGTTGCGGCGGATCGCCTCGTCGGCGGCGCGCTGCATGTTGAGATCGAGCGTGGTCCAGACTTCGAGCGGCGCCTCGGTCTCGTCGATCAGCATCTCGAGCTGGGGCAGCGCCCAATCGGTGAAATAGCGCACGCTGTTCTGGCGCGGCTCGGGGGCGAGCTTGACGCTGCGCGGATCGGTTGCGGCTGCCTCGGCCCGGCTGATCTTGCCCGTCTCGGCCATCACGTCGAGCACGACGCTGGCGCGGTCGACCGCGGCCTCGGCATCGGCGGTGGGCGAATAATGCGAGGGCGCCTTCACCAGCCCCGCGATGATCGCGGATTCGGCGAGGTTCAGGTTGGTGCCGGGATGGCCGAAGAACTTGCGGCTCGCCGCGTCGATGCCATAGGCGCCGCCGCCGAAATAGACCTTGTTGAGGTAGAGCTCGAGGATCTGCTGCTTGGAGAATTTCTGCTCCATCGCGAGCGCCAGCACCGCCTCGCGCATCTTGCGGCCGAAATCATATTTGTTCGACAGGAAGATGGTGCGCGCGACCTGCTGGGTGATAGTCGACGCGCCCTGCAGGCGGCGGCCCGAGCCGCGGTTGACGATCGCGAAGCGCGCGGCGCGCAGCAGGCCCTGCGGATCGATACCCCAATGGCTCTGGAAGCGCCGGTCCTCGACCGCGACGATCGCGTCCTTCATCTCGCCGGGGATCTGGTCGTAGGGAATCCACTCGCCATAGCTCGGCCCGAGCGAGACGAGCACGGTGCCGTCGACGGCATGGACGCGGATCATCTGGCCGTTGGGCGACGACTTGAGCTCGTCGAAGCTCGGCAGCGATGCCTTGGTCGAATAGACCGCGATCACCAGCGCGACGAGCGCGAGCAGTCCTGCCGCGCCGACTCCGATCAGCGACCAGAGACCGATGCGTTTCCATTTGGCGGAACTGCGCCCGGAGGCGGCTTTGGCTTTCGGCAATTTGGACGCCATCAATCGGTGGCTTAAGCCCTATTCGTGCGGCTCACAAGGATCAGGAGCCGAAGGCCGCGCTGGTAGCACTCGCCTGGTTTCCGCTGCGTGAACGGAAATCGAGGCTCACCGAATTGATGCAATAGCGCAGCCCCGTCGGCGGCGGCCCGTCGGGGAAGACATGGCCCAGGTGCCCGTCGCAGCGCGCGCAGCGCACTTCGATGCGGCGCATGCCGTGGCTGGTGTCGGCATGGTCGCTGACATGGTCGAGCGAGACCGGCTGGGTGAAGCTCGGCCAGCCCGATCCCGAATCATATTTGTCGACGCTGTCGAACAGCTCGAGCTGGCAGCCGGCGCAGCGATAGACGCCGTCGGCCTTGTTGTCGGTGTAATGGCCCGAAAAGGCGCGCTCGGTGCCTGCCTCGCGCAGCACGTGGAACTGCTCGGGCGTGAGGCGCTTGCGCCACTCGGACTCGGGAAGATTGAGATGCTCCATATGCTCACCTCTGTGCCTCGGCGCCCGGGCGGTCAATCGATCATAAGCGCGATTCGTTGCAGAATCGCGTTGGGCCTTGCGACCCCTGGATAGCAGGCCTAGCGAGTCGCGCCATGACTCCGCGAACCGCCCTGCTGCTCGCCGCCGCCGCGCTGCTCTCGGGCTGTGCCGTCCCCGAGGCGCGGCTGCGCACGGGGCTGGTCCGCCCGGGGCTGCCCAAGCCGCTCTCCGCCTGCATGGCCGAGCGGATGGTCGACCGGCTCTCGCTCGCCCAGCTGATGCGCATCGCCGACCTGCCCGAAGCCGATGAAGCCAGGTCGCTCGACCAGTTCCTCCACAAGGTCCGCGCGCTCGGCGATCCGGAGATATTGGGAGTCACGACGAGCGCGGCCGCGCTCTGCGCGACGGGACTCGCGCACTAGCGCCCGGCGGCTGCCCCGCCACCACTCCCAACTGTCACCCGGACTTGTTCCGGGGGCCACGGTGCCTCACGCGTTGCCCTCGAACCTCTTATCCAGCGCCCCCTTCCCGGTGGACCCCGGAACAAGTCCGGGGCGACGGGAAAAAGTCGGGCGGTTAGAGCGTTACCTCGAAAGCCACGACGCACCGCTGTATTGCAACTGCGTCGCAACTGCATTTACGTCGAAAAACATTGGATTCCCCCGCCCGCTGTGCTTAAGGCGGGGCCGCATTCTGCCCTCGAAAGACTGGAGAGCCGTCTCCCATGAACATCCACGAGTATCAGGCCAAGGAACTGCTGGCCAAGTTCGGTGCGCCGATCGCCGCCGGCCACGCCGCGTTCACGGTCGAGGAAGCGGTCGAGGCCGCCAAGCGCCTCCCCGGGCCGCTCTATGTCGTGAAGTCGCAGATCCATGCCGGCGGCCGCGGCAAGGGCAAGTTCAAGGAGCTCGGCCCCGATGCGAAGGGCGGCGTCCGCCTCGCCAAGACGCTCGACGAAGTCCGCGCACACGCCACCGACATGCTCGGCAACACGCTGGTGACGATCCAGACGGGCGAGGCCGGCAAGCAGGTCAACCGCCTGTACATCACCGACGGCGCCGACATCGCCAAGGAATTCTATCTCGCGCTCCTCGTCGACCGCGCCACCGGCCGCGTCGCCTTCGTCGTCTCGACCGAGGGCGGCATGGACATCGAGGAAGTCGCGCACTCGACGCCCGAGAAGATCCACACCTTCGACGTCGATCCCGCGACCGGCTTCCAGCCGCACCACGGCCGTTCGGTCGCGGCCGCGCTGGGCCTCAAGGGCGACCAGGGCAAGCAGGCCGCCAAGGTCGCCTCCTCGCTCTACGCCGCCTTCCTCGGCACCGACGCCGCGCAGATCGAAGTCAATCCGCTGGCGCTGACCGAGCAGGGCAACCTCCTCGTCCTCGACGCCAAGGTCGGCTTCGATTCGAACGCGATGTTCCGTCACAAGGACCTCGCCGAGCTGCGCGACGAGAGCGAAGAGGATCCGATGGAGCTCGAGGCGTCGAAGTACGACCTCGCCTACATCAAGCTCGACGGCGACATCGGCTGCATGGTCAACGGCGCGGGCCTGGCGATGGCCACGATGGACATCATCAAGCTCAACGGCATGTTCCCGGCCAACTTCCTCGACGTCGGCGGCGGCGCCAACAAGGAGAAGGTCACCGCGGCGTTCAAGATCATCCTGAGCGATCCGGCGGTGAAGGGCATCCTCGTCAACATCTTCGGCGGGATCATGCGCTGCGACATCATCGCAGAGGGCATCGTCGCGGCCGCCAAGGAAGTGAACCTGCAGGTGCCATTGGTCGTCCGCCTCGAGGGCACCAACGTCCAGCAGGGCAAGGACATCCTCGCCAATTCGGGCCTGGCGATCGTTCCGGCGAACGACCTGGGCGACGCGGCGAAGAAGATCGTCGCCGAGGTCCAGAAGGCGGCCTGACATGCGGCGGCCGGCCCGTTCTACGGCCGCCGCCTCGCTCCGGTCCGCGTGCCTGACGGCGTGCGGACCGACGAAATTTCGCGGCAGCGCAGCCAATATGGCCGCGCTGCCGTTTTCGTATCGGGTCGTCCGATCCGGCGGCGCGTGCTTCGGCCAAAGGTTGACGTTCGCGTAAACGTAAGCCAGTTAACCGTCATTGCGACGGACATCGAGGAAGGATGCGATGAAGGTCTTGGTACCGGTCAAGCGCGTGCTTGATTTCAACGTGAAACCCCGCGTCAAGGCGGACGGGACGGGCGTCGATCTGGCGAACGTCAAGATGAGCATGAACCCCTTCGACGAGATTGCGATCGAGGAAGCGGTGCGGCTCAAGGAAAAGGGCGCGGCGACCGAGGTGGTCGTGGTGACGATCGGCGTCGCCAAGGCCGAGTCGGACGTGCTGCTGACCGCGCGCGCCATGGGCGCCGACCGCGCGATCCTGATCGCCACCGATGACGAGGTAGAGCCGCTCGGCGTCGCCAAGCTGCTCGCCAAGGTGGTCGAGGAAGAGCAGCCAGGCCTGGTGATCCTCGGCAAGCAGGCGATCGACGACGATTCGAACCAGACCGGCCAGATGCTCGCCGCGCTGCTCGGCTGGCCGCAGGGCACCTTCGCCTCGAAGGTCGAGCTCGGCGGCAATGGGGTCAAGGTCACGCGCGAAGTCGACGGCGGGCTCGAGACGGTCGATCTCAAGCTGCCGGCGATCGTCACCACCGATCTGCGCCTCAACGAGCCGCGCTACGCGACGCTGCCCAACATCATGAAGGCCAAGTCCAAGCCCGTCGCGAAGAAGACGGTGGCGGATTACGGCATCGACGTGAGCCCCCGCCTCAAGACCTTGAAGGTGGTCGAGCCCGGCAAGCGCCAGGCCGGCATCAAGGTCGGTTCGGTCGACGAGCTGGTGGAGAAGCTCAAGGGTCTGGGAGTCGCGAAATGAAGACGCTCGTCTGGGTCGAACACGACAACAAGAGCCTCAAGGACGCCACGCTCGCCGCTGTCACTGCGGCGTCGAAGCTCGGCGAAGTGCATCTGCTCGTCGCGGGCGCGGGCTGCGCCGCGGTGGCGGACGAAGCCGCGAAGATCGCCGGCGTGGGCAAGGTCCATCTCGCCGACGATGCGGCCTATGAGCATGCGCTTGCCGAGAATGTCGCGCCGCTGGTCGTCAAGCTGATGGAGAGCCACGACGCCGTGCTCTTCCCGGCCACCACCACCGGCAAGAACATCGCGCCGCGCGTCGCAGCTTTGCTCGACGTGATGCAGATCTCGGACATCCTCTCGGTCGAGGGTCCGGACAGCTTCACGCGCCCGATCTACGCCGGCAACGCGATCGCCACGGTGCAGACCAGCGACAAGAAGCTGGTGATCACCGTGCGCGGCACGGCCTTCGAAAAGGCGGCGCGCGAGGGCGGCTCGGCCAGCGTCGAGGCGGTTGCGGCCGAAGGCGACAAGGGTCTCTCGACCTTCGCGGGCGCCGAGATCGCCGAATCGGCACGCCCGGAGCTGACCAGCGCCAAGGTGATCGTCTCGGGCGGCCGCGCGCTGCAGAACAGCGAGAACTTCCATTCGATCATCGAGCCGCTCGCCGACAAGCTCGGCGCCGCGGTCGGCGCCTCGCGCGCGGCGGTCGACGCGGGCTATGTCCCCAACGACTATCAGGTCGGCCAGACCGGCAAGATCGTCGCCCCGGACGTCTATATCGCGATCGGCATCTCGGGCGCGATCCAGCACCTCGCCGGCATGAAGGACTCGAAGACGATCATCGCGATCAACAAGGACGAGGACGCCCCGATCTTCCAGGTCGCGGACATCGGCCTGGTCGGCGACCTGTTCAAGATCGTGCCGGAGCTGACCGAGAAGCTCTGAGCTTGCTGCTCGACTTCCACGAACATGGGGCGGCGCACCTTCCCGGTGCGGCCGCCCCTTTTCTTGACGCGCTGCGCCTGTTGGCCGAGCGCCAGCCCAGGGACCGCGCCGGCATTCGGCTCCACGGCGTCGCGGAGCTGGCGGAACTGCTCGCGGCCGACGCGCTCGGCGCGCTGGTGCCTGGGATGCGGCCGGTCCGTGCGATCCTGTTCGACAAGAGTCCGGCCGCCAACTGGGCGCTCGGCTGGCATCAGGACCGCACGATCGCGGTCCGTGCGCGTACCGAACAGGCTGGCTTCGGCCCTTGGTCGGTCAAGCAGGGGCTGCTTCATGTGGAGCCGCCCTTCGCGCTGATCGAGGCGATGCGGACGATGCGCGTCCATCTCGATCCCGTGCCCGAGGACAATGCGCCGTTGCTGATCGCGCCGGGCTCGCATCGGCTCGGCCGCATTGCCGAGGGCGATCTCGCCGCTGTGGTGGAGCGCTGTGGCACGGCGACATGTCTCGCCGCAGCAGGCGATGTCTGGCTCTACGCGACGCCGATCGTGCACGCCTCCGCCGCCAGCAACGGGATGCGCCATCGCCGCGTCCTCCAGGTCGATTGGTCGAGCGACTCGCTGCCGGGCGATCTCGCCTGGCTCGGCGTGTGATGGTTTCTCAGTCCGCCCCCATGGGCCGCGGCGGCGTGGCCTCGGGGAGCGGCAGCGGCGCGACCGTGGCGAGCTTCGCGGCGATCGCCAGCGCGATCAGCGTGAGCATCCCGCAATAGAGCACGACTCCGGTCCAGCCCCAGCCCGTCCAGGCGACGCCGCCTGCGGAGCCGAGCAGGCTCGAGCCCAGATAATAGAAGAACAGATAGAAGGCTGCGGCCTGGCCGCGGCTCGCCCGGGCGCGGCGGCCGACCCAGCTCGACGCGATCGAATGCGCCCCGAAGAAGCCGATTGTGACGACGCCGATGCCCGCCACCACCAGCGCGAGCGACGTCGAGGCAGTGAGCGCGGTGCCGAGCAGCAGCATCGCAGTCGGGATCCAGAAGATCAGCCGCCGTCCGCGCCGGTCGGCAAGCCCGCCGAACCAGGCCGAGCTCACCGAACCGAGCAGATAGAGCAGGAAGATCGCGCCGATCGCGGCATGGCCGAGACGGAAGGGCGGCGCGAGCAGCCGGAAGCCGACATAATTGTAGATGGTGACGAACACGCCCATCAGCAGGAAGCCTTCGGCATAGAGCCACGGCATCGCCTTGTCGCGGAACAGGCTGCGTCCGGCCGAGAGCACGGCGGCGGCATGCACCTGCTGCGGCACGAATCGCCGCGAAGGCGGGGCGAGGCGGCGAAACCCCTCGGCCATGGCCAGCCCGACCAGCCCGACCCCGACCAACGCCCAGCGCCAGTCGAACAGGCTGGTGAGCAGGCTCACGCCGAGCCGCCCCGCCATTCCGCCGATGCCGCTGCCGGCGATGTAGATGCCCATTGCCGGGCCGACCGAAAGCGGTTCGACCTCCTCGCTGACATAGGCCATCGCCACTGCCGGCATCCCTGCGAGAGCGATGCCGGCGAGGAGCCGCAGCGCGAGCAGTGCGTGCCAGCTGGGCGCGAGCCCAGTGAGCATGGTGAGCAGCCCCGCGCCGAACATTGCGGCGACCATCAGCGGCCGCCGGCCGATCCGGTCCGAGAGCAGGCCCGCGAAGACGATAGCCACCGCCAGCGGTCCGGTGGCGAGCGAGATGGCAAGGCTCGCCGATTCGGCGTTCAGCCCGAACGCCTGCGCGAAAACCGGTAGCAGCGGCTGCGCCGAATAGAGCAGCGAAAAGGTGGAGAAGCCGGCGAAGAGCATCGCGAGCGTGAGCCGTTTATAGCCGTCCGTGCCGCGGGCGTAGCCGATCGTATCTGCCATGGTCGGCCAACGCCTCTGCGCCAGCCAAATCCATAGCGCAGCTGCATTTTTCGCAGCCCTGCTTCAAATCTCCGCATCTGCTTGAGCGTATCCCGCGGTTGACGCTGCAGTGCAGCATGACCATCAGGGAAGGATGCACGCTCCCTCGCCTCGATCGCCCTCGCCCGGTCTGGTGCATTTCGCGCTCGCCATGGGCGGCTTCGCGATCGGCACCACCGAATTCGCGACGATGAGCCTGCTGCCCTATTTCGCGCGGGGCCTGGGGATCGACGAGCCGACCGCGGGTCATGTCATCAGCGCCTATGCCCTTGGCGTCGTGGTCGGCGCCCCGCTGCTCGCGGTGCTCGGCGCCAAGATGGCGCGGCGCACCTTGCTGATCCTGCTGATGCTCTCCTTCGGGTTGTTCAACGGGCTGAGCGCGCTCGCGCCGACCTATGGCTGGATGCTCGTCTTCCGCTTCCTCTCGGGGCTGCCGCACGGCGCCTATTTCGGGATCGCGGCTTTGGTCGCGGCCTCGCTGGTCCCCGACAACAAGCGATCGCAGGCGGTCGGGCGGATGCTGCTCGGGCTCACCATCGCGACGGTGATCGGCGTGCCGCTCGCCAATTGGCTGGGGCAGGCGGTGGGCTGGCGCTGGGGCTTCGCGGTCGTCGCCGTGCTCGCGTTGCTGACCATGGCGCTGGTCTGGTGGCTCGCACCGCGCGACCGGCCCGCGCAGGACGCGAGTCCGCTGCGCGAGCTCGGTGCGCTCGCCAACGGGCAGGTCTGGCTGACGCTGGGGATCAGCGCGATCGGCTTTGGCGGGCTGTTCTGCGTCTACACCTATGTCGCCTCGACGCTGCTCGAAGTGACTCGCGTCCCCGCCTCGTCGATCCCCGTCGCGCTCGCGATCTTCGGCGCCGGGATGACCGCGGGCAACCTCATCGTCCCGAAGTTCGCTGATCGCGCGCTGATGCCCAGCGCGGCGGTGCTGCTGCTGTTCAGTGCGGCGGCACTCGCTATCTATCCGCTCGCCGCCGCGCATTTCTGGTCGCTGTGCCTCGCGGTGTTCGCGATCGGCTTCGGCGGCGCGCTCGGCGCGATCCTCCAGACGCGGCTGATGGACGTCGCCGGCGATGCGCAGATGCTCGCCGCCGCGCTCAATCATTCGGCGTTCAACACCGCCAATGCGCTCGGCCCCTGGCTCGGCGGGATGGCGATCGCGGCGGGATGGGGCTGGACCTCGACCGGCTATGTCGGCGCGGCGCTTGCGCTCGGCGGCTTCGCTGTCTGGTGCGTGGCGATGCTCGCCGACCGGCGCCGCGCGGCGCCCATCAGCGTGCCTTGCGTGCCTCGATCAGCCTGACCGCCAGCACGCGCCGCGGCGGCGCGAAGCGGAGCACGGCATAGCCTGCGAGCGCGGAGAGGATCGATCCCGCCAGCACGCCGACCTTGACCTTGGCGATCAGCGCCTCGTCCCCCGGGAAGGCAAGGCCGCCGATGAACAAGCTCATCGTGAATCCGATTCCCGCCAGGATCGCCATGCCATGGACCTGCGGCCAACTCGCCCAGGCCGGGCGGCAGGCGAAGCCGGTGCGGTGCGCGATCCACATCGCCGCGAACACGCCGATCTGCTTGCCCAGGAACAGCCCCAGCGCGACCCCCAGCGGCAGCGGCTCGAGCAATGTCGCCGCCGTCAGCCCCGCGAGCGGCAGTCCGGCGTTCGCGAAGCCGAACAGCGGTACGATCAGGAAGGCGGACCAGGGGTGCAGCGCATGCTCCAGCCGATGGAGCGGCGAATCCCGTGCGTCGGGCGCGCCGGGCGTCCGGCGGATCGGGATCATCATCGCCGCCGCCACCCCCGCGATCGTCGCATGCACGCCCGATCGGAACACGAAGAGCCAGAGCAGTGCCGCTAGCGCCAGATAGACGCTCAGCCGCGTGACTCCGCTGCGCCCAAGCACGTGCATCGCCAGCAGCACCAGTGCCGCCATCCCCAGCGCGAGCGTGTCGATCCGGTCGGTATAGGCCAGCGCGATGATCGCGACCGATCCCATGTCGTCGACGATCGCCACGGTGGTGAGGAACAGCTTGAGGCTCGTCGGCACGCGCTTGCCGAGCAGCGCCATCACGCCGATGGCAAAGGCGATGTCGGTCGCCGCCGGGATCGCCCAGCCGTCGGCCAGCCCCGGCGTGGCGTGCGTCACGCCCAGGTAGAAGAGCGCCGGCACGGCCATCCCCGCCGCGGCGGCGATCACCGGCAGGCGCCGATGCCGCCAGCTCGCCAACCTGCCGTCGACGAACTCGCGCTTGATCTCGAGCCCCACGAGCAGGAAGAACACCGCCATCGCCGCATCGTTGATCCAGCGATGCACCGTCATCGGCCCATAGCGCGGGCTGATCGCCGGGCCGGTCTCCCAGTGGAGCAAGTCGAAATAGCCTGGCGCGAGCCCCGGCAGGTTCGCCACCAGCATCGCCAACGCCGCCGCCGCGATCAGCGCGATTCCGCCCGCCGCCTCGCTGTGCAGGAAGTCGCGGCGCGCCGACCGCGGGCGGGGCTTGGCGGCGTGCACCGCGCTACCCGGTCAGCTCGCCCGGGCCAGCGCATCCGCGATCAACCGCCGACTGTTCTCGATGCCGTAGAGCGCGATGAAGCTCCCCATCCGCGGCCCCTGCTCCGATCCGAGCAGCGTCTCGTAGAGCGCCTTGAACCAGTCGCGCAGATTCTCGAACCCGCCGGTCTTGCCGATCTCGTACACTTCGTTCTGGATGTCCTCGGCCGAGGCATCCGCCGGCATCCCCGCCAGCACGGCGTCGAGCCGCTTCAGCGCCTCGATCTCGACCCCCTCGGGCGCACGCCGCTGGAGCGTCGGCGCCACGAAGTCGCGGCCATAGGCGAGCGCATAGCCGATCAACTTGTCGAGCGCGGGATAGGTCTCGGGCGTGGCGTCGGGCACGTAATTGGCGAGATAGCCCCACACCTGCTCCTTGCTCGCCTCGCCCATCACCCCGACGAGGTTGAGCAGCAGCCCGAAGGTCACGGGCAGCGTCTCGGCGGGCACGTCCCCGTTGTGGATGTGGTGCACCGGATTGCCGAGCTTCTGCGTCACTTCCTGCGTCGGATAATTGCCGCGGAACTGCCAATATTCGTCCACCGCGCGTGGGATCACGCCCATGTGGAGCGCCTTGGCGCGCTTGGGTTCGCGATAGAGATAGAAGGCCAGGCTCTCGTCGGGGCCATAGGTCAGCCACTGCTCGATCGACAGGCCGTTGCCCTTGGACTTGGAGATCTTCTCGCCATTCTCGTCGAGGAACAGCTCGTAGTTGAACCCCTCGGGCGGCTTGCCGCCCAGCGCCCGCGCGATCTTGCTCGACTGGGTGACCGAGTCGATCAGGTCCTTGCCCGCCATCTCGTAATCGACGCCGAGCGCGACCCAGCGCAGCGCCCAGTCGACCTTCCACTGGAGCTTGGCCTGCCCGCCGAAGATCGACTGCTCGATCCGCTCGCCCTCATCGTCGAACGCGATCATCCCGGTCTCGGCGTCGAGCACTTCGACCGGCACCTGCAGCACCACGCCCGACTTGGGGCTCACCGGCAGCACCGGCGAATAGGTCGCCTGCCGCTCGGCGCGCAGCGTCGGCAGCATGATGTCGAGGATCGCCTGATAGTTGCGCAGCACCGCCTTGAGCGTGTCATCGAACCGGCCGCTGGCATAATATTCGGTCGACGAGGCGAATTCATAGTCGAAGCCGAACTGGTCGAGGAAGGCGCGCAGCTGCGCATTGTTGTGGTGCGCGAAGCTCTCGTGGCAGCCAAAGGGATCGGGGACGCGGGTCAGCGGCTTGCCCAGGTTCGCCGCAAGCAGCTCCTTGTTGGGCACGTTGTCCGGAACCTTGCGCAGCCCGTCCATATCGTCGCTGAACGCGATCAGCCGCGTCGGAATGTCCGAGAGCTCGGCAAAGGCATTGCGCACCATGGTCGTGCGCAGCACTTCCTGGAAGGTGCCGATGTGCGGCAGGCCCGACGGGCCATAGCCGGTCTCGAACAGCACATAGCCCTTCTCCGGCGCGCCGTTCGGGTAGCGCTTGAGCAGCTTGCGGGCCTCTTCATAGGGCCAGGCCTTGGATTCGAGCGCGGCGGCGCGCAGGGCGTGCTTGTCGGTCATGATAGGGCGCGTCTAGCGAAGCCGCGCCGCGGGTGCCAGCATTGCGCGTCGCCGATCGGTCGATCCCGGCTCAGCCGAGCGGCAGGTAGATCTCGGAACGCAGCTCCGCCTCGGCGACCTCCTCCGGATCGTCGAGATAATGGACGAAGGCCGGCGCGCTCCCCAGCGGCTGGTCGAGCTCCACGATCGCCGCGGCATAGAGCAGGTCGATGCTCTCCGGCAGTGCGTCATAGGAGCCGAGATGGCGCAGCCGGGCATGGTGCCCGCCGCCGAGGCGCAGCTCGCTCAGCGCGCCGACGGGCGCGCCCGCCTCGCCCGTCGCCAGCGCGCAGTCGAAGCGGCAGTCCTCGGGCGGAATGAAGCGCGGGTCGTCATAGGGGACGCCGTAGATGCCCCGCAGCGCTTCGGGCGGCATTTGTTGGAGCACCAGGTCGAAGAGCCGGGTGTAGCCGGCGTTGAGCTCGGCATAATCGCCGACGTTGCGGATCGCGAGCAGCCGGAACGGCTCGACCGAGACCACTTCCACCGAAAGCGCCGCTGCGCCCTCCCCCGCAGGCGACCGCAGCCGCGCGGCGAGCGAATCGAGCGTCCCTCCGGCCCGCGCCTCGCTCGCCGAGGTCCCCGCCTGCCGCCGCAGCGCCCGTGCGAACCCCTGCGACGTCGCATAGCCGGCCGCGCCCGAAGCCTCGGTCACCGTCCCCGTCGCGGCCAGCGCCGGCAGCGAGCGCGCCAGCCGGATGCGGCGCAGCGCCTCGCCCGGGGTCTCGCCGGTCATCAGCCGGAAGACGCGGTGGAAATGAAACTCCGACAATGCCGCGATCTCGGCCAGCTCGGCGAGCGCCGGATTGGGCGCGTCGGGGTCCAGCCGCTCGATATGCTCCACCACGCGCTCGATCCGCTCGGCGTAAAGCTGACGCTGTCTCGGCTTCATTGCACATCTCCTCTGCTTCGGAAGCGATCCTAGGCCGATCGAGCGCGCGCCGTCGTTCCCGTTCTTGCGCAATTCCGAAGCCGCTTCCGGAGTGGCATTGCGGATTTCAGCGATTTCTCATCTTTTGCTCATGCCGGGGGCCGCGCGCTGTGGCTGAGCGCGATCCGCTTCACCATGCGGAGACAGAGCTTGCGCATCCTGCTCGTAAACGTGCCCCACCCCGCCATCGGCAGCCGCATCCCCAGGGAGCAGCTGCCGCCGCTCGGCCTGCTCTCGATCGGCGGCCCGCTGATCGACGACGGACACGAGGTCGCGCTGCTCGACGCCGAATTCGGGCCGATGTCCCACGGCGAGGTCGTCGACGAGATCGTCCGTCGCGCGCCCGAGGCCGTGCTGTTCGGCCATTCGGGATCGTCCTCGGCCCAGCCGATCATCAGCCGCATCGCCGCCGAGGCCGCGCGCCGGCTGCCCGAAGCGTGCATCGTCTACGGCGGCGTCCACCCCACTTATTTCTGGCGCGAGCTGCTGCGCGACGATCCGCACCTCCATGCCATCGTCCGCGGCGAAGGCGAGGAGACCGTTCGCCGGTTGATGCGCGCCTTGGCGGATGCCTCGCCGCTCGAGGAGATTCCGGGGATCGCCTATCGCCGCGGCGGCGCGGTGGTGGCGACTCCGCCGGCTCCGGTGATCGCGGACCTCGACGCCTATCGCATCGGCTGGGAGCTGATCGATCACGCCCGCTACAGCTATTGGGGCGGCAAGCGCGCGGTGGTGATCCAGTTTTCGCGCGGCTGCCCGCATCTGTGCAATTACTGCGGGCAACGCGGCTTCTGGACCCGATGGCGGCGCCGCGATCCGGTCAAGTTGGCGCGCGAGATCGCCCGGCTCCACCGCGACCACGGCGTCGAGGTGTTCAACTTCGCCGACGAGAACCCCAGCGCCGGGCGCAAGGCGTGGCGCACCTTTCTCGAAGCGCTCATCGCCGAGAATATCTCGGTCACGCTGGTCGGCTCGACGCGCGCAGACGACATCGTTCGCGACGCCGACATTCTCCATCTCTACAAGCAGGCCGGGTTCGAGCGCTTCCTGCTCGGGATGGAGAATACCGACGAAGCGACGCTCAAGCTGATCCGCAAGGGCGGCTCGACCACCGCCGATCGCGAGGCGATCCGGCTGCTGCGCCGCCACGGCATCCTCTCGATGGCGACCTGGGTCGCCGGGTTCGACGACGAGACCGACGCGGATCTGCTCCGCGGGCTCCGCCAGATCGTCTCCTACGATCCTGACCAGATCCAGGCGCTCTACGTGACGCCGCATCGCTGGACGCCCTTCTACCGCGCCGCGAAGGATCGACCGGTGGTCCAGGCCGACCGGACCAAATGGGACTATAAGCACCAGGTGCTCGGCATGTCGCGGATGGCCCCGTGGCGGCTGTTCCTATGGGTCAAGGCGATCGAGGCGATCGCGCAATTGCGCCCGCGCGCGCTGTTGCGCTGGGCGTGGCACCCGGACCCGAAGATCCGGCACGCGATCCGCTGGTATTATCGCATGGGCCGGCGCGTGTGGATCCACGAGATGCTCGGCTTCTTCTTCCGCGACACCTGTCGCGCGGACGGCCGTACGCTCGCCGATCATTTCGGCGCGGCGCAGGACGCCGAGGAAGAAGCGTCGCGAGTGCCCGGCGCGCGGAGACGAAAGCCGCCTGAGCCGCTTCTACCGCCCGGAACAAAGATAAAACATCTTCCAATGTAGGATTTGGTCTGGGATAGGTTTCACGATGTCCGAGTCGCCGCTTCCCTGCCTTCGCGCCGTTCCGCGGCGGCGGACCTTCGCGGCTGGGCGGCCCCTTGGGACGGTGCTGCGTGAAAACCCCGCGGAGGGTGTCCACTTTGTCAACTTCCGCGGTGTCAACTTCCACACTGTCAACTTTCGCCGATGACGCCCCCGCTGCCCTATCCCGCGCTCCATGCGAGCCACGGCGGCGTCTGGATCGCCAGCGGCGGCGAGACGCGCGCGGTCAGCCGGGGCGAGGCGATCCGCATCGTCGCGGACACGCCCACCATCCTGCTCAACGCGCCGCTCATCGGCCAGCGGCTCGGCCATCCCGAGCTGTCGGGCCTCGACCTGCTCGAGCTCTTCGCCTTCCTCCAGCCGGCGCGCTTCATGGTACCCACGCCCAAGGGGCTGGCGCGAGTCACCGGGATCGAGCCGCCGGCGAGCGATGCCGATACGCCCGAATTCCTGCTCCGCGCGGCCGAGGCGCTGCTCGCCACCCCCGCGGGTGACTGGCCCGAGCGCGAAGGCGCTTGGCACGCGCTCCAGTCGCTCTTCCGGCTGCGCTGGCCCTGGGCGCCCGCGCTGAGCCAGCGGATCGACAAGCCTGCCCAGGCCGAGCGCTGGCTCTTCTCGAAGCTCCCCGAATGGGAAGAGCGCGCGCCGCGCCCCGCGCCGCGCACCGTCACGCTGAACGAGGCCGAGGTCGCCGATCGCCTCGCGCGGCTCACCGGCAGCACCGCCGAGCGCCGCCAGGGTCAGCGCGACTATGCCGGAGCCGCCGCCGCCGCCTTCGCCCCGCGCGCGGTCCGCGATGCCCCGAACCTCGTCCTCGCCGAGGCCGGCACCGGAATCGGCAAGACGCTCGGCTATCTCGCTCCCGCCTCGCTCTGGGCCGAGCAGGCGGAGGGGCCGGTCTGGGTCTCGACCTTCACCAAGGCGCTCCAGCGCCAGCTCGGCTATGAGGGCGAACGGCTCTTCCCCGACCCCGAGGCGCGGAAGCACCGGATCGTGACCCGCAAGGGCCGGGAGAATTACGTCTGCCTGCTCAACCTCGAGGATGCGCTGCAGGGCGGGTTCGCCGGCCGCGCCGCGATCCTCGCCCAGCTCGTCGCGCGCTGGGCGGCCTATACCGCCGACGGCGACATGATCGGCGGCGACTTGCCCGGCTGGCTGCCGACGCTCTTTCGCCGCAACGGCTCGACCGCGCTCACCGATCGCCGCGGCGAATGCATCTACGCGGGCTGCCCGCACTACCGGAAATGCTTCATCGAGCGCGCCGCGCGCGCCTCGGCCGACGCCGACATCGTCATCGCCAACCATGCGCTGGTGATGGTCAACGCCGCGCGCGGCCGCGAATCGGCGACGCGTCCGACGCGCTATGTCTTCGACGAGGGCCATCACCTGTTCGACGCCGCCGACGCCATGTTCGCCGCCGCGCTGACGGGCCAGGAGGCGATCGAGCTGCGCCGCTGGGTGATCGGCCCCGAATCGGGCTCGCGCGGGCGCCGCCGCGGGCTCGCCGCGCGGCTTTCGGACGTCGCCAGCTATGACGAGGAGGGCGGCCGCGCCATCGCCGAGGCCGTCGACGCCGCGCGCGCGCTGCCGAGCGACCAATGGCTCCAGCGACTGAACGAAGGCGAGCCTTTCGGCCCCGTCGAGGCGCTGCTCGCCGCGGTCCGCGGGCTCGTCTATGCGCGCGACGCCAATGGCTCGGGCGATGCCGGCTATGGTCTGGAGACCGAGCTTGCCGAGCCCGATGCTGCTTTGGTCGAGGCCGCCGGTCCCGCCGGCGCCGCGCTCGACGTGCTGCTCCGCCCGCTCGTCCGGATCGGCCGGAGGCTCGAAGCCGTGCTTGCCGATTCGCCCGACTGGATGGACGGGCCCGCGCGCGCCCGGATCGAAGGCGCGATCGCCTCGCTCGGCTGGCGCACCGAGACGGTCGGCGCCTGGCTTGCGCTGATCGCGCGGATCGGCGGCCCCGCCGATCCCGAGTTCGTCGACTGGCTCGCCGTCGATCGCGTCGAGGGGCGCGAGTACGATGTCGGGCTGCATCGCCACTGGCTCGATCCGTCGAAGCCCTTCGCGCGCACCGTGCTCGAGCCCGCGCACGGCGTGCTCGTCACGTCGGCGACGCTGCGCGCCGGCGGCGACTGGGACGTGGCCGAGGCGCGCTCCGGCGCGGTCCACCTTCCGCGTCCCGCCGCGCGCTTCGAGGCTGTGAGCCCGTTCGACTATGCCGCCCAGGCCGAAGTGCTGATCGTAACCGACGTCAAGCGCGGCGACCTGCCCGCGCTCGCCAATGCCTATGCGCGGCTGATCGTCGCCTCAGGGGGCGGCACGCTCGGGCTGTTCACGGCGATTCGCCGCCTGCGCGCGGTCCACGCCCGAATCGCCGATCGGCTCGCGCGCGAGGGACTGCCGCTGCTCGCCCAGCACGTCGATCCGATCGACACCGGCACCCTGGTCGACATCTTCCGCGACGATCCGCGCGCCTCGCTGCTCGGCACCGATGCGCTTCGCGACGGCGTCGACGTGCCCGGCGAATCGCTGCGGCTGGTAGTTATGGAGGGCGTGCCCTGGCCCAAGCCGAGCGTGCTCCACGCCGCGCGCCGGCTCGCCGGCGGCGGCAGTGCCTATGACGACCGGATCGTCCGCGCCCGGCTCGCCCAGGCCTTCGGCCGGCTGATCCGCCGCGCCGACGATCGCGGCACCTTCGTGCTGCTCTCCGCCGCCAGCCCCTCGCGGCTGCTCGACGCCTTTCCTCCGGGCACCCCGGTGCGGCGCGTCCTGCTCGACGAAGCGGTCGAGCGCGTGCGGCTTTCCTTGGCGGCGCGCTTGCGGCATGAGGCGCCCGCTGAGGAAACGGGCTCCGGGATCGCATGAAAACGCTCACGCTGCTGCGCCACGCCAAATCGGGCTGGGACGATCCCGTCGCCCGCGACTTCGATCGACCCCTCAATCCCAAGGGGCAGCGCGCCGCGGTGCTGATGGGGCGCCACATGAAGGCGCTCGGGCTCGATTTCGATCATGTCGTCGCCTCGCCCGCGGTGCGCGTCGTCGAGACGCTCGAGCATCTCGGCGAAGGCTTCGGCAGCGATCTCGCGCCCGCCTGGGACCAGCGCATCTATCTCGCTTCGGCAGCGACCCTGCTCGACGTGGTGCACGACTTGCCCGAAGGCGCCGACCACGTCCTGCTCGCCGGGCACAATCCGGGGCTGGAGGAGCTGGTTCTGCTGCTCGTCCCCGGCGCCGGAGCGCTGCGCGACGAAATCGAGGCCAAATTCCCGACCGCGAGTCTCGCCGAGGTCCGGTTCGACGGCGAAAGCTGGGATGCTGCCAAAGCCGGCGAGGCCGAGCTGGTCCGCTTCGTCCGCCCGCGCGACCTCGACCCGAGCCTCGGCCCGGACACACCCTAGCGGGGGCTGTCCTCCTCGAGCGCCTTCACCAGCGAATCGCGGATCGCGCGGAGCGCCTCGCCGCGATGCGCAGGCTCGGCGGGCGAATCGGCCGGAAGCTTGGTCCCACGCTCGGCCGCGAGCAGCCGCTGGACGCCGCGGATCGTATAGCCTTCGTCGGCGAGGAGATGGTGGATGCGGTGGACCAGCGCCACATCCTCGGCGCGGTAATAACGGCGGTTGCCCGCGCGCGTGAGGGGACGGAGCTGGGGAAAGCGCGTTTCCCAATAGCGCAGGATATGCTGGGGCCGCCCTATGTCCTGGGCGAGCTCACCGATGGTGCGGAGGGCGCCGGCCGCTTTCTCCGCGGCCATGGGAGCCTCTAGCTGCCCGCCACGATGCGGTCGCGCATCATCTGGCTGGCCCTGAAGGTGAGCACCCGGCGCGGCGCGATCGGCACTTCGACGCCGGTCTTGGGGTTGCGCCCGACGCGCTCGCCCTTGTCGCGGAGGATGAAGCTGCCGAAGCCGGAGATCTTGACGTTCTCGCCCTCGGCGAGCGCCTCGCACATGTGCTGCAGGATCTGCTCGACAAGCCGCGCCGCGTCAGCGCGCGACAGCCCCACTTCGCGATGGAGCGATTCGGCCAGATCGGCCCTGGTCAACGTGCCCGCAAGCGCCATTCGGCAAGTCCCCCGGAATTGATCTGTATTGCGTTCTTACCAGATTGTGCACACCCCGCAAACGGGAACATTACGCGGCGAGAACGAATTCGGAAATATTTCAGAAACGAACGACAGCGGCGCCCCAGGTGAAGCCGCCGCCCATCGCTTCGAGCACGAGCAGCTGCCCGCGCTGGATGCGGCCGTCGCGCACCGCGGCGTCGAGCGCGAGCGGCACCGATGCCGCCGAGGTGTTGGCGTGCTGGTCCACGGTCACCACCACGCGCTCGGCCGGAAGCCCCAGCTTGCGCGCGGTCGCGTCAAGGATGCGGGCATTGGCCTGGTGCGGCACCACCCAGTCGACGTCAGCCGAGGTGAGCCCCGCCGCGGAGAGCGATTCTTCCATCACCGAGGCGAGGTTGACCACGGCATGCCGGAAGACCTCGCGGCCCTTCATGCGCAGCTTGCCGACCGTCCCCGTGGTCGAAGGCCCGCCGTCGACATAGAGAAGGTCGTTGTGGCGCCCGTCGGCGTGCAGCCGAGTCGCGAGGATACCCTGGCCCGCCGCCTCGTCGCTCTCCTGCGCCTCGAGCACGATCGCGCCGGCGCCGTCGCCGAACAGCACGCAGGTCGCGCGGTCCTCCCAGTCGAGGATGCGGCTGAAGGTCTCGGCGCCGATCACCAGGGCGCGCCTGGCGGTGCCCGCGCGGATCATCGAATCGGCGACCTGGAGCGCGTAGAGGAAGCCCGAGCAGACCGCGGCCACGTCGAAGGCGACGCAATCGTTGATCCCGAGCGCGGTCTGCACTCGCGTCGCGGTGGCCGGGAAGGTCTGGTCGGGCGTGGCGGTGGCCAGCACGATCAGGTCGATGGTCGAAGCCGGAATCCCCGCGGAGGCGAGCGCCGCCTTGGCCGCACCGGTCGCCAGCGTGCTCGTCGTCTCGTCCTCGGCGGCAATGTGACGGAAGCGGATGCCGGTGCGCTCGACGATCCACTCGTCGCTCGTGTCGACTTTCTCCGCCAGCTCGGCGTTGGAAACGCGTCGTTCCGGCAGGAAGGAGCCGGTACCCAGAATCACCGAACGAAGTGTCACGCCGCCTTTGCCTCGAAATTCCCCAGGTCCTCGGCGATGCGCCGGTTGAGGTCGTCGCGCAGCATCTTGGCCGCGAAGCCGATCGCGGTGTCGACGCCCAGCTCGTTGGCGCTGCCGTGGCTCTTCACGACGATGCCGTTGAGGCCGAGGAAGATCGCGCCATTGTGGTTGTTGGGGTCGAGATGGTGGCGCAGCAGCTCGGTCGCGGGCTTGGAGATCAGGAAGCCGATCTTCGAGCGCAGCGAGCTGGAGAAGGCGCGCTTGAGCAGGTCGGCCACGAACCGCGCCGTGCCTTCCACCGTCTTGAGCGCGATGTTGCCCGAAAAGCCGTCGCACACGATCACGTCGACGTCGCCGCGCGACAGCTTGTTGCCTTCGATGAAGCCCTTGAAGTCGAGCCGCAGGTGCGTCGCCTCGCGCAGCTCGGCGGCGGCCTCGCGGATGTTCTCGGTGCCCTTCATCTCCTCGGTGCCGATGTTGAGGAGGGCGACCCGCGGCTTCTCGAGGTCGAGCGCGATGCGGGCATAGGCCGCGCCCATCACGGCGAACTGGACGAGGTTGCGCGAATCGACTTCGGTGTTGGCACCCAGGTCGAGCATCACCGTGTCGTTGTCGCCGAGCGTCGGCATCAGCGCGGCGAGCGCCGGCCGGTCGATGCCCGGCATCGTCCGCAGCGCCAGCTTGGCCATCGCCATCAGCGCGCCGGTGTTGCCCGAAGACACCGCCGCGCCCGCCTTGCCCTGCTTCACCATGTCGATGGCGATACCCATCGAGGTGATCTTGGCGCGGCGAATCGCCGTGCTCGGCTTTTCGTCGGACGCGACGATCTCAGGCGCGTGGACGATCTCCGACGCGGCCGTGAGATTCGGGTGATTCTTGAGGCCTTCGCGAATCTGCGCCTCGTCGCCCACGAGGATGAATTGCATCCCCTCGAAGCGACGACGCGCGCGCGCGACACCGGCCAGCATGACCGCGATCCCCTCGTCGCCGCCCATGGCGTCGACGGCGATTCGCATCGGGATCGTCATGCCGGCTGGCCCCTGTTCGACTGACGTCAGGCCTCGACGGAGGTGACTTCGCGGCCGTTATAGTGGCCGCACGCCGTGCACAGGTTGTGCGGGCGCTTCAGTTCGCCGCAGTTCGAGCATTCCTGGAACGCTTCGACCGACAGCGCATCGTGCGCCCGGCGCATGCCACGCCGCGACGGCGAGGTCTTTCTCTTGGGAACGGCCATCAGGCACCTTTATCCGAAAAACTGGTCAGGATCGCGATACGCCCGCAAGGCTTGCCGGGCAAGCGACCGGACCGGCCGGCGCTCGCCGGACCAGCGGACAGGTCACGAAGCGAATGCGCGCGTATAGCGATTCTTGCCCATAGTGCAAGGCCGTGTAGATGGGGAGGCGAAGGGGAATTGCCAATGTTGCTGCCTGTCGCACTCACTTCCGCCGGCGCCGCCGCGCTGATCAACTTCTGGCTCGGGCTCCGCATCGGCCAGGTCCGCCGCGCCGAGAAGATCTGGGTGGGCGACGGCGGCAATGCGCGCCTCGCCGCCCGCATGCGCGCGCAGCTCAACTTCGCCGAGTTCGTGCCGCTGGTGCTGATCCTGATCGCGCTGATCGAGTTCGGCGCGGGCACCAGCCTGTGGCTGTGGATCGTCGCGGCGGTCTTCCTGATCGGGCGGCTGCTCCATCCGATCGGCATGGACGGCTGGATGCCCGGCCGGATGATCGGCGCCATCACCACCATGCTCACGCTGGTCGGCCTCGCCGCCTACGCCATCTACCTCGCCCAGCAATACGCCAACCCGCTGCGCTGATCTCTCCCCTCCCCCTGGCGGGGGAGGATTGCCATCTTCACCGACCCAGAACCGCGTCGCCGACGAAGGGATTCGTCCGCCGCTCGTGGGCGAAGTTGCTCGCCGGGCCGTGGCCGGGGACGAACACCGTGTCGCCGCCCAGCGGCCAGAGCCGGGTGGTGATCGCGTCGATCAGGTCCTGGTGGTTGCCCAGCGGGAAGTCGGTGCGCCCGATCGATCCCTGGAACAGCACGTCGCCGACGATCGCGAGCTTCGAGGGCGCGTGGTGGAACACGACATGCCCCGGCGTGTGCCCGGGGCAGTGATAGACGTCGAGCACGAGATTGCCGACGGTGACCTGGTCGCCGTTCACCAGCCAGCGGTCGGGCTCGAACGGCGCGCCGCGCACATTATAGCGCCGCCCGTCGTCCTCGAGCCGCGCGATCCAGAAGCGGTCGGCCTCGTGCGGGCCCTCGATCGGCACGCCCAGTTCCTTGGCGAACTCGCCCGCGGCGCCGCAATGGTCGATGTGGCCGTGGGTGATCAGGATCTTCTCGATCGTCACGCCATGCTCGTCGCGCGCGGCGCGCAGCCGCTCGAGATCGCCGCCGGGATCGACGAAGGCGCCGCGCATCGTCTCGGTGCACCAGAGCAGCGAACAGTTCTGCTGGAGCGGCGTAACCGGCACGATCGCCGCGCGCAGGGGAGGATTGGCCATGGCCGGCAGATAGGCCGCGCGGCCGGCGGCGGCAACATGGGCTTGCCCCCGGCGCGGACCGGCTGCATTCGGGATGCCTCATGCACCTGCCAGAACCGCCCTTCGTGCTCCTCGACGACGCGCGCGCCGATGGTGCCCCCGCGCGGCTCTATGCCGATCCGGTCGAGATCGTCGAGGCGCGCACGCCCGCCGAGGTCCGGCCGGCGCTCGAGCGGTTGCGCGCGGCGCGCGGGCGCGGGCTCCACGCCGCGGGCTATCTCGACTATGAAGCGGCCGCGGGATTGCTCCCGGAGGCACGCCAGCAACCCGCCGCCGGCGACGCGCCGCTGCTCTGGTTCGGCCTGTTCCAAGACTATCGCGAGATCGAGCGTGACTCGGTCCCCGCGCTGCTCCCCGATCCCGCAGGCGCCTGGGCCGCACGCCCACGCCCCAAAGTCGCGCGCGCAGACTATGAAGCCGCCTTCGCGCGCGTATCCGGCTATATCGCCGCGGGCGACATCTATCAGGCCAACCTCACTTTCCGCGCCGCCGTCGCCCAGGCCGGCAGTCCGGCTGCGCTCTATGCGCTCCTACGCGCGCGCGCGCGTGCGGGATATGGAGCGCTGGTCGCGACGGGCTCCCGCTGGCTGCTCAGCTTCTCGCCCGAGCTCTTCTTCGCGCTGGAGCAAGGCCGCCTCACCGCCAGGCCGATGAAGGGCACCGCGCTGCGGGGCGCGACGCCGGCCGAGGACGATGCGCTCGCCGCCGCGCTCCGGCAGGACGCCAAGCAGCGCGCCGAGAATCTGATGATCGTCGATCTGATGCGCAACGATCTCGCGCGCGTCGCGCGGGCGGGAAGCGTCGCGGTGCCCAGCCTGTTCGAGGTCGAGCGCTATCCGACGGTCCACCAGATGGTCTCCACCGTCACCGCCGATCTCGCCGACGGCCGCGACGCTATCGACGCGCTCGCCGCGCTCTTTCCCTGCGGATCGGTGACCGGCGCGCCCAAGATCCGCGCGATGCAGGTCATCGCCGAAGTCGAGGCGGGCCCGCGCGGAGTCTACACCGGCTCGATCGGCAGGCTGGACGCGAACGGCGATGCGATGTTCAACGTTGCCATCCGCACGCTCGCGGTCGAAGGGCAGGGGCCTGCCCTGCTCGGCCTCGGCTCGGGCGTGGTCGCCGATTCAGCGGGGGACCAGGAATGGGAAGAGTGCCTTGCCAAGGGAGCCTTTGTGACCGCGGGTGAGACCCCCTTCGACCTGATCGAGACGATGCGCTTCGATCCCGAGGACGGCGTCGTGCTGCTCGAACGCCACCTCGCGCGGATCAAGGCAAGCGCCGACGCGCTCGGCTTCGCCTTCGATCGCCACAGCGCGCGCAACGAGCTCCAGGCAGCCACTTTCCGGCTGCGCAACGCCGCGCGCATCCGCCTGTTGCTCGGCCCCTCGGGCGCCATCGCGGTCGGTATCGCCCCATTGCCTGACGCGCCCGAAGCGCCGGCGCGCGTCGCGTTCGCCCCGCTGCCCGTCGCGCCCGACGATTTCCGCCTGCGCCACAAGACCAGCCGACGGGCCTTCCTCGATTCGGCGCGCGCGGCCGCGGGAGCCTGGGAAGTCGTGTTCACCGACCCGGACGGCTACCTCACCGAAGGCAGTTTTACGTCCATCTTTGTCGAGCGGAACGGCGTGCTCGTCACGCCGCCGCTCGGGCGCGGGCTGCTCCCCGGCGTGCTGCGTGCCGAACTGATCGAGACCGGCCGCGCAGTCGAGGGCGACCTCAGGCCGCAGGACCTGACGGGCGGCTTCTTCCTCGGCAATGCGCTGCGCGGACTGGTTGCAGCCGTTACAGTTGCGGAGAGCGCGAAGGCGGACGTATAGGCGCGCCGTTCCTCCCGCGAGAAGGCGCCCCGTACATGCAGACCTCCGCCGCGCTCCAGCGCATCCAGCCCTCCGCCACGCTCGCGGTCACCAGCCGCGTGTTCGAGCTCAAGCGGCAGGGGATCGATGTGATCGGCCTCGGTGCCGGCGAGCCTGACTTCGACACGCCGGACTTCGTCAAGGAAGCCGCGATCGAGGCGATCCGCGCGGGCAAGACCAAGTACACCAATGTCGACGGCACGCCCGAACTCAAGCAGGCGATCGTCGCCAAGTTCGCCCGCGAGAACGGCCTGACCTATGCCGAGAACCAGGTCAGCGTGAACTCGGGCGGCAAGCACACTTTGTTCAATGCCTTCTGCGCCACGATCGACGCGGGCGACGAAGTGATCGTGCCGGCGCCCTATTGGGTGAGCTACCCCGACGTGGTCGAATTCGCCGGCGGCAAGCCGGTGTTCGTCGCCGCGGGCGCCGATCAGGCGTACAAGATCAAGCCCGAGCAGCTCGAGGCGGCGATCACCGCCAAGACCAAGTGGGTCGTGCTCAACTCGCCGTCGAACCCGACGGGCGCCGCCTATAGCGCGGCCGAGCTCAAGGCGCTGGGCCAGGTGCTCGAGCGGCACCCGCATGTGCTCATCTATGCCGACGACATGTATGAGCACATCCTCTACGACGGCTTCGAATTCGCGACGATCGCGCAGGTCTGCCCGACGCTCTACGATCGCACGCTGACCGCCAATGGCGTGTCCAAGGCCTATGCGATGACCGGCTGGCGTATCGGCTATGCCGGCGGCCCGGCCTGGCTGATCAAGGCGATGGCCAAGCTCCAGTCGCAGTCGACCTCGAACCCGTGCAGCATCTCGCAGGCGGCCTCGGTCGCTGCGCTCAACGGCGACCAGGCGTTCCTCAAGGAGCGCGTCGCTGCGTTCCAGACGCGTCGCGATCTCGTCGTGTCGATGCTCAACCAGGTCGAGGGCATGACCTGCCCGACGCCGGAGGGCGCCTTCTACGTCTATCCCGAATTCTCGGGGCTGATCGGCAAGAGCACCCCCAAGGGGCAGAAGATCACCACCGACGAGGAGCTGATCACCTATCTGCTCGACGAGGCACGGGTGGCCGCGGTGCACGGCGCCGCCTTCGGCCTGTCGCCGGCGATGCGGATCAGCTATGCGACGTCGGAAGCGTTGCTGCGCGAGGCATGCTCGCGCATCCAGCAGGCCTGCGCCGTACTGCGCTGAGCTGAGCAGAGCCGCCCAGGGAGGGCGGGACCATGCTGAAGTCGATTGTCACTGTGCTGGTCGCCGCGCTGCCGCTGGGCCCGATGGGCCCGGTGGTGCGCGCGGTTCCGGTTCCGCCACCCGCCGAAGACGTCACCGGCGTGCGCGATCCGCAGACGGCGGTGTTCGCCGGCGGCTGCTTCTGGGGCATGGAAGCCGTGTTCCAGTCGGTGAAGGGCGTGCATTCGGTGACCAACGGCTATGCCGGCGGCACTGCGGCGACGGCCAGCTATGCCAAGGTCTCGGGCGAACGGACCGGCCATGCCGAAGCGGTCAAGATCGTCTATGATCCGACCCGGGTGAGTTACGGCACGCTGCTGCGCATCTTCTTCGCAGTCGCGCACGATCCCACCCAGCTCAACCGCCAGACACCGGACGTCGGGCCAAGCTATCGCTCGGCGATCTTCCCCCAGGACGAGAAGCAGCGTCGCGTCGCCGCCGCCTATCTCGCGCAGCTCGGCAAGGCCGGCGCATATCCGCGCCCGATCGTCACCAGGATCGAGACCGGTGCCTTCTATCCCGCCGAGAGCGCGCACCAGGACTTCTTCTGGCGGCACCCCACGCATCCCTACATCCTGCGCTGGGACAAGCCCAAGGTCGCCGCCTTCCGCAACGCCTTCCCGCAACTCGCGAATTGAGGCGCTAGATCAGCCCCATCGCCGCCAGCTCGCGCATCAGTGCGGGCGGCATTTCGGCGATCTCCGCGTCGCCCGAGCCCAGGTCGGGTGGCGCGTCGGCGGCTTCCAGATAGCGCCAGCCCTGGTGCGCCCGCTTGGGGCGCGGGTGGACCAGGATCAGCCGAGGCTCGAGCCGGATCGCGGTGCGCCCGCCCTCGGCCTCGCCGAAGCCCAGGATCGGCGTGCGGCCGACGAGCTGGTGCTTGACGATCCAGAACAGCGAGCCGCTGCCGCCTTCGCTCAATATCTCGGCATGGCGCTTGGGCAGATAGCGCGTCGTGTGGTCCCACGGCCCGCCCCGGCTGGCGAGGCGCTGGGAAAGATAGTCGGCGGAGTCGCAGCCAAAGGCGACCTTGGTCAGGTGAAGCGGCACCTCCGCAATCTGGGGCGGTGACCGGGCCCCGGCAAGCGTCGCGCCCTTGCACGCTTCCAAAATAGGATTTGGCATGCGACGTTTGCCGCGCTCTTTGAACCCGTGAAGCCGCGCACGAACTTCGCGCAACATCCTTGCTTCACTGCGCAACGAAATGAGTCGAATCGCGGGAAAAGTGGGAAGCTAGGCCCGGCGAATCCAACTTTGGCCGAGTCGGCTAACCGACCAGCCCGCTCGCGGTCGCAAGTCCCAGGAAGGCGAGGAACCCCATCGAATCGGTGACCATCGTCACGAAGATCGACGACGCCACCGCAGGGTCCTGGCGGAAGCGCTCGAGCGCCACCGGCACCAGCACGCCGGCGAGTCCGGCGATCATGATGTTGGCCAGCATCGCCACGGCGATCACGATCGGCAGGGTGCCGTTGCTCGACAGGTCGGTGAGCATCGTGCCCAGCATCGCCACCGCGAGGCCGATCGCCACCGCCACGGTGACCCCGTTGAGTAGCGCGATCGCGATTTCGCGGCGGATCGTGCGGATCGTGTTGGACTGGGTGAGCTGGTTGGTGGCGAGCGCACGCACGGTCACTGCCAGCGTCTGGGTGCCGGCGTTGCCGCCTACCCCCGCCACGATCGGCATCAGCGCTGCGAGCACTGCCTTCTGCGCGATCGTCGCGTCGAAGAAGAAGACGATCGTCGCGGGCACGAGCGCGGTCACCAGATTGGTGAGCAGCCAGCGCACGCGGCCCTTGTAGCTGTCGAGCACGGGCTCGTTGATGTCGCCCTCGCCTGCGCCGGAGAGGCGCAGGATGTCCTCGCCGGCCTCTTCGGAGATGATGTGGACCACGTCGTCCACCGTGATCATGCCGACGAGCCGTCCGCTCGAATCGACCACCGCGGCGGAAATCAGCGCATATTTCTGGAAGCGCAGCGCCACTTCCTCCTGGTCCATGTCGACCGGGATCAGCGTCTGCTCGCGCTTCATCACGTCGCCGATCGAGACCGATCGCGGCGTGCGCAGCACCCAGCTGAGATGGCAGGTGCCCACCGGCTTGTGCCCGGGATCGACGACGAAGATCTCCCAGAAGTCGGTGGTCAGCTCCTCGTCGGCGCGCAGATAGTCGAGCACGTCGCCCACGGTCCAATGCTCGGGCACCGCGATCAGCTCGCGCTGCATCAGCCGGCCGGCGGATTCCTCGGGGTAGGAGAGCGCTTCCTCGATCGCGGCGCGGTCGTCGGGATCGAGCGCGCGGAGCACCTCGCGCTGGTCCTCGGCGTCCATGTCCTCGATGATCGCGACGGCATCGTCGGTATCGAGCTCGGCGGCGATGTCGGCGACCTGGTGCGGCTCGAGCGCGTCGACCAGCGCCTCGCGCACCCAGTCGTTCATCTCGGCGAGCACGTCGCCGTCGATCAGGTCGGAGATCGCGGCGACCAGCGCCGGCCGCTGCTCGGCGGGCACGAGCTCGACCAGATCGGCGATGTCGGCGGGGTGAAGCGGCGCCACCTTGGCGTGCGCGGCCTCGGCATCGCCGGCCTCGACCGCCTCGAGCACTGCGCTCACATATTCGGGCTTGAGCCGGTCGTCCTCGTCCAGCTCGCTCTCGGGCGGCTGTGCCTCGGGATGCAGTTCGGTCTCGCTCATCGTCCGACCTCCCCTCGGCTGGTCCCGTTTCGGCCGCTGCCACCGTCGCGCGGCATTTGCAACTCCCTGCCGGGATGCTTAGGGCGGGGCGACCGTTTCAGTGGAGTTTCCCCAAGTGTCGCAACCCGCCAAGCTCGTCATGACTCTCGATACCGGAGACGTGCACATTAAGCTGCGCCCGGATCTCGCCCCCCAGCATGTCGAGCGCATCGCCAAGCTCGCCGATGAAGGCTTCTACGACGGCGTCGTCTTCCACCGCGTGATCGACGGCTTCATGGCCCAGGGCGGCGATCCGTCAGGCACCGGCATGGGCGGCTCGAAGGAGCCCAACCTCCCCGCCGAGTTCAGCCGCGAGCCGCATGTCCGCGGCGTCTGCTCGATGGCGCGCACGATGGACCCGAACAGCGCCAACTCGCAGTTCTTCATCTGCCTCGACGACGCGACCTTCCTCGACGGCCAGTACACCGTCTGGGGCGAAGTGACCGAAGGCATGGAGCATGTCGACGCGCTCCCCAAGGGCGAGCCGCCGCGCAACCCCGGCAAGATCGTCAAGGCGCGTACCGAGGCGTAAGCCGCTTCAGCCCCTCCCTTCCGGGGGAGGGGTCAGACCTCGTCGGCCCCGACGGCCTCGATCAGCCAGTCGTGGAAGATCTTGACCGGGCGCAGGCTCAGCGCGCGCGGGCGGCAGACGAACCAATAGCTGTAATGGCTCTCCACCGTCAGGTCGAAGAGCCGCACCAGTCGTTCGTCGCGCGCCGATTCGTAATGCGATTCGAGCATGAAGGCGACGCCCAGCCCCTGCGCCGCGGCCTCGAGCATCAGATTGCCCGAATCGAAATGGTCGATCGCCAGCGGCTCGAGATCGGGAAAGCCCGCCGCCGCGCGCCAGGCAGTGAAGGTCTCGGGCATGTCGCGATGGACCAGCGCCGTCAGCCGCGAGAGTTGCTCGGGTCGCGTCACCGGATCGGGCCCCTCGACCAGCGAGCGCGCGCCGATCACATGCACGCGGTTGCGGTCCAGCCTCTTGGCATAGAGGCCGGGATCGATGTCGCGCGCGATCACGATCGCCGCGTCGAGCCCATCGCCCAGCCGCGCCATGCCGTGACCCGCGGTATCGACGTCGAGATGCAGCTCGGGATGCTTGCGCTTGAGGTCGGGAAGCTTGGGGAGCAGCCGCTGCGTCGCATAGAGCGGCAGCACGCCCAGCCGCAGCCGGATCAGCTCGGTGCCGCTCGTCATCGTCTCGACCGCGTCGGTCATCGCGTCGAGCGCGGGCGCGATCAGTCCCAGCAGCCGCTCGCCGTCGTCGTTGAGCCGCAGCGCCTGGTGGCGCCGCTCGAACAGCGGCTTGCCGATGAATCGCTCGAGCGACTGGACGCGGCGGCTGAGCGCGGGCGACGAAAGCGCCAGCTCCTCGGCGGCCGCCTTGATCGATCCGAGCCGGGCGACCTGGACGAACGCTTCGATGGCAGTGAGCGGCGGTAGCCTTCGCATGCGGCCTCTTTTGTGCGGTGCATCACAAATATCGGCAAGAGCATTTGTCTGCGCAAGCCCCCTAACCACAGGAGCCTGCGCGTCGTTACGTGCACGACGGTTGCAACTCATGCAAGCCGGGAATGTTCATTTCGCACTTGCACAAAAACGTTGTGCACCGCACATAGAGAGCGCCTTTCAGGCATCCTCTCCTAAAACTTTTCCGGCGGGCCCTCGGCCCGCCATTTTTTTTGCCCCCTCGCGGCACGCAAACCGCGTTCCTATGTTCGGCCTTCATGCCTTTAGGGGACAGTGAATGGCGGATGATGAAAGCAGAGGGCGAAAGCTCCAGGTTGCCAATGCCCGGCCCGAAGACAGCGGCCGCGGCCTGGCCCATATCCCGCGCTCGTTGATGGCGGCGCTCGGTATCACCGAGGGCGACGTGATCGAGATCGTCGGCAAGCGTGCCACCCCCGCGCGCGCGGTGTTGCCCTATCCCGAGGACGAGGGTCTGGAACTGCTCCGCATCGACGGTCTGCAGCGCGCCAACGCCGGCGTAGGCTCGGGCGATTTCGTCGAAGTGCGCAAGATCGAGTCCAAGCCCGCGACGCGCGTCGTCTTCGCGCCGGCTCAGTCCAACCTGCGGCTCCAGGGGTCGAGCAACGCGCTCAAGCGCACCTTCTACGCGCGCCCGCTGACTGCCGGCGACACGATCGCGACGGTCGGCCACCAGCGCGCCGATATTCCTCCCAATGTCGCGCAATATCTGCGCGCGCCGGCCTATGCGCTGCAGGAGATCCGCCTCGCGGTTCTCTCCACCACGCCGCGCGGCGTCGTCCATATCGACGAGAATACCGAGGTCGAGCTTCGTCCCGAATATGAGGAGGCGAGCGAGAGCCGTCGCGCCGACGTCACCTATGACGATATCGGCGGCATGGCCGGCACGATCGACCAGCTCCGCGAGATGGTCGAGCTGCCCTTGCGCTACCCCGAGCTGTTCCAGCGCCTGGGCGTCGATCCGCCCAAGGGCGTGCTGCTCCATGGTCCGCCCGGAACCGGCAAGACCCGTCTCGCGCGTGCGGTCGCCAACGAAAGCGATGCCACGTTCCACCTGATCAACGGTCCGGAGATCATGGGCTCGGCTTATGGCGAGTCCGAGAAGCGCCTGCGCGACGTGTTCGAGGAGGCGGCCAAGTCCGCGCCGTCGATCGTCTTCATCGACGAGATCGATTCGATCGCGCCCAAGCGCGGCCAGGTCTCGGGTGAAGCCGAGAAGCGCCTCGTCGCCCAGCTGCTCACGCTGATGGACGGGCTGGAGGCGCGCGCCAACATCGTCGTCATCGCCGCGACCAACCGGCCCGAGGCGATTGACGAGGCGCTGCGCCGTCCCGGCCGCTTCGATCGCGAGATCGTCGTCGGCGTTCCCGACGATCGCGGCCGGCGCGAGATCCTGGGCATCCACACGCGCGGCATGCCGCTGGCGGAGGACGTCGACCTGGGCGAGCTCGCGCGTACCACTTATGGCTTTGTCGGCGCCGATCTCGCCGCGCTGACGCGGGAGGCAGCGATCGATTCGGTCCGGCGGATCATGCCCAAACTCAACCTCGAGGAAGGCACGATCCCCGCCGAGGTGCTCGAGACGCTCACCGTCACGCGTGAGGATTTCCTTCAGGCGCTCAAGCGCGTCCAGCCGAGCGCGATGCGCGAGGTGATGGTCGAGGCGCCGCGAGTCCGCTGGGATGATGTCGGCGGGCTGGACGATGCGCAGATGCGACTGAAGGAAGGCGTCGAGCTACCCCTGAAGGACCCCGACGCGTTCCGCCGCATCGGCATTCGCCCCGCGAAGGGCTTCCTGCTCTACGGCCCCCCGGGCACCGGCAAGACCTTGCTGGCCAAGGCAGTCGCGCGCGAGGCGGAGGCGAACTTCATCGCCACCAAATCGTCCGACTTGCTCAGCAAATGGTATGGCGAGTCCGAGCAGCAGATCGCCCGGCTCTTCGCCCGGGCGCGGCAGGTGGCGCCCTGCGTCATCTTCATCGACGAGCTCGACAGCCTCGTGCCCGCACGCGGCGGAGGCTTGGGCGAGCCGCAGGCGACCGAGCGTGTGGTGAACACTATCCTTGCCGAGATGGACGGGCTCGAAGAGCTCCAGTCGGTGGTGGTGATCGGCGCGACCAATAGGCCGAACCTGATCGACCCGGCACTGCTCCGCCCGGGCCGCTTCGACGAGCTCGTCTATGTCGGCGTCCCCGACGAGGCGGGGCGCGAGCGCATCTTGCGGATCCAGACCGAGAAAATGCCGCTCGCCGACGATGTCGACCTGCGCGCAATCGCCGCGCGTGCCGAGCGCTATACCGGCGCCGATCTGGAGGACGTGGTGCGCCGCGCCGGCCTGATCGCGCTGCGCCAGTCGCTCGACACCAAGGCCGTGACGATGGCGCATTTCGAAGAGGCGCTGGCCGATTCGCGGGCCACTGTCACGCCCGAGATGCAGCTCGAATATGAAGCGATGTCCGGCAAGCTCAAGCAACGGGCCTCGGCGATCCAGCCGATCGGCTTTATTGCGCCGGGAATGCTTCAGGCGCGTGCTGGCGGGAAGACCGTAGAGTGAGCCAGGCATAACCGAGCAAGGCGGCCAGCCCCCCTGCCGCGCCGAGGTAGGGGAGCGGCCGCCAGAGCTCGTACAGCCCGACGCCGATCGACGGACCGAGCACGAAGGCCGCTCCGTTGACCGAGGTAACCTTGCCCGCGACCGATCCCTGCGCTTCGGGGCCCACTGCGAGCGAGGAACCCGCGGTGAAGCCGGGTCGGGCAAAGCCGAAGCCGAGCGCGGCGAGCGCATAGCCAAGCGCGATGCCGTAGAGCGAAGTCGCGGTCCCGATCGCGACGCAGCCGGCGGCCGCCAGTGCCGCCCCTGTCAGCACAAGTGCGCGCGGCCGCAGGTCGAGCAGCGGGATCAGCCCCCATTGCGCGAGCAGCGCCGAGCCCGCGCCCATCATCAGCACCAGTCCGGTCGGCTCGAGCGCTTCGAGCGGCGTGACGCCCAATCGGTCGATGATCAGGAAGCCGATCGCCTGTCCGGTCATCGCCTGTGCATGGCCGATCACCAGCCCGGCGATCATCCAGGCGCGCACGCGCGGATCGAAATAGCCGACATGCTCGCCCGGCCCGGCCATCGCCGCGGTCACGCTCGCGCCGGTCGCCTGTCCGCCGATCGGGGGTAGCCGATCGCCGCACCCTGCGCGGGCCCCTCGTCGCGCGGCAGCAGCTTGATGACGGCAATCCAGATGCACACGCCCACCGCCGCTGCGGCGAAAGCCGGGCCCGAAAGCCCGATCGTCGGTCCGCCCGGCCACAAGTCGCCGAACACGAGATAGGGCGCGATCGCCGGGCCCAGGATCGTGCCGAGCCCGAAGGCGGAGGCGAGCAGCGTCAGCGCGCGCGTCCGTTCCTCGCGGCTGGTGCGCCCGGCGACGATCGCCTGTACCGCCGGCGGCGCCGCCGATCCGAACGCGCCATAGAGCACGCGCCCGGCGATGAAGGCGATGAAGGTCGTGAGCGGGGCGAGCAGCCCGTTGATCCCCAGCGCCAGGAACAGCCCGCACAGGAACAGCGATCCGGTGAAGCCGGCGATGCCGACCAGCACCATCGCGCGCCGCCCGTACCGATCCGACCGGTTGGCCCAATAGGGCGCGGCAATCACCCACAGCAACGCCGAGACCGAGAAGACCGCGGCCACGGCATTGTCCGCAACATCCAGCGACCGGCCGAGCGCGGGCAGCACCGATTGCAGCGCGGTGTTGCCGGCGGCGATCGCCAGCATCACAGTGAAGAGCAGCGCGAAGGTGCCGTCGAACCCGCGGCGCCGAACCGCGGGAAGCTTCACGACCGCTCCCAGCTGTAGCTGCGCCCGATCTCGGCGACATGGAGCATGTACCAATTGTACCAGCGCCCGCGCCCCGCCTCGCGGATCGCCGCATGTTCGGGGTGCTTGCGCCATGCGATCGCGCTCGCCTCGTCGGCCCAATAGCTGAGCGTGATTCCAACCCCGTCGGCGCCGCGCGTGCTGTCGACGCCGCGATAGCCCGGTTGCTGCGCCGCCAGCGCCTCCATCGCCGCGCCCGCGGCTTGGTAGCCGGCCTCGTCCATGTCGGTGCGCGCCGACACGAACATCACCACCGTCTGCCCCGTCCGATCCTCCGCCATGCGTCTCGATTAGGCTGTCCGGCGGCGATGGCAAGTAAGGGCTTCCAAGCCCTTAATGCTCCTGCGAAAGCGGGAGCCCGGAGCCGCGGGTGATCTCCTTCGCCACTCCAGGCTCCTGCTTTCGCAGGAGCACGACCAAAGGGGCTGCACGGCGTTGCTCACCGACTGGTATTTCTACGCTCTCGCCATTCCCGCGGTCGCGCTGATCGGGCTCGCCAAGGGCGGGTTCGCCGGAATGGGCGCGCTGTCGCTGCCGATGCTGACCTTCGCGATCGATCCGGTGCGCGCCGCGGCGATCTTGCTGCCGATCCTCATCGTGCAGGATCTGGTCGGCGTCTAGGCCTTTCGCCGCAACGTTGACTGGCGGCTGCTCGGCTGGATGCTGCCCGGCGCCATGTTCGGCATCTGGCTCGGCTATGTCTTCGCCGCGCGGGTGCCGCCGCTTGGCGTCATGGCGGCAGTGGGGCTGATCTCGATGCTGTTCGGCGCCTGGCGGCTATGGTCCGCACGCCGCGGCGTGCCGAAGACTGCGCGGCGCTGGCCCGAATGGGCGGGATCGGTCTTCGGCGTCGCGTCGGGCTTCACCAGCCAGATCGCGCACGCCGGCCAGCCGCCCTTCCAGCTCTGGGTGCTGCCCCGCGGGCTTTCGCGCGACATGCTCGTGGGCACGACCGCGATCTTCTTCGCCGCGGTCAACTGGATCAAGGTTCCAGCCTATGCGGCGCTCGGCCAGTTCACGCGCGCCAATCTGCTCACCGCAGCGGCGCTGATGCCGGTCGCGATCGGCTCGACGCTGGCGGGCGTGTGGCTGGTCCGCCGCGTCGCGCCGGATCGATTCTACACCGCCATCTACTGGCTGATGATCCTCGTCGGCGCGGCGCTGATCTGGGAGGCGTTCGGCTAGCTTAGTCGAAGAGCGAGGAAACCGAGCTCTCGTCGGCGATCCGGCGCACCGCCTCGGCGAGCAGCGGCGCGATGGTCAGATGGCGGATCTTCTTGCTCTCGGCGATCACGGCATGGTTGCCGATCGAATCGGTGATCACCAGCTCGTGGAGCGCCGAGGCGTCGACGCGCGCCACGGCGCCGCCCGAGAGCACGCCGTGGGTGCAATAGGCCACTACATCCTCGGCCCCCGCCGCGCGCAGCGCCGCCGCGGCGTTGCACAGCGTGCCGGCCGAATCGACGATGTCGTCGATCAGGATGCAGAAGCGGCCCTCGACCTGGCCGATGATGTTCATCACCTCGGACTCGCCCGGCCGCTCGCGGCGCTTGTCGACGATCGCGAGCGGCGCGTTGTTGAGCCGCTTGGCGAGCGCGCGGGCACGCACCACGCCACCTACGTCGGGCGAGACGACCATCCACTGCTTGTCCGGGAAGCGCGACTGGATGTCGACGCTCATCACGGGGGCGGCGAAGAGATTGTCGGTCGGGATGTCGAAGAATCCCTGGATCTGCCCGGCATGCAGGTCGACCGAGAGCACGCGGTCGGCACCGGCGGTGGTGACCAGATTGGCGACGAGCTTGGCCGAGATCGGCGTGCGCGGGCCGGGCTTGCGGTCCTGACGGGCATAGCCGAAATAGGGGAGCACGGCGGTGATCCGCTTGGCCGACGCGCGCTTGAGCGCGTCGATCATGATCAGCAGCTCCATCAGATTGTCGTTCGCCGGATAGCTGGTCGACTGGAGCACGAACACGTCCTCGCCACGGACGTTCTCGAGAATCTCGACGAAGATCTCCTCGTCAGCGAAGCGACGCACGTTCGCCTTGGTGAGCGGGATCTCCAGATAATCGGCGATCGCCTGGGCAAGCGGCAGGTTGGAATTGCCGGCCATCAATTTCATGTGCGCGAGGTCCCGTTCGCTGGAGCTGTTCGGTTCCCCTTAGGCCCGAGATCGTGCAACGCAAAGAGGCATTGCCGCTCGGCGGTGGCGGTTCTACGCGGCGGGGATGACGGTCACCACTCGCTTCGCGCCCAGCCCCACGGGGACGCTGCATGTCGGCAACATCCGCACCGCGCTTCACAATTGGCTGTTCGCGCGCCGGCGTGGCGGCCGTTTCCTGCTGCGCATAGACGACACCGATCGGGCGCGTTCCGAGGAGCGGTTCGTCGATTCGATCCGCGCCGATCTCGGCTGGCTGGGGCTGGTGCCCGATGGCGAGGAGCGCCAGTCGTCGCGCTTCGATCGCTACGAGGCGCGCTTCGCTGAACTGGTGGCGAGCGGTCGGGTCTATCCGGCATACGAGACCGCGCAGGAACTCGAGCTCAAGCGCAAGGTGCTTCTCGGCCGCGGTTTGCCCCCGGCCTATGATCGCGCCGCGCTGGCGCTGACCGCGGCCGATCGGGCGAAGCTGGAGGCCGAGGGCCGTCGCCCGCACTGGCGCTTCAAGCTCGATCACGCCGCGGGAATCGAATGGGACGACCTCGTCCGTGGGCCGCAGCGCTTCGATCCGGTGACGATGAGCGACCCGGTGGTGCGGCGCGAGGACGGGTCGTGGCTCTATCTCCTGCCCTCGGTGATCGACGATATCGACATGGCCATCAGCCATGTCGTGCGCGGCGAGGACCATGTCTCGAACACCGCGGCGCAGATCCAGATGTTCGAGGGACTGGGTGCGACTCCGCCCGCCTTCGCGCACGAGGCGCTGCTGACCGGGAGCGAAGGCAAGCTCTCCAAGCGGCTCGGCTCGCTCGGCGTCGCGCATTTCCGCGAGGCCGGGATCGAGCCCCAGGCGCTGGTCGCGCTGCTCGCACGCATTGGCACCAGCGACCCGGTCGAGCCCTTCGCCGATGCCGCGCCGCTGATCGCGAGCTTCGACTTCGCGCGCTTCGGGCGCGCGCCCGCCCGCTTCGACGAGGCCGAGCTGGCACAGCTCAACGCGCGAATCCTCCATCAGCTGAGCCATGCGTCGGTAGCCGACCGGTTGCCCGAGGGCATGGGCGAAGCGGCGTGGGAAGCGATCCGCCCCAATCTCTCGACCGTCGCCGAGGCCGGCGACTGGTGGCGCGTGGTCCAGGGGCCCGTCGAGGCGCCCGAACCTGCGCCCGAGGACCGTGACTTCCTGGCCGAGGCGGCGCGCGTCGCCGGCGAGATCGACTGGTCGGCCGATCCCTGGCACGCGCTCACCGGCGCGCTCAAGGAGCGGACCGGCCGCAAGGGGCGCGCGCTGTTCCTGCCGCTGCGGCTCGCGCTCACCGGACGCGAGCATGGACCCGACATGGCCGCACTCCTGCCGCTCATCGGCCGCGACGCCGCACTGGCCCGCCTCGCACCCAGCTGAGGACAGCTGCTATTTACAAGGATATGTAATGATGTATCATCACTGAGCCGGCACAGGACCGGCGGCAGGAGATGGAGTGCAAGGCCATGTATGCCGAACATCGTTACCAGCCTCGCCAATCGCGCAGCGTCAGCCTGGGCGCGGCGTTCGCGATCAATGGCGCCGTGATCGCGGGAATGCTCTTATACCTCGCGCCCAACTTCGTTCCGAAGACCGGGGGCACGATCCATGTGATCGACGTCAAGGATCCCCCCGAGCCGCCGCCGGTCGACCAGCCCAAGCCGGAGCCCGAGGCGCGGCCGCGCACCAGCCAGGAACCGCTGATCGTTGCGCCTGATCCGCTGGTCCGGACCGAGACCAGCAATGCAACCAAGACCACTGAAGTCATCCCGCTCGAGCCGCCCCCCACCTATCTGGGCACCGACGCGGACCCGAAGGCCGAGCCCTTCACGCCGCCCCTGCCGGTCCCGCCCCTGATCGCCGCGTCGCAGGACTTGCGTTACGCCCGGGACTTCCAGCCTGACTATCCGGCCTCCGAGCTGCGCGCCCAGCGCGACGGCGTGGTGCGTGTCCGCATCCGGATCGGAGTCGACGGTCGCGTGAAGGCAGTCGAGCAGCTCAGCGCTACCAGCCCGGCCTTCTTCGATGCGACGCGACGGCAGGCGCTGTCCAAGTGGCGCTTCAAGCCGGCGACGCGCGGCGGCGTTCCCGAGGAAAGCTGGAAGGAGATGAGCGTCCGGTTCGAACTCGAGAACCAGTGACGCGCGCTCCTTCTGGGCGCGGGGGTTTGCCCTGGAGCTCCCGCGCCCCTATCTTCTGCGCGACATGACCTTTCTTCGATATCTCTCGCCGCTGCGCGCGCTTCGCGACCTGCGAGCCTATCTTGCGAGCCGCAAGCCCTATGAGCTGTGGTTCATGATGCTGGCGCTGGTGGTGACGATGATCATCCTCGTCATGTTCGTGAAGGACTCGCACATCGAGAGTCCGTACAAGCGCAACATCATCTACGTCGAGCAATGGCCGATCACGCGCACCGACGAGCAGATCCGCGCGCAGCAGAAGATCGACCAGGCCAAGAAGCACATCGCCGAGGCGGAGCTGGAGAAGAAGCGCGCGGCGCGCCAGGCCGAGTTCAAGAGGCTCGACGACAAGCTCGAATCGTGGGGATTCTAACCCACGACGCGCGCTGGATGGCGGCGGCGCTGGCGCTTTCGGAGCGCGGCCGCGGCCTGACCGCCCCCAATCCCAACGTCGGCTGCGTGATCGTGGCGGAGGGTCGCGTCGTCGGGCGCGGCTGGACCCAGCCCGGCGGCCGTCCGCACGCCGAGGCGATGGCGCTGGAAGAGGCGGGCGCCAAGTCGCGCGGCGCAACTTGCTACGTCACGCTCGAACCCTGCGCGCATGCCTCGCCGCGCGGACCGGCCTGCGCCGACCTGCTGGTGGCGGCGGGGGTGGCGCGCGTGGTGATCGCGCTCGGCGATCCCGATCCGCGCACCAACGGCAAGGGCGCGCAGCGGCTGGGCGACGCAGGTGTCGAAGTGGTCGAAGGCGCGGCCGAGGCGCCGGGCCGCACGGCGATGGCGGGGTTCCTCACGCGGCGTGCCAAGGGCCGGCCCTTCGTCACGCTCAAGCTTGCGACCTCGCTCGACGGCTGCATCGCGCTCGCCTCGGGCGCGAGCCGCTGGATCACCGGACCCGAGGCGCGCGCGCATGCGCATCTCGAGCGCGCGCGGCACGAGGGGATTCTGGTCGGCCGCGGTACCTATGAGACCGATGCGCCCAAGCTCGACGTGCGGCTGCCCGGGCTGACGCGATCGCCGCGCCGTTTCCTGCTTTCCAGCGCGGATGCGGAAGGTTGGGAGACGATCCGCACTCCCGCCGACATCGCCAGGCTCGAGGGCGTCGATCACTTGCTCGTCGAGGGCGGCGCGCAGACTGCCGCGGCCTTCCTCCGCGAAGGCCTGGTCGACCGCCTTCTTCTCTACCGCGCGCCGATTTTGATCGGCGGCGGCAAGCCTGCGCTGGGCGACATCGGGCTTGCCGATCTTGCCGGCGCCCATGGTCGCTGGAGGCTTGCCGACACGCGCATGCTTGGCAGCGACCGCCTCGAAGTCTACGCGAGCCACTGACATGTTCACGGGAATCGTCACCGATATCGGCACCATCGCCGAAGTCCGCCGCCAGGGCGACCTGCGCGTCCGCGTCTCCACGGGCTACGACACGAGCGAGATCGATCTCGGTGCCTCGGTCTCTTGCTCGGGCGTGTGCCTGACGGTGGTCGACAAGGCACCGGGCTCGCTCGACTTCGACGTCTCGGCCGAAACCGTCTCGCGCACCGCGGCGGACCAGTGGAGCGAAGGGCGCAGACTCAACCTCGAGCGCGCGCTGCGCCTGGGGGACGAGCTCGGCGGCCATATCGTCACCGGCCATGTCGACGGGATCGGCACGGTCGCCGAATGGCGCGAGGAAGGCGGCTCGCACCGGCTGACCATCGCCGCGGGCAAGGAGATCGCCCCCTATGTCGCGGCCAAGGGCTCGATCACCGTCGACGGCGTCTCGCTGACCGTCAACGAAGTGGGCGACACGGCCGACGGCGTCGAAATCCACCTTAACATCATTCCCCACACGGCCGCGGTCACTACATTGGGCGCGATCGAAGCGGGACGGCAGGTCAATCTCGAGATCGACGTGCTCGCCCGCTATCTGCAGCGCATGGAGTCGCTTCGTGGCAAGTCCTGAACTAGCCCGCCTCAAGCACGGGTTCCTCTCCTCTCCCGAGGAACTGATCGACGAGGCGCGCAACGGCCGCATGTTCATCCTCGTCGACGACGAGGACCGCGAGAACGAAGGGGACCTCGTCATCCCCGCCCAGATGGCGACGCCCGACGCGATCAACTTCATGGCCAAATATGGCCGCGGGCTGATCTGCCTGGCGATGACCAAGGGCCGGGTCGACCAGCTCGGGCTCGACCTGATGAGCCGCTCGAACGGCACGCGGCACGAGACCGCGTTCACTGTGTCGATCGAGGCCAAGGAAGGCGTCACCACCGGCATCTCGGCGGCGGACCGCGCACGGACCATCTCCGTCGCGATCGACGCGTCCAAGAGCGCCGAGCATATCGTCACCCCGGGCCATGTCTTCCCGCTCGTCGCGCGCGACGGCGGCGTGCTGGTGCGCGCGGGCCATACCGAGGCCGCGGTCGACGTCGCCCGGCTGGCGGGCCTCAATCCTTCGGGCGTGATCTGCGAGATCATGAAGGACGACGGGACGATGGCGCGGATGGACGACCTCGTCGCCTTCGCCCAGTTCCACAATCTCAAGATCGGCACGATCCGCGACCTCATCGCCTATCGCCGCCGCCACGACCATCTCGTCGAGAAACGCGCCGAGGCTCGCTTCACCAGCGACTGGGGTGGCGAGTGGACCGCCATGACCTTCTGGAACAAGGCGACCGGCAGCGAGCAGGTGGCGCTGGTCAAGGGCAAGGTCAGCGCCGACAAGCCGACCTTGGTGCGCATGCACGCGCTCTCGCCCTTCTCCGACATCTTCGGCGAAGGCGGCGAGCGCGGCGGGCTGCTCCGCCGCTCGATGGAGATCATCGGCGAGGAAGGCTCGGGCGTGGTGGTGGTGATCAACCGTCCGCGCGCCGACCAGTTCTCGGTCGCGCTCCAGGCCAAGGCAGGCACGCTCCAGCCCAAGGACATGGAGGAGCTGCGCGACTATGGCGTCGGCGCCACCATTCTCACCGAGCTGGGCGTGCACGACATGATCCTGCTCACCAACACCCATCACACGCTCGTGGGGCTCGACGGCTACGGCCTGTCGATCGTCGGCGAGCGTGCCATCGACCTGGATAGATAATGGCCCGTGTTCTCATCGTCGAAGCTCGTTTCTACGCGCACCTGAACGACCTGCTGCTCGACGGCGCGCGCACTGCGCTGCAGGAGGCAGGGCACGATTATGAAGTCGTAACCGTGCCCGGCGCGCTCGAAGTGCCCGGCGCCATCTCGCTCGCGGCAGACACCGGCCAGTACGACGCCTATGTCGCGCTGGGCATGGTGATCCGCGGCGAGACCTATCACTTCGAGATCGTCTCGAACGAAAGCGCGCGCGGCATCATGGCGCTGGCGCTCGATGGGCTGCCGATCGGCAACGGCATCCTGACGGTCGAGAACGAGGAACAGGCTTTGGTCCGCGCTGATCCCGAGCAGAAGGACAAGGGCGGCGAGGCGGCCAAGGCCGCGCTCGCGATGCTGGCGCTAAGGGAGCGGTTCGCCTGAGATGAGGGAGCCGCCGCCCACTCGCTACCGGATCGTGGAGCGCGGGCGGCGCCTCGAAGTCATCGACACCTGGAACGGCGAGCGGCCGGTCGCGCCGCGGCCGCCCGCGCAGTTCGCTGGCCCAGGCAAGCGGCAGACCCCGCCGATGCTGCGCCGGCTCGGGACCGGCGACGGCAGCAGCTTCACCACCAGCGCGCTCTACGACGCCAAGGGCCCGCGCACGCTCAAGCTCGACTATGCCGCAGTGACGCGGCTCAAGCGGTTGCGCTTCGTCGTGGCGATCGCAGTCGCGGGGCTGGTCGCGCTCGCCTTCTATCGGCTGTGGCTGGTGCCGGTCGTCTTCGTCATGTTGGCGAACGACAAGGTCCGCACCGGCATCCGCGGGGCGATCACGCGCTACCTCGACGGCTTTCAGGCCGCGCGCGATTCATCGAGCAGCGGATAGTCGGTATAGCCCTTGGCGCCCGGGCTGTAGAAGGTCGCGGCGTCGGGCGTGTTGAGCGGGGCGCCGGTGCGCAGCCGAGTCACCAGATCGGCATTGGCGATGAACGGCCGGCCGAAGGCGATCGCATCGGCATTTCCCGAATCGAGCTCGGCCTGGGCGCGCGCCAGGTCGTAATCCTGGTTGAGCACCAACGGGCGCTGGAACACCTTGCGGATCGCGGGCGAGATGCGCGGCTGTTCGCTCTTGCCGAAGGTGCCGTCGGGCGTCTGCTCGCGCAGCTCGAGGAAGGCGATGCCGGCGTCCGACAGAAATTTGGCCGCGGGCACGAACACGGCTTCGGGATCCGAATCCTCCACGCCCTGCGAATTGCCGTTGGGCGAGAAGCGCACGGCGGTGCGGTCCGCGCCTGCCTCGTCGATCAGCCGCTGCACGGCCTCGCGCAGCAGCCGCCCGCGGTTCTCGGGGCTGCCGCCATAATCGTCGTTGCGGTGATTGCTGTTCGAGCGCAGGAACTGGTCGATCAGATAGCCATTGGCGGCGTGGAGCTGGACCCCGTCGAAGCCGGCGCGCAGCGCGTTGCGCGTCGCAGCCGAATAATCGTCGAGCACGCGCGCGATGTCGTCGAGCGTGGCCGGGCGCGCCTCCACATAGGGGTTGGGGCCGACATGGCCCGGCCGCGGCGGTGCAGTCGTCGCCGAGCTGGAGAGCGGCTGCATGCCGATCACGTCGGGGCGCGACAGTCGGCCCATGTGCCAGAGCTGCGCGAAGATGCGGCCGCCGGCCTGGTGCACGGCCTCGGTCACCGGCTTCCACGCCTCGACCTGCGCCTCGGTCCAGAGGCCGGGCGCATTGGGCCAGCCCAATCCTTCGCGGCTGATGCCCGTCCCTTCGGAGATGATCAGCCCGGCGCCCGCACGCTGGACATAATAATCGGCCATGATCGGCACCGGCACATGATCGTCGGTGGCGCGGGCGCGCGTGAGCGGCGCCATCAGGATGCGATTGGGTGCGGCGATGGCGCCGAGGGCGATCGAGTCGAAAAGGCTGGGCATGCGGGGAACCCCTCTTCGTTGTGGCGGCTTGGGTGTGACGGGGCCCAGATAGGACGCTACAGGGGGCCATGCACCAGAACCGGTCTCAAAGAAAAACTAATCCGTCGCAAAGCGAAGGACCGCCGGCAGCCGCGCTCGTCGCAGTGGCGCTCGCCAATATCGCGCTCGCCTTCGGACCGCTGTTCGTTCGGCTCGCCGACGTCGGCCCGGTCGCCGCGGGCTTCTGGCGGTTGAGCCTGGCGACGCCGGTGCTGCTCGGCATCGCCTTTGCCACGGGCGGCAAGCCGATCGCCTCGGCCAGGGGGCTGTGGGGCGTGCTCGCGATCGCCGGCGTGGCCTTCGCCGGCGACCTGGCGAGCTGGCACATCGGAATCGTGCGCACCACGCTCGCCAATTCGACTCTGTTCGGCAATTCGGCGACCTTCATCTATCCGATCTACGGCTTCATCGCCGCGCGCATGTGGCCGACCAAGCCGCAGGCGGCGGCGCTGCTGCTTGCTGCGATAGGCGGGGGGCTGCTGCTCGGGCGTTCGGCCGAGCTGTCGTCGCGGCATCTCGCGGGCGACCTCTTCTGCCTGCTCGCCGGCGTGCTCTACGCCGTCTACTTCATCTTCATGGCCCGGGCGCGCGAGGCGATGGCGCCGGTGCCCGCACTCGCGCTCTCCTCGATCGCCACCATCCCGCCGCTGCTGATGCTCGCCTTCGCGCTGGGCGAGCAGGTGATGCCGCACAATTGGTGGCCGCTGATCGCGCTCGCGGTGGTGAGCCAGCTCATCGGCCAGGGGCTGATGATCTATGCGCTTGGTCATCTCTCGCCGCTGATCGTCGGCATCGCGCTGCTGATCCAGCCGGTGGTGGCGGCGACGCTCGGCTGGATCATCTATGACGAGCGCCTCGCCGCGGCCGACCTGTTCGGCGCGCTGCTTGTCGCCGTGGCGCTGGTGCTGGTGCGCGGCGGCGCGAAGAAGCCGGAGGCGCTTGCACCTGGGGCTGAGGAGCGTAAATCGGGCTGATGGACCTCGCAGACGCCACGCTCGACGAACTGCGCGAGGCGCTCGCCCCCGCGCTCGCCGCCAATGCCGCCTTCGACGGGTGGAATACGCGCGCGCTCGACGCCACCGCCGATTCGATGGGCGTCGACCGTGACGTGGCGCATCTTGCCCTTCCCGACGGCGCAGTCGGCATGATCGATGCCTGGTTCGCCAGCGTCGACCGGGCGATGGCGGCGCGCTTCACGCCCGAGGCACTCGCCGCGATGAAGATCCGTCAGCGTATCGCCGCGCTGGTCGAGGCACGGCTCGACGTGCTCGCCGCCAACCGCGAAGCGCTGCGCCGCGCCGCCGCCGTGCTGGCGATGCCGCAGAACGCCGTGCGCGCCGCCCGGCTCGGCTGGCGCTCGGCCGACGTCATGTGGCGCCTCGCCGGCGACACCGCGACCGATTACAATCATTACACCAAGCGCGCGCTGCTCGGCTCGATCTATGCCGCGACCATCGCGGTGTTCCTGCAGGACGAGAGCGAAGGCTGGGCGGATACGCGTGCCTTCCTCGCGCGCCGCATCGACGACGTGATGCGCTTCGAAAAGGCCAAGGCCGGCTTCCTCGCGCGCACCGCCAACCGGCCGAGCCTCTCCCGCTTCGTCGGGCGCCTGCGCTATCCGGTGGTTTGAGCCCGGACGAAGGTAGCGCTGGCGTTGTTCGGACGTTATTGATAATGACTCGCAGCATGAATATCGCCGCTGCGATTCCCGTCCCCGTCCGGCTCGCCCGAATCCCCCGTCAGCATCCGGCGAGGGTCACTGCCGTCGATTGGCATGTGCTGTCCGAGCCCGAGGCGCGCCGCCTGCGCGAGCTGGGGCTGGACGAAGGCGTGGAGGTCGAGCTGCTCCACCGCTCGGGCATCTTCGGCGGCCCCGTCGCCTGCCGGATCGGCCGCATGACCGTGGCGCTGCGCCGCCATGTCGCGGCCGCGATTCACGTCTCGCCGAACGCCGGGCGATGAACCAGGCCCCGCTGGTTGCGCTGGTCGGCAACCCCAATGCCGGCAAGAGCGCGCTGTTCAACGCGCTCACCGGCGCGCGCCAGAAGGTCGGCAATTATCCGGGCGTGACGGTCGAGCGCCATTCGGGCCGGTTCGCGCTTCCCGACGGGCGGCCGATCGAACTGCTCGACCTGCCCGGTACCTACAGCCTCGATCCCTCGAGCCCCGACGAGCAGGTCACGCGCGACGTGCTCGTGGGTCGGCAGGAAGGCGAGCGGCTGCCCGACGCGATCGTCGTGGTGGTCGACGCGTCGAACCTCGACAATCACCTGCGCTTCACCCTCCAGCTGATCGCACTCGGTTTGCCCCTGGTGGTCGCGCTCAACATGGTCGACCTCGCCGAGCGCGACGGGTTGGTGCTCGACGCCGAGGCGCTGTCGCGCGAGCTCGGCGTGCCGGTGGTCCCCACCGTCGCGGTGCGCCGCCGCGGGCTCGATGCGCTCAAGGATGCGCTCGGCGACGTCGTGCGGGGCATCCACAAGGTGCGCGCGGGTTCGGGCGTGCAGCACGACATCGTCACGCTCCAGCGCCGCGCGCGCCAGATCGCCACGGCGGTGACCGTATCCGAGACCGCCGCGCGCCGCTGGACGCACCGCTTCGACGCCGTCGCGCTCCACCCGGTCGCCGGCCCGGTGCTGCTGCTCGGGCTGCTCTTCGTCATGTTCCAGTCGGTCTTCGCCTGGGCCGAGGCGCCAATGGGCTGGATCCAGGACGGCATGGCGTGGCTCGCCGAGGCGATCGGCGCGCTGCTGCCCGCGGGCTTCGTCCACGATTTCATCGTCCAGGGGCTGATTGCCGGCGTCGGCGCGGTGGTGGTGTTCCTGCCGCAGATCCTGATCCTGTTCGCCTTCATCCTCGTGCTCGAGGCCTCGGGCTATATGGTCCGCGCCGCTTTCCTGATGGACCGGGTGATGGCGAGCGTCGGACTTTCGGGCCGCGCCTTCATCCCGCTGCTGTCGAGCTTCGCCTGCGCGGTGCCCGGTATCATGGCGACGCGCACCATCGCCGACGAGAAGGACCGGCTCACCACGATCCTGATCGCGCCGTTGATGACCTGCTCGGCGCGGCTGCCGGTCTACACCATCATCATCGGCGCGATGATCCCGAACCGCACGGTGTTTCCCGGCATCGGGCTGCAGGGGCTGGTGCTGTTCGCCCTCTATCTGCTCGGCATCGCGGGCGCCTTCGCCGTCGCGCTGGTGCTTCGCCGCACCGTCACCCGCGGCGCGACCTCGGGCTTCATGATGGAGATGCCGAAGTACCAGCTGCCCCGGCTACGCGACATCGGCCTGGGGCTGTGGCAGCGCGCCGAGATCTTCCTCAAGCGCGCCGGCACCACCATCGCCGCGACCGTCGCGATCCTCTGGCTGCTCGCGAGCTTCCCCCAGGCGCCCGAGGGCGCGCGGCAGAGCGAATATTCGATCGCCGGCCGCATCGCGAGCGGGATCGAGGTCGTCGTCCGCCCGATCGGCTTCAACCACGACATTTCGCTCGCGCTCCTCCCCGCCATGGCGGCGCGCGAGGCCGCGGTGGCGGCGATCGGCACCGTCTATGCGGTCGACAATCCCGAGGATGCGCACGGCGACGCGACGATCCGCGAGAATCTGCGCGCGCGCTGGACGCTGCCGACGGCGCTCGCCTTCCTGATGTGGTTCGTCTTCGCGCCGCAGTGCATCTCGACGATCGCCGTGACCCGGCGCGAGACCAACGGCTGGAAATGGCCCGCCTTCATGGTTGGCTATTTGTTCGCGCTGGCCTACATCGCAGCAGGTATCACATACTGGAGCGCAGTCGCTCTGGGGCTTTAGGAGCGGTTTTCGATGGCGGGTTCGGTGAACAAGGTGATTCTGGTCGGCAATCTCGGCCGGGACCCCGAATCGCGTTCGTTCCAGAATGGCGGCAAGGTGGTCGAGCTGCGCATCGCCACGTCGGAGAGCTGGAAGGACCGCAATTCCGGCGAGCGCAAGGAAAAGACCGAGTGGCACACGGTCAAGGTCTTCAACGAAGGCCTCGCCAACGTCGCCGAGCGCTTTCTGCGCAAGGGCAGCAAGGTCTATATCGAAGGCGCGCTGACCACCCGCAAGTGGCAGGACCAGCAGGGCAACGACCGCTATTCGACCGAGATCGTGCTCCAGGGCTTCAACTCGGTGCTGACGATGCTCGACGGCGCGCCGGGCCAGGGCGGCGGCGGGCGCAGCAGCGGCGGCAGCGACGATTGGGGCGGCGGCGACGAATTCTCCGGCCAGTCGTCGAGCCGCGGCGGTGGTACCTATAACAGCGGCGCCGGCGCGCGCTCGGGCGGTGCTGGTGGCGCCGGTGCGGGCGGTGGCGGCAGCTTCGGCGGCGGCTTCCCCGACGACCTCGACGACGACGTGCCGTTCTGATGCGGAGCCTCGCGGCAGCGCTGGGGGCGGGACTGCTGCTCGGCGCATGCGGCGGCGGCGGCGTGTCGAGCGACGATGTCCGCGATCCGGTCGCGCAGAACGTTGCCGAGGCGGCCGCCAAGGGCAAGTCGGCGGCGGTCGCGGCGGCGATCGACTGCAGCAACAAGCCCGATTTCGTCCCCGTCTATCATGACGCGCGCATTACCACCTGCGTGGCGAGCGAGGACGGCCGCGGCCAGCGCCACGTCAGCGGGTCGATCGTCTATCTGACGGAGGCTTCTCCGCGCGAAGTGCTCGGCTGGTCGCGCGCTCAGGCCAATGCCTCGGGCCTCGCCCAGCGGCTGGCGACCGACAAGAGCTATTCGGCCGGCGAGGAATCGCAGCGCAGCCTGATGGTCGTGGTCGAGCCCGTCGCCCAGGGCACGCGCGTCACCGTCAACTGGGGCGACCGGGTCTAGCCCGCGACGATCTCCGCCGTGCCGAAGCGGCCCGCCTGATAGTCGACGAACGCCTGGCGGATCTCCTCGACGCTGTTCATCACGAAGGGGCCGTGCGCGACGACCGGCTCGTCGATCGGCTCGGCATGGCCGAAGAGGAACAGCGCAGGTTCCGACGCCGCCACCGCCAGCGTGTCGCCCGGGCCCAGCTCGGCGAGGTGGAACTGCGGGACCGTCGTCCCCGCCACTTCGAAGCCGCCGCGCGCGGCATAGAGGAACACGTCGCGCCCGCCGAGCCCGTCGAACGCGATGTGTGCGCCCGGCTCCGCCTCGACCCAGCTCAGGAAGGTGTGCGTCAGCGACTCGACCGGCCCGCGGCTTCCCTGCCATTCGCCCGAGATCAGGTGCAGCGTCGCGCCTTCGCCGCGGATCGCCGGAATCGCATCGGCCTGTAGGCCGGTGTAGCGGGGCGGGCACATCTTGAGCCGGGCAGGCAGGTTCAGCCAGAGCTGGAGGATCTCGAGGTCGCCGCCGCTGCGCTTGAACGCCTCGGGCGAAACCTCGGCGTGGATCAGCCCGCTTCCCGCGGTCATCCACTGCACGCCGCCGGCGCGGATGATGCTCTCATGGCCGGCGGAGTCCGTATGCGCCAGCTCGCCCTCCAGGATGAAGGTCACCGTCTCGAAGCCGCGGTGCGGATGCGGGCCGAAGGGCAGCCCGCGATTGCCCGGCGGATAGGTCTGCGGGCCGTGGTGGTTGAGGAAGAGAAAGGCGCCGAGATGGTCGATGGCCGGCCCCGGCACCGGCCGCCGCGTTACCAGATCGCCGATGTCGTCGCGAAGCGCGGGATGGAGGCGCGTGACGCTGCGTTCGGTCATCAGTCCTTCCTCAGCAGGAACACCGCATGCTCGGCGAAGAGGTTGGCCATCGCCGAGCCCGTGCGGCTGTCTCCCGAGAGGAACCAGCAATCCTCGACGACGATCCCCCGGCCGCGCACGAAGGCGCGGAAATCGTCGACGGTGACGTGGTGGATGTTCGGCGTCGCATACCATTCGACCGGCAGCAGCCGCGTCACCGGCATCCGCCCGCCGAACAGCAGCGAGGCGCGCACCCGCCAATGCGCGAAGTTCGGGAAGGAGACGAAGGCGCGCCGCCCGATGCGGAGCAGCTGGTCGAGCACCCAATCGGGCCGCCGCGTCGTCTGGAGCGTCTGGCTCAGGATCGCATAGTCGAAGCTCGCATCGGGATAGTCGGCGAGATCGGTATCGGCATCGCCCTGCACCACCGACAGCCCCCTCGCCATCGCCGCGGCGACATCGGCCGGATCGAGCTCGAGCCCGCGCGCGTCGCAGCCGCGCCGGTCGCGCAGCGCCGCCATCAGCGCGCCGTCGCCGCACCCCACGTCGAGTACGCGGGTGAGCGGCTGTACGTTGGCGGCGATGATCGCGAGGTCGGGGCGAAGGCTCACCGGCTGTAGACCTCCGCGTCCTCGCGCACCATCAACCGGTCGGGGTGCGGATAGGGCTCCCAGCCGAGTTTGGCATAGAGCGGCTGCATGTCGCGGGTGAACAGCGCCCAGCGCCGCAACCCCTGCAGCTCGGGATGCGCCTGCAGCGCCTCGAGCATCTGCCGCGCGACGCCCTGGCCGCGATGCGCCGGCAGCACGAACACGTCGGCGAGATAGGCGAAGGTCGCGCGGTCGGTGATCACGCGCGCGAACGCGACTTGCTCGTTCTTGCCCTCCTCGTCCTTGGCATAGGCCCCGACGCACAGCGAATGGGCAATCGCGCGCTCGACGGTGTGGCGCGGGATCCCCGGGGACCAATAGCTGCCGCTCAGAAAGGCGTGGATGAGTTCGACGTCCAGCTCTGCAGGGTCGAAGGAGATGTGGTAGCTCAGGACTCTTCTCCCGCACGGAGGAAGCCGGTGATCACTCGGTCGAGCTCGGGGCTCTCGAGCAGGAAGGCGTCGTGACCGAAGGGCGATGAAAGTTCGACGAAGCTCGCCGGCGCGCCCGCGGCGTTGAGCGCATGGACGATGCTGCGCGATTCGCTGGTCGGATAAAGCCAGTCGGTGTCGAAGCTCACCAGGCAGAAGCGCGTGTCGCGGCCCTTGAAGGCATTGGCGAGCGTGCCGCCATGCTCCTCGGCGAGATCGAAATAGTCGAGCGCGCGGGTGATGTAGAGATAGGAGTTGGCGTCGAACCGCTCGACGAAGGCGATGCCTTGGTGCCGGAGGTAGCTCTCGACCTGGAAATCGGCGTCGAAGCCGAAGGTCTTGGCCTCACGCGCCTGCAGCCGCCGGCCGAATTTGGCGGTCAGTCCGGCCTCGGAGAGATAAGTGATGTGCGCCGCCATCCGCGCCACCGCCAGCCCTGCGGCGGGCGGATCGTTGTCGGCATAATAGTCGCCGCTGCGCCACTTAGGATCGGCCATGATCGCCTGGCGTCCGACTTCGTGGAAGGCGATGTTCTGTGCGGAGTGCCGCGCGGCGGACGCGATGACGATCGCCGAAGCGACGCGTTCGGGAAAGGTCGCCGCCCAGCTCAGCGCCTGCATGCCGCCCATCGATCCGCCGACCACGGCGAACAGCTTCGTGATGCCCAGATGGTCGAGCAGCATCGCCTGGGCGCGGACCATGTCGCGGATCGTGATGACCGGAAAGCTCATCGCCCAGGGCTTGCCGGTAGCCGGGTTGACCGTCGCGGGCCCCGAGGAGCCGAGACAGCTGCCCAGCACATTGGCGCAGATCACCAGGTAGCGGTCGGTGTCGATCGGCTTGCCGGGTCCTACCATCCGCGTCCACCAGCCGGGCTTGCCGGTCACCGGATGCGTCGAGGCGAGATGCTGGTCGCCGGTCAGCGCGTGGCAGACGAGGATCGCGTTGCCGCCGTCGGGCGCGAGCGTGCCGTATGTCTCATAGGCCACGTCGACCGGCGACAGCAGCGCGCCGCCGTCGAGCCTGAGCGGCCCCGGCAGCGTGACCCTGCGGGCAAGACCGAAGCGCGCGTCGTCGAGCATGGGCGCTGGTTAGGGGGTGAGCCTCGCGCTGGCAATGCCGGCATCGCGTCTCCGCTCGTCATCGCCACCGCCATCCCTGCCCGTCATCCCCGCGAAGGCGGGGACCCAGGAATCGCAAAGAATGCCGCTTGCGACTCTGGGGCGCGCCCTGGCGGGGATGACGGCCAGGATCATGCTGCCCGAGCACGGACCACCTTCCCCGTGATCGCCTCCGCCGCCATTCGGCCGGTCTGTGCGCCGCCGTTCATATAGCCGGGGAAGGCGTCGGAGAGATGCTCGCCCGCGAACAGGACCCGGCCGGCGCGCGCCGATTGGCGCTCGGCGGGATCGTCGGACTCGCTCCAAAGCAGGTGGCCGAAGCGCGTGAGCTGGCCGGGCGCGTAGTTGACATAGGCGCCCAGCGTCAGCGCCTGCGCATGCCAGTTGGTCCGCGCGAAGGGGCCGGTGGCGGTGGCGCCGAGCCCGGGGATCGCCGCCTCGGCGCTGCGGGCGAAGCGGAGCGCCAGATCGCGCGGCGCCTCGTCTTCGGCCGCCATGACGCCATCGCCGCCTAGGAACCAGGTCCATGCCGGGTCGGCTCGCCCAGGCAGATGGACGCTGCCGTCCCAGCCGAGCGACCAGCGCGTGCGCGGATCGGCCTGCCACAGCTCGCCGCCCACCCCCATCGGCGCGGTCCAGGGGCGGTCGCTCGTCGCCATCTGGACCTTCTCGTTCCGGCCGAGCGCCATCTCGGCGATGAAGCCGCGCCAGATCGCGGGCAGCGGCAGCGCGAAGTCGATCTGCCGCGTCAGCGGCGCGGGGACGGCGACGATCACGGTTTCGGCATCGACGCTGGAGCCGTCGAGGAAGTGGAGCCGCACGCCCGCTGCCGAGCGCGCGATGCGGAGCAGCCTTTTGTCGGGCGTGATCCGGTCGCGATAGGCAGTGCCGACCGCGTCGATCAGCGCGCTGCTGCCGCCCTCGATCACGAAGCGCTCGTCCGATTCGCCGAGGATTTCGACGCGCTTGCCGTCGACGGTCGGCAGGTTGAACACCAGCTCGATCGCCGAGGCCCGGTCCGGCTCGACGCCATATTCGGTGCGGCTCGTCGTCTCGAGCAGATGCCGGACCCAGGGCGCCGGCATCAGCGCGCGGTACCTGTCGAGATAGGCGGCCATCGACAGACGATCGAGCTCGGGCGCGACGCGGGCATAGTCGCGGTCGAGCCGGTCGGCGTCGCGGCCGATCTGCGCGGCGATGGCGCGCAGCCCCTCGGCGAGCACATCCTCGCTCAGCCGGTCGCCGTTCGCGAGCACCAGCGTCCGGTGCGGGTCCTTCTTGCGGTCGACCAGCCCGACGCCGAAGTGACTGCACAGCGCGTGCATGTCCTTGTGGTCGGTGTTGACGAGCTGCCCGCCGACTTCGAAGGCCGGACCCTCGGCCGGCCGATGCGTGAACATCCGTCCGCCCAGCCGCGGCCGCGCCTCGTAGAGATGCGCGTCGACACCCGCCTCGCGCAGATGGTGAAGCGCGCTCAGCCCGGCGATTCCGCCACCGACGATCGCCACCCTTCCCCCTGCATGGGCGTGGGCCGGCTGCGGCAGCACCGATGCGCCTCCCGCTGCGACGATACCCTTGAGCAATGCGCGCCGCGTGGCACCGGGCGGCGCGGGAACCGGCGGCGCCTCGCCCGCTTCGATCAGGTTGCGCATGCGCGCCGTGGCCAGCGCGCGCCAGATGAGACTCGTCCCCCGCATGTCTCTCTCCCTCTGCCCGGCTACACTTGCCATGTGCGCGCCGTTCCGCCAATCCGCCCGGCATGACCGCACCCGCTCCCAAGCCCTGGATCCTGGGCATCGCGCCCTATGTGCCGGGCCGATCGACGACCGACGACGGCCGCAAGGTCTCCAAGCTCTCGTCGAACGAGAATCCCTTCGGCACGCCCCAGGTCGCCCGCGAGGCTTTTCTCGAGGCGGCGACCAGCCTCGAGCGCTATCCCGATGCCGCCGCCGCCGAGCTGCGCGCCGCGATCGGGGCGCATTACGGCATCGAGTCCGAGCGGATCATCTACGGCACCGGCTCGGACGAAGTGCTCCACCTCGCCGCCGGCGCCTTCTCTGGTGTGGGCGACGAAGTGATTTACGTCCGCTTCGGCTTCGCAGTGTACGACATTGCGGCGCGGCGTACCGGCGCCACGCCGGTGGTCGCGCCCGACAAGGATTATGCGACCGACGTGGACGCGATCCTCGCCTGCGTCACCGAGCGGACGCGCGTGGTGTTCGTCGCCAATCCGAACAACCCCACCGGCACCTACAGCACCCGCGCCGAGATCGCGCGGCTCCACGCCGGGCTGCCGAAGCACGTGCTGCTCGTGCTCGACCAGGCCTATACCGAATATCTCGATCCCGAGGATGATGACGGCGGGCTCGAACTGGCGCGCACCCAGCCCAATGTGCTGGTCACGCGCACCTTCTCGAAGATCTACGGCCTCGCTTCGGAGCGCGTCGGCTGGGGCTATGGCGCGCCCGCGTTGATCGACGCGATGCACCGTATCCGTGCGCCCTTCAACTTCTCGACGGCCGCGCAGAAGGCCGCGATCGCCGCGCTGGGCGACAAGGATTTCGTCGAGCACAGCTACCAGCACAATCGCCAGTGGCGGAGCTGGTTCGCCGATCAGATCAACGCGATGGGCAACAAGGGTCTGCGCGCCGTCCCGTCCAAGGCCAATTTCCAGCTCGTCCTGTTTGAAGGCGAAGTGAATGCCGAGACGGCGTACAAGGCTCTGATGGACGCCGGATACATCGTCCGCTGGCTGCCCGGCCAGGGGCTGCCGCACGGGCTGCGCATCACCATCGGCACCGAGGAGGAAGTCCGCGGCATGGTCGAGGCGCTGCGCCGGATCGTGGGCGCCTGACGATGCTGCCCTTTGCTCGCGTCACCGTCATCGGCCTGGGCCTGATCGGCTCGTCGATCGCGCACGGCGTCCGACAGCACATGCCGAGCGTCCGCGTCACCGGCTATGACGCGAGCCCAGAGGTGCGCGAGACCGCGCGGCGGATCGACCTGTGCGATGATATTGCCGACATCGCCGGCACTGCCGTGATCGACGCCGACCTCGTCGTGCTCTGCGTGCCGGTCGGCGCGATGGGCCAGGCCGCCGCCGAGATCGCCGCCGACCTGCCCGCCGACGCGATCCTGACCGACGTCGGCTCGTGCAAGGAAAGCGTGCTCGAGGCCGTTCGTGCGGCGCTGCCGAACGCCACCTTCGTGCCCGCGCACCCCGTCGCTGGCACCGAGAACAGCGGTCCCGAGGCTGGCTTCGCGACACTCTTCCACCACCGCTGGTGCATCCTCACTCCGCCCGAAGGCACCGATCCGCTGGCGGTGGAGCGAGTCGCCGAGTTCTGGCGGCGATTGGGCGCCGAGCTCGAGACGATGGCGCCCGATCACCACGATCGCGTGCTCGCCGTCACCAGCCATTTGCCGCACCTGATCGCCTATACGATCGTCGGCACTGCGTCGGACCTCGAGGAAGTCACTCAGTCCGAAGTGATCAAATTCTCCGCGGGCGGTTTCCGCGACTTCACGCGCATCGCGGCGTCGGACCCGACGATGTGGCGCGACGTGTTCCTCGCCAATCGCGAGGCGGTGCTCGACATGCTCCAGCGCTTCTCGGAGGATTTGACGGCGCTCCAGCGCGCGATCCGCTGGGGCAAGGGCGACGAGCTGTTCGAGCTGTTCACCCGTACCCGCGCGGTGCGCCGCTCGATCATCGACCAGGGCCAGGACGATGCCCGCCCCGACTTCGGCCGCGCGCACGAATAGCGCTATTCGTTCGGATTGAGCGCGTTGATCTCGCGGTGGACGCGCGCCTCGACTTCGTCGCGCTTGAGGCCTGCCGGAATCGGTTCGCCGAAACGGAACGTCACGACACCGGGGTGCATCGGGCCCTTTTTTGGCCAGACCTTCGCGCTGTCGAGCGCCACGGGCACTACCGGCAGGCCGATCGCGCGGTAGAGGCCGGCAAGGCCTGCGCGCAACGCGGGCGCTTCCCCCTGCCGCGTGCGAGTGCCTTCGGGGAAGAGGATCACCGAACGCCCTTCCGCGCTCGCGGCCTTCGCTTCGCGCATCATCTGGCGCAGCGCCGATGCGGCGGCGTCGCGGTCGATCACGATCACGCCGTAGCGCCGCGCTGCCCAGCCCCAGACCGGGATGCGGGCGAATTCCTGCCGCATCACCACCACCGGTGCACCGAGCATGCGGACCAGCTCGAACGTCTCGAAGAAGCTCTGGTGCTTGGCGGCATAGAGCGCCGGGGTCGCCAGTGGCGCGCCTTCGACGAGGAGGCGGATTCCGGCGAGGTAGCGCGCGCACCAGGCGTGGTATTGCGTCCAGAACACCACCCAGCGGCGGAAGGCGCGCTGGCCGAACAGCGCCGCGACGGGCGCGAGCAGCACGATCGGCACCGACAGCCCGTAGAAGGCAGTCGCGAATAATAGAGTACGCAGCCGGTCCATCTCAGCCCGCGCCGGTCCACAGCGCGAAGCGGCGGACGAGATATTTGTTGTACTCGCGCAGCAGCACGCGCTTGCCCGGGGTGCCAGGCGGGCTGCGCACGGCGTCGCCGATCACTTCGACATCGCCGTCGAGCGCATGCGCCAGCTCCATCCGTGCGCGCGGCATATGCCAGTCGGTGGTCACCAGCCGCACCGATTTGTAGCCGTGCGCGCGCACCCAATGCGCGGTCTCGTCGGCGTTGGAGCGCGTGTCGACAGCCTCGTGACCCAGGTCGATGCAGCAGTCGAACAAGCGCGCGTCGCGCTTGAACTGCGCCGCGAGCTCGTGCGGCTTCACGCTGGGATCGACGCCGCTCACCAGCATCCGCCTGGCATCGCCGGCGCGCAGCGCGTCGAGCCCGCGTCCGATCCGGCCGGGGCCGCCGGTCAGCACCACGATCGCGTCGGTCTTGCGCGCCTCGAGCGGGTCGCCGAGCGACATCAGGAAGATGCCGTAGCCCGCCGCCCAAGCCACGACCAGCGCCACCAGGCCGCCGAACAGGAGCAGGATCGCGCGGATCACAGCGTCTTGCTCAGGGCGCGCAGCACCGCGATGCGCGCGGCGAGCGTGGCGAGCAGCGCGAAGCCGAGCGGTACGAGCAGGAGCAGCAGCCAGTCCTGCCGCGTCAGCGCCACGGCACCGAGCAGCTCGGATCCCAGCGCGCCCATCCGCGCCTCCAGCAGCCACGCGACCGCAAACGCCGCCGCCGTGCCGACGAGGCCGCCGATCAGCGTGTCGAACGCAATGCGGCGCTGGAAAAGCCGCGCCATCTGGACATCGGTCGAGCCGAGCATGTGCAGCACTTCGATCGTGTCGCGGTGCGTGTCCAGCCCCGATCGCGCTGCGAGCAGCACGACAGCGCCGGTTGCGCCTGCGATCAGCAGCATCAGGCCGACCGCGAGCCAGCTCATCGTGGTCATGAAGCTGCGCACCGGCGACAGCCATTGGGCATGGCGATCGACGCGGGCGCCGGGTGCGACGCGCTGCACGGCCTGTTCGACTGCGGCGACCCGGTCGCCCGCGACCTCGACGTCGATCATCGCGGGCATCGGCAGGTCGGCGTCGAGCCCCGCGTCGCCGAGCCACGGCCGGAGCAGCTCGGCCAGCCTGCCGCGATCGACTTCCTTCGCCCGCGTCACGCCGGACAGGCGCGGCAGCTCGGCGAGCAGCGCTGCCGCCTGGCGGTCGCGCAGCCCCGCATCGGCCTCGACCACCTGCACGGTCAGCCGCCCGGCGAGCTGACGGTCGAGCTGCGCAGTGGCGGCGAACATGCCGAGCCCCAGCGCGGCGGCGAGCACGGTGAGGAACACCATGATCGCCATGATCCAGGTCATCGCGCGCGTGCGCCGGCTCTCGTCGAGCAGCCGGCGGTCGGTGCCGTTGGGCGTGAGCCGCAGCCTCATTGCTGCCCCGGCGGGTTGCGCAGCGATCCGGTGGGATCGTTGAGCTGCCCCTTTTCGAGCCGCATCATGTGTGCGTTGGGGATGCGGCTGAGCAGATGGAAGTCGTGCGTCGCGACCACCACGGTGGTGCCCAGCCGGTTGAGCGATTCGAACAGATGCAGCAGCCGCTCGGCCATGTTGGGATCGACGTTGCCGGTGGGCTCGTCGGCGACCAATATCTCGGGCCGGCCGATCACTGCGCGCGCGATCGCGATGCGCTGCTGCTCGCCGCCCGACAGCGTCGGCGGCTTGGCCCTGCCGCGGTCGGCGAGCCCCACCCAGGCGAGCATCTCGAGCACCGGTGCCTCGATGTCGCTCTCGGACACGCCGGCGACGCGCAGGGGCAGCGCGATATTGTCATAGGCCGAGAGGTGCGGGACGAGCCGGAAGTCCTGAAACACCACGCCGATCCGCCGGCGGAAGCCCGGCAAGCGCGTGCGCGGCAGCGTGCCGGCGTCCTCGCCGAACAGCCGGATGGCGCCGCGCGTCGGCCGCTGGGCGAGATAGAGGAGCTTGAGCAGCGAGGTCTTGCCCGCGCCCGAGGGGCCGGTGAGGAAATAAAATGCGCCGCTCTTCAGCGTGAAGCTCACGTCGGAGAGCGTCTCCGGACCGGTGCCATAGCGCAGCCCGACATTCTCGAATTGGACGATATTGGCCATTCGCCGGCGCTGACTGCTCGCTGCTTCCCCGGACCCGCATCGCACAGCCGAGGGGCGCGCTCAAGCGCGTGCGCGAATCATGCAAGAATCCTAGGTGAATCCACGAGTCGCGCCTCTTGCTGTGCCGATTCGTTAACGCTAGAATCGGGCAGGCCGGCCAGTGGGCAAGCCGGCTCCCGCGAGACGTCAGATGATCCTGGAATGTAGCCAGTGCCGGACCCGGTACATCGTACCCGACACCGCAATCGGCCCCGACGGGCGAACCGTGCGATGCGCAAGCTGCAAGCATAGCTGGTTCCAGGCACCCGCGCTGCTCGACCTCACGACGCGCGCCGCGCCCGAGTCCGTCCTGGCCGAGCCGGTCCCCGTGGCGGCACCGGCAGCACGCGCACCCGAGCCCGCAGAGACGCGCATCGACGCGGCGCCGGCTGCCGCCGCGCCGGCCGCCCCGCGCGTCTATGACGATATCTCCGCCTCGCCCGGCCCGCGCTCGGCCGGTCCGGCCAATGCCGGCTATGACCCCTTCGCGCCGCAGCCGCCCTTCAAGCCGCGGCGCAATCCGGCGCGGCGTTGGACCGCTGCCGCGGTGGTCGCGGGCGTGTCTATGCTGCTCGGCGCCGGCGCGATCCTCTACACCGGGGCACCGGGCTGGGCCGCGCAACTCGGGCTCGGCCTCGGCGCCGAGGTCGATACGCCGCTGCTCTTCACCGACAAGAATGTCGAGCTGCGCGCCATGCCCAACGGCAGCGAAGTGCTGGCGATCTCGGGCAAGGTGCTGAACCCGACCGGCGCGGCGCAGCACGTCCCCGACATCCGGGTCGAGCTGCGCGACGACAGCGACCAGCTCGTCTACAGCTGGCGGATCACCCCGCAGGCGCGCAGCCTTGGGCCCAAGAGCGCGATCGACTTCGACGGCGCCAAGGTCGACATGCCCGCCAACGCCAAGGTGGTGCAGCTCAGCTTCGCGAGCGAAATCGGGAGCTGACCCGCGCCAGCCGTGCGCCGTTGAGCAGCGCGGCCGCGACCATGCCGAGCCCTGAGGCGATGACCAGCGCCCTGGGCCCCAGCCCCCAATGGACGAGCAGCACGCCCAGCCCGCCGGTGATCGCGAAAAAGGCGATGATGCCGTTGATCCCCGCCGCCACCTGGTCACCTAGCGAGCGCAGCGCATAGACGAACACCACCTGCACCCCGTCGAACAGGATGAACGGCGCCCAGATCGCGAGCATCGCGAAGGCCATCGCATGAACGGCGGCCGTAGCGGGGAAGACGCCGACGAAGGGCGCGGGCACCAACAGCAGCAGGAGCGCGAGCAGCCCGGTCGCCGCGGCGGCAAGCACCGCCGCGATCGCCGCGCGACCGGCCGCCTGGTGCGGCACTCCCTCGCCGACGGCGTTGCCCGCGCGCACGCCGGCCGCCGATCCCAGCCCCAGCGCCACCGCGAACGTGACATTGTGGATCGAGAAGACGATCTGGAAGGCGTGCGCGGTCGTCTCTCCCAGTCGCGTCGAAAGCGCGATCAGGATCGAGAATCCGACCAGCTCGAGCCCGGAGGCGATCGCCGGCACCAGCCCGAAGGCGGCGAGCCGCCCGGCGCCGTGGACCGAATCGATACTGACCAGCGCGCGCAGCTCGTGGACTCCGCGCTCGCGGGCGCGCGGCAGCGTCCAGGCGGCGCCGATCATCCCGATCGCCCCCAATGCCGAGGCGATCGTAGTCGCCGCCGCCGCGCCCACTGCCCCGAATGCTGGCAGCCCGAGCTGCCCGGTCGCCAGTGCCCAGGCGAGCAGCGCGTTGACCGGCAGGATGGCGAGATTGACGATCGTCACGCGCCGCGGCCGGCTGACGCCTTCGAGGAAGAAGCTCGCCGCCACGATGAGCAGCTGGAATGGATAGGCGAGGGCCATCACCTGCACCACCCGCGCGGCATGTGGCGTCGTCTCCGGCGCAACGCCGAGCGCGAGCAGCATCGGCGCGGCGAAACAATAGAGCGCGAGCCCGCTCACCAGTCCCAGCGCAAGTGCAAGTGCCAACCCCTGGTGGAGCACGCGGCCCGTACCGCGCAGGTCGCCCGCACCGTCGGCGCGCGCGACATGGACGAGCACGCCCGAGAGCGCGCCGAGCCCCATGACGATCCCCGGGAAGGTCACCGATCGGCTCGCCCCCAGCGCCGCCGCTTCGCCGGTGCCCGCCAGCCCGACGACTGCCACGTCGGTGACGTGCAGGATCGTCCAGTTGAGGCTGGTGAGCACCACCGGCCACGCCAGTGCCAGGATGCGCCGCATCTCGGCGGAAAGGGCGGGAGAGGGGCGCATCGGGCGCGGACCCTAAGGTCGCGAAACGATTTTCGAAAGCCGCGCCTTGGCGCTTGCCAGCCGCAAAACGCTTTGCTAGGGGCCGCGCCTTACCAGACGCCGGGACCCTCCGGCGGAGTTTCACGTGCGGTCGTGGCGGAACTGGTAGACGCGCAACGTTGAGGTCGTTGTGGCCGAAAGGCCGTGGAAGTTCGAGTCTTCTCGACCGCACCAGTGAAACAAGCGCTCCCGGCGGGAGCGCCATTTTTTCGCTCCCTTGGCACAATTCTGCGACAAGTCGCTTGTAGCGCCGCAGGATGCACGGGCCCGTCCCGTGCAACATGAAAATGTGCAGGGAGTACAGGTGGATGAAATGGGGATGCGCGCTCGCGGGCCTGATGGTTGGGGCGATGCCGGCAACGGCCTGGGCGCAGGACCAGGCGGTGCCCGCGGCTCCGGCTCCTGGTCCGCAGGACCAGCCCCCGGCTGATTCAGGGGACCCCGAGGCGGCAGGCGATGAAATCGTCGTCAGCGGGCAGGTCGAAGGCGCCGTCCCCGGCGACGTGAAGCCCGAGCAGCAGCTCGGACCGGCCGAGATCCGCTCCTACGGCGCCTCCAACATCACTGAGCTGATGACCGAGCTCTCGAGCCAGCTCGGCAGCGGCTCCGGCCGGGGCGACGAACAGCCCGTTGTTCTGCTGAGCGGCCGCCGGTCGAGCATGCGCGAGATCGGCACGCTGCCGCCCGAGGCGATCCAGCGGATCGATATCCTGCCGGAGGAAGCCGCGCTCCAATATGGCTATTCGGCCACCCAGAAGGTGATCAACTTCGTCCTGCGCCGGCGTTACGCCAGCCTGACCGCCGAGGTGGAGGGGCGCACCCCTACCGCAGGCGGCAATGCCGGTGCCAATGGCGAAGCCGATGTGACGGTGATCCGGCGTGACGAACGGATCACGTTCGGCGTTGAATATGACCAGTCGACCGGAATCCTCGAAAGCGAGCGCGGCGTCTCGCGCGCAGGGGCGTCGCAGTTCGACCTGATCGGCAATGTCGCGGGTGTTGGCGGTGCCGAAATCGACCCGGCACTGAGCGCGGCCGCCGGCGGGCCGGTGACCGTGGCGGGCATCCCCGATGCCGTTGCGGCAGGCGGCGTGCCGACGCTCGCCGATTTCGTGGCCGGCGCCAACCAGGCCAACGTCACCGACATCACGCCTTATCGCACTTTGGTCGGGCCGCAGAAGCGGCTGCAGATCAACGGTTCCTATGCCCGGCCGCTTTCGGACAAGGTCCGCGCAACGCTGAGCGTGCAGCTCGACGGCAGCGAGAATTATTCGCTGCAGGGGCTCCCCAGCGCCACGCTGCTGGTCAGGCCCGACAACCCTTATTCGCCCTTCGCCAACGACGTGCGCGTGCTGCGCTACTTCGATGCGCTGGGGCCGCTCACCAGTGCGAGCAGCGCGCGGAACGCCGAGGGCGGGCTCAACCTGAACGGCGAAGGCACGCCCTGGGCGAGCAGCTGGAACTGGTCGTTCGAAGGCACCTATCGCGTCGAGACTCGGCATTCGACCACCGAGCGCGGTATCGATGCCAGTCCGATGCAGAGCCTGCTCGATGTGGGCGATCCCGCGTTCAATCCCTTCACGCCCCTGACGCTCGACCTGCTGCGGCGCCGGCCCGAAGACCAGGCGAACTCGCGCACGGGCACCGGTCGCGTGAACATGCTCACCACTGGCCCGCTGTTCTCGCTACCCGCCGGCAAGGTGCGCGCGACCCTGCGCGTCGCGGGGACGACCATCGACAAGACGAGCAACTCGCTGCGAAACGGTATCGCTACGCACGGCGATATCTCGCGCGACAGCGGCAGCGTCCGCGGCAGCATCGACCTGCCGATCACCAGCCGGCGTTACGACGTGCTCAGCGCGATCGGCGATCTTTCGCTCAACACCAATTTCGAAGTCGAGCAATTCTCCGATTTCGGACGGCTGACCAGTTCCAGCTACGGCCTGCGCTGGAGCCCGATTCCGTGGATCCAGACGCGGCTGCGCTGGGACGTGGACGGGCGGGCGCCGAACCCCGGGCAGCTCGCCGACCCGGTGGTGACCACGCCCAATGTGCGGATCTTCGATTATGTGCGCAATGAAAGCGTCGACATCACGCGGATCACCGGCGGCAACCCGTTGCTGCGTGCCGACGATCGGCATGTGTTCAGCGCCGCGCTGAACATCCGCCCGACGATCGGGAGCAAGAGCACGCTGGACATCCAGGCCGAATATACGAACCAGCGCTATCGCAACGCCAGCGGCGAATTCCCCGGTCCGACCGCCGAGGTCGAGGCTGCCTTCCCCGATCGCTTCGTGCGCGATGCCTCGGGCCGGCTGCTGAGCGTCGACTATCGGGCCATCAACTTCGATCGCCAAGACCACGAGCAGGTCAAATGGGGCTTCAACCTTTGGCTGCCGATCGGCTCGCCGGCGGCGCAGCGGATGCGCGAGCGGATGACAGCTTTCCGTACCGCCCGCCAGGAGGCGCAGCGTACGGGTCAGCCGCTGCCGCCCGAAGTCGCCGCGCAGATGGAGCAGTTCCGCCGGCTCGGCCAGCAATCGACGCTGTTCGGTGACAATCAGCGCGGACCCGCGCGCGGACAGGGGCCGCAGGGCCAGGGTCAAGGGCAACAAAGCCAGAACCAGGGACAGGAAGGTCGCCCGGCGCAGCCTCCGGAAGCGGGCGGCGAGCAGGGCGCGCGGCGCTTCGGTCCGGGCGGCGGCGGGGGCGGCTTCGGTCGCGGGGGCGGCGGTGGCGGCCGCGGTGGCTTCGGCGGCGGCGGGAACAACGGCATCCGTCTCGGCCTGTCGCACACTTGGGTGCTCAAGGACCTGGACGTCATCCGCCCAGGCTTGCCCGTGCTCGATTATCTGGACGGCTCCGGGCGCGGGCGGTCCGGCGGCACATCGGCCCATCAGATCGAGCTGAGGAGCTCGGTGCAGCGCGACGGCTATCGCCTGCAGCTCAACGGCAATTGGCAGAGCGCCACCCAGGTCGCGACTGGCGCGCTCGGCAGCACCGACCGGCTGCGTTTCCACAGCCTCGCCAAGTTCAACCTCGCCGCGCAGGTGGACCTGAGCCAGCAGCTCGACCTGGTTGCCAAGCATCCGTGGTTCCGCGGCAGCCGCGTCAGCCTGCGCGTGGACAATGTCTTCGATGCGCACCAGCGCGTGACGGACATCAATGGCGAGACGCCGACGGCCTATGCGCCCAATCTGATGGACCCGCTCGGGCGGCTGGTGCGGCTGAGCTTCCGCAAGCAGTTCTACTGATCGCTCAGCGCGCGGCGATCCGCACCGGGGTCCGCCGCGTGCCGTCCTGATCGAGGATGCGGCGATAGAGCAGCGTGATCGAGACGCGGCGATTGCGCGGGTCGGTGGGGGTCTGGACGATCAGCGGCTCGCGATCGGCCACGCCCTCGATCCGCTCGAAGCGCACCTCTCCGACGCCGCCGGTCGCAAGGCGCCGGCGCGTCGCTTCCGCACGACCGCTCGACAGCATCCAGTTGTTCATGTCGAGCGGATTGCCATAGCCCAGGCTGTCGGTGTGGCCGCGGATCATGATCGGGTTCTCGAGCGGCTCGATCGATTCGGCGATCGTGCCGATCAGGGCGCTCGCGTCGGGGACCAGCGCAGTCGTCCCCAGGTCGAACATCGAATAATTGGCGTCGTCGAGCAGGTCGATCCGCATGCCGTCGCGCGTCGGGACGAAGCGGACGTGCTTGCCGAGCTTGGCGAGCGACGGCCGCGCCCGCATCCGCGCCTGGATTCGCCGCACCGTCTCGTCGAAATTGCGGCGGTCCTCCTCGGTCAGGGCGCGCTGCTCCTTGAGGCTTCCCTTCTCGCCGGTGCCGACCTCCTCGCCGCCGGGACCAATCGCGGGGACGGTGAGCGAGCGCGTACCGGTCTGCGCGGCCTTGTTGGGGTAATTCTCCTTGGCGTTGAGCGATTCGCCGCCGAGCAGCCCGTTCGATCCGGCGCTGTTCTGGCGAAGCTCAACCAGCGTCGGCGCGAAATAGTCGGCGAGCGCCTTGCGCTGCTTCTCGGTGGTCGCGCCGAGCAGCCAGAGCAGCAGGAAGAAGGCCATCATCGCCGTCACGAAATCGGCATAGGCGACCTTCCACGCGCCGCCGTGGTGCGCGTCGTGCTCCTTTACGAAGACCTTCTTCACGATGACCTTCGGAGGCTGATTCGCTCCGTGCGGGGCGCGTGCCGCCATGGCGTCAGCGGCCCCTCAAGCCGTCGAAGACCTCGGCGAAGGCAGGCTGGTTGCTGTGGGCGATGCCCGAGCGCGCCGCCTCGATCACCAGCGGCTGGGGATGGCCGTGGAGCGAGGCGATGATGATCTGCTTGACCGTGTGGTAGATCGCCGCATCCGCCTCGATCACCTGCTTGAGCCGCGTGGCGAGCGGGCCGACGATGCCATAGGCGAGCAGCACGCCGAGGAAGGTACCGACCAGCGCCGAGCCGATCATCCCGCCCAGGATCGCCGGCGGCTTGTCGATCGACCCCATCGTCTTCACCACCCCGAGCACCGCCGCGACGATGCCGAGCGCCGGGAGCGCGTCGGACAGGCTCTGCAGCGTGGTCTGCGGACCCTGGACTTCGTGGTGGTGCGTGCGGATCGCATTGTCCATCACCTCCTCCACCGCATGGACGTCGAGCGTACCCGAGGAGACGACCACGAGGCGAAGGGTATCGGCGATCAGCGCGACCAAAGTCTTGTCGGCGAGCAGGCGCGGATATTCGGCGAAGATCAGGCTGGACGAGGGATCCTCGACATGCGGCTCGAGCGCAATCGGCCCGTCGGTGCGCAGCATCTTCATCAGCTTCGAGACGAGGAAGATCGTGTCGAGATAGTCCTGCTTCTTGTATTTGGGCCCCTTCACCACCTTCATGAACCCGCTGCCGAGTGCCTTCAACTCGTGCATCGAATTACCGATGATCAGCGCGCCGACGGCAGCGCCGCCGATGATGAGCATCTCGTGGGGCAGCGCGTGCAGCACGGGCCCCAGCGCGCCGCCGGTGAAGACGAAGCCACCGAAGACCATGGCGATCAGGACGATAAAGCCGATCAGCGGAAACATTGCGCCTGAGATCCCCCTGGGGCCGGTATTCGGCCTTTGCCTTGGTAAACGGCCGCGAAGGCGCGACCTTGAGCGGAATTGATGGTTAACGTCGCGCGGACGTCAGCGGAGATAGTCGAAGAGCGAAAGGCCGGAGAGCTTGGTGAAGCTCGCCTGCGTCGCCTGCAGGATCGTCAGCGTCTTCTGCAGCGTAGTGACTTCGGCCGCGACATCGGTGTCCTCGATCGAAGAACGGACTTCCTCGCGGGTTTCGCCGGCGTCGGCGATGCGCGCCGCGTCGAGCTCGAGCCGCGCCGAGCGGGCGCCGATCGAGGCGCGGGCAAGCGTCACGCTGTCGAGCGCGCCGTCGATGCCGGCGAGCGCGCTCGATGCAGCTGTCTGGGCACCTGGCCCGGCGAGCGCCGTGACGAGGTCGCCGAGGACGGCGAACATGTCGGTCGCGCCGCTGGCGAAAGCCTGATTCCCCGGCACCGTCACCTGCACCGCATCGCCGTCCGCCACGGGTATGGGAGAGGGAGTGCCGATGCCGGCATAGCCAATCGAGCCGTCGGCGTTGCGGACGAAAGCGGCGTCGCCGCTCGCGCCACCGAACAAGGGCTGGCCGCGCACGTCCTTGCTGTTGGCGAGCGCGAACAGCTCGTCGCGGATCGCCTCGAGCTCCTTGCCGATCGCGGCTCGGCTGCTGTCGGTCAGCGTGCCGTTCGCGGCGTTGGTGGCGAGCTCGAGCGCGCGCTGGAGCTGGGTCTCGACGCCCTCCAGTGCCGAATCGCTCTGCGCGAGCACGCCCTGCGCCATGGTGATGTTGGCCGAATAGGCGCTGTCGTAGGTCGTGGCGCGCTGGAGGCCCTGGAGGCGCAGGTACGAGGTGGCGTCGTCCGAAGGCGCGAGCAGCTTCTTGCCGGTGGCGATGCGCGTCTGCGCTGCATTGGCCTCGGTATTGAGCCGCGCCATCAGGGAGGCGGGCCGGTCGAACAGGTGCGAAGTGGCGATGCGCATGGGCGTCCTCAGCGGATGTCGAGGATGGACTGGAGCGTCTCGCGCGCGATCTGGATCACGCGGCTCGACGCCTGATAGGCCTGCTGGAAGCGGAGGAGGTCGACGGCCTCCTCGTCGACATTGACGCCGGCGATCGAATCGCGCGCCGAGACCGCGCTGTCGCGGATCGCGGTCTGGGCATCGACCACCGACTGCCGCGCCGACAGCGCGGTTCCGTTGGAGGCGGTGAGATTGCCCACCCCCTCTTCCAGCCTGGCGGTGGTGCGCAGCGTGTCGAGTCCGGCGAGGTTGCTGGCGTCGCGCGTGCCTGCGGCGGGCGCGGCGGCGGCGATCCCGCGCGGGTCGGCGAGCGCGAGGCTGAGCTGCGAGGCGGGGTCGCCGATCGCGAACATTGGGGCGCCGGGATTGCCGTCGAGGTCGCGACCCGCGGCCTGGACCGCGTTGACACCTTCGGCGAAGCTCTGCGCGAGCGCGGCGATCTGAGTTGCGGCGCCGGCGATCCGCTGGGCGGATTCGCCCAGCCCCGCCAGCGCGCCGCCGTTGGGCGTGAAGCTGGTGGTCTCGAAGCCGAGGCTCAGCGTGAAGGCGACGGCGCCTTCGTCGTTGCGCGAATAGCCGACCCGGCCGGCGTCGACGCCTTGAACGAGGATCGGCCCCGAAGCGCCGCCGGCGCGGACGAGCGCGCGGCCCGAAGTATCGAGCGTCACGTCGAGATCGGTGATCCCGCTCATCGCCTCAAGCAGCCGGTCGCGCTCGTCGGCCAGCGCGGCGGCGCCGCTGCTGCCGGGCATCGCACGGCCGAGCCCGCTGTTCACCTGCGCGAGCGAGGCGGCGAGCGCATTGAGCTGCCCGATCTGCTGTCCGGCCGAGCCATCGAGGTCGCCCAGCGCGCTCGCCAACGCCGATCCCGTCGCCGAGAAGGCCGCGGCGGCGCTCGACGCGGCTTCCAGCATCGCTGCGCGCGGCGGCTGGCTCGACGGATCCGCGGCGACGGCCTTGGCCGAGGCGAAGAAGGCGGTCAGCTTGTCGGAGAGCTTGTTCTGCGAAAGCGATTCCTCGATCCGCTGGAGCCAGGTGACGCCGGTCTGGCTGCGTGCGAGATCGGCAGTGGCGGTGCGGACCTCGGCGCTGCGGTGCAGATCGCCCGCGCGCGACACGCCGTTGACGGTGACGCCCAGCCCGGTCGGCCACCCGTGCATCGTCGCGGGGGCGATGACTTCGCGCACATTGGTGGTGCGGCGCGCATAGCCGGCGGTGCCGGCGTTGGCGACATTCTCCGAGACGGTGGTCAGCGCCGTCTGATAGGCGCGCAGCCCCGAAGCCGCGATCGACAGCATGTCGCTCATTGGGTGCCTCCGTCAGTCGGCGCCGGAGCGGCCGGCGCGTCGCGCAGCGGTGCCGCCTTGGCGAGGAACTCGGTCATCGCCTTGCCGATGCCAATCGGCGCGTGCGCCGCCATGCTCTGTGCCAGCTGCTGGTCCTGCATGTCGCGGAATTGGTCGAGCGCCTTGCTCTCGAACAGCCCGTCGCCGAGCTTCGCCGCGCGCATCGACTTGAGCATCATGCCGACGAAGATCGCCTCAAAGCGCTGGCCGGCGGCGTCGAGATTCTCGCGCGAGGCGAGCCGCGACGTGTCGGCCGACGCGCCGCCGCTGCTCGAAAGGGGGGCGAGGATCGCGCTCACAGGACGATCAGCTCCGCCTTGAGCGCCCCAGCCTCCTTGAGTGCTTCGAGGATCGCCACCAGGTCGGCCGGCGAGGCGCCGATCGCGTTTACTGCCTTGACCACATCGGCGAGCCGCGGACCGGGCTCGACCATGAACATCGGGCGCTTCTCCTCGTCGACATCGACGCTGCTGTCGCGCTCTATCGCGGTCTCGCCCTTGCTGAACGGCGCTGGTTGGACGACGCGCTGCTGCTCGTCGATGCGGACGGTGAGCTTGCCGTGGGTGACCGCGGCGGGGCTTACGCGCACCGCCGAATTGATCACCACCGTGCCGGTGCGCGCATTGATGATCACGCGCGCGGGCGCATCGGCGGCCTCGACCGTGAGATTCTCGATGTCGGCGATCAGCTCGGCGCGCACATCGGCGCCTGCCGGAGCCGAAACTGCGATCGATACGCCGTCGATCGCGCGGGCCCGGCCGGTGCCGAAGCGCGTGTTGATCGCGTCCTGCACGCGCTGCGCCGTGGTGAAGTCGGCGCGGGCGAGATTGAAGGTGAGGAAGGGCGCGCGATCGAAGCCGGTGTCCACCGTACGCTCGACCGTCGCGCCTTCGGGGATGCGACCCGCCGAGGGGATGTTGACCACGATCCGCGAGCCGTCGGCTCCGTCCGCGCCCAGCCCGCCCACCGCGAGATTGCCCTGCGCCATCGCGTAGATCTGGCCGTCGGCGCCCTGAAGCGGGGTGAGGATCAGCGTGCCGCCGCGTAGGGACTTGGCCTTGCCGAGCGACGAGACGGTGATGTCGAGCTTCTGGCCTGGCTTGGCGAAGGGCGGCAGCTCGGCCGTGACCATCACCACTGCGGCGTTCTTGAGCCCCGGCGACACGCCGGCCGGAAGCTGGAGGCCGAAGCGCGAGGCGACGCCCTTCATCGACTGGACGGTATATTCGAGATTGTCGTCGCCGGTGCCGGGCAGGCCGACCACCACGCCATAGCCAGTGAGCTGGTTGGTGCGGATTCCCTGGAAGCCGCCCAGGTCCTTGACGCGCTGCGCCTGCGCGGGGGCAAGTGCCAGCGTGGCGGCGATCAGGGCGAGGATGCAACGGATCATGGCTCGGCTCCGCTCAGAAGGGGCTTAGCATCTGGAAGAAGCGGCTCAGCCAGCCTTGGCGGCTGGCGCGGGCGACGTCGCCCTTGCCGGTGTATGCGATGCGGGCATCGGCGACGCGCGTGGAGGGCACGCGATTGTTGGCGTCGATATCCGCCGGGCGCACGATCCCCTTGATCTGGACGAACTCGTCGCCGCGATTGAGCGTCACGCGCTTTTGGCCCTGCACGAGCATCGTGCCGTTGGGATAGACCGCGGCCACCGTCACGCTGATTTCGCCCGAGAGCGCATTCGCTTGGTCGGCGGTGCCGGTGCCGTTGAAGTTGCGCGTCCCGCTCGCCTTGGTGGTGTTGGGATCGAACGAAAGCGGGCCAGCGCTCGGCGGGGTGAGGCCGAAGCCCCCGGCGCTGTCGAGCTTCGAGCTCGCCGACTTGGACGCGCTGGTGCGCTCGACCAGTACGATCGTCAGTGGATCGCCGACGCGGCGGGCGCGCGCGCCCTCGTAGAGCGCGGCATAGCCGTCCGACGCCTGGAAGATGCTGCCATTGGCGGACGCCTGTGCAGGCGGCGGGGCGGGAAGCGTCGCGGAGAAATCCTCCTTGGACTTCTTCTTGCCCAGCCCGAGGAACTGCGCATGCACGGGCGTCGCCGAAACGACGAGCGCTGCGGCGGCGATGCCGGTGAGAGCCTTCATCGTCCCTGCCTCAGATGTTCTGATTGACATATTTGAGCATCTCGTCGCTCGCCGAGATCATCTTCGAATTGACCTCGTACGCGCGCTGCGTCTCGATCATGTCGACCAGCTCCTCGACCACGTTGACGTTCGAGGATTCGAGTGCGCCCTGGCGGATCTTGGCCCGACCGCCCTCGCCCGCCGCACCGAGATTGGCGGCGCCGCTGGCGGAGGTCTCGATCAGGTAATTGTCGCCGGTCGCCTGGAGCCCCGCCGGATTGGGGAAGCTCGCGACCTGGATCTGGCCGAGCTGGCTGAGCTCGGTCTGGCCGGCGAGCTGGGCGGAGACGGTGCCGTCGTTGCCGATGGTGATCCCCACCGTGCCCTCGGGAACCGTGATGCCCGGCATCACCTGATAGCCCTCGCTGGTCACCAGCATGCCCTCGGCCGAACGCGAGAAATTGCCCGCGCGGGTATAGCCGAGCTGGCCGCCCGGCAGCTGGACCTGGAAATAGCCGTCGCCGTCCAATGCCAGGTCGAGCGAATTGCCCGTGTTCTGGAAGCTGCCCTGCGTCTCCACGCGCGTGGTGCCCTGGATGCGGACGCCGGTGCCGAGGTTGAGCCCAGTGGCGTATTTGGTCTCCGCGGTGCTCGCAGCACCCGGCGCGGTGACCACCTGATAGGCGAGCGTCTGGAACGACGCGCGATCGCGCTTGAACGCGGTCGTGTTCACGTTGGCGAGGTTGTTCGAGATCACCCGCATGCGCATGTCCTGGGCGTCGAGCCCGGTGCGCGCGATGTGCATTGCCGAGGAACCCATAGTCTAAATCCCTTCGTTAAGCGGGCATGCGCATCAGCGATGCGCCGCTCTCGTCCATGGTCTTGGCTTCCTTGAGAAGATTGGCCTGGACCTCGTAGCTGCGCTGGTTCTCGATCATGTCGACCAGCGCCTGGGTGAGATTGACGTTCGACTGCTCGAGCGCGCCCGTCTGGACCTTCGCATCGAGATCGCCGGGCAGCGCGCCGCCGCCCTTCACATGGAGCAGATTGTCGAGCCCCTTGGCGGTGCTGCTGCCCTCCGGGCTCGCCAGCTTGATCCGGTCGAGCACCTGCGGCTGGTTGGGGTCGCCGCCCGGCGGAACGATCGAGATCGTCCCGTCGGCCGCAATCGCGATCGACTGATAGGGAGGCACGGTGATGGGGCCCCCCGACCCCATCACCGGGAAACCGTCGCCGGTTTCCAACACGCCCGAGGGCGCGACCGACAAATCGCCGCGCCTCGTATAGGCCTCGCTGCCGTCGGCGGCCTGGACCGCGATCCAGGCGTCGCCGGTGGCGGCGATGTCGAGCGGGCGCGCGGTCTGCACGATCGTGCCCGCGGTCCGGTCGAAGTCGTCGACTTCCTCGGCCGAGAGCTGCCGCGTCTCGAAGCCCGAGCCCTGCAGCACCAGCCGATCGAAGCTCGTGCGCTCGGCGCGGAAGCCGGTCGTCGAGGCGTTCGCGATGTTGTTCGCGATCGTCGCCTGCGCCGCCGCCTGGCTGCGCAGCCCCGAGAGCGCGGTGTAGACGAGCCGGTCCATCTGCCTGTCCCCTCAGCCCTGCGTCAGCTGCGGATGTTGAAGATGGTCTGGGACATCTGGCTCGCGGTATCGAGCGCCTTGGCATTCGCCTGGAAGTTGCGCTGCGCCGCGATCAGCGCCACCAGCTCCTCGGTGATGTCGACGTTCGAGCGCTCGATCGCGCCCGACATCAGCCCGCCGAAGCCGTTGGTGCCGGGCTCGCCGAGCCGCGCGTCCCCCGAGAAGCCGGTTGCCGCCCAGGTCGAGTTGCCGAGCTGGCGCAGGCCGCCGTTGTTGGCGAAGCTGGCGAGCACCACCTTGCCCAGCGCCTGGGTGTCGCCGTTCGAGAAGCTGGCGTTGACGGTGCCGTCGTCGGCGATGGTCACGCCTTCGATCTGGCCGACCGGCGAGCCGTCCTGCGAGGTCGCGTTGAGGCTGAACGGCGAGCTCACCTGCGTGGTACCGCTGCTGAAGTCGAGCTTGACCACCTGCTCCGACGTCGCGCCCGGCGCGAGGAAGCCCATGAAGGTCACCGGCGCGGCGGGCGAGGAGAGCTTGCCGGTGCCGTCGAAAGTGAGCTCGATCTGCTGGATCGTGTCGGGATCGCTGCCGGCGTTGAGCTGCTGGTCGCCGACGAAGGAATAGACCCGCCAGGTGCTGCTCGCGTCGTCGTTGGTCGGCTTGGTCTCGCGGACGAAATAGTTGGTGAGCGTCAGCGCATTGCCGTTCGCGTCATAGATCGTCGTCTGGACCGACTGGTTATAGGTACCCGGATCGAAGCGATCGAACTGATATTCCTCGTCGTCGAAGCGCGCTGCATCGGCGGGGATCGGCGAGCCGGCGTTGAGGTTGAGGCCGAGCTTGACGTTCTCGGTCTCCTCGGGCGTGCCGCTGGTCTGCGGCAGGCGCAGGCTGACGGTCGAGGAAAGGCCGGTCGCGACTACTGCGCCCGAGCCGTCGACCGGATAGACCTGCAGCTTGTTGCCCTGCGCGTCGGTGACGTAGCGATCGGCATTCACCTGGAAGCTGCCGTTGCGCGTGAAGGCGACGCCGTTGCCGCTCTTCTCGTCGCCCTTGACGATGAAGAAGCCGTCGCCCGAGATGGCGACATCGAGCGCCGACGAGCTCTGGGTGAAGCCGCCCTGGCCGAACTGTTGACGCACTGCCTTCACGACGACGCCCGAGCCGACCATCTGGGTCGGGTTCGAATTGGCGGTCGACGCGATCACGTCCGCGAACTGGGTCTGGCTCTTCTTGAAGCCGTTGGTCTGCACGTTCGCGAGATTGTGCGAGATCGTCGACATGTCGGTCTGGGCCGCCTGGAGGCCCGAAAGCGAAGTGAAGAAGGACATTTCTGGGTACTCCTTGGAGGATCAGCCGACTTGCCAGACGGCGGAAAGGGGAACCTGGCCGATGCCAGGCAGAGCGAGCGAAGGCTGGCCGTCGGCGCCCATCGAGACGGTGGAGACCGGTGCCCAGACGAGCGGCGCGGCCTTGACCATGCCGCTGCCGTTGCTGGCGGTGACCTTGACCGTGAACGGCCCGTCGCCGGCGGGATCGCCGCTGTCGGTAGTGCCGTCCCAATCCCAGGCGACCGCGCCTTCGGCCTGCGCGCCGAGCTCGATGGTGCGCAGCGTGGTGCCGTCCGGCTTCGAGATGGTGACCGCGACATTGGTCGCGTCGTCGGGGAGGCTCACTGCGCCGGCTAGACCGCCGGTGGTGCGCGGGAACGCCGTCGAGCCCTCGACCAGCACCGTCTTGCCGACGTAGCCGAGCGCATCGTTCAGCGAGCCGGTGCCGAGCCGCTCCGAGATCGCCTTCAGTGTCGTGTTCATCTCGCTGATGCCCGAGAGCGACGAGAATTGCGCCATCTGGGCGACCATCTGGGTGTTGTCGACGGGCGCGAACGGATCCTGGTTCTTCAGCTGCGCCGTCATCAGCGTCAGGAAGTCCGACTGGTCCATGTCGGTGCGGCCGAGCTGCGACGTGTCGGTGTTGTTGAGCGTGCCGCCCATGCCTGGCGTCGTCGCGCCGGTGCGGGGGATGCCCAGATTGGCCATGGTGGAGTCGAAGCTCATCGTCAGCGTCCCAGCTTGAGGGTGTCGACGATCAGCGACTTGGCGGTCTGCATCACTTCGACGTTGTTCTGGTAGGTGCGCGAGGCCTCGAGCATGTCGACGAGCTCGCGGGTCTCGTCGACCGTGCTCTCCCAGACATTGCCGTCGGCATCGGCGAGCGGATTGCCCGGATCGTGGCGCTTGGTCGGCTCGGCGCCGGCGGAGACGACCTGCTCGACGTCCACCGTCGCCATGCCGCTCGCATCGTCGAACGCGGTGCGGAACACCGGCTTGATCGTGCGATAGGCGGCCTGGGCGCTGGAGGCGACCGTGCCGGCGTTGGCGAGGTTGGAGGCCGTGGTGTTCATGCGCACGAGCTGCGCGCTCATCGCGCGGCCCGAGACCTGGAAGATCGAAAGCGGCTGGTCGCCCATCGTCATTCTCCCCTGAGCGCGCGGGTGATGGTGGAGATGCGGCCGTTCAGGAACGCGAGCGTCGTCTGATAGGCGACGGCGTTCTCAGCGAATGCGGTCTGCTCGGTGGCGAGCTCGACGGTGTTGCCGTCCTGGCTCGGCTGCAGCGGCACGCGATAGAGCGTCGCGGCGTCGATGCCCGCGTTACCCTGCGCCTCGACTCCGGCCAGCGCGGCGCGGAAGTCGATGTCCTTCGCCTTGTAGCCGGGGGTCGAGGCGTTCGCGATGTTCGACGCGAGCATCCCCATGCGCTGCGAACGCACCGCGAGCGCTGCGCCGTGAACGCCGAAAAGGCTGTCGTCGGACATCGTGCCAGTCTCCCGCACAAAGGTTCGCGGGTGATCTTGCAATGGCCGTGCCAATTCGGCCGGGGAGGCGGAGCGCAACTGTCGAGGCTATGTCGGCGGCAAGATCTTGCCGGTGGCGGCAATCGGGTGCCGGGGGGTCGGGATCGCGCACAAGTAAGGGGAGAAGGATCTGTTCACGCAAAGGCGCAAAGGCGCAAAGAAGCCTGCCCGCCGCGCCAGCGGCCTTGATCGCGTCTATCGAGGATTCCTGCCGCTGCCGCGGCGACGGACCCCTTCGCGCCTTTGCGCCTTTGCGTGAACAAACTCTCTCACTCGCAACTGGCCCGCGCCTTGCAGTTCGCAGGCGCATGGACCTGAATGCATTCCCGGGGCTCGCGCCCTTCCTCGATCCTGTCGCGCTCGCCATCGTCGGCGGGGGGACCGCGGCGGGGGTGGTGCTGCGCACGCCCTTCGCCGACCTGATCCGCGGCGTCTCGGCGCTGCGCGTCCTCGTGCGCCGCCCGTTCGACGCCGCGCCCCTGCTCGACCAGGCTGCGGCGCTGACGCGGATCGCCCGGCGCCACGGACTGATCGCGCTCGACCGCACCACGATCGCCGATCCGGACATGGCCGCCGCCATCGCCGCATGCGTCGACGGTGCCGCGCCCGATGCGATTGCCGCGCTGCTCGACGAGCGGCTACGGGCGCGCTCGGAACGCCATCGCGCCGCCGCCGAGGTCTGGGCGGGCGCCGCCGAGCTCGCCCCGGCGATGGGAATGATCGGCACGCTGATCGGGCTCGTCCAGATGTTCACGGCAATGCGCGATCCCGCGGCGATCGGCGGCGCGATGGCGGTTGCGCTGCTCACCACGCTCTATGGTGCGGTGCTCGCCAGCCTCGTCGCCTATCCGGTCGTCGCCCGGCTGCGTCGTCATGCCCGGCACGAAGCGCAGGAGCGCGCCCGGCTGGTCGCGCCGCTCGTCGCGCTCGCAGCTATCGAGCCGCCGCGCCGTCGCAGCCTGCGGGAGGTCGCCGCATGAATCCCGCCGACATCCTGGACGCGCCTGCCCGCCCCCTTTGGCTGACCACGCTGGCCGACCTCGCGCTGCTGCTGGTGGGCTTCTTCGTCTTTCTCCAGGCGAGCCAGGTCGATCCCGGAACGCTCGCCGCCAGCTTCCGCGCCGGCTTCGGCGTGAAGCCGGTGCCGGCGGAGATGCCGGTGGCGGCGGCGGAAGTGCGTTTCACCGCCGGGTCCGCCGCGATCACCGATGCTTCGACCGCGCTCGCCTGGGCCCGCAGCGTCGCGCGCGACCCGCGCACGCGCCTGGTCGTCCAGGGTCAGGCGGAGGGCGGCGGCGATGTCGAGGCCGCCACTGGCAGCGCCGCGATCCTCGCCGCCGACCGCGCGCGCGCGGTCGCCGCGCTGCTTGTCCGTACCGGCGCAGTGGCGCCCGGGCGCATCCAGATTTCCACCGGCCGCGGCCACACGCGCGCGCTGCTCACGATCGGCTTCGACGGAGGCCGGCAATGATTTGCCGTCCGGCAACCGCCGCTTGCCGCCGCATCTCCTGGGAGACCCCGATGTTGGTGATACTCGCACTCGCCGCCGCGCCCGCCGCCGCGCAGGAATTCCAACCGACCGCCGCGCTCGACACGATCGTCGTCCAGTTCACCGGCAAGAACATTGGCCAAGAGGGTGGAGCGCGTACCGAGATCGACAAGCGGTTGCGCCTCGCGCGCTGCCCCGCGCCGCAGCTCGAATGGCGCAGCCCCGCGCACGACGCGGTGCTGGTGCGGTGTATGGCGCCGGCGTGGCGCATCTTCGTGCCGGTCATTGCGGTGCCACAGCCCAAGCCAGCACCGGTGGCCGCCGCGCCCGCGCCCGCGGTGGTCAAGGCCGAGCCGGTGATCCGCCGTGGCGATCCAGTGACCGTGGAGGTGGGCTCCGCCGGCTTCTCGGTCACGCGCGACGGCGTGGCGATGAACGATGCCGCGCCGGGCGCGCGGATCGCAGTGAAGGTCGATGATCGCCAGCCACCGCTCCAGGCGATCGCAGTCGAGCCCGGCCGGGCGAGGCTGCCGGGAGCGAAGTGAAATTTTTCGTTAAACTGTGCGTCCGGCCGGCCGTTTCAAGCATTGCAGGCAAATTGGCAGGATAGCGGCAATGGTGGATCCCATCGGCATCAAGGCAGGCGCGGTCGTCGATCGCGGTGCTGTGCCTATGGGTGCATCGGGCGCCGTCGCGGCGGTGCAGCCCGTCGCCCGGCCCGAAAAGATCGTGGAGTCGATGGCCGCCGAATTCTCTGGTGCCATGGCTTCCGGCGCGCCGGTCGATGGCGCGCGTGTGGTCGAGCTGCGCGCGGCTATCCGTGCCGGCCGCTTCACGGTCTCTCCGCAAGCGATCGCCGAGCGCATGCTCGCGATGAAACAGGATTGGAGCGGCCGATGACCCGGCGGAATGCACTGATCGCGCTGATCGAGGGTCTCCATGCGGAGATCGCCGCGCTCAAGGCGAACGACTCCGCCGCGCTCGAGGCGGCGACCGCGGCCAAGCTCGTCGCGATCGACGCGATCGCGCAATATGAGGGTCAGCCCGCCTCGCCCGAAGTCGAGGAGCTCGCGGCCGAGGCCTATCGGCTCAACGAGACCTGCCGCATCTATGTGAACCTGATGGCGGCAAATGTTCGCCGCCGCCTGCAGCTTCTTTCCGGCCAGCCGGCGCCGGCCTATCGCCCGGGGACCTACGCGCTCGCCTGAGCGCACATTGGCACGCTCCTTGCTGATCCTGCCCGCATCATGGGCAACCGGATCGGCATTCGATGAGCGTAGCATCGGTCAACGCCAGGGCTAGCATCCAGACGGCGATCGCCACGGCGAGCCGCAAGACCGGCATCGATTTCAATTATCTGCTCGGTCAGGCGCAGGTCGAGAGCGGCATGCGCGCCGATGCGCGCGCGAGCAGCTCGAGCGCGACGGGCCTCTACCAGTTCGTCGAACAGAGCTGGCTCGGCGTGATCAAGGATCATGGCGCCGAGCACGGGCTCGGCTGGGCCGCGAAATCGATCCAGCGCACCGTCGGCGGCCGCTTCGTCGTGAGCGACGCCGGCACGCGTCGAGCGATCCTCGACATGCGCAAGGACCCCGGCACCGCCGCGCTGATGGCCGCCGAGCATGCCGCCGACAACAAGGCCGCGCTCGAGGACCGGCTCGGCCGGCCGGCGACCGGCACCGACCTCTATATGGCGCATTTCCTTGGCCAAGGGGGAGCGGCGCGCTTCCTTTCGGCAATGGCCGAGAACCCGGGGCGCAGCGGCGCCAGCCTGTTCCCGGCCGCCGCGCGCGCCAATCGCAGCGTCTTCTTCGGCGAGGGCGGCCAGCCGCGCTCGCTTTCCGAGATCTACAGCCGCTTTGCCGGCAAGCTCGACAAGGGTGCCGCGGCGGTGGGTGGCGACGGCAGCGCGTCCGACACGCTCGACGGCATGGACCAGGCGCTCGACCTGTTCGGCGAGAGCATCGACGACACCGAAGTCGTGCTCGGCAACGGCGCGGCGGGTGGCGATCGCCACTGGATCGAGACCACGCTCGCCCAGCTTCAGGCCTCGCGCCGCCCCGCCGCCGAAGCGCTGCCCGGCGGCGTCAGCCCGCTGCGGCCCACGCCCGAGACCGCGCGTCTCGCCTATCTGATGCTCGCCAAGCTGGGGGCCTGAGTGACCGTAATGACGCTTCCCTCCGGCTTCGCGCCGGCTGCCCGCGGCTTCGCGCTGCCGGGTGCGATCCTGCTTCTCGTCGCGCTGATGGTGGTGCCGATCCCGGCGCTGATGCTCGACGCTTTCTTCATCATGAACATCATGATCAGCCTCGCGGTGCTGATGGTGGCGCTCAATGCGCAGAAGCCGCTCGACTTCTCGGCCTTCCCCAGCGTGCTGCTTTTCGCGACGCTGTTCCGCCTCGGCCTCAACGTCGCCTCAACCCGCGTGGTGCTGGGGCAGGGGCATGAGGGCACCTCTGCGGCGGGGCATGTCATCGAGGCGTTCGGCACCTTCCTGATCGGCGGCGACTATGTCGTCGGCCTGCTCGTTTTCGCGATCCTGGTGATCATCAACATGATCGTGGTGACCAAGGGCGCGGGGCGCGTCTCCGAGGTTTCGGCGCGCTTCACGCTCGATGCGTTGCCGGGCAAGCAGATGGCGATCGACGCTGACCTGAACGCCGGGCTGATCACCCCCGACGAAGCACGGGCGCGCCGCGTGGAAGTGGCGACCGAGGCCGATTTCCACGGCGCGATGGACGGCTCGTCCAAGTTCGTGAAGGGGGATGCCGTCGCCGGGCTGCTGATCCTCGCGATTAACATCATCGGCGGACTGATCCTGGGGCCGGTGAGCCACGGGCTGTCGCTGGGCGAGGCGGCGCAGACCTATATCCAGCTCGCGGTGGGCGACGCACTGGTGGCGCAGATCCCGGCGTTGCTGCTCTCGATCGCCGCCGCCGCGATCGTGACCCGCGTCAGCTCGTCGCACGACCTCGCCGGCCAGATCGGCAGCCAGTTCGGCAGCCACAAGACCTGGGCGCCGGTCTCCGGCATCCTCGGGCTGCTCGGCGTGCTGCCGGGTATGCCGCACCTCGTCATACTCCCCGCCGCCGGCGCGGCCGGTTTCGCGGCCTGGAAGCTGCGCCGCATCGCGCACCGCCCGCCGCCGCCGGCACCGCCGGCCGAGCCGGTCGATCTCTCGCGGATCGGCTGGGAGGAAGTCACCGACAACCTGCAGGTGATGCTCGACATCGGCTATGGCCTGGTGCCGCTGGTCGACGAGCGCCGCGGCGGGCCGCTGATGGGCCGCATCACCGGCGTGCGCCGCCAGCTCTCCAAGGATCTCGGCTTCGTCGTGCCCCAGGTGCGCGTGCGCGACGACATCAACCTCGCACCCTTCACTTATCGCATCGTCATCGGCGGGGTGGTGGCGGGCGAAGACCATGTCTCGCCCGACGAAGTGCTCGCGATCGACACCGGGCAGGTGGTCGGGCGGCTTCCGGGCAAGGCCGCCAAGGACCCGACCTTCGGGCTCGACGCGGTCTGGCTCCCGGCCGGCGACGGCGACGCGGCGACTGCGGCGGGCTATCTGGTGGTCGATCCCGGCACGGTGATCGCCACGCACCTCAACCAGTGTCTGCTCCAGAACGCTGCCGACCTGCTCGGCCCCGATGAGGTCCAGGCGCTGCTCGACGGCCTCAAGGATCGCGCCGGCGCGCTGGTCGCTGCGCTCTGCCCCCAGCCGGTGCCGCTCACTACGCTCACAGCGGTGCTGCGCGGGCTGCTCGCCGAGAATGTCCCGCTCAAGGAGTTCCGTCGTATCGCAGCCGCGATCGCTTCGGCCGCGCAGAAGACGCTCGACGCCGAGGAACTGCTCGAGCTTATCCGCCCCGAGCTCGGCCCGCTGATCATCCAGCGGCTGTGCGGGGTGCGCGAGCCGCTGCGCGTGATGACGCTGGAGGGGCAGCTCGAAGGGCTGCTCGGCCAGGCGCTGCGCTCGGACCCCTCGCGCCGTCACACGATCGAGCCCGAGCTCGGCCGGCGCATCCTCGACGCGCTCCAGCGCGCCGCCCAGCCGATGATCGCCGAGGCCAAGCCCTTCGCGCTCGTCGTCCAGCCCGCGATCCGCGTGGCGATCCGCAAGCTGGTCAGGACCGTCCTTCCCGACACCCCCGTGATGAGCTTCTTCGAAGTGCCCGAGGACAAGGCCGTCGAAGTCGTCGCGGTGATCGGCGCGCCCGAGGCGCTCGCCGCATGAACGCCCTTAGCCCCAGGAAGCTGAAGCACATGGCCTCGCTCGCGGTATCCCCGTTCACCTACGCCCCCGACTCCAGCCCGCGCGACGTCGAGGCGCTGGTGCGCAGCCATTTGCCGCTGGTGCGCCGCATCGCCTGGCACGTCCACGGGTCGATGAGCACGCTCGTCGAGGTCGAGGATCTGATTCAGGTGGGTATGGTCGCGCTGATCGAGGCCGCAAACGGCTTCGAGGATCGCGGCGAGGCGAGCTTCGAGCAGTATCTCGCGACGCGGCTGCGCGGCGCGATGATCGACGAGCTGCGGCGGCAGGCGACGCTCACCCGAGGCGCCATGCGGCGGCGGCGGGCCTATCAGCAAGCGATAGCGGCGCTGAGCACGAACCTCGGCCGTACGCCGAGCGACGACGAAGTGTCGGAGCGGCTCGGGGTCACCCCCGAGAAGCTGCGCGCCGAATATGCCAGCGCCGAGGCCGTGCGCTTCGATTCGATCGACGATTGCTATTCGGACGAATCGCCGTGGTTCATGGCCGAAGGGCCGGATGCCTTCGAGCAGCTTGCCGAGGCGAATCTCCGCCAGGCGCTGGTGGCGTCGATCGCCGAGCTGCCCCAGCGCGAGGCGCAGGTGGTGCAGCTCTATTATGTCGAGGAACTGAATCTCGAGGAGATCGGCCAGGTGCTGGGCGTCGGCGCTGCGCGCGTCTGCCAGATCAAGGCGGCGGCCCATGCCCGGCTGAAGCGCGCGCTCCAGCGGCGTCTGCGCTGAACAAAAAAACGGCGACCTTCCCGAGGGAAGGCCGCCGCCGTGGAGTGCGAGGGAGCACTCAACTTTGGTGATCAGAAGCGGAAGCTCGCGCCTGCGCGATACTGGCGACCGATCAGGCCCGAATAGTGCCAGGTCGTCAGGAAGTTCGGCGCGCTCGAATAGGCGGCCGGGGCCACCGGTGCGCGCGCGTCGAGCAGGTTCTTCACGTTGAAGAAGAAGCTGAACCGATCGCTCGGCCGCATCGTCAGATTCAGATCGTTGCTGATGAAGCTGTTGACATAGCAGAACTTGTTGAAGTCCGGGCCGTCGTTCGGCGCCTTGTAAAGCGAGGCCGAGCAGTCGGTGGTGTAGTTCGGGCCCGCCTGCTGATCGGTCGACACTGCCTTGATCTTGCCGACGTAATAGGTCGTCAGGCTGATCGAGAAATCGCCGAAGTCGAGCGTGTTCTGCCAGTTGCCGCGCCAGCTCGGCGTGCCGTTGCCCGACGACAGGTCGTACGGGCCCATGGTGCCGGCGTACTTCTGTACGCCGTTGGCGACGTGCAGGTCGTACTGGAAGACATGGGTCGCCTCGATCCGGCTGGTGAACTTGACGCCAGGCGCCAGGTTCAGGTCCGCGGTCGCTGCCAGATCGATGCCCGAAGTGATCGCGTAATTGGCGTTCACATAGGGCACGTTGATGATCAGAACGCGCGGCAGCGCGTTCGGGAAGAGCGGATCGATGCCGTCGACCGTGTTGACCGAATAGCCCGGGCCGACCGCGGCCACTGCCGCCTGCGCCGCAGCGAGGTTCGCCGCGCCGAAATAGGCGCTGACTGCCTTGCCGATGTCCGGACCCGAGACGATCAGGTTGGACTTCTTCACATTGTAATAGTCGGCAGTGAAGCTCAGCCACTTGACCGGCTGGAAGATCGCGCCGGCGGTGAAGCTGCGCGAGGTCTCCGGCTCGAGGTCCGGATTGCCCGCGACGCCGCGGCCGAGCGAATAGGGCAGGTTATAGGCATTGCCGCCGCTCGTGCAGCCGGTGCCGCTGGCAGCCCCGCCATGCGCGATCTGGAAGTTGCACGGCGGCGTGGTGGTCACGAAGCCGGCGTACTGGCTACGCGGGCCCGATTCGGCAAAGGTCGGCGCGCGGAAGCCCTGCGAATAGGTGCCGCGGATCGCCAGTTCCTTGATCGGAGTGAACTTCGCGCCGATCTTCGGCGAGAAGTGGCTGAAGCCCTCCGAATAATGGTCGTAGCGGCCCGAGGCATTGACATCGAGCACGTCGAGGATCGGCGCGTCGAGTTCGAAATAGGCCGCCGAAACCGTGTGCGCACCGAAGGCCGACGCGGTGGTCAGACCATAGGTGTCAAGCGCTGCGTTCTGGTTGTTGTTCTCCAGCATCTCGTGGCGGATCTGGCCGCCGATCGCGAGCTGCAGCGGGCCGCCCGGAAGCGCGAACAGCGTCTTGCTGACCGAGGCGTCGACGCCGTACATTTCCGAGTGCGACGGCGTGGTCTTGTCGGGCGAGAGCGCGTCGCGGACCGCCTGGCTGTTGGCCGCCGGGTTCACGAAATTGTACGAACCCGTGTTGATCGCCTGGCGCAGCGCCGCGATGTTGATCAGGCCGTGCTGGGTGATCTCGAGCTCGTCGCGGGCATAGACGCCCTCGACCCGCCAGTCCCAGCCCCCCTCGAAGCTGCCGGTGAGGCCGCCGGTGAAGCGATAGACTTCGTTGGCGCGGTCGCTGCCCGCCGGGATGTCGCCGAACATGTAGTAGATGCGCGCGGCGCCGTTACCGGCGTAGTTCGCCGCGGCCGGGTCGGTGCTGGTGAAGGATGCCGCATAGGGGTTGTTCGGGTTGAGGCGCCGGTCCGCAGCGGTCGCGCAATTGTTGCCCGACGCGCAGATGTAGACGGGCAGAACCACGCCCGGGTTGCTCGACGCGACCAGCGGGTTGGCACCGAAGGGCTGGGTGTTGCGGATCGCCGAGCGGATGCTGTTGATGCTGACGTAGCTGCGGCTGTAGCTGCCGGTCAGATAGGCTTCGACATTGTCGGCAACATGGATGCTCAGTCTGCCGTTGACCGAATAGCGCTCCTGGAGCGGCTGGAGCTCCTTGTACATGTCCTCGAGGTTGTACTTGCAGCCCGTGCCGCGTGCGCCGCCGGTGGTGAGCGTGTAGGTGCCGGTCGAGCAGTTGCCGAGGCCCAGCGCGGTGTAGTTGCTGAAGCCGGTGCCGCTCGCGAAGGGCGTGGTGCCGCCCGACAGCGGGTTGTTGAGGTCGGTCTGGTTGACGCGCACGACATAGGCCGTCGGCACGTTGGTCGTCAGCGAACCGTCGGCGGCGTTGCCGTCGTTGCCGCCGATCGAGGTCAGGTCGCGGTTGTTGTACGGGAAGCCGCGGCTGTGGCTCGTGACGCGGCCGTCACGCTGATATTCGCCGTTGATGTAAAAGTTCCAGCCGGCGTTGTCATAGTCGCCGAAACCGACGGTGAGATCGCCGCGCACATGGCCCGCATCGCCCTGCTCGGCGACGCCGCCCTCGAAGGTGCCGGCGACGCCGTTGAACTGCTTCTTGAGGATCAGGTTGACCACGCCGCCGATCGCATCGGCGCCATAGGTCGACGAGGCGCCGTCCTTGAGCACTTCGACTCGATCGACCAGGCTGAACGGGATCGAGTTGAGGTCGGTATAGGCATTGTGCCCGTCGTCGTTGATCGGAAAGTTGGTCGAGCGCAGCCCGTCGATCAGAACGAGCGTCGACGAGACGCCGAGGCCGCGCAGCGACACGGCCGAGCCGCCGGCCGAGAAGCCAGTCTGGAAACCGGTGCCGATCGAGCCGGCGCTGTCGGCCGAGATCGAGCGGATCGCATCGGCCATGGTGGTAATGCCGGCGTTGGCGAGGTTCTCGGACGTGAGGACGGTGACCGGCGACGGAGTCTCGGTGTCGGTGCGGCGGAAGAGCGAGCCGGTGACGACGATCGCCTGGGATTCGTCGCTGGCCTGGGCATCCTGCCCGGCCGGAGTCTGGGAAGCAGTGTCCTGTGCGAAGGCCGGCGAGGCGAGCAGCCCCAGCGCGAGTGCAAACGGAGCCGCTCCGCGTCGCAGAAGCGCCGCGGTCGAACGAGTATAGAACGTCATTAGTGTAGTACCCTCCCTTTGCCGCTCCCGCCGGAACGGCCAATCCAGCGCTCACAGTCCCTCGCCCCGCGCGCCAATGTTTCCGTGGATGCCTTCACGGAAACATTTTGTAAATCGCCAGACACGTTAATTCGGGAAGCGTTGTAACCATACAACACAGCGCCGCCGGGGGAGTGCCCCGGCGGCGCCATGATCGCCTATCCGTCAATCCACGCGACGGCGGGATTATTTGGGCAGCACGGCGGTCCCGGTCACCTCGAGTTCGGCTGCGACGCCCGAGGGCTGGGCCAGGCCGGAGCGTGCGACGGGCTGGCCGCCGCCGATCCATAGCTGCACCTTGCCCGGCGTGACGCGGCGGACGCCCTTGTCGTCGACCAGGCTCAGCGCGCGGCTGTCGAGGGTGAACTCGACGCGGCGCGTCTCGCCCTTCTTCAGGTGGATGCGCTGGAAGCCCTGGAGCGCGCGGATCGGCGCCGGAGTCACCCCCGGATGCGCGACATAGAGCTGGACGACTTCGTCGCCGTCCGCCGCGCCGTCGTTGGTGACGTTCACCGAGACGTTGACCTTGCCCTTCGCCGTCACCCGCGTGCTGCTGAATCGCGGCGCGGCATAGGCGAAGTGCGTGTAGCTGAGCCCATGGCCGAAGGGGTAGAGCGGCTCGCCGGTGAAGTAGCGGTAGGTCCGGTTCTTCATCGAATAGTCGTTGAACGCCGGAAGCTGGTCGGCCGATTTGTAGAAGGTCACCGGCAGGCGCCCGCCGGGGCTGAAGTCACCGGCGAGCAGCCGCGCGACCGCATGGCCGCCCTCGCTGCCCGGATACCAGGCCTCGACGATCGCCGGCACGTTGGCATCGGCCCAGTTCACGGCGAGCGCGCTGCCGTTCATCAGCACCAGCACGGTCGGCTTGCCCGTAGCATGGACGCGCTCGAGCAGCTTCTGCTGGGGCGCGGGCAGATCCAGGCTGGTGCGGTCGCCGCCCGCGAAGCCCTCTGCCTTGACCTTCATCTCCTCGCCTTCGATCCGCGCCGAAAGCCCGCCGACGAACACGACGAGATCGGCCTGCTTGGCCGCCTCGACGGCGTCGTCGCCGTTGGCGCTCGGCGGACTCCACACGAGCTGCTGCTTGCTGCGCACCCCGCGCTGGAAGCCCTCGACCCGGATCGGATATTTGCGGCCCTTCTCGAGCGCGATGCTGCCCGAGAGTGTCGAGGGCGCGTCGCCCACGCCCCATTCGTCGACCACCAGCTTGTCGCCGACCCAGACGCGATAGCCATTCTCGCTGGCGAAGCGGAAGTTGAACTCGCCCGTCTCGGGCGCGACCAAAGTGCCGGTCCAGCGCGCCGAGCTCTCCCGGTCGCCGCGCCACTCGAAGCGTGCGTTGGGGACGGTGCTGGTCTCGGTCGCGGCGCCCTGGAGCTCGAGGCCGTCGAAGAACTCGACCTTGAGCCCCGGCGTCTTGCACTCCGGATCGACGCAGAAGACGCTGTCCGGCACCGGCATCTCGGCGGGGCCGACCAGCCCGGTACCCTGGGCATAGAGGATCTTCGAATTGGGATAGCGTGCGCGGATGCCGTCGAGCACGGTCACCGGCTGTGACGGCGTGCCGTAATAATTGCCGACCAGCGCATCGTGGCTGTCGGCATTGGGGCCGATCACCGCAATCGTCCTGGGCTCGCCCTTGATCGGCAGCAGATTGCCCTGGTTCTTGAGCAGCACCATCGACGCCTCGGCCATGCTGCGCGAGAGCGCGCGGTGCTCGGGCGTGTCATAGTCCCTGGCAGTGATGTTCCCGAAGGGAAGCTGGGGATCGAACACGCCCAGGCGGAAGCGCGCCTCGAACAGCCGCTGGAGCGAGCGGTCGATCACGGCCTGGGGCAGCAGCCCGGTGTTGACCGCCGTCACGATGTTCTCGGGCTCGGTGGTCATGTTGTTGCGATAGTCGCCGCAGATCAGGTCCATGCCCGCCTTGAAGCCCAGCGCCACGCCTTGGGGCGCGGTCTTGGCGTAGTGGAGCGAATCCTCGCGATAGATGTTCGCCGCCGCGCCGCAGTCGGACACGACATAGCCTTTGAAGCCCCAGGCTTGGCGCAGAGTTTGTTCGAGCAGCAGCGGGCTCGCACAGCCCGGCACGCCATAGACGGCGTTGTACACGCACATGATCGAGGCGACCTTGCCCTCGGTCACCGCATTGCGGAACGCGGGGAGATAGGTGTCCTCGAGGTCATAGGCCGAGGGATAGACGTCCTCGCGGTGGCGGTTGCTCTCGGGCCCCGAATGGACCGCGAAATGCTTGGCGGTGGCGACCGTCTTGAGGAACTTGGGATCGTTGCCCTGCAGGCCGGTGATGAAGGAAACCCCCAGATGGCCGGTGAGGAAGGGGTCCTCGCCATAGGTCTCCTGCCCGCGGCCCCAGCGCGGATCGCGGAAGATGTTGATGTTGGGCGACCAGACGGTGAGCCCGCGGTAGAAGTCGCTGCCCCCGTCCGGATGGCGGCGGTCGACGAACTTGGCGCGGAATTCGGTGGCGATCGTGTCGGCGACCTGGTGCATCAGCGGTTGGTCCCACGACGCGGCCATGCCGATCGCCTGCGGGAAGACCGTCGCGAAGCCGGCGCGCGCGACGCCGTGCAGGCCCTCGTTCCACCAGTTGTAGGCGGGCACGCCCAGCCGCGGGATCGCCGGCGCGGTATGGCCGAGCTGGCGCGCCTTCTCCTCCAGCGTCATGCGTGCGACGAGGTCGCGGGCGCGCTGCTCGGGCGTCGCCGAGGCGTCGTGCAGCGACGCCGGCGCATCGGGCGCGGCCGTCTGCGACATGGCCTGCGGCGCCCAGGCGGCGGACGCGAGCAACGCAAGGGCGATCGACAGCTTCTTCTTCACTTTGGCACCTCTCCCAACTCTCGTTTGGGAGCGAGCCTAACGCATATGTGGTAGCGCTACCAGCCATCCCGTTTGCATCGGGGCAAGGAAAACCCCGACGGCCACATGGACCGCCGGGGCTCCCCGTGCGCCCCCTCCTACATCGAGGGGTTGACCGGCCGCGATGCCTGTCAGGGGGGTGACACCCCGACCGGCACGCGATTACCGGAGAAGCGAGAGAACGTTCTGCTGGCTCTGGTTGGCCTGGGCCAGCATCGCGGTCGAGGCCTGGCTCAGGATCTGCGCCTTGGCGAGCGCCGCGGTCTCGGACGAGAAGTCCGCGTCCTCGATACGGCTGCGCGCGTCGCTCAGGTTGGTGACGTTGGTGGTCAGGTTGTTCACCACCGACTCGAGGCGGCTCTGGCCGGCGCCCAGCGAGGCGCGGGTCGTGTTCACTGCCGTGATCGCGGCGTCGACGTTGGTCAGCGTCGTGCCGGCCTTGGCGGCGTCGGTCACGTCGAGCGCCGTCGCGGTCAGCTTGGTGCCGTCGATGCCCTTGATCGAGAGCGTCACCGTGTCACCCGAATTGCTGCCGACCTGGATCGCCACGTCGACCTTGCCGGCGGCGGTCTTGTCGAACAGCGTCACGCCGTTGAACTTGGTGTTGGTCAGGATGTCGTCGATCTGCGCCTGCAGCTGGTCGACTTCGGCATCCATGTTGGTGCGGTCGGTCGTGTCATAGGTGCCCGAAGCCGCCTGGACGGCGAGCTCGCGGACGCGCTGCAGCATGTTCGAGACTTCGCCCAGCGCGCCTTCGGCGGTCTGCGCGAGGCTGATGCCGTCGTTGGCGTTGCGGATCGCCTGGTTCATGCCGCGGATCGAAGCGGTCATCGTCGAGGCGATGGCGAGGCCGGCGGCATCGTCCTTCGCGCTGTTGATGCGCTTGCCCGTCGACAGCCGCTCCATCGCGGTGCCCAGCTGCTTGTTCGCAATGTTCGACGCGTTTCCGGCGCGGAGCGCGGCGGTGTTGGTTCCGATAACGGTCATGTTCAACTCCTTGGTCCTGTCGGCTTTCCCGCGTCCCCCCTGAAACGGGAGCCCGGAGCCGCCGAGCCAAGGAACGACCGGCTGTCGGCACGATTAAGCAAAAAATTCGCCGGCCCTTCGCGCGCGCGTAGAGGCTTTTTTGCGAGGAGTTGGGCCTAGTACGTAGATTTACTGCGAATTAACCAACAATCGCGCAAACACCCTCCAGAACAAGGGGGGTCTGGCATGGGATCGATCGTTCCGTCGGCTGCTGTGCTGCGGCAGAAATACGCGCTGGTATCGGCGCTGAGGGCACAGGGCTTCACGATCGGATTGTGCGAGCAGGGCAAGCCGCAGGCCGGCGACCTGTTCCTGGTGGCGGAAGGTGAAGTGCCTCCCGCCGCGGCGCGCACGCTGGTGCTGGGCGAAGGCGAGCGCCATGCGGTCCCCTTCCGCGACGGCAACCCCGCGCGGCTCAGCTACGGGCATGACGATGCGGCGGTGGGCGCGGGCTTCGCCAGCGCGATGCTCCGCCAGCCCTACGAACCCGTCGCCGCCGATCCCGAGAGCCTGGCGCTGCTCGCGCTCGCCGAGCGCGTCGCGGCTTCCGACATCACCGTGCTGATCAACGGCCCCACCGGCACCGGCAAGGAAGTGCTCGCCAAGGCGATCCACATGGGCTCGTCGCGCCGCGACAAGCCCTTCGTCGCGATAAACTGCGCCGCGCTGCCCGAGACGATGCTCGAGGCGATGCTGTTCGGCCACCAGAAGGGCAGCTTCACCGGCGCCTCCTCGGGCGGCCAGGGCTTCTTCCGCGCGGCCGACGGCGGCACGCTGCTGCTCGACGAGATCGCCGAGATGCCGGTCGGGCTCCAGGCCAAGCTGCTGCGCGCGCTGCAGGAGCGCGAAGTCGTGCCGATCGGCGGCACCACCCCCGAAAAGGTCGATGTCCGCGTGATCGCCTGCGCCAACCGCGACCTGCAGGACGAAGTCGCCGCGGGCCGCTTCCGCGCCGACCTTTACTACCGCCTCGCCGTCTTCCCGCTCGCCACCCGCGCGCTCGCCGAGCGCCCGGGCGACGTCGCCGCGCTCGCCGCGGCGATGGTGCTGCGCCACGCGGGCACCCGCTCGACGCTGCCCTGGCTCACGCCCGAGGCCGTCGAGGTGCTCCAGGACCATGACTGGCCGGGCAATGTCCGCGAGCTCGAGAACGTCATCCAGCGCGCCCTGCTGCTCGCGCCGGCCGATGCGATCGCGCCCGAGCACCTGATCTTCGACCGCCGGCCCGATACCCAGGCCGAGCGCGCCGGCACGCTCAGCAACATCGTCCAGATGCACGAGTTCCAGGCGATCCGGAAAGTGCTCGCCGAGTGCAACGGCAGCCGCGTCGAGACCGCGCGCCGGCTCGGCATCTCCGAACGCACGCTGCGCTATCGCCTCGCCAAGGCGCGCGAGCAGGGTGAGGACATCTCTGCCCGGGCGATGTCGGCATGAGCGGCGTCGGCAGCGTCAACGGTGCCATGGGCATCGACCGGATCATGGCGATGCGCGCCGAGATCCTCGAGCGCAACGCCGCGCTCCAGCGTGCCAACCAGGCGCCCGCCGCGGCGCCGACGGGTGCGCCGGCCAAGCCTGCGAGCTTCACCTCGGCGTTCGAGGACGCGTTCAGCCAAGTCAATCAGGCACAGAACCAGGCGAGCGCGCTCTCCGAAAGCTACGAGCGCGGCGAGACGGTCGACATCGCCAAGGTGATGCTCGCCCGCCAGCAGGCCTCGGTCGGCTTCGAGGCGACGCTGCAGGTCCGCAACAAACTCCTGTCCGCTTACAAGGACATCATGAGCATGCCGGTCTAGAACCATGAGCAACAGCCTCGCACCCGCCGATACCGCCGCGCTGCCCGCGCAGCGCCTCGCCAACCCGCTCCGGCAACTGAGCGGGCTGATCGAGCAGCCTGCGGTCAGGCGCAGCCTGCCCTTCCTCTTCCTCGCCGGGCTGATCGGCGCCGCCGCGCTCGCCTGGTCGATGATCGCCACGCCACCGCAGCGCATCCTGTTCGCCAATGTCAGCGATGCCGACAAGGCGGCGATCGTGACGGCGCTCGACGGCGCCGGCATCGCCAATGGCGTCGACGGATCGGGCTCGGTCACCGTCGCCGAGGACGATTACCACAAAGCGCGGATGCTGCTCGCCAGCCAGGACCTGCCAAAGGCGGCGCCCGGCGGCTACCAGATCCTCGACCAGCTCCCGATGGGGGTCAGCAGGGCGGTGGAGGGCGAGCGGCTGCGCCAGGCGCGCGAGACCGAGCTCGCCCGATCGATCCAGGAGATCGACGCCGTCGCAGAGGCGCGCGTCCATCTCGCCACGCCCGAGGCTTCGGCCTTCGTGCGCGACCGGGCGAATCCCACTGCCAGCGTGATCCTCAAGCTCCAGCCCGGCCGCGTGCTCGGCGAGGCGCAGACGCGCGCGATCGTCAACCTCGTCGCCGCCTCGGTGCCCGGGATGCTCCCCGAAGGCGTGACGATCGTGGACCAGATGGGGGCGCTGCTCTCCAAGACGGGGGCGAACGGCGGGGCATCGGCGGGCGACACGCGGATCGATTTCCAGCGCCGCGTCGAGGACAAATACCGCCAGCAGCTCGCCCAGCTGCTGACGCCGCTCGTCGGCGCGGGCAATTTCACCGCCGAGGTCCAGGCCGATGTCGACCTCGACGAGAGCCAGGCGACGCGCGAGAGCTATGACAAGGAAGGCGCGGTGGTCCGTGCCGAGCAGGGCAATTGGACCGGCACCTCGCGCGACGGCCAGGCGCCCGGCGGCATCCCCGGCGCGCTGTCGAACACGCCGCCGCCGGCCAGCACGATCGTCGCACCCAATGCGGCCGCCACGCCCGCCGCGCAGACCGCGGCGCCGGCCGCTCCCGCCACTCCGGTCTCCAAGCAGAGCGACAGCTTCACGCGCACCTATGAGACCGGCAAGCAGATCTCCGTCACCCGCGCCACGCCCGGCAACGTCAAGCGCCTCTCGGTCGCGGTGCTGCTGCGCGAGGAGCCGGGCAAGCCGCGCGGCCAGGTGGAGATCCAGCAGGTCACCCAGCTGGTGCGCGCCGCGGTCGGCTTCGACGCCAATCGGCAGGACCAGGTGACGGTGATCAGCCGCAAGTTCAGCGGCGCCGCCGATGCCGACAAGGCCGCTCCCGCCTGGTACGATGCCGATTGGGTGCCGCTCGCCGCGCGCAATGCCACGGCGCTGGTGATCGCGCTGCTCGTGCTGTTCCTCGGCGTCCGCCCGCTCGCCAAGGCGCTGCTCAAGAAGCGCGACGAGCCTTCGCACCGCCCCGCGCTGCCGATCGGCGGCCCCGATGGCGAGGCGCCTGCAGGCCCGGCGGTCAGCATCGACATGATCGAGCGCAGCGGCGGCTATGACGAGCGCGTGGCGCTGGTCCGCGGCTTCACGCGCGACAATCCGGCACGCGCCGCGCTGGCGGTCCGCGACATGATCAAGGCCGACGCGCAATGAATGCGATCCGGAGCTTCAGCGGCGTCGAGCGCGCCGCGGTGCTGATGATGCTGGTGGGCGAGGAGGAGGCGGCTGCCATCCTCCAGAAGCTCGATCCCGACGAAGTCCGCGATCTCGGCCGCGCGATGTTCGCCGTGGCGGACGTGAGCGAGGCCGAGGTCGACCAGGTGCTCGACGATTTCGTGTTCAAGGCGCGCGAGCGCAGCCAGGTCCGCTTCGATCCGGCGCCGCAGATCGAGGGAATGATGACTCGCGCGCTCGGCCCCGATCGTGCCGGCAGCGTGCTCGCCCGGATCATGCCGCCGCGCGCGGCGAGCGGGCTCGAACAGCTCGCCTGGTTCGAGCCCGAGGAGATCGCCGCAATGGTCGAGAGCGAGCATCCGCAGATCGCCGCGGTGCTGCTCGTCAACCTCGATGCCGACGTCGCCGCCAAGGTGTTCGAGCATCTGCCCGAGACGGTCCAGCCGCAGATATTGCGCCGCGTGGCGAAGCTCGGCCCGGTACCGCCCGAGGCGCTCGACACGCTGCGCACGATGCTCGAGGCGCGCAGCGGCACTGCGGCGCGGCCTGCGGGCCTCCAGCTCGGCGGCACCCGCGAGGCCGCCAGGATCCTGTCGGGCGCGCGCAAGTCGGTCGAGGCGCGGGTGATGCCCAAGCTCGCCAAGATCGACCGCGAAGTCGCCCGCGCGATCGAGGAGGCGATGTTCGTCTTCGATCATCTGCTCGAGCTCGACGACAAGAATCTCTCGGCGCTCATCCGCAACGTCGACGGCGAGCTGCTGGTCAAGGCGCTCAAGGGCGTCGAGGAGGCGGTGCGTGTCCGCTTCCTGTCGTGCATGTCGAGCCGCGCCGCCGACGGCATCCGCGACGAAATGGAATCGCGCGGGCCGATGAAGCTCGCCGAGGTGCTCGATGCGCAGAAGCAGATCGTGACGCTGGCCCGCGCAATGGTGAAGGACGGATCGCTGATGATGCCGGGCGGCGGGGGCGAGGACGAATATGTCTGAATTCGCCCCCGGCTTCGCCGCACGTCACGCCGCCGAACCGCTCATCCGCCGCGCCTTCGGCGGCCCGGTCAGTTTTTCGCCCGCAGAGCCGGGCAACATCGGTCGCCGCAGCTTCGCCGGCGAAGGCGCAGGTGCGCCGCGCCACTTCGCGCCCGCCGATCCCAATGCGAATCCGACCGAGGGGTGGGACCCGTTCACTCCCGAGGTCGCGAGCCAGGGCCCGTTCGTCGATCCGATCGCTGTCGCGCATGCCGCCGGCGTGGCCGAGGGCCGCGCCACGGCCTTCGCGGAGGCGGAAGAGGCGCGCGGGCAGGAGGAGGCACTGCTCGCCCGCATCGCCGAGGCGCTCGCCGCGGGCACGCACATCGATCGCGAGGCCATTGCCGCGCAGCTCCGCCACACGGTGCTCCATCTGGTCCGCAAGATCGTCGGCGAGACTCCGGTCGCGGCCGAGCTGCTGTCGCGCCGCATCCAGGCCGCCGTCGAGCTCCTCGCTGAGGGCGCCGAGACGGCGCAGCTCCGGCTCCATCCGGACGATGCCGCAGCGCTTGCCGATCGGTTGCCGAAAGGCGTGAATGCGCTCGTCGACGCGCAGATCGCGCGCGGCAGCTTCGTGCTCGAAAGCAAGGCGACGATCGTCGAGGACGGCCGCGACCTGTGGCTCGACCAGCTCGCCCAGGCGATCGACCGCGTGCCGCTGCCGCCATGCTGAACCGCTTCACGGCCGAATATCTCGACGGGCTCGCCTGCCGCGACTTCGTGGCGCAGCCCAAGGTCTCGGGGCGCCTCGCCTCGTACGACGGGCTGCTGATGGAGGCTGTCGGCCTCTCGCTTCCGGTCGGCACGATCTGCGCGATCGGCACGGGGCCCAACCCGGTCGAGGCCGAAGTGATCGGCTTCCGTGGCGGACGCACGCTGCTGATGAACCTCGGCGGCCCTGCCGCGCTGCTTCCCGACGCGCCGGTGCGCCCGATCGGCCCGCCCGGCGAGGCCGAGGTCGGGGCGGCGCTGCTCGGCCGCGTCGTCGACGGCGCGGGCAAGCCGATCGACGGGCTCGGCCCGATCCGCGGCGCCGGTCGCTGGCCGCTCGCGGGCAAGCTCCAGTCGCCGCTCGATCGGGGCCGCGTGCTCCAGCCGCTCGACGTCGGCGTGCGCGCGGTCAACGGGCTGCTCACCATCGGCCAGGGCCAGCGTGTTGGCATCATGGCCGGCTCGGGCGTCGGCAAGTCGGTGCTGCTCGGGATGATCGTGCGCGCCGCCCAGGCCGATGTCGTCGTCGTCGGGCTGATCGGCGAGCGCAGCCGTGAAGTTGCCGACTTCCTCGAGACCAAGGTCGCAGGCGAGGCGCGCGCGCGCTCCGTGGTGGTCGCGGTGCCGGCCAATCATTCGCCGGTGCTCCGCATCCGTGGGGCGCTGCGCGCGACCGCCATTGCCGAGGCCTTCCGCGCCGACGGCAAGAAGGTGCTGCTGATCATGGACAGCCTGACGCGCGTCGCCCATGCTGGCCGCGAGATCGGGCTGGCGCTGGGCGAGCCGGCCTCGGCGCGCGGCTATCCCCCTTCGGCGATCGCGATGCTGCCGAGCCTGATCGAGCGCGCGGGCACCTGCGTGTCGAGCGGCGGCTCGATCACCGCGATCTACACCGTGCTCGCCGACGGCGACGACGGCAACGATCCGGTGGTCGACAGCGCCCGCTCGATTCTCGACGGTCATATCGTGCTCAGCCGGGCGCTCGCCGAGCGCGGCGTCTATCCCGCGATCGATCTCGGCCCCTCGGTCAGCCGGGTGATGACCGACATCGCTGCGCCCGAGCATGTCCGCGCCGCGCGCATCCTGCGCCGGCACCTCGCCACGTACGAAGAGAATCGCGATCTGGTGCTGATGGGAGCGTATCGCCCCGGCGCCGATCCGGAGATCGACGCCGCGATCGCCTGCCAGCCCGCGGTGATGGAATATATCCGCCAGTCCTCGGACCAGGTCGTCCCGCTCGCCGACGCCGTCGCCGAGCTGACCGGCGTCTTCGGGGATGCGTGATTCGAAGAAGCTCGGGCGGCTGCTGCGCGTCCGCACGCTCCAGCTCGACCAGGTCCGCGCCGACGAGTTGCGTGCGCGCCAGCGGGTCGAGCAGGAACATCATCTGCGCGAGCGCATCGCCGCGCTGGCGGCCAATGTCGCCCCGGCGCCCGCGCCCATGTCCGCCGCCAATCTGATCGCCGCGGCGCATTACCGCGACCGACTCCACCAGTCGGCGCAGGCCGCCGAGCAGCGCGTCGCGGTCGCCGAGCGCGGGTTCGATGCGGCCCAGGCTGCCACCCGCGAGGCACGGCGCGACCAAAGCGCGATCGAAAAGCTGATCGCGCGCGCCGAGCGCGAAGCAGCGGTCAAGGCTTTGCGTGCGCTCGAAGCGCTGCCGCCCGCTCGCAAAAATCGGCACGATCCTTGCTGAACGTCTCCGGTGAAGACTTCACCGGGGATTTCGACGTTGATCCAGCTCTCTACCGGCTCTGCACCTGCGCTCGCCGTCGCATTGCCCGGCGCTGCGCCGATCGCGCTGCCTGCTGCCACCGAGGCGAGCAGCTTCGCGCTTGCGCTCGACGCGCTGCTGGTGCCCGGCGCGAAGATTGCGCTGCCGGCAGCGGCGCCGATCCCCCCGGCTACGCCCGAGCTTGCCGTGCGGCAGGCCCTTGCCGCTCCCGGCAAGGATTTGCCGCCGGTCGGTGAAAAGGAAGCACCGGACGAGGATGGCGACGCCGAGCTGCCGGCAGGCTCTGAGCCCGATCAGGAAGAAAAGCCCGATGGCGCGGCGCTTCCCTACGTCTGGATGCCGGCGCCGCTGCCGGTGGAGACGCCCGCACCTGCGCTGCCGGCAATGCCGCAGCCCGGGGTTGCCGCGGCGGCCGCCCCGGCCGTTGCCGCCCCGGTGCTTCCGGCGATCGGGGAGATGGCGCCGATAACGAGCGAACCCGCCGCTGCGCCCGCGGCGAGCGAGCCGGGCCAGCCGATCGAGCTGCCCATCCTCGCCAAGCCGGTAGCACATGACCACCTCGAAACTCCGGTCGCCACATCCGCGCCGCCTCGCGCAGGCGAGCAGGCCGCCCCGCGCACGACTCCTTGGTCGCAGCCGTCCGCCCCGCCTGTCTCGCCCGCGGGCGCTGGCGATGCGCCGGTCGTGCCAGCCACGCCTGCCGCTCCGGCTCCCGCAGCGCCGGCTCCGGCGCCAGGCTCCGCCCCGATGGTAGCGGCACTGCAGCAGCAGCCCGCTTCGGCGCCGCAGCCCATCCCGGCTCGCGAGCCGGGCGCCCCCGCCGACCAAGCGCGGTCCGTCGTCGCGCTCGCGCCCGCCGCACCGGCGCCCGCGCGGGCGGAGACCCAGCCCACCGCGGCCGTGATCGCGGCCGCCTTCTCGACGCCCGAAGTACCCGCACCGCTCCGTCGCACCGCCGAGGAGCCGTCGATCACCCTGGCGCCGCAGCCGCTCGACGCCGGACTCCAACCGCACCAGCAGGTCCGCGCACTCGCCCAGGCGGACGGTGCGCCGATCGACATGCGCCGCCAGGAATGGACCGGGCAGATGATCGAGCGGATCGAGGCGATGCGCGATGCCTCGCCGGTCCGCGACACGCGCATCCGCCTCGCGCCCGACGCGCTCGGCAATGTCGACGTCGCGATCCGGCACGAGGGCGACCGCGTCCATGTCCATTTCACTGCCGAGACGCCCGCTGCGCGCCAGATGCTCACCGAGGCCCAGCCGCGGCTGACCGAGCTCGCCGAGGCGCGTGGGCTCAAGCTCGGCCAGACCAGCGTCGAGGGTGGCGCCGCCGGCCAGGGCGGCCAGCGTCATGACGCCACGCCGCGCACTCCCTCCGCTCCCGCATCCGCGCGCACTGCCGCTGCGGACGGTTCCGAAACCGATGACCGCATCGCCTGAAATCCAAGGAGTCCATCATGGTTGAACTCACCGACGAAAAGGCCCCGCTCCCGCGCAAGCGCAAGCTGGGCAAGCTGCTGATCCTCACCGCCGCGCCGCTGCTGCTCGTCGGCACCGGGGCAGGTGCTGCCGTCTATGGCGTCCAGGCCGGCTGGTTCAGCGTCGCCCCCGCCGCGCCCGTTTCGGACAAGCCCCGTCTCGTCCCCAAGAGCGAGCAGAAGCGCGCCGGTTCGGGCGGCGGCGAAGGTGAGGGGCATGAGTCCGAAAATGCTTCCGTCGCCAGCCATGGAAAGCCGCTGCCGCCGGCGCAGGGCGGCGACGAATATGCGTCGACCTATTATCCGCTCGAGAAGGAATTCACCTCGAATCTGCGCGACAGTGTCCATTTCATCCAGGTCGGCATCGCGGTCTCGACGCCGTACGACGAGCGCGTCCTCGAAAACATCAAGACGCATGAAATCGCCATTCGCTCGCAGGTGCTGATGGCACTGGGCGAAACCGACGAAGACGAGGTGTTCAGCGCCGAAGGCAAGAAGCACATCCAGGATCGACTGGTGAAGGCGATCAACGCCGTGCTGAAGGAAAAGGAAGGTTTCGGGGGCGTAAGTAACGTCTACTTTACCAATTTCATTGTTCAGTGAACGGGCATGGTTAACGGCCCTTCATCGACTATGGCCCCGGAGGCGGGCGAGGACCGCCGCGCGCGGCCGCGCCCCGCCGCGACGCATTCGCCCGTGCTGGGCGCGCGCGACGCCAATCCGTTCGGCGACCTCGCCACGCTCCAGCATCTGAGTGCGCGGCTGGCGCGCGGGCTCAAGCCGGTGTTCGAGACCATGTTGCGCCGCGAGCTGCGCGCCTGGGCCGAGCCGGTCTCGGTCCAGCGCTTCGCCGACTATCGCGCCGAGCGCGGCGACATGCTCACGGCCTGGCAGCCGCTCGCGATGGGCAAGGCGCGCGCGCAGCTGGTGCTCGACGCCGCGCTGGTGCTCGAGATGCTCGACGCCTTTTTCGGCGGCGAGGGCGAGGCGCCCGGCGCGCTGCCCAGCGAATTCACGCCCGCCGCAGAGGCGCTGGTCGCGCGGCTCGGCGCTGCGGTAGCGGCCCCGGTCGAGACGGCTTGGGAGCCGGTGACGCGCGTCGGCTTCGCGCCCGCCCTCAGCGCCAATGTCGCGGCAGCGCCAGACTGGGGCGCCGACGAGCCGGTCGTGGTCACACGCTTCGGCTTTGCCGAGGGCACGCGCTCGCCCGCCTATGTCGACCTCGTCTATCCGATGGCCGGCCTCAAGCCGCACAGCGGCGCGCTCGCCGCCAAGGTCAAGGCGGCGACGACCGAAGTCGAGCCGCAATGGCGCAACGCGCTCACCCGCGCAGTGATGCAGGTCCGCCTGCCCGTCCGCTCGGTGCTCGCCGAGCCCGTGCTTCCGCTCGGGCAGCTCCTAGAGCTCAAGGCCGGCGACGTGCTTCCGATCGATTTCGGCCCCGAGGTTCCGGTGATGGTGGCGAAGCGCCGCCTCGGCACCGGCCAGGTGGGCACCGCCAACGGCCGCGCCGCCGTTCGCCTCACCCAGATCGAACCGCTCAGCGAAGAGGATTTCCAATGAACGACATGACGGGGGGATTTCCCGTGGACGCGTCGGTCGCGGCCAATTTCCGGCTGCTCCAGGACGTCGACGTCAAGCTGACGGTCGAGATCGGCTCGACCTCGCTCAGCCTGCGCGAGCTGCTCGCGCTCGGCGAGGAGAGCGTGATCGAGCTCGACCGCGACGCCGGCGAGCTGCTCGACGTGTTCGTCAACGGCACGCTGATCGGCCGCGGCGAAGTGGTGACCGTGGGCGAGAAGTTCGGCCTGCGCATGACCGAGCTGGTGAGCCCCGAGAAAAGGTCGCAGCGCGCATGATGTGGTCGTACATCCTCAAGCTGGTCATCCTGCTCCCGCTCGTCTGCGGGCTGCTGGTCGGCTGCCTCTATGCCTGGCGCAAGCTCGAGGCCCGGCTGCCGAAGAGCCAGGGCGAGCGGCTGGTGCAGGTGAAGGAGACGATGATGCTCTCGCCCGGCCTGCGCCTCGCGGTGGTCGAGTTCGAGGGGCGCAAGCTGCTCGTTTCGGTGAGCCGCACCGGCGTCACTCTAGTCGACAGGGCCGGCGCATGATGCTGGCGGCTCCGCGTACCATCGGCGGCCGCGCCGCGCTGTTCGTCGGCCTGCTCGGCTTCGCGATCCTGTTCGCCGCCCCGGCCTTCGCCCAAGGCGTGCCGGCACCGGCGCCGACTCCGGGCCTCGGCGACGCCGTCGACCGTGCGCTCGGCGATCTCGGCGGCGGCAATGCCCCGCTCAGCCTGTCGCTCCAGGTCCTCATCATCATGGGCCTGCTCACCGTGTTGCCGGGCATATTGCTGATGATGACCAGCTTCACGCGCATCGTGATCGTGCTTGCGATCCTGCGCCAGGCGCTCGGCCTCCAGCAGACTCCGCCCAACCAGGTGCTGATCGGCTTGTCGCTGTTCCTCAGCTTCTTCGTGATGGCGCCGGTGATCAACCAGGCGAGCAGCGCCGCGATCCAGCCCTATGCGGCGGGAAAGATCGGCGCGACGCAGATGATCCAGGGCACCGGCGAGGCGCTCCACGGCTTCATGATCAAGCAGACGCGCAACCGCGACCTCAAGATGTTCGCCGACATGGCCAAGGCCGGCCCCTTCGCCGGCCCGGACGACGTGCCCTATTCGGTGCTGCTCCCGGCCTTCGTGACCAGCGAGCTCAAGACCGCCTTCCAGATCGGCTTCCTGATCTTCCTGCCCTTCATCGTCATCGACCTCGTCGTAGCCACCGTGCTGATGAGCCTGGGCATGATGATGATGTCGCCGACGATCATCTCGCTGCCGTTCAAGCTGCTGCTCTTCGTCCTCGTCGACGGCTGGGCGCTGACGATGGGCTCGCTCGCCTCGAGCTTCGCGAGTTAGCCATGGACGCGGACTATTTCCTCACCGCGGCGCGCGAGGCGATGTGGATCCTCGCGCTGGCATCGGCGCCGATCCTCATCCCCGCGCTGCTCTCCGGCCTGATCCTCGGCATGGTGCAGGCGGCGACGTCGATCCAGGAACAGACGCTGACCTTCGTCCCCAAGCTGATCGTCGTCGCGGTCAGCCTGGTGATCTTCGGGGGCATGATCCTCGGGCTGATCGGCGATTTCACGATCAGCATCTTCGAGCGGCTGCCGGAGCTGGTGCGGTGAGCACGCCGGCTCCCGCAGGCGGGAGGCGAATTCAATGATGGGCTTCGGCCTCGCGATCGAGCCGCAGCTCTGGGCGCTGCTGTTCGCGATGGTGCGGATCGGCGCGGCGTTCGTCGCAGCGCCGGTGTTCGGCGCGGTCTCGGTGCCGCTGCCTGCGCGGATTGCGCTGTCGGGCGCGATCGGGGTGCTGGTGCTCGGCACCACCCATGTCCAGCCCCCGGGCGAGGTCTTCGCGCTCACCACCTTCCTCGCCGTCGCCGCCGAGGCGCTGATCGGGCTCGCGATCGGCTTCGTCCTCCAGATCGCCTTCGCCGCGCCGATGGTGGCGAGCGAAGTGATCGGCATGTCGATGGGGCTGGGCTTCGCCAATGCAGTCGATCCGTCGAGCGGGCACAGCACACCCGCGCTCGGCCAGTTCCTTTCGATCCTGATGACTCTGCTGTTCCTTGCGGTCGAGGGCCACCTCGTCCTCGTCGACCTGGTCGTGCGCAGCTATCAGGTCATGCCCCCCGGCGCCTGGCTGGCGCCCGAGCGGCTGCTCGGCATCGCGCTGTTCGGGGGCTATGCCTTTCTCGCCGGGCTGCTGCTCGCGCTGCCGGTCGGCTTCATCCTGCTCTGCCTAAACATCGTCGTCGGCATGCTCTCGCGCGCCGCGCCTGCGCTCAACCTGTTCGCGATCGGCTTGCCGGCGAGCCTCGTCATGGGCGTGGTCGCGATCCTGCTCGCGCTCCCTGCGATGGGCGATTATCTGCTCGTCATCGTCCATGAGGCGCTCGAGGCGGCCCCGCGTCTGGTACTCGGGGCATGAGCGAGGGCGGCGAGAAGACCGAAGCCCCGACACCGCGGCGCAAGCAAAAGGCCGCGGAAGAAGGCCAGCTCCTCAAATCGCGCGACCTCTCGACGGCGCTGGTCGTGCTCGCCGGCTGCGCCTGGATGGCGATGCTCGGCCCATCGCTGCTCGCCGCCTGCCGCGACGTGATGACGACGAGCTTCTCCTTCGGCCGTGCCGACGTCGAGCATTTCGAGCCGCTGCGCCCGATCGTATCGGCGGGATGGAAGCTTGTGCCTTCGCTCGCCGGGCTGTTCGCCGTCAGCATCGCCGCCGCGCTGCTCAGCCAGGCCGGGCTCGGCGCGCTCAAGTGGAACAACAAGCTGTTCCAGCCCAAGGCGTCGCGAATCAATCCGGCCTCGGGGCTCAAGCGCATTTTCGGTCCCACCGGCTGGATCGAGCTGGGCAAGTCGCTGCTCAAGGTGCTGCTGCTCGGCGCGGTCGGCGCCTGGATGCTGCGTTCGATCACCACCCAGTCGCTCGGCCTCGTCGCTTCCAATCTCCCCGGGGCCGTGAGCGCGCTCGGCGGGCAGTTCGTGACTTTGCTCTTCGTCATGGCGGGCGGATTGCTGCTGATCGCGGGCGTCGACGTGCCGATCCAGATCCTCCGCCACCTCAGCCAGCTCCGCATGAGCAAGCAGGAGATCAAGGACGAGCACAAGGAGAGCGAAGGCTCGCCCGAGAACAAGGCCGCCCAGCGGCGGCGGCAGCACGAGATATTGAAGGGCGGCTTCCGCAAGTCGGTCGCCACTGCGCATGTCGTGCTCACCAACCCGACCCATTTCGCAGTGGCGCTGCGCTATGCCCAGGGCCGCGACCAGGTGCCCGTGGTGGTCGCCAGGGGACGCGGCGCGACGGCGCTGGCGATCCGCGAGCTTGCCGGCGAGCTCGACGTGCCGGTGCTCGAATATCCGCAGCTCGCCCGCGCGGTCTATTACACCAGCCGCGAAGGCCAGGAGATTCGCGACGACCTCTATCTGGCGATCGCGACCGTGCTCGCCTTCGTCTTCGGCGTGAACAGCAAGGCGGGTGGCAGCCAGCCGCCGGTCAGCGTGCCGCCGAGCGCGCTTTTCGACGAGAACGGCAAGAAAGTGGCGCGTCCGGCCTAAAGTCCCGGCCCTCGCGGCCGCTTATCGGAACGGGGGTTTTGCATGGCCATCGAATCGATCGCGAAGACGCTGGGGACCGGGTCCGGAATCGACATCAGCGCGCTGGTCGGCCAGCTCGTCGATGCCAGTTTCGCCAATCGCAATGCCGCGATCACAGCGCGGCAAGAGACGCTCACCGCACAGATCTCCAAGGCGGGCGAGCTCAAGAGCGGCATCTCGGACTTCGCGACGGCGCTGGCGCAGCTCACTGCGGGCGGAACCCTCGCGACCCAGCCGACCAGCTCCAACCCGGGCATCGTCAAGGCGACGCGGATGGCGGGCGCCAGCCTGGCCCAGGTCAGCGCCAGCGTCGAAGTGCGCCAGCTCGCCCAGGGTCAGGTCGCGAGCACCAATGCCTTCGCAAACGGCGCCTCCGCCCCGGTCGCCACCGGCACGCTCACGCTTGGTTTCGGCACCGCCACGGTCGCGAACGGCGCGATGACCGGCTTCACCGCCGGCCCCGCCGCGCCCGTCACCATCACGATCGATTCGAGCAACAACACGCTCCAGGGCGTGGCCGACGCGATCAACGCTGCCAAGGCCGGCGTGACCGCGTCGATCATCACCGACGGCAGCGGCGCACGCCTCGTGCTCAAGGGCAACACGGGTGCGTCCCAGGCTTTCGAGCTGACCGGCAGCGCGGGCCTCGAGAGCCTGAACATCGGTCGCGCCGCCACCGGATCGACGATCAACGTCGCCGCGCAGAACGCGCTCGTTGCGCTCGACGGCGTCGAGGTCGGCTATCCGGTCAACACCATCTCGGGGCTGATCCCGGGCGTGCGGCTCGAGCTGGCAAGCGCGGCGCCGGGCACCAGGGTGTCGATCGGCACCGCGCGCCCGACCGCCGAGATCCAGGATGCGGTCACCAATTTCGTCGACGCCTACAACCAGGTCTACAAGCTGGCGAAGGATGCCGTTGATCCGGTCTCCGGCCCGCTGCGCGGCGACCCCGCCGCCAAGGACCTGCTGCGCCAGCTCAAGGGGCTGACGCTCACCAAGCTGCTCCCGACCGCGCCCACCGGCACGCCTGCGGCGCTCGCCGACATCGGCGTCGCCACCCAGCGCGACGGCACGCTGCGCGTCGATACCGCGCGGCTGTCCAAGGTGCTCAACGACTATCCCGACCAGCTAGAAGCCATGTTCGCGGCCGGCGCGGGGATCACCGCCGCGCTCGGCAAGATCTCGGACAGCGCGACGGGCAAGACCTCTGCGCTGGGCTCGGGCGAGGCGACGGGGCTCGCAGCCAGCCTGCTCAACTATGGCAAGGCGCAGTCCAAGGTCGCGCTCGACAAGGAAGACGTGCTCGCCGACACCGAGCGGGTCCGCACGCGCATGACGCAGCAATTCGCAGCGATGGACGCGCGGGTCGCGGCGTACAAATCGACTCAGGGCTTCCTGCAGCAGCAGATCGACGCCTGGAACGCCCGGGACTGACGTCATGACGCGCTATGCAACCGCGCTCGCGGCCGACCCTGCCAACACCTATCGCCAGATCGACCTCGCCGGCCGTACCGCGGGTGCCGATCCGCACCGGCTTGTCGCGCTGCTCTACGAAGAGGGCTCCGCGGCGCTGCGCACGGCGGCCCATGCGATCGAGACGCGGGGCTTCGCGGTCAAGAGCGAGCGCGTCGCGCGCGCGACTGCGATCCTGTTTGCGCTCGAGGCCGGGCTCGATTTCGATCGCGGCGGCGACGTCGCGCGCACGCTGGCGACCTTCTATCACGGGCTGCGCCAGCAGATTCTCGCCGCCAGCCTCGGCAGCGACCCCGGGCCCTTTCGAGACGCGGCGCAAAGCCTCGACGAAATCGCCGCCGCCTGGGCGAGCGTGCGGGATTAGGACGGACGGTCACCACCCCTCCCCGTGAGCAGGGAGGGGAGCGCGTCAGGCTAAATGTTGATGGGCCTAGCCCCAGCGCCCCAGCACTTGCTCCACCGTCTCGAACAGGCCCTCGTCCCCCGCCTTGGCCGGCGTGGCCGAGAAGCGCGGCGCCGGGGCGGGCTGGGCCGCGCCTCCGCTTTCGACGAAAGTGCCGCGCGCGCGGTTGTGCGGATGGAGCGGCGCCTCGGTGAGCGACATTACCGGCGTCACGCACGCCGTCCCCGCCGCGAAGATCGCCGCCCATTCGTCGCGCGTCCGGGTCGCAAAGGCCTCGGACAGCACCGTGGTCAGCGCGGCCCAGCGGCTGCGGTGATAGGGATTGTAGCGCCGGGGATCGATGCCCAGGCCTTCGCACAGCGCGTGGAACGCCTGGGGCTCGATCGCTCCGACTGCGACATGCCGGCCGTCGGCGCACGCATAGCAGCGATAGAAGGGCGCGCCGCCGTCGATCATGTTGGTCGCGCGCGCGTCGGTCCAGCGTCCGCCCTCGTGCAGCGCGTAATAGAGCGTCATCAGCGAGGCGAGCCCGTCTGTCTGCGCCGCCTCCACCACCTGGCCCCGCCCGGTCGCCTGGGCCGACAGGATCGCCGCGACCATGCCGAGCGCGAGGTAGAGCGCGCCCGCGGCATATTCGCCGAGCAGGTTGAGCGGCGGCACCGGCGTCGCGGCGGGGCCGATCGCATGGAGCGCGCCCGACAGTGCCAGATGGTTGATGTCGTTGCCGGTGGTCCCCGCCAGCGGCCCCTCGCGCCCCCAGCCGCTCGCCCGGCCATAGGCGAGCCGCGGATTGAGCGCGAGGCAGCGCGCCGGATCGAGCCCGAGCTCCTCGGCCACGCCGGGGCGGAAGCCCTCGACCACGCCGTCGGCCTGGGCGATCAGCGCCAGCGCCTGCTCGCGCTCGGCGACGCGGCTGAGATCGAGCTCGATCACCGTGCGGCCGCGGTAGAGCGGCTGGGCGATTCGCTCGTCGCCGCCCGGTCGCGGGATGCGCACCACGTCGCAGCCCATGTCAGCGAGCAGCATGCAGGCGAAGGGAATCGCGCCCGGCGCGTCGAGCTCGACGATCCGAACCCCCGCCAGCGGCCCGTGCCTCGCTTCCACCATCGCGGTCCCCCTGCAGCGTGCGCGCCGAGCATAGCGGCGCGCACGAACGCGTCACGCGCCATGCTGGCATCCGCGCGCGCTTTGGGCTAGCGCCTCCGCGATGCCTGCACCTCATGTCGTCGCCCTTGGTGGAACTCTGCGGCCCGAATCGGCGACCGGAAAGCTGCTCGCCGCGGCGCTGGCCAAGGCCGAGGCGCGCGGCGCCCGCACGACGCTGCTCACCGGCGAGGACATCGCCTTCCCGCATTACGAGCCCGATATCGCTGCGAACAATCCGGCGGTCGCGCGCTATCTCGCCGCGCTGCGCACCGCCGACGCCGTGATCGTCGGCTCGCCGGGCTATCACGGCACGCTTTCCGGCCTGGTCAAGACGGCGCTCGACTATGTCGAGCAGCTGCGCACCGACGAGCGCGTCTATTTCGACGGCGTCCCCGTCGGTCTGATCGCAACCGCGGGCGGTTGGCAGGCGGCGGTCTCGACGCTGCACGCGCTGCGCACCATCACCCATTCGCTGCGCGGCTGGCCCACGCCGATGGGGCTCGCGATCAACGTCGCCGAGCCGGGCGACTGCATCGATCGCTGCAGCGGCCAGATGGACGTGATGGTCGGCCAGCTGCTCGACTTCCTGAAGCGCTGACGGCGCACGATCGTTGCGCCGGAGCAACGGCGCCGTTGGCGCGTTCTATCTCGTGGAAGAGCCGGCTTTGTTTCGTGGACGTTCACGGTTCGTCGCTGTAGCCACCGCGTTCGTCGCATACGGGACTCGCCGGACTTTGCTATCCGACGCCTCGGGCGCATGTTGAATCCTAGGCAAGGGGCTGCAAACGTGAAGAAATTCCTGGGGTTCTCATCGCTGGAGCGGGCGCTGACGGTGGCGGGGCTTGGCCCTGCGATCCTGCTCGGCTGTTCGGTCACGCAGAGCGCCCAGCTCGCCGCCTATCTCCCCGCGCCCAGCTACCGCGTACTGATGCCGATCCCGGCCGCCGCCGCGGCGCCCCAGCCGACTGCGCCGGCGCCGCGCGAACTGGTCGATGCGCTCGCCGCGCTGACCGGCGATTTCAGCGGGATCGTCGGCGTCGCGGTGACCAGTGTCGATGACGGCTGGGTCGCCGCCAGCGGCACCGCGATGCGCCGCCTGCCGCAGCAGAGCGTCAGCAAGCTCTGGGTCACGATGACCGTACTCGATCAGGTCGACCAGGGCCGCATCCGGCTCGACGACCCAATCACCGTCACCAAGAACGATCTGACGCTGTTCCACCAGCCGATCGCGGCGCTGGCGGTGCGCGAGGGCGGCTATACCACCACGGTCGGCGAGCTCATGAAGCGCGCGATGCAGATGAGCGACAACACCTGCAACGACAAGCTGCTGCGCCTCGTCGGCGGCCCGCAGGCGGTGCGCGAGTTCATCGCACGCAAGCAGCTCGGCGCGATCGGCTTCGGCCCCGGCGAGAAGCTCCTCCAGGCGGGCACCGCGGGGCTCGAGTGGCGCCCCGAATATTCGATGGGCAATGCCTTCGCCCAGGCCCGCGCGCGGCTCTCGCCCGCGGTGCGGCGCGCGGCGTTCGACGCCTATGTCGCCAGCCCGCCCGACGGCGCGGCGCCCCAGGCGATCTCGATGGCGCTCGCCCGTCTCAAGCGCGGCGAGATTCTCTCCGCTTCGTCCACCGACTGGCTGCTGCGCACCATGGCGGGCGCGCGCACTGGCCGCGCGCGCATTCATGGCGGCGTGCCGGCGGGCTGGGAATATGGCCACAAGACCGGCACCGGCCAGGATTATCTGAGCCGCACCGCCGGCTTCAACGACGTCGGCATCCTCACCGCGCCCGACGGCCGCTCCTATGCGGTTGCCGTGATGATCGGCGACACCACCCGGCCGATCCGCGAGCGCCAGCTGCTGATGCAGGCGGTAGCGCGCACTGTGGTCGCGCACCATGAGCAGCTCCGCTTCGCCCAGCAGCAGGCGCCGCAGCTGCAGCCGCAGCCGATCGCGCACGCCCAGGCGCTGAATTGATCGCCGGCAACGCCTGAGGGCTTTGTTCCGCCGGGCGGCTCGGCTATCCCGGCGCGATGCCTCATCTCTACCTCGTCGACGGCTCGAGCTACATCTTCCGCGCCTATCACCGGCTGCCGCCGCTCACCAACAAGCATGGCGAGCCGGTGGGCGCGGTCTATGGCTATACGACGATGCTGTGGAAGCTCGCCGACGAGCTCAACAAGGCCGATGGCCCCACTCATCTCGCAGTGATCCTCGACAAGAGCGAGCACACCTTCCGCAACGATCTCTACGACCAGTACAAGGCCCACCGCCCGCCTGCGCCCGAGGACCTCGTCCCCCAGTTCCCGATGATCCGCGACGCCACCCGCGCCTTCTCGCTGCCGTGCATCGAGGAGCTGGGCTGGGAGGCGGACGACCTGATCGCCAGCTACACCAAGGCCGCGCTCGCGCAGGGCTGGTCGGTCACCATCGTCAGCTCCGACAAGGATCTGATGCAGCTGATGACCGATCCGTCGGTCGACATGCTCGACACGATGAACAATCGCCGCCTCGGCCCCGACGACACCTTCCAGAAGTTCGGCGTCGGGCCCGAGAAACTCGGCGAAGTGCTCGCGCTGATGGGCGACAGCGTCGACAATGTGCCGGGCGTCCCAGGCGTCGGCCCCAAGACCGCGGCCAAGCTCATCCTCGAGCATGGCGATGTCGAGGCGGTGCTCGCCGCCGCGCCGTCGATGAAGCCCGGCAAGCTGCGCGACAACCTGATCGAACATGCCGACATGGCGCGGCTTTCGCGGAAACTGGTCGAGCTCAATTGCGACGTGCCGCTCCCCGATCCGCTCGAATCGCTCGAGCTCCAGGGCATTCCGGAGGCGCCGCTGCGCGCCTTCCTCGAGCATCACGGCTTCCGCACCCTGCTCAACCGCCTCGCCGCGGTCGCCGATGCGCCGGTCGAGACGCACGAGGCGCCGGGGCTGGAGGAAGACCCGCCCTGCAACCACGACGGCTATGAGACGGTGGTCACCGAGGAAGCGCTCGACCGCTGGATCGCCGATGCGACGGCGCAGGGCTGGGTGGCGCTCGATACCGAAACCACCGAGCTCGACGCGATGCGCGCCGGCCTGTGCGGCGTCAGCCTCGCGCTGGCGCCCAACAAGGCCTGCTACATTCCCCTGGCGCATATCGGCAGCGACATGTTCGCCGAGAAGCCGGTCCAGCTCGACGCCGATGTCGTCCTTTCGCGGCTGAAGCCGCTGCTCGAGGACCCCGCCGTCCTCAAGATCGGCCACAACCTCAAATACGACCTGATCGTCCTCGCGCGCCGCGGCATCCACGTCGCGCCCTATGACGACACGATCGTGATGAGCTTCGATCTGGACGCGGGTCTCCACGGCCACGGCATGGACGAGCTCGCCGCGACGCACCTCTCGCACTCGTGCATCGCGTTCAAGGAGGTGGTCGGCACCGGCAAGAAGCAGCTCGGCTTCCACCAGGTCGATCTGCGCTCGGCCACGCGCTACGCCGCCGAGGACGCCGATGTGACGCTCCGCCTGTGGCGCCGCTTCAAGCCGCGGCTCGCCTATGAGAGCGTCACGCGCGTCTATGAGATGGTCGATCGCCCGCTCGTCTCGGTGATTGCAGGCATGGAGCGCCACGGCGTGAAGGTCGACGCGGGCGTGCTCGCGCGGCTGTCGGACGATTTCTCGAAGCAGATCGCCGCGCTGGAGGAGGAGATCCACGGCATCGCCGGCTTCAAGTTCACCATCGGCAGCCCCAAGCAGCTTGGCGACGTGCTGTTCGAGGGCATGGGGATCAAAGGCGGGCGCAAGGGCAAGTCGGGCGTCTATTCGACCGACGTCAACGAGCTCGAGCGCATCGCCGCGGACAAGGATTCGCCCGGCCGGGTGATGGCCGCAAAGGTGCTCGACTGGCGGCAGCTCACCAAGCTCAAGTCGACCTACACCGACGCGCTGCAGGCACAGATCAACCCCGAGACCGGGCGCGTCCACACCAGCTACAGCCTCACCGGCGCGCAGACCGGGCGGCTCTCGTCGACCGATCCCAACCTCCAGAACATCCCGATCCGGACCGAGGTCGGCCGCCAGATCCGCGATGCGTTCGTCGCCGAGCCGGGCAACGTCATCCTCGCCGCCGACTATTCGCAGATCGAGCTGCGCCTCGCCGCGCACATCGCCGACGTGCCGGCGCTGCGCGACGCCTTCGCGCGCGGCGACGACATCCACAACATGACTGCGATGGAGCTGTTCGGCGAAGTCAATCGCGACACGCGCGGGCGCGCCAAGACGATCAACTTCGCGATCCTCTACGGCATCTCGCGCTGGGGCCTCGCCGGCCGGCTCGACGTCACGCCCGACGAGGCGCAGGCGATGATCAACCGCTATTTCGAGCGCTTCCCCGGCATCAACCGCTACATCGCCGACACGCTCAACGAAGCCAAGGCGCGCGGCTACACGACGACCTTGTTCGGTCGGAAGACGCATTTCCCGCGGATCAAGGCGGCCAATCCCAACGAGCGCGCCGGTAGCGAGCGCGCCGCGATCAATGCACCGATCCAGGGCACCAGCGCCGACATCATCAAGCGCGCCATGGCCCGCATGGGTCCCGCGCTCGCCGAGGCCGGGCTGCCCAACGTCCGCATGCTGATGCAGGTGCACGACGAGCTCGTCTTCGAGCTGCCGGAAGGCGACGTGGAGAAAGCCAGGCCGATCATCGCGCACGTCATGGCCACTGCCGCCGAGCCGGCGATCAAGCTCACGGTCCCGCTCGGCGTCGAGATCGGCGTAGGCCCGAGCTGGGGCGCGGCGCATTGACCGAAGCAGCGGCCGCCGCAGGCGAGGACATCAACACGCTCGCCAAGGGCGGGCGAACCAACATCCTCGGCTTCATCCTGCGCCTGGCCGCGCGGCTTCCGTTCCTGTTCATCGCCGGTCGCGCCTACGGGCCGGACATCGTCGGCCGCTATGCGATCGCGGTGCTGGTGATCGAAGTCGCCGCGCTGATCGCGACGCTGGGATTGAAGCGCGGGCTCGCGCAGGCGCTGGCCGCCACCGATCGCCCGCATGCGCACGTCGTATGGGACGCGCTGACCGTCGCGCTCGGCGCCTCGGCGGTGGCGAGCGCGGTGCTGATCGCCTTTCCCCAGGCGCTCTTCCCCAACAGCCCGGTGATGGGGCTCGAGCGATTGCTGCCGCTGGTGGTGTTCGCGATCGCGATCTCGGACGTGACGCTCGCCGCGCTCGCCTATCGGCACAATATCGGCGCCTCGGTGACGGCGCGCGCGATCATCGAACCCTGGACGATCAGCATCGCGGCCTGGATCTTCTCCTATGTCTCGGCGCGCGACGGGCTGATGTTCGCCTATGTGTTGTCGATGACCGCGGCGGTGATCGCGTCGGTGGTGCCGTTCCTCAAGGAATATGGCCTGCCGCGCGGCTGGCGGCCGCGGCTGGTCGAGATCGTGGGGCTCGCCCGGCGCAACGCTCCGCTGGCAGGCGCCGATGCGATCGAATGGGGGACGCGCAACGTCGACCGTTTCATCCTGGGCCTGCTCTTCACGCCCTCGGTGGTCGGCATCTATTATATGGCGCAGCAGGTCGCCTCGGTGCCGCAGCGATTGAAGTCGAGCTTCGATCCGATCCTCGGCCCGGTCGTGACCCAGAGCCTGGCGGTTGATGATCGCAAGGCCGTCGCCAAGCAGGTCCGCCAGGTGGGCTTCTGGGTCATCAGCGCCCAGGCAGCCCTCTTCGTCGTCTTCGCCATTCCCGCCGAGGGCGTGATGGGGCTGATCGGCCGCGAGTTCGTTGCCGGCGCCGGCGCGCTGTGCATCCTGCTCGTCGCCGAAGTGTTCGCCTCCACCGGCGCGGTGTGCGAGACGGCGCTCGTCTATATGGCGCGCCACCGCAATCTGATGATCTCGATCTGCGTGCTGCTCCTCCAGATCGTGCTGAGCTTCGTCTTCATCGGGATCGCGCGCGCCGAGGGTTGGCCCGAGCAGGTCCAGGCGGCCGGCCCGGCAGTGGCACTCGCATTGTCGGTGACGCTCGGATCGACCGCGAAGGCGATCATGCTGCGCTCCATGCTCAAGGCGCCGGTGATCAGCATCCGCCCCAGCTTCTTCGTCGCGATCGGCGTGGCGGCGCTGGTCGGCTCGGCCTTCATGTCGCTGCCGCACCAATATGAATGGGCCGAGCTCAGCCTCGGCATGCCCGCGATCCTGATCACCTTCCTCTTCGTGATGATCAAGTTCGGCTTCGACGACGAAGACCGCGCGCTCTTCCGCAAGGTCCCGAAGGAAGAGGAGGTACCCGCGCTGCCGGCGACCGAGAAGCTCTGAAGCAAATCCTGCCCAGCCAAGCTGGGGAGGAATGGCTCAATGCCGGAAGTGGCGCATTCCCGTGAACACCATCGCCAGCCCCGCCGCGTCGGCGGCGGCGATGACTTCCTCGTCGCGGATCGAGCCGCCCGGCTGGATCACTGCGGTGGCGCCCGCCTCGACTGCCGCGAGCAGTCCGTCGGCGAAGGGGAAGAAGGCGTCCGACGCGACGGCGCTGCCGATCGTCCGCGGCTCGGCCCAGCCGGCCTTGTCGGCGGCGTCCTTGGCCTTCCACGCCGCGATCCGCGCGCTCTCCAGCCGGTTCATCTGGCCGGCGCCGACGCCGGCGGTGCTGCCGCCCTTGGCATAGACGATCGCGTTCGACTTGACGTGCTTGGCCACGGTCCAGGCGAAGAGGCAGTCGGCGAGCTCCTGATCGCTCGGCGCTCGCTTGGTGACGACCTTGAGGTCCTCGCGCGTGATCATGCCGTTGTCGCGCGACTGGATCAGGAATCCGCCGGCGATCGACTTCATCGCGCGGCCGCGGCGCGCCGGGTCGGGAAGCTCGCCGGTGAGCAGCAGGCGCAGGTTCTTCTTGCGCGCGAAGACTTCGCGGGCGGCCTCGTCGGCGTCGGGCGCGGCGACGACTTCGGTGAAGATGCCCGAGATCGCCTCCGCGGTCGGCCCGTCGAGCGGGCGGTTGACCGCGATGATCCCGCCGAAGGCCGAGACCGAGTCGCACGCCAGCGCCGCCTGATAGGCCTCGATCAGCGTGTCGGCGCTCGCGACGCCGCACGGGTTGGCGTGCTTGACGATCACCACCGTCGGCGGGCCGTCGCGGAACTCGCTGACCAGCTCGAGCGCGGCGTCGGCGTCGTTGTAGTTGTTGTAGCTGAGCTCCTTGCCCTGGACCTGCTTCGCCTGCGCGATGCCGTTCACCCCGCCTGATGCCTGGGTGTAGAGCGCCGCGATCTGGTGGGGATTCTCGCCGTAGCGCAGCTCGGCCTGCTTGATCATCGGCACCGAGACGCTGTCGGGGAAGCGCTCGCCCTGGTCGACATGCGCGAACCAGCCCGCGATCGCGGCGTCGTAGGCGGCGGTCGCCTGATAGGCCTTCATCGCAAAGCGGCGGCGCTGCTCGAGCGTGGTGCTGCCGCCATGGACCAGCGGGTAATCGGTCGGGTCGGTCAGGATCGCGACCGATTCATGGTTCTTGGCGGCCGAGCGGACCATCGACGGGCCGCCGATATCGATATTCTCGATGATCTCCTCGCGCCCGGCGCCGCGCGCGACGGTCTGGGCGAAGGGATAGAGATTGACCACGACCAGGTCGATCGCGCCGATTTCATGCTCCTGCATCGAGGCGACATGCTCGGGATTGTCGCGCACCGCCAGCAGCCCGCCGTGCACCTTGGGGTGCAGCGTCTTGACGCGGCCGTCCATCATCTCGGGGAAGCCGGTCAGGTCCGAGATGTCGCGCACCGGGAGCCCCGCGTCGCGCAGTGCCCTGGCGGTGCCGCCGGTGGAGACGAGATCGACTCCCTGGGCAGCCAGTGCCTGGCCGAGTTCGACGATTCCGGTCTTGTCCGAGACCGAAAGGAGCGCGCGCTTGATCTGTACCTGGTCCATGGCCCGCTCCCTCTAAGGATCGAGGGGCGGGTGGCAACCCCTCGGCGTCATTTCGCCCGGTGGAAGAGCCAGCTCACATTGGCGCCGCCCGCGGGGGTCTCGGCGGCGATGACGAGCTGGCGGCTCGGCACCGCGCGGCCGCGCGCGTCGATCCAGACGCTGTCCTCGGTCGCCAGCGCGCCGCCCTTGCAGCGGAACTGCCACAGCCGGCCATTGGCGGTGCGCAGAATCGCCGCCTGGCCGTCGGCGGTCGGGGTGACCTCGACCTGCGGATGGAGGTGGAAGCGCACTGCGAAGCCCGTGTCGCCCTTGCGCCGGCGCCGGTCGGCGGGGAGCAGCATATCCTCGCCGCGCACGTCGCGCCCGTCGTGCGACATGGCGAGCACGCGACGGTGGAGCAGGCCGAAGCGGCGGACATAGCCGTCGTGGCTCGCCTCGACCCGGCTGCCGTTCTCGGTCTCCTGCCGCGCCAGCTCGACTTCGACGACGCCGCGGCCGAGCGTGCCGTCGGGGTGGATCGCCGTCGAATTGCTGTCGCCGACCACCAGAGTCGAATGCGCCGCGGTGGTGCGCAGCCCCTCCATCAGCTCGGCGGGAAGCTGGCGCAGCCCTGCGCGCGCGCCGCCGCAATTGACCACGATCCGGTCGGGCCCGTCGGAAAGCTCGAAGGCGAGCGTCGAGGCGCAGCCCCCCTCGACCACGCGCGCGACCGGCGGCGGAGCGGCGTCCATGATCAGCACCGCACTGCCCGCGGCGAGCCGCTGATAGCCCCATTCGCGCGCCTGCTTGAGCGGCCGCGTGCGCACCCCGGTCGCCGCGATGATCTGGTCGACTGCCTCGCCCGCCATCGGCCCCGCGCCCTGCCAGCTCGCCAGCCCGCGGTCGCCATGGCAGATGCCGAGCAGCGCCGCGACCGCGCGGGTGCGCGCCGCCAGCACGAACTCGGGCGCCTCGAGCCGCCGCGTCGCATAGCTCTCGGCCAGCATCGTCAGCAGCTGGATCGCGTCGATCTGCGCGGCGGGCGAGCGCGAGACCACGCCGCCGTCCTCGAACAGCGAATGGCTGAGCGCGCGGCGCAGCCCCGCCTCGCCGAACGCGCGCCGCGGGTCGCCGCCGGGCATGACCAGCCCCGCCGCGAGCAGCCCGCACCAGGCCGCGATCCGCGCCGAGCCCGCCTGCGCCCGGTCGGCCGCGCGATCGAGGTGCCGCGCGCCGCGGGCGAGCGCGTGGAGCACGCTCGAGCGATAGACCAGGTCGGGCGCCGACAGGATCAGCGGCGCGTGCGCGGTCCAGAACAGGATGCGCCGGCCCCAGAGGTCGGGCCGCCACGCGCCGTCGGTCACCTTCTCGCCGTGCACCGCGAGCCAGCGCCGCAGGATCGCCTCGGCGACCGGCGCGGCATGGACGCGCGTCGCGACGCTCGACAGGTCGCGCAGCCAGGCGAAGCTCTGCAGATAATCGTCGAAGCGATGCGTCCAGTCGGGCCGCGCGAAGTCGATCCCCTCGATCTCGCGCAGCTCGCCCTGGAAGAGCATCATGCCCTCGAGCAGCGCGCGCCCGCGCTCGATGTCGCCGAAGAAGGGATCCTCGGGCACTGCGATCAGCTTGAGCGGATGGCGGCCCTTCAGCCGCATCGCATGGAAGGGCGTCCCCCAGGTCAGGCGCTGCAGCCGCTCGGCCAGCCGCTCGCCCAGGCTCAGCCCGCGGTCGCTCGCGAGGCGGATGAGCCGCTTGCCCTCCTCGACCCCGTCGGCGCCGGGGCCGGGCGTCTGGTCGTTCACCCCGCCCTTAGCGCCGCGATGTTGGCGGCATAGCGGTCTGGCCCGCCGGTGAAGGTGGCGGTGCCGGCGACCAGCGCGTCGGCGCCCGCCGCGATCACGCGCGGCGCGGTCTCGCGGTCGACGCCGCCGTCGACCTCGAGGTCGATCGCCCGCCCGCTCGCCTCGATGCGGCGGCGGAGCTCGGTGATCTTGGGAAGCTGGCTCTCGATGAACTTCTGCCCGCCGAAGCCCGGGTTGACGCTCATCACCAGGATCAGGTCGACCAGGTCCATCACATGCTCGACCACGTCGACCGGAGTCGCGGGATTGAGCACCACGCCGGCGCGCTTGCCCAGCGCCTTGATCGTCTGGAGCGTGCGGTGGAGATGCGGCCCCGCCTCGGGATGGACCGAGATGGTGTCGGCGCCCGCATCGGCGAAGGCAGCGAGCATCGGGTCGACCGGCGCGATCATCAGATGCACGTCGAACGGCTTGCTCGTGTGCGGGCGCAGCGCCTTGATCACCCCCGGCCCGATCGTGATGTTGGGCACGAAATGCCCGTCCATCACGTCGACATGGATCCAGTCGGCGCCGGCGGCGTCGATGGCGCGGATTTCCTCTCCCAGCCGCGCGAAGTCGGCGGAGAGGATCGAGGGTGCGATGCGGACGGCGGCCATGCCATGGTCCTTAGCATGGCCCGAGTCGCGCGCAACCGGCTGCGCGCCGCGGCTCGCCCGATCGGGGACTCGGGCGGGCTCTAATCCTTGCTCACATGCTCGGGCTTGCCCTTGCGCTTGCTGTGGGCGAGTTCCTCGAGCTCCTTCTCGGTCATCGATTCGACCATCTGCTTCGACGCGCCCTTGAGCTCGGACTTGGGCGTGTCGCCGCGCTTGGCGGAGAGGGCGGCGCCGGCCGCCTTCTGCTGGGCTGCGGATTTGGCTGGCATGGTTTTGCTCCTTGACTGCACGGCATCAACCGGGATCGTGCCGCACTCGTTCCCCCAAAGAGGTACCCATGCACGTCACGCACGATCCCGCCGCCCCCGCTGCCGAGACGATCGGCTTCGACCAGTTCCTGGCGGTCGACATCCGCGTCGGCACGATCGTCGAAGCGCTGCCCTTCCCGGAGGCGCGCAAGCCCGCCTATCGGCTGGTGATCGATTTCGGCCCCACCATCGGGCGCAAACGCTCCTCCGCGCAGATCACCGAGAATTACGCGCTCGAGAACCTGCCGGGGATGCAGGTGGCCGCCGTGGTCAATTTCCCGCCGCGCCAGATCGGGCCGGTCATGTCCGAAGTGCTGACGCTCGGCTTCCCCGATGCCGAGGGCAAGGTGATGCTCTTCCACCCCAGCCGGCCTGTGCCGAATGGGGGCAGGCTGTTCTGATCGATTCCTCGTTGACGACGCTCCCCGGCGGCATAGTCTCGCTCGTAACGAGAAGATGGAGGGGGACATCATGCATCTGAAGGTCGCATTGGCGCTCGCCGCGGTAGTGCCCGCGGTGTTCGCGGCGCCGGGTATCGCGCAGGATCAGCAGAGCCAGGACGCTGCGCTCGCGGAGAAGGTGATCAACAACACCAACCCGGCAAGCTTCCAGTCCTATGGCTTCGCGCCCAAGCCCAAGCTGGTGAAGGACGAGGCGGTCCAGGGCGGCAAGGCGCTGCGCCTGCCGGTGAGCGGTGAAGGCAATCCGTGGAGCATGGGCGTCAACGTGCCCCTGCTCAAGCCCGTCAAGGCGGGCGACAAGCTCGTCCTCGCCTTCTATGTGCGGCTCGACAAAGCCCAGGCCGGTGTTGCCAGCGCCAAACTTGCTTCGGCCCAAATCCAGCTTTCGGCCGCGCCCTATACCGCGATCTTCGGCAAGGGCTTCGACGTGACCCCGGAATGGAAGTTTCTCCAGGTCTCCGGCAAGGCGGACAAGGACTATGCGGCCGGGGCGCTCGCGGCCGCCTTCCACGTCAACACCGGCAAGCACGTGATCGACCTGGGCCCGGTGGCGGTGGTCAATTTGGGGCAATAGCTCAGGCGCGCCGCGCGGTGACGAGATAGTCCAGGCTGGTGTCGTTGCTCAGCACGAAGCCGCGCGCCGGCGAGAAGCCCAGCCCGCGCAGGTTGCTGACTTCCAGCCCCGCGCCGACCAGCAGCGCGCTCAGCTCGTCGGGAGTCAGGAACGCCTCCCAGTCGTGCGTGCCCTTGGGGATCGCGCCGGTGCCTTCGCCGAGGGTGATCATCGCCAGCCGCGATAGCGGCGTGCGGTTGGGGGTCGAGAGGATCATCAGTCCGCCGGGCGCGAGCGCATCGGCCAGGCCGGCGACGAAGTTGGCCGGGTTCGCCACATGCTCGATCACTTCCATCGACACGACCAGATCGAACTTGCGGCCGGCGAGATCCTCGATTCCACCCGCGACATATTCGACATCCAGCCCCATTGCCTCGGCATGCGCGCGCGCGGCGCCCACGTTCTCGGGCGCCGCATCGACTCCGGTCGCGCGCGCGCCGAGCCGGGCGAGCGGCTCGGTGAGCAGGCCGGCGCCGCAGCCGACGTCGATCGCGGTGCGGCCCGCCAGCGGCGCGAAGGAGGCGGGATCGACGTCCCAATGCGCGTCCACCGCCTCGCGGACATAGGCCAGCCGCGCCGGATTCAGCCGGTGGAGCATCGCCGAGGATCCCCTGGGATCCCACCAGTCCTTCGCCAGCTTGCCGAAATGCTCAGCTTGGGCGGGGTCAATCGTTGCTTTGGTTGCGCTAGCCATTCGCGCCTCCTATCAGGGCGCCCCATCCTTCCCAAGGCCCGGAAACAAGCTACCAGCCATGGCACGCATCGTGATGAAGTTCGGCGGCACCTCGATGGCCGGCATCGAGCGTATCCGGAACGTCGCGGCGCGCGTCAAGCGCGAGTGGGACGCAGGCAACCAGGTCGCGGTTGTCGTCTCCGCGATGGCCGGCGAGACCGACCGGCTCGTCAATTTCTGCCGCGAAGCCAGCTCGCTCTACGATCCACGCGAATATGACGTGGTGGTGGCCAGCGGCGAGCAGATCACCAGCGGGCTGCTGGCGATGACGCTCCAGGCGATCGGCGTGCCGGCGCGCTCGTGGCTCGGCTGGCAGCTGCCGGTCAACACCGACGGCGCCTTCGCCAAGGCGCGGATCGGCGACATCGAGACCGGGCCACTGCTCGCTAGCATGGCGGCGGGCGAAGTCGCGGTGATCCCGGGATTCCAGGGGCTGCACGAGGGCCGCATCACCACGCTTGGCCGCGGCGGATCGGATACCTCGGCAGTGGCGGTGGCGGCGGCGGTCAAGGCCGATCGCTGCGACATCTACACCGACGTCGACGGCGTCTACACGACCGACCCGCGCATCGTGCCCAGGGCGCGCAAGCTCAAGAAGGTTACGTACGAGGAAATGCTGGAGCTCGCCAGCGTCGGGGCCAAGGTGCTCCAGACGCGCTCGGTGGGGCTGGCGATGAAGGAACAGGTCCGTGTCCAGGTGCTGTCGTCGTTCACCGGCGAGAATGCGCCGATGGCGGACACGCTGCCCGGAACGATGATCGTGGGCGAAGAGGAGATTCAGGACGTGGAAAGCCAGCTCATCACCGGCATCGCGCACGACAAGAACGAAGCCAAGATCACGCTGGTCGCGGTGCCCGACAAGCCCGGCGCGGTGGCGTCGATCTTCAATCCGCTGGCCGAGGCCAACATCAACGTGGACATGATCATCCAGAACATCGCGCACCAGAGCGCGGGTTCGGCGAGCGCTACCGACGTGACCTTCACCGTGCCTTCGGCCGACCTCGCCCGCTCGATCGAGACGCTCAACCAGTCCAAGGCCGAGATCGGCTTCGCCGAGCTGCTCCAGGACACGCGCGTCGCCAAGATCTCGGTGGTGGGCGTGGGCATGCGCAGCCATGCCGGCGTCGCCGCGACGATGTTCAAGACTTTGGGCGCGCGCGGGATCAACATCCAGGCGATCACCACCTCGGAGATCAAGGTCTCGGTGCTGATCGACGAGGACGAGACCGAGCTCGCCGTGCGCGTGCTGCACACGGCCTATGGCCTCGACGCCGAGGATACCGCCGCCTGACGCGCCTTTCCGGCGGTTTCGTGCAGGACCGGCGGGAAAATAGTTCGACTGCGGCGCCGCTGTCAGCGTTCGACCAGACGCCGAACCATGGGCCGCACCGTGGCGCAGCTCGGGGTGCCGTCGTTCGCGGTGCCGGTTATCCTGGTCTCGATGACGCCCCCGGTTCCGGCTGCGCGATCGAGAAGGTCTTCATCGATGTCGTGGATGTCGATCTTGATCCGGCGGGACCAGGGTGACGCAGGGTCGCCGGCAAGCTGGCCGACTCGAATATACACGAATCGCCGCTCCGGGCCTTCGCGGCGTACCTGATCGCCGAAGAAGCTGGGGCCGGGACCTACGCGGACCGGAAAATCGAATACGAGCGGCTCGCCCTCGCGCGATGATTTCGGATCCAGCGGCGTTCCGTCCTTCGCCTGCAGGCTGTAAGCCACGCCGGCTACGGGCGAATCGATGATCATGCGGAGCTTGACCAGGGCTTGAGCCGGGGCGGGCATGCGGGATCATAACCTGGTGCGCTGAAGCCGGGAAGCGGAACGGTCCTTCTCGCCAGCCACTCCTGCCCGCGATTGATGAGTCCGGAGCCGAGCCTTGCGACGGGGCCGATGCGCCATGGCGAGGAACGCTCTCCCGCCCCGCCGGTTTGGTGGGCGGTACCGTCGGAGAGCCCCATGCTCGAACATGTTCCGCACTGGCTCGGCAGCGCGCTCAAGGGATTGCGCGCGGGCGCGGGCAAGCTGGCGATCGCGCAGTCCGATCTCGGCGCATTCGAGGCGCTGCATCTCGCCAGCCCCGCCTTCGCCAATGGCGCGCGCATGCCCGAACGCTTCACCGCCGACGGCGACGGCCTTTCGCCCCCGCTGTTCTGGACCGGCGTTCCCGAAGGCACCGAGCGGCTCGCGCTGATCGTCGAGGATCCCGACGCGCCTGCGCCCCAGCCGCTCGTCCATGCGCTGGTGTGGAACCTGCCGCCGCACGACGGCGAGCTTCGCGAAGGCGCGATCCGGCCGGACGGTGCCGGCGGAGCCGGCGGCAGCGACGTCGGGCGCAACTCGTTCCTCGGCGAAGGCTGGCTGCCCCCCGATCCGCCGACCGGGCACGGCGCGCACCATTATGCCTTCCAGCTCTTCGCGCTCGGCCCCGGACCCGATGCCGGCGACACGCCGGGGCGCGGCGCGGTGCTCAAGGCGATGGCGGGGCGTGTGCTCGCCGCGGGGCTGCTCACGGGTACTTATTCGCGCGGCGAAGAGGCGATGGCAGGCCCGGCCGTCGGCGTGGCGAGCGTCTAGCCATGGCAGCGATCTTCAAGTCGGTGATCGTGCCGGCGAGCGCCGACCGGGCCTGGGCTCTGGTCAGCCGCTTCGATGATCCCGCCGCGCTCGCGCCGGGCTTCGTCTCCGCGTGCGAGATCGTTGAGGGCGACCGGGTCGTCCATTTCGCCGATGGCGGCTCGGTGCGCGAGATGCTGGTCTCCTGCGACGATGCGCACCGGCGGCTGAGCTATGCCGCGGTCGGCGGCAAGTCGAAATTCCATCATGCGTCGATGCAGGTGGTGCCGCTCGATGCCGAATCGAGCCGGATCGACTGGGTCACCGACCTCCTCCCCGACGAGCTCGCGCCCTTCATCGACGCGCGGATGGAGGCCGGAACGGCGGCGATCGAACGGGGGCTTTCGGGGTAGCGAGAGCGTGTTAACCTCCCCCGCAATCGAGTGAGGGGAGGGACGATCCATGCCAAAGGCCGTCGTGCGTCTGTTGTTTCTGCTGTCGGCCATGCTCGGCCTTGCCGCCTCGGCGGCGAGCGCGCCTCCCGCGTCCAAGCCGCGCCTTCTCGTCTTTTCGTATTCGACCGGTTTCCGGCACGCCTCGATCGAGGCGGGCGTCGCGGCGCTGGAGGCGATGGGCAAGCGGCGCGGCTTCGACGTCGTCGCCAGCGCGGACCCCGCAGTGTTCAGCACCGAGAGGTTGCGCGGCTTCCAGGCGATCGTGCTGGTGAGCAACACCACGCGCCGCGACGATCCTGCCAGCGAGTGGTTCGTCGGCGATCGGCGCACTGCGCTGCAGGATTTCGTCCACCGCGGCGGCGGCATCGTCGGCATCCATGCGGCATCGGACTCGCACTATCACTGGCCGTGGTACGGGCGGATGATCGGCGGCTGGTTCCAGCATCATCCCAAGGGAACGCCCAGCGGCGTGGTGACGATCGCCGAGCCGCGCCATCCCGCCGCGCGCGGCCTCTCCTCGCCCCAGCGGCGCACCGACGAATGGTATTATTTCGAGGGCCAGCCCACCGCTCGGGTCGTCGCCACGCTCGACCCCGCCTCGATCGGCGAGGAGGAAACTGGCCCCAAGCCGATGGCCTGGGCGCAGGAATTCGAAGGCGGTCGCGTCTTCTACACGGCGATGGGGCACACCGCCGAGAGCTTCGCCGAACCCTGGTTCCTCCAGCACCTCGAAGGCGGGATCGACTGGGTACTGCGGCGCCAAGGCCCCCGAGCCGAATAGATGCAATCCTCCCCCCCGCCAGGGGAGGTGGCATGCGCAGCGTGGCGAAGGGGGAGGAAGCCCGCCGCCCCGTTCAGCAATTCGTCGCTTCGGCACGCCCTGACGGGGAGGATTGGCTGGCCCGCCCTCAGCCGTTGACCACGGTGCCGCCGTTCGGGTGGAGCACCTGGCCCGACATGTAGCTCGCGTCCTCGCAGGCGAGGAACAGGAAGCTCGGCGCGACTTCGTTGGGCTGGCCCGGCCGGCCCATCGGCGTGTTCTCGCCGAATTTCTCCAGCTTCTCGGGGCTCGCGCCGCCCATCGGGTTCAGCGGCGTCCAGATCGGCCCCGGCGCGACGGCGTTCACGCGAATGCCCTTCTCGATCAGATTTTCCGAAAGGCTGCGCGTGAAGGCCGTGATCGCGCCCTTGGTGCTCGAATAGTCGAGCAGCTCCTTCGAGCCCTGGTACATGGTGATCGACGTGCAGTTCACGATCGACGCGCCCGGCTTGAGGTGCGGCATCGCCGCCTGGACCAGGAAGAACATCGAGAAGATGTTGGTCTGGAAGGTGCGCTTGAGCTGCTGCTCGGTGATGTCGGTGATATCCTTGTCGGGATGCTGCTCGCCGGCGTTGTTCACCAGCACGTCGAGCCTGCCGAACTTCTCGATCACCTGCGCGACCGCGCGTTCGCAGAAGTCCTTCTCGCCCAGGTCGCCGGCGATGGTGAGCGCCTCGCGCCCCTCGCCGCGGACGATCTCGGCGGTCTTGGCCGCGTCGTCGTGCTCGCACAGATAGAGGATAGCGACGTCGGCGCCCTCGCGCGCGAACAGCGCGGCGACGGCGCGGCCGATCCCGCTGTCGGCGCCGGTCACGATTGCGACCTTGTCCTTGAGCCGGCCGGAGCCGGGATAGCGCGGCTCCCAGTCGGGCTTGGGCTCGAGCGCGCTCTCGTGTCCGGGCAGCGCGTCCTCGTGGATCATTTCGACGGTTTCGGTCTCGCTCATCGGGCTCGCTCCCATGGAGGTCTTTGCCCGGAGAAACCGGTGCGGAACGCCTGGGGTTCCGCGCTTCGCCGCCGCGGCGCCGGGTTCAGCCGATCAGGCCGGAACCCTGCGCGCCGCTGGCTGCGACGGTGGCGATGGCGAGCGCGGAGAGCGCCAGCCCGGTCATCAGGCCCACGGCCATTCCGATCCTTCCCTTGTCCTGCGCCCGCATCACGCGATGGGGATGACGGGCGTGGAGAAGAACACCATCGCGGTGGTGAGAAACACGGCGCCGAGCACGGCAACCGAACGCTGGATCGAGTCGAGACGAACAGTCATTGTAAACACTCCCTGGTCTTCCCGGCCGTCCCGGACCATCCGGCGGCCGATGCTCGATGTTTCGCAAGGGGTGTGCCAATTTTCTAAGTGATTGAATTCACTGGACGTGGGTGCGCAGTGCCGCGCGGGTTGGGAAAATTCCCGCTGTAAATTGGTGAAAACTACTAACCATAAGCGGACACTATCGTCCGGAATCGGTCAGCCGACCTGGAGGCAGTTCCTGCCCGCGGTCTTGGCCGCATAGAGCAGGCGATCGGCGCGCTGGTAGACGCTGTTGTAATCGCCGCCGGCCGCGTCGGTCAGGCCCGCCGAGAAAGTGATCTCGCCCAGCGGCTCGTCGCTTTCGCGCAGACGGTAGCGCTTGGTGGAGACGGTCGCGCGCGCCGCGTCGAGCGTTCGGCGCGCGGTATCGATCGACACGCCCGAGAAGAGCACCGCGAACTCCTCGCCGCCGTAGCGCGCGACGAGGTGGCCCGGACAGGAAGCGCTCAGCGCCTCGCCGATCGCCTTTAGCACCCGATCCCCCACCGCATGGCCGAACCGGTCGTTTACCGACTTGAAATGGTCGACGTCGCACACCGCCACGCACAGCCGCTCCCCCGCCGTCGCCTGGGCCGCAAAGGCTTCCTCAAATGCGCGACGATTGGGAAGATCGGTAAGCGGATCGCGCCGCGCATTGTCGCGCGCCTCCTCCAGCTTCTGACGCAGTTCGCTCGCTTCGCGCGTAGCCGATTCGAGCCGCGCCTCGGCGGTGCGTACCCGCCGGAGCATCGCCGCGGTAATGCCGGCGACCTCGTCGACCATGACCGCCGCCGAACGCGTGCCTGCCGAACGCGAGATCGCCGCCGCGCTCGCCTCGAGGTCGCGGCCGAAGCCTTCGGTCTCGGCGCGCATTGCAGTGACGATGTCGGCGAATCCCTCGACCTGCATCTGGGTCTGCGCGACCAGTCCCTCGGCGCGTTTCGCGGCGGTCTGGCTTCCCTCCGCCGGCTGAACCTCGCATCCGAGCGTCTCGATGTCGCGCTGCGTCAGGCGAACCCCGCCGTCGGTGAGCGCTTGGACGGCACGGGCGAGCGGACCGTCGGGTTCGGCAAGGAGGTGGTAGGCAAAGGCGAAATTGGCTGGATTCACGTCCAGCCGCTGTTCGAACAGGAATTTTCCGATGCGGTCGTACAGGTCGCGCGCGGGATCATTCCCGCTTGCCCACCTGACGGCCCTCGCCCCGGCCATAGCTCATCTACCTCTATCGAACTTCATCAACGCCCGCGGCCCTGCCGCTCGTGTCCTGCGGCTGGCCTAGCGGGGAACTGCTAACATTGGGTGATTAAACGGCGGGGGTTGGCGAATTTCGGTGATCAGCCCTTGCGGGCGCGATATTTGCGCACGGCGTCGAGCGTCATGCGGATATGGTCGCCGGGGCTCATGTCGGTATGCGCGAAGAGCACGCGGCCGTTGGGCGCGATCACGAAGCTGGTGCGGCTCGTGATGTTGGTGGCGGTGCCGTCGGGCTTCTTGAGCAGCACGTCATAGCCTTTGATCACGTCGGGGCTCGCCGCGGCCACCGCGAACTTGCCGGCGCAATGCTCGCTCGAGAAGCGCTGGAGCTGGTCGACGTTGCCGGCGGTCATGCCGATCACCGTCGCCCCGGCCTTCTGGAAGTCGGGGAGCGCTGCGGCGAAGGCAGCGGCTTCGATGTTGCATCCCTGAGTGAAGGCGGCGGGGAAGAAATAGAGGACCACGGGCCCCTTCTTGAGTGCGTCCCTGAGATGCACGCTGAAGGGCTTGCCGGCCATCGCGCCGTTCGCCGTGAAGTCGGGGGCCTGGGCGCCGGGCGCGAGCGCTGCCGTGGCGGGCATTCCGAGCGAAAGGGCCAGGGCGGCAAGGAGCAGGCGGGCGCGCATCGTCATTCTCCCCTATGAGACGAACCATCCTACGCCCGCGAAGGCCGCTGCGCTAGCGGGTCAGCGCGATGCCGATTCGTGCGCGGGTCGTATCGAGACGATAGTCGTCGAGCGCTTCGCCGTGCCCGGTGAAAGCCTGGCCGAAGACATAGAAGCCCATGCCCCCGCCGATCGGGGCGAGCGGATAGGAGACGAACAACTCGGCCGCGCCGCGGCGCGTCTCGAAATTGCCGCGGCCGGTGATCGAGAGCTTGATCCCGTCCTTCTGCTGGATCGCGGCGGTCAGACCCGTATAGCCGAAATAGTCCTTCACATCGGGCGCGGTGCTGGTGCGGCCGACATAGAACCAGGCCTGTGGCGCGAGATCTAGCCGCCAATCGCCGCCCAGATCGAAGCTCTTCTCGGCGCGCGCGAAGATACGGTTGACGTCGATCGAATCGAGCCCGTCGCGGCCATTGGAATCGTGTCGCCAGCCAAGCGCGACCCTGGTGTTCTCGTCAAACGGAATGTCGGCATAGACTTCGGGGCTGTAGGTCGTCGCGCGGAACGGCCCCGACGGGCGGTCGATCGCCCAGAACATCGTCTGCGTATAGGCGAAGCGCAGATTGCCGAGCTTGAGCGGCGCGTCTTCGGCAAAGGGGCGGAAGGCGAAGCTCATCTGAAGCTTGGCGCCCGCCTCGCCCGCGCCGAACACGCCATAGATCGGCTCGTGCGGCTCGAACCGGTCGATGAAGGCCGAGGACGCGCCGGTCGAGCTCTGGACGACAGCCTCTTCGGCGGGGATCTTCGCCGCCGGGTGCTCCTCCGACGGAGGCACCGCCACTTGCGCGACGCCGACCGGCACGTAGCGCGCCTTGGCGAAGCCGCCCGGCGCGATCGTGCGCGTGGGACCCGGGGTGCGCTCGAGCAGCAGCCGCGTGCCGTCGGCCGCAGTGACTTCGATCTGGCGCGGGCCGGCATCGGCGACCGGAGCCTCGCCTTCGTTGACGAGGAACACCTCGACGCCGCGCAGCGCCTCCTTCTCGGAAGCCGGCTGCTCGGGCACCGCGCGCACCTGCGCGTCGGCGGGCGTGGCGATGACGAAGGCCAGGGTCAGGAACGGGGCGCGCATCTGCGCCCCGAAGTGGCAGCGGATTGCGGCCTTGGCGAGTCCTAATCGGATCGCTAGTGCCAGGCGCATGGCCGTTTCCGAGACCGATATCGCGCTTGCGGAGCGACTCGCCGACGCCGCGGGGGCCGCGATCCGCCCCTATTTCCGCGCCGAGCACGGGATGGAGGCGAAGGCCGATCACTCTCCCGTCACGCTCGCCGACCGCGCGGCCGAAGAGGCAATGCGCCGGTTGCTCATCGCAGAGCGGCCGATGGATGGGATCGTCGGAGAGGAATTCGGCACGCGCGAGGGCACAAGCGGGCGTATCTGGGTGCTCGACCCGATCGACGGCACGCGTGCCTTTATCGCCGGCCGTCCGATCTTCGGCACGCTGATCGCCCTCGTCGAGGACGGCTGGCCGCTGCTCGGCATCATCGACCAGCCGATCCTCGGTGAGCGCTGGCTTGGCGTGACGGGGCGGCAGACGCTGTTCAACGGCAAGCCCACCGAGACGCGGCGCTGCCGCGAGCTGAGCCAGGCGGTGATCGGCACCACCTCGCCGGCGCTGTTCGACGACGCCCAGCTCCACGCCTTCGAGCATCTCGACGCGCAGGTGGCGAGCACGGTGCTGGGCGGCGATTGCTACAATTATGCGTGCGTCGCGAGCGGTTGGCTCGACGTGGTCGTCGAGGCCGGGCTCAAGCTCCACGATTTCGCCGCGCTGGTGCCTGTGGTCGAGGGCGCGGGCGGGCGCATGTGCGACTGGCAGGGCGATCCGCTCCACGCCGGGAGCAACGGCGAAGTCATCGCCGCGGGCGATCCGGCGCGCGTCGAGGAAATCCTCGAGGCGATGGCCTGCCGGGGGCACTGAACCAGTCATCGGGCGCGCGCACCCGGGCCTGCGTTGACAGGCCTGCCCCCGAGCGACATCATTTCACTATGCAGTTTCGCCATCGCCATCTGCGAAGCCGGTTCCACGCAGGCCAACTCCTCGCGGGCATCTAGCCCCGGGCTCTCCCAGGCATGTCCCGAAGAGCTCGGGGCAGGATCGATCCACGGCTCCCGCGCGAGGGAGCGATTGATTGTTTGAGGAGCATAGGATGACGCCGAACCAAGCCGCGACGCCGCGGCCACCGATCGACATGATCGATACCGAAGCCGAGAAGCTGGCGGACCTGGCGCTCGGCGCCGAGGAGCGCGCGCCCCAAGTGAGCGCGCTGCTGCTCGACGAGATCGAGCGGGCCACGCTGCACAGCGCCGAGACGATCCCGCCCGAGGTCGTCACCATGGGCTCGCGCGTCGAGTTCGTCGACGAGGGCAGCGGGAGGGAACACAGCGTCGAGCTGGTCTATCCGCAGGACGCAGACATCTCGGCAGGCCGGATCTCGATCCTGACGCAGGTCGGCGCGGGACTGATCGGGCTGCGCGCGGGCCAGTCGATCCTCTGGCCCGGCCGTGACGGGCAGGAGCGGCGCCTGGTCATCGTTCGGGTGGCGCGCAGCGCGGCCTGACGCTGTCGCTAGTCGGTGAAGGCGGGCGCGCGCTTCTGCAGGTTCGCCATCACTGCCTCGATCTGGTTGGGCGAACGGAGCAGCGCCGCCTGTTCCGCGCTTTCGGCGGCGAGGATCGTCGTGGCGTCGGTCTCCAGATTGGCAAGGCGCTTGGCGGCGCGGATCGCGTGCGGGTTACGGGCGGCGATCGCGCGAGCGAGGGCCAGCGCCTCGGCCTGCGGATCCTCGGCGATGCGGGTGACGAAGCCCAGCGCCAGCGCTTCCTCGGCGTCGAACTCGCGCGCGGTGTAGACGAGCTCGCGGAGCGCATCGCCGCGTACGCTGCCGCGCCACAATGCGAAGCCGGCCATGTCGGGGACGATGCCCCATTTCATTTCCATCACCGACAGGCGCGTGCCCGGCGCGGCAATACGCAGGTCCGCGCCGCTCGCGATCTGGAGCCCGCCGCCGAAGGCGACACCGTGCACCGCGGCGATCACCGGTACCGGCAGCGTGCGCCAGCCCCAGGCAACCTGCTGGAAATCATTGGCGGGGCCATGGGTGCGCGTCGCCAGGTCGATGCCCGATCCGCCCGCCGCCATGCTCGCCATGTCGAGCCCGGCGCAGAAGCCCCGGCCCTCCCCCGACAGAACGACCGCGCGAAGACCCGGCATCGTCTCGAGCTGCCCGATCGTGTCGATCAGCGCGGCGAACATCGCGGGGTCGAGCGCATTGAGTTTGTCGGGCCGGGCGAGGCGGACCTGGGCAACGCCATCCGCGAATTCGATTGCCACGCGCTGCTCGGCCATGTCGCTCTCCATGCTGCTCGCGCAAGGATAGCCCGGTCAGGGCGCCAGTCGATAGCCTCGGCCCTTTTCGGTTCGCAGCATCGCTGCTGCCCCGGCATGGGCGAGCTGGGCGCGCAGCCGCGAGACATGGACCTCGACCACGTTCGTGCCCGGATCGAAGCGCAGCCCCCATACCGCCTCGAGCAGCTCGGTGCGGCTGGCGCAGTCGGGCGAGCGGCGCGCGAGATGGTGGAGCAGCGCATATTCGCGTGGGAGCAGGCGGAGCGGCTTGCCCTGGTGCGCGACGCGGCGCTCGACCGAATCGATGCTGAGGCCGCCGAGGCGGATCGGCGCGGGGCGGTGGCGCAGCCGGGCGGCGATGCGGGCGGCGATCTCGGCGGCGCTGGCCGGCATCGCCACGGCATCGTCGGCGCCCGCGTCGAGCGCCTGGGCAACGCCGGCACGCGACCCGGGTGCGAGCACGAGCAGCAGCGGGCCGAGCCAGCCCTGGCCGCGCAGCTCGGTGACGCAGCGCGCGGGATTCTCGGCTTCGGCGCCGACGACTGCGAGCTGCGCGCCGCTCTCCGCCAGCCGTGCGCGGGGCACCGGCAGCAGCGTGAAGCCGCGGGGCGTCGCCGCCTGCCGGAGCTGCGGGATGTGGAGGGCGCAGGCGACGATCGCGGTCACGGCGGAGAAGCTAGACCGCGAAAACTCCGATTTGGTTGCGAGTCGCTCCGTTATGGAGGCGAAAACCCTGCCTCGATTGCGGCGAAACGCGCGCGGGCGTAGCCGGCGAGATAGGTGCTGGGCGCATCCGCGGCGAGGCGGAGTAGCGGCTGCGCGGTGTGGGGCTCGACGGCGAGGAGCGCGTCGAGCGCGGTGGTGCGCATCCGCTCGCACGGATGGCCGCGCGCGAAGGCGGCGGCGAGGTCGCGGCCATTGCCGATATGCGCGGCGACGGTGAGCAGCGCCTCGGCGGCGGTGCAGGTCAACCCTTCAGCGATCACGCCGCGGCTGATGTCGAAGCGATATTGGTCGAGCCAGGGCTGGGCGGGATCGGCGCCGAGGATGTTGAGCGAAACCGAGAAGGCGTCGGGCGGCAGCTGGACATGGATGTCGCGGCGCATGCGGTAGAGCATCAGCCGGCCGGGTTCGAGCCGCGCGCGCTCGACGAAGCGGAGGCGCGCATTCTCGCCGGGCAAGCCGGCGAGCGCATCGGCGTCATATTCGAAATAGTCGCTCCAATAGCCCGGCCCCAGATAGCCAAAGGTGAGAAAGGGGAAATTATGGTCGTGTGGCAGGTCATAGAAGAAGGCCGCCGCGCCGCTCGCCCGAACCAGCGGATCGGCGCGCGCAGGCCAGAAATTGGCGCGGACGAGAAAGCGGCCGTCGGGCGGGTGGAGCAGGAAGACCTGCGCGCCATAGCCGTTGCCGCCGCGCTGGCCGGCGCAGCGCGATTTGAGCTCGTCCATCGCGAGGTCGGCAAGGAAGTCGCGGTTGTGCCCGAGCCGCGCGAGCAACGGGCCGAGCGCTGCGAAAGCCTCCTCGTCGCGCACGTCGCAATCGCTGGCGGCGGCGAGCGCATCGAGCAGCTCGGCCAATGCGATCGGCGCGCCTTCGCCGGGATCGATCAGGCGGGGCAAGGTTCGGGTTCCTGTCGTGCGGCGAGCGTTTCGAGCGTCCGGCGCGCCGCGGCCCGCACCTGAGCATGCGGGTCCTGCTCGGCCATCTGAGCGAGCCGCGGCAGCGCCGCCCCTGCATCGAGCATCAGCCATTCGCGCATCGCGGCCCAGCGGAGCTGGTGCGCCGCGTCGCACGTGGCGGCTTCGAAGCAGGGCCCCGCGTCGGTGCGGCCCGAGGCACGGAGCAAGGCGAGCAGCATCCCGGCGCGCGAGCTGCGGTCGTCGCCGTCGGCGATGCGGCACAGTCGCCGGGTCGCCAGGTCGAACTCGCGCAGCAGCGGCGCGGCGCCGGCGCGGATCGTGGCAGTCAGCACCGCGACATCGCTCCGCGCACCCGAGAGCAGGCGCGCCTCGTTCCGACCGTCGCTGCGGTACACCGCGCCCTCAGCGAGAGGCAGCGGCGGCAGCGCGATACAGCGGTCTTCCTCCTCGACATGCCAGCGGCGCCAATGCGCCCCGCCGCTCCGGAGCACGCGCGTGACCGTCATGCGGCCCGGGAGCGCGATCGTGCGTGGCTCCGGCGCCCTGGCGAGCGCCGCGGCATGGCTGACGCTCGCGACCAGCGACACCGCCGCGCAATCGTGGAGCACCAGCCCGGTGCGCAGCCCGTCCCGGCGCGCGCGCAGCGGCGGCTCGAACAGCGGGTCCTTGTCGAGCGCCGCGAGCAGCGGATCGAGCAGCGCCGCCGCCCAGTCGCCATTCGCCAGCAGCTGCTCGGCGCGGTCGGCGGCAGGGCCGGGACCGTCGAGCGGGCAATCGGCGAAGGCGGTGCGCAGCGCCCGCACTTCGGCCCCCGCCGCCCAGCGCCGGCTCACGTCTCGCGACCGCCCGCGTGAGGCGAGCAGCGCGGGACGCAAAGCCTCGGGAAAGCCGGGCATCGCCGCCTCAGATCGGCGCCATCTCGTAGATCAGCTCGACGACTCCGACGATCATTTCGAACAGCCCGTCGACGCTGCTCGCCTCCAGGTCTGTGAAGGCTCCGTGCACCGCCACCGGCATGTCGAGCTCGGCAATCTCGCTCGCCGCGATCTGCATCAGGTCCATAAGTCCCCCTTCTCCTGCTGCGGAACAGGCTATCGCGGCGACGCGCGGCGCTCACTTTACATTTCTGTAATCCCGCAGGCCTGCGCATTTGCGCGCCCGTCCCCGTCGCGCTAGGCCCGCGCCATGACCGAGACGCCCGCCCGCGGCTTCGACCCCCAGCTGCTGTTCACCACGCGCTTCGGCGGCCACGGCGGCCGGCTGGGGATCGTGCACCATGCCCATGGCGACGACTGGGCCGAGCTGGCGCTGCCCTATAACCCCGACATGATCGGCGATCCGGCGTCGGGCGTGCTCGCATCGGGCCCGATCCTGACGCTGATGGACATGGCGACGGCGGTGGGCGTGTGGCTCAAGCTCGGCGCATTCCGCGCGCATGCGACGCTCGACCTTCGGATCGACTATCTGCGCCCGGCACGGCCCGGCCAGACAGTGATCGGCCGCGGCGAATGCTATCGCATCACGCGCTCGATCGCCTTCGTCCGCGGCCAGGCACACGACGGCGACCCCGCCGATCCGGTCGCCAATGTCGCGGGCACCTTCATGGCGACGGAGGGCTATTGGTGACCATCCCGCCCTATGCCGAGCTGCTGGGTCTGAGTCTCGAGCCCGGCGATCCCGCGCCAACGCTCGTGATGCCCTTCGGCCCCGACGTGATCGGCCGCCCCGGCTTCCTCCACGGCGGCGCGATCGGCGGGCTGCTCGAGATGGCCGCAGTCGCCGCGCTCAAGCAGGCGCTCGAGACCGAGGGCGGCGGGCGGGTCAAGCCGATCAACCTGACCGTCGATTACATGCGCGGCGGGCGCGACAAGGAGACGCGGGCGCGCGGTACCGTCACGCGGCTGGGCAAGCGCGTCGCCAATGTCGACGCCATCGCCTGGCAGGACGATCCCGACCGCCCGATCGCGCGGGCGCATCTGAACTATCTGATCGCGCGCTAGTCGCTCGGGGCGCCGCGACAGCGGAAGTTGACAAAGTGGACACCTAACGCGGGCGTGTGCGCGGGCAGGTGCGCGCGAGGGGCGATTATATTGAGGATGAGAAAGAACGTTCCCGGTTTGTTTCAAGGGAAATCCTATTTTGCAAGGGGCGAGGCGCGACCAGGGAGGCATCGATCGCGAGTTCGGCGCCATACAGCGTTGCCTGGACGATGACCGGGAGGATCACGAGACCTGTCCAACCCTAAGCGCCGTTGCCCCGATCTCCCCGCCTCCTCTATCGTGTGACTTCCATCCGAAGGGGCGTGCAATGGAAGGCGTGCATGAAGGTTCGTGCCACTGCGGGGCGGTTCGCTTCACCGTGGCGTACGATCCGGTCGAGCTTACGAGCTGCGACTGCTCGCTGTGCGTGAAGCGCAACGCATTGATGGCGAAGGTGCCCGAGGCGGCCTTGCGGGTGGAGGAGGGCGAGGAATGGCTCGCCACCTACGAGTGGAACAGCATGCGCGCGAAGCATCATTTCTGTCGCCGCTGCGGCATCTATGTGTTCCACCGCAAGCGCGCCGCGCCCGATCACTTCGGCGTCAACATCTTCTGCCTCGACGGGTTCGACGTGGCGTCGCTGCCCGTGCGTGCGACCGAGGGCATCGGAATGACGCTGGTCTGCGACGATCCGCGCGACGAATGGCCGGGCCCGCGTACGCGAGAGCGTGCAGGGCGATAGGCCCGCCAAATCACCCCGAGAACAGCTCGAGCTGCTTGCGCACCAGCGGCCAGCGGCCCAGCTCGATGTGCCGGGTGCGGCCGACCAGGCTGTGGACCAGCACCAGCTCGCGCGCTTCCCAGGCGATCGGCGCGAGCGGCTCGAGGAAGACCGGGCCCTTGCGGTAGCCGAGCGTCACGTGCGGGTTGAACTCCCAGCCCTCGCGCCGCAGCCCCCAATAGCGAAGCTGGGCGTCGAGGCGGTGCTGGAGCAACGTCAGCGCCGCGGCCCGCTGGCTGGGGCGGAGCGCGACCGAGCCGGCGCCGCCCGAGGCGCGATCGAGCGCAATTCCGAATCGGTCGCCGTCGAGCGCGTCGCCGATCGCCAGCATCCGCTCGGCCACGTCGCGCGGCTCGGCGGCATAGTCGTTGGTGATCGCGAGCGTCAGATGGAGCCGGTCGTTGGACACCGGAACGGCGCCCTCGGGCAGCAGCCGGTCGCGGACCAGACCGATGCGCCGCGCCTCGGTGACGGGTGGCTTGAGGGCGAAGAAATAGCGATGGCAGGCGTGCATGGGAGAACTCCGAATCGGATCAATGTTCTTATTATGTTCCGATCGAATGGCGGAGTCGAATCCGATTGGTCCGGCGGCGGGTGCGATCGGATCGGCGCGAAAGTGAGTCTTTCGGGCCACACCACCAGTGCTAGAGCCTGTGGATAACTTCCGGACTCAACATCTGGGCGGGTCCCGGAATGTTCCGCCTTGTTAACCATTTGGCAGCCGTTTGCGTTAACCAATGTTCGCTTGACGGCGGAGTCCGGGCCCGACGATTACCGCGGCTCGACAAGGGGAGCTTACGCGTATGGGAGTGCTGGAGAAGGTAAAGACGGGGGTGCGCCCGGCCGCGAAAACGGCGCCGGTGCAGCTGCCGCTCGACTCCATCCTGATGCGCGACTGCATCGAGGCGATGAAGTCGCTGCCCGACAAGTCGATCGACTGCATCTTCGCCGATCCGCCCTATAATCTGCAGCTCGGCGGCGACCTGGCGCGCCCCGACGGCAGCCATGTCGACGCCGTCACCGACGAATGGGACAAGTTCGATTCGTTCGCCGCCTATGACGCATTCACCAAGGCCTGGCTGGCCGAGGCGCGCCGCATCCTGAAGGACGACGGCACGCTCTGGGTGATCGGCAGCTACCACAATATCTTCCGCGTCGGCACCGCGGTGCAGGACCTGGGCTTCTGGATCCTCAACGACATCGTGTGGCGCAAGGCCAACCCGATGCCCAACTTCAAGGGCACACGCTTCACCAACGCGCACGAGACGCTGATCTGGGCGTCGAAAGGCGAGAAGGCGCGCTACACCTTCAATTATCGCTCGATGAAGACGCTCAACGACGAGCTGCAGATGCGCTCGGACTGGGAATTCCCGATCTGCGGCGGCCCCGAGCGGCTCAAGAAGGATGGCGTGAAGGTCCACCCGACCCAGAAGCCCGAGGCGTTGCTCTATCGCATCCTGCTGGCCTCGACCAAGAAGGGCGACGTCGTGCTCGATCCCTTCTTCGGCACCGGCACCACCGGCGCGGTCGCCAAGCGGCTTGGCCGGCACTGGATCGGCATCGAGCGCGAGGGCAATTACGTCTCGGCGGCGAAGGAGCGGATCGCGGCGGCGCTGCCGCTCGACGAATCCGCGCTGACCACGATGCAGGCGCCCAAGGCCGCGCCGCGCGTCGCCTTCGGCCAGCTGGTCGAGAACGGCTATCTGGCGCCGGGCGCAGTGCTGACCGACACCAAGCGCCGCTGGCGCGCAGTGGTGGGCGCCGACGGCTCGCTCAAGTGCGATGCAGTCGCGGGATCGATCCACAAGGTGGGCGCGACGCTGCAGGGTGCGCCGTCGTGCAACGGCTGGACCTTCTGGCACTACGAGGCGGAGGGCGGGCTCAAGCCGATCGACGCGCTACGCCAGACCTACCTGCTGGCGACGCAGCCCTGATCGCCGAACCCCTGCCCTGAAGGGGAGGGGCTTGATAAGGGAGGCGCATGGCCTTGGACCTTCCCGCTTCCGCCCGGCTCTATCTGCGCCCCGTCCAGTTCGTCGACACGCCGGTGGGGCGTGACGGCGAAGTGGCGCGGCTCGCCGGGGGGCTCGGCTGGTTTTCGGCCTGGGAGCTGATTGCGGCCGAAGGCGGGCGCCGCGTGCTGCAGCGGACCATCCCGGTGGCCGAGCTGCCCGACGACGAGCGGCTGCAGGCGCTGGCGGCGCGGATCAGCGCACCGCGCGCGCCGCTGACGCTCGGCGAGCGTGTGCTCAGGCTCGACCAGCCGCTGGTGATGGGCATCCTTAACGTTACGCCCGACAGCTTCTCGGATGGCGGCCGCCACGCCGGCGATCCGGATGGCGCGGCCGGCGCGGGCGTCGCGATGGCGGCAGCCGGCGCGAGCCTGATCGACGTGGGCGGCGAATCGACGCGGCCGGGCGCGGAGCCGGTGTGGGAAGGCGACGAGATCGCGCGCACCGTGCCGGTGATCGAGCGGCTCGCGCGCGGCGGCACTGCGGTCTCGATCGACACGCGCAAGGCGGCGGTGATGGAAGCGGCGCTCGCGGCGGGCGCGCATCTGGTCAACGATGTCGCAGCTTTGCTCTATGACGACCGCGCGCTCGAAGTGGTGGTGCGCGCGGGCTGCCCGGTGGTGCTGATGCACTCGCCCGATCCCGCCAAGGGCGGGCACGGGGAGGGCCGTTATGGCGACGTGCTGCTCGACGTCTATGACTGGCTCGAACGCCGTGTCGACGACGTGGCGGCGGCGGGCGTCGACCGAGCCAGGATACTGGTCGATCCGGGGATCGGCTTCGGCAAGTCGCTGCAGGACAATCTGGCGCTGCTCAACGGCCTTGCGCTGTTCCACGGGCTCGGCTGCCCGCTGCTGCTCGGCGCGAGCCGGAAGCGGATGATCGGTGCGCTGGCGAGCGAGGCGCCGAGCGATGCACGGCTCGGCGGGTCGATCGCGTTGGCGCTGAAGGGCGCCGAGGCAGGCGCGCAGCTGATCCGCGTCCACGACGTGTTCGAGACCGTGCAGGCGCTGCGTGTGTGGCGCGGCATGCGCGACGCGGCGCTGGCGGCGTCGCCTCCCGTCTTCTAGCCGGGGCGCGGGGGACAAAGTGCCGAGGCTGCGCCGCGCCGACCTGTTGCTGGTCCCGATCCTGCTGCTCGCGGCGGCGCTGCGCATCGCTACCTGCGACTATTCGCTGTGGTTCGACGAGATCGCCTCGGTCGCCTTCGCGCACCAGCCGGTTGGCCGGCTGTGGAGCGCCTGGATGGTGCGCGAGAGCAACCCGCCGCTCTATTACACGATGCTCGGCGGCTGGATCCGGTTGTTCGGCGCGAGCGACGTGGCGGTGCGGCTGCTGTCGGTCGCGACCGGGCTGGTGGGAATCGTTGCCGCCTGGTGGCTGGCGCGGCGGATCGGCGGGGTGCGCGCGGGGCTGTTCGCCGCGGCGCTGCTCGCGGTGTCGGCGGCGCATCTCGACTATTCGCAGGAAGCCCGTGCGGCGATGCTGACCCAGGCGGCGGCGCTGTTCGGCTGCGTGGCGATGACTGCCTATCTCGAGCGCCCGCGCCTGGGGCCGCTGCTCGGCTATGCCGCGGCGGCGACGGTGACGCTCTATGCACATACGACGATGGCGTTGTTCGTCGTGCTGGCGAATTTGGCGATGCTCTGGCTGCTCCGGCGCGACCGGCGCGCGCTGGCCTGGTGGCTGGCGACGAACCTGGCGGTGGCGCTGCTGTGGAGCTGGTGGGCGTGGATCAGCCTGGAGCAGATCCGTACCGGCGGCGGCGGCTTCGCCTGGATCGATCGGCCGAGCCTGGGCCGCGGGCTGCTGACCACCGCGACCGTCTATCTGCCGCTCTATACTGTCGGGGAGAATCTGCTCGTCGCGCCGCTGCTCGCGCTCGTGTGGATCGGCGGGATCGCCTGGCTGGGCCTGCGCGACCGCCGGCCGGCGATGGGGCTGCTCGCGACCCTGGCGGCGGGCGCGCCGCCGCTGCTCTGGCTGGTGAGCCAATGGGTGCCGATGTTGCTCGAGCGGACTTTGTTCTGGGCAGCGGGGCCGATGATCGTGCTGCTCGCGGTGGCGCTCGCCGGGATCAAGGTACGGCGCGTCGGACTGGCGCTGCTTGGCCTGTTGCTGGCGGTTGAGACGGCGGCGCTGCTCCACTGGCTGCCAGAGCGCGAATCGGAAGCCTGGCCGCAGGCGCTGGCCGAAGCGGCGCGAATCGATCCCGGCGGCGTGCTGCTGGTCGAGAGCGACGCGATGGGCGTGGCGGCGGAACGCTATCTGCCCGGGACCGGGCTGCGGCTGGTGGTCCTGGACCTGCCCGGCGACGGCTTCGACCGCTGGGCGCAGGGGCTGTCGCGCGCGCCGCATGTCGATCGCGCGGGCGCCCAGACGCTGCTGGCGCGGCGCGGGCGGCTACTCATTCTCAAGCGGAGCGTGCACGATCCCGCTGTGGCGCTCTACCGCCGATACACCGAGCAGGTCTTTCCGGACCCGCGCGGCCGACCGCCCACGGTCGCGCTGCTGCGCCAGCCCTCATAGGCCGAGCTTTCTGGCCACGAGCGACCGGCGGAGATCGCGCAGCGCGTCCTTGCCGATCCAGCGGCGAGTGGGCTCCCGGGATGCCGCCAGGATTTCGGCCAGCGCCACCGCCTCTTCATGAAGACCGCGCCGATGGCCGAGCGCGCGCAGGGCCCAGCTCACGCCCTTCTTGACGAAATTGCGCGCATCATCGGCGGCCTCGTCGATGAGAGGGAGGAATGCCGCGAGCTCGCGATCGCCAAGCTTCTTCGCATGGATCGCGAGGCTGGCGAGCAGCACATAGCCTGCACGCCGAACGAACTCCTCCTCGCGCTGCGCCCACTCGCGCACCTTGGCGAGTGCGTATGGAGTCTTGTCGAACAGATGGAAGCAGGCGGTGTCGCAGGTCGCCCAATTGTCGAAATCCCCGGTCCAGCGGTCCATCAACTCGGGCGTCATCGCCTTCGGATCGGCGACGAAGCATGCGAGGAGGCGCGCTTCGTAGATGCCGGCGCCCCATAGCGCTTCGGCGAGCGGCTGGTCGCGTCCCATGCGCTTCGCCAGAGCGCGGATGTCGCCGATGCGGACGCCGACCACTCGGTCCGCGGTCGCGATGCCGTAGCGCGCCATGCCCTCGGCGACGCCGGGGCGGGCGAGCCGCTCCAGCTCGTCGATCGCCTGAGCGATGCGGTCCATCAGGCCGGGAGCACGGACACTGCGGCGGCGGGATCAAAGGCGCGTTTGTAACCCCAGTCGGTCTTCACCGTGGCGCCGCCCCTGGCGACCGATTCGAGGATCGCCGCCATGAGCCGCACGTCCTGCAGCCCTTCCTCGCCCGGGCTTACCAGCGGCGCGCGGCCGCGCACGGCGGCGGCGAACCAGTCCATCTCGCGCGCGAACTGGTCGATGTCGGGTAGCTCGATCGCGCCCTGATCGGGGTGGTTGAAGATGTCGAGCCGGTTGCCGCCATAATAGCCCCCGGGATCGCCGCGCAGCCGGCCCTTTTCGCACACGACATCCCAGCGCATGCCGCCCGAGGCGGCGAAGCTGGTCGACCCGTTGGATACCGCGCCGGAGGGGAAGCGGAGCTGCCACGCGATCAAGTCCTCGACTTCGCGGAAGCGCGGATCGCTGCGATCGGTCTGCGCCCAGCCGCGGACCTCCACGGGCTCCTCGCCAAGCAGGTAGCGCGTGCCGTTGATGCCATAGACGCCCATGTCCGCGAGCGCGCCGCCGCCCGACATCTTCCTGTCGAGCCGCCAGACGTCCGAGGGATCGGCGAGATCGGTCTGACGACTCATGTCGGTGAGCACGAGTCGCGGCTTGCCGTATTTTCCCGAGCGGATGCGGCGCATCGCCTCGAGATTGTGCGGCTCGTAGTGGCAGCGGTACGCCGTCATCAGCAGCCGCCCGGCGCGCTTGCCCTCGGCAATCATCGCCTCAGCATCGGCGATGGTGGTCGCGAGCGGCTTCTCGCACAGCACATGCTTGCCGGCCTTGAAGGCGCGGATCGTGTATTCGGCGTGCATCGAATTGGGCAGCACGACGTAGACGATGTCGACGCGCGGATCGTCCTTCAGCCGGTCGAAGCCGCGGTAATCGTAGATGGCGTCGGCGGACAGGCCGTTCTCGGCAGCGACGCGCTTGGCCTTGTCGGGGCTGCCGCTGACCACCGCGGCGAGGCGGGCACCGCGGGTCTTCCGGAGCCCCGGGATGAGCTGCCCGAGCGAGAGCTTGCCGAGTCCGACGATCGCATAGCCTAGCTTCTGCTCGTCCGGCAGCGGCGGAACCGCGGGCGCTTCGGCGCAGGCGAGCGTGGGCGCGGCGACGGCGCCGGCAAGGCCCATCTCGATCAGATTGCGACGCGAAATCCCGGGCATGACTCTTCTCCCGATGAGCGAATCGCCGGGAAGCTATCACCGAGCGGGTGTAGAGGTCGAACGCGGCGTCAGGCCGCGCTCTGGTCGATCCCCAGCTCGCCGAGCTTGCGGTAGAGCGTCGAGCGGCCGATGCCGAGCCGGCGGGCGACTTCGGTCATGCGCCCGCGATAATGGCCGATGGCGAGGCGGATCACGTCGGCCTCGATCTCGTCGAGCGCGCGCAGGTTCCCGTCGGGACGGAAGAGCGTGATGCCGGCATGCGCGAAGCCCTGCGGCGCGGGGCCCTCACCGCCGGTGCGGCCCGAGGCGAGCTGCGCGATCTGCGGGAAGTCGGCGCGCGTGAGCCCGTCGCCGTCGCAGAGCACAGCGGCGCGGAACAGCGCGTTCTGGAGCTGGCGGACGTTGCCGGGCCAATCGTAGCTGCCGAGCAGCGCGAGCGCGTCGTCGGTGATGCCCAGCTCGCGAAGCCCTGGCTGCTGGGCGATCCGCCCGAGCAGGTGGCGGGCGAGCGCCGGGATGTCGCCGGCGCGCTCGCGAAGCGGCGGGATCGTCACCTGGACGACGTTGAGGCGGTAATAGAGATCCTCGCGGAAGCGGCCGGCCTCGACTTCGGCGAGCAGCGTCTTGTTGGTCGCCGCGATCACGCGCACGTCGACTTCGCGGACGTGCCGCGCGCCGATCGGCTGGATCTCGCCAGACTGGAGCACGCGCAGCAGCTTGACCTGCGCGTCGAGCGGCATCTCGCCGACTTCGTCGAGGAAGAGCGTGCCGCCGTCGGCATCCTGGAAGCGGCCGATCTTGCGTTCGAAGGCGCCGGTGAAGGCGCCCTTCTCGTGCCCGAACAGCTCCGACTCGACGAGATTGGCTGGGATCGCGCCGCAATTGATGCTGAGCATCGGCTTGCGGCTGCGGGGGGACGCGGCGTGGATCGCCTCGGCCACGACTTCCTTGCCGACGCCGCTCTCGCCTTCGATCAGCACCGGCACGCGGGCGCGCGCGGCCTTGGCCGCGATCGCCAGCGCGGCGCGGAACTGCGGAGCCGAGCCGACGATCTCGTCGAAGCCGAGCGGGGCGGAGAGCTTTTCGGTGAGCGGGCGCAGCTCGCCTGCGGTCTTGCCGCCGACCGCCGCCTCGAGCGCGGCGGCGAGTCGCTCGGACGCGATCGGCTTGACCAGGAAATCGGTGGCGCCGGCGCGCATCGCATTGACTGCGGCGGCGACCGATCCGTTGGCGGTGAGCACGAGGATCGGCAGCTGGGGGCGACGCCCGCGCAGCTCGGCGATTAGCGCCGTGGCATCATTGTCCGTGGAGGGGTGATCGAGGATGATCGCGTCGAGCGCCATGCCGTCGGGCGTGCCGAGCGTGGCGATCGCCGTCTCCGGGTCCCCCGCGAAGATCGTCCGCCATCCGCGGCGGGCAGTGATTGCCGCGACGAGTCGGCGTTGAGCCGGCTCATCGTCGATCAACATCAAGAGGCGCTGGCCGTTGCGCGTCATTCGAACGAATCCCCCGTCCCCTATGTCCCAAATTTGAGCGCTTTTGATAAGAGGGTATCGGTAAAGGGGGGCTTAAGGCTGCAAAAAGGCGAAGTTTTGGCCCCGGGCTTGAGGGGCGGTGCCACCGCCGTTAAGGTCCGCCGACGCTGCGTATGAATGGCGTACAGGGGATCAGAAGGCATGGCCGACACCGGCAACACCACCAACGGACTCACCGCGCACCAGGCGACCTACAACGGCTTCACCAAGATGATGCTGTGGGGCACGGTCGTCGCCTTCCTGCTGGGCGCCTTCGTCGTCTTCACGATCGCCAGCTGAGGTGAAGATCGCGGCGCTCAAGGAAACCGCCGCGGGCGAGCGGCGGGTTTCGGCGACTCCGGAGACGGTCAAGAAGTTCGTCGCGCTCGGCGCCACCGTGGCGGTCGAGGCCGGGGCGGGCGAGGCCGCATCCTTCGCCGATGCCGATTATGCGCAGGCCGGCGCGACGCTGGGCAGCCGCGCCGAGGTGCTGGCGGACGCCGATATCGTGCTCGGCGTGCAGGGCCCCGATCCCGATTCGCTGCCCGGGCTGAAGCAGGGCGCGTGGATCGCGGCGAGCCTCAATCCCTTCGGCGAGCGCGCGCGAGTCGGCCGCTATGCCGCGCTCGGCGCCGAGGCGCTGGCGATGGAGTTCATGCCGCGAATCACCCGCGCGCAATCGATGGACATCCTGTCCTCGCAGTCGAACCTTGCCGGGTACAAGGCGGTGCTCGACGCGGCGGCCGAATATGACCGCGCCTTTCCGATGATGATGACCGCGGCGGGGACGGTGAGCGCCGCCAAGGTGTTCGTAATGGGCGTGGGCGTTGCCGGGCTCCAGGCGATCGCGACCGCACGGCGACTCGGCGCGCAGGTCTCGGCCACCGACGTGCGCGCCGCGACCAAGGAGCAGATCCTGTCGCTCGGCGCCAAGCCGATCTTCGTCGAGAATGTGCAGGGCATCGAAGGCGAGGGTACCGGCGGCTACGCAACCGAGATGAGCGACGAGTACAAGGCCGCGCAGGCCGAGCTCGTCTCGTCGCATATCGCCAAGCAGGATATCGTGATCACCACCGCCCTGATCCCGGGGCGCCCTGCGCCGCGACTGATCAGCGACGCGCAGGTTGCGAGCATGAAGCCCGGAAGCGTGATCGTCGACCTGGCCGTCGAGCAGGGCGGCAATGTCGAGGGCGCGGTCGCGGGCGAAGTAGTGACGCGCCACGGGGTAAAGATCGTCGGCCACCGCAACGTGCCGAGCCGCCTCGCCGCCGACGCATCGGCGCTGTTCGCGCGCAACCTGTTCAACTTCCTCTCGGCCTTCTGGGACAAGGAAGCCGGAAAGCCCGTGCTTGACGACGAGATCGGCAATGCGATCCGCCTGACGCAAGGCGGCAAGGTGGTGAACGAGAGGCTGCTCGGCTGACGGCGCAAAAGGGGGCGCCACGACCATGGATTTCATTTCGATCCTCTCGATCTTCGTGCTGGCGTGCTTCGTTGGCTATTATGTCGTCTGGTCGGTCACGCCGGCGCTGCACACGCCGTTGATGGCAGTGACCAACGCCATTTCCTCGGTGATCATCGTCGGTGCGCTTATCGCTTCGATGGCCGCGGGGGCCGAGATCGCGAAATGGCTGGGGCTGGTGGCGGTCGCGCTCGCCAGCGTGAACATCTTCGGCGGGTTCGCCGTGACCGAGCGCATGCTCGCCATGTACAAGAAGAAGGAGCGCTGACGTGGGGCACGAGGCCGTTCCCGTGAACCCCTGGGTCGCGTTCGCCTATCTGGTGGCGGGCGTCTGCTTCATCCTTGCGTTGCGCGGGCTTTCGTCGCCGTCGACGAGTCGGCGGGGCAATCGCCTCGGCATGATCGGCATGGCCATTGCCGTGGTCACCACGCTGATCACGCACAAGATCGCCAGCCCGATCGAGCTCGCCGCGGCGATCCTGCTCGGCGGCGCAGTCGGCTGGGTGACCGCACGCCGCATCGCGATGACCGCGATGCCGCAGCTGGTCGCTGCCTTCCACAGCCTGGTCGGCATGGCGGCGGTGCTGGTCGCGGCGGCGGCATTCCTCAATCCGCTGGCGTTCGGCATCGGCGACCTGGTGGTGCCGATGATCGGCGACCCGTTCGTCGCGATCCGGCAGGTCAGCCGCGTCGAGATGGGGCTGGGCGTCGCGATCGGCGCGATCACCTTCTCGGGATCGGTGATCGCGTTCCTGAAGCTCAACGGCAACATGAGCGGCAAGCCGATCCTGTTGCCCGGACGCCATGTGATCAACCTGGGCGTGCTCGCGGGCATATTGGGGCTGATCGCCTATTTCACCCAGGACCAAGCACCGTGGATCTTCTGGACGATCGCCGGGCTGAGCTTCGCGATAGGCTTCCTGCTGATCGTGCCGATCGGCGGCGCGGACATGCCGGTCGTGGTGTCGATGCTCAACAGCTATTCGGGCTGGGCCGCGGCCGCGATGGGCTTCACGCTCCACAATACCGCGATGATCATCACCGGCGCGCTGGTCGGCAGCTCGGGCGCGATCCTGAGCTACATCATGTGCCGCGCGATGAACCGCAGCTTCCTGAGCGTGATCGCAGGCGGCTTCGGCGGCGACAGCGGCAGCGCTGCGGCAGGCGGCGCGGCGATCGACCGGCCGTGGAAACGCGGTTCGGCCGAGGACGCGGCTTTCCTGATGCAACAGGCCGAGCAGGTCATCATCGTTCCCGGATACGGCATGGCAGTGGCGCAGGCGCAGCACGTGCTCCGCGAGATGGCCGACAAGCTCAAGGAGCACGGCGTGCGCGTGAAATATGCGATCCATCCGGTCGCGGGACGCATGCCCGGGCACATGAACGTGCTGCTCGCCGAGGCGAACGTACCCTATGACGAAGTGTTCGAGCTCGAGGACATCAACAGCGAGTTCGCGCAGACCGACGTCGCCTTCGTGATCGGCGCCAACGACGTGACCAACCCCGCGGCCAAGACCGACAAGAGCTCGCCGATCTACGGCATGCCGGTGCTCGACGTCGAGAAGGCCAAGACGGTGCTGTTCATCAAGCGATCTATGGGCGGCGTGGGCTATGCCGGCGTGGACAACGAGCTCTTCTACCGCGACAACACGATGATGCTGCTCGCCGACGCCAAGAAGATGGTCGAGGAGATCGTCAAGGCGCTCGACTAGGGGCCGCAAAGCCCCTCCGGACGCAGACAGGAGGAGGGGCCAATGGCGGATATCGGTGCGATCATCGGGGGCGGCTTCGGGCTGATCCGGCGGCATCCGGGCTCCGTGGTGGTCTGGGGCGTGATCGCCGCGGCGAGCGGCGCGGCGATCGGTTGGCTGCAGTTCCGCACGGGGCTGATGGCCACCGAGCCGAGCGGCCTCGACCTGGGCCGGCACGCGCTGCGGCTGGCGCTGGGGCTGCTCTCCTTCGTCATCTCCACCATCCTCTCGGCGGCGGCGCTGCGGGCGGTGCTTGACCCCGGCGCGGGCGGATTCGCCTATCTGCGGCTGGGCGCGGACGAAGCGCGGATGATCGGGCTCACGCTGCTGCTCTATGTCCTGGCGCTGATCGCAGGCGTGATCGGCACGCTGGGCTTCGCGTTCCTGGTGGCGCTTTTCGGCTTCCTGACCTTCGGCAATGCCGCGGTCGCGCAGCTGCTCGCCGGGTTGCTCGCGCTGGCGGTGTTCGCCGGGGTGGTGTTCGTGCTGGTGCGCCTCTCGCTCGTCTATCCGCTGGTGCTGGTGCGGCGACGGATCAGCATCGACGACAGCTGGGAGCTGACTCGTGGCCATTTCTGGTCGCTGCTCGGCGCCTATGTGCTGCTCGCGCTGATCTCGTTCGCGCTGATCTTCGCGGTGATGCTGCCGGTGGCGGGGATGCACGTGCAGGCGGCGGCGAGCGGCGGGTGGCAGTCGTGGAGCGCGACGACGCCGCTCGATTATCGCGACCTGGCCAGCCTCAAGTCGACCGTGCTGGTCGCGCTGGTGGCGAGCGCGGCGATCAACGCGCTGCTGCTCGCGCTCTGGTCGGGTGCGCTCGCGACCGCGACCCTGGGGCTGCTCGATTCGAAAAACGGGGCGCAGATGCTTGAAGAAGGGGAATATTCCCCGGACGATTGAAGCGAACCCTCCGGAACGGAGCAGTCGCCGCACGCCGGAGCCGGCACGTCGCGACGAAAGCTCCGTTATGGAGGAAGCTCGACTCAACCGTTTCGGAGGCATGCGGCACTCTGGAACAGAAGACGAACCTGGGGGCGAAAATGGCGCAGGCGGGCATGATGGCGGGCGGTGACGGCTATGCGCTCCGCCCCAATCTTCTGGTGATCGCGGACGACCCAGCGCGGGCACAATTGGCCGAGGAGGCGGCCGAATGCGCGGGGCTGCGCGTCACGGCGCGGACCGATGTCGAAGGCGCCGCGGAGGCGATCGAGCGGATCGCGATGCTCGATGCGGTGGCGATCGAGACCGCGGGCGTGGCCGAGGCGCGGCTGGAAGCGCTGTTGGGGCAGATCCACGACTTCGCCGAGGGCGGGCGCGTGGGGGTGGTCGCGGTGGCGGAGCCGCACCAGCTCGACCAGGTGGCGGGCGCGCTGCTCGGCCCCGGACGGCAGATATTGTGCGAGCCCGGCGCGGCCGAGCGGACGCTGGCGATGCTGCTCGCCGGGCGGGCGCCCGAGGCGCGGCTGAGCGACGTCACCCGCGACGCCGAGCGCGCCCGGCTCCAGCGGCTGCACGAAGAAGTCGCCCGGATCGCCGACACGCTGGCGCGGATGACGCGGGGCGAGGAGGCGCCCCGGACCAGCGGGCCGGTGCGCACGCCGGGGATCGACTATCGCGGCCCCGAGACCGACGAGGTGCGCGTGACCGCCGCCGAGCTCCGCGCGGTGCTCCGCGCGCGGCGGATGCGGGCGCAGTTCTTCGACGGCGAGCTGTTCGCCGACCCCGCCTGGGACATGCTGCTCGACCTGTTCGCCGCCGACATCGAGCGGCGGCGGGTGTCGGTATCGAGCCTGTGCATCGCCGCCGCGGTGCCGCCGACCACGGCGCTGCGCTGGATCGGCACGCTCCACGACGCCGGCCTGTTCGAGCGCCAGCCCGACCCTGCCGACCGCCGCCGCGCCTATATCGCCCTCAGCGCCAAGGGGCTGGAGGGCATGCACGGCCTGACGGGCGCGCTCAAGCGGGCGGGGCTGCACCTCGTCTAGCCCGGGCGGCGAGCAGCTCGACCGCCTCGACCACCTGGAAGGCGCCGAAGGGCTTGGAGAAGACCGGCCGGCCCTGGCAGGCGGGGGCGAGCTCCAGATCGTGCGGCTGGTTGATCACCACAAAGGGAATGTCGCGCCCGGCGAGCGCCACGCAGAGCTGGACCGCGTCGGCGTCCGAGCCGTCGAGCACCGCGGCTTGGGGGAAGCGGCGCGGGTCCGCCAGGCAGGCCAGCGCTTCCTCGCCCGTGCCATAGGGGCCGATCAGCCGGGCACCGGCATGTTCGAGACCCTGCGCCACATAGGCGGCGCAAAAGCCGTCCCGCTCCACCAGCAGGATCGGAATGCCGTGCAGATGACCCTGCATCGCGCTTCCTTTCGTTCCAGACCGACTCGTTCCGCCCCCAACTCGCCACCGGGCGATAGGCTCCCCTAGGGGAGCTCCGCCTGCCCCGTCGAAGGGGCCTTGCGCCCGAAGCGGGTTGGCGTAGATTCCGCCCGTCCGCATGACTGGCGAATGAATGGAGCACCATTGGGAAGTGCGGACCGCGTGACGCCGCATCGCCTGGGCACCCCCTGGACCACCGGAGGATGACATGCCCGACCCCGCGCCGCTCCACATCGCCTTCCTGCTCTTTCCCGACGTCACCCAGCTCGACCTGACCGGCCCGGCGCAGGTGCTCTCGCGGCTGGGCAATGCCAGGCTCGACCTGGTCGCCGCCAGCCGCGATTCGGTGTCGACCGACGCGCAGTTCGCGCTCACTCCCACCGCGACCTTCGCCGACGTGCCGCGCACCGACATCCTGTGCGTGCCAGGCGGCTTCGGCACCGTCGCGGCGATGCAGGACGAGGCGACGCTCTCCTGGCTGCGGCAGGTGGGCGCGGGCGCCGAGTGGGTGACCAGCGTGTGCACCGGATCGCTGCTGCTCGCCGCTGCCGGGCTGCTCCGCGGCTATCGCGCCACGAGTCACTGGGCCTCGCGCGACCAGCTCGCCTTCTTCGGCGCCGAGCCGGTGGCCGAACGCGTGGTGTTCGACCGCAACCGCGTGACTGGAGGTGGCGTGACCGCGGGGATCGACTTCGCGCTGGCGCTGACCGCGGCCATCCGGGGCGAGGAACATGCGCGGCTGGTCCAGCTCAGCCTGGAATATGACCCCGACCCGCCGTTCGACAGCGGATCGCCCGAGCGCGCCGATGCCGCGACGCTCGCGCGCTATCATGCGATGGTCGAACGGTTCGCGCCGGGGCGGCGGGAGAAGGTGCAGGCGATCGCCAAGGGGCTGGGCTTCGGCTGAGCGGCGGAAGTGGACAGCCGCCGGAAGTGGACAAAGTGGACACCCTCCCCCGGCTTTTCAGCGCGCCGCCTCGGCCGCGGCCTTCAGATCCGCGACGAAAGCGGCGAACTCCTGCTCGGCGCGCGACCGGTCGGGCATGCGCAGCAGGAAGCTCGGGTGGATCGTCACCCAGCCGAGCCCGCCCTCGGCCAGCTCGAGCGCGCGGCCGCGCGTCGCGGTGATCGTCACGGCCTTGCCGAGCATCTGGCGTGCCGCAGTGGCGCCGAGCGCGACGGTCATCGCCGGGCGGACCAACTCGCGCTCATGCCCATACCACCAGCGGCAGGCAGCGATCTCGCCGGCATTGGGTTTGGAATGGATGCGCCGCTTGCCGCGCCGCTCGAACTTGAAGTGCTTGACGGCATTGGTGACATAGACCGCGGCGCGATCGATCCCCGCCTCGGCCACGGCGCGATCGAACATCTGCCCGGCGGGGCCGACGAAGGGGCGGCCGGCAAGGTCCTCCTGGTCGCCGGGCTGCTCGCCGACGAACATCATGCGGGCGTCGACCGGCCCCTCGCCGAACACCGTCTGGGTGCCGCATTTGTAGAGGTCGCAGCGCGTGCAGTCGCGCGCATCCTCGCGCAGCGCCGCCCAGGCCGCCGCGATGTTGCTGCCTTCAGCCATGCGTCCTCCAACGCAGCGAGGCGCCGAGCTTTCCACGCTCAGGCGAGGCCATAGTGATCGGCGAGGCGCGTCAGCGCGAAGCCGAGGACGAGCTTGGCGGCGCGGCTGGGCCAGCCGAGCGCCTTCTCGGCGGGGGTGAGCCCCTCGCCCGCGCAGACCACCCGCCAGAGGATGTCGGCGAGGCCAGGGCCAGCGGCGGCGACGGCGGCGTCGAAGCGGCGCTTGGCGGCGATCTGCGCGAGCGTGGGGTCGAGCGGTTCGGCCGGGCCCCGGCGTCCGCGCGCGGCGGGGGCGGAATCCCAGCGCACCGTCACTCGCGGCCCGAGCGACGCGGTCTCGTAATCGGCGCGCAGCCGCTCGCCCGCCTCATACTGGCGCGCGTCGACCAGCCCGCGGGCGCGCAGCCACGCGAGCGGGGATTCGGCGAGGTTCACCGTCACGCTGCGCCGGCGGACCTGGCCCCCGGTGCCGGAGTCGAGCGGACGTTCGACGAGCTGCTGCCGCATGCAATGATCTCCTTTTGTTCTCACGACTCGCTCTTGCCATAAACGCCGGGTTGTAGGAAAGTGAAAAAACCGATTTGGTTAGGAGGGCGGCAATGATCACGGCGATCCGGGAAGTGCGGCGCGCGAAGGGTATGACGCTGGAGGAAGTCGGGCGCCGCTGCGTGCCGCCGACCACGGCGCAGACGATCGGCCGGCTGGAGACGGGGACGCGCACCGTCTCGGTCGCTTGGCTCAACCGGATCGCGGCGGCGCTGGGGGTCGATGCGGCGGACCTGGTTCGGTTGCCCGAGCGGCCCGAGATCGCCGTCGCCGCAGTGCTCGACGGCGCCGGCGCCCAGGCTCCGCGCCGCGCGGCATCGGTGGTGCCGCCGCGCGCCGAGCCGGGGCTGGTCGCAGTGACCGTGACCGGCGGCATCGGCGACTATCGCGCGGGCGATGAGATCTGGTGCGAGCGGCTGGCTCCCGAGGACTTCGGCCGCGCGCTCAACCGCGACGTGCTGGTCCCCCGCCCGGCGGGCCGCTTGCTGTTTGGCCGGCTGATCGGCCGCGAGGCGCCGGCGGGCGAGGAAGGCACGGGCAAGCTCCACCTGCTCCCGCTGGGCGGGGGGATGCGCCAGCAAGTGGTGGCGGACCCGGCGTGGATCGCGTTCGCGGTAAGGCTGGTGCGGGGGTTGTAGGGCTTCGGCCGCCATCGCCCCAATAGGTGACGTTGACCGGAGAATCCTGCCCCGCCTCCTCACCAGAAGGACGAAGCTAAGTCCGCTCGCTGTTCGTGAACACCGCGAGCTGGTCGGCGAAGGCGCGCTGCCAGGCGGGGCGGGCTTCGGCCCGGGCGATATAGGCCTGGAGGCTCGGATAGTCGTGGAGGAGGTCCGAGCTCTCCAGCCGGCGCAGCGCGGTTACCATCAGCAGGTCGCCGGCGCTGAAGCTGCCGTCGAGCCATTCGCCGTCGCCGAGATGCGCGGCGAGCTGGTCGAGGCGCGTGCGGACACGGTCCTGGAGCATCGGCTGGCGCTCGGCGAACCAGCTCTTGTCGCGTTCGAGGATGGTGGCCAGCGAGAGCTCGAAGATCGGCGGCTCGACCGTGGTGAGCGCGGCGAACATCCAGGCGATGGAGCGGGCGCGGGCGTCGGGGTCCTCGGGGAGCAGGCCGGAGTGGCGCTCGGCGATGCGGAGCAGGATCGCGCCCGATTCGAACAGCGTGAGGCCGTCTTCCTCATAGGTGGGGATCTGGCCGAAGGGATTGCGCGCAAGGTGCTCGGGCGCCCTCAGTGCGACGAAGGAGAGCAGGCGCACGTCATAGGGCTGGCCGACTTCCTCGAGCGCCCAGCGCACGCGCATGTCGCGCGCGAGGCCCTGGCCGCGGTCGGGCGAGCGTTCGAAGGCTGTGATGGTGACGGTCATGGTGAACCTCCGGCTGGGGGAGGATGGCTCCTGAAGCGGCTGTTGGCAACTGCGTCGGGCCGCTTTCGAACACGGAGGGATACCGGTAGGACGGGAGGGAGCAGGAGGGGCGATTGACCAGGCGATATGACGCGCTGATCGTCGGTGGCGGGCACAACGGGCTGGTGTGCGCCTTTTATCTCGCGCGCGCGGGGCTCAAGGTGCGCGTGCTCGAGCGGCGGCATGTCGTGGGCGGCGCGGCGGCGACCGAGGAATTCCATCCCGGCTTCCGCAACTCGACCGCGAGCTACACAGTGAGCCTGCTCCAGCCGCGCGTGATCGCGGACATGCGGCTTTACGATCACGGCTATCGCGTGGTCGAGCGGCCGATCGCCAATTTCCTGCCCTTCGCCGACGATTATCTGAAGCTCGGCGGGGGCACGGCGCGGACGCAGGCCGAGTTCGCCCGGTTCAGCGCGCACGACGCCGCGGCGCTCCCGGCCTATGAGGCGGCGCTGGGCCGCATCGCCGACGTGCTGCGCGACCTGGCGCTGCGGACTCCGCCCAACGCCGGCGGCGGGCTGCGGGCGCTGCTGGCCGCAGCCGGGCAGGGGCGGCGGGTAGCGGGGCTGGCGCTGGAGGCGCAGCGCGACCTGCTCGCGCTGTTCACGCGGAGCGCGCGCGACTTCCTCGACGGCTGGTTCGAGGACGACCGGATCAAGAGCGCTTTCGCCTTCGATGCCGTGGTGGGCAATTATGCCGGCGTGAGCACGCCGGGATCGGCTTATGTGCTGCTCCACCATGTCTTCGGCGAAGTGAACAGGAAGAAGGGCGCCTGGGGGCATGCGATCGGCGGGATGGGCGCGATCACGCAGGCGATGGCGCGCGCGTGCGAGGCAGCGGGGGTGGAGATCAGCCTGGAGGCGCCGGTCGCGCGCGTGCTGGTCGACGGCGGCAGGGCTGCGGGCGTGCGGCTGGAGAGCGGCGAGGAGATCGCGGCGCCCGTGGTGGCAGCGAATGTCGGGCCGCTGCTGCTCTATCGCGCGCTGGTGGCGGAGGCGGACCTTTCGCCCGAATTCCGGCGGCGTATCGCGGGGTTCAAGGCGGCATCGGGGAGCTTCCGGATGAACGTGGCGCTCTCCGAGCTGCCCGATTTCGCCGTGCTGCCAGGCAAGGCACAGGCCGAACATCACGGCGCGGGAATCATTATCGCGCCGGGGCTCGACTATATGGACCGCGCCTTTGACGATGCGCGCGCCTTCGGCTGGTCGCGGCAGCCGATCGTCGAGATGACGATCCCCTCGACTCTCGACGACAGCCTCGCGCCGCCGGGCGCGCATGTCGCGAACCTCTTCTGCCAGCAGTTCGCGCCCGAGCTGCCCGGCGGACGGAGCTGGGACGATGCGCGCGAGGAAGCGGCGGATACGATCATCGATACGGTGACGGCGCATGCGCCCAACTTCAGGGCGTCGGTGATCGCGCGGCAGATCCACTCGCCGCTCGACCTCGAGCGCAAGTTCGGACTGATCGGCGGCGACATCTTCCACGGGCGCATGTCGCTCGACCAGCTCTGGGCGGCGCGGCCCGTGCTGGGGCACGGCGATTATCGCGCGCCCATCGATGGGCTCTACATGTGCGGATCGGGGACGCATCCGGGCGGCGGCGTGACGGGGGCGCCGGGACATAACGCCGCGCGGGAGATCCTGCGCGACCGGAGTCTTTGGAGCCGCTGGCTTCGCTGAAGCGAAGGCTCCTATCGCGCTATCTGATCCGCGTGAGCGTCTGGGACCTGCAGATCACGCCGCCGAGCGCGCAGCCGGTGCCCTTCACGGTGTTGGCGTCGAGCACCACCACCGTGCCTGAGAAGGTCCGGTTGAGGTCGGGGACGAAGACCCTGCCTCGCCAGCGGCCCCTTCGATCCTTGCGGAAGTCGCGGAACAGGTCGAGCCCGACGAGGTTGGGCGTGCCGCCCCTGCGCGCGTCGGCGATGGCTTTGGCGCTGGCCCAGACGACCTTGCCGCACATCGAAGCGCCGCAGCGACGCGCCTGGATGTGCACGCTGCTGCTGTTGTTCCGCCACGTGCCGAACGTGCCGTCGCCACTCTGGGCGAATGCGCTCGCGCCCGCCACCAGCAATGGCGCGAGCAGCAGCGTTCGAATCAAAGATCGCATCTCGATTCCCTCGCGGCAGGCTCCATCGTTCGTCGGCGGAATATACGCCATTCCGGCCGGAATGCACAGACAGCGGGGATCATGGAGAATGTGGCTGACGGGCGACGGCGCGTTCCGCGGGTTCATCCGGCGGTGCGCTATACTGAACGGCGCAGAAACCAATTCTTATCCGATACCGGATAGCGTGCGGCGCAACGATCCCGGGGGCCACGATGCGCGCCGCTTTACTTCCGATGCAGATCAAGTCGCGGTTCGAGGCGGCCGGACCGCTGGCCAACTGGATCCTGTGCTGGGTGCTGCTGCCCAACATCAGCTTCTGGCTGCTGTGGATCATCGGCGGGCCGCCGCGCGTGTTCCAGGTGCTCGTCACCGGGACGGTGGGGCTGGGGGTGCACCGCGCGCCCTTCGCCGTGAAGTTCGCCGCCTTCGTGGCGGCGCTGGTGGTGTCGGTGCTCACCTATATCAGCGGCATCTTCAACCTCGACCCGACCTCGCTCGTGGCGGCGATCCAGTTCGCGTCCGAGCTCCACCCGACTGCATCGCCCGAATATCTGGTGGCGATGCTGGCGCTGCTCGCGACACTGGTGGGGGCGTGGCGCGCCCTGCGCCGGCCGACCGTGCTCGACGATCCGCGCAGCCTGCTGATCGCCTTCGCGCTGGTGATGCTCGCGGCGGGTGCCGAATATGGGCTCGCGCCGAGCAACCCCGGCTCGTACACGCGCTTCGCCGAGCCGGGGGCGGCCTTCACTTCGGCCGTCGGCGAGAGCGGCTTCGAGAGCGCGGCGGGCGACCGGCGCCATTTGCTGCTGATCATGTCGGAGGCGATGGGCGCGCCCGCGGACCCGGTGCTGCGCCGCAAGCTGATCGACATCTGGGCGCGGCCCGAGGTGCGGCGACTCTATGACGTGACCAGCGGCGATACGCTCTATTACGGCTCGACCACCAGCGGCGAGATGCGCGAGCTGTGCGGCCGCTGGGGCGACTATCCCGAAGTGCTGGACAAGGCCGACAACGGCTGCCTGCCCGCGCGGCTGGCGCGGCGCGGCTATCACACCCAGGCGTGGCACAGCTTCGAGGGCAGCTTCTTCCAGCGGTCGCGCTGGTACCCGCACATCGGTTTCGCGGAGATGCGCTTCGGCGAGCGGCTGCGCGCCGACGGGGCGGAGGGGTGCCCAGGCGTGTTTCCGGGGGCGTGCGACCGCGACGTGCCGGCGCAACTCTCCGAGACGCTGCGGCAGGCGCGCACGCCGCAGTTCCTCTACTGGCTGACGGTCAACTCGCATCTGCCGGTGGCCAGGAACGCGCAACTCGGCACCGCCGACTGCGAGCGCTTCGATCCCGCGATAGAGGCGGACAATCCGATGGCGTGCCGGATCTTCGAGCTGTTCGACCGCAACGGCCGGGCGCTGGCGAAGGAGATCACCCGGCCCGACTTCCCGATCGCCGACATCCTGATCACGGGCGATCACATCCCGCCCTTCTTCAACCGGCACCAGCGCGAGCAGTTCCTGCCCGATCGCGTGCCGTGGATCCGCTTGCACCGCAAGGCGCCTGTGGGCCCGACCGGCGAAGCGCCGCTGCCGGCTCCAGCCAGCTAGCGCCTGCGGAGAGGCGCAGCGCCGGCCTTTTTCATGGCGCCGGTGTTTGCGACTCGGTCGAATGCGCGCATGATCGGATCCGTCCCTCCAGCCGAAAGGAGCAGGCGATGATCGTTGAAGACATTGGGCCCGCGCCGCAAAGCTTCGATCTCGAGCAGGCGACGCGCGAGAATCAGGACTATCGAGCCGTCGCGTGGAGCGGCCGCTATCTGCAGGTAACGCTGATGTCGATCCCGGCGGGCGAAGACATCGGGCTGGAAATGCATCCCGATACCGACCAGTTCCTCCGGCTCGATGCTGGCCGGGGCCGCGCCCAGATAGGAACCGCCAAGGACGATCTCGCCTTCGACAGGGAAGTGTCCGACGGCTGGTGCGTGCTGATCCCGGCAGGCATGTGGCACAACGTCACCAACATCGGCGACGAGCCGATGCAGCTCTATGCCGTCTACGCTCCCGCGCACCATAAGCCCGGCAAGATCCACAGGACCGCATCCGACGCCGCTGCCGACGTCGACGACGAGCCGGCGGAATGGTCGGTCCAGCCGGGCAAGGCGCGCGAGGACCAGCACGCCTAGGCAGAGCCGATGAAGCCGGAGACGTGGTGGGCGCTGACGGGCTCGAACCGCCGACCCTCTCGGTGTAAACGAGATGCTCTACCAACTGAGCTAAGCGCCCGGCGCATGGCCGTGCGGGGTTTCTAGGGGTTTTGGCCCCGGGGTCAATCGGTGGCGAGCGTCACCTGCATCGCGAAGCTGCGCGATTCGCCGGGGGCGAGGCGGAGCATGCCGGGCTTGTCCCAGATCTCGCCGTCGAAGCCGATGGGGTCGGCATGGCCCTGCCAGGGCTCGACGCAGAGGAAGCGCGCGCCGGGCTTGGTCCAGAGCGCGAGCGTGGGCATGTCTGGAAAGGCGATGTCGAGATGTGGGCCGATTGGCGTGCCGTAGCGGAGCGCGCGGCTGGCGGGGTGCTGCCAGACGAGGGCGTCGGCGGTGAACAGATCGTCGCGGAGGGACAGGGTGCGGCCCTCGACCGGGGTTGGGCGGTCGGCGGGGCCGAGTAGGCCTGCCTCGATCCGGTTGAGCGGCGAGGGCTCGGGCTCGGCGAAGGTGATGCGGTGGTCCTCCTTCGCGCCATCATAGGGGAGCGGCCAGGCGAAGGCGGGGTGGAAGCCGAAGCTGACGGGCATGTCGCGATCGCCCGCGTTGGTGGCGGTGATCTCGATCGCCAGCGTCGCGCCGGCGAGCGTGTAGGCGGCATCGAGCGTGAATTCGAACGGATAGGCGGCGCGCGTCTCGTCATTGGCGGCGAGGCGCAGCACGGCGCGCGACGGGCTCTGCTCGACCGCCGCGAAGGGCTGGCGACGGGCGAAGCCGTGCTGGGGCAGCGGATAGTCGCGGCCGTCGAGGCGGTAGCGATCCCCCGCCAGACGCCCGACGATCGGGAAGAGCAGGGGGGCGCGGCCCGACCAAAAGGTCGGGTCGGCGTCGGTCATCAGCTCGCGGCCCTGCGCGTCGCGGAGGTGGCTGAGCTCGGCGCCGAACGGGTTGATCGAGGCCGAGAGGGTCTCGCTGGCGATCTCGATCATCGCCTCAGCCCTCGCGGTGGACGAGGAAAGGCGACCAGGCCTGGTTGACCGGCATCAGCTCGAGGCTGTTGATGTTGAGGTGCGCGGGCTGCTCGGCGACCCAGAGCATCGTCCTGGCGATGTCCTCGGCGGTCATCGGGTTCACGCCCGAATAGAGCTTGTCGGAGGCTTCCTGGCTGCCGGTGCGCACCAGCGTGAATTCGGTCTCGACCATGCCGGGCTCGATCGAAGTGACGCGCACGCCGGTGCCGATCAGGTCCGAACGCAGGTTGAGGCTGAACTGGCGGACGAAGGACTTGGTCGCGCCATACACATTACCGCCGGGATAGGGGTAGTTGGCGGCGACCGATGACAGGTTGATGATCGCGCCCTTGCGCTCGACGAGCAGCGGCAGGAGCTTGTGCGTCATCGACACCAGCGCCGTGATGTTGGTGTCGATCATCGTCGTCCAGTTGGACAGCGAGGCCTTTTGCGCCGGCTCGAGCCCGAGGGCGAGGCCGGCGTTGTTGATCAGCAGGTCGATGCCGCGGAATTCCTCCGGCAGCGAATGGAGCGCTGCGTCGCGCGCGGCTTCGTCGCGCACGTCGAAGGCGAGCGTGTGGACGCGATTCTCGCTGATCGTGGTGGCGAGCGCATCGAGCCGCTCCTTGCGCCGGCCGGTCGCGACCACGCGCCAGCCCGCCGCCGCAAAGGCGCGGACCGCAGCCTCGCCGATTCCCGCAGTGGCGCCGGTGATGAGGGCGGTGGGCATGGGCTCGTCTCCTTGGCTGGTTCGGTGCGGCTATGCGGATTGATCGCCAATGAGGCAATGCCAACAACCTTCTCCCTTGATGGGAGAAGGAAGGGCGCGCGCGTTAGCGCGTGGGAGGATGAGGGTGCGTGTGCCGCAGATGCCGCGCTATCGCTTCTGCGGCGCCTTCAGGCTTGTCCTCCGGTTGACCATCATTCCCCGTCGTCGTGCGAGGGGCTCGGATCGTCCTCGTAGCTGGTGCGCGCTTCGCCGAGGTGCCAGCGTTCGCCGTCCCAGCGATCCTCATGGTCGCCGTACTGGATGAGCGTGGCCGGCGGGCAGCCGAGCTCGGGCAAGTGGATGCGGAGCAGCGCGCGGGCGCCGTCGACGTCGATGGCGTCGATGTCGACCACGCAGAACAGAGTCTCGCGCTCGCCTTCGGCATCCTCGGCGCCGAGCATCGTGCCGCCGCCCTGGCTGCAGCCGAGCCCCGCGAGGCGCAGCTCGGCGTCGAGCGTGACGCAGTAGCGATAATGGCGCTCGAAGGGATCGAGATCGCCGGGGAGGATCACCGCCAGATATTCGGTGTCGAGCGGGTCCTCCATCATCGGGCCCAGCCCCTCGAGGAACCGCTCGATCACCGGTTCAGCTCCTGAGGCTCGCGCCCAGCTTGGCCGCGGCGGCGACGACCTTGTCGGCGATGGCCTTGAGATCGGCCTCGGTGAAGCTCTTCTCGGCGGGCTGGAGCGTGACTTCGACCGCGAGGCTCTTCTGCGCCTCGGGCACGCCGGTGCCGGTGAAGACGTCGAACAGCCGCGCATCGACGATCGCGGCCTTGTCGGCGCCCTTGACCGCGCGGACCAGGTCGCCGGCTGCAAGAGTCGAAGGGACCAGGAAGGCGAAGTCGCGCGTCACCGGCTGGAGCGCGGGCGGCGCATAGGCCGGGCGCATGAAGCCGGTCCCGCGCTTCGGCGGAAGCGCGTCGAGATAGAGCTCGATCGCGGCGACGTCGCCATCGAGGTCGAAGGCCTTGAGCACGCTCGGGTGGACCATGCCGAAGGCCGCGAGCACGGTCTTGGGGCCGAGGCGCAGCGTGGCGGACTGGCCGGGGTGATAGACGTCGCCCGCCTCGCCCATGACCTGGAGGTTGGGGACCGGCGCGCCGGCGGCCTCGAGCAGCGCGAGCGCCTCGGCCTTGGCGTCGAAGGCGCCGAAGGGCTGGGCCTTGCCCGCCTGCCAGCCGCGCGGCGACCGGCTGCCGGCGAGCACCACGGCAAGCGTGAGCCGCTCCTTGTCGGCGAGATAGCGGCGGCCGATCTCGAACAGCCGCACGCCCTGGGCGCCGCGCTTCACGTTGCGCTCGGCGGCCGCGAGCAGGCCGGGGAGCAGCGAGGGACGCATGACCTTCATGTCCTCGCTGATCGGGTTGGCGAGCGTCCAGGCGCCGCCGCCGAAGGGCGCGGCCTGGGCTTCGGAGATGAAGCTCCAGGTCACGGCTTCGTGCAGCCCGCGCGCGGCAGCGGTGCGGCGCAGGCGGCGCTCGAGCTTCTGCTCGGCAGTGGCGGTGGGCCGGGCAACGCCGGGGTCGCGCGCGAGCGGAGTCGAGGGCACCTTGTCGATGCCTTCGATGCGGATCACTTCCTCGACCAGGTCGGCGGGGCCGTCGATGTCGCGGCGCCAGCTGGGCGCAGTGACGTTCCAGCCGGCATCGACCGCGAAGCCGAGGCGTTCGAGGATCGCCTTCTGCCGATCGGCGGGGACGGCGAGGCCGCCCAGCGTCTCGGCGAGCGCGGGATCATAGCTGAGCACCTTCGCCCCAACGGGCGGCTCGCCGGCGCGGGTGACGGTGCTGGCGGTGCCGCCGCAATGCTCGACCACCAGCCAGGTGGCGATCGCCAGCCCTTCGTCGAGGAACGCGGGATCGACGCCGCGCTCGAAGCGCTGGCGCGCGTCGCTGGTGAGGCCGAGCTTCTGGCCGGTGCGGGCGATGTGCTCGGGATCGAAATAGGCGCATTCGATGACCACGTCGGTGGTCGTATCGGTGACGCCCGAGTCCTCGCCGCCCATGATGCCGCCGATGTCGTGGACATGGGCATCGTCGGCGATGACGGTCATCGTCTCGTCGAGCGTGTAGGTCTTGCCGTTGAGCACGAGAACCTGCTCGCCGGGCTTCGCTTTGCGCGCGACGAGCCCGCCCTGGAGCTTGGCCTTGTCATAGACGTGCAGCGGGCGGCCGAGGTCGATCATCACGAAATTGGTGATGTCGACGAGCACCGAGATCGGGCGCTGGCCGATCGCGGTCAGCTTGCGGCGCATCCATTCGGGCGATTCGCCATTGGCGACGCCCTGGACCTGCTGGGCGAAGAAGGCGGGGCAGCCCTGGGGATCGTCGGTGCGCACGTCGGGGCCGGGGCCCTCGCCTGCGATCGGGCCGTTCACCATGCGATAGACCTCGCCGAGCGGCCGGAGCGCGCCCAGCCCGGCGGCGGCGAGGTCGCGCGCGATGCCGCGCACGCCCATGCAATCCTGGCGGTTGGGAGTGATCGACACGTCGATCACCGGATCGTCGAGCCCGGCATAGCCCGCGAAGGGCGTGCCGACGGGGGCGTCGGCGGGAAGCTCGATGATGCCCTCATGGTCTTCGCCGAGCTCGAGCTCGCGCGTCGAGCACATCATGCCGTTCGATTCGACGCCGCGCACGGCGGCGACTTTGAGCTGCATGCCGTTGACCGGCACCACTGCGCCTGGAAGGCCGAGCACGCCGACGAGGCCAGCGCGAGCATTGGGGGCGCCGCAGACGACCTGGAGCGGTGCGCCTTCGCCGGTGTCGACGGTGAGCACCTGCAGCTTGTCGGCCTGGGGATGGCGTTCGGCAGTGAGCACGCGCGCGACGCGGAAGCCGGCGAGCTTCTCGCCGGGGTTCTCGACGCCCTCTACCTCGAGGCCGACGCGAGTGAGCGCCTCGACGATCTCGTCGAGCGAGGCGCTGGTTTCGAGATGCTCCTTGAGCCAGCCGAGCGTGAACTTCATGCGCCGACTCCCCCCGAGAGCGTGGGCACGTCGAGCGCCGAGAAGCCGTAGTGCTTCAGCCAGCGCAGATCGCCATCGAAGAAGGCGCGCAAGTCATCCATCCCATATTTGAGCATCGCGAGGCGATCGACGCCGGTGCCGAAGGCGAAGCCCTGCCATTCGGCGGGGTCGAGCCCGGCGGCGGCGATCACCTTGGGATGCACCATCCCCGAGCCGAGGACCTCCATCCAGCCGCCGTTCTCGGACTCGCGGGGATCGCCGCCGATCACGCGCTTGCCGTTGATCACGGTGTAGCCGACGTCGACCTCGGCCGAAGGCTCGGTAAAGGGGAAATAGCTGGGGCGCAGCCGCAGCACGATGTCGTCGCGCTCGAAGAAGGCCTTGAGGAAGGTCTCGAGCGTCCATTTGAGGTGACCGAGCGTGATCCCCTTGTCGATCACCAGCCCCTCGATCTGGTGGAACATCGGCGTGTGGGTGGCGTCCGAATCCGACCGATAGACGCGGCCGGGCGCGATGATGCGGATCGGCGGCTGCTGGCTCGTCATCGTGCGGATCTGCACGGGGCTGGTGTGCGTGCGCAGCACCATCGGCCGCTCATGCTCGCCGGCGAGATAGAAGGTATCGTGCATCGCGCGCGCCGGATGCGTCTCCGGGATGTTGAGCGCCGTGAAATTGTGCCAGTCGTCCTCGATCTCGGGGCCGGTGGCGACCGAGAAGCCGAGGTCGGCGAAGATCTCGGCGAGCTCGTCCATCACCTGGCTGACCGGGTGGACGGTGCCGGACGCGGCCGCGTCGACCGGCAGCGTCATGTCGAGCGTCTCGCTGGCGAGGCGCGCGTCGAGCGCGGCGCGTTCGAGCAGCGCCTTGCGCTGCGCGAGCGCCTCGGTCACCGACTCGCGTAGGCCGTGGATGCGGGGCCCCTCGCTCTGGCGCTCCTCGGGGCTCATGCCGCCGAGCGTCTTGAGCAGGCCGGTCACCACGCCCTGCTTGCCGAGCGCATGGACGCGCAGCGTCTCCAGCGCATCGAGCCCCGCGGCGACGTCGATCGACGCGAGCAGGTCGGCGCGGAGCTGGTCTAGATCGGTGGTCATTGGTTTCCGTTCTCTGTCACGTGGAGGCCCGAACCCCAGACGGGGCCGCGCGTCAAGCCTATACCCGGTGCCCGAGCAGTGCGCCGCCGAAGCCGATGAACATCAGCCCGGTGGCGCGGTTGAACAGCCGCTGGCGGTTGGCGGGTGCCAGCCAGCGTGCGAGCGAGCGGCCGCCGAGCGCATAGACCGAGTACCAGAAGGTCTCGATCACGACGAAGCTGGCGACGAGGATGCCGAGCTGGGTCCAGAAGGGACGGCTGGTGTCGAGGAATTGGGGGAAGAGCGCGGCGGCGAAGACGATCAGCTTGGGATTGGAAAGCCCGGTGCCGAGCCCGGCGGCGTAGAGCGCGCGCGCCGAGGGCGGAGTGCGCGGATCGGCGGCGTCGCTCGCGGCGACGGGTGCGCGCCAGGCCTTGATCCCCAGCCAGACGAGATAGGCGACGCCGGCGTAGCGCAGCGCGTCGTAGAGCATCGGCGCCGCCTTGAGCAGCGCGCCGAGCCCGGCGGCGGAGGCGAGCAGGCAGAGCAGCACCGCGCTCATCAGCCCGGCCATCGAGAAGATCGCGCGGCGCGGGCCGTGGTGGATGCTCTGGACCATGACGTGGAGCATGTTCGGCCCCGGCGTGGCCGAGATCAGGAACACGGCGGTGACGTAGAGCCACCAGGTCTGCAGTGCCATCGATTCGTCTCCCTTCCTCGAGGCCAAGAAAAAGGGCGCCGGTGTTGCCACCGACGCCCCGTTTTCAGCTTGCGCTACAGGTCGCTTCAGGCGGCCTGGGGCAGTGCCGCCTTCGCCTGCGCGACGATGGCGCTAAACGCCTCGGTCTCGTTCATGGCGATGTCGGCCAGGACCTTCCGGTCGAGATCGATGCCGGCCAGCTTGAGGCCGTGCATGAACTGCGAATAGGTCAGGCCCTCGGCGCGGACGCCGGCGTTGATGCGCTGGATCCACAGACCGCGGAACGTGCGCTTCTTAACCTTGCGGTCGCGATAGGCGTACTGGCCGGCCTTTTCGACGGCCTGGCGCGCGATGCGGATCGTGTTCTTGCGACGGCCATAATAGCCCTTCGCCTGATCCAAAATGCGCTTGTGCTTCGCCTTGGTGGTCGTGCCACGCTTCACTCGTGCCATTGTCTAGGCCTCCCTTACTTCAGACCGTAGGGCGCCCACGCCTTGACGTGAGCCACGTCGGCGTCGGACAGCACGCTGGTGCCGCGGTTCTGGCGGATGTACTTCGCATTGTGCGAGATCAGGCGGTGGCGCTTACCGGCGACTCCGTGCTTCACCTTGCCGGTGGCGGTGAGCTTGAAGCGCTTTTTGACGCCGCTCTTCGTCTTGAGCTTGGGCATTTTCGTCTCCTTGTAGTTCGACGATTGCGGACACGCGCGGCAGCCCATTCAGCCGGCGCATCCCTACGATCGCGGAAAGGCGGCCCCTTAGCGGATGCGCCGCGGCAATGCAACCGGCGGGCGCGCCGCAGGGGAACCCCTTCGCCCCGAGCGGCTTTTTCCCTCCCATGGCAGACCGCGATGCGCCCCTGTCGGCCGCCGAAGCGGCGCCCTCGCCCCGCGAATCCGCGGCCGCGCGGCCGATGCGCGCGCTCGGCACGCCGCTCGCTGCCACGATCGCGGTGCTCACCAGCCTGATCGGGCTGGTGGTGCTCGCCTGGGCCGTGCTGTTCGTCACCAAGGGGCGCTTCCTGAAGGGCACGTTCGAGCGGATCGTCGCCGCCGAGACCGGGCGGCAGGTGCATGTCGGGGGCGATTTCCAGCTCTATTTCGCGCCGATCAACGTCAAGTTCCTCGCCGAAGGGCTGACGATCTCCAACCCCGAATGGGCGGGGCGCGGCAATTTCTTCGCGGCGAAGAAGATCGACACGCGACTCTCGACCTGGAGCCTGATTATCGGTCATGAGCGGATCAACTGGCTGGGCCTCGACGAGGGGCATGTCGACCTGCAGTGGGATGCCTCGGGCAAGCGCAACACCTGGACCTTCGGCGAGCAGAAGGGCGAGCCGCTCGACCTGCCGATCATCCGGCGCGCGCTCGTGCGCGGCACGCAGGTCCGCTACGTCAATCCGCAGATGGAGATCGAGGCTGCGATCCGCATCCACACGGTCGAGGCGCGCGACACCCAGTTCGCCAGCCGGATCGGCTTCGACGGCAACGGCACGGCGCGCAAGACGCGCTTCACGCTTTCGGGCGCGTTGCTGACGCCCAACGCCACCGTTGCGGGCGGGCGCAACCGGCTCCAGCTCCATGCCGAGGGCGTGCGCACCAGCATCGACGTGTCGGGCACGCTGCCGGGCGCGACCGAGATCGAGGGCGCCGATCTGCACATGGACGCGCGCGGGCAGAATCTCGCCGACATCTTCTCGGTCGCGGGAATCGCGGTGCCCGACACGCGCAGCTACCGGCTGCGATCGGCCTTCACCAAGCACGGCAACGAGTGGCGCTTCACCGGGCTGCGCGGCCGATTCGGCGACAGCGACCTGGCGGGGCGCTTCACCATCACCTCGCGCGAGCCGCGGATGCTGCTGACCGCGAACCTCGCCACGCGCGTGCTCGACATCGTCGATGCGGGGCCGTTCATCGGCTACAACCCCAACAAGCTCGAGGCGCAGGGCAAGGCGGGCGCGATCGAGCAGGTCGGCGGCACGCCGCGCGTGCTGCCGGACGCGCCGTTGCGGGTGGAGGCGCTGAAGAACTTCGATGCGAAGGTCGACTGGACGGTGCGGACGGTACGCGCCGAAAGCCTGCCGGTGTCGAACGTCACGCTGGGGCTCGACCTCGACAACCGGCTGCTCAAGCTCTCGCCGCTCAACTTCTCGATGGCGCGCGGGACGGTGAGCTCGGACATCACAATCAACGCGCGGCGCGAGCCGGTCTTCACCGAATACGACATCCGCCTCTCGCCGACGCCGATGGGAACGCTGCTCGCGGGCTTCGGCGTCGAGCAGTCGGGGACGAGCGGGACGCTCAAGGCGCGGGTGCAGATGACCGGCACCGGCAACAGCGTGCGCGATTCGCTCGCCAATTCGAACGGGCGCATCGCCATCATCATGCCGAGTGGATCGATGTGGACGCGCAACACCGAACTCGCGGAGCTCGACATCGGCGTGTTCATCCAGAAGATGTTCGAGGAGAAGCTGAAGGAGCCGGTGCGGATCAACTGCGGGCTGATCGGCTTCACGGTGCGCAACGGCATCGGCGCGGCGGACCCGATCCTGATCGACACCGCCAAGAACGTGATGCTCGGCCGCGGCGGGTTCAGCTTCAAGAACGAGTCGATCGATCTCGCCTTCCGCGCCGACAGCAAGAAGTTCAGCCTCTTCTCGGGCCAGTCGCCGGTGGGGATCGGGGGCTATTTCGCCCGTCCGACGATCGACGTGATCAGCCCCGAGCTGATCGGGCGCGCGGGCGCCGGGCTGGGGCTGGGCGCCCTGGTGAGCCCGCTGGCGGCGGTGATCGCCTTCGTCGACGTGGGCGACGCCAAGGCTGCCGACTGCGGGCCGGTGCTGGCAGGCGCGCATGCCTGGTCGCAGCGCGACGTAAAAGGGCGGCCGCGCGACGATGTCGGGCGCGGCACGACCGCCAAGTCGGAGAGCGGCAAGCAGTCGGCACCCGAGCGCAAGAAGCAGCGCAAGAAGTTCCTGGGCATCTTCTGAACCGTTGCGGGGCGCGTCCGCCCGCCCTAGGCAGCGGGCATGGGGTGGCGGCTGAGGGAAGACGTGGACTGGCGGCGTGCGGTGCTGTGGCTGGCGCTGCTCGTCACCTGCAGCGCGGGCTGGTTGTTCAAGGGGCATTGCGTGCCCGGCGGCTGGACCGGCGGCGAGCAATATACCACCGGCTGCTACAACGACGTGATGCCCTTCTGGAGCGGGCGCGGTGTCGCCGAGGGCAAGATTCCCTATCTCCAGGTGCCGATCGAATATCCGGTGCTCACCGGCGCACAGATCGGCGTCGAGGGCGCCGCCGCGCACCTGCTGTTCGGCAAGCATGTGCGCGAGGGGCATTTCCTGGGGGTGGTGACGATCGCCAATGCGGCGATCGCCGGGCTGATCCTGTGGATGTTCCTCGAGGCCGGCATGGACCGCCGCCGGCTGTGGTGGTGGGCGTGCGCTCCGCCGCTGATCCTCTACGTCGGGCATAATTGGGATCTCGCCGCCGCCGCGCTGATGGTCGCGGCGCTGCTGCTCGCGCGCAAGGGAAGGCTGGCGACAGGCGCGGCGATGGCGGCGCTGGGCGCGGCGGCCAAGCTCTTTCCCGCGCTGGCGCTGCCACCGATCGGGCTCACGGCGCTGCTGACGCGCGACCGACCCTGGCCGCGTCGGATCCTGCGGGCGGCAAGCGCGACCGCGGCGGCGATCGGAAGCTGGGCGCTGGTCAACGCGCCCGTCGCGCTGCTCGCGCCGCAGAATTGGGCGCAATTCTATCTCTTCTCGCAGGATCGGCCCGGTACCGCTGCGGGAAGCTGGGACGTGCTGGGCAACATGGGCTGGTGGGTCACCTCGACCGAGCAGCGCAACCTCTATGCGGCGGTGCTGTTCCTGGGCGGGGCGGCGGCCATATTGGGGATCGGCTGGTTCCGCCACCGCGAACGGATGTGGCTGCTGACCACACCGCTGCTCGCCTGGTTCATGCTCACCAACAAAGTCTATTCGCCGCAGTTCGACCTGTGGCTCTACCCACTGCTGCTTATGACTGCGCCGCGGCTGCTGCCGGTGGCGTTCTTCGTGCTCGGCGACGTGGCCGCCTATTTCGCCGAATTCTGGTGGTTCGCGGGCAACGAGGGGCTGTGGCCGGCGGCGAGCTATACGCACATCGCGCTGGCGGCGGCGTTTCGGGCCGCGGCGATGCTGTGGCTGATCGTGGACTGCGTGCTGCTGGCGCCGCCGGAGTGGATCGGAGGTGGTGCCAAGGACTCGAGAGCGTCGAGCTGAAAAGCGCCGGCCGAGGCATCGAGCCTCGCCCGCCGCTACACCCACCCCTTGATCCCCGCCCTTTTCAGGAAGGGGAAACCGGACGTCAGGGCAGCGGCAGGTCGGTCTGGGCAGCCTGGCGGGCGCGGGTTTCGGCGCGGGCACGGGTGGCCTGGCGGACGAAGCAGCCGGTCTGGCCGCCGGGGCCGACGGTCGAACAGCTTCCGGTGCCGGTCTGGCCCGCCTCGAGCGCGGCCTGCGAGCGCAGCGCCCAGCTTTCGTTCGCCTGCGGGCGGCCGGTGGGTGCGCGCAGGTTCGGCGGGATGCGGAAACGCTCGGCCTCGTCGAGCCGCTGGCAGACGACGATTTCCTCGCCGTCGCTGTTGGTCGGGCATTTGTCGTTGCCGAAAATGACGAGAACGCCGCCCTGTCCCGCATTCTGCGCGAGCGCGGCCGAAGGGACCAGCAGCGGAGCGGCGACCAGCGCGGCCGCGGTTGCGATCTGCTTCAGCATCTTGCTTCTCCTCGCGTACCCTGTTGCGGCGTCAACGCTGAACAGGGCCTGTCATATCCGTTTCGACAGCGCAATGGCGGCGCGGCAGCCGGTGCGGATCAGCGTGAACAGCACCGGATAGCCGAAAGTGTTCTCCGCGCCCGAGGCGAGCGCAGTGTCGAGATGCTCGACTTCCTCCTCGCGGAAGCGGTCGACTGCGTCGCTCAGCTCGGGATCGTCGTCACCCAGCTCCTGAAGCTGCTGCTGATAATGGAGATCGATCTCGGTCTCTATGGCCGCGGTGCAGGCCATCGCGGCGTCGGGTCCGATCGCCGCAGTCGCGGCGCCGAGCGCGAAGCCGGCGACATTCCAGAAGGGCTGGAGCAATGTGGGGCGGACGCCGCGCGCGGCGATCATCGCGTCGAAGAAGGCGCGGTGGCGCTCCTCCTGGTTGGCCATGCCGTTGATCGTGCGCGCGGCGGGCGTGCGATCGCCCATCACCGCGAGCTGGCCGGCGTAGATGCGCGTCGCGCCGTATTCGCCCGCCTGATCGACGCGGACCATCCGGTCGCGCGTGTCGCGGCGATCGCCCGGCTTCCAGCTCATCGGGCTTTCCGCGGCGCGAGCGCGAAGATCGCCACGGCTCCCGCCACCGAGAGGATCGCGTTGAAGCCCGCGAGACTGATTCCGAACAACGACCATTGCGGAGCATCACAACGCACGAGCGGCTTGCGCAGTGCCTCGGTGAGCATCGCCATCGGATCGGCGTTGGGCGTGACGCTGGTGGTGCAGGCCGTGATTCCGGGCCACCAATGATATTCGACGCCGGCGTGGAACACGCCGATCGCGCCGCTGACTGCGATCAGCACGCCGGCGAAGAGCACGAACAGCATCTGCACCGGGCGCGGGCGCACCACGAACGACAGCGCGGCGACGACGATCGCGGCATAATGCGGCCAGCGCTGCCACATGCACATCTCGCACGGGATCAGCCCGCCGAGATATTGCGAGCCAAGCGCCCCCGCCATCAGCGCGAGCGGGAGCAGGAGCGCGATCCAGCGCGCCTTGACGAGCCCGTCGGTCCGCATCGCGGCTCAGCGGCCCTTGGCGACTTGGGGCAGCTTGCCACCCGAGCGCGCGATCGTCTGCAGCGCATAATGGAGCTGGAAGTCGTCGATGCCCTTCTTCTTGAGCTCCTCGGGCGTCGCGGCGAAGCGCGGATCGGTGCGCGCGTCTTCCTCGAGCACCGAATCGTCGACCTTCTCGGAGTTGATCAAGTGACGGCGCAGGTCGGCCTCGCGCAGGATCGGCCGCGTCTTGTAGTCGGGGTCCGAGATCTGCGGCACGAGCAGGTCGGGCTTGATGCCGCCCTCCTGCACCGAATGGCCCGACGGCGTGTAGTAGCGCGCAGTCGTGAGGCGCAGCATGGCGCGCGGGCCCATCGGGAGGAGCGTCTGCACCGAGCCCTTGCCGAAGCTGCGCACGCCCATGACGAGGCCGCGATGATGGTCCTGGAGCGCGCCCGCGACGATCTCCGACGCGGACGCCGTGCCGGCGTCGACGAGCACGACGACCGGCAGCCCGCCGGTCACGTCGCCGGGGACCATCGATTCGGCGTAATAGCGTTCGATGTCGTCCTTCTCGCGCCCGCGCTGCGAGACGATCTCGCCGTGGGTCAGGAAGACGTCGGAGACGTGGATCGCCTCGCCGAGCAGCCCGCCGCCGTTGGAGCGCAGATCGACGACATAGCCGAGCGGCTTGTGGCCGAGCTGCTTCTCGATCCCCTGGATCGCCTTGACCGTGTCGGCGCCGGTCTGGGCAGTGAAGGTGTTGATGTTGATGATGCCGACGCCGTCCTTGACCTCCCACTTCACGGGCTTCTGGACGATGATCTCGCGCGTCAGCGTGAACTGGAGCGGCTTGTCGGTGCCCGGGCGGATCACGGTGAGTGTGATCTTGGTGCCCGGCTGGCCGCGCATCTGCTCGATCGCGTCGTCGAGCTCGCCGCCGACGATGAACTTGCCGTCGAGGTGGGTGATATAGTCGCCCGATTTGATGCCGGCGCGCGCGGCGGGCGTGTCCTCGGTCGGCGCGATCACCTTCACTGCGCCGTCTTCCTGCGTGACGGTGAGGCCGAGCCCGCCGTAATTGCCGTCGGTCTGGATCTTGAGATTGTCGAAATCGAGCCCTTCGGCATAGCTGCTGTGCGGATCGAGCGCGGCGAGCATGCCCTGGATCGCGCCTTCGACCAGCCGCTTGTCGTCGACCTTCTCGACGTAATTGGCCTTCACGGTGTTGTAGACTTCCATGAAGGTGTCGAGCTCGCGGTAGCTCTCGGTATCGACTCCCGCCATCGCGCCCGAAGCGACCGGAACTAGGGCGAGCGCGCCGACCGCGGCGGTAACCTGAAGAAACGAACGAAGCATCAAACGACTTTCCGAAAGGCGGTTCCGCCCTGATCTAGTGCAGGATAGCGGCTTTTACACCGCCGGAATAGCGCGGAAGGCTCAATCGAGCAGCTGCGCCAGGTCCATCGGCACGTCGCGGCGGCGCAGCTCGACGGTGACGCGCGGCGCATCGCCGGCGGAGGCGCGGCCGATCGGGCTGCCCTGCCGGAGCTGGTCGCCGACGCGCACGGCGATTCTGCCGAGCCCTGCGACCAGAGTCGTCCAGCCATGGCCGTGGTCGAGGATCACTACGCCGCCATAGGCGCGGAACGGTCCGGCGTAGAGCACGCGGCCGGCGGCGGGCGCCGCGACGGGGGCATTGGGAGCGCATTCGAGCGTGAGGCCGCGCGCGCGCACGCCCGTCGCCGAGACTTCGCCGAGCCCGGTGACGACGCGCCCGGCGACGGGGAGGCGATAGGCGGGCGCGTGGCGCGGCAGGGGCTTGGCGGTCTCGCCCGCCGCGGGGGGGCGTGGGAGCGGGCCTGGAAGCGCGGCGAGTTCCGACTGGATTTGCGCAGCGGCGCCGATCGTCTCCATCTGGTCGACGATCGCGCGCGCCTGCTCGCCGAGCGCGAGCGCGCGATCCGATTCGGCGAGCGCGCTGCGGCCGAGCGCCTGCGAGCGCGCACGATGCTCGGCCTCGAGCCGGACCAGCGCGGTACGCTCCTGCTCGAGCCGGGCGCGGCCTTCGCGCACCTTCGCGACCGCGGCTTCGGCGCTGGCGCGCAGGCGCCGGGTGCGGTCGAGCTCGGCGCGGATGCCGGCGGTACGCGCCTGGACGAGCGGCATGGTGGTGGCGAGCACGGCGCGGACATGGACCATGTCCTCGGTCGAGCCGGGCTGGACGAGCCCGAGCATGGCGGGGCGCCGGGCCATCGACTGGAGCGCGGCGACCAGCCGCACGACCGGCCCCTGGCCCTGCGCCATGCGCGCGCGCTGGGCTGTGAGGAGGCGGTCGACGATGGCGATGCGCGCGCCGGCGGCGGCGATCTCGGCTTCGGCGGCGCGGATGCGCTCGGCGGCGGCGGCCTCGCTCGCGCGCGCCTTGACGGCCTGGTCGCGCTGGCCCTCGGCTTCGCGCTCGAGCGCCTGGGCGCGGGCATCGGCGGCCTGGGCTGCGCGGTTCGCTGCCTTGAGCCGTTGTTGTTGCTCGCCGAGCGTGGGCACCTGCGCGCCCGCGAACGCGCCGGCGCCCAGCATCGCCAGCAGCGCGGCGGTCAGCGTGATGCTTCGCGCGGGTCCCATTGTTCGCGTCCCCCTCGGCTCACCCTTCGCGGTGATAGGGGTGATTTGCAAGGATCGATGCGGCGCGCCAGAGCTGCTCGGCGAGCATCGCGCGGGCCAGCATGTGCGGCCAGGTGGCGCGGCCGAAGGAAAGCAGCAGGTCGGCGCCCTCGCGCTCGGCATCGCCGAAGCCGTCGGCAGCGCCGATCAGGAAGCGCGTCTCGCGGATGCCGTCATCGCGCCAGCGGCCGAGCTTCTCGGCGAGCGTGCGCGAGGGCAGGTTCTCGCCCTTTTCGTCGAGCATCACCACGCGGGTGGCGCCCTCGATCGCCGGCATGCGGCCGCCGGTGTCGGGAAGCTCGGTGACGCGCGTGGGCCAGGGGACGCGCTTGAGATAGCGCTCCACGAGTTCGGCCTCGGGGCTGCGGCCGATGCGGCCGCGCGCGACGATGTGGAGCAGCATGTGCCCGGCTGCTCCCTATCCGCGAATCACGCCTGGCCGGCGGGTTCCCCGAACGACCACATGCGCTCGAGATTGTAGAAGGTGCGCACTTCGGGCCGGAAGAGGTGGATGATCACGTCGCCCGCGTCGATCAGCACCCAATCGGCGTTGGGAAGCCCCTCGACGCGCGGGGAGCGGCCGAACTCGGCCTTGATCTTCTCGGCGAGCTTGGTCGCCATCGACGCGACCTGGCGCGTCGACTTGCCCGAAGCGACGACCATATAGTCGGCGATGCTGCTCTTGCCGGCGAGCGGGATCGAGACGGTCTCGACCGCCTGATCGTCGTCCAGCGAGCTCAGCACGAGCCGATGCAGCGCCTCGACGCTCTCGGCGCCGGCGACGGGCTGGACATTGGGGGATGTGGCCAAGGTAACTCCTAAGGGTTCAACGAGCCTGTGCGCGGCTGTGGAGACGGCACGGACGCGCCCGATATAGGGATGCGACTCGCGTTCATGAAGTGCCGGTGCCAGGCAGGGTCGGCGGCCCGAAGGCGTGTCGCCGAAGTCGGATCGGGGCGAAAGCGCAGCAGCACGAGGGCCGGCAATCTCCAACACGTCCAGTTCTTCGCCTGGCCTGCGGGCCGCACAGCGCGCCGCAGCCAACCCATCGCAACGCTTGCATGGGCGTCGTCACTATATCCGGGGCGGGCAACCACCGCAATCGGAACCTGCCGCGCGATCTTCCGCCAGTCGCGCCAGAGGTGGAACTGGGCGAGGTTGTCGTCACCCATCAGCCAGATGAAGCGACATTTGGGATGCCGGCGGACGAGCTTGTCGAGCGTGTCGGCGGTGTAGCGCGTCTTGGCGCGCGCCTCGAAGTCGCTGACGCGGATCGGCGTGTGCCGCGCCATCCGCCGCGCCGAGGCGAGCCGCGCCTGATAGGGGGCCATGCCCTGCTGCGGCTTGAGCGGGTTGCCGGGCGAGACCAGCCACCAGACCTCGTCGAGCCCCAGCGCGCGGATCGCGTGGAGCGAGAGCCGGCGATGGCCGCGGTGCGCCGGATTGAACGAGCCGCCGAGAAGGCCGATGCGTTTCAGCGGGAGCCCTCGCGCGGCGGCTCGCCCGCCATGCCGCCGCTGCGGTATTCGCCCTGGCGCTCGATCATCCATCCCGGATATTCGCGCGGCAGCGCGCTGGCGGCGTCGAGCGTCGCGACCTGCTCGGGCGAGAGGCGCAGCTCCGCCGCGGCAAGATTGTCGGCGAGTTGATCGGGGCGCTTGGCGCCTGCGATGATGCTGGTGACCTCGGGCCGCTGGAGGAGCCAGGCGAGCGCCACCTGCGCCATCGAGACGCCGTGCGCCGCTGCGATCGGCTCCATAGCGTCGAGCACCTTGTCGCCGCGTGCGTGATCGACCGGCGGGAAATCGAAGCCCGCGCGGCGACCCTCGGCCGACCCGGCGCGATACTTGCCCGAGAGATAGCCCCCCGCGAGCGGGCTCCACACCATCAGACCCAGGCCCTCCGATGCGATCATCGGGCCGATTTCGCGCTCCAGGTCGCGGCCCGCGAGCGTGTAATAGGCCTGGACCGTCTGGAAGCGCGCGGCCTGGCGCCGCTCGGCAATCCCTAGTGCCTTGGCGATCTGCCACGCCGCCCAGTTCGAGACGCCGACGTAGCGGACGTGCCCTGCGCGCACGAGGCTGTCGAGCGCGTCCACCGTCTCCTCGATCGGGACGGCGGGATCCCAGCCATGGATCTGATAGAGATCGATATAGTCGGTCCCGAGCCGCCGCAGGCTGGCGTGCGCCTGCTCGAGGATGTGCTTGCGCGAACTGCCGCGGCTGTTCGGACCGGGGCCCATCGGCCCCATCACCTTGGTCGCCAGCACGAAGGCGTCGCGATCGAGGCCCAGGTTGCGCAGCGACTGGCCGGTGATTTCCTCCGACATCCCCTCCGAATAGACGTTGGCGGTGTCGATGAAATTGACTCCGGCATCGACTGCGGCGCTGACCAGCGCGTCGGCGTCGGCCTGGCCCAGGTCGCCGATCTTGGAGAACACGCCCTTGCCGCCGAAGGTCATGGTGCCAAGGCAGATTTCGGACACGAACAGGCCGGTGCGGCCGAGCGGCTTCATGCGCATGGGAAATCCTTTCGATGGGCGTTCGGACGAACGCGCAGCAGATAGGGACCCGTCGCGCGATTCGCCATGCGCTAGGGCCGCGCCTGGCCGCTCCCGCGCACCACCCATTTGTAGGTCGTCAGCCCCTCGAGCGCGACCGGGCCGCGGGCATGGAGCCGACCGGTGGAGATGCCGATCTCCGCGCCGAGCCCGAACTCGCCGCCGTCGGCGAACTGAGTCGAGGCGTTCCACATCACGATCGCGCTGTCGACGCCGGCGAGGAAGCGCTCGGCAGTGGGCGCGTCGGCAGTGACGATCGCGTCGGTGTGGTGCGAGCCGTGGCGGGCGATGTGGTCCATCGCGGCGTCGACGCCGTCGACCAGCTTCACCGAGAGGATCGCGTCGAGATATTCGGTATCCCAATCCGCGTCGCTCGCCGGCTTCACAAAGGGGTGGAGCGCCTGGACCTCGGCGTCGCCGCGGAGCTCGCAGCCGGCCTGATGAAGCGCTTCGAGAATCGCGACGGGATCGGCGAAGCCGCGGTCGATCAGCAGAGTCTCGGTCGCGCCGCAGATGCCGGTGCGGCGCATCTTGGCGTTGACCGCGAGCTTGAGCGCCATGTCGGGATCGGCGGCCCGATCGATATAGGTGTGGTTGAGCCCGTCGAGGTGCGCGAGCACGGGCACGCGCGCCTCGGCCTGGACGCGCGCGACGAGGCTCTTGCCGCCGCGCGGCACGATCATGTCGATCGCGCCCTCGGCCGTGAGCATCGCGCCGACCGCGGCGCGATCGGTGACGGGGACGAGCTGGACCGCGTCGGCGGGGGCGCCACCGGCCTCGAGACCCCTGGCGAGCGCTGCGTGGATCGCGCGATTGCTGTGGATCGCCTCCGAGCCGCCGCGCAGGATCGCGGCATTGCCCGACATGACGCAGAGCGCGCCGGCGTCGGCCGTGACGTTGGGGCGGCTCTCGTAGATGATGCCGATGACGCCGATCGGCACGCGGACGCGGGTGAGCACCAGGCCGTTGGGACGCTCGCTGCGCTCGATCACGCGGCCGACCGGGTCGTCGAGCTTCGCGACAGCCTCGACGCCGGCGGCCATCGCGTCGATCCGGCCCTGGTCGAGCCGCAGCCGGTCGAGCAGCGCGCCGCTGAGGCCCGAGGCTTCGCCGGCGCGCATGTCCTCGGCATTGGCGGCGACGATCGCGTCGGCGGACTCGCGCAGCGCCTGGGCGGCGGCGAGCAGCGCGCGGCTCTTCTGTGCGCTCGACATGGCGGCGAGCCGCTGCGCGGCGGTGCGCGCGCGGCCGGTCATTTCGGCGATCAAAGCGGGAATGTCGGTGTCGGCCATGCCGCACCCGCTAGCACGGCGCGCGCGAAGCTGGTAGCTGAATGGCATGGGGGAAATCGACGCAGCGGGTGAAATGATCACCGGAGCGCTGCTCGGCCGGGCGGTCGAGTCGGCGGCAGGCGAAGGCCATGGGCATGGCGGCGCATGCCTCAATTGCAGGACCGAGCTGGTCGGCCCGCATTGCCATCGATGCGGGCAGGCGGGGCACGTCCACCGGTCGCTCGCCGCAGTGGCGCACGAGATATTGCACGGCGTCTTCCACTTCGAAGGCAAGCTGTGGCGCACGCTGCCGATGCTCGCCTGGCGCCCGGGCGATCTGACGCGGCGCTTCATCGCCGGCGAGCGCGCGCGCTTCGTCTCGCCGATGGCGATCTTCCTCTTTTCGATCTTCGCGATGTTCGCGGTTTTCTCCTTCGCCGGAATATCCCCGCCGGCCGACATGCGCGGGGTCAACGACTATCCGATGGCGGCGATCAAGCTCGAACGCGAAAAGGTGGTCGGGGACCGCGAGAAGGCACTCGAGCAGAGCCGCGATCCGGGATCCGACGCCGGCGACCGCGCCGAGACGGCAAAGGACATCGCCGACGCCGACGCGCGGCTGAAGGACCTCGACGCCGCCGCCGCACAGCTGAAGGACAGCGCTTCGCAGGGCGTGACCAAGCACACGGGCTGGCATGCGCTCGATCACCTGATCGAGAAGTGGCAGAACAACCCGTCGCTGATGATCTACAAGTTCCAGTCGAGCGCGTACAAATTCTCGTGGCTGCTGATCCCGCTCTCGCTGCCTTTCGTGTGGCTGCTGTTCTTCTGGAAGCGCCAGTACAAGCTCTACGACCATACGGTGTTCATCACCTATTCGATCGCGTTCATGTCGCTGCTGTTCATCGTGCTGACGCTGGCGGGCAAGATCGGCGTGCCTGCCTCGTTCATCGGGACGGCGGCGACGCTGGTGCCGTTCGTCCACGTCACGCGGCAGCTCAAGCAGGCCTATGCGCTGCGCTGGTGGTCGGCAGTGGCGCGCGCGCTGGTGCTGAGCTTCTTCATCTTCTTCATCCTGGCGATCTTCGCCGTCATCCTCTTCCTGCTCGGGGCGGGATAGGCCGGCGCGCGAGACGCATAGAAAAAGCCCTCCGCGAGCAGCCTCGCGGAGGGCTTTTTTCTTTCGAGCGTCCGGCGGTCAGGCGCCCTGGGGGGCCGGGTTGCCGAACGGACCCTTGGGCTTGCGGATCTTGGGGATCGATGTCCCCGCGACCACGGCCGGCTTGGTGGGGGCGCCCGGATCGGGGCGGCCGAGGTCCTCGCCGGCGATCAGCCGCTTGATCTCCTCGCCGGTCAGCGTCTCATACTCGAGCAGCGCCAGCGCGATCGTGTGGAGCTGGTCGACATGCTCGGTGAGGATCTGGCGCGCGCGGGTCAGGCCCTGCTCGACGAAGCGCTTCACTTCGCTGTCGATCAGCCGCGCGGTCTCGTCCGACATCGGCTTGGAGCGCGACACCGAATAGCCGGTGAAGCTGTCCTCGCTCTCCGAGAAGTCGAGCGGGCCGAGATTGTCGGACAGACCCCATTTCGTGACCATCGCGCGGGCGAGACGCGTCGCCTGCATGATGTCGTTCGAGGCGCCCGACGAGACCTTGTCATAGCCGAAGATCAGTTCCTCGGCGACGCGGCCGCCGAAAGCCACGGCGATGTCGGCGTGCATCTTGTCGCGGTGGTAGCTGTAGCTGTCCCGCTCCGGCAGCGGCTGGACCATGCCGAGCGCGAAGCCGCGCGGGATGATCGTCGCCTTGTGGATCGGATCGGCGGTCGGCTCGTGCGCGAAGACCAGGGCGTGGCCGGCCTCGTGATAGGCGGTCATCCGCTTCTCGTCGTCGGTCATCACCATCGAGCGGCGCTCGGCGCCCATCAGCACCTTGTCACGCGCATCGTCGAACTCCTGCGCGGCGACCAGCCGCTTGCCACGACGGGCGGCGAGCAGCGCGGCCTCGTTGACGAGATTGGCGAGATCGGCACCCGAGAAGCCCGGAGTGCCGCGCGCGATCACCCGCGAGTCCACGTCGGGCGCCAACGGCACCTTCTTCATATGGACCTGCAGGATCTTCACGCGGCCTTCGATGTCCGGACGTGGCACCTGTACCTGGCGGTCGAAACGGCCCGGACGGAGCAGCGCGGGATCGAGCACATCGGGGCGGTTGGTCGCCGCGATGATGATGATGCCCTCGTTGGCCTCGAAGCCGTCCATCTCGACGAGCAGCTGGTTGAGCGTCTGCTCGCGCTCGTCATTCTGGTTGCCGAGGCCCGCGCCGCGGCTGCGGCCGACCGCGTCGATCTCGTCGATGAAGACGATGCACGGGGCCGACTTCTTGGCCTGCTCGAACATGTCGCGGACACGGGACGCGCCGACGCCGACGAACATCTCGACGAAGTCCGAGCCCGAGATGGTGAAGAAGGGCACGCCCGCCTCACCCGCGATCGCGCGGGCGAGCAAAGTCTTGCCGGTGCCGGGGCTGCCCACGAGCAGCGCGCCCTTGGGGATCTTGCCCCCCAGGCGGGCGAACTTGGTCGGGTCCTTGAGGAACTCGACGATCTCCTGCAGCTCTTCGCGCGCCTCGTCGATGCCGGCGACGTCGTCGAAGGTGACCTTGCCTTCCTTCTGCGTGAGCAGGCGCGCACGCGACTTGCCGAAGCCCATCGCGCCCGAGCCCGAATTCTTCTGCATCTGCCGGAGCACGAAGAAGGCGACGCCGAAGAAGAGCAGGAACGGCAGCGACTGGTAGAGGATGTAGAACCAGATCGACGGCTGCTCCTCGGGCCGCGCGTTGATCTTCACGCCCTTCTCGCGCAGCGTCGGGATGAGCTGCGGATCGTTGGGCACGTTGGTGCGGAACTTGGAGTCGCTCGACAGCGTGCCGGTGACGACGCCGGAGCCGACCGCGATGTTGACGTCCTTGACCTCGCCCGCCTCGACCTTGTCGAGGAAGGTCGAATAGGCGATCGTGTCGCCGGTCGCAGTGGTGCTGCGCCCTTCGAACATCATCACGAAGAGCGCGAGCGCGGCAAACATGCCCACCCAGATCAACAGGCTCTTCATCCAGGGATTGCTCCCGTTCTCGGGACCCTGCTGCTTGTCGTTGTCGTTCATGTGGCGCTCGATACCTTTCCGGCCCTCAAGATAGGGTAGCCCGTCTTAATGGCAATGGAACAACGTCGCTCTTTAGGGCGATCAGTGTGATCGACGCGGCGGGGCCGCGGAGAATCGCCACTCACCATATTTCGCGCTGGCTTTCACCCCCGCAATCGTACCGGTGCCGCCGGCGTCGAGCGTGGCGACGAGCCGATCGAGCCCCTGCTCGTGCCAGCGCGCGTCTTCGCCCGCGGCATCGCGCACCTGCTGGACGGCGACGCGGACCAGCCGTCGACGGAGCTCATAGGGCAGTCCGGCGGCATCGAGCGTGACGGTGCCGGCGTCGTCGGAACGCAGCCGCGCAGGGGCCTCGCGGGCGAGCGCCCATTCGATCGCCTCCTCGGCGTGCCGCAGATTCTGGGCCGACAGCGCGAGACGCGAAGGCACGAGATCGGGCGAGGCGGCGATCAGCGCGCGGATGCGGCTGCGATCGTAGCGGGGATCGCGGTTCGAGCGATCCTTTGCGATCGGCACGCGCTTGCACGCGGCGAGCCCCTCGAGCTCGGCGCGTGACCAGTCGAGCAGCGGGCGGACGAGAAGCGTGCCGCCGGCGATCGCGCGGGCGCGGCGCATTGCCGCGAGGCCGGCTACGCCCGATCCCCGGCGCGCGCGCATCAGCAAGGTCTCGGCGACGTCGTCGCGTTGGTGGGCAATCGCGACCCAGGGGGCGCCGCTCGATCGCGCCCATTCGCCCAGGACCGTGTAGCGGAGCATCCGCGCGCGCTCCTGCATATTGCCGGCGAAGCTGAAGCCGGGCGGGGGCGCGAGCGTGGCGTGCGGCACGCCGAGCCGCGCGCAGACGCCGGCGACCAGCGCGGCTTCCTCGGCGGCTTCGGGGCGGAGGCCGTGGTCGACGGTCGCTACGCACAACGCATCGGGAAAGGCGGCGGCGGCGAGCAGCAGCAGCGCCATGCTGTCGGGCCCGCCCGAGACGCCGAGGCCCAGCCTGCGTTTGGGCGTGGGGGCCTCGCCGGTCAGCGCCAGCAAGTCGCGCCGGAAGCGCGCGACCTGCTCCGCCGGCGGCGTCAGGTCACTTGCACTTGTTGGCGGCACGGCCCTCTGCGACCCCGGCCTTGATCTCGGCCGAGATGCTGCCGCCATAGAGCTGAGTCAGCTCGTCATAGACCTTGCAGACCTCGCTCGCGGGCTTCTTCAGCTTGGTGAGCGCCTGGGCCAGATAATAGAGGCTGTCGGGCGCGCGATCGCCGTTGGGGTTCTTCTTGTAGTTCTCGTAGAAGGCGACCGCGGCGAGGCTGGGCGCGCCGGCATCGAGATAGGCGCGGCCGAGCAGGTTCTGCGCATAGCTGGCGCGGCGGTGCTTGGGATATTGCGTGACGACTGCCTCGAGCGCCTTGCGCGCCTCGGGATAGAGCTTCGCGCTCCACAGGCGATAGCCGTAGAGATAGCCGTCTTCGGCGGGGTCGCCCGAATTGGGCTTTTCGATCGCGGCGAGCTGCTGCGCGCGCGCGCCGGTGGGTCGGGCGGCGGGCTTGTCCTCGACCGCGACGGGGCGCGCCGAGACGCGCGGAGCCTCGGACTCGCCCGTGTCGGCCGGCGCGATCTCGGGGCCGCCGGTGCCTTCGGCCGGCGCAGGCGCCGAGCGGCCCTCGACTGCCTTCAGCCGCGCATCGGTCGCTGCTTTATACGCCTCAAACCCTTCCTCGAGCTGCCGCAGCCGATGCTCGCCCTGCTCGATCTGGCCGGTGAGCGTCGTCAGCTGGCCCTCGAGCGCGGCCACGCGCTGGGTGAGATCGGCGAGCGGCGCACTGGCGGGTACGCCGGGGACGCTGGTGTCGGGCGTCGGCGTGATCTGCGGCTCGACCAGCTGGCCGGCGCCGCCGGGGAAAACCTTGCGCTGCACGGCGCGCATCTCGCGCTCGAGCTTGTCGACGCGGCCCTCGACCGCGGTCTGGGCCTGCGCCACGCCTCCGGCTGCGATTGCAATCGCGATCGCCGCTGCGGCCATCAAATTTCGCATCTTCACTACACCCCCCGGTGCAAAGCGTATCGGGTTCATGTCCAACGGCATAGCTGACACGCCATGCCTGTCGCCAGCCTTAAGGGTTCGCGATCGTATTTGCAGCCGGCGAAGCAGTCGCGGCGACGGCGGGTTCGGCAGGACGTGCCTTGAGCGCGGCAGCGCTCACTTCGGCCTCGATCGTACGCTCGCCGGTGCCGAGTGGCGCGACGCTCGAGCCGTTGACCAACACCTGGAGCCGGTCGGGCCGGCCGGTGCGCAGGCGCGGGCCATTGGCGTCGCGCGGCACGTCGAAGCGCTCGCCCGGCGCCATTTCCTTTTCGAAGAGACGCTGGCCGGTCGCGTCGCTGACGCGGACCCAGACGGTGTCGGTCGCAACCAGTGTCACCTGGTCGCCACTCGCGGGCGCAGGCGCCGCGGCGGGAGCGGTGGCATTGGCGTCGGCGGCCGGGGCCGGCGTTGCCTCATTGGCTTCGATCGGCAGCGTCTCGGGCGGCAAGGGGGCCTCGCCGCGGAACAGGCTGGTGCCGTACCACAGGGCGACGCCCGCGAGCACGAGCAGCGCGACGATCAGCCCGGCCCAGGCGAGCCCGCGGGGCGGCACGCGCTTGGGGTCCTGCATCTCATAGGAGGGGACGGGTGCGGCGCGCTCGGGATTGTCGCCGAGCTCCTGACGAAGCTCGCGCCCGATCGCGACTTCGTCGGCGCCGACGGCGCGGGCATAGGCCTTGGCGAAGCCGAGCGCATAGGTGACCGAGGGAAGGCCGGCGTAATTGCCGCTCTCGATCGCTTCGAGGTGGCGCTGCGGGATGCGCGTGCGGCTGGCGATTTCCGAAAGATCGAGCCCCTGCGCCTCGCGCGCGGCGCGCAGCTTCTCGCCCACGGTCGTGGGAAACAGCGTCGGCTCCTGGGCGGTTTCGCCTTCCATGCCTCACCTCAGGGCGGGAGGGTTGCGGCCCGTTGGGCTCCCGCCTGTCTGGCGGTGTCCCTCAGCCCGCTGCGCGTGTCAACGGCGGGTGACGCAAATCCTCAAGATATCAGGCCAATTCCACGCCGTGCTCGGCAGCCCAGGCGGAAAGCGTCTCGCGCAGCGGCAGGCGGGGCGCGGCGAGTTCGGCCTCCATCATCGCCTGGATCGCGCTGCGATCGAGCGAGCGGATCATCGCCTTGACCGGGCCGACCGCGGCCGGGGTGATCGACAGCCGGTCGATGCCGAGGCCGATCAGTGCCATCGCCTCGAGCGGGCGCCCGCCCATCTCGCCGCACACCCCCACGGGCACACCGGCGGCATGCGCCTGGTCGGCGACGCGTTTGACGAAGCGCAGGATCGATGGGCTCAGCCAGTCGTAGCGCAGCGCAAGCTTGGGATGCGCGCGATCGGCGGCGAAGAGGAATTGGGTGAGGTCGTTGGTGCCGATCGAGAGGAAGTCGAGCCTGGGCAGCAGCAAGTCGAGCACTTCGGCGAGCGCGGGCACTTCGAGCATCGCGCCGTAGCGGATGTCGGTGGGCAGCTTGCGCCCGCGCGAGCCGAGCCAGGCGCGCTGCGCCTCGAACAGCGCGCGCGCTTCCTCGAACTCCCAGGGCTCGGACACCATCGGGAACATGATGTTGAGCGTGCGCCCGGCCGCCGCGTCGAGAAGCGCGCGGGCCTGGGCCTTCATCAGGCCGTCGCGGTCGAGCGCGAGCCGGAGCGCGCGCCAGCCCATTGCCGGGTTCTCTTCGTTCCCCTCCTCGTCATGGTTGAGATAGGGGAGCGCCTTGTCGCCGCCGATGTCGACGGTGCGGAAGGTGACCGGGCGATCGCCGGCCACGTCGAGCACGTCCTTGTAGAGCCGGCGCTGCGCCTCGCGCTGGGGGAGCGTCGCCGAGACGAGGAACTGGAATTCGGTGCGGAACAGGCCGATGCCGTCGGCCCCGGTGAGGTCGAGCGCCGAGACGTCGTCGCGCAGGCCGGCGTTGACCATCAGCGTGAGGCGGTGGCCGTCCTTGGTCTCGGGCGGCTGGTCCTTGAGCTGCGCGAAGGCGGCGCGGCGCTTCTGGCTGAGCGCGAGCTTGGCCGAAAAGGCCTCCTGCATCGCATTGGTTGGGCGGACGAGCAGGCTCTCTTCGCCGACGTCGAGGAGCAGCATGTCGCCCTCGGCGATGATCTGGCGGACGTTGCGGACGCGGCCGAGCACGGGGACGCCCATCGCGCGCGCGACGATGGTGACGTGCGCGGTGAGCGAGCCTTCCTCGAGGATCACGCCCTTGAGGCGCCGCCGGTCATATTCGAGCAGCTCGGCGGGGCCGAGGTTGCGCGCGATCAGGATCGAATCCTGGCGGAGGCCGAGCTGGGCGGCAGTGCCGAGCTGGCCGGAGACGATGCGCAGCAGCCGGTTGGAGAGATCCTCCAGGTCGTGCATGCGGTCGCGGAGCAACGGATCGTCGATCTCGCGCATGCGCTGGCGGGTGCGCTGCTGGACGCGCTCGATCGCCGCCTCGGCGGTGAGGCCGGAATCGATCGCCTCGTTGATGCGGCGGCTCCAGCCTTCGTCATAGGCGAACATCTTGTAGGTCTGGAGCACTTCATCATGTTCCCCGCCCACGCCAAACTCGGCCTGGCTGGCCATGCGCTCGATCTGCTCGCGCATCTTGTCGAAGGCGGCATAGACGCGGTGGCGCTCGGCCTCGATGTCCTCGGCGACCGTGTGCTCGATGGTGATGCGCGGTTGGTGGAACACCGCGAGACCCTGCGCCATGCCATCGACGAGCTTGAACCCGTGCGTGCGCACCGCGCCGGTCGCCTGGGGGCGGGTCGATGCGGCGCCGGCGGCGTCGATCAGCCCGGCATTGGCGATGAGCTCGGAGAGCACCATCGCGACGGTCTGCAGCGCCTCGATCTCGACATCGGCGTAGCGGCGCGGCTCGACGTGCTGGACGGCGAGCACGCCGACCGCGCGCTCGCGGCGGATGATCGGGACGCCGGCGAAGCTGTGGAACCGGTCCTCGCCCGTCTCGGGGCGATAGGCGAAGTCGGGGTGTGTCGCAGCCTCGGCGAGATTGAGCGTCTCCACGTTCGCCGCGATCGTACCGACGAGGCCTTCGCCGAGCGCGAGTTTGGTGACGTGGACGGCGTCCTGCGACAGGCCGCGCGTGGCGAAGAGCTCGAGCACGCCTTCGCGCAGCAGATAGATCGAACAGACCTCGCTATCGAGCGCGGTGCCGATGATGTCGACGACGGCATTGAGCTTCGACTGGGCGGCGAGGCGCTTCGCCATCACGTCGTGAAGGCGCGTCAAAATCTCCCGGGCGGAAGCGGCAGCAGCAAGGGCCATGGGCGCGGGCTAACAGATTGTGCAAGGCCGCGCCATGGCGGATCAGGGAAGTGAAGGAAGCACTGATTGCGACACCGGGACGGAGGCGAGCAGCGTGGCGGGCGGCGCACTGCTCGCCATGCGCCACGCCTCGAACGCGCGGTAGAAATCGGTGAAGGGCGCCTCGAGCCGCGGGAGCGCGTCGGCGGCGAAGCGCTCGAAATCCTGCGGCTCGACTGTGTCGACCTGCGCCAGCGCCTCGCGCGCGGCGGCGCAGAAGCGCTGCTGCGCGGGCGGCTGGGCGAAGAAATTATAGACGCGCGTCATCTCGCGGTCGTGCTGCGATTCCCACCCGGCGCCGTAACGCTGGCGGTACTGCGCCTTGACTGCGGCATCGGCGGCGGCGAGCGCGCCGCGCTGACGCGCGAGCAGCCGGTTGTAGGCGGCGACGGTCCAGTCCTCGTCCGCGTCGCGGCAGCCGAGCGCGGCGACGTTGAGCGCGGCGCGGACGTGCCAGCTCGCCTCCTCGGGCGTGAGGTGGCTGTTGGGCGTCAGGTAATTGCCTGCGGCGTCGCGTGCCGGGATCGGCTGGTTGGGCGATGCGCCGCCCGGCGGTGGTGCCGGGTTCCAGCCCTGCGCGAGCGCCGGCGCGGCTGCCAGCAGGGCGCCGGCGAACAATGTTCCAAGGATAGCGTGCTTCATGATTCCTCCCCGGCGACGCGGAAGAAGGATCGGCCGCGCCCCCATGGATTCATTGTAGGAAGCCGCGGGAAATCAGCGGGTTGGCGACAGCGGAAAAGCTGCACAATCGTGCATCCGATCTTATACGGAGGCAGGAGCGTAACGAAAATCCAAGTGCCGATCCGGAAGATATTATCCGCCCATCACGAACCGGATTGGTTATTTTCTATTGACAAGCGTGACGCTGCATGCTAGAGGAATCGGCATGCTGGTGAATTGCGCCGGTGAGCCCCGAAAGGGGTGCCGGGCGAGCCGCCCTGGTGTAGGGCCGTCCCGCACAACAGGAGCGAGTGATGGTCCCGCGTGAATTGATCGGCACCGCCGAAGTGCCGGGCGGCGAGCCGCTGCGGCTGTTCCGGCGCGGGCGCGATTTCATGATCGTGCTCGACCGCAACGAGCTGATGAGCAGCCGGATGAGCGGATCGGAAGAGGCGCTCGCCGACCTGACGATCGACCGGCTGGGCGGGCGCCAGGCGCCGCACCTGCTGATCGGCGGCTATGGCATGGGATTCACGTTGCGCGCGGCGCTCAGGCGGCTGGGTCCACAGGCGAAGCTGACCGTGGCCGAGCTGGTGCCCGGGATCATCGACTGGGCGCGGGGGCCGATGGCCGAGCTGGCTGACGGATGCCTCGACGACCCGCGCGTCGACGTGGTGATCGACGATGTCGGCGCCGTGATCGGGCGCGGACGGGGGACGTACGACGCGATCCTGCTCGACGTCGACAATGGCCCCGATGGGCTGACGCGCGCGGCGAACGACGGGCTCTATTCGATGCGCGGGCTCGCGGCGGCCAAAGCGGCGCTGCGGCCCGGCGGGGTACTGGCGGTCTGGTCGGCCGGCAGCGACGCGGCCTTCACGCGTCGGCTGAAGGACGCGGGGTTCCGCGTCGACGAAGTGGCAGTGAAGGCACGCAGCAACGGCAAGGGGCCTCGGCACGTGATCTGGTTTGCGGTGGGGCGGTAGGGGCCTTTCTTGATCGTCATCCCCGCAAAGGCCGGGACCCGGCGCCGCATGGTGCGTCGCTTCTGACTCCTGGGCCCCCGCCTTCGCGGGGGTGACGGTTTGGGCTTGAGGGAAGCGGGTGCGCTTCCTCGGGGAGACAAGGACATGATCGGGCATATTGGCGCGCTGGGCATGGCCCTGCGCGGACGGGAACTTGCGTGCGTGTTGGCGGCGGGGATGCTCGTCGCCGGGTGTACGACGCTCCACGGCGAGCTGGCGGTGCGGGCGGGCTTCGGGCTGCTGGTGACGCGCTATGACGCGGACCGCGACGGCGGGCTGAATCGCGCCGAGATCGAGACGATGGTGGATGCGGCGATTGCGCCCGAGCGGCGCCAAGGCGCGGGCTGGGCCGCGTTGCGCGCCTGGCTGGTTGCGCGCTACCTCGACCAGGACATGGACCATGACGGCCGCGTGCGGGCCGACGAACTGGCGCGGGCGCCGGTCGCGGCGTTCCACTGCCTTGACGCCGACGCGAGCGGGCGCGTGACTCCGGGCGAGGCCGAGGCGCGCTGGGCAGGATGCGTGATCGACAATCTCTAGGGCGGCGTTCGGGGAGGGCTGGCATGAAATGGTTCGGACGCAAGGCGGCCGGGCGCGGGGCAGTGCGCCCGGCGCTGGCGCGGACGTTGGCGGGCGGGGCGGCGATCGGCGAATGGCCGCGCTCTTATGAAGCGCAGGTCCGCGAAGGCTATTGCCGCAATCCGGTGGCGCAACGCGCCGTGAAGCTGGTGAGCGAGAGCGTCGGCGGGGCGCCGCTGACGGCGAGCGATCCCGCGCTGCCGGCGCTGGTGACGGCGCGATCGGGCGGGCAGCTGCTCGCCGAGACCGTGGCGGCGCATCTGCTGCTCCACGGCAATGCCTATGTGCAGCTGCTGGCCGATGATGCGGGCCGGGTGCGCGAGCTGTTCGCGCTGAGACCCGACCGGGTGAGCGTCGAGGCCGACGCCGGGGGCTGGCCGGTCGCCTATCGCTACAAGGTGGGCGAGCATGTCAGCCGGCTGGCGGCGGAGGATGCCGGCGGCCGGCCGGCAGTGGTGCACATCAAGGCGTTCGCGCCGCTCGACGATCACTACGGACTGGGCTGCCTGGGCGCGGCGGCCGGCGCGGTCGCGATCCACAATGCCGCTACGCGCTGGAACAAGGCGTTGCTCGACAATGCGGCGCGGCCGAGCGGCGCGCTGGTCTATGAGTCAGGCGACGGGGCCACGCTGGCGCCCGAGCAGTTCGATCGGCTGAAGGCCGAGATGGAGGCGGGTTTCGCCGGCGCGGCCAATGCCGGGCGGCCGATGCTGCTCGAGGGCGGGCTGAAGTGGCAGGCGATGAGCCTGACGCCGGCCGACATGGACTTCGTGGGGCTGAAGGCCGCAGCGGCGCGCGAGATCGCGCTCGCCTTCGGCGTGCCCCCGATGCTGCTCGGGCTACCGGGCGATGCGGCCTATGCGAACTACCGCGAGGCCAATCGCGCGCTGTGGCGGCTGGCGGTGCTGCCGCTGGCGGGAAAGATCCTGGGCGCACTGGCGCAGGGGCTGAACGGATGGTTCCCCGAGGCGGCGCTTGCCGTGGACGTCGACCAGGTGACCGCGCTGGCCGAGGACCGCGAGCGGCTGTGGCGGCAAGTGGCGGGGGCGGACTTCCTGACGAGCGAGGAGAAGCGCGCGCTGCTGGGGCTCGCCTGAGCCTGCGCGCGCACATTTCGGGAGAAGAGCGATGGCGGACGAGATGCTGCTTGCGCAGCTGATGGAACAGGCGCGCTCCGAAGGCGCGGAGCTGGCGACGCTGCGCGCGATTGCGGAGGAGGCGGGCGAGGTGGGAGCGCGGCGCGCGCTGGCCCGGCTGGGGCTCGACGATGCGGGCGCGGCCAAGGACATGGGCGAGCTGCGCGAGCTGCTGGGGGCCTGGCGCGACGCCAAGCGATCGGTGCTCAAGGCCGGGTTCGAATGGGCCGGGCGAATGGGCGTGGCGCTGCTGCTGGCCGGGCTGGCAGTGAAGCTGGGCTTTCCCGGCTGGCTCAAGTGAGCCTGAGGTTCGCGGGCTATGCCGCGGTGTTCGACCGGCCCGATCGGGGCGGCGACGTGGTGCGGCGCGGCGCCTTTCGCGCCGACGGCGCGGTGCCGCTGCTGTGGCAGCACCAGGGCGCGCCGGTCGGCGCGGTCGAGCGGCTGCAGGAGGACCGGCGCGGGCTGCGCGTGATCGCGCGCGTCGAGGACGCCGGCCTGGCCGAGGCGGTGCGCCGCGGAGCGGTGACAGGGCTTTCGTTCGGATACCGGGTGCGCGCGGCGCGGCAGGGGCTGCGCCGCGAGTTGCTGGAGGTGCAACTCGTCGAAGTGAGCCTGGTCACGAGCCCGATGCAGCCGCTGGCGCGGGTGCATGCGGTGGATGGGGATTTCAACCGGGGAGAAGGTGAATGACCGAAGTGGTGACGGATGCGCTCGAGGCGAGCTTCGAGCCGGTGGAGGCGGGGGGATTGCCGCCGGTGCGGCCGATGCTCGCGGGCGGGCGCCCGGCGACGGGGGCCGGCTTCGAGAGCTTCCTGCGCGGCGGCGCGGGAGCGGTGGAAGTGAAGGCGCTGTCGGGGACGAGCGACGCGGCCGGCGGGCTGGCGGTGCCCGAGGAGATCGACGCGCGGATCGATGCGACGCTCAAGAGCATCTCGCCGATCCGCGGCATCGCCAATGTGGTGAAGGTCGGCACCTCGGGATACCGCAAGCTGGTCAGCAGCGGCGGGTTCGAAAGCGGGTGGGCGGGGGAGACCGATCCGCGCGACGAGACCGACGCACCGGTGTTCAACGAAGTCGCGCCGCCGATGGGCGAGCTCTACGCCAATCCCGCGGCGAGCCAGACGATGCTCGACGACGCGGCGTTCGACGTGGAGCAATGGCTGGCCGGCGAGATCGCGCGCGAGTTCGCCGTGGCCGAGGGCGCGGCCTTCGTGAACGGCAACGGCGTCAACAAGCCCAAGGGCTTCCTGGCCGCGCCGACGGCCGTGGCGAGCGACGCGACGCGGCCGTTCGGCACGCTCCAGCATGTGCTGAGCGGCGCGGCGGGGGCGTTCGCGGCGAACCCCGAGGAGAGGCTGATCGACCTGGTCCAGGCGCTGCGCGCGCCCTATCGCCAGGGGGCGTGCTGGGTGATGAACTCGGCGACGCTGGCGCGCATCCGCAAGATGAAGACCAGCGACGGCGCGTTCCTGTGGGTGCCGGGGATCGCCGCGGGGCAGCCGGCGACACTGCTCGGCTATCCGGTGGTCGAGGCCGAGGACATGCCCGACATCGCGGCGAATTCGCTGTCGATCGCCTTCGGCAACTTCAAGGCCGGCTATCTGATCGCCGAGCGGCAGGAGACGCAGATCCTGCGCGATCCCTATTCGAACAAGCCCTTCGTCCATTTCTACGCGACCAAGCGCGTCGGCGGGATGGTGAGCAATTCGGAAGCGATCAAGGTCATGAAGTTCTCCGCCTCGTGAGACGAGGCGGTGGCTCATGAAGTTCGCGGCGGCGTGATGGGGGCGCTTCCCCTCCCCGCAAGTGGGGAGGGGAAGTTCTTACGGGGGAGAGCGACATGGTTTCACCGCCTTTCGACGAGGCGGCGCTGGCGGCTGCGCGCGACGCGGCCAAGGCGCATCTCAGGATTTCGGGAGAGAGCGAGGACACGCTGCTGGTGCGCCATGCGGCGACGGCGCTGGCGCTGTGCGAGGCCTTCACCGGCTGCGCGCTGCTGGTGCGCGAATGGAGCGACATGGTACCGGCGGACCGGTGCTGGCAGCGGCTTGCCGGGGCACCGGCGACGGCGATCGCGAGCGTGGAGGGCGTAGCGACGGAAGGCGCGGGGTTCGCGCTGCCGGTCGACGCCTATGCGGTCGATATCGACGCGAACGGCGAGGGCTGGGTGCGCGTGATGCAGCCGGGTGGGGCGGGGCACGTGCGCGTGACGTACAGCGCGGGGCTGGCGGCGAGCTGGGAGGCGCTGCCGGCGCCGATCGCGCAAGGGGCGGTGCTGCTGATCGCGCATCTGTTCGAGGCCCGGGCCCAGGGAGGGGCGCCGCCCGCCGCGGTCGCTGCATTGTGGCGGCCGTGGCGGCGGATGCGCCTGGGCGAAAGCCGCGTCGCATGAGCCCGCGCGTGCTGCTCCAGGCGGCGGCGAAGGCGGCGCTGGAGGGGCATGCGCCGCTGGCGGACGGAGTCACGGCGGTGTTCGACATGCCGCCCAGCCGCGCCGCACGCCCCTATGCGCTGGTCGACGAGCCGGTGCTCGGCGACTGGGGGACCAAGGACATGGCCGGGCGCGAGGGGCGGCTGGCGGTGCTGGTGGAGCGCGTTCCTGCTCAAGGTGGGGAACGGCGCGGTGCCGGTGGTCTATGCGACCGTGGCGGGGCTGCGGACGACGCAGCTGAGCGTCAACGGCGAGGCAGTGGCGATCACGTCGAAGGATTCGGGCGGCTGGCGCGAGCTGCTGTCGGGCGCTGGGGTGCGCTCGGTGAGCGTCTCGGGCGCGGGCGTGTTCACCGGATCGGCGGCGGAGACGCGGCTCAAGGCCAATGCGCTGGCGGGGGTGCTCGACGATTACCGGCTGAGCTTCGAGAGCGGCGAGACGATGACGGGCCGCTTCCTGGTCACGCGGCTCGACTATGCCGGGGATTACAACGGCGAGCGCAGCTACACGCTGAGCCTGGAGAGCTCCGGGCCGGTGGTGAGCGCATGAGCGCGCCGGCGAACCCCGCGCGGGGAGAGGCGGCGCTGCGGGTCGGCGGCGTCGAGCTGGTGCTGCGGCCGAGCTTCGCGGCGCTGGTGGCGGCGGAGCAGGAAGTGGGGCCGTTGTTCGCGATGGTCGAGCGCGCGGCCGACGGGCGGCTGTCGCTGTCCGAGATGGTCGCGCTGTTCTGGCACTGTCTGGCCGAGCGGCCCGAGGGACTGACGCGCGAGGGCTTTGCGGAGAGCGTCGCGGTGCGCGGGCTGGCGGCGAACATGCCGGCGCTCAAGGCGCTGATCGGGCAGATATTGGCGGGGCGGTGATGCGCTTCGCGGATGCTGCCTTGCGGCTGGCGGGGCTGGCGGGGGTGACGTTCGGCTGGAGCCCCGAGGCATTCTGGCGCGCGACGCCGGCTGAGCTGGGAGCGCTGGTGCGTGCGCTTGCGGGCGAGGAGGTGGCGCCGCTGGGCGCGGCCGAGCTCGCACGACTGGAGGAGCGGTTTGGCGATGGACGAGGATGAGATCGACCGGCTGGTCGTACGCGTGCGCGCCGACACGACGGGCTTCGCGCGCGACGTGGAGGCAATGCGGGACGAGCTCGAAGGGCCGCTCGAGATGGGAGCAGAGAGGGCGGGGCGGGCAGTCGAGAGCGCGCTGCTCAAGGCGGTTCGGAGCGGCAAGCTGGGGTTCGAGGAGCTCAAGGCAGTGGCGCTCCAGATCCTGTCCGAAATCGCCGCGGCAGCGGTGCGCGAGGGACTCGACGTGGTGTTCGGGCGCAGCGGGAAAGGCGGCACGAGCGGCCCGGACTATGGCCCGGACTATGGAATGTCCGCCGCGCTCGCCGGACTGGTCGGGGCCCCCGGGCGTGCGACGGGCGGACCGGTGAGCCCCGGACGGCCCTATTGGGTGGGCGAGCGGGGCCCCGAGCTGTTCGTGCCGGCGAGCGCGGGGAGCGTGGCGGCGCCGGTGACGGCGGGGCCGCGCGAGATACGCGTGTCGATCACCGTCAATGCCCCCGTTGGCGAGGCGCCGCGCGCGCTGGCGCAGTCGAGCCGCCAGGTGGCGCGGGCAGTGAAGGCAGCGCTGGCCGGGGTCGAATGAAAAGCTCCTCTTCCGGCGGGAGAGGGGAGAGCAGCGGAACTTCGGAAAAGCGATCCGCTGGAGAGGGAGAACATGGCACATTGGCTTGCGTCCGAGCGACGCGGGCAGGTGGAGGGCGTGGTTGGGCGCTTCGATCCTGCCTATTGGACCGTCAATTTTCCGCGGCCGATGATGGCTGCGGTCGTCACGATGGCGGCGGACGCGCTGCGGGTGGACGCGGTCTTCTATCGGCAGGATGATCTCGCCGGGCTGATCTGGGAAGCGGAGGATCGGCACGACCATGTGCTGCTGCGCTACGAGACCAGCCGCGACTTTCGTGGCTGCCGCCTCTCCTTCCGCTGGCGCTCCGGTGGCGTGCTGCCGCTCGACGCGGTGAACGGGCCGGTGCTGACGATCGAGGGGCGCGATGCCATGGGCAGGCCCCGCGCCTGGTATGTGCGGCTGTGGAACTATGCCGAGGGGACGCACGAGGATGCGGTCGTCTCGATCGACTTCGCGCATGTCGACGGCGGGTTCATTCTGCCGGGCGAGGCCGATCCTGTTTGGGCGGGCGACGTCGACCGGATGTTCGTCTCGCTGGTGCCGCAGGGTTATAGCGGCGCGGCGGGGGATTTGCCCGCGGCGGTCGAGGGCTGGGTAGAGCTGAGCGATCTGGCCTGCGAGGGGCCGGGGTCGGTGCTCGCGATCGGCGATGTGGTGGTGCCCGAGCATGGGCTCTCGATCGCCAGCGGCTATGACGACTCCTATCACCTGACGCCGGCGCGGCTGCTGCGGAATGCGCTGCAGCTCGGCTATCGGGGCGCGATCCTGCACTATGTGGGGATGAGCCATTATTTCCGGCTCGAGGCGCTGTACGGCGGCTATTACGTCAGCCTGGCACGCGGGGTGCTGAATGTCGCCTGCGCGGCGTGGCACCGTGATTTCGCGGCGCGGGCGAAGGCGCTCGGTTATGAATTGATCTGGTCGCTCTCCTACGAACTGCTCGACCAGCACTGCTGGAACGACTGGAAGCAGCGTGCCGCCGACGGCGCGCCGGGACTGACGGGATGGAGCCCTCCCTCGGCGCTGCTCTCGCCCGCGCATTCGGGCGCGATGGCCTATCTGCGGGCGGTGGTGCTGGCGTTCGTGGAGATCGCCGTCGAAGCGGGGCTGGCGGTCAGATTCCAGGTGGGCGAGCCCTGGTGGTGGGTGATGCCCGACGGACGGCTATGCATCCATGACGATGCGGCGCGCACAGCGCTGGGGGATCCGACGGAGCAGAATCTGCGCGGCAGCCCCGATCCGGCGGTGCTCGACGCGGCAGGCGCGCTGCTCGCAGAGTCGACGTTGGCGCTGCGCGATGCCGTAAAGGGGGCCGCGCCTGGTGCGCAGGTGATGCTGCTCGCCTATCTGCCGACGGTGCTCGACCGCGCAATGCCCGAGCTCAAGCGGGCGAACCTGCCGATCGGATGGGCGCGGCCGGCCTTCGATCTGCTCCAGCTCGAGGATTACGACTGGGCGGCGACCGGCAATGCGGCGGCGAGCGCGAAGGGCGTGGCGCTGGCGGAGGCGCGGCTCGGCTATCCGGCGGCGGAGCAGCATTATCTGGCGGGCTTCGTCCTGCGTCCGGAGGACAAGCGCCAGTGGCGGCACATCGCCGAAGCGGCGGCGCGCGCGCTGCGGCGCGGTGTCGCGGCGACCTTCGTCTGGGCGCTGCCGCAGGTGCTGCGCGACGGCTTGGTGCATTTCGATCAGGAGGAAGACGTGGACGCGTTCGACGACGTGCTCTTTCCGCTCGCGCTCGGGCGCGAAGCGGAAGTGATTCCCGAGGTCTCGACCGCAGTGGTGACGAGCGCGGGAGGCCGCGAAGTGCGCAACGCCGAATGGGCCGAGGCGCGGACCAGCTATGACGTGGGGCCGGGCGTGCGATCCGAGGCGGATATCGCCGAGCTGCTCGCCTTCTTCCGCGCGCGCATGGGGCCAGCGCGGGCGTTTCGGCTGCGCGATCCGTTCGACTGGCAGGCCACGGACGAGCCGATCGGGATCGGTGACGGGGTGAATGCGGTGTTCGCTCTGGTGAAACATTATGATGGGGTCGCGCGCCGGATCACGCGGCCGGTGGCGGGGAGCGTAAGTGTGGAAGTGGACGGCGGGGCCGTCGCGTTCGCGCTCGGGCCGGGAGGCGTGGTGACGCTCGACGAACCGCCGCCAGCAGGTTCAGCCGTGACCGCGCGCTTCGTCTTCGACGTTCCGGTGCGCTTCGCGGAGGATCGCCTGCGCGTGAGCCGGGCGACCTTCCTGGCCGGCGCGGCCCCGAGCGTGCCGCTGGTGGAGGTACGCGAATGAGCTTCCTGGACGGCGAGCTCACGACGATCGCGCTGTGCTGGCGCATCGAGCGGCGCGACGGCGTGACGATCGGGCTGACTGCGCATGATCGGGACCTCGAGATCGACGGCCTGGTCTATCGCGCGGCACCGGGGATGACGCCGAGCGCGATCCAGCGCAGCGCGAGCCTGGATGCCGGCAGCATGGACGTGACCGGCGCGCTCACCGGCGAGGCGATCTCGGAGACGGACCTGCTCGCTGGGCGCTGGGACGGGGCACGGGTGGTGCCGTTCGCGACCGATTGGAGCGCGCCCGGGGAACGGGTCGCGCTCGGCGAAGGGACGATCGGCGCAGTCGAGACCGCAGGCGGCATGCTCACGGCTGAGCTGCGAGGAATCGCGGCGGGGCTCGAGCGGCCGGTGGTCGAGGCGACCTCGCCCGATTGCCGCGCGGCCCTGGGCGACAAGCGCTGCCGCGTGCCCATGGCGAGGCGGAGGCGGTTCGCACGCGTGGTCTCGGTCGAAGGCGAGGCGCTGGTGATCGATCGCGCCGAGCCCGAGGCCAATGCCTATGGCGGCGGGCTGCTGCGCTGGTTCGGCGGCCCCAATTCGGGGCTCGAGGATGCGATCGCGCGATCGGAGGGCAGCGGACTGGTGCTTCGTCGGCCGCCGCGCTTCGAGGCCGCGGGCGCGCTGGTCGAGCTGATCGAGGGATGCGACAAGCGGCTTGCGACATGCGCCGGGCGGTTCGGCAACGCCGTCAATTTCCGCGGGGAGCCCTATCTGCCGGGGATCGACCTGCTGACGCGTTATCCGGGAGCGTGACTCCGGGATGCGTGCGCTGGCGGCGGCGCGGGGCGCGGTGGGTGCGCGGTTTCGGCTGCATGGGCGCGACACGGAGAGGGGGCTCGACTGCCTGGGGCTGGCGGCGCTGGCGATCCGCGCGGCGGGATATGAGGGCGAAGTGCCGAGCGGCTATGCGCTGCGCAGCGGCAACATCGCGCGAGTGTGCGGGCGACTTGGTGCTGCAGGACTGGTGGCGGTGACCGAGCCGCGCCCGGGGGACTTGCTGCTGCTCGCGGCGGGACCCGGGCAGCTTCACTTCGCGATCGATACGGGAAGCGGGATCGTCCACGCCGACGCGATGCTGCGGCGCGTGGTCGAGCGGCCGGGTACGCCGCCCTGGCCGGTGATCGGGCGCTGGAGGATGGAGGGCTAGATGGCTACTTTGGTGCTGACGGCGGTGGGCGGCACGGTCGCAGGCCCTGTGGGCGCGGCGGTGGGCGCGATGGTGGGCAGCGCCATCGACCACGAGCTGCTGTTCAAGCCCAAGAGGCGTGAGGGGCCGCGGCTCGCCGAGCTTCGCGTGCAGACGTCCTCCTATGGCACGCAGATCCCCAAGATCTTCGGGACGATGCGGGTCGCCGGATCGGTGATCTGGGCGACCGACCTGGTCGAGCATCGCAGCCGGGACGGCGGCAAGGGGCAGCCGACCACGACCAGCTACAGCTATACGGCGTCGTTCGCGGTCGCGCTCTCGGCGCGGCCGATCCTGGGCGTCGGGCGGATCTGGGCAGACGGCACGCTGCTGCGCGGCGCCGCGGGGGACTTCAAGGCACGCACTGGCTTTCGGCTGTATCTGGGCGACGAGGCGCAGATGCCCGACCCGCTGATCGCGGCGGCGGAGGGTATCGGCCTGGCGCCCGCGCATCGGGGGCTCGCCTACGCAGTGTTCGAGGATCTGGAACTCGCCGACTTCGGCAATCGCATCCCCTCGCTGAGCTTCGAAGTGATTGCGGACGCTGCGGAGGTTTCCGCGGGCGGCGTGGTGGAGGCGCTCGCCGGCGGCGACATCCTTGCGGCCGACGAAGGGCCGGCGCTGACCGGCTTCGCCGCACAGGGGACGAGCGTGCGCGCGGCGGCGGAGACGCTCGCCGGAGCGGCGGGGGCCTGGTTCCGCGACGAAGGCGGACGGCTGGCGCTGCTCGCGGGTTCGGGCGCTGCGACCCCCGTCGAGGACGAGCGGATCGCTTCGCAGGCGCAGGCGCGCCAGGAACGCGCGATCGCGGCGGCGGAGAGCGTGCCGCTGAGCATCGTGCTCAGCCATTATGATCCTGAGCGCGATCACCAGGCCGGCCTACAGCGCGCCGTGCGCCCCGGCCCCGGGCTGCGCGAGGAGCGGATCGAGCTGCCGGCGGCGATCGATGCGGGGGGCGCCAAGGCAATTGCCGAAGCGACGCTGGCCAAGCTCGAGCGCGAGCGCGAGCGGCGGACGGTCACGTTGCCCTGGCGCGGGATCACGGTCCGCCCGGGCGAGCGTGTTGCGATCGCGGGCGCGCCGGGAGTGTGGCGCGTCGAACGCTGGTCGCTCGAGCATATGGCGGTGGCACTCGACTGCGTCCCCATCGCTTCGGCTCCGATGGCCGCACCGGCGAGCCCGGGCCGGGTGCTCGGCGCGCCGGATCGGAAATGGGGGACGACGATTCTCCATGCCTTCGAACTGCCTGCCTTGGGCGATGCCCCGTCGGCAACTCCGCGGATCGCCGTGGCAGCTGCCGGGAGCGAGCCGGGCTGGCGCAGCGCGGCATTGCTGCTCAGCAACGACGGCGGGGCGAGCTGGAGCGAGGCCGGCGGCACCGCAGCGCCCGCGGTGCTCGGGACGCTTGTCGTACCTCCCGGCCCGGCTGGCGCGACGCTGGTCGACCGCCGCAGCGTGATCGGGGTCGAGCTCGCGCACGCCGGGATGCTGCTGACGGATGCCGACGACGTTGCGCTCGCAGGCGGCGCCAATCTGGCGATGGTGGGAGACGAGCTCGTGCAGTTCGCGCGCGCCGAGCCGATCGGCGACAATCGTTGGCGGCTGAGCGAATTGTGGCGCGGCCGCCGGGGAACCGAGCTTGCAGCCGGCGCTCAGGCGCCGGGCGACCGGTTCGTGCTTTTGCATAAGGACTCTCTCGCCATTCTCGACCTGCCCGCGGCAGCGCTGGGCGGTACCGTCCGTCTTCTCGGCCAAGGAGTGGGAGACGCAACGGCGGCCGAGGCGGAGGTGGCGATCACCGGGATCTCGGTGCTTCCGCTCGCGCCGGCACAGCTGCGGCTGGTTGACCGGGGGGAAGTACATTGGGCGCGGCGCAGCAGGAGTGGCTGGGACTGGATCGACGGTGTCGATGCGCCGATCGGAGAAGAGACCGAGCGCTATCGGATCACTGTCACGACGCCCGACGGCGAACGCGTCGAGGAAATTGCCGAACCGCGAATCGCAGTCACTGCCGTCGAGCGTGCCTCGGGAGCGACCGTCCAAGTGCGCCAGATCGGCGCCCGGGGCCTGTCTGCCGCCGCAACGCTGATTCTGCCGCCTGTCGGAGAAAACCGATGACCGACCCTACGCATCGCCTCGCCCTGCCTCTGCTCGAGCCTGGGCAGGCACAGAAGGAGTTCTTCCACAACGAAGCACTCACCCGCCTGGATATCGCCGTGCAGGGCGCGGCGACGGGCCCGGCAGATACGCCGCCGGCTGTACCCCGGCCGGGACAATGCTGGATCGTCGGCGCCACGCCCACAGGGGACTGGATCGGGCATGCCCATGCGGTTGCGGGCTGGACCGATGCGGGTTGGCGCTTCCTCGCGGAATGCGGCTGTGGCTGGGGGCCGCAACGGGATTCGCGCTCTTCACTAAAGGGGAATGGCGCGTCGGCGAGGCGCACGGAAAACTATTTGTCGAGGGAGAACAAGTGGTTGGCGCGCAAGCCTCGCCAATCCCGGAACCGGCGGGTGGTACGGTGGTTGATGGCGAAGCGCGGGCCGCGATCGTTGCGGTACTGGAAGCATTGCGTTCGCACGGACTGATTGGGAGCAGTTAGACTGTGACGATAATGCAACAGTGGCGGATTTGTGCGCTTGCGCGGAAACTTTCGTTTCGGTAGTGAGTTTTTCGCTGTCCGTAGTGACAACCAAGAAAGGGGATTAAGATGCGGAAGCTTGCCGTTACTCTGGCACTTGCGACGACCGCGCTGAGCACGCCCGCCCTCGCCCGCGACGATGCGTGGTATGTGGGTGTCGAAGGCGGCACCATGCTGGTCGAGGACATCGACTTCGACGTCGGTGGCCTGATCGACGTCGCAACTGTGGACCACAAGAAGCCCGGCTGGGATGCCGATGCCGTCGTCGGTTACGACCTCGGCGTGTTCCGCCTCGAAGCGGAAGTCGGTTATCGCTCGGCGAATGTGGATTCGTTCCGTTCGGGCACCACGACGCCGGTCATCGGTGGTCCGGCCGCTCGTCCCGGCACCTTCGACTATGCAGGCGGCCGTTCGTCGGCGCTCAGCTTCATGGTCAACGGTCTGTGGGACTTCGGTGACGACGATGGCGTCCAGGGCTTCGTCGGCCCCGGCCTGGGCATTGCGCGCGTCAAGCATCGCATCGGCCTGACCACCGCTGGCGACTTCCTCGACGACTCGGATACGGTCGTGGCCTGGCAGGCGATTGCGGGTATCCGCGCGCCGCTGTCCGACAATGTCGACGTGTCGCTGAAGTATCGCTTCTTCAACGCCCCCGGCGTGACGGTCGTCGACTCGGTCGGCCGCGAGTGGTACGGCCGCTTCCGGTCGCACAGCATCCTGGGTGGCCTGGTCTTCAACTTCGGCGCGCCGGAGCCGGAGCCCACGCCGGAGCCGACCCCGACGCCGACCTGGACTCCGACGCCCGAGCCCACGCCGACCCCGCCGCCGGTGGTCTGCACGCCCGGACCGTACATCGTGTTCTTCGACTGGGATAAGTCGGACATCACGCCGGAGGCCGCGAGCATCCTCGACAACGCCATCAGCAACTACCAGAACTGCGGTAACTCGCAGGTCATGCTGGCGGGCCACGCCGACCGTTCGGGTCCGGCGAGCTACAACGTCGGGCTCTCGCAGCGTCGCGCGGACTCGGTGAAGGCTTACCTGACCGCCCGCGGCATCTCCGACGGTGTGATCACGACCCAGGCGTTCGGCGAGAGCCGTCCGCGCGTCGAGACCGCCGATGGCGTCCGCGAGCTCCAGAACCGCCGCGTGGAAATCACTTACGGTCCGGGTTCGGGCCAGTAAGCCACGCAGGTTCTTCGGAACTGAATTGGGGAGGTCGGGAAACCGGCCTCCCTTTTTCTTTGTGCCGCGTTCATCGAGAGGGCGAGGAGTCGCGCTCAGTTTCCAAGTAAAACCCAAATTAACATTGTCGCTGCATTATCTCCGATCTGGACCTTCGGGCACGGATATTCGGAGCAGGGAGCGCGATGGAGGAGCGGTACGCAGCGCAAGCGCAGCCTGCGGCGAATAGCCTGAACAGCGACGACTGGCGGGATCTTACGGCGGCGTCCGTTTCCGACCAGCCGGACCGGGAGCGTCAGGGGTGCGCACCGCTGAAGACCGAGCGGCTGCATCTCCGCAGCCGGCCGGCCGGTCTCGCCAAGGAGCGCGAGCGCGCCCGCGAAATCCTGTCGACTGCGCGGGGCGTGGTCACCTCGGCCTTCACGGACATCCGCTTCGGGCGGAAGATCAATTCCGCCGATCTGGAGCCGGTCGTGGCCGCGATCGCGGCCTCGGTCAGCCGCAGCCCGACGGCGCTTCCGGGCGTCACGCGGATGAAGGAGCGCCACGAATATACCTATCTCCATTCGATCGCCGTCTGCGGGCTGATGATCGCGCTGGGGCGGGAACTGCGGCTCGATCCGGCGCTCACGCGCGAGATCGGCTTGGCCGGCCTTCTCCACGACGTCGGCAAGGCGCGCGTGCCGGTGGCGCTGCTCGACAAGCCTGGCCCGCTCGACTTCGAGGAATATGCCCTGGTCCAGGAACATACGGTCCGCGGCCATGAGCTGCTGCGCGAGTCCGGCATCGACTCCGAGATCGCGCTCGACGTTTGCCTGCACCATCACGAGCGGATCGACGGCAGCGGCTATCCTTCGGGCATCTCGGCCCAGTCGCTGAGCATCTACGCGCGCATGGCGGCGGTGTGCGACGTATACGATGCCGTCACTTCCAGCCGCTCCTACAAGGAAAGCTGGTCGCCCGGCGCGGCGCTCGACTGGATGACCGGCACGACGGGCCATTTCGATCCGCGTGTGTTGCGCGCGTTCCGCTCGATGCTCGGCGTCTTCCCCTTGGGATCGTTGGTTCGGCTGACCAGCCAGCGCCTCGCCGTCGTGCTCGACGAACCGGATGACGATCCCACCAGCCCAAATGTCTGCGTCTTCCTCAGCGCCGAGACGTGCGAGGAGCTTCCGCTCGCGGCAGTCAGCACCCGAACCGACCCGATCATCGGGCTCGAGGTCTCGGCACATTGGGGGCTGCGCGATTGGGAAAGGCGCCGCGAGGAGATCGTTCGCGCGTTCGAGATCGCTCCCGGAAATTGACGATCGGCGTCAGCTTTCGGCGACTTCGAGCGCCGGCGCGAGCCATTCGGGGACGATCGCGTCGCCCAGCGCCTCGACCCGGCGCAACTCGACCATCAACCCCAGCTCCGGGTAGGCCGCGCGCGTGCGTTCACCGGGCTCGCCGAGCGGCGCCACCACCAGGCGGCGATTGACCTTGGCGCGGTAGTGCATGCGCGCAGTGTTCTCCTGGCCGACATAGCAGCCCTTGGAAAAGCTGACGCCGTTCAGCTCGGCGGCGTTGCATTCGAGCCACAGTGTCTTGTCCTGGCCGAGCTCCTCCACTCCCTCGGTGACGCCCAGCGCCAGCCGATTCGCTCGCCAGCCGGTAGCGACGGCGCCTTCGGCCGAGCCGAGCCAGCGGCGGCCGAGCGCATCAAGCCGCGGGTCGGGAACACCCTGCTCGCCTTCCGGCGCCCAATGGACGCCCCCTTCGATAGCCTCGATCGCGATCGGTCGGCGCAGGCGGTAGATCGACAGGCGGCGGATCAGCGCGTCGCGCTGCGCGGCCTCGCAGTCGACCAGGATCGCATCGCCGTCAGCCCAAAGGATGAAATCGAACAGCGCCTTGCCTTGCGGCGTGAGAAGGCCCGCCCATTGCGGCGCCTCGGGCGTGACGCGCGCGAGGTCCTGGGTGACGAGGCCCTGGAGGAAGCCGCGGACGTCCTCCCCCGCGATACGGATCAAGGCTCGGTCGGAAAGCAGGGTGCCCGGGCTGGTATCGCTCATGCCGAACAGGTAGGAGGCAGGCGGTTCCGACGGAAGAGGCGATTATGGCGAGCGTCGATCTCAAGCTGAAGGGCGGGCGCGTGCACCTGCCGAGTGGTCCGGCAGAAGTCGAGGTCGGCGTCACTGCTGGACGGATCGTCGCGATCGGCGATGTCGGCGATGCGGGCGAGACGATCGACTGCACCGGGCTCGACGTGCTGCCGGGCGTGATCGACACTCAGGTCCATTTCCGCGAGCCCGGGCTCGAAGCCAAGGAAGATCTCGAGAGCGGCAGCCGTGCCGCCGTGCTCGGCGGCGTGACCGCGGTGTTCGAGATGCCGAACACCAAGCCAAACACCGACAGCGAGGCGGCCGTCGCCGACAAGCTCGCGCGCGCCAGGAACCGGATGTGGTGCGACCATGCCTTCTATGTCGGCGCGACAGCGGCCAATGCCGAGCGGCTCGCCGAATTCGAGCGGCTGCCGGGCACCGCCGGCATCAAGATTTTCATGGGCGCCTCGACCGGCGACCTGCTCGTCGCCGAGGATGGGGAGCTTGCGCGCGTGCTCGCCTCGGGCAAGCGCCGTGTCGCGATCCATGCCGAGGACGAGGCGCGGATGAACGCGCGGCTGGGCGAGCGCGTCCCCGGCGATCCCTCCTCGCACCCGGTGTGGCGCGACGACGAGAGCGCGATCCTCGCCACCCGGCGCATCCTGCGGCTGGCGCGCGAGGCGCGGCGGCGCATCCATGTGCTCCATGTGACGACGCCCGCCGAGCTCGAGCTGCTGGGCCAGAACAAGGACATTGCGACCTGCGAAGTCACGCCGCAGCACCTGACGCTGGCCGGCGAGGAGGCCTATCCGCAGCTCGGCACCTATGCCCAGATGAACCCGCCGATCCGCTCGCGCGCGCATCGCGACGGGCTGTGGGAATGGTTGCGCCAGGGCGTGCCCGACGTGATCGGGTCGGACCATGCGCCGCACACGATCGAGGAAAAGGCCAAGGAATATCCGGCGAGCCCCAGCGGCATGCCGGGCGTCCAGACGTTGCTGCCGCTGATGCTCAATCATGTGGCCGAAGGGCGACTGACGCTACAGCGGTTGATCGACATGACCAGCGCAGGGCCGCAGCGCGTGTTCGGCCTGGTCGGCAAGGGTCGGATCGCAGTCGGCTATGACGCCGATTTCACCGTGGTGGATCTCAATGCGCGCTGGACGGTCGAAGAGAGCTGGCTCGCCTCGAAATGCGGCTGGTCGCCGTTCACCGGCATGGCGCTGACCGGCAAGCCGATCGGCACGATCATCCGCGGCAATCGCGTGATGTGGGAAGCCGAGCTGGCCAATGCGGCAATCGGCGCGCCGCTGCGCTTCGAGGCCGTCGAGTTCGGCTGAGCGATCAGCCCGCGGCGGGGACGATCCCGGCACGGAGCAGGCGGAACGCATTGCCGCCCATCACCTTGCGGATCTCGTCGGGCGTGAAGCCGCGGTCGACCAGCGCCTGGGTGATGGCGACGAGCTGCGCGGTGTCGAAGCCTGTGGTGACCGCGCCGTCGAAGTCCGATCCGAGCGCGACATGGTCGATCCCCACGAGGTCGCTGACATGCGCGATCGCCCGCGCGATCTCGCTGGGCGCGGTCGAGCAAACCGCGGCTTCCCAATAGCCGATCCCGACCAGCCCGCCGGTGCGCGCGATGCCGCGCACTTCCTCGTCGGTGAGGTTGCGGTTGACCTTGCAGGTTGCCTGGACGCCGCCATGGCTCGACACGACCGGGCGATGCGCCATCTTGAGCACTTCGGCGACGGTCTGGTGGCTCGAATGGGCGACGTCGACGATCATGCCGAGCTGCTCCATCCGCCGTACGACCCGCACGCCGAGCGGCGTGAGCCCGCCCTTCTTCACGCCGTGCATCGATCCGGCGACTTCATTGTCGAAGAAATGCGCCAGGCCCGCCATGCGGAAGCCTGCCGCATGGAGCCGGTCGAGGTTCTCGATCCGGCCTTCGATGTCCTGCAGCCCCTCGATCGAGAGCATCCCGCCCACCACCTTCGTGCCATGCGCGCGGTCGGCGAGCAGCCGGTCGAGGTCGGCGGGCGTGCGGATCATGCGCAGCTTGCCGTTGGATGCGGCGGCGGCGCGATCGAGCTTCTCGGCATGCCAGAGCGAGCGTTCGAGCAGCGATCCCCAGGTGCGCACCGGCTGGAGCTGGGCAATCGCGAGCAGCGTGATGTTGTCGCTGTCGGCGCCGTTCGAATCGTAATTCTGTCCCTTGGGCGTCTTGGTGACCGAGGAGAAGATCTGCAGCGCGACATTGCCGTCGATCAGCCGAGGCACATCGACTTGCCCGCGGCCCGCGCGATCGTTGAGATCGCGGTTCCACAGCAGCGTGTCGCCGTGCAGGTCGGCGATCTGGAGCGAGGCGTGGAGCGCACGCGTCGAATCCTGCACCTGCGGCATGGTGGTAGGCACCACCTTGTTCATGCCGCTTTCCACGCGCGCGGGCGCGAAGCCGAAGAAGAGCAGCAGGCCGGCGACGAGGACGATCGCCACGCCCCATGCGATTTTGTGTTTCACTGCGCGCGCTCCAGCGTCACGAAGCTATGCGCAGGGCGGTCGCCCTCGGCGGCATGATCCTCGCGTGCCACTTCGCGCCACTCCGCTCCGAAATCCGGCACCACGGCGTCCCCCTCCACATCGGCATGGACTTCGGTGAGCTCGATCCGGTCGGCTCGATCGAGGAACAGCGCGAATATCTCCGCGCCGCCGATCACCGCGACTTCCTCAGCTCCCGCCAGCGCCAGCGCCTCGTCGGGCGTGTGCGCGACTTCGGCGCCCGGCGCCTGCCAGTCGCGATCGCGCGTCAGCACGATGTGACGGCGGCCGGGAAGCGGCGCGGGAAAGCTCTCGAAGGTCTTGCGCCCCATCACCATCGGCTTGCCCATGGTCTGCGCCTTGAAGCGCTTGAGGTCCGCCGGAAGGTGCCAGGGAAGCCGTCCCTCGCGCCCGATCACGCCATTGTCGGCGCGCGCGAGGTGGAAGGTGACGCGGGGCGCCGTCAATTCGCGGGGCAGCGCATCAGCGCGGCGGCCTGATCGCTCGCGGCACCTGTGGGCGGCTTGCTCGACACGCGGACCTCGTAGAGTTCGGGCCACATCTTGCCGGTCACGAAGATGCGCTTGGCGGCGGCATCATAGGCGATGCCGTTGGGCACTTCGTCGACGTCGGGGTTGGCCGGGCCAAGCGCGGCCACGTCGACGAAGCCCTTCACCTTGCCGGTCGTCGGATCGATCCGCGCGATCAGGTCGGTGCGCCAGATGTTCGCCCAGATCTCCCCGTCGATCCATTCGAGCTCGTTGAGCTCCTCGACCGGGCAGCCGTTGGCGGTGACCTTCAGCGTGCGCTGTTGCTTGAGCGTCTCGGGGTCGAGGAAGCGCAGCTCGGGCGTGCCGTCGCTCATGATCACCGACTTGCCGTCGTGCGTCAGGCCCCAGCCTTCGCCCGGATAGGGGAACTCGCCCTTCGGGGTGAAGTCGGCGCGGTTGTAGATGAAGCCCTTCTGGTCCTTCCAGCTCAGCTGGTAGAGCTTGTCCTTCCAGCCAACGATGCCTTCGCCAAAATAGGGAAGCGGCAGCTCGCGCTGCGCGAGGACCTCGCCCGTATCCAGCTTCACCTTGCGGATGCCCGAAGTGCCTTCCTCGCCAGTGCCCTCGAACAGTGCGCCGTCCTCGAAGAACAGCCCCTGGGTGAAGGCGAGCGGGTCGTGCGGGTAGGTGTGCACGACCTCGACGGTCTGGACGGTCGGCGGCGCATCGTCCTCGGCGCGCACCAGAAACCACCAGCCGGCGGCGACGAGCACGATCGCGGCCAGCGCGATCCAGAGCAGCTTGCTACGCATCCCGATCAGACCGCCACCGGAGCCTTGATGTGCGGCTGGGCCTCATATCCGTGGATCACGAAATCCTCATATTCATAAGCGTCGATCGAAGGCGGCTTGCGCAGAATCTCGAGCCGCGGGAGCTGGCCGGGCGTGCGGCCGAGCTGCTCGCGCGCCTGATCGAGATGGTTGGAGTAGAGGTGGCAGTCGCCGCCGGTCCAGATGAACTCGCCGGGCTGGAGCCCCGCCTGCTGCGCGAGCAGATGGGTGAGCAGCGCGTAGCTGGCGATGTTGAACGGCACGCCGAGGAAGATGTCCGCCGAGCGCTGGTAGAGCTGCAGGCTCAGCCGTCCGTTCGCGACATGGCACTGGAACAGGCAATGACAGGGCGCCAGGGCCATGGCGTGGAGGTCGCCCGGGTTCCAGGCCGAGACGACCATCCGGCGCGACGCGGGGTTGGTCTTGAGCGTCTCGATCAGCTCGGCGATCTGGTCGATGCTGCGCCCGTCGGCTGCCTCCCAGTCGCGCCACTGCTTGCCATAGACGGGGCCGAGGTCGCCGGTCTCGTCGGCCCATTCGTCCCAGATGCTCACCTTGCGGTCCTGAAGCCACTTCACATTGGTGTCGCCGCGCAGGAACCACAGCAGCTCGACGATGATCGAGCGGATGTGGAGCTTCTTGGTGGTGAGCAGCGGAAAGCCCTCGGCCAGGTCGAAGCGCATCTGGTGGCCGAACACCGAGCGCGTGCCGGTGCCCGTGCGGTCCATCGTCTCCGCGCCTTGGGTGAGCGCGCGCTCCATCAGGTCGAGATACTGGCGCATCGCGCGAGCCTAGGGGGCCGCCGGGCCGGCCGCAAGTATGCGCCGCGTTGCTCCGTAATGGACCGGGATGCGCTTCGGCGGGCATGAAGCGGCGGGCATGATCGCGCCATGGCCCAATCCCGACGCCTGATCGATGTCGATGCGGCGGGGCTGCTCTTCGCGCCGCTGGCCCGGGCGCGAACCGAAGTCGTCGCCTTCGCCTATCTCGCCGCCGACCATGGTCTTCTGGGCCTGCGCCATACGCGCTCCCCCCGACCCGACGGGGTGGCGCTGACGATACGCGACGTCGCCGCCCAGGCGCTGGCGCTCGACGCCGCGGCGGTGGTGATGGCGCACAACCATCCGAGCGGCGATCCCACGCCCAGCACCGCCGACCGCGACGCGACGCGCCGGATCGCGCACGCGCTGGCGACACTCGAGGTGCGCCTGCTCGATCATCTCGTGGTGGCGGCGCGCGGCACGGCCAGCTTCCGCCGGCTGGGGCTACTCTGAGCCCTGGCTCGGATCGATCCTGGCGGGCGCGGCAGTGGCGCCCGAGCGGCAGGCCTTGATCGTGCCCGGCTCGGGGCTGGGCCCGGCGGCGCGGAAGATCGCGATATAGCCGCCGGCCGACGGCATCGGCCGCATCGATACGAGCTGATAGCCTACCGCCGCGAACTCGCATTTGAGCAGGTCGGGCGGCGTGCCATGGTCCTGGGTGCTCCGGTTGGCGTCGACCACGATCACTTGCCCGTCAGGGGTCAGCGAGGGGCGCAGCCGCCACAGGAATTCATAGGGCGATTCGATCTCGTGGTACATGTGGACCATGAGCACCCGGTGGAAGCTCGCCTCGGGCAGCCGCGGGTCGGCGGGCAGGCCGAGCCTGACGCTGACGTTGTTCAGCCGCTCGCGCACCACGCGCGTGCCCAGCTCCTCGATGATGTCAGGAACGATGTCCTCGGCCACCACCCGGCCCTTGGCGCCGACGCGCTGGCCCAGGCGGATCGTGTAATAGCCTTCGCCGGCGCCGATGTCGGCAACCGTCATCCCCGGCTTGATCCCCGCCAGGTCCATGACCTGCGCCGCTTCGTTGAGCCGGTCGCGCGCTTCCTCGGTCGACCAGCGTGCCGAGACGATCGACGCCACCGGCCGGTCGGCGGCGGGGAAGCCCGTATGCGGATCGTGCCGCTTCTCGTCCTTGCCTGCCGCGCCGCCGCCGCACGCCGCCAGCAGCAGCAGCGGGAGCAGCGCGCCTGCGGACGAGCGGGCCAGGATCAATCGACGTCCTCCACCTCGACCGTCTCGCCGGTCACGCGCTGCGACAGCGCCGACGCCATGAACGGGTCGAGTGCGCCGTCGAGCACGTCGCCCGGCGCAGTCGAAGTCACGCCGGTGCGCAGGTCCTTCACCAGCTGGTACGGCTGGAGGACGTAGCTGCGGATCTGGTGACCCCAGCCGATGTCGGTCTTGGTGGCGTTCTGCGCATTGGCGGCCGCCTCGCGCTCGGCCAGCTCGCGCTCGTAGAGGCGCGCGCGGAGCTGGTTGTAGGCCTCGGCCTTGTTCTTGTGCTGCGAGCGCTGGTTCTGGCACTGCACCACGATGCCGGTGGGCAAGTGAGTGATGCGCACCGCCGAATCGGTGGTGTTGATGTGCTGGCCGCCCGCGCCGGAAGCGCGATAGGTGTCGATGCGCAGCTCGCTGTCGTTGATCTCGATGTCGATGTTCTCGTCGATCACCGGATAGACCCAGACCGACGAGAAGCTCGTGTGCCGCCGCGCCGCGCTGTCATAGGGCGAGATGCGCACCAGCCGGTGCACGCCGCTCTCGGTCTTGGCATAGCCATAGGCGTTCTCGCCCTTCACCAGCAGCGTTGCCGACTTGATGCCCGCCTGCTCGCCGGCATGATAGTCGATCAGCTCGACCTTGTAGCCGTGCCGTTCGGCCCAGCGCGTGTACATGCGCTGGAGCATCCCCGCCCAGTCCTGGCTCTCGGTGCCGCCGGCGCCCGAGTTGATCTCGATATAGGTGTCGTTGGCGTCGGCCTCGCCCGAGAGCAGCGCCTTGACCTTGTCGATCTCGGCGCGCTCGGCGAGCGCGGCCAGGCTGGCGGTGCCTTCGCTCGCCATTTCCTCGTCGCCCTCGGCCTCGGCCATCTCGATCAGCTCGGCGGTGTCGTTGAGCTCGGTCTCGATCGCGCGCGTGGCGGTGATCGCCTCGTCGAGGCGTCGGCGCTCGCGCATCACGTCCTGCGCCTGCTTGGCGTCGTTCCACAGCGTAGGATCCTCGACGCGCGCATTGAGCTCGTCGAGCCGGCGCAGCGCGCGGTCCCAGTCGAGGAAGCGGCGCAGCAGCGCCAGCGCGCCGTTGATCTTGTCCACATATGCCTGCGCTTCGGCGCGCATAAAATCACTCCGGGTCTTCGTTCTGCCGTCGCTCCCGCCGGACGGGAAGCATGCTCGCCGATGCTGGAGAGTGATCCCTGGCTGGGACGACGGTGGTGAGCCTATATAGGTGCGGCGCTAGTAGATTCCGCCCTCGCGTTGCAAGAAGTCGCTGTCGCGCGGAGTCTCGGCCTGCGGCGTGGCCTTCCGGGTCTCGACGCGCTTGGCCGCTTCCTGCTGCGCCTTTTCCTCCTCCTGCTGGGTGCGGCGTTCGCGGCGCGGCTCGACCGCCGGCTTGAAGGCTTCCCAGATCACCGGCGACAGCGGGTCGTTGCTCGGCCAGGCACCCGTGACCGGCTTGCCGCTCGCGCGGTCGATCCGCACCATCCGGATGCCGGCGGGCGCCGTGAAGGGCACCACTTCCATGTCCTTGTAGGCCGGAATGGCGAACTGCTTGAAGATCGGCGCCGCGATCGAGCCGCCCTGCGCATAGCCGCCAAGGTTGGTCGGATTGTCGTAGCCGAGATAGAGCCCGGCGAGCATCTGCGGCGAGCCGCCGACGAACCACACGTCGGTCGGGCCCGAGGTGGTGCCGGTCTTGCCCATCAGCGGCCGGCCCAGGTCGCGCAGCACCGTGGCGGTGCCGCGCTGGACCACGCCCTCGGCGATATGGACGATCTGGTAGGCGCTCATCGGATCGATCACCTGCCGCGTGCGCGCCACCGGTCGCGGCATCGCGCCGCCGTTCCAGTCGGGCGCGTTGCAGCGATCGCACGGGCGCCAGTTCTCCGGCCAGACGACTTCGCCGCGGCGGTTCTGGACGAAGTCGATCAGCGACGGGTTGAGCGCGCGGCCGTGGTTCACCAGGATCGAATAGGCGTTAACCATGCGCATCACGGTCGTCTCGCCCGCGCCGAGCGCATAGCTCAGATAGGGCGGATATTTTTCCTTCGAGACGCCGATGCGCTGGATCAGGTCTACGACGTGATCCATCCCGATTCGGTTGGCGACCTGCACCGTCATCAGGTTGCGCGACTGCTCGACGCCCCAGCGCAGCGTCTTGGGGCCGGCGCCGCGCTGGTTGGCGAAGTTGCGGAAGCACTTCTGGCCGAGCTGCGCGCCCTGCCAGACGCAGAAGGGACCGTCGACGACGATCGAGGCGGGGGTGAGCCCGTTCTCCATCGCCGCGGCATAGACGATCGGCTTGATCGTCGAGCCTGGCTGGCGCTGCGCCTGGGTAGCGCGGTTGAATGCCTGGATGCGCGAATCGAAGCCGCCCTGCATCGCCAGCACGCGGCCGGTGCGCGGATCCTCGACCACCATGCCGCCCGAGACGCGCGGCACGCTGCGCAGCGCATAGCTGCCGCCGCTCGGCGCGACAGCGATGATGTCGCCGGGCTGGAGGGCGGAGAAAGCCTCGCCGCCCTTGCCGCGCACCGGCATGGTTGCGGCATAGCGCGGCAGCGTTCCGGTGCGTCCGTCGTCGAAGCCGATCTGCCAGGCGTCGCCCTGCCGCTCGATCACGATCGCGGCGCGCCAGTCCTCGTAATCGAGGCCGATGTTGGTGTTGAGGAAGGGCTGGAGCCAGCCGTTCGCGACGTCGGCCTTGCCGATCGGTCCGCTCCAGCCACGGCCGTGGTCGTAGCGCAGCAGCCCGTCGCGCAGTGCCTTTTGCGCATATTGCTGGAGCTTGGGATCGAGCGAAGTGCGCACCCACAGGCCGCCCGAATAGACGCTATTGGGGCCGTCCTCCGCCTTCTCGCCGAACTTGTCCATCAGCTGGCGGCGGACTTCCTCGATGAAATAGCCGCCCACGCGCTCGTAGCGCGGGGTCTGGCGCGGGATCGTTCCCAGCGGCGCGGCGACGCCCTCGTCGTGCTCGGCGCGCGAGATATAGCCGTTCTCGAGCATCTGCCCGAGCACCCAGTTGCGCCGCTCGAGCGCGCGGGCTTCGTAGCGTTCGGGCGCATAATTGGCCGGACCCTTGGGCAGGATCGCCAGATAGGCCATCTGCGGCAGCGTGAGCTGGTCGAGCTCCTTGCCGAAATAGGCATGCGCCGCCGCCTCGACGCCGCCGGCATTGCGGCCGAGTTCGATCGAATTGAGGTAGAGTTCGAGGATCTGCTGCTTGCTGAGCGTGTCCTCGATGCGCCACGCCAGGATCGCCTCGCGCAGCTTGCGGACATAGCTCACTTCGTTGCCCACCAGCAGGTTCTTGGCGACCTGCTGGGTAATCGTCGAGGCACCCACCGGGCGCCCGCTGCTGCGCAGGTTGTTGATCACCGCAGCGACAATGCCGGGAATGTCGACGCCGTGGTGGCTGAAGAAGGTCTTGTCCTCGGCCGAGAGGAAGGCGTGGACGAGCTGCGGCGGATATTCGGCGTAGCTCAGCTGGACGCGGCGCTCGCGGGCGTAGCTGTGGATCGGCGTGCCGTCGATCGAACGGACGTTGGTGGGCAGCGGCGGCTCATAGGAACGCAGCTTGTCGACCGAGGGCAGGTCGCGCGCGACGAACAGCCAGACGAGCGCGTACATCAGCACCGCGAGGATCGCGAGCACCGCCAGGATGCGGAACCACAGCCGGTGGCGTACGCGGCCATAGAGACCGCCGAGTCCGCCGATCTCGCGCTTGAGCCGCAGTTTTACGTTGGAAATCGTGCCGTCCGCCATGCGGGGTGCGGTGTAGCAGGATTGAGGGCGGATGAAAGCCGCACAATTCCCTTAGGGAGCACGGCCTATCGCGAAGCCAGCCGCTTGGCGAAATGGATCTCGACTGCCTTGCGCACGCTCTCGGCGACCTTGCGTCGGCCTTCCTCGGAGGCGAGGAACTCGGCGTCGTGCGGATTCGAGATATAGCCGGTCTCGAACAGCACCGAGGGCAGGTCGGGCGCCTTCAGCACCATCAGAGAAGCCATGCGGTGGTAGTTGGACTTGATCGGAATCAGCGGCTCTGCCTCGCGGCCGAGCAGGCGCGCGAAGTCGGCGGACATGTTCATCGTCTCGCGCTGGGTGAGGTCGATCAGGATCGACGAGATGTCGGCGCTCTGCTCGCCCAGGTCGACTCCGGCAATGATGTCGGCCTTGTTCTCGCGCGCCGCGAGCCGAGCGGCTTCCTTGTCGGAGGCGACTTCGGACAGCGTGTAGACCGTCGCGCCGGTCGCGTCGGGATTGGTCGCGCTGTCGCAATGGACCGAGATGAACAGGTCGGCCTTGAGCCGGCGCGCCAGGCCATAGCGTTCCTGGAGCACCAGGAACCGGTCGTCCTCGCGGGTGAGCGCCACGCGCACGCGGCCCGAGGCGAGCAGCGCATCCTTGATCGCCTGCGCTACCTGCAGTGTCAAATCCTTCTCGCGCAGCGATCCGTCGGGGCCGAGCGCGCCGGGATCGTGCCCGCCATGGCCCGCGTCGATCACCACCAGCGGCCGGCTCGCGTCGCCATAGACGTGCGGCAGCTTGGCCGGCGCGGCGCGGCGCGGCACCGGCATCGACACGCTGTACGAATGAAGGCTCGCCGGCTGGAGATAAGTGAGCGGCGGCAGGAAGCTCAGCCGATGCTCGGCCGCGGCGCGCGCGAAACGCGCGTCGTCCACCGTCGCGAGTTGGAGCGTGAGCGTGCGCCCGTCGACGCCGAAATTGCCCTCGGTCACGATGGCGGGGCGGGCGAGGTCGAACACGATCCGCGCTCCGTCCTCGGCGCGCGGTGCCTGGCGGATGCCCGCGATCGGCCCGCCCACCTCGACGCGGCCCCCCGGGGCGGCGCCCTGTACGTCGAGCGCGATGCGGCGCGGGTCCGAAAGCACGAAGGCGCTGGCCCGGGCCACCGGCTCGTCGAACCTCACGACGATGCGGTCGCCGCTCACGCGGACCTGTTGGACTACCCCCGCCCAGCTCGGAACCCCCGTCAGCCAGCCGCTGAGAAGGGCGATCAGGAAAAGCACTGGGGGGATATGCCGCGTCGGGCGCCGGGGGGTCCAGCCCAAATCCATTCTACACAACTCGCACAAGTCTGCCCTGACGCGCCGGAACCTACATCACGGGTCCAAGCACGCGGTTAAGCGCGGTGGTTAATGGCTGGTGTGCGATGAACGCATGCGTTCACCGGCTTGACGGAAGTTGTGAGCTTGGCGCTCCAACGCATTTAGCCACTGGAGTTGCCGCATGGCGCGACCGATGCTAGGGCAGTGATTGCTCCCCTTCTTGTGTGGGAGCGTATCCGCGGCCACATCTGCCGCGACAGTTCAGGTTGACGCTCGTATGAGGCACTTTCCCCATTGTCCGCACCGCCAGGCCGTTTCGGCCGGCAGCGCGGGCGTGGCGGAGTTTCCGGACCACGCGTTCGGGCGTGCCCTTCGAGCAGCAGCATTTTTCGAAACCCGCGAGACCGCAGCCGGACGTCGTCCGGCCCGCGGCCGCATCATGTATCGCGCGCACGCGCTTAGCCCCATCGCGGATTCAGGCCGGCGCGCCCGGAGAACAATAAATGACAATGCGTATGCTGATCGACGCACGCCACCGGGAAGAGACCCGCGTGGCGGTCGTCAAGGGAAATCGAATCGAGGAGTTTGATTTCGAAAGCGCCGAGCGCAAGCAGCTCAAGGGTAATATCTATCTCGCCAAGGTGACGCGCGTGGAGCCCTCGCTCCAGGCGGCGTTCGTCGATTACGGCGGCAATCGCCACGGCTTCCTGGCCTTCAGCGAAATCCACCCCGACTATTACCAGATCCCCAAGGAGGATCGCGAGGCGCTGCTCCGCGAGGAGGCCGAGCACGCTGCCGAGGAAGCCGCGCTGCGCGCTGCCGAGGACGGCGACGACGACGAGCATCTCGAGGGCGAGGACGGCGTCGAGGTCCTCGAGCGTCCCGCCGACGACGAGGACGGCGAGCACGAGGCCGAAACCGGCGAGGGCGAGGGCGAAGAGGCGAGCGAGAACCGCGGCCGCCGTCGCCGGCGCGGCGGCGGGGGCAACTCCGACGACGCCGAGGCACTGCGCCAGCGCCGCATGAACCTGCGCCGCCGCTACAAGATCCAGGACGTGATCCGCCGCCGTCAGGTGCTGCTCGTCCAGGTCGTGAAGGAAGAGCGCGGCAACAAGGGCGCGGCGCTCACCACCTATCTCAGCCTCGCAGGCCGCTACTGCGTGCTGATGCCCAACACCGCGCACGGCGGCGGCATCTCGCGCAAGATCAGCTCGGCGGCGGACCGCAAGCGCCTCAAGACGATCATGTCGGACCTCAAGCTGCCGCCGACCATGGGCTGCATCGTCCGCACCGCGGGGCTCCAGCGCACCAAGACCGAGATCAAGCGCGACTTCGACTATCTCGCCCGCCTGTGGGACGGGATCCGCGAGGAGACGCTGCGCTCCACCGCACCCGCGCTCGTCTATGGCGACAGCGACCTGATCAAGCGCGCGATCCGCGACATCTATAATCGCGACATCGACGAAGTGATCGTCGAGGGCGAGGAGGGCTATCGCCAGGCCAAGGACTTCATGAAGCTCCTGATGCCGAGCCACGCCCGCAAGGTGAAGCAGTACGCCGACGCCGTGCCGCTGTTCCAGCGCGCGCATGTCGAGGACCAGCTCGCCGCGATGTATCACCCGGTCGTCCAGCTCAAGTCGGGCGGCTATCTGGTGATCAACCCGACCGAGGCGCTCGTCTCGATCGACATCAACTCGGGCCGCTCAACGCGCGAGCACAATATCGAGCAGACCGCGACCGCGACCAACCTCGAAGCCGCACAGGAGATCGCGCGCCAGCTGCGCCTGCGCGACATGGCCGGCCTCGTCGTGATCGACTTCATCGACATGGACCACGGATCGAATGTCCGGAAGGTCGAGAAGGCGATGAAGGAAGCGCTCAAGAACGATCGCGCGCGCATCCAGGTCGGCCGCATCAGCGCCTTCGGCCTGATGGAGATGAGCCGCCAGCGCCTGCGCACCGGCGTGCTCGAAGCCTCCACTCGCCAGTGCCCGCATTGCGAGGGCACCGGGCTGGTCCGCACCGCCTCGTCGGCCGGCCTCTCGGCGCTGCGCCTGATCGAGGACGAGGCCGCACGCGGCCGCGGCTCGCAGCTCACGCTCCGCGCGAGCCAGGAAGCGGCCTTCTATGTGCTCAACAAGAAGCGCGGCGAGCTCGCCGAGATCGAGGATCGCTACGGCGTCACGATCGAAGTCGCTTCGGACGGCGAGCTCGAAGGCGCGCGCATGTCGGTCGAGGCCTCGGGCCCGCCGCCGGCGCATGCGCCCAGGATCGAGCGCCTCGTCGAGGAGCCCGAGGAAGACTATGTCGAGGAAGCCGACGAGCTCGAGGAAGAGGAAGCCGAGGAGGCCGTCGAGCGTCGCGCCGAGCGTGGCGAGCGCGGCGAAGGCGCCGAGGGCGAAGGCCGCAAGCGCCGCCGCCGCCGCCGCGGTCGTGGCCGTCGCGGCCGCGAGGGTGAGGGCGATGGCGCGCAGGAAACCGGCGCCGAGACCGACGAGGACGTCGAGGCCGGCGAGGGCGAAACCGAGAGCGAGCTCGAAGCCGGCGAGCGCCCGGCCGAGGACGCGGGCGAAGGCGAGGGCGGCCGCAAGCGTCGCCGTCGCGGCCGTCGCGGTGGCCGTCGCGGTGGCGCCCAGGCCGAGGAAGGTGTCGCCGAGGCGGCAGGCGTGATCGAGGCCGAGGCCGAGCCGAGCGACGTCGTCGTCGCGGCTGAGCCCGAAGCGGAGGCCGCTCCGGCCGAAGCCGAGGCCCCGGCGCCCAAGCGCCGCCGCAGCCGCAAGAAGGTCGAGGCCGAAGCCGAAGCACCCGCCGAGGCCGCGGCCGAGGTAGTGGCCGAAGCTCCCGCTGCCGAACCGGTCGAGGCCGAAGCCAAGCCCAAGCGCAGCCGTCGCAAGAAGGCCGAGCCGGTCGAAGCCGAAGCCGAAACCGAAACCGCCGTCGAGGCGCCGGCCGCTGCCGAACCCGAGGCTCCTGCCGCCGAGGAGGCTCCGGCTCCCAGGCGCCGCTCCAGCCGCCGCAAGGCCGCGCCGGAGCCGGTCGCCGAGGCGCCTGCCGAGCCCGAAGCCGAAGTCGCCCAGGATCTCGCGCCTGCCGAGCAAGCGGCCGAGGTCGCTGCGGAAGAGCCGGCCGAAGCCGGCGAGCCGGGTGAGGAAGGCACGCCGCGTCGCGGCTGGTGGCAGCGGACTTTCGGCGCCTGAGCGTGAAGGGGGAGCGGACGGACGCAATGTCCTTCCGCTCCCCTCCTCCACGCTTCACGCGATGTTCATCGCGCCTGCCCGAGAGCGTTGCCGGCCGGGGAGTTTGAGACGATGATGCAGCGCATGAGGCGCCTTGCGACTTTACTGGCCCTGTTTTGCCTGTCTTGCTTCGCAGCGAGTCCGGCGATGGCCCAATCGATCCTGCGCGATGCCGAGACCGAGGCGCTGCTCGCCGACATGGCGCGCCCGCTCGCCCAGGCGGCCGGTCTTTCCCCCGCCAATTTCCGCGTCGTGCTGGTCCAGGACAAGTCGATCAACGCCTTCGTCGCGGGCGGGCAGATCGTCTACATTCACACCGGCCTGCTCGACGCCGCGGATACCGCCAACGAAGTCCAGGGCGTGATCGCGCACGAGATCGGCCATATCGTCGGCGGCCACGCCGTGATGCAGAACGACGGCGGCTACACCAAGATCTCGATTCTCAGCCTGTTGCTCGGCGCCGCTGCAATGGCTGCGGGCGCGGGCGACGCCGGCGCGGGCATCCTGATGATGGGCCAGCGCGCTGCGATCGGCAAATATCTCGCCTTCAGCCGCGTCCAGGAATCCTCTGCCGACGCGGCCGGCTCGCGCTTCCTCATCACCGCCGGGATGAGCGGGCGGGGCATGCTGAGCTTCTTCGACAAGCTCACTGCCGAGATGCACCGCTACGGCTATTACACCACCGATCCCGAGGTGGACCCGTTCGCGCAGACTCACCCGATGTCGGCCGAGCGCGTCGAGACGCTCAAGGCGGACCTGCAGAAGGCGCCGACCTGGACCAAGCCGCTCGATCCGGCGATCGAGGCGCGGTTCAAGCGCGTGCAGGCCAAGCTGCGCGGCTATGTCAACGAGCCCGAGGCGACGCTGCGCCTCTATCCGCCGTCGAACAACTCGGTCGCCGCCCATTATGCGCGCGCCTACGCCTATCATAAGTCGGGCTACCCCGATCAGGCCGCGGCGGAGACGGCGGCGCTGGTCAAGTCCGATCCGCACGATCCCTATTTCCTCGAGCTCGAGGGCCAGATTCTGCTCGAATCGGGCAAGCCGGCCGAGGCGCTGGCGCCGCTGCGCGAAGCGACCCAGCGCTCAAACAACCAGCCGCTGATCGCGGCCACCTTCGGCCATGCGCTGCTCGCGACCGAGGACGACAGCCATCTCGCCGAGGCCGAGGCGATACTCCGCCAGGCGGTCGCACGCGACAAGGAGAATCCCTTTGCCTGGATGCAGCTCGGCACCGTCTACGAGCGCAAGGGCGACGAGCCGCGCACCGCGCTCGCCACGGCCGAGCGCGCCAATATGATGGGCGACGCGCGCACCGCGCTGGTCAGCGCGCGCTCGGCGATGGCCGGCCTGCCGCAGGGCTCGTCCGACTGGGTGCGCGCGCAGGACATCATGATGGTTTCGCAGACCGCGATGGAAGAAGAGAAGCGCAAGGGGCGCCGGCTGCAATGATCGAGAAGCTGCTGCGCAACCCGCTGGCGCTCGCCGGCGCCTTCGTCGCATCGGCGCTGCTCGGCGCCGCGCTGTTCGCCGCGCTGATCGCGCTGGTGCCTTCGCTCGCCGGCCCGGCGGTGCGCGGCTATCTGCTCGCCCATCCCGAAGTGCTTCCCGAGGCGATGGACCGGCTCCAGGCGCGCGAGAACGAGCAGGCGGAAAAGGCCCAACAGCACGCGCAGGCCGCGCTGCCCGGGCACCTGCAGAACCTCACCACGCCGTTCGGCTCGGCCTGGGCGGGCAATCCCAGCGGCGACGTCACGCTGGTCGCCTTCATGGATTATGCCTGCGGCTATTGCCGCGCCAGCCTGCCCGGCATCGCCGAGCTGCTCGCGAAGGACCCCAACGTCCGCATCGTCTACCGTGAATATCCGGTGCTGGGGCCCGAGAGCGTGACTGCGGCGCGCTGGGCGCTGGCGGCCGCCGAGCAGGGCAAGTATCTCGCGTTCCACGAGGCGCTATTCCAGGCCGACGGTCCCAGCGACCAGGCCATCGCCGCCGCGGCGCAAAAGGCCGGGCTCGACATGGCCCGCGCCGAGCAGGCGATCCGCTCCAAGCCGGTCGAGCAGGAAATCACCAGCAACCACCGCCTGGGCGCCGAGCTGGCGATGACTGGCACGCCGAGCTGGGTGATCGGCGGCAAGCTCTTCTACGGCGCCCGCGACTATCAGGGCCTGGCAGAGGCGGTCGCCGCGGCTCGGGCGAAGAAGTAACCGAGGGCGGAACTCCAGCCCGCGTCAGGAGGCGGGTTGCGGCCTCACCGGCTCGTTCAGAAGCGGTACGAGCAACTCGTTGAGTCGATCGAGATTGAAAGCGCCGGCCTTGGCGTAGCGGACCACGCCGTTGCGATCGATCACGATGTTGGTCGGTACGGCCGATTGGATCGCCCCATAGGGGCCGCGGACGGAGCGCACCGCGGGTATCTTCATTGCGGCGAAGAGTTCCTTGAGCTTGTATATCGGCAACGAACCCTCGGTTGTCACCGCAAAGACGCGCAGCCCCGCGTTCTTGCGAAATCCGTAATAGGAATCCAGCGTCGGCAGTTCGGCGCGGCACGGAACGCACCAGGTCGCCCAGAAATTGAGAACGATCACGTTGCCGCGCAGTTCGTCGAGCGTGACGCGGCTGCCGTCGACCAGCGTCAGCGTGAAATCCGGCGCGGGCTTGCCAACCTTTACCGAGGATGGCGCCGCTGGCATGCTCGGCGCGGCGCTGGCGAGCACGAAACCGAGCGCCGCCAATAGTGCCACGCGAACAGGCACTGAGATTCCTGCCTTCATGAAGTTCCCCCTTCTGCCCCGCGCGAATCCTGGCGGGCACCGGGCGCCGGGTCAAGCAAATCGGCCGCACCATTCCGCGCGCTCGCGGCAATGAAATGGCCTTGCCCCGCCTTGTCCCCCCGCACCCCGGCACCTACGTAACGGGTCCGTTCCGTTCCGGGGGCTCTATGCAACCAATCCTGTCGGTCTCTCAGGTCAGCAAGACCTATGGCTCGGGGCAGAAAGCGCTCGAGCATGTCGATCTCGAAATTCGCCGCGGCGAGATCTTTGCGCTGCTCGGCCCTAATGGCGCGGGCAAGACCACGCTGATCTCGATCATCTGCGGCATCGTCACGCCCAGCTCGGGCACGATCCTGGTCGACGGCCATGACGCGATCCGCCATCCGCGGGAGGCGCGATCGCGGATCGGACTGGTGCCGCAGGAACTGTCGGTCGACATGTTCGAGACGGTGCTCGCGACGATGCGCTTCAGCCGCGGCCTGTTCGGCAAGGCGCAGGACCCCGCGCACACCGAGCAGGTGCTCCGCGACCTGTCGCTGTGGGACAAGCGCAATTCCAAGATCATGGAGCTGTCGGGCGGCATGAAGCGCCGCGTGCTGATCGCCAAGGCGCTCAGCCACGAACCCGACATCCTCTTCCTCGACGAGCCCACCGCGGGCGTCGACGTCTCGCTCCGCCGCGACATGTGGAAGCTGATCGGGAGCCTGCGCGAACGCGGCGTCACGATCATCCTCACCACCCACTATATCGAAGAGGCCGAGGAAATGGCCGACCGGGTGGGCGTCATCAACAAGGGCCAGCTGCTCCTCGTCGACGAGAAGTCCGCACTCATGAAGAAGCTGGGCAAGCGCGAGCTCGACCTGTCGCTGGTCGAGCCGATGGAGACGATCCCGGCAGGACTGGAGGACTGGCATCTGAGCCTCGAGGACGAGGGCCATCGCCTGCGCTACACCTTCGACGCCCAGGCCGAGCGTACCGGTATCCCCTCGCTGCTGCGCAAGCTCGGCGAGCTCGGCATCGCCTTCAAGGACCTCGACACGTCCAAGTCGAGCCTCGAGGACATTTTCGTCGACCTGGTCGAGCACCGCGACGCCGCCAACGAAGGAGCCGCGGCATGACCGGGATCAACTTCCACGGCATCTGGGCGATCTACCGCTTCGAGATGGCGCGCACACTGCGCACGCTCTGGCAGAGCGTGGCGACGCCGGTGATCACCACGTCACTCTATTTCATCGTCTTCGGCGGCGCGATCGGCAGCCGCATCCAGGACGTGGGCGGCGTGAACTACGGCGCCTTCCTGGTGCCCGGGCTGATCATGCTGACCTTGCTCACCCAGAGCATCTCGAATGCGTCGATCGGCATCTACTTTCCCAAGTTCACCGGGACGATCTTCGAACTGCTCTCGGCGCCGATCTCGTCGGTCGAGCTGGTCGTCGGCTATGTCGGCGCGGCGGCGACCAAGTCGGTGGCGATCGGGCTGATCATCCTGATCACCTCGGCCTGTTTCGTCGACCTGCGGGTCGATCATCCCGCGGCGATGATCGCCTTCCTGCTGCTGACCTCGGTCGCCTTCTCGATGCTCGGCTTCATCATCGGGATCTGGGCCAAGGGCTTCGAGCAGCTCAACTTCGTGCCCGCGCTGCTGATCACCCCGCTCACTTTCCTCGGCGGCGCCTTCTATTCGATCGACATGCTGCCCCATCCCTGGCGGACAGTGAGCTTGTTCAATCCCGTGGTCTATCTGGTCAGCGGCTTCCGCTGGAGCTTCTTCGGCCAGGGCGACGTCGGCATCGGCTGGAGCCTGGGCTTCACCGCGGCCTTCCTCGCCGTCTGCCTCGGGCTGATCATCGCGATCTTCCGCACGGGGTACCGGCTGAAGAACTGATCTCCGTCATCCCCGCGAAGGCGGGGACCCAGGAATCGCAGGCGATGTCCTCGTGATTCTGGGCACCCGCCTGCGCGGGGGTGACGACTTAATCAGCCGCTGTTCCTCAGCGCCGTCGCGATCGCGTTGATCGACAGCAGGATGCCCTCGCCGATCCGCGGGTCGTCCTCGCCGCGGCGGTGGCGCTTGAGCAGCTCGACCTGGAGCAGGTTGAGCGGCTCGATATAGGGCAGCCGCAGCCGGATCGAGGTGTCGAGCGCCGGGTGCTTCTCCAGCAACCGGGTCTGCCGCGTCACGGTCAGCAGTCCGTCGTGCGTCGCCTGCCAGCCGCTGCGGATCCGCCCGAAGATCGCGTCGCGCAGCGCGGCGTCCTCGACCAGCGCGGCATAATGCTGGGCGATCCCCATGTCCGACTTGGCGAGCACCTGCTCCATATTGTCGAGCGTCGCGCGGAAGAAGGGCCAGGCGCTGGCCATCTCGCGCAGCAGCCCCTTGTCCTCGAATGCCTCGATCGCCGCGCCCACGCCGTACCAGCCCGGCAGCATCACCCGCGCCTGCGCCCAGCTGAACACCCAGGGAATGGCGCGCAGGTCCTCGATCGCGTCGGATTTCTTCCGGCTCGCCGGACGCGATCCGATCTTGAGCCCCGCGATCTCGGCGATCGGCGTCGCCTGGCGGAAATAGCGCGTGAAGCCCTCGGTGCCGTAGACCAGGTCGCGATAGGCGTGGAACGCCGTGTCCGACAGCCGGTCCATCGCCGCGGCGAACCGCTCGGAATCGGCTGGCGCCAGCTGCTCGGGCTCCAGGCTCGCGATCAGCGTCGCCGATGCCATGGCCTCGAGGTTGGTCATCGCGCTCTCGCGCGTACCGTATTTGGCGGCGATCACTTCGCCCTGCTCGGTGATGCGGATGCGGCCCTGCACCGTCCCCGGCGGCTGCGCGAGGATCGCCGCGAAGCTCGATCCGCCGCCGCGTCCCACGGCGCCGCCGCGCCCGTGGAACAGCTGCATCGCCAGATCGGCCTTCTCGAACACCGGCTTGAGCGCCGTCGACCCGCGCGAGAGCTGCCAGGTCGAGGTCAGATAACCACCGTCCTTGTTCGAATCGGAATAGCCGATCATCACTTCCTGGTGCCCGCGGCCCGCGGCGATCGCGGCGACTTCGGGCAGGCCCAGCCAGGCCTCCATGATCGCGGGCGCGCCTTCCAGGTCGGCGATGGTCTCGAACAGCGGGATCGCCATGACATGCGCCTGCGGCTGCTCGCCCGGCAGATAGAGCCCGGCTTCCTTGAGCAGCACATGAACCTCGAGCAGGTCGGAGACCGACTGCGCCATCGAAACGATGTAGTGCGTGATGCACTGCCGCCCGTAGCGCGCATGCGCCTCGGCCGCGGCGTGCATGATCGCGAGCTCGGAGGCGGTCTCCTCCGAATAGCTGGCATAGGGGCTGGTGAGCAGCCGCGGGCTCGCCAGCTCGCGGCGGAGCAGCGCGATCCGCTCTTCCTCGGCGAGCGCCGCATAATCGTCGCACACGCCGCCGGCCTTGAGCAGCTCGGCGACGACGCGCTCGTGGACCGCGCTGTTCTGGCGCATGTCGAGCGTGGCGAGGTGGAAGCCGAACGCCTCGACTGCGCGGATCAGCCGTCCCAGCGCGCCGCCGCTCGAGAGCGCACCGCCGCCCTGCGCCGCCAGCCCGCGCGCGATCGCCGCCAGTTCCTCGCGCAGCTCGCCGGGATGCGCATAGGGCTCGGCGGGGATGGGGGCGGGGCGCGCCGGCGGCTTGCCGGCCAGCTTCTCGTGCGTCGCCGAGAGCCGGGCGTAGATTCCCGACAGCGCGCGGCGATAGGGCTCGTCGGCGCGGCTCCGGCCGGTATCGTGGCTCGCCTCGGCGAGCTTGAGCACGGCCTCATCGACCTCGGCGTGCTCGGTCGAGATCGAGAGTTCGGCGCCGAGCGCATGGACCGCGTCGAGATAATAGGAAAGCACGGCCTCGCCCGCGCGGGCGAGTGCCAGGCGCAGCGAATCGGCCGTGACGAAGGGATTGCCGTCGCGGTCGCCGCCGATCCAGCTTCCGGCGCGCAGGAAGCTCGGCAGCCTTTCGCCCAGCGCACGATCCCAGCGCGCATAGAGCGCCGGCAGCACCGGCAGGAACACGTCGCGCAGATAGGAAAGCGCGGTCTCGACTTCGTCTGGAACGCCCAGCTTCTCGCGCCGCAACACCCGCGTCTGCCACAGCAGCGCGATCTGGCGCAGGATCGCCTCGTCGATCTTGTCGCCGTCCTCGGTCTCGTCGAGCCCCAGATCCTTGAGCGCCATCAGCTCGGCGATCCGGTTCTTGTGGTCGATCATCGACTTGCGGCGCACTTCGGTCGGGTGCGCCGTGAGCACCGGCACCACCAGCGCATGATCGAGCAGCGCCATCACCGCCTCGCGCCCGATGCCATGCCCCTCCAGCCGCGCCAGCGCCGCGGCGAAGTCGGTGTCCTGCTCGCTCGTCACGCCTTGGCGGTCCTCGGCCAAATTGGCGAGCATCGAAAAGAGCATGAAGCCGCGCGTGAAATCGATCGTCTCGTCGAGGCTGAGCCGGTCGAGCCCCGGATCGATCGCCTCGGCGCCGGCCACGCCGCGGTGGCGGTCGACCGAAGTCGCGCGAATATACTCGATTCGCTTGAACAGCTCCTCGCCGCCATAGGCGCGGATGACGTCGCCGAGCAGTCGGCCGAGGAAACGGATGTCGGGGTTGTTCGCGATCGCCAGGCTAGCCATGGCCGGTGTTGCTGCACTGCAAAAGCCGTAGCGTCAACTTTCGTGCGCAGGCCTGTCGCCGATCGTTCATTGCGCCCAGCCGTTGTCGCGCTGCACGATTCGACTAAATCCCAAGGTGATGGCAAGTCCCCGACCGATCGCCCACCCGCTCAAGCGCGCCCTCGTCGGCCGCGTGCGCGCGTTGCTCAACGATCAGGCGCGCGGCGAGACTCCCGTGGTGCGGAGCGCCGACGGGTTGTTCGGGCCCGGTTCGATGGTGTGGCGCGTGCACGGCGACGTCACCACGATGATGGTCGGTGGCGTGAGCGCGCTGCTCCTCCAGATGCTCCACCCGGCAGTGCTCGCGGGCGTCTGGGACCATTCGAGCTTCCGCGGCGACATGATCGGCCGGCTGCGGCGCACCGCGCGGTTCATCGCCGTCACCAGCTATGCGGAGCGAAACCAGGCCGAGGCCGCGATCGCCAGGGTGCGCGACGTCCACACCCGCGTCCGCGGCGTCCTGCCCGAGGGGATGCCGTACGCCGCCGACGATCCCCGGCTGCTCGCCTGGGTGCATGTGTCGGAGGCGGTTAGCTTCCTCGACGCGTGGATCCGCTATGCCGAGCCGGGCATGAGCGTCGCCGACCAGGACCGCTATTTCGCCGAATTCGCGCGCATTGCCGAGGCCTTGGGCGCCCATCCAGTCCCGCGCAGCCGCGCCGAGGCCGACGCGCTGATCCTTGCGATGCGCCCCGCGCTCGTCGCCGATGCCCGCACGCGCGAAGTCGCCCGCCTCGTCCTGTCGCAGCCCGCGCCCAGCATGGCGGCGGCGCCGGTGCAGGCGATCACCTTCCAGGCCGCGGTCGACCTCCTCCCCCGCTGGGCGCGCCGGATGCACGGGCTTTCCGGCCCGGGCCTGGCCACGCCCGCGGTCCGGCTAGGCGCCGGCGGCCTCGCCAGCACGCTGCGCTGGGCGTTTCGTTAGCGCGTTTCAGCTTATCCTAACCATTCGGGCCCTATCCTCCGCGTGTCCGGGGGAATGACGCAGGGGGAGAATTTGTCCGATTCCGTGCGCCAGCTCGCCGGCCTGCGGGGCCTCGCCGCGCTCGCGGTTGTGCTGCACCACGCGACGGTGACGGTCTCCCACGGCGCGCGCGGCCTCCCCGGGCAGATCTTCGTGGACCTTTTCTTTGTACTGTCGGGCTATGTGATGTGCCTGGCCTATATGCGCGCCGCCGACCGGCCGATCCGCTGGCACGCCTTTGCCGCGGCCCGCTTCGCACGGCTCTATCCACTGCATCTCTTCACGGCCGCAACCGCCGCTCTCGTCACGGTCCTGCTGCCGCCTTCGGGCGAGGCGGCACCGGTCTGGCTCGACGCGCCGCAGCTGGTCAAGGAGCTCACGCTGACCATGGCCTTTCCCTGGCACGGCCAGGCCGGGGCAGTGAACGCGCCGGCCTGGTCGATCAGCGTCGAATGGTGGACCTATTTCCTGGTCTTTCCGGTCCTGTCGGTGGTCCTGCCCCGGGTTCGGCGTTGGCTGCTCCCCCTGCTCTTCCTCGGCGGGCCGGCGCTGCTCGTGGCGATAGCGCTGTCGAGCAAGGGCCTGTGGATCGTCGGAGGCATCGCCTTTGCCCGCGCCGCGACCGGTTTTGCCGCGGGGGTCGCGGTCTGCCTGTTCGCGCGCGGGACGAAGCGGCGGCCGAGCGCGTTGTTCACCGATCTTCTCTGCGCAGCCGTGTTCGGCCTGATCTATCTCTGGTCGATCGCAGTGGGCAACGACGCCTGGTTCCTGGCGCCCGCATTCCCGCTGCTGATCTGGGCCCTGGCCGAAGGTGAGCCAGCGAGCCTCTGGCAGCGCGCCCTGGCGAGCGGCCCGGTCGTGTTCCTAGGGGCGATTTCCTATTCGATCTACCTCGACCACCCGATCATCGTGATGCTGCTCGCCCATGCCGACCCGTTTGGCGTCGTCCGCAGCGACGTGCCGATGTGCCTGACGACGGTAGTGCTGACGCTGCCCGTCGCCGCCTTGACCTGGCGCTGGATCGAGTGCCCCGCCCAACGGACGCTGCGCGGGGCTGCGACGCGAAGCACGCCGGCCCCGGCAGCGCCGCCTCCCCGGGGAGAAGCCGCCGCCGTGGCTGGCCGCTAAAGCCTAGACGTCCAGATTCGCCACGCTCAGCGCGTTTTCCTGAATGAATTCGCGGCGCGGCTCGACGACATCCCCCATCAGCTGCGTGAAGATCGCGTCGGCGACATCGGCCTGGTCGATCTGGACCACCAGCATCGAGCGGTTCTGCGGGTCGAGCGTGGTTTCCCACAGCTGCTCCGCATTCATCTCGCCCAGCCCCTTGTAGCGTTGGATCGATAGGCCCTTGCGGCCGGCCGCGAGGATCGCGTCGAGCAGCTGCGAGGGGCGCGATACCAGTGCCTCGCCCTTGCCGACGGTGATCGCCTCGGCCTCTTCGCCGTCCTCAAGCGCCGCCGCGGCCTCGGCTTCGGTCGCCGGGATCGCCTTGGAGGGGACGAGCTTGGAGGGCACGAGATAGCTCGGCGCCTGCTCGGCGGCGAGCGCGTGGAGCTTGCGCGCCTCGGCCGAGACGAGGAAGCTCGCCTCGACGATGTGGTGGTCGGTCACGCCGCGCCACAGCCGCTCGAAATGATAGCCGCCGTCCTCGGTGACGCGCACGCTCCAGCGCGCCTCGGCATCGGCGGCGTCGAGCCGCGTCGCGACTGTCGCCAGCCGCTCGGCGCGTACTTCGCGCGTCGCCTCGGGATCGAGCGCGCCGCCCAGCGCCAGCGCTTCGATGATCGAGGGATCGTAGCGCCGCGGCACATAGCGCATGAGGGTGCGCATGCGGCGCGCATGCTCGACCAGGTCGCGCAGGTCGTCGCCGCTGCGCGTGCCGCCGGCGGTCTCGAGTATGTTTCCGCCGACGCCCGCGTCGACCAGATACTGGTCGAGCGCCGCATCGTCCTTCAGATACACTTCGGAGCGGCCCTTGCTCGCTTTGTAGAGCGGCGGCTGGGCGATGTAGAGGTGCCCCGCCTGGATGATCTCGGGCATCTGCCGGTAGAAGAAAGTCAGCAGCAGCGTGCGGATGTGCGCGCCGTCCACGTCGGCGTCGGTCATGATGACGATCTTGTGGTACCTGAGCTTCTCCAGGTTGAAGTCGTCGCGGCCGATGCCGGTACCCATCGCCTGGATCAGCGTGCCGATCTCGCGGCTCGACAGCATCCGGTCGAAGCGGGCGCGCTCGACGTTGAGGATCTTGCCGCGAAGCGGGAGGATCGCCTGGAAATGGCGGTCGCGGCCCTGCTTGGCCGAGCCGCCGGCCGAGTCACCCTCGACCAGGAAGAGCTCGGACTTGGCGGGATCGCGCTCCTGGCAGTCGGCGAGCTTGCCGGGGAGCGAGGCGATGTCCATCACGCCCTTCCGCCGGGTGAGCTCGCGCGCCTTCTTGGCGGCCTCGCGCGCGGCGGCGGCGTCGATCACCTTCTGGATGATCTGGCGCGCGACCGCGGGGTTCTCCTCGAGCCACTCCGCCAGCTTGTCGGCCATCAGGCTTTCGAGCGGCTGGCGCACTTCGGACGAGACCAGCTTGTCCTTGGTCTGCGAGCTGAACTTCGGGTCCGGCAGCTTGACCGAGACGATCGCGGTCAGCCCCTCGCGCATGTCGTCGCCGGTGAGGGTGACCTTCTCCTTCTTCAGCGCGCCCGACTTGTCCGCATAATTGTTGATCGTGCGGGTCAGCGCCGCGCGGAACGCCGCCAAGTGCGTGCCGCCGTCGCGCTGCGGGATGTTGTTGGTGAAGCAGAGGACGTTCTCGTAATAGGAGTCGTTCCACTCCAGCGCGACGTCGATCGTCACGTCGTCGCGCGTGCCCGAGATCGCGACCGGATCGGGCATCAGCGCCTGCTTGTTGCGGTCGAGCCACTTCACGAAGGCCGCGATGCCGCCCTCGTAGAACAGCTCGATTTCCTTCACCTCCTCGTGCCGCGCGTCGCGCAGCACCAGCCGCACGCCCGAGTTGAGGAAGGCGAGCTCGCGATAGCGATGCTCGAGCTTGTCGAAGTCGTACTCGATCTGGTTCTTGAAGGTGCCGCCGTCGCCCGGCGTCTTCTCGGTCGAGGCGAGGAAGGTCACGCGCGTGCCCTTCTTGCCCTCGGGCGCCGGCCCGATGACCTTGAGCGGCGCGGTGGCGTCGCCATAGGCGAAGCGCATGTAATGCTCCTCGCCGTCGCGCCAGATGTTGAGGTCGAGCCACTCGGAGAGCGCGTTGACCACCGACACGCCCACGCCGTGCAGGCCGCCCGAGACCTTGTAGGCATTGTCGTCGCTGGTGTTCTCGAACTTACCGCCGGCGTGGAGCTGGGTCATGATGACCTCGGCCGCGGAGACGCCTTCCTCGGGGTGGATGCCGGTGGGAATGCCGCGGCCATTGTCCTCGACCGAGACCGAACCGTCGGGGTTGAGCGTGATCAGGATCAGGTCGCAGTGGCCGGCGAGCGCCTCGTCGATCGCATTGTCCGAGACCTCGAACACCATGTGGTGGAGGCCCGAGCCGTCGTCGGTGTCGCCGATGTACATGCCGGGGCGTTTGCGGACTGCGTCCAGCCCCTTGAGGACCTTGATCGATTCTGCGCCGTAGGAATTCGTCGAGGGAGTATCTGCCATGCCCAGCATATAGGGTCCGCCGCCGCGGAACGGAAGCAAAATAGGGCGCTTGGGGAGGGCATCGGAAGGTGGGGAGCTTCTGTTGCCCGGCGCTCCCCGTGCCGCTGGAATCCCCTTCTGTTGCCCGGTGGGGTCCGACCGCGCATTTTAGTCTAACCTTGGGCCGTTAAGCCGTAGGGTTAGGCCGCAATAGCGAGTGCTTCGTTATCGTTGGCACTTGTGTGATGGACCGTCACAGTGGCCCACGCTGAGAGATGGATGGCGCTTTTCAACACACGTCGATCCTGGTTCGGCCCCGTCAGAAACGGTGTCCAGATACACCACCATTTATGGTGGAGCCGCCGGGTACTGCCCCCGGGTCCGCTGCATCTATTGCACGCCTTCGTTTATCCCCATAGCCGGGTAAAACCCGGCGAGACCCTATATAGGGTGCTCCGCGATTAATGAAAAGGTCAGGCTGGCGCGGCTAGAAGCTGTGCCATCGATGTCACGGCCCCGCTTAAATGTTTCTACGGGGTTCACAGTGCGGCAAAGCCTTGGCATGAGAGGTGCATCATGTTGACGCAGCGTTCCCGCTACGCACTTCGCGCGATGCTCTTCCTCGCCGCGCAGCCCGCCAGCGGTGCGCCGATGCCGATGGGCCGTATCGCGACCGAGGCGAATGTGCCGCGCAAGTTCCTCGAGCTGATCCTCGCGGACCTGCGCGAGGCCGGCTTCCTGCTCTCCACGCGCGGCAAGATGGGCGGCTACCGCCTGGCGCGCCCGTCGCACCTCATCTCGCTCGGCGAGATCATCCGCGTGATCGAGGGGCCGCTCGCGCTCGTCCCCTGCGTCAGCCGCACCGCCTATCGCCCCTGCAACGACTGCAAGGACGAGGCGACCTGCGCGATCCGCCACGCGATGGCGCGCGTGCGCGACGAGACCGCGCGCATCCTCGACGGCACCAGCCTCGCCGATGCCGTCGCCGAGGATCTCGCCGCGGCCTGAGCCTCAGCTCCGCCGCGCGCGCAGCTCGTCGCGGATCTCGCGCAGCAGAACCACGTCTTCGGCTTCCGCCGCCGCCGCTTCCTTGGCGCGCAGCACCGTGCGGTTCACGAACCGCACCAGCAGGAAGATGATGAAGGCCAGGATCAGGAAGTTGATCACCACCGTCACGAACTGGCCGAAGCCGAGCAGCGGCACGCCCGACGCCTTGAGCGCGGCATAGTTGGTCGGCGATCCGGCATAGCCCGCGGGCACCGGCCCGAGGCGGATGAAATAGCTCGAGAAATCGAGCCCGCCGAACAGCGCGCCGACGATCGGCATGATGATGTCGTCGGTCAGCGATTTGGTGATGTTGCCGAAGGCGGCGCCGATGATCACGCCCACCGCCAGGTCGATCACATTGCCGCGCGCGATGAAAGTGCGGAACTCGCTCCACATGGTCCAGTCTCCCTCGAAACCACAGCCATCGTTACGCTGATGTCCGAATTCGCTTTCGGACACCAGTGTGATTGCCGTATAAAACACCCATCGATGGACCTGGAGGATCATCCCCGATGAAGTTTCGTGCCGCGATCGCGCTCGTCTCCGCCGTGCTGCTTTCGGCCTGCGGGCTCAACAGCATCCCCACTGCCGAGGAGAACGCCAAGGCGCGCTGGGCCGATGTCCAGACCAACTATCAGCGCCGCGCCGACCTGATCCCCAACCTGGTCGCGACGGTGAAGGGCGCCGCCAGCTCGGAGAGCCAGATCCTGAGGGACGTGACCGAGGCCCGCGCCCGCGCGACGCAGCTCCAGGTGAGCGGCGACGACCTCAAGGACCCGGCGAAGATGTCGGCGTTCAACGAGGCGCAGAACCGCGTCAGCCTGACGCTCCAGCGGCTGCAGGAAGCCTATCCGCAGCTCCAGAGCCAGGAGAATTTCCGCACGCTGATGAGCCAGATCGAAGGCACCGAGAACCGCATCGCGATCGCGGTGCGCGACTATAACGCCGCGGTGCAGGCCTATAACACGCGCATCCGCACCTTCCCCGACGCGATCGGCGCCAAGGTCTTCTACGGCGCCCAGCCGATCACGCCCTTCCAGGCCCAGGCCGGCGCCGAGCGCGCGCCGACGGTGGACTTCGGGAACGGCAGCTGATCGCGAGAGGCGCCCGGGAGGCGGACATGACTCTCCACCGCTGGCTTTTCCTGCTGCTGGCAGGCGTGCTGCTGCTCGCCCTGCCGGCGCGGGCGCAGCCGACATTCCCCAAGCTCGAAGGCCGCGTGGTCGACGCCGCCAACCTGCTCTCGCCCGAGCAGGAGGCGGAGCTCACCACGCTTTCGCAGTCGATCGAACAGGCCTCGTCGCGCCAGTTCGTCGTGACCACCATCCCCGACCTCCAGGGCTATGACATCGCGGATTACGGCTACCAGCTCGGCCGCGCCTGGGGGATCGGGCAGAAGGAGGCGAACAACGGCATCCTCCTGATCGTCGCACCCAACGAGCGCCGAGTGCGGATCGAAGTGGGCTACGGCCTCGAGCCGATCATGACCGATGCGCTGTCGAACCAGATCGTCAACGACACCATCCTTCCCAAATTCCGCGCCGGCGACATGCCCGGCGGGATCATGGCCGGCGCGCAGGCGATCGGCGAGCAGATGAAGCTGCCGCTCGAAGCCGCGGAGGCGCGCGCGCAGCAGGCCACCCAGGCGGCCGCCAAGCCGCACGCCGCGTCGCGCGGCGGCGGGCGGGTCCCCTGGGGCCTGGTCTTCTGGGGCGTCGTGTTCCTTTTCGTGATCCTGCCGATGTTCGCCAACGGCGCGCGGCGCGGCCGGCGTTATCGCGGCGGCGGCGGCGCCTGGCCGATCGTCCTGTGGAGCATCGCCAACGAGATGAGCCGCGATTCGCACCGCGGCAGCGGCTGGGGCGGCGGCTCCGATTGGGGTGGCGGAGGCGGTTGGGGCGGAGGCGGCGGCGGCTTCTCGGGCGGCGGCGGATCGTTCGGGGGCGGTGGCGCCTCGGGGGGCTGGTGAGATGCGGTTGAGCCCAGAGGATCATGAACGCGTGACCGCGGCCGTCACTGCCGCCGAGCTCCACACCGATGGCGAGATCGTCACCGTCGTCGCGCGCAGCTCGGATTCCTATCACGACGTCGCGCTGCACTGGGCCGTGCTGGCGATGCTGCTGGTGCTCGCGCTGCTCGCCTGGCAGCCGGTGCCCGCCGAATGGCTCCACGCGCGGCTGGTCGACGGCTGGTCGGAGACGCCGCCGGGCTGGTACCTCGCCTTCGCGCTGCTGCTGATGGTGGTGACCTTCCTCGTCGTGCGCTTCGCCTTCGCCTGGGACGCGCTGCGGATGGCGGCGACTCCGGCAGCGACCAAGACCCGCCGCGTCGGCCGCCGCGCGCTCGGCCTGTTCCGCGCCGCGGCGGAGAAGCGCACCAAGGCCTCGACCGGGGTGCTGCTCTACCTCAGCCTCGCCGAGCACCGCGCCGAGATCATCGCCGACGAATCGATCCATTCCAGGGTCGCGCCCGAAGTGTGGGGCGATGCGATGGCCGCGCTGATCGCGGCAGTGAAGGACGGCCGCCCCGGCGACGGCATGGCCGACGCCGTCGCGCGGATCGGCGCCGTGCTCGCCGAGCATTTCCCGCGCAGCGAAGGCGACACGAACGAGCTTCCCGACCGGCTGATCGTGCTTTAGGTCGCCCCGCATGACCGACGAACCCGTGGAAGTCGCCTGGGAAGGCAAGTGGATCGTGGCCAAGCGCCAGGGCCGTTGGGAATATGTCTCGCGCGCCCGCGGCATCCAGGCAGCGGTGATCCTCGCGATCGATGCCGAGGACCATGTCCTGCTCGTCGACCAGTATCGCGTGCCGCTCGGCCGGCGCTGTCTCGAGCTACCCGCCGGGCTGATCGGCGACGAGCATGACGGCGACACCGCGCTCCTCGCCGCGCGGCGCGAGCTGGAGGAGGAGACCGGCTATCATTGCGAGACGGTCGAGGAGCTCGGCTATTTCCACTCCTCCCCCGGCATGGTCAGCGAAGGCTTCACGCTCGTTCGCGCCACCGGGCTCACCCGTATCGGCGCGGGCGGCGGCACGGCCGACGAAGACATCAACGTCCACCGCGTCGCGCTCGAGGACGTGCCTGCCTTCGTGGCGGCGCGCCGTGCCGAGGGCTTCGCGGTGGACGTGAAGCTGCTGCTGCTGCTCGCCCAGTCGTTCCTGGGCTGAGCCGCGGCGTCAGGCGACCAGGAACGTCACCGCCAGCGTCACGCGCCATTCGGCAACCTTGCCGTCGCGGACCACACCCTTGGTGTCCTTCACCCAGACGCCTTCGATGTTGTTGATCGTCTCGGCGACCTTTGCGACGCCGCTCTGGACGGCGTCCTCGATTCCGGCGGACGAAGCGGAAACGATCTCGATGGTCTTGGCAACTGCCATGACTTGCTCCTTCGCTGCCCCCGCGCCGCGATAGCATCGCACGGGGGTGGGCAAGTCAATCGGGCCGGCGTGGAGTTTACCGGAAGTTATCCGCGTAGGCCTGGAGCTTCAGCTTGCGCGCCGGCGCCGGGACGATGTGATAGGCATAGCCTTCGCGCTCGGCATGCGCCTTCGCCGCCTCGAGCGTAGGGAAGGCGATGCGGACCTGGTTCGACGTCTCGCCGCCGCCGTTCCAGCCGGTGAGCGGGTCCGGGCGCTGCCCGAACGCAGGCTCGAACTCGAGTACCCATTGATCGGTGCGGGCGCGGCCCGACTGCATCGCGTTCTTGGGACGCTGAAAGATGCGCGCGGTCTTCAACTTATGGTCTCCAATCGATCGTCAAATCCCCTAGCGCGGAGTCGCGTTCCTTGCATCGGCTTTTTTGGTCCTGAGCGTCGCCGAGGCGGCGGCGGGATCGTCCGGCCAGGGGTGCCTGGGATAGCGCCCGCGCATTTCCTTGGCGACCGCGGCCCAGCTTCCCTTCCAGAAGCCCGGCAGATCGCGCGTCGTCTGGATCGGACGGCCGGCGGGCGAAGTGAGGCTGAGCACCAGCGGTGTGCCGTCGCCGAGCAGCGGATGCCGGTCGAGCCCGAACAGCGCCTGGACACGCACTTCCACCGTCGGCCCGCCCTCGGCGCCATAGTCGATCGCATAGCTCGAGCCCTCGGGGGTCTCGAAGCGCGCCGGGGCGAGCCGGTCGAGCGCCTTTTGCCCGTCCCAGCCGAGCAAATTGTTGAGTGCGCCCGTCAATCCCTCGACTGAGTCGAGCCGGCGCTTGCCCGCAAGCAGCGGGGGCAGCCATTCGTCGAGCGTGGCGATCAGCTTCTCGTCCGAGAGCAGGTCGTTGCCGGCATAGGCGGCGCGGGTCCGCAGCGCGCGGGCGGTCTCGGACCAGGGAAGCAGGTCGAGCCCGTGCGTGCGCACGCCTTCGAGCAGCGCCGATTCGATCTCGGCGGGCGAGGCCGCCGAATCGCTTCCGCTCGACAGCCGGATCGCGCCGAGCCGGCGTTCGCGCAGCGCTTCGATGCGCCCGGAGGCGGGATCGAAGCGCACGGTCCGGCGCGTCTCGATCCGCTCGGCGAACAGCGATTCGACCGTGGCGGCGTCGATCTGCGCTGCGGAGAGGATGCGCGCGCCCGACGCCATGCCCTGCGTCTCCGCCACCGCGAGCCATTCGGCGCGCGCGAGGCTGGAGGTAGGATCGAGCTTGAACCCCCGCCCACCGGCCGACGCCCAGGTCTCGCCGGAGGAGTCGCGCCGCTTCGCGATGCGATCGGGGAAGGCCAGCGCGATGCACGCGGCGACGTCCTCAGAGCCCTCTCCCCTCCGGGGAGAGGGTTGGGAGAGGGGCAGTGCGGAGAGTTCGTGGCTCGTCCCCCTCTCCCCGACCCTCTCCCCGGAGGCGAGAGGGAGAAGCTTACTCCACCGCTCCGCCAGCCGCCGGGCCCCCTCGGCCCGCTGCCCGCGCTCGCTACGCCAGCGTCGCATGCGCAGCTCCAAGTCCGGATCGTTCCCGCCCAGCCCGCGCTCGCCGAGCAGCACCGCCACTTCGGCCGCGGTCCTCGCCAGGCCCATCTCGCCCGCGCGCACCAGCATATGGCCGAGCCGCGGCGGCAGCGGCAGCCGGGCGATCGCCTTGCCATGTTCGGTCGGCCGCCCGTCGGCGTCGAGCGCTTCGAGTGCGGTCAGCCGCGCGCGCGCCTCGGCGATCGCAGCCTCGGGCGGCGGGTCGAGCCAGGCCAGGCTGCGCGGATCGGCGACGCCCCACAGCGCGCAGTCGAGCATCAGCGCCGAGAGATCGGCCTCCAATATTTCGGGCGGGTCGAAGCGCGGCAGCCCCGCGGTCGCCGCTTCCTCCCACAGCCGATAGGCCACGCCCGGTCCCTGGCGCGCGGCGCGGCCGGCGCGCTGCGTCACTGCCGCCTGGCTTGCGCGCTCGGTGACCAGCCGAGTCATCCCCGCCGCGCGATCGTAGCGCGGGCGCCGCGCCAGCCCCGAATCGACCACCACCCGGATGCCGTCGAGCGTCAGCGAAGTCTCGGCGATCGACGTCGCGAGCACGATCTTCCGGCGTCCCTCGGGATCGGGCGCGATCGCCGCGCGCTGCGCGCCGGGCTCCAGGCTGCCGTGGAGCCGATGGAGCACTGCGCCGGGAATCTCCCCGAGCCGCTCGGCGGTCCGCTCGATTTCGGCGACGCCCGGCAGGAAGGCGAGCACGCCGCCCTCCGCCTCGCGCAGCGCGGTGCGCACCGCACCCGCCACCGAATCCTCGATCCGTGCCTCCGCCGCGCGGCCGAGGTAGCGCAGCTCGAGCGGATGGCTGCGGCCTTCGCTCTCCACCACTGGAGAATCGCCCATCAGCGCCGAAAAGCGCACCCCGTCGAGCGTCGCCGACATCGCGACCAGCCGCAGGTCCGGCCGCAGCGCCGCCTGCGCGTCGAGCGCCAGCGCCAGCCCGAAATCGCTGTCGAGGCTGCGCTCATGGACTTCGTCGAACAGCACTGCCGAGACCCCGGCGAGCTCGGGATCGGCCTGGATGCGATTGACGAAGATGCCTTCGGTCACCACCGTCACCCGCGTCGCGGCCGATCGCTTGCTGTCCATCCGCGTCGCATAGCCGAAGGTCCGGCCCACCGGCTCCTGCGCCAGCGCCGCCATCCGCTCCGCCGCCGCCCGCGCCGCGAGGCGCCGTGGGGAAAGCAGCACTATCTCGCCCGTGCACCAGGGCTCGTCGAGCAGCGCCGGCGCGACGGCGGTGGTCTTGCCCGCCCCCGGCGGCGCCACCAGCACGGCGTTGCTGCTCTCGCGCAGCGCGGCGAGCAATCGGGGCAAAACGGCGCGGATCGGCAGAGTGTCGGTCATTCCGCGCAACCAATTCCCCAAGTCCGTGTTGGGCGCAATCGAGGCAAGGAGCACGGCGACATGGCGAAGACCCTGGCACAGTTCACCATCACCCCCGACGGCGAAGGCGATTACACTCTCCACCTCGAGGACGAGGACGGCGAGACGCTCGAATTTCTCGCCAGCTACGAGCAGCTCGACCTGATCGTCGAGGCGATCGAGGAGCAGCTCGACAGCGACGAGGAGGACATCCTCGCGGTCGACGAGGACGAGGACGAAGACGAAGAGGAATAAGGCGCCCTATAACGCCCGGATCGCGTCGAAGCCTCCCGGCCAGAGCGCGTCCTCGATCGAATCGCCGATCATCGCGATCACCGCGAGGATCAGCATCAGCCCGATGAGATCGACCAGCACCACCGCTGCCCAGGCGACATAGGGGTGGAAGGGCCCGACCCGATCATAGCCGTCCGGCAGCGGGTCGCGCGAGTCGAGCATCAATAGGCGCGGGCGACCGCGAACTCGACGGCCTCGACCATCGCGTCCTTCGCGGCGCCCGAGGCGAAGCTGCCCAGCGCGTCGATCGCGCGCTGGCCATAGTGGCGCGCCCGCGCCAGCGTGTCGTCGACCGCGCGGCTGTCGCGCACCAGCCGGATCGCCTCGGCGAAATCCTCCTCGGTCACGCTCCGTCCGGCGATCGCATCCTTCCAGAACGCGCGCGCGCCTTCGTCGCCGCGGGCATAGGCGAGGATCACCGGCAGCGTCATCTTGCCCTCGCGGAAGTCGTCCCCCGCGTCCTTGCCCATCGTCGAGGCGTCCGAGACATAGTCGATCGCATCGTCGACGAGCTGGAAGGCGATGCCGAGGTTGCGGCCATAGGCGTCGAGCGCGGCTTCCTCGGCCTCCGAACGCTCGGCCACCACTGCGGCGATCCGGCACGCGGCGGCGAACAGCGCGGCGGTCTTGGCGCCGATGATGTCGAGATAGCGCTCCTCGGAAAGGTCGATCCGGCGCACCGCGGTGAGCTGGTTGACTTCGCCCTCGGCGATCACCGCGCTGGCGTTCGACAGGATCTTGAGCACCTTCAGGCTGCGGTCCTCGACCATCAGCTCGAACGCGCGGCTGAACAGGAAGTCGCCGACGAGCACGCTCGCGGGGTTGCCCCAGATGATGTTGGCGGTGCGCTTGCCGCGGCGCAGGTCCGAGCTGTCGACCACGTCGTCATGGAGCAGCGTCGCGGTGTGGATGAACTCCACCGCGGCCGCGAGCTTGTGGTGCCGCGCGCCCGAATAGCCGAGCAGCCGCGCGCTCGCGAGCGTGAGCATCGGCCGCATCCGCTTGCCGCCGCCCGCGATCAGATGCCCGGCGAGCTCGGGGATCAGCGGAATGTCCGACTGCATCCGGTCGAGGATCACCGCATTGACCAGGTTCAGGTCGTGCGCCACCAGCGAAAGCATCGGTTCCAGCGAAGGCTCGGGCCGGGACCCCAAGCGATGGATGGTGGCGCTCATGGGCTGCGCTCTGGCGCTTGGGCGCGGCAAAGGCAAGCCCAAGGGGTTGCCTGAATGGGCGGCGCGGGCGAAAGGGGCCGCGGGAGGACCCATGGCCGACGAGACGCTTACCCGCTACCGCCAGAGCATCGACAATATCGATGCCGCGCTGATCCACATGCTGGCCGAGCGCTTCAAGGTCACCCAGGCGGTGGGCGCCTATAAGGCCACCCACGGCCTGCCGCCAGCCGATCCGGGCCGCGAGGAGGCGCAGATCGCGCGGCTGCGGGCGCTCGCCAAGGACGCCGATCTCGACCCCGAATTCTCCGAGAAGTTCCTGCGCTTCATCATCAATGAGGTGATCCGCCACCACGAGCGGCTGCAGAGCGGAACAGGATCGGCGTAGCGCCGTTGCGTCAGGGCATTCCTGGGGGAGCTGCCTTGGCCGACGATTATCTGATCTTCCGTCCCGACGATGTCGATCTGAGCCGTTCGCCGCTGCGCGGGTCGGTGCACGAGCCCACGCATGTGCTCGGTGCCTTCAACCCCGGCTTCGCCCGGCTCCCCAACGGCAATCTGCTGCTGATGGTCCGTGTCGCCGAGGCGCTGTCCGAGCCGGTGCAGGGCGATTGCGCCCGCGCGATCCGCTGGACGCCCGATGGCTATGTGCTCGATCGCCATCCGCTCCACGGCATCCATATGGACGACCCGCGCCAGTTCGCGCTCAAGGACCGCAACCCGCGCCTGCTCGGCCTCACCTCGCTGTCCTGGCTGTTGCCCGTAGAGGTCAGCCGCGACGCGTACGAGATCGTGAAGATCCATTACGACAAGGCGATCGCCCCTTCCGCGAGCTTCCTCGAATATGGCGTCGAGGACGCGCGGATCAGCCTGGTCGGCGGAAGCTGGTGGATGACGGTGTGCGGCGTCTCGGCCGAGCGGCACTGCACCGCCATGTACCATTCGGTGAACGGGCTCGACTACAAGCTGCTCGGGGTGGTGCTCGACCACCAGAACAAGGACATGATCCTGTTCGAGGGCAAGGTCGGCGGCAAGTACATGGCGCTCACCCGGCCGCTGGGCGAAGTCTATTTCGCATACCCCGAGGATTCGCCCTGGCTCGGCGGCCCGTCGATCAACTTCGCGCAATCCCCCGACGGCCTCCACTGGAAGCCGCTCGACCAGCCCGGCATCCGCGCACGCAAGGGGACCAGCTCCACGCAGCGGATCGGCGGCGGCAGCCAGCCGGTGCTGACGCCCGAGGGCTGGATGCTGATCTACCACGGCGTCGAGAAGAAGGACGCGGTCGGCATCTACCGCAGCTTCTGGGCGCTGCTCGACAAGGACGACCCCTCGCAGATCCTGCGGCTGGAGGACGAGGCGCCGCTGCTCGAGGCCAACCCCGCGCTCACCGCCGACATCGCGCACCAGATGTACCTGCCCACGCCGGTCGTCTTCACCACGGGGATCGCCGACGCAGGCGATCACTATATCCTCGCGGGCGGCGAGGCCGATCTCGCCTGCCGCATCACCCATCTGCCGAAGGAGCGCTTCCGGTGAGGGGAGCTACTGTCGAATTCCCCTTCCGCTTGCGGGAGGGGTTAGGGGAGGGGCTGTACGCCACCTGCTCCCAATCGCTCGCGAATATCCCCTCCCCCGACCCCTCCCGCAAGCGGAAGGTGTGCGCAGACGGAGAGGGGGCGCTGCCATGACCGAACCGCTCTGGTGGCAGAAGGGCGCGATCTACCAGATCTACCCGCGCTCCTTTCAGGATTCGAACGGCGGCGGCATCGGCACGCTCAGGGGGATCGAGAACCGCCTCGACGCGCTGGTCGATCTCGGCGTCGACGCGGTCTGGATCTCGCCCATCTATCCCTCGCCGCTCGCCGACTTCGGCTATGACGTCGCCGATTACTGCGGCATCGACCCGAGCTTCGGCACGCTCGAGGATTTCGATTCGCTCCTCGACGCCACGCACGCCCGCGGGCTCAAGCTGTTGCTCGACTTCGTCCCCAACCATTCGTCGAGCGAGCATCCCTGGTTCAAGGAGAGCCGGTCCTCGCGCGAAAATCCGAAGCGCGACTGGTACATCTGGCGCGATCCCGCCCCCGACGGCGGCCCGCCCAACAACTGGATCAGCGACTTCGGCGGCTCGGCCTGGGAGTGGGACGAGGCCAGCGGCCAATATTACTACCACGCCTTCCTCAAGGAGCAGCCCGACCTCAACTGGCGCAACCCCGAGGTGCGCCAGGCGATGATGGACGTGCTGCGCTTCTGGTTCGATCGCGGCGTCGACGGCTTCCGCATCGACGTGCTGTGGCACATGATCAAGCACGCCGAATTCCCCGACAATCCGCCCAACCCCGCCTACACGCCGGCGATGGGCGCGATGCACCAGGTGCTCCAGCTCCATTCGACCGACCAGCCCGAAGTGCACGGCATCGCCGCCGACATGCGTCGCGTCGCCGATGCCTATCCGGGCCGCGTGCTGGTGGGGGAGATCTACCTGCCCGTCGAACGGCTGATGCATTATTACGGCCGCGGCGAGCCCGAGGTGCACCTGCCCTTCAATTTCCAGCTTATCGAGGCGCCTTGGGAGGCGCGGACGCTCGCCGGGCTGATCGCCGACTACGAGGCGGCGCTGCCCGCCGGAGGCTGGCCCAACTGGGTGCTCGGCAACCATGATCGCCCCCGCGCCGCGACGCGCTTCGGCCCCCGCCAGGCGCGGATCGCGGCGATGCTGCTGCTCACGCTGCGGGGGACCCCGACGATCTATTATGGCGACGAGCTGGGCCTCGAGGACGTCCCGATCCCGCCGGACCAGGTGCAGGACCCGCGCGAGCTCCGCGAGCCCGGGCTCGGCCTCGGCCGCGATCCCGTGCGCACCCCCATGGCCTGGGACACCAGCGCAAACGCCGGCTTCACCGGCGGCGCGCCCTGGCTGCCGCTCCATCCCGACTGGCAGGTCCGCAACGTCGCCGCCGAGCGCGAGGACCCCCGGTCGATGTGGCGGCTCTACCACGACCTGCTGGAGCTGCGGCACGCGCACCCCGCGCTGTCGATCGGCGACTGGCTGCCGGTCGAATGCTCGGACGCGCTTCTCGCCTATGAGCGCCGCTGCGGCGCCGAGCGGATGCTGGTGGTGCTCAATCTCAGCGATCGCCCCCAGTCCTTCGCCATCCCCGAATGGGCGGAGGGGCTCTCGGTGCTCCTCGCCGCGCAGGGCGGCCGCGACCCCGCCATTCTCGGACCCGACGAAGGCCTGATCCTCGGATGAAGATTGCAATGCTGGCGCCGATCGCGTGGCGCACGCCTCCACGCCACTATGGCCCCTGGGAACTGGTCACCAGCCTGCTCACCGAAGCATTGGTCGCGCGCGGAATCGACGTGACGCTCTTCGCGACGCAGGATTCGGTCACCGCCGGCACGCTCGCCGGCGTGGTGCCGCGCGGCTATGAGGAAGACGGCGCGATCGACGCCAAGGTGTGGGAATATGCCCATCTCGCCCATGTCTTCGAGCGCGCGCACGAATTCGACCTGATCCACAACCAGGCCGATTTCCCCGCCCATGCTTTTTCGCGGCTGGTGACGACGCCGATGGTGACGACCATCCACGGCTTCTCGTCCGAGCGCATCCTGCCGATGTACAAGCCGTACCAGGGCCGCGTGCACTATGTCGCGATCTCGGACGCCGACCGGCACCCGAGCCTCGACTATGCCGCGACGATCCATCACGGCATCCGCCTGGACGAATTCCGCTTCGACCCGGCCGGCGGCGAGGACTTGCTCTTCTTCGGCCGCATGCATCCCGACAAGGGCGCCGCCGAGGCGATTCAGGTCGCCAAGGCCACCGGCCGCAACCTCGATCTCTACGGCATCGTCCAGGACCAGGGCTATTTCGACCGCGACGTCGCCCCGCACGTCGACGGGAAGCAGATCCGCTATCACGGCCCCGTCGGCGGCGAGGCGCGGATCAGGGCGCTGGGCGGCGCCAGCGCGCTGCTCCATTTGATCAACTTCGACGAGCCCTTCGGCCTTTCGGTGATCGAGGCGATGGCCTGCGGCACGCCCGTCATCGCGATCGACCGCGGCAGCATGCCCGAGCTGATCGACCACGGCCGCACCGGCTTCCTCGTCCCTTCGGTCGGCGAAGCGATCGCCGCGCTCGCCCAGGTCGAGACCATCGATCGCAGGGCGTGCCGGCAGGCAGTGGAGGAACGCTTTACCGTCGAAGCAATGGCGGACAAATATATCCGCCTCTACGAGCGGATATTGCGCGGGGCCTAGCGCGCAAGCCCCCGGCGGTACCCCGGCGAAGGCCGGGGCCCAGTATCGAGCCGCTTGGATGCGTAGGAGACCCGCTCGAAGGACATCGCAGCTGGGCCCCGGCCTTCGCCGGGGTACTGAACGTCGATTACCCCCCAAACGCCGGCTGATAGGCGTAGAGCCCCGGCGTACCCCCGGTCATCACGAACAGCACGTCGCCGGTAAAGCGCCCCTCGGCGAGCCCCGCGAGCACGCCGGCGAACGCCTTGCCGCTATATACCGGATCGATCAGCAGCCCCTCGCGCCGCGCCATCAGCCGCACCGCGGCGAGCATCGCCTCGGTCGGAATGCCATAGGCCTCTCCGCGCTGCGAACCGTCGATCCGGATCGCATCGGCGTCCAGCGCTTCGCCGCCGAGCAGCGCCAGCGTCGCCTTGGCCAGCGCCAGCGTGCCGCGCTCGGCCTCGGCCAGCTCGGCGAGCACGGTGAACGACAGCACGCGCCGCGGATCGTCGCCCGCCGCCGCCATGCCCGCCGCCAGCCCGGCGTGCGTGCCGTGGCTGCCGTTGGCGACCACGATCGTGCCGAAGCTCAGGCCGAGCTCGGCTTCCTGCGCCCGGATCTCCGCCGCGCACGAGGCATAGCCGAGCGCGCCGACCGGCGAGGACCCGCCCGCGCCGACGACATAGGGCTTGCGGCCTTCAGCGCGCAGCTGCCCGGCGCGATCATGCGCGGCAGCCAGCGCATCGGTGCCGCGCGGCAGGTGGTGGACCTTCGCGCCGAACAGCCCGTCGAGCAGCTGGTTGCCATTGTACAGATAGGCCGGGTCCTCGCGCGGCACGGTGTCGGTCAGCATCAGCTCGGCCGCGAGCCCCGTCCGCGCCGCGGCGGCCGCGCTCAGCCTCGCGTGGTTGGACTGGCGCGCGCCGGTGGTGACGAAGGTGTCGCACCCCTGGTCGATCGCCGCGCCGAGCAGGAACTCGAGCTTGCGCAGCTTGTTGCCGCCGCCGCCCAGCCCCATCAGATCGTCGCGCTTCACGAACAGCCGCGCGCCGCTCAGCCCCAGCGCGGCCTCGACGCGTTCGAGCCGCTGGATCGGAGTGGGCGCGTCGAAAAGGCGCGTGCGGGCAAAGCTGTCGAGGCGGTTGATCATTGGAGTCCTGCGGTGTGCTGCGATGGCACTGCATCAGGGCGGTTCGGGCCTCTGTAAAGCAGGTTCTGCGTGGGGCCGGGGACGGTGTGGGACCGGGTTGCAAAGTAGGATTTCGTCTGGTCCCCTGCCCGAGGACCCAGGTCCCGCTCTTTGAACCATCGAAGACCGGACGCGCGGCTGCGCAACGATATTCCGTCGCGGGGAAATTTTATGTCACGATTCGCGGGAAAAGTGGGAAGCTAGGCCCGAAACGCTATTCCGCCGCGAGCAGCGACTCGGCCCCGCCCAGGTCAACGCTCACCAGCCGGCTCACCCCGCGCTCGACCATGGTCACGCCGAACAGCCGGTGCATGCGGCTCATCGTCGCGGCATTGTGCGTGACGATCAGGTAGCGCGTCGCGGTCTCCTGCGTCATCCGTTCGAGCAGGTCGCAGAAGCGCTCCACGTTCGCATCGTCGAGCGGCGCATCGACTTCGTCGAGCACGCAGATCGGCGCGGGCTTGGTGAGGAACAGCGCGAAGATCAGCGCGACGGCGGTCAGCGCCTGCTCGCCGCCCGAAAGCAGAGTGAGCGACTGGAGCTTCTTGCCCGGCGGCTGGGCCATGATCTCGAGCCCGGCTTCGAGCGGGTCGTCCGAATCGACGAGCTGGAGATGCGCCTGGCCGCCGTTGAACAGCGTGGTGAACAGCCCGCGGAAATGCTGGTCGACTGCCTCGAACGCGGCGAGCAGCCGCTGGCGCCCCTCGCGGTTCAGCGTGCCGATCGAGCCGCGCAGCCGATTGACGGCCTGGGCCAGCTCGTCGCGCTCCTGCGCGTTGGTCGTGAATGCCGCCTCGAGCTCGGCCAGCTCGGCCTCGGCGACGAGGTTCACGGGGCCGATCCGCTCGCGCTCGGCGCTGAGCTTCTCGTGCGCGGCCGATTCGTCCTGCGGGGTACGGACGCTCGCGGCATCGAACCCGGCCTTTTCGGGGAGCAGGGGCGGCGGGCATTCGAAGCGCTCGCCCGAGAGCCGGCCCATCTCGATCCGCCGCGCCTCCTGGTTCTCGGCGCGCGCGACCGCGCCGGCGCGCGCCTCGCGGGCCTGGGCCAGCGCCTCGTTGGCGGCGCGGACGTCGCCTTCGGTGGCCCGCAGCGCGCCTTCGGCCTGCGTCTCGGCCGCCTGCGCCGTCGCCGATTCGGTGCGGGCGTTGTCGGTCGCTGCCTCGGCCTCGGTCACTTGCGCGTCGAGCGCGGCGGGCTTTTCGGCGATCGCCGCGCTCTCTTCGGCGAGCTGCGTCGCGCGCTTGTCCATCTCTGCCGATCGCCGCGCCGCCTCGCCAGCGCGCGACTTCCAGCTCCGGCTCTCGGCCTCGGCCGCCGCCAACCGCTCACGCGCGCTGGCGATCTCGCGTTCGAGCCCGCCGCGCTCGGCCCGCGCCGTCGCCACCGCCGCGCGGCGGCCCTCGGCCTCGGTCGAGAGCGCCGCCACCCGGGCGCGCGTCGCGCTGCCGTCGGGGAGGGCGGCCTTGGCGGCCTCGGCGCGCGCCAGCTCGGCCGCTGCCTCCTCCTGCTCGGCGGCGACCCGGCGGACGCGGCCCTCCAGGTCGGCGCGCTGCGATTCGAGCCGTTCGAGCTGCGCCGTCGCGCGGTCCTCGGCCCGCCCCGCCTCGCGGCCGGCGTTTTCGGCATGGTCGAGCAGCTTGCGCGAATCCCCCGCCGCGCGCCGCGCCTCGGCGATCGCTTCGTCGATCCGCGCGAGCTCGGCATCGGCGGCATCGACCGCGCGCACCGCTGCCGGCCGCGCCTTCTCGATCGCCGCGAGCCGATTGACTCGCTGGAGCCGCTCGGCCGCCGCCGCGCCGCCCGAGCGCGCGACATAGCCGTCCCAGCGCCGCAGCACGCCGCCAAGCGTCACCAGCCGCTGGCCGACCGCGAGCGGCTGGCCGCCGTCGCTCTCGGTCACCAGCACCTGCGCCAGCCGGCGCGCGAGCGCGGGCGGGGCAGTGACATGGCCCGCAAGCGGCGTGGTGCCGGCAGGTGCCGCCGGGTCGCCCGGCTGGGGCGCGGCGCCGGCCCAATGGCGTTCGGCGCTCGCGTCGAGCCCGGCTTCGAGATCGTCGCCCAGCGCCGCGGCGAGCGCGCGCTCGTAGCCGGCGTCGACGCGCAGCTTGTCGAGCAGCCGGTCCTTGTCCGAGGGGCGCGTCGCCTTCGCCAGCGCGGCTGCCTCGCTGTCGAGCTGCGTCAGCTCGGCGTGCGCGGAGGAGCGTGCCGCCTGCGCCCTGTCACGCCCTTCGATCGCCGCCCGCTCGGCCGCGTCGGCGCGCGCGAGCCCGCTGCGCGCAGTCTCGGCCTGGCGCAGCGCCTCGGCGCGGGCGTTGGCGGCGCGGAGCTTCTCGGCCTTGAGCGGCTCGGGGTCGGCGAGCGCATGGAGCTCGGCATCGACGCGCGCCTTGTCGCGTGCCGCACGCTCGGCCCGCGTCCGCGCCGCTGCCAGCGCGGCCTCCGCCACCCGCGCGTCGGCGGCTTCGCTCGCCTGCGCCGCGAGCGCCTGCGCCAGCGCGACTTCGGCGTCCCGCGCCGCGCGCTCGGCATCGGCCAGCGCCGCGTCGAGCGTCGGCATGCGCGCCGTCGCTTCGGCGATCCGCGCGCCCAGCGCCTTGGCCTCCTCGGCCAGCCGCGCCAGCGCCTCGGCGGCGTCTCGCGCCAGCGCACCTTCGCGCGAGCGGTCGTCGGCGAGCCGCTGCTCGGCGTCCTTCAGTTCGGCGATCCGGCGCTCGACCGCGGCGCGCTCGCTCCGGAGCGTCGCCAGCCGGTGCATCGCCTCGGTCGCGCGGTCGCGCACCGCCAGCGCCGCGGCGCGCGCGCCGGCGAGCGTCTCGGCCGCCGCCTGCTGCTTCGCCGCCGCGGCGTCGTGCGCGGCGCTGCGCTCGGCGACCAGCACCTCGGCGGCCTGGGCTTCCTTCTTGGCGGCGTCGGCAGCCTCGGCGGCCTCGCGCCAGCGCGAGAAGATCATCCGCGCCTCGGCGACGCGGATCCGGTCCGAAAGCTCGCGATAGCGCTCGGCCTGGCGCGCCTGGCGCTTGAGCTGCGCGGCGCGCGTCTCCTGGTCGCCGATCACTTCGTCGAGCCGCGCGAGATTGGCCTCGGTCGCGCGCAGCTTCTGCTCGGCATCCTTGCGGCGGACGTGGAGGCCCGCGATCCCCGCGGCTTCCTCCAGCATCGCGCGGCGCTCGCCGGGCTTGGCCTGGATGATCGCGCCGATGCGCCCCTGGCTGACCAGCGCCGGCGAATGCGCGCCCGTCGCCGAATCGGCGAAGAGCAGCGACACGTCCTTGGCGCGCACGTCGCGCCCGTTGATCCGATAGGCCGAGCCCGCGCCGCGCTCGATCCGGCGGACGACTTCGAGCTCGTCGTCGTCGCCAACCTGCTCGGCCAGGATCGTGACTTCGGCGAAGTCGCGTGCCGGCCGCGTCGCGGTGCCGGCGAAGATCACGTCCTCCATGCCGCCGCCACGCAGCGACTTGGCGCTGTTCTCGCCCATCGCCCAGCGCAGCGCCTCGAGCAGGTTGGACTTTCCGCAGCCGTTGGGGCCGACGATGCCGGTCAGGCCCGGCTCGATTCGCAAGTCGGCCGGGTCGACGAAGCTCTTGAAGCCTGTCAGCCGCAGCCGCTTGATCTGCATCGCCGCGCCCCCAGCGGCCCCTAGGACCTCGAGCCGCTCATCGTGCGCCGGCGGCCTGCAGCGCCGCCTCGACCTGCGGCCATGACGAGGCCTCGATCTTCTGGCCGTTGACGAAGAAGGTCGGGGTGCCGTTCACGCCATGCTCGGTGGTCGCGGCGCCGTTCACGCGCGCGATGTCCTGGATCAGCTTCTGGTCGGTCAGGCACTGGCGCGCCCGCGCCTCGGGGATGCCGCGCTGCTTGACGAACTCGACCAGCCCGAGCGCGTCGGCGAAGCGCGCCGCGGCCTCGGGCGGGGGCAGCTGCTGATACTGCTCGATCAGCTGCGGCGAGCTCTGCTCGAGCTCCTGCAGCCGCTGCGCGAACTGCGGCTGGTTGGCGTACATCTGGTCGAGCATGTTGAAGAACGCCTCGGTCGGCGCGCACTGGTTGAGCAGCGCCAGCGCGAAGTCGGGCGCGCCGTGCACCAGGAAGTCGCGGAACTCATAGCTTACGCGGCCGGTCGAGATGTACTTCTGGCGCAGCGGCTCGACCCCCTCGGCAGCGAAGCGGCCGCAGGTCGGGCAGGTGCGCGAGCCATATTCGAGCAGCTTGATCGGGGCGTTGGGGTTGCCCTGCATGAAGCCGTCGGCGGTGCGGGTCACCTTGTCGAGCCAGCTCGTCCCCGCCGGCGGCGCCACGGCGGCGACCGGGCTCTCGGAGGTTACCGGCGCCGAATCATTGCCGCCGCCACCGCAGGCAGCGAGCGCGAGAAGGGGGAGCAGGGCAAGGGCGGAACGCATGTCTCGAAGTCTCCTGTGGATCAATTGTCGGCGGCGCGAAGCTCGGGCTGCAGCGCCGCCCAGCTATAGGCGCGCACCTTGCGGCCGTTGACGAAGAAGCTGGGCGTGCTGTCCACGCCATGGACGTTGGCGGCATCGGCATTGGTCTGGGCGATGCGCTTGATCGCGACGGGGTCGGTCAGGCAGCGGCGCGACTGCGCCTCGGGCACCCCGAGCTGCTTCATGAAGGCGATCGCCCCCATCGCCTCGGCGAAGCGCGTCGCCATCTGCGGGACGGGAAGCTGCTGATAGCCCTCCAGCGTCTTCATCGGCACCTTCTCCAGCTGCTCGGCAAAGGCCCGCTGGTTCGCGAACATGCGGTCGAGCACCGGGAAGAAACGCGCGGTGGGCACGCACTGGTTGAGCAGCGCCAGCGCGAAGTCGGGCGCGCCGTGGATCAGATAGTCGCGGAATTCATAGCTGAGCTTGCCGGTCGCCACCCATTCGCGGCGCAGAGGCTCGACGCCCTCGGCGGCGAAGCGGCCGCAGGTCGGGCAGCCGCGCGATCCATATTCGATCAGCTTGATCGCCGCATTGGGATTGCCCTGGCGGTATCCGCCCTCGGGCGTGCGCACGACGGTGGTCAGCCAATTGGCCGGCGCGCGCTTCGCCTGGCCGGCGACGGCGGGGCCCATGCCGACGAGCAGCAGCAACGCTGCCGCGAGCATCCGCAGGCCGCGCATCAGTCGATCCGGCCCAGCTGCGGCGTCTCGCCGTTCGCCGCGACGCCGGCGGCCAGTGCTTCAAGCACTGCCTTGAGTTCGGGATCCGCAATCCCCCGCAGGCTCTGCCCGAGCGATTCGGGGACGGGCTTCAGGCTAGGCGGCGGCGCGGCCCTTTCGGCGCGCTTCACTTCGCCGTGCCGGATCGCGAGCCGCGCCACCGCCGGATAGCCGAAGAAGCGGTTCACCCGCTCGACGATCTCGGGGGCGATGTGCTGCATCATCGGGGCGTGCGCGCCCGAGACGACCAGGCTCAACACGCCCTCGGCGCGCTTGCCCTGGGGAAAGCGAATCGATTCCGGGATCGAGACGCGCGCATAGCGATCGCCGACGATCTCGCTCCAGCGGCTGACGATGCTGTGCTGGACGAAGCCGAACTTGCGGAACGCCGCGCGGCCCACGTCGGGAAGCAGCTCGGAAACCGGCCGCGCGCGATTGGAGCGCTGGGGCTCGAGCTTGGGCTGGCGCGTGGTTGCCCGTGCAGTCGGCTTTGGGGTCTTCGTCATTTCCCCCAACCCATGCCATAGGGCCCTGTGCCCGACAACGTCCCTCGCGCAATCGCCGCCCCGCTGCTCCACTGGTACGACGCCCATGCGCGCGATCTGCCCTGGCGCGCACGGCCCGGCGCCAATGCGCCCGAGCCTTATCGCGTCTGGCTTTCCGAAGTCATGCTCCAGCAGACCCAGGTCGCGAGCGTCATTCCCTATTTCGAGAAATTCACCGTGCGCTGGCCCAGCTTCGAGGCGCTGGCGACGGCAGATGACGCCGAGCTGATGGCTGCCTGGGCGGGGCTCGGCTATTATGCCCGGGCGCGCAACATGGTGGCCTGCGCTCGCGAGGTCGCGGCGCGTGGCGCCTTGCCGGGAGAAGAGGCGGCCCTGCGCGCGCTGCCCGGCATCGGCGCCTATACCGCCGCGGCGATCGCCGCGATCGCCTTCGGGCAGCGCGCGGTGGTGGTCGATGCCAATGTCGAGCGCGTCGTCGCCCGGCTCTTCGCGCTCGCCGATCCGCTTCCGGGCGCTCGGCCGCGCATCCGCGAGCTTACCGATTCGATCACGCCGGACGCGCGCGCCGGCGATTTCGCCCAGGCGATGATGGATTTGGGCGCGACCATCTGCACTGCGCGTTCCCCGCGCTGCCTGGCCTGTCCGCTGCGCGAGCACTGCGCGGGCTTCGCCACCGGCGCGCCCGAGGCTTTTCCGGTCAAGGCGAAGAAACTGCCCAAGCCGCAGCGCTTCGGCACGATGTTCTGGGCCGAGCATGAGGGGAGGGTGCTGCTCGTCCGCCGTCCGGCGAAGGGCCTGCTCGGCGGCATGCGCGCGCTCCCCACCGGGCCGTGGGAAGCCTCGCCGCCCGGGCTCGCCGATGCGCCTTTCGCGGCGGATTGGCGCATGCTCGACGGGGGCGTCCGGCACGGCTTCACCCATTTCAATCTTGAGGTCGCGCTTGCGGCTGCCACAATCCCGTCGCAACCAGAGCCCACGCAAGGCGAATGGTGGCCGATCCGCGAGATGGCATCGGCGGGGCTGCCCACGCTATTCGCCAAGGCGGCGGAAAGGTTCGGGAGGGATTATGCATAAGGCTCTGGGCTGGGGAATCGTCGCATCGCTGGCGCTCGCCGCGCCGGTGCACGCCGTCGCGCAGGTAGCTCCGCGCGAGACGCAGGCGCTGGCCGACCGCTATGTCGCCGAGGGCCATGTGCCCGGCGCCGTGGTCGCCTTTGCCCAGGGCGACGCCGCCCCGACCATCGTCGCCGCCGGCCGCATCGCCAGCGAGCCGAATGCGCCCAAGGCCGACGTCGACAGCCTGTGGCGGGTCTATTCGATGACCAAGCCGATCACCGGCATCGCCGCGATGATCCTGATCGAGGAAGGCAAGCTCAAGCTCGACCAGCCGATCAGCGATTTCATCCCGGCGTTCCGCAACATGAAGGTGCTGGTCGATCCCGCCAGGGATCTCACCAGCCGCCCGGCGACGCGCCAGATCACCGTGCGCCACCTGCTCACCCACACCGCGGGGCTCGGCTACAACATCATCACCAAGGGGCCGCTGCTCGACGAGTACAACCGGCTGGGCATCAATCCCGCGCAAGTGAGCGCGGCGCTGGAGCCGGGGATGCGCGCCGCCCGGCCGAAGAGCCTCGAGGAGTTTGCGAATCGCGTCGCGACGCTGCCGCTGATCGCCGAGCCCGGCAGCAAGTTCAGCTATTCGATCGCGCTCGACCTGCTCGGCCGCGTGATCGAAGTGGCGAGCGGCGTACCGTTCGATCGGTTCGTCGACACGCGCATCCTCGCCCCGCTCAGGATGAACGCCAGCTACTGGACCGTCCCGGCGGACAAGGCGGGCATCCTCGCCACCAATTATGCGCTGCTCGGCACGAATCGCGTGGCGATGGATCCCGGCGCGACGTCGGTGTGGCTTCAGCCGCCGAGCTTCCCTTATGGCGGCGCCGGGTTGGTCATGTCGACGCGCGACTATGACCGCTTCCTCCACATGTTGATCAACGAGGGGCAGCTCGACGGGGTGCGTATCCTCAAGCCCGAGACGGTGCGGCTCGCCATGTCCGACCTGCTCCCGGCGGGCGTGGACAAGTCGCTGCTCGCCGAGATGGCCAGCGACAGCGGCGTGCCGATGGGGTTCGGCGCTGGCGGATCGGTCTATCTGGCGGATCGTCCCGGCGGCCCGGGCAAGGGCACCTATGGCTGGGCGGGCGCGGCGGGGTCGATCGGCTGGGCGGACCCGAAGAACAAGGTCCGCGCGACGGGCATGATCAACCTGCTCGGCGATTCGGGCTTCCGGCGGGAGCTCGGGCGCACGGTCTACGCCGACCTGGCCAGGTGAACGGCGTTCAAATGATTGCTCCCGGTTTCACCGGCGGCACGCTCGATCGTGCCGACCGCGTCCGTCACGAGCCCGAGCGGCTCGCCGCGGCCGAGGCCGATCCGCGTGCGCGGTTGCTCGTGCTGCATGGACTCGATCCCGAGCTCGATGACCAGGGCCGGCTGAGCTGGACCGGCCTCCGCGAGGCCCAGGGCGAGCGGCTGTTCCTCGGATTCGACCCCGACGGCGCCCCGCTCTTCGCCATGGCGCCCCCGCACGGCCGGCCCTTCCCGAACGCACGCAGCCCGGCGCTGTTCGCGATGCTCGATCGCTTCCACGCCGCAGACGCCGCGCTCTATGCAGCGGCGCGCAGCCTGGTCGACTGGCACGGGCGGCACGGCTTCTGCGCGGTATGCGCGACGCCGACCATGATCTCCCACGCCGGCTGGGCGCGCAAATGCCCCAATTGCCAGGCCGAGCATTTCCCACGGGTCGAGCCGGTGGTGATCATGCTCGCCGAGCGCGGCGACAAGGTGCTGCTCGGCCGCCAGCCGCCTTGGCCGCCGGGACGCTATTCGGCGCTCGCCGGCTTCCTCGAAGTCGGCGAATCGATCGAGGAGGCCGTGCGCCGCGAGACGCTGGAAGAGACCGGCGTGCGCGTCGGCGCGGTCCGCTATGTCGCCAGCCAGCCCTGGCCCTTCCCGTCGTCATTGATGATCGCCTGCATCGGCGAAGCGCTCGACGACCGGATCGCGATCGACGCGCACGAGCTCGAAGATGCGCGCTGGTTCAGCCGCGACGACGTCCGCCTCGCGCTCGCCCGCGATCCTGCCGCGCCCTTTGGCGCCGCCCCGCCCTACGCCATCGCCCACACGCTGCTGACCGCCTGGGTGGACGGCGCGTAGCGGGCCGATCCCCCTGGCGGGGAGGATCGAGAATCAGTCTAGGGCCGCGCGCGTGCCTGGGGGTAGGTGCCGAGCACGCGCACCCATTTGGTGTGGAACTTGAGCTCCTCCAGCGCGCGGTCGAGCGCCGGCTCGCCGGGGGCGCCGACGATATCGGCGTAGAATTCGGTCGCCGCGAAGCTGCCGCCGCGCTGGTAGCTCTCCAGCTTGGTCATGTTGACGCCGTTGGTCGCGAAGCCGCCGAGCGCCTTGTAGAGCGCGGCGGGGACGTTCTTCACTTCGAAGATGAAGGTCGTCATGAACGGACCCTCGGCACCCAGCGGACGCGGCTCGCGCGCCAGGATGACGAAGCGCGTCATATTGTGCTCGGCGTCGGCGAGGTCGGTCGCGAGCAGCTCGAGCCCGTAGAGATCGGCGGCGGGCGGCGGCGCGAGCGCGGCGACGGCCGGATCGGCCATCTCGGCGACCACCGCGGCCGCGCCGGCGGTGTCCGGGTAGGAGAGCGGCGCGATGCCGTGCGCCTTCAACCATTGGCGGCACTGGCCGAGCGCCTGGGGGTGGCTCATCGCCTGGCGCACGCCGGCGATCGGGCCGGTGCCCATCAACCCGTAGCGGATCGGCAGGAAATGCTCGCCGACGATCGTCAGCCCCGATTCGGGAAGCAGGAAATGGATGTCGGCGACGCGGCCGTGGAGCGAATTCTCGATCGGGATCATCGCGCAGTCGGCGCGGCCTTCCTTCACGGCCTCGATCGCGTCCTCGAACGAGAAGCAGGGGAGCGGCAGCCCGCCGGGCAGCGCCTCGCGCACCGCGACGTGCGAATTGGCGCCGGGCGCGCCCTGAAAGGCGACCGCGCGCGCAGGCTCGGCGGCGGCCTCGGCGATCATCTGCGCCACGATCGGGCGCGCGGGGGCGGCGAAATTCTCCATTGCTGCGCGGCGCTAGCGGCCCTTTCGACAGCCGGCAAGCATGCTTGCGGTCGCGAAACGCCCAGCCTAAAGGGCGAGCGACTTACCTTTAGGGGCATGCGATGGACGATCGGTTCAATACTATTGCGGGCTGGGCTCTGGCGGGCGGAATTGCGGCGCTCGGCCTAACGATCGCGAGCGGCATGATCTTCCATTCCGAACGCCCCGAGAAGATGGGCTATGCCATTGAGGGCGTCGAGACCGCCGGCGAGGGCGGCGCCGCCGCTGCGGCCGAGCCGATCGCGGTGCGCCTCGCCAAGGCCGATCCGGCCAAGGGCGCCGATGTGTTCAAGCAGTGCACCGCCTGCCACACGATCGACCAGGGCGCCGCGTCGGGCATCGGCCCGAACCTCTACGGCACCGTCGGCAAGCCGCACGGCCACCTGCCCGGCTTCGCCTATTCGGACGCGCTAAAGTCGGTCCCCGGCGCCTGGACCTTCGAGGCGCTCGACGCCTGGCTGACCTCGCCGCGCAAGTATGCGCCGGGCACCAAGATGACCTTCGCCGGCCTCGCCAACCCGCAGGACCGCGCGAACGTGATCGCCTATCTCAACAGCCAGGGCTCGAACCTGCCGCTCCCGGCCGCTCCGGCCGAGGGCGCCGCTCCCGACGCCAATGCCCAGGCGAACGTCGCCGAGGGTCCGGGCACTGCCGATGTCGCCAACCAGGCGGCTCCGGCCGCGGGGGCGCCGGGCAAGGATCCCCAGGCCGCGATCCAGGCGGAGGAAAAGGGTTCGCTCCCCAAGAGCAACCACTGATCCCGGGCCCATCGCTAACGTCAAAGGCCGCCCTTTTAGGCGGCCTTTTTCGTTTCCGGGTCAGCGCCGCTTTTCGCGCTCGCGCCAGAAGTCCTGGACGATCTCCCAGCCCTCTTCTGCCGTCTCGACGAAGCGGAACAGGTTGAGGTCGCGCGGCGAAATCACGCCTTCCTCGCACAGCGCGTCGAAATTGAGGACGCGGTTCCAGAATTCCTTGCCGTAGAACAGCACCGGGATCGGCTCGATCTTGCCGGTCTGGATCAGCGTCAGCAGCTCGAACGCCTCGTCGAAGGTGCCGAACCCGCCCGGGAACACCGCCACTGCGCGCGCGTGGATCAGGAAGTGCATCTTCCTCAGCGCGAAATAGTGGAACTGCAGGCTCAGCCCCGGGGTGACATAGGGGTTGGGCGCCTGCTCGTGCGGCAGCACGATGTTGAGCCCCAGGGTGTCGGCGCCCACGTCGCGCGCGCCGCGGTTGGCGGCTTCCATGATCGACGGCCCGCCGCCCGAGCAGACCACGAAGTGGCGCTTGCCCGATTCGTCGAGCGGGAAGTTGCTCGCGCGCCGGCCGAGCTCGCGCGCGACTTCGTAATATTTGGACTTCTCGATCAGCCGCTCGGCGACGCGCTTCTGCTCGGGCGTCTCGGCCAGTTCGAGCAGCGCCTGCGCCTTGGCCGGCTCGGGAATCCGCGCCGAGCCATAGACCACGAAGGTCGAGCCGATATTGGCTTCCTCGATCAGCAGCTGCGCCTTGAGCAGCTCGAGCTGGAAGCGCACCGGGCGCAGGTCCTCGCGCAGCAGGAAGTCCATGTCCTGGAAGGCGAGGCGATAGGCGGGATGCTCGGTCTGCGGCGTGCCCGCGGCGGTATTGGCGTTCTCCGCTTCCTGCTGGGCAGGGCGGAAGACGCGGCTGGGAACTCGTGTGTCGTTCATTTCGTCCGGCTTAGGCGCATGCCGGCGCGGCTGCAAATCCGTAAAGACTCAGGCGCAGAGCGGCCGCCCGCCCATGTCCATGTGCATGTGGTTGTAATGCGCGGAATTATAGTCGGGCGTGAGCACCGTCTTGAAGCGCCGGCACGCCGACTGGCGGATCACCGAGAGGAAGCTGCGCACTGCCGGGTCCTGCGTGTGCCAGTCGCGCTCGATCGTGATTCGCCGCCCGTCGGCGAGCACGAATCCCGATATGTCGACGGCATTGGCAGCGGCATGTTCCGAAAGTCGGGACGCGCCCGCATTGCCGATCACCGGCCGGCACGAATAGGTGCCGAAGCTCTCCACTTTCGCCAGCGGGCTTCCCAATATCTGGGCCGCGGCCGGCGCGACGGCATAGCGCACCCAGCCGGTGAAAGCCTGCGCCAGCCCGCAGCGCATGCCCTTCAGGTTGGTCACCGGCACGCCGATGTCGATCAGCTCGACGGTGCCGGCCATGAAGCAGCCCCCGCCGAACTCCCGGTCGGCGAGCGGGCTGAAGCGGATGCTCTGCCGCGAAAGTTCGGTGAAGCATTGCTGCGTCTCGCGCGGCGTCGGCCGGGTCAGCGTCGAGCGGACCATCTTGGGGCGCGAGGGCCGCTCGTCGTCGCCGCCGCCCGCGCAGGCGCCGAGCAGCAGCGAAAGCAGCAGGGCGGACCCGACGCAACGATACATGAGGCCGAACATAGCATGGCGCGGCGCGCGGAAAAGCTACGCCTTTCGGCCAGCTTTTGACTTGGCCGCTGTTACCGTTACCATCCCCTTCGAACGCCGGGCGAGGACCCGGCAATAGGGGAGAGGCTTGATGGCCCGATTGCTCGCCGCGCTCGCCTGGGCGCTTACGCTCGTCGCATTTCCAGCCTTCGCCCAACAGCCTCCGGCCGAGCCGCAGCGCATTCCGCTCTGGGCCAACGGCGCCCCCGGCTTCGAGAGCCGCGCGTCGATCCCGGAAGAGGCCAGGGACTATTGGCTCAAGCCGGTCAACAACCCCAGCATCACCTACTACCCCGCCCGCCCGGGCCGCGAGACCGGCGCATCGGTGCTGATCATGCCCGGCGGCGCGCACGAGTTCCTGGTCATCACCACCGAGGGCGACGACGTCGCGCGCTGGTTCAACGAGCGCGGCGTCTCGGCCTTCGTGCTGCGCTACCGGCTCTTCCGCGGCAAGGATTCGCCCTACAAGTTCGAGAATGCCCGCGAGGACGCCGAGCGCGCGGTGCGGACGATCCGCGCCCATGCGAGCGAATGGAAGCTCGATCCGAACCGCGTCGGCGTGGTCGGCTTCTCGGCCGGCGGCGAGCTCGCCCGGGTGACGCTGCTCAGCCCGCCGGTGCCCGCCCCCGGCAGGGGCGACGCGATCGACAAGCTCTCCGCCCGCCCCGATTTCGGCATTCTCGTCTTCCCCGGGCCGCTCCACGGCGAGGAGAAGATCACGCCCGACTCGCCCCCGCTGCTGCTCAGCGCCGCGAGCGACGACCAATGCTGCTCGCAGCCGACGATCGACCTGCTCACCGCCTATCGCGCCGCCGGCGCCTCGGCCGAGCTCCACCTCTATGCGGCGGGCGGCCACGCCTACAACATGGGCGAGACCACCCCGCTGGTCAGCCTCCGCCGCTGGCCCGAGCAGATCACCAACTGGATGACCGACCGCGGCCTGCTCACCCGCTGGCCGCCCGAACCGCAGCCGGCCAGGCGCTGACTCGCTATTCCCCTCCCTGCTTGCAGGGAGGGGCAAGGGGTGGGTTCAGCGGCGGGCGAGGCTCGATGCCTCGACCGGCGCTTTTTTTGGGCCGTATCGCTAGTGGGTCTTTTTGAGCGCGCAGACGCGCGCACCCACCCCCGGCCCCTCCATGCAGGCAGGGAGGGGAGCAAAGCCTCCTTCCTTCACCGCACCGCAAGCCGATTGACTTTCCCCCCGCCGCCGCTAGGGCCGTCGGCGGGCCACGCGGTCCCAACGCCGCGCGTGCTCTCTGCAAGGAGAGTCTATATGACTGATACGACTGCCGCCGGCGCCACCATTGCGCCTGCCGTTACCAAGCCCGCCACCAAGCCGGCACGCCCCTTTTTCTCTTCGGGTCCCTGCGCCAAGCCTCCGGGCTGGGACGCCGCCAGGCTCGCGACCGAATCGCTCGGCCGTTCGCACCGCTCGAAGCTCGGCAAGACCCGCCTCCAATATTGCATCGATCTGATGCGCGAGATGCTCCGCCTGCCGGAGACGCACCGCATCGGCATCGTGCCCGGATCGGACACCGGCGCCTTCGAAATGGCGATGTGGACGATGCTCGGCGCGCGCGGCGTGACGACGCTTGCCTGGGAGAGCTTCGGTGAAGGTTGGGTCACCGATGCCGTCAAGCAGCTCAAGCTCGATCCGACGGTGGTCCGCGCCGATTACGGCCAGCTCCCCGATCTCGACAAGATCGACTGGTCGGATGACGTGCTCTTCACCTGGAACGGCACCACCAGCGGCGTCCGCGTGCCCGACGGCGAGTGGATTCCCGTCGACCGCGAAGGCCTGAGCTTCGCCGACGCGACCTCGGCGGTGTTCGCCTATGACATTCCCTGGGACAAGATCGACGTCGCCACCTTCTCCTGGCAGAAGGTGCTGGGCGGCGAGGGCGCGCACGGCGTGCTCATCCTCGGCCCGCGCGCCGTCGAGCGGCTGCAGGACCACACCCCCGCCTGGCCGCTGCCCAAGGTGTTCCGCCTGATGGCCAAGGGCGCGCTCGCCGAGGGCGTGTTCAAGGGCGAGACGATCAACACCCCCTCGATGCTCGCCGTCGAGGATGCGATCTTCGCGCTCGAATGGGCCAGGGGCCTGGGCGGGCTCGAGGGCCTGATCGCGCGCTCGGACGCCAATGCCGCCGCGCTCGAGAAGATCGTCGCAGAGCGCGACTGGCTCGGCCATCTCGCCGAGGACCGCGGCATCCGCTCGAAGACCAGCGTCTGCCTGACGGTCGAGGGCGCCGACGAGGCGTTCATCAAGAAGATGGCGTCGCTGCTCGAGAAGGAAGAGGCCGCGTTCGACGTCGCCGGCTATCGCGACGCCCCCGCCGGGCTGCGCATCTGGTGCGGCGCGACCGTCGATACCGCCGATATCGAGGCGCTCGGCCCCTGGCTCGACTGGGCCTACGCGACCGCTCGCGATTCGTGATCGTCATCCCCGCGAAGGCGGGGATCCAGAGTGACAAGCAATTCCCTCAGTAACCCTGGGTCCCCGCCTTCGCGGGGATGACGGGGTGGAGAACCAAAATGCCCAAGGTACTCATCAGCGACAAAATGGACCCCAAGGCCGCGCAGATCTTCCGTGAGCGCGGCGTGGAGGTCGACGAGATCACCGGCAAGACCCCCGAGGAGCTCAAGGCGATCATCGGCCAGTATGACGGCCTGGCGATCCGCAGCTCGACGCGCGTCACTGCCGAGATCCTCGAAGCCGCGACCAACCTCAAGGTGGTCGGCCGCGCCGGCATCGGCGTCGACAATGTCGACATCCCCGCGGCCTCGGCCAAGGGCGTGGTCGTCATGAACACCCCGTTCGGCAATTCGATCACCACCGCCGAGCACGCCATCGCGCTGATGTTCGCGCTCGCCCGCGACCTGCCCGAGGCCGACAAGTCGACTCAGGCCGGCAAGTGGGAGAAGAACCGCTTCATGGGCGTCGAGGTCACCGGCAAGACGCTGGGCCTGATCGGCGCGGGCAACATCGGCTCGATCGTCGCCGATCGCGCGCTGGGGCTGCGCATGAAGGTGATCGCCTATGATCCCTTCCTCACCCCGGAGCGCGCGCTCGAGATGGGCGTCGAGAAGATGACGCTCGACGATCTGCTGCTGCGCGCCGACTTCATCACGCTGCACACGCCCCTGACCGACCAGACGCGCAACATCCTCAGCCGCGAGAATCTCGCCAAGACCAAGAAGGGCGTGCGCATCATCAACTGCGCCCGCGGCGGGCTGATCGACGAGGCGGCGCTCAAGGAAGCGCTGGAGAACGGCCATGTCGCCGGCGCGGCGCTCGACGTGTTCGCCACCGAGCCTGCCAAGGAGCATCCGCTGTTCGGCACGCCCAACTTCATCTCGACGCCGCACCTCGGCGCCTCGACCACCGAGGCGCAGGTCAATGTCGCGATCCAGGTCGCCGAGCAGATGGCCGATTACCTCGTCACCGGCGGTGTCACCAACGCGCTCAACATGCCGAGCCTCTCGGCCGAGGAAGCGCCGCGGCTCAAGCCGTACATGGCGCTGGCCGAGAAGCTGGGCTCGCTGGTCGGCCAGCTCGCGCACGGCGAGCTCGCCAACATCGCGATCGAAGTCGAGGGCGCGGCCGCCGAGCTCAACCAGAAGCCGATCACCGGCGCGGTGCTCGCCGGGCTGATGCGCGTCCATTCGGACACGGTGAACATGGTCAACGCGCCGTACCTCGCCAAGGAGCGCGGGCTCGACGTGCGCGAAGTGCGCCATGACCGCGAGGGCGATTATCACACGCTGGTGCGCGTGACCGTCGGCACCCAGGCGGGCGACCGCTCGGTTGCGGGCACCTTGTTCGGCAATTCGGCGCCGCGCCTGGTCGAGCTGTTCGGCATCAAGGTCGAGGCCGATCTCGCCGGGCACATGCTCTACATCGTCAACGAGGACGCGCCGGGCTTCATCGGCCGGCTCGGCACCACGCTGGGCGAGGCGGGCGTCAACATCGGCACCTTCCACCTCGGCCGCCGCAACGCCGGCGGCGAGGCAGTGCTGCTCCTCTCGGTCGACGACGAGGTCAACCCCGACCTGATCGCCAAGGTCCGCGCCCTCCCGGGCGTGAAGACCGCGATGGCGCTCAAGTTCTAGGAACTGGAGCGCTGCCCCTCTCCCGGTCCTCTCCCGATGGGGAGAGGGAGCTTGTGTGCCGATACGGCGCGGCTAGGCTATAGCCCTCTCCCCTCCGGGGAGAGGGTTGGGAGAGGGGCAGTGCCGAAAACCGACGAGGTGCTGCTCGCCCGCGCAAAGCAGATGCGCGGCAATCCTACACCCACCGAAGCAGCAATGTGGCGCATCCTCCGCGCCAGGCAGTTCGAAGGCGTCAAATTTGCTCGCCAGGTGGTGATCGCGCCGTATATCGCGGATTTCGTCGCGCGGTCGCACAAGCTCGTCATAGAGATCGACGGCGACACGCATGCGCTGTGCGAGGCGAAGGACGCGCGGCGCACGGCTTGGCTCGAGAGGCAGGGATATCGCGTGATTCGGTTCACGAATTATGAGGTCGGGAGCAGTTTGGACGGTGTGGCCCATCGCATCGCCGACGCGCTCGCTCCACGGCCCCTCTCCCAACCCTCTCCCCGGCGGGGAGAGGGCTTTTGACGTCCAGCCAGCCCGATACGATGCTCCGCGTGCGGGCCGAACGGGTCGGCCTGTTCGAGACGCCGATCCTGCACGGCCGGGTCGCGGACCATGAATCGATCGATGCCGAGCTCGCCCAGGCGATCCGTGCGCGGATGGCGGAGGGCGGCAGCATCGGCCGTTCCAACATCGGCGGCTGGCATTCCCCGACGGACCTGCTCGGCTGGGGCGGCGCGGCGGCGGAGCGCGTGACCGATGCGGCGATCCGCCTCGCCCGGCGCATGTCGCATTTCGACGATCGCGACGCCGCGAGCGTCCACTGGTCGGCGCGGGTCTGGGCGAACGTGCTCGCGCCGGGCGGGCTCAACATGAGCCACGCGCATCCCGGCGTGCTCTGGGCGGCGGTCTATTATGTCGATGCCGGCCTCGCGCCGGGCGAGACCGAGGGCGGCGAGCTGTTCCTCGAGGACCCGCGCTTCCCGGTGCCGCTGATGACCTTTCCGGGCTTCCGGATGATCGGCGCCGACGGGCTGCCGCAGCTCGGCGAGTACAAGATCAAGGTGCAGGCGGGCGACCTGGTGCTCTTCCCGGGCTTCATGCGCCATGGCGTGACGCCGCACCGCGGGAGCCGGGACCGGATCTCGGTGGCGATGAACCTCTATGCCAAGGAAGGCTGACGCGCGCGAATGACCGGACTTCTCCCCGAGGGCTTCCACGACCGGCTGCCGCCCGCTGCCGATGCCGCCGCGCGGCTGGAGACGCGCGTGCTCGGCGTCGCGCGCCTCTATGGCTATGAGCAGGTCGATCCGCCGCTCGCCGAATTCGCCGACGAGCTCGGCGCGCGGCTCAAGGCCGGTGGCCTGCGCGACGCGGTGCGCTTCATCGATCCGGTGTCGCAGCGCACGCTGGCGATCCGGCCCGATCTCACTGCGCAGGTGGGGCGGATCGCAGTCACGCGCATGGGCCACCATCCGCGCCCGGTGCGGCTCTCCTATGCCGGGCCGGTGCTCAAGCTCAGCGCGTCCGAGCTCAATCCGCAGCGCGCGATGCGCCAGATCGGCTGCGAGCTGATCGGGCTCGACAGCGTCGCGGCGGCGCGCGAAGTGGTCGGCGTCGCGATCGAGGCGCTTGCCGGCGCCGGCGTCACCGGGCTCGCGCTCGACTTCACCCTACCCGACCTGGTCGACACGCTCGCGGGCGAGACGCTCGACGCCGCCCGGCTCGAGGCGCTCCGCGAGCGGCTCGATGCCAAGGACGCGGGCGGCGTGGCGGCGATCGATTCGCGCTATCTGCCGCTGATCGAGGCGGCGGGGCCGTTCGATGCTGCGATGGGGCGGCTGCGCGCGATCGACGCGGGCAAGGCGCTGGCGAGCCGGCTCGACGGCGTGGCGGAGATCGCCGCGGGGCTCGGCGGCAAGGTCGCGCTGACGCTCGACCCGACCGAGCGGCACGGCTTCGAATATCAGACCTGGCTGGGCTTCTCGATCTTCGCGCAGGGCGTGCGCGGCGAGATCGGGCGCGGCGGCAGCTATACGGTCATCCACCCGGACGGCCGCGAGGAGATGGCAGTCGGCTTTTCGCTATTCGCCGATCCGATCCTCGACGCGGGGCTGGGCAGTGGCGAACGGCGGCGGCTGTTCCTGCCGTACGGCACGCCTGCCGAGGCCGGGGCGAAGCTGCGCGCCGAGGGCTGGGTCACGGTCGCCGCGCTCGAGCCGGGCGACACGCCCGAGGCGCAGCTCTGCAGCCATGTGCTCCAGGACGGCGAGCCCCGGGCACTTGCAAAATAGGATTTCGCCTGCTGCCATCGCGCCGCGGCCCCGTGCCGCCGCTCTTTGACAGGTCGAACTACCCGTATTTGACGCCCAATATGCGCGAACTTCGTGAAGTTTCGCGAAGTTCAGCGCGCTAGCAGTCCTGCGATGTCGCCCGCTGCGAAAAATTCATGGGCCGTGCCGACCGCCGATCGGAACCGCGCGTCGGCCGCCAGCCGCGCCCCGAACACCGGCTCGATCGCCAGCATCGCGGTGACCGGATCGGCGCTGGTTGCGGCTGCGGCGAGCGTGTCCGCCAGCGGATCGGTGATCTTCTCGCCGGCCTGGGCCTTGCGGCGGATGAAGGCGATCCAGGCCGCCACCGGCACTGCCAGCCGCTCGACGCTGCGCCCGGCCTCGAGTGCCGCACGCGTCGTGTCGAGTAGGCGATAGGGAAGCTTCTGCGAGCCGTCCCAGGCGATCTGGCTGAGCAAGTGCCGGATCGCCGGGTTGCGGAACCGGTCGAGCACCGCATCGGCATAGGCTGCCTTGTCGAGCCCCTCGACCGGCGCGAGCGACGCGGCGATGTCCTGGTGGACGAGGCGCGTGACGAAGCCTTCGAGCGCGGCATCGGACATCGCCTCGAACACGGTCTCGTGCCCGCGCGCCAGGCCGACATAGGCCAGCGTCGAATGCGCGCCGTTGAGGATGCGCAGCTTGGCCTGCTCGTATCCGCGCACGTCGCTGGTGAGCGTCACCCCGGCTGAGGCGAGGTCGGGCGCGTCGGCCATGTCGAAGCGCTGGAGCACCCACTGCGTGAAGCTCTCGCGCTGGACCGCGGCGCGGTCCTCCACACCGAGCGCGCCCTGCACCTGCGCCAGGAAGGCGGCGTCACTCGCCGGGGTGATCGAATCGACCATCGAGTCTGGGAAGGCGACTTCGGCCTCGATCCAGTCGGCCAGGGCCGGATCGAGTTGGCGGGCGAAGGCGGCGCAGGCGGCGCGGAGCTTGGCGCCGTTGCCGGTCATGTTGTCGCAGCACAGCATCGCGAAGGGCGTGGTGCCGGCGGCGCGACGATCGGAAAGCCCCGCGACGATCCAGCCGATGACGCTGGCCGGCTCGGCGGGGGAGGCGAGGTCGTGGACGATATCGGCGTGGTTGAAGTCGAGACTGCCGTCGCCGCTGAGGCAATAGCCCTTCTCGGTCACCGTGCTCGTCGCCAGCCGCACGCCCGGATCGGCGAGCAGCTTCCGCAGCCGCGCGCCTTCGCCCGGGCCGATCGCGTCCGAATGCGCGGCGACGATCCGCATGCTCGGCTCGCGGTCGATCACTGCCAGCGTGTAGAGTCCGTCCTGCGCCTTGAGCGCGTCGGTCGTCCCGCCGCTGCGCAGCGACACGGCGGCGATGCCCCAGCGCGGGTCCTGGTCGAGCAGCCGGTCGACATAATGCGCCTGATGCGCGCGGTGGAAAGCGCCGGGACCGAAATGGACGATGCCGGTGCGGACCGCCTGCAGGTCGTGGCCGGGACGGGCGATGCTTGCCGGCAGGGTGGCAAGCGCGGAGCGGGAAAGTGTCGTCATCGCCTCTGCCCCAAGCAGCCCGGGCGGGGGCGAGTCAATCCGCCGTCAGTAGCTCCGCACGCCTTGCGTGCCAGTCCCACCGGGGATCAGCGAGCCGGTCCTGTTCAGATCGCGCAACGCGCTCTTGGGCATCTGGAAGCGGACCTGGCGGTTGGGGAAGTCGATCTCGACGCGGCGGAAGCTGCGCAGCGCATCCATGCCGAGCAGCAGCGCGGGCCGCTCGGTTAGGCCGAACCGCTCGAACGGCGCGACGTCGGCGAAGGCGACGGGCATCGAGCCGAACAGCACATCGCCGATCTTGATCCCCTCGACGTTCGAATATTCGGCGCGGGCAGTGTCGCCCAAGACGCTGGTGAACTCGATCGGCTGGGTCTTGAGCCTGCCACCGATCCTCCGGCGAAGCGCCGAATTGCCCATCGTGACCTGCGCGCCCGTGTCGAGCACAACCTGGACGCGCGTGTTCCCGAAATAGGCATCGGTGACGATCAGCTGCCCGAACAGGCTTTTGGCAGTCACGACGATCTCGCCGCGGATATAGCTGGTCTTGCGCTTGCGCTTGGCGCTGGGACGCACCGACATGGTGCCGCTGTCGAAATCGATCGTCACTTGATGGTTCTGCAGCGTGTCGATGCCGAGCAGTCCGGCCGCGCCCAGGTTGCGGCCCGCGAGCGCCGGGGCGACGATCGAATGATGCTCTCCCACCGAGGGGATCATCAGCTGCGGCACGAGCACGGTGTCGACTCGCCTCGAGCCGGTCATCGAGGTGAGCATTACCGGCTGGCTTGGCACCAGGCGCAGCGAGCCGGCGAGCTCGCGCGACACGACGGTCCGCTCGGCGCCGGTATCGATGATGAAGTTGTAGGGCCCGCTGGCGCCGAGCGCGACGGGCACCGTCAGCCGCGCGTCGAGCGTCCCGAGATCGACCAGCGTCCCGTCGACCGGCGCCTGCGGGGCGATCATATCGGGGTCCTGGCGACCGAGGTCGCGGCCTTCCGCGGCTGTCCCGAGCAGCAGCAGGAGCATCAGCGCGGGTGTAGGGCGAAACATGCAGGAAACAATATACCTCCGCATGTTGCGCAGCAATCATATTTGCGCGGGCGTGAAGGTCAGTCGATCCGCATCGCCTCGGCGGCGATCTGCTCTGCTTCCATCAGAAGCGCGTCCTCACCCGCTCCCTGTGGGACAGATTCGCGGCCGATCATGATCAGCACCGGCACTGCCATCGGGCTGACGCGCGGCAGGTCGATGTGCAGCATGCGCTCGCCGGCGGTGTCGAGCAGGTGCGCGAGCCGGCCAACGTCGGTCATCCGCGCCCGCGCATCGGCCCAGGCGGCGCGCAGCAGCAGATGGTCCGGCTCGTATTTGCGCAGCACGTCGTAGATCAGGTCGGTGGAGAAGGTGACCTGCCGCCCGGTCTTCTTCCTTCCCGGGTGCTGGCGCTCGACCAGCCCGCCGATGATCGCGACTTCGCGGAAGGCGCGTTTGAGCAGCGCCGATTGCTGCACCCAGTCGACGAACTCATGCTCGAGGATGTCGGGCGAGAAGAGCGCGGCAGGATCGGTGATCTTCTCGAGTCCATAGACCGCGAGCGCATAGTCGTTGGCGACGAAGCCGAGCGGCTTGAGCCCCATCGCCTCCATCCGCCGCGTGATCAGCATGCCGAGCGACTGATGCGCGTTCCAGCCTTCGAAGCTGTAGGCGACCATATGGTGTCGCCCCTCGTGCGGGAAGGTCTCGACGAGGAGCTGGTCGGGGCCGGGGATCGCCGAGCGATATTGTTGCGCTTCCAGCCATTCGCGCACGTCGTCGGGAAAGCGGCGCCATTGACTGCGGTCGTGGAGGAAGGCGCGGACGCGATTGGCCAGCGTCGCGGTGATCGCGAGGCGCGCGCCCATGTAGGAGACGTAGCGCGCCTGCTTGGCGGTGGCGCGGACGATCAGGTCGGTCGCCTCGACGCGCTCGACCTCGAGCGCCAGCCCCGCGAAGACGAAGGTGTCGCCCGGCGAGAGCTGCGCGCCGAACGCCTCCTCGATCTTGCCCAGCCGGCGCCCGTTCTTGAAGCGCACCTCTAGCATCGGTGCCTCGACGATGATGCCGGCGTTGAGCCGATGCTGCGCAACAAAGGCGGGGCTGGTGACGCGCCACAGCCCGTCCTTGCCTTTGGTCAGCCGCTTGAACCGGTCGTAGGCGCGCAGCGAATAGCCGCCGTCGGCGATGAAGCTGAGCACGCGCTCGAAGGTCTCGTCGGCGAGCGCCGAATAGGGCAATGCTGCGCGAACTTCGTGCAGCATTTCGGTTGCCTCGAAGGGCATGGCGCAGGCGCAGGCCATGACGTGCTGCGCCAGCACGTCGAGTGCGCCCGGGCGGAAGACGTCGGGATCGAGCTCACCTTGCTCCACTGCATCGAGTGCGGCACGCGCCTCGAGATATTCGAAGCGGTTGCCCGGAATCAGCACGGCCTCGCTCGGCTCGTCGAGCCGGTGGTTGGCGCGGCCGATGCGCTGGAGCAGGCGCGACGAGCCCTTGGGCGCGCCCATCTGGATCACGCAATCGACGTCGCCCCAGTCGACGCCGAGATCGAGGCTGGCGGTCGCAACGAGCGCGCGCAGCCGCCCCTCGGCCATCGCGTCCTCGGCGCGGCGCCGCGCCTCGAGGCTGAGGCTGCCGTGGTGCACGCCGATCGGCAGCTTCATCTCGTTGATCTTCCAGAGCTGCTGGAAGACGAGTTCGGCGAGGCCACGCGTGTTGCAGAAGATGATCGTCGTCTTGTGCGTCTCGATCTCGGCCATGACCTGGGGAATGGCATAGACGCCCGAATGGCCGGCCCAGGGGACGATCCCCTCGGGCAGCAGGATCGCGATGTTGGGATCGGCGCCCTTGTCGCCCTGGACCAACGCGACGCTGTCGATATCGCCATGGGGTGCGAGCCATGCACGATAGCCGTCGGGATCGTCGACCGTGGCGGAGAGCGCGACGCGCCGCAGCCCGGGAGCGAAGCGCTGGACCCGAGCCAGCGCCAGCGCGAGCAGATCGCCGCGCTTGCCCGTCGCGAAGGCGTGGACCTCGTCGATGACGACCGTCTTCAGGTCGGCGAACATCATCGCGCTGTCCTCATAGGAGAGGAGCAGGCTCAGCGATTCGGGCGTGGTGAGAAGGATCTGCGGCGGGCGCGCGCGCTGGCGGACCTTGCGCTCGTGCGGGGTGTCGCCGGTGCGCGTCTCGACCCGGATGGGCACGCCCATCTCCTCGATCGGCGTCAGCAGGTTGCGCCGCACATCGACCGCGAGCGCCTTGAGCGGCGAGATATAGAGCGTGTGCAGCCGCTCGGACGGGCTCTCGATCAGCTCGGCGAGGCTGGGCAGGAAGCCTGCGAGCGTCTTGCCCGCGCCGGTGGGTGCGACGAGCAGCGCGTGACGGCCGGCGCGCGCGGCCGCCAGCATCTCGAGCTGATGCCGCCGCGGTGCCCAGCCGCGCGCGGCGAACCAGCGCGTCAGCGGATCGGGAAGGGACGGGTCTTCGTCGGCCACGCGCCAGCGTTCGCCCGAGCGACCGCTGCGATGCAAGCGCTCAGATGATTTCGCCGGCCTCGCGCGCCTTGTCTTCGCGGTCCTGCTGCTCGTAGCGCTCGCGCGTGGCGGCTTCGGTATGCTCGATGTCGCGGCGCGATCCGCGGTTGGCGAAGATCGCCCAAGCGATCGCGATCGCGAGAAGGATCGGGCCGACTACGACCATCAGGCCCTGAATGCTCGAAAGATCCATTGACGCACCTCCTGGCCTCCCAACGAAGCCAGGCCGCGTTTCGATCCGATTGGAACCGCAGCGGCTCCCGGCGATAGTGCATGCATGGCATTGGGACGCTGGATCGAGCCGCGGCCGGAAGGGCTCTATATTCCTGCCGCCGACGCATGGGTGGACCCCTCGCAGCCGGTCGCACGCGCGCTGGTGACGCACGGCCACGCCGATCACGCACGCGGCGGACATGGCCAGGTCTGGGCGACTGCAGAGACGCTCGCGATCATGGAGTGCCGATACGGACCGCAGAACGGCAGTGCGGTCGACTATGGCGAGGCGCTGCGCATGGGGGGCGTCGACATCAGCTTCGTGCCCGCCGGCCATGTGCTCGGATCGGCGCAGATCGTGCTCGAGCATGCAGGTGAGCGGATCGTCGTCTCGGGCGACTACAAGCGGCGCGAGGACCCGACCTGCGCGGCCTTCCAGCCGGTTCCATGCGACGTCTTCGTCACCGAGGCGACCTTCGGCCTGCCGGTGTTCGTCCACCCCGAGACCCACGACGAGCTCGACAAGCTGCTGGCCGCGCTGCACGCCAATCCCGATCGCTGCGTGCTGGTCGGCGCCTATGCGCTCGGCAAGGCACAACGCGTGATCCGCGAGCTGCGGGTGATGGGGTTCGACGATCCCATCTACGTCCATGGCGCGCTGCAGCGGCTGTGCGACCTCTATGTCGAGCATGGCGTCGACCTGGGCGAGCTGCGGCCGGCGACCGGCGTCGCCAAGGCCGAGCTTCAGGGACGGATCATCCTGTGCCCGCCCGGCGCGCTCAACGATCGCTGGTCGCGCCGTCTTCCCGATCCGATCACGGCAATGGCGTCGGGCTGGATGCGGGTGCGCCAGCGGGCGCGGCAGCGTAACGTCGAGCTGCCGCTGATCCTCTCGGACCATGCCGACTGGTGCGAGCTGACCGACACGATCCGCGAGCTGGAGCCGCGCGAGGTGTGGGTGACGCACGGGCGCGAGGACGCGCTCGTCCACTGGTGCGGCATGCACCAGATCAAGGCGCGAGCGCTCGATCTCGTGGGCTTCGAGGACGAAGACGACTGATCTTCCGAGTCAGACCAGCGCGCACGCGAAACGACTCGGCCCCGGACAGTGCCGAGCGGACGGCGAGCCGTGCGCGCGCAGCGAAACCCGCGCACGAGGCGCGGGTTTGCGAGGGTGCAGGTCTTCAACTGCAGGAGTTATCGAATGCGTACTTTCTCCATCCTCGCTGCCGGCGCGTTGCTCTTGCCGGCCGCTGCCGTTGCACAATCGACAACGGGCACGACCGGTTCCCCGCAGGACCAGAGCACGAGCACGGCCACGACGGGTGACGCCGCTCACGCCGACAAGGCCGACAAGAAGAAGAAGGACAAGAAGTCGGAAGAGAATGCCACGACGGGTTCGGGCACGGCGAATGACGCCCCAGCTCCCGCCGAAGGCCCGACCACTTCGCCCGCGCCGGATTCCGCCGGCACCGCTACCCCCGACTCTGCGACGCAGCCGCCGCAGCGTTAAGGGGCCAGGGGCCCGGCGCGTGCGGCTGCCGGGCCCCGACTCCTTCTAATCCCGCCGATCAGTCCGCGAAGGGATCGCGGACCAGGATGGTGTCCTCGCGCTCGGGGCTGGTCGATACCAGCGTCACCGGGCACTGGATCAGCTCCTCGATGCGGCGGATATATTTGATCGCAGCTGCGGGAAGCTCCGCCCAGCTGCGCGCACCCGCCGTCGATTCGGACCAGCCGGGCATCATCTCGTAGACCGGTTCGATCGCAGCCTGGTCCTGCGCGTTCGAAGGGTAATAATCGAGCGCCTCGCCGCGCAGACGATAGCCCGTGCAAATCGCGACTTCGTCGAAGCCATCGAGCACGTCGATCTTGGTCAGCGCGATCCCGGTGATCCCAGATACCGCCGCCGACTGACGCAGCAGCACCGCGTCGAGCCAGCCGCAGCGACGCTTGCGCCCGGTGACGGTACCGAATTCATGCCCGCGCGTGCCCAGCCGTTCGCCGATGTCGTTGTCCTGCTCGCTGGGGAAGGGGCCCGATCCGACGCGCGTCGTATAGGCCTTGGCGATGCCGAGCACGAAGCCGACCGCGCCCGGGCCCATCCCCGTGCCGCTCGCCGCGGTGCCCGCGACGGTGTTCGACGAGGTGACGAAGGGATAGGTGCCGTGATCGATGTCGAGCAGCACGCCCTGCGCGCCTTCGAACAGGATGCGGCGCCCGCGCCCGCGCGCTTCGTTGAGCATCCGCCATACCGGCTCGGCGAAGGGGAGCACGAAATCGGCGATCTCGCGCAACTCGGCGAGCAGCGCGCCGCGATCGATCGCAGGCTCGTTGAAACCGGCGCGCAGCGCGTCGTGATGCGCGAGCAGGCGGTCGAGCTGGGGGCCGAGCTCGTCGAGATGGGCGAGATCGCAGACGCGGATCGCGCGGCGGCCGACCTTGTCCTCATAGGCCGGGCCGATGCCACGGCGCGTGGTGCCGATCTTGCCGGCGCCGCTGGCGTCCTCGCGCAGAGCGTCGAGATCGCGGTGGAAGGGCAGGATCAGCGGGCAGGTGTCGGCGATCTTGAGCGTGTCGGGCGTCACGTCGACGCCCTGACCGCGGAGCTTCTCGACCTCGGCCTTGAGGTGCCAGGGGTCGAGCACCACGCCGTTGCCGATCACGCTGGGCGTGCCGCGGACGATACCCGAGGGCAGGAGCGAGAGCTTGTAGACATTCTCGCCGACCACCAGGGTGTGGCCCGCATTGTGCCCGCCCTGGAAGCGCACGACGACGTCGGCGCGCTCGGCGAGCCAGTCGACGATCTTGCCCTTGCCCTCATCGCCCCATTGGGCGCCGATCACTGCTACATTTGCCATGGATACACGTCTCCGCCTGCCGGGGCGGGCCCGAAGCCGCCCTTCGACAGGACTCGGCGGCTGGGCTGTGCGGGGGCCGGGTACGCCCGGGCCGCGGCGCGAATGGCGGCATGGGCGCCCCGCGTCAAGAGCTAATGCCCGCCCGGTCCGTCGAGCGTGGCGCGGACGCGCTGGGCGAGATCCTCGAGACTGAAGGGCTTGGTCAGTATCGCTTCCTCGGTGCCGGCGACCTCGGGCGAATAGCCGCTGGTCAGCAGTACCTTGAGCTCGGGCAGCCGGGCGCGCGCCTGCTTCGCCAGCTCGTGGCCGGTCATCTCGGGCATCACCACGTCGGTGAACAGCAGCGAAACCTGCTGGCCGCGATCGATCATGCGCAGCGCCTCGCGCCCGTCGCGCGCGTCGGCCACGGCATAGCCCAGCTCGCGCAGCGCCTCGATCGAAAAGGCGCGGACGCGCTCCTCGTCCTCGACCACCAGCACCGTCTCGCCCGGATGCGCGCGGGGCACTTCGGCGCCGGCTGGCGCGGCGGTGGCGGCCGGAACGGCGTCGTGTCGCGCGGGCAGATAAAGCCGCACGGTGGTGCCGCGCCCGGCCGCGGTGTCGATGCGCACGGTGCCGCCCGATTGCCGCACGAAGCCGAACACCTGGCTGAGCCCCAGCCCGGTGCCCTGACCCACGCCCTTGGTAGTAAAGAAAGGATCGAAGGCACGCGCCGCCACTTCGGGAGACATGCCCGAGCCGCTGTCCGACACGGTGAGCTCGACATAGTCGCCGGGCTCGATCCCAAGCGCGCGCGCGCGATCGGGCGCGACGACGCGATTGGCCGATTCGATCACCAGCGTGCCGCCATCGGGCATCGCATCGCGCGCATTGACCGACAGGTTGAGCACGGCATTCTCGAGCTGGTTGGGATCCGCCATCACGATCCACAGCCCGGCCCGAAGCCGCGTCTCGACCGTCACCGCCTCGCCGAGCGTGCGCACGAGCAGCTCGATCATTCCCTCGATCATCGCATTGGCGTCGACCGGCAGCGGGGCGAGCGGCTGCTGGCGCGAGAAGGCGAGCAGCCGCTGGGTGAGCGCGGCGGCGCGGGTGGCGCCGTCGCGCGCGGCGGTGACGTAGCGATCCACGTCGGTGCGTCCCTGGGCGATGCGGCGCTCGAGCAGGTCGAGCGCGCCGATGACCACCGCGAGCATATTGTTGAAGTCGTGCGCGATGCCGCCGGTGAGCTGGCCGACCGCTTCCATCTTCTGCGCCTGGCGGAGCTGCTCCTCCGTAGTCATCAGCTGCTCGGTCCGCTCGCGCACCGCCGCTTCGAGCTCCTCGCGCGATCGGGCGAGCACTTCGCGTGCGTCGACGATGTCCTGGATGTCGGTGCAGGTGCCGAACCAGCGGCTGATCCCGCCGGCCCGGTCGCGCACCGGCTGGGCGCGGCCGAGCACCCAGCGATACTCGCCCGAATGGTGCCGGAGCCGATATTCGATGTGATAGGTCTCGCCCGTCGCGAGGCAGTGCCGCCACAGCGACGTCGCGCGCACCCGGTCTTCGGGATGGAAGATGTCCTGCCAACGATCGCCGTCGGTCGAGCCATAGGGCACGCCGGTGAATTCGTACCAGCGATCGTTGTAATAGTCGTGGTGGCCGTCGGGCAGCGTCGACCAGACCATCTGGTCGATCGAATTGGCGATGGCGCGGAACTTGGCCTCGCTCTCGCGCAGCCCGGCAAGCGCGGCGGCGCGCTCGACGGCGTCCCAGGAAATCTCGGCGACTGCCTCGACGAAGGCGATCTCTTCCTGGGTCCAGTCGCGGGCCCCCTTGTCGTTGACGTAGAGCGTGCCGACCCAGCGTCCACCGCGCATCAGCGGCACGCCGATCGCCGAGGGCGTCCGCGCGGCGAAGGAGGTGCCTGCGAAGCGGGGCTCGCGCGCCGTGTCGCGGGCGACGAGCGTGCCGCCGGTGCAATATTGGTCGGCCGCGGGCGTCCCCAGCTCCTCGACTGTCATCGTGCCCGTCAACGGGGGCAGGCTGCCGTGCGTCGTGCAGGGGCCGAAATGGATCGTCTGCTCCTGCTCAACCCAATAGAAGCCGACGCGCTCGACATGGAGCCGCTCCGAAAGCGCATTGGCGGTGTGCCACATGATCGCCTCGGACGAATCGAGATTGCGCTGGCGCTCGGCCAGCTCGTGGAGGAACGACTGCGCTTCGGTTGCGCGGCGCAGCTCCTCGGCGGCGGTGCGCGCGGCCTCCTCAGCAGTCTTGCGCTCGGTGATGTCGAAGACGACGCCGGGGAAGCGCTTGGGGCGGCCTTCGGCATCGAAGGCGCAGCGGCCCTGCGCGCTGATCCAGTGCACGCTGCCGTTGGGCTGGACGACGCGATATTCCTCCGCATAGCGTGCGCCGGTGGTGATCGCGTCCATGATCGCGGCGCGAACGCGCGGCAGATCGTCGGGATGAATCGGCGCGAAGAACTTGTCGATCGGCACCGATCCGTCCGGCGCGGCATCCTCGACGCCGAACAGCCGCAGGAACCGGTCGTCCGCGGTGATGCGGTTCTGCGGCATCTCCCACAGCCAGGTGCCCACCCCCACCGTCGAGCCGAGCGCAAGCTGCAGCCGTTCCTCGCTCGATCGCAGCGCCGCCTCGGCCAACGCGCGCTCGGTGACGTCGTTGGCGAGGACGAAGATGCCTGTGACCGTGCCGGCGGCATCGCGGACCGGCTGGTAGACGAAATCGACGTAGCGCGTTTCTTCCTCCGCGCCCGGCGCGCGCCGGAGCCGCACCGGCGTATTGTCCTCGCGGTGCGCCTCGCCGCTTTGGTAGACGCGGTCGAGCAGCGCGACGAAGCCCTGCTCGATCACTTCGGGAAGCACTTCGACGACGGGCTTCCCGAGCACGTCGGAACGCCCGATCAGCGCAAGATAGGCGGGATTGGCGATCTCGAAGACATGTTCGGGACCCTGCAGCAGTGCGACTGCGCCGGGCGCCTGCTCGAAGAACTGCCGCAGCCGCTCGATCTCGGCGGCGCGCGCACGCTCCGCGAGCACCAGGCGCGTGGTCTCGTTCCCCTGGTTGAGGACGCCGACGACGTTGCCGTTCTCGTCGCGGATCGCGGTGAAGCTGTAGTTCCACCAGGTCTCCTGCGGCTTGCCGTCACGCTCCATCGGCAGCATCCGGTCATAGACCGCGAAGCCCTGGCCGGTTTCGAGCACGCGCTGCATCTGCGGGCCGACGAGGTGCCAGATGTCGGGCCAGACCTCTTCGCCGCGCCTGCCCAACGCCCAGGGATGGCGGTCGGCCGGGATCGGCGCCCAGGCGTCGTTGTAGAGCAGATGGAATTCCGGGCCCCAGTAGATCGCCGTTGGGAAGCTCGATCCGAGCGCGATGTTGAGCGCGAAGCGCAGCGCCTGCGGCCATTGCTCGATGGGCCCCAGCGGTGTGGATGCCCAATCGTGCTCGCGGATGCGCCGCGGCATTTCGCCCGCGTGGTCCAGGAATCGGAGCCCTGACAACATCGTGCCTAGCGATGCTGGGGCCGGGACACGGAGTCAACTCGACTCGCGCGCCGGTGCGGCTATTGAAGAGGTGAGAGGAGAAGTCGCACATGAAACTGGCCAGCCTGAAACAGGGACGCGACGGCAAGCTCGTGGTCGTATCGAGCGACCTCGCGTGGTACGCGAGCGCAGACATGATCGCGCCGACGCTGCAGGCGGCGCTGGACGACTGGGAGCGCGTGGAGGGCGACCTGCGCAACTTGGCGACCGACCTCGACCATGAAGTGATCCCGCGCGAGCGCTTCCACGAGCGCCTTGCCGCCGCCCCATTGCCGCGCGCGTACCAATGGGCGGACGGCTCGGCCTATGTGAACCATGTCGCGCTGGTGCGGCAGGCGCGCGGGGCAGAGATGCCGGAGAGCTTCTGGCACGATCCTCTGATGTACCAGGGCGGCAGCGACGGCTTCCTGGGGCCGCGCGATCCGATCCCGCTTGCCGACGAAAGCTGGGGTTGCGACCTCGAGGCCGAGGTGGTGGTGGTGACCGGCGACGTGCCGCTCGGTGCCTCGCGCGACGAGGCGCTGGCGGCGATCCGGCTGGTGGGACTCACCAACGACGTCTCGCTGCGGAACCTCATTCCCGGCGAGCTGGCCAAGGGTTTCGGCTTCTTCCAGTCCAAGCCGGCGAGCAGCTTCTCGCCGGTGTTCGTGACGCCCGACGCGCTCGGCGACTGGTGGCAGGACGGCAAGCTCCACCGCAAGCTGATGGTCGATGTGAACGGCAAGCCCTTCGGCCGGGCCGAGGCGGGCGAGGACATGACCTTCGACTTCGGCACGCTGATCGCGCACGCCGCCAAGACACGCGCGCTGGGGGCCGGGACGATCATCGGATCGGGCACGGTCTCGAACCGCGACGCCGATGGCGGGCCGGGCAAGCCGGTGGCCGAGGGCGGCGTCGGCTATTCGTGCATCGCCGAGATCCGCACGATCGAGACGATCCGCGGCGGCGCGGCGCAGACGCCGTTTTTGAAGGCCGGCGACACGGTGCGCATCTGGGCTGAGGACGACAAGCACCACCCGATCTTCGGAGTGATCGAGCAGACGGTGGGCGGGTAAGCGCCCTCCGTCATTCCCGCGAGGGCGGGGACCCGGAGCCACGCAGGGCATCGCTCGCGATTCCGGGGTCCCGCCTTCGCGACGGTGACGATCGGGTGTATCAGCCTTCGACGATGCTCTTCGCCACAGCCTCGGCCGCCTTGATCCCGTCGATCGCGGCCGAGAGGATGCCCCCGGCATAGCCCGCGCCTTCGCCGGCGGGGAAAAGGTTGGCGACGTTGAGGCTCTGGTGGTCCTTGCCGCGGGTGATTCGTACCGGCGACGAGGTGCGCGTCTCGACCCCGGTCATCACTGCGTCGGGATGGTCGTAGTTGGCGATCTGGCGGCCAAACACGGGCAAGGCCTCGCGAAAGGCCTCGATCACGAATTCGGGCAGGCAGTGCGACAGGTCGGTCATCGTCACGCCGGGCTTGTACGAGGGGATGACTTCGCCGAGCGCAGTCGAGGGGCGGCCCGCGAGCAGGTCGCCGACCTTCTGCCCAGGGGCGTGATAATTGGAGCCGCCCGCGATGAAGGCGAGGTCCTCCCAATGCCGCTGGAGCGCGATCCCGGCGAGCGGGCCGTCGGGATAATCGCGCGCGGGGTCGATGGCGACGACGAGCCCTGAATTGGCGTTGAACTCGGCGCGCGAATATTGGCTCATGCCGTTCGTGACGACGCGGCCTTCCTCGGAAGTCGCCGCGACCACGCGCCCGCCGGGGCACATGCAGAAACTGTAGACGCTGCGGCCGTTCGAGGCGTGATGAACCAGGCTGTAGGCGGCTGCGCCGAGGTCCGGGTGCTTGGCGCATTTGCCGAAGCGCGCCTGATCGATCCAGCTCTGCGGATGCTCGATGCGCACGCCGATCGCGAAGGGCTTGGCCTCGATGTGCACCCCGCGCCGATGCAGCATCTCGAAGGTCGGGCGGGCGCTGTGGCCGACGGCCATCACGACATGGTCGGTCTCGAGCAAGCTGCCGTCATGCAGGTGCAGCCCGCGGATGCGCTGGTTGCCGTCGGGCAGCCGCTCGAGCTCGAGATCGTCTACGCGCGTCTGCCAGCGATATTCGCCGCCCAGTTGCTCGATCGTCGCGCGCAGGCTCTCGACCATGGTGACGAGGCGAAAGGTGCCGATATGCGGGTGCGCCTCCCACAGGATATCGTTGGGCGCGCCGGCCTTGACGAATTCCTCGAGCACCTTCCGGCCGAGGAAGCGCGGATCCTTGACGCGGCAATAGAGCTTGCCGTCGGAGAAGGTGCCCGCGCCGCCTTCGCCGAACTGGACGTTCGAATCGGGGTTGAGCTCGGCGCGGCGCCACAGGCCCCAGGTGTCCTTGGTGCGCTGGCGCACGACCTTGCCGCGATCGAGGATGATCGGACGGAAGCCCATCTGCGCGAGGATCAGCCCCGCGAACAGCCCGCAGGGTCCGGCGCCGATCACCACCGGCCGCTTGCCGCTCCAGCGCTCGGGCGCGTGGAAGGGCGCGCGATAGGTCATGTCGGGCGTGGGGCGCACGTCCTTGTCGCCCGCGAAGCGCGCGAGCACCTCGGTTTCGTCGGCGAGGTCGACGTCGAAGGTGTAGACGAGCTGGATCGCATTGCGGCGGCGCGCATCGTTGCCGCGGCGGAACAGCGTCCAGCCCTTCAGGCCCGTGCGTTCGATCTCCAGCCGCGTGCAGATGGCTTCGGGAATCGCTTCGGGGGCGTGATCGAGGGGCAGGGAAAGTCCGGACAGGCGCAGCATGCGCGGCCTCCTAGAGGCTAAACGCCGCGAGCGCGAATCGAGTTAGAAGGGGAGCGTGCCCTGGCGCGCGATGAGGGGCCAGCGACCGCGATCGATATGTCGGCCTTGTCCGTTCACGCTCTCGATCAGGAGAATCTCGTCTACGATCCAGCTGAGGGGTTGGAGGGCGGCACGGCGATCCGAATGCTGGCCGTACGCGAGGTTCATGTGCAATGCGAATTTGTAGGCAGGTAGAGACAGGCCGAAGGCAGCGAGTCGACCTGCTATCGCGCGCTGGATGGTGCCCGGGGCACGTAAGCCCCTGCGGGGCTTGAGAGTGCTCCCCTCGACACGATCGAAGATCACTTCGAATGGCTGAGCATCCAGGTCGCGCAGCGCGTGGTGTGCGGCCTCGATTTTGGTCGGAGTGCTCTCGCCGAGCGGCAGCAAAGTGGAATGCAGGCGGTCGAGCGAATAATTGCTTTCGATCCCGAGCATTCGGCAAATGCGGGCAAGTTCCAATCGCTTCGGTGGGATCGGTTTGATCATCATGTAGAGCGGCCTTGTCCAGCGCACGGTGACCACTCTCTTCAGTGGAAATCGCGCGAACGCACTGGGATCAGGTCGGGCGCCTTGAGGCTGCGGCGCGGCGGCCAGCTGTCGGCGGGACGCTGGCGGGGGAGCTTGAGCCGGTCGCGGGGATCGATCTCGTTCCCGTGCGTGGCGCCATCGCCCGGCATGGCGCGATGCGGCAGTTCGAGATGACCGACCTCGCGAAGCCAGGCAGTGAGATCGATGATCCGTTCGGCAACGACATGGATTACTCGCCCCTCGCGCTGCACCCGGCCACGGATTGCCAGCATGGTCGCCGTCATGATCGTTCTGCGATTGGCTTCGAAACGATCCGGCCACAACACGGCATTGGCGATGCCGGTTTCGTCTTCCAGCGTCACGAACACTACGCCCTTGGCGCTCCCGGGCCGCTGGCGGATGAGAATGAGCCCCGCCACTTCGACGGGTTGGCCATCTTTGACCTTTGCAAGATCGCCGCAGCGCAGGATCTTTCGTTCCTCCAGCTTGTTGCGCAGAAAATGGAGAGGGTGATTGCGCAGACTCAGCTGGGTGGCGCGATAATCCTCCACCACTTCGCGGCCAGCGCTGAGCGGCGTGAGAACCACCTTGGGCTCGACGGTCTCGGGCTGCACCTTGCCGGCAAACAGATCGGCAGCCTCAAGCAGAGGGAGGGGTTTTTCCCCCAAGGCCGTGACAGCCCAGAGTGCCTGCCGTCGGTCGAGGCCCAACGATTGAAACGCATCGGCACGCGCCAGCCGTTCCAGCGCCGCCGGCTTCACCTTGGAGCGCCGCCAGACTTCTTCGATCGTGGTGAAGGGCCCGTCCGCTTGGCGGGCCTCGAAAATCGCCTCTGCGTCCTCCTGTGAAAGCCCCTGGACGATGCGCATGCCCAACCGCAGCGGCAGGAGTTTCTCCCAATCCTTGCGCCTGCCCCAGAAGAAGGTCTCCTTCCGGAGCCGGCTGGAAGGCTCGGGCGGCAGCACGGTCGTATCCCAATCGCTGGCATTGATGCAGACCGGATGCGCTTCCACACCATGCTCGCGCGCATCGCGGACGATTTGCGCAGGTGCGTAAAAGCCCATCGGCTGCGCGTTGAGCAGCGCGGCGCAGAAGATGTCCGGATGATGGCACTTCATCCAAGCCGAAGCATAAGCGATCTTGGCGAAGCTGGCGGCATGGCTCTCGGGGAAGCCATAGCTGCCAAAACCCTCGATCTGTTTGACCATACGCTGGGCGAAGTCCTGGTCATAGCCTCGGCCGACCATGCCATCGATCAATTCCTGCGCGAACTTGTCGATGCCGCCGTTCGACTTGAACGTCGCCATGGCCTTGCGCAGTTCATCCGCACGCTTCCTGTTGAAGCCTGCTCCAACCAGAGCGACATTCATGGCCTGCTCCTGGAACAGCGGCACGCCCAGCGTCTTGCCCAGCACGTCTTCCAGTTCCGCCGAAGGAAATTCGACCTTCTCCTTCCCCTCGCGCCGCCGGAGATAAGGGTGAACCATGTCGCCCTGGATCGGTCCGGGTCGCACGATCGCCACTTGGATGACGATGTCGTAAAAATTCTTCGGCTTGAGCCGTGGCAGCATCGACATCTGCGCGCGGCTTTCGATCTGGAAGGTACCGAGCGTGTCAGCGCGCCGGATCATCTTGAAAGTCGGCTTGTCGGTACCTTGGAGTGGCGGTGAGGCGAGCGTCATCCGCACGCCCTTGTGCTCGGCCAGCAGATCGAAGGCACGCCGCATGCAGCCGAGCATGCCGAGCCCGAGCACGTCGACCTTCATCAGCCCGAGCGTCTCGATATCGTCCTTTTCCCATTCGATGACGCGGCGTTTCTCCATCGCGGCTGGCTCGATGGGCACCAGATCGTGCAGCTTGCCGTGCGACAGCACGAAGCCGCCAGGATGCTGCGAAAGATGGCGCGGAGTCTTCGCTTCCACCAGTTCATGGGCCAACTCAAGTGTGAGCGCGAGCCGAGGGTCGCTCCGATCAAGATTCAGCGTATTGGCGTGCTTGTCGTCGATCTCGTTCGACAATCCCCAGACCTGTGAGGCCAGGGCAGCGGTAAGATCCTCGGGTAGGCCCATCGCCTTGCCGACTTCGCGCAGCGCGCTGCGCGCACGGAAGCGAATCACCACGGCGGTCAGCGCGGCATGGCTTTCGCCATAAGTCTGGTAAATCCACTGGATCACCTCTTCGCGTCGCTCGTGCTCGAAATCGACGTCGATGTCGGGCGGCTCGTGGCGGTCGACCGAAATGAAGCGCTCGAACAGCAGCTTGTTCTTGATGGGGTCGATCGAGGTGATGCCCAGCACGTAGCAGATCACTGAGTTCGCAGCCGAACCGCGGCCCTGGCACAATATCCCTTGGCTGCGCGCATATTCGACGATCGAATGCACGGTTAGGAAATAGGGCGCATAACCCATGTCCGCGACGAGCTTCAGCTCCTCCTCGAGCTGCGCCTTGGCCTTGTTCTGGTCCTGTCCCGGATAGACTTTCCCGAATGCGTTTCGAGCCATGCGGTCGAGCGCTTCTTGCGGCGTGCGGCCGGTCATCACGACTTCATCGGGATAGCGATATGCCTTCTTCAGCTCGCGCGGATTGAACGTGCACCGCTCGACGATGGCCTCCGCCGCCGCCAGCGCCTCCGGATAATGCTTGAACCGCCGCGCCATTTCCTGCGGGGCCTTGAGGTGCCGATCGGCGCTGCGTTCGCGGCGGAAGCCGAGCTCGTCGATCGTGCACTTCTCGCGGATCGCAGTGACCACGTCCTGGAGCATGCGCTTGTCGGGATGGTGGTAGAGCGTGTCGCCGGTGGCGAGCGCGGTGAGGCCGAAGCGTGCGGCGGCCTGGCTGAGCTGGTGTAGCCGCAGCGCGTCGCCGGGGCGGCGGTGCTGGGTGAGGCAGACATGGCCACGCTCGCTGCCGAAGACGTCGGCCATCCAGCGCAGCGCGAGCTCGTCGCCGGGATCGGCGAAGCCGGGGACGAGCGCGCCGACCAGCCCTTGTGCGTGGCTCGCCACATCCTCCCAATGGAGGAAGCATTTGCCCTTCTCGCCGCGCTGGGCGTCGGCGCGCGACTTGCCGAGCGTGAGCAGGCGCGTGAGCCGGCCCCACGCCTGCCGATCTTCGGGCCAGACGAGCAGCGAGGTGCCGTCGACCAGGTCGAGCCGGCAGCCGGTCACCAGCCGCACCCCGGTCGTCTCGGCGGCGACCAGCGCGCGCACCACGCCGGCGACCGAGTTGCGGTCGGTCACCCCGAGCGCGGGCATTCCCAGCAGCGCGGCGGTGGCGAACAGCTCCTCGGGCGAGGACGCGCCGCGCAGGAACGAATAATGCGTCGTCGCCTGGAGTTCGGACCAGCTCATCCGAACACCCCGTGGAGATACCAGCTGAGGTCCCCTGTCACCGCGCGCTCGCCGTCGCCCGAGCGGAACAGCCAGTAGCGGCGGCCGGTCTCGTCTTCGACGCGGAAATAGTCGCGCACGCTCGCGCGCTCGGCGCCGCGCTTCCACCATTCGCCGGTGATCCGCTCGGGCCCGTCGGCGCGGACGACGCGGTGGGCGTGGCCGCGCCAGGTGAAGCGGCGCGGCGGCTGGTCGGGTAGCTCGGCGAGGACATGGTCGAGCGGCTCGGGGCGGGCGAGCAGACGCGCGGGGCGCGGCCAGTCGGGATGCCAGGGCGGCAGCGGCAGGTTGCGGTCGAGCTGGCGGACGTCGTCGCGCTTGCCGCGGGGGGCGGCGCGTACCGGCGGGTCGAGCACGGACGCGCGCTCGGTGCTGCGTTCGGGCACGTCGCTCTCGATCGGGCGCATCCGCCACATGCGCTGCATGCCGATCCGCGTCGCCAGCGTGTCGACCAGAGGCGCGAGGTCGGGCGCGGCCTCTTCGTCGAGCCGTTCGACCACCGGCTGGGGGCCGAGCGGCGCGGCGCGGCGGACGTGGAGCGCGATCGCGTCGATACCATAGCCGGGCGCTACGTTCTCGATCCGGCGCGTGAGCAGGCGGAGGAGGTGTGCGGGGTCGCGGCTCGGCCGGGCCAGCCCCAAGCGGATGCGCTGGGGGACGCCGTCGATGCGATCGGCGATGCATTCGAGCGCCTGCACGCCCAGCCCCTCGGCCTCGAGCGCGGCGGCCAGGCGGGGGACGAGCTCGCCCAGCCAATGTTCGATGGCTTCGGCAGTGGCGATCGGCTCGGCGAAGCGCTGGTGCACGGCTACCGCCTCGGGCGGGATCACCGGATCGAGCGGCTCGGGGACGCGGCCGAGCGCCTGGTCGAGCCGCAGCACGGTGGCGGTGCCGAAGCGGCGGACGAGCGGGCCGCGAGGGAGCGCGGCGAGCTGGCCGGCCCGATCGATGCCGAGGCGGCGGAGCAGCTCCACCGCGGGCTCGTCCATACGCAGCGCCGTGGTGGGGAGGTCGGCGAGCGCCTTTTCGTGCGCACCGGGCGGGCAGAGGGTGATGGGGGCGGGCAGATGGCGGGCGAGTGCCCAGGCGGCGCCCGGAGTGTCGGCCACGGCGATGCGTGCGGTGAAGCCGGCGCGGGCGAGCAGGCGGACGATGCCGCGCGCCATCCGCTCTTCGCCGCCGAACAGGTGGGCGGTGCCGGTCAGGTCGAGGAACAGCCCGTCCTCCCCCGACAGCGCGACGATCGGCGACCAGCGCCGCGCCGCGAGGATCGCCAGGCGGCGGAGCGCGGCGAGGTCAGCCTCGGGTTTGGCCGGGCGGATGTCGAGCCCGCGCACCTGCGCGCGCGCCTGGGTGACGGCCATGCCGGGGACGAGCCCCAGCGCCTGCGCCTGGGGGCAGGCGGCGGCGATCAGCACGCGGTTGCCGGTGTGGAGGGCTGTGAGGCGGGGCGTCCTTCCACCATTTGCTGCGCGAATGGTCCCCCTCCCCATTTCTGGGAGGATCTGGTCTTGCCGCGCCCATTTGGCGCCAGGGCGCCAGCCGCCGTTGCGGACGAGCGGTGCGGCGGGCGCGGGGTCAGGCCGCGCGCCGGGATGCGCTTCCGCCCGCCACAGCCTTTCGATCGGCCATTGGGGCAGGAAGAGCGCAGCGACCCGTTTCATCGCTTGCCTCCACTTCCATCACGAAACCTTCGCCCCCCTTTTGCCGCACCAGCTCGAGCCGCCAGCGCGGCCGGCCGACTCCCTCCACCGGCAGCGGGGTCGAGGGTGCCGAGGCCACGCGCCAGCGCGTCACTGCGGCCGAGGGCGCGGCGAGCGGATCGCTGCCCTCGCGCGCGGGGCGGCGCATCAGCAGCGCGATCGTCCGCCCGCCTTCCGCTGCGAGCTGGAGGCGGCGCGTCGCGGTCATGTCGGCGCGCCTGGCCTCGCCGATCACCGCGCCGAGCCCGCGGTGGCGCAGCCCCTCCTCCATGATCGCGAGCAGCTCGGCATCGTCGCCGGCCTCGGCATAGATCAGGCGCTTGTGGCTGAGCCCCACCTGCGACAGGCCGGGCGCGAACAGGTCGCGGCGGCGCACTACCCACAGCACCGGCCCCCAGGCACGCGCGGCGATGCCGGCGAGGAACAGGGTTGCCGCGCAATCGTCTGCCATGTCGGTGCCGATCGCGGCGACTTCGTGCAGCGCGTCGAGCCGGAGGCCGCCGCTGGCGAGCCGCGAATCGAGCGCCTCGACTCCGAAGGGCAATGCCGGGCGCCGGCGGAAGCCGCCGGTCTCCATCGCGCGCAATTGCTCGCGGAGCTGGTGAAGAACGGCAGGATCGGGCATCGGCGACATCGACTCGGGAACGACAGTGTTCCCATTCTGTTCCGATGCGGGCAGGAGTCAATGATTCTCTTTTCGTTCTCCTCTGCTCCGTTGCGTTCCGCCGCCGCCGCCCTAGGGTTCCACCATCCTAGACGCCCCGGGGGAAGCCATGATGATCCACAAGCCGCGCCTTGCGTTGATTGCCACCACGGCGCTTGCCGTCGCATCCGTTCCTGGAGCCGCAATGACTCGAACCCAGACTGCCCCCGCACCCGTCGCCACCGTCGATCCCGCGCCGCTGCTCGGCGAATGGAGCGGGCCGTTCGACGGGGTTCCGCCGTGGGACAAGGTCAAACCTGCGATGTTCCCCGCGGCGTTCGAGGCAGCGATGGCGCATGCGCGGGACGAGATGCACAAGATCCGCGACAACCCCGCCGCGCCGACCTTCCAGAACACGATCGAGGCGAACGAGCGATCGGGCGCGCAGATGAACCGGCTGTTCGCGATCTGGGGCGTCTACCAGAGCAACCTCGCCACGCCCGAGGTGCAGGCGATCGCCAAGGAATGGAGCCCGAAGCTCTCGGCCTTCTTCACCGAGCTGAGCCTCGACCCCAAGATGTTCGCGCGCGTGAAGGCGGTCTATGACCACCGCGCCACCGCAGGGCTCGACGCGCGGCAGATGCGGCTGCTCGAGCGCACCTATCGCGACTATGTCACCTCGGGCGCGCTGCTGGACGAGGCGGGCAAGGCCGAGGTCAAGCGGATCAACCAGTCGCTGGCCGAGGCTTTCACCGAGTTCAGCCGCCGCGTGCTGGCCGACGAGGAGACCGCGATCCTGCTCGACAGCCAGGCCGATCTCGCCGGCCTCTCGGACAGCTTCAAGGCGAGCCTGGCCGAGGAAGCCGGCGCGCGTGGGCAGGCGGGGAAGTGGGCGATCAAGAACACGCGCTCCTCGGTCCAACCCTTCCTGATGTATTCGACCAACCGGGCGCTGCGCGAGAAGGTCTACAAGGCCTTCGTCAACCGCGGCGACAATGGCGATGCCAACGACACCAACGAAGTGATCGCCCGGATCCTCAAGCTGCGCCACGAGCGGGCGAAGCTGCTCGGGTTCAAGAACCACGCCTGGTACCGCATGGACGACACCATGGCGGAGACCCCCGACAACGCCATGAAGCTGATGATGGCGGTGTGGCCCGCCGCCGTCGCCCGGGTGCGCGAGGAAGTGGCCGACATGCAGGCGCTCGCCGACCAGGAGAAGGCCGGCATCACCATCGCGCCCTGGGACTATCGCTTCTATGCCGAGAAGGTCCGCAAGGCGAAGTACGACCTCGACGAGAACGAAGTGAAGCCGTACCTGCAGCTCGACACGATCCTGCAGGGCGCCTTCTGGGCCGCGGGCCAGCTTTACGACCTGGACTTCAAGGAGAATACGGGGACGATCCCCGTCTTCCACCCCGACGTCCGCACCTTCCTGGTCGCCAGCCGCAAGGACGGCAGCACGGTCGGCATCTTCTACTTCGACGGCTATGCCCGCTCGGGCAAGCGATCGGGCGCCTGGGCGACGACCTATCGCATCCGCAGCGGGCTGCGCGGCGACCGGATCGTGCTCGCCAGCAACAACAACAACTTTACCAAGGGCGGCGCGGGCCAGCCGACGCTGATCAGCCTCGACGACGCCACCACGCTGTTCCACGAGTTCGGCCATGCGATCCACAGCCTGCTCGGCAACGTCTATTACCCCGGCCTCGCCGGCACCCCGCGTGACTTCGTCGAGTATCCCAGCCAGGTGAACGAGAACTGGCTGCTCACCCCCGAAGTGCTCAGCCGCTTCGCCAAGCACTACCAGACCGGCACGCCGATCCCGGCCGGGCTGGTGGCGAAGATCGAGAAGGCCGAGACCTTCAACCAGGGCTTCGACACGGTCGAATATCTCTCGGCCGCGATCATCGACATGAAGCTCCACGACCGCGACGCGCCGGTGACCGACCCCGACGCCTTCGAGCGCGACACGCTGGCCGCGATCGGCATGCCCAGGGAGATCGTGATGCGGCACCGGCTGCCGCAGTTCAATCACCTCTTCTCGAGCGACGCCTATTCGGCGGGCTATTACTCCTATCTCTGGTCCGAGACGATGGACGCGGACACCTGGGCGGCGTTCGAGGAGACCGGCAACGTCTGGGACAAGCCCACCGCCGACCGCTTCCGCACCACCCTGCTCTCGACCGGCAACGAGACCGACCGCAAGGAAGCGTACCGCGCCTTCCGCGGCCGCGACCCCGACGTGAAGGCGCTGTTCAGGCGCCGCGGCTTCCCGGTGCAATAGCGGGGCCAGAAAGGCGCGCGGGCGCCGGCGAATCCTCCGTTCCGGGCGCGTCGGCCGAGACGCAACCGAAAGGGATTCGACTGGCGCCCCGCCCGATTGCCGCGAACCCGTGCTGCTGTTCTTCTCCTCCCCGGTTCTTCAACGGGAGGGGTGCAATGACACAGGAATATCTCGTCTGGTCCGACCTGCAGGCACTCAGCTCGAGCCCCAGCGCGGTCCGCGACAAGTTCGGCGCGATGTACGGCGAGACGCCCGACGGCATCGCGCTCAATGACACGACCTATTACAACGCGGTCTCGCCCCCGATCACCCAGCAATATGGCCATTATTGCTACAAGACGCTGGGCGAGATCAGCTACAGCGAGGAAGGCCAGCAGGCCGACCAGGCCGTGGTGGGGAGCAACACCGCCTTCAACTATGGCGACGATCCCGCCTCGATCTCGCTCACCGTCAACGGCGGCTGGGCCGAGACCACCGGCTGGTCGACGTCGGTGACCACCGGGATGACCTTCAGCGAGAGCGTGACGCTGGAAGGGGTGTTCCAGATGGGCATGCAGTTCAACGTCTCCGCCACCGTCGGCCAGTCGGGCTCGACCACGGTCAACAAGGGGGCGAGCTCGACGGTGACCGTCACCGTGCCGCCCAAGTCGCAGGTCAGGGTCGACATGGTGGCGACGATGAAGACCGAGACGATGGACTTCTCGGCGCCGATCCAGGTGACCGGCATGTTCGGCGCCAACTTCCCCGACCGCGTCCAGGGCCATTATTTCTGGTTCGCCGACGCGGGCACGATCCTGCCCCAGACATCGGGAACGCTCACCGGCAAGATCAACGGCACCGCGGCGTTCGACGTCCAGACGCACATCAACCCGGCCCAGCCGCTGGGGAGCTGACCGCGGCCCCCGCGTCTCCGGGCGCACGGTCGAGCAGGTCGTCGGTCACTTCGAGCAGCAGCAGCGGCGCGTGGGCGGTGTCGGCGATCGCGTCGACAAAGGCGGCGCGGGTTTCGGGCTCGTCATAGGCCATGCGCGCGTCGAAGGCGCGCTGCCAGGTGGCGCGATCGGGCCATTCGGCGATGCCGATGAAGCGCGTGCCCGGCCCCGCGTCGGCCGCATCGCGGTGGAGGCGCGAGCCGAGGCTGCCGTAGCGCGCGCGGATCAACTCGGTGCCGCGGCGCCAGGCGGCGCGGAACTGGTCTTCCTTGCCGGGATGGACCCGCCACCAATAGGCCGCGACGAACATGGGACTGGCCTCCGTCTGCTGTGCGGGAGGAATGCGTGGGGGAAGGGGAAGGTCCGCGGCCACGGAAGTGGACAAAGCGCACACCCTCCCCCGTGTTTTCAGTGCAGCGTCCCTTCGATCCGGCCGGCGTCGACGACGACCTCGGCTTCGGGAGCGGGCGACGAGCGGCCGTCGAGCGCGGCGTTGAATGCCGCCCAGGCCGCGCGCAGCATCCGCCCGACACGATAGGACAGGATCGCGACCGGACCCTCCGTCGGCTGGCGCGTCTCGATGCGATCGAGCCAGCGACCATAGCGCGTGGGGTCGCGGTAGCGCAGCAGGAACATGGTCAGCCGCTCGTTGTACTGGCGGCGCTCGCCGATCTGCTCGCCCTGGTGGAAAATGGGCACGGCGACTCCGTTGATCGCGCGGGAGAGTGCGGCATCGGCGAGGCGCGTGACGGCGACGTCCATCGCCGCGTCCCAGGCGAGGCGGAAGGCCTGGGCATCGGGCCGGCGGCGCAGCGCATAGGCGGAGCTGCGGCCCATGCCGACCGCGCGGCACGCCTCGTCGACGCAGCCCGAGCCGGCGAGCGCCTCGATGAAGGCATGCTGGCGATCGGGCACCCAGCCGTCGTGGCGATAGCGCACGGGCACGGGGCCGAAGGCGTCGGCTTCAGGATCGTCTTCGGGATCGTCTTCGAAATCGTCTTCGAAATCGTCTTCGGAGTCGCCGGCCGCATCCTCGGGCGGCGCCTCGGCTGGCGCGCCGGCGTCCTGGGGGTTGGCGGGATCGGGCGCGTCGGTGGGAGCGCGCTCGAAGGTTTCGCGAGAGTCGTGCTTGCTCATCTGCAAGTGTGGAGCAGATGAAATCCTATTTTGAAAGCTTTTTGTTCGTGCTATGTTCCGACGCGAGTCAATGGCGCTTGAAATACTGGACTTCGCGTTCGTGCTGCTGCGCCGCGGCTTTGCTGTCGAAGGTGCCGAGGTTGCGGCGCTTGCCCGTCTCCGGATCCTTCTTGCGGGAATAGAGGCGGTATTCGCCCGAGGCGAGCTTGCGGATCATGTCGGCGTAACGCGCGGGGCGGGCGGGCGTTGCGCGCGGCGGGATTGCATTGGTGGACTATGTGGATCACATAGATGGGCGCTTCGAGCGAGGCTTGGCATGCGCGTGAATAAAGAGACTATCATCGCGATCCCGGCGGATCCGGACGATCCCGAGGATTTCCCCGTGAGCGTCGCGGGGCTCGAGCGCGGGCTGATGGGGCGGCGAATCCGGCGGCTCCGCAACAAGCTGGGGCTGAGCCAGGAGGCGTTCGCCAGGACCTATGGCATCCCGCTCGCCAGCATCCGCCAATATGAGATCGGCCGCCACATGCCGCCGCCGGCGGTGCGCGCCTATCTCAAGGTGATCGAGGCCGAGCCCGAGGCGGCCGCGCGCGCCGTCGCGGCATGAGCCGCCGCCACTCGCCGGGCCTCGGCCATGGCACGGGCGGCGGCGAGGCGCAGTGGGCGCCGAAACAGCAGTGGCGGGGCGGGCGTCGCGGGCCTAGCGGCGGTGCTCGATCAGGTCCCAGAGATTGCCGTAGAGATCGCGGAACACCGCGACCTTGCCGTAATCATGCACCGCGGGCGGGCGGACCCATTCGACGCCGGCCTGGCTGAAGCGCGCATGGTCGCGGTCGAAATCGTCCGTGCTCAGGAACAGGAAGACGCGCCCGCCGGCCTGGTTGCCGATCGCTTCGGCCTGCTCGGGCGTGGCGGCGCGGGCGAGGAGGATGGTGGCGGCGGCGTCCGGCGCGTGCGCCGGGCGGATGGTGACCCATCTCTTGTCCTGCCCGGGGATGGGGGTGTCCTCGACCAGCGTGAAGCCGAGCTTGCCGATGTAGAAGGCGAGGGCTTCGTCATAGTCGCGGACGAGGAGCGTGATATGGGCCAGATGGGGCATGGCGGCGCATCGTAGCGGGCGGGGCGCGGAAGGGAATTGCGCGCCGTCGCTCGGCTCCAATCGCCTGGCGAGCCCGCAAAGGTCACACCAGGGTCACACTATCGCGATCGTCGGCGGCGGCGCCAATTGGCCTCGGGATCGAGGTGATAGCATTGATCGGCGAACTCCTCGTCGGTGAGCCTGTGCCCCGCCTGCTCCCTGGCCAGCGCCGCGGCGCCGCGCGCGTTACGGGCGGCGGCTTCATCGGCGGCGACCTGCGCGCCGGACCTGGGCGGGCGCTGCTCGCTGAGGAAGCGCGGCAGCACGCCGTCGGCCACGTCGGCGAGATCGAGCTCGGCCGCGAGCTCGTGCGGGGCGAGCAGCTGCTCGGGCGGGGCGGGGAGCGCGGGCTCCATCGCCCGCAGGCTCTCCTCGAGCGCCGGCGGGGCGGCGATCGGCTCGGCGCGCGCATCGGGGGCGCCCTGGCGCGCGGTGCCGTAGCGTTCGGGCTTGAGGTGGCCGAGCAGATATTTGAGCAGGCGATTGTCGTGGACCAGCCGCGCGGCGACCACTTCGCCGCGATCGTTGTAGATTTCCTGCTCGACGCCTTCGATCGCGCGCTCGAACGCGATGTCCTCGATCAGGGCGCCGGCATGGTGCCGCGCCGCATCCCAGGCGCGCGCGAACGCCGCGCCGTGCGCCGAGCGGCGCAGGCGATAGGCGCTCTCGCGCGACATGCCGACCGCCCTGGCCGCGGCATTGACGAGCCCGGTATCGGCGAGCGTCTCGATGAAGCGGCGCTGCTTCTCCTCGGTCCAGCCGTCGAGCCGCGGGATGCGGCGGACGGGGACCCAGCGGTATTCGGCGGGGTCATAGGGTTCGGGGGGATGGGGGGCATCGTCGAGGTCGTCGAGGTCGCCCGGGTCGTCGGGCGCGACGGCGAGCGCATTGGCTTGCGCGCCCGGATCGGGCCGAAAAGTGGATAGATCGGGCCCGCACGCATCGGCGGCGGGCGCGAAGGCCTGGCGTGGCTCTGGCTTGCTCATCTACCAGTGTGGAGCAGATGAAATCCTATTTTGGAAGGGGGTTTGTACTTGGTGTGTTCTTTTGCTAACCGGATCGGCTGTCCAGTAGCGGGCGGCGATCCGGAGGGGCGATGAGCCGCAGCCGCAAGAAGACGCCGGTGATCGGCTACACCTGCGCCAAGAGCGACAAGCCGTGGAAGGCGAAGGCCGCGCGCAGCTTCCGGCACGCGGCGCGGCAGGCGCTGGGCGAGGGCGAGGACGCGCTCCTGCCGGTCAAGCGCTGGGCGGTGGTGAACCCGTGGGATGCGCCGAAGGATGGCAAGCATTGGGTGGGTGGTGGTGAGGCGCGGTGGCTGCGGAAGTAGCTCAGCCCGCCGTGTGCTCGTGACCCAGCGCTTGTTCTGCTCGGGGATGGGGTGTCCTCGATGAGGGTGAAAGCCGAGGGTGCCGATGTAAAGACGAGCGCTTCGTCATAGTCGCGAACAATCAGGGTAATGTAGGCGAAGTGGGGGCAAGCAGTAACTCCGTTGAGGTGCGCGAGCGGCACCCCATCGTCCCATCGTCACATTCTGGCGATCGCGGCCGCCGCCGATATCTGCCGATTAGATCGAAATTATAGCATAATCCCATACCACGGAGAACGTGCATTCACTCTGTTCTTCTGTGAATTAGCACGGCAAAAGTTTGCTCTTAGTGGTACAGGTAGCACATCGCCGGGAGATTTATAGATGAGGCCCGACACGCAAGGGAAATCGAGGAAACGGTGGCACCGGAAGCGCGGGGACTATATCGTAAAAACAGCGAAGCTAACGGACGGCGAGCTTTTGCAGCTCATGCTGAAGCCGAATCCACAGAATAGGGAGGCGCTCGACGAAAGATATTATCAATCGTTTCGCGAAATTCGCGAATCATCAAAGAAAGCATTTTTATGGATTCTCGGCGCAGCTGCCTTCGGAATCCTTTCGCATTTTGGGGTCGTCAAAAGTGCCAGGGCTAGCGGACTGGAGGTATTGCCCGCGGTATTTAGTCATACAGCACTTTTGGCGCTAAGTTTTTCTAGCACTGCCTTTTGTTTTTCATATTCCAAGCAAACGTTCATACAAGTGTGGTTCTTGGCGAAGTTGCGTAATGCCGGACCAGAGCAGAAAGCAGACAGCCTTCTTAGGTATCCCGAGGCATACTGGATTTTTCACTTTCTGCCAGCCGCAATCGGATACCCAAAGCATATACGTGGTCCACGTATCGGTTGGGGGCAGCTCGTTTACGTTATACTGTTGATAATCGCGATCGCTATTTTCGCCGTCGGTTCTCTATGGCTTTGGTTGGCGGTCGCATCCGACGTGTGGCGCTCGGCGTACCAAAACCACACAGTGTCGGTGTTGGTCATCACCCTTGCCGGCGCGGTTACACTTCTCGGCTGGGCATCGCCCTTCTATTATGACTGGCCGAGAAAATATCAGCATATAGGATTAGTGAACTCGCTCGCTAAGTTGGAGGGAGCAGAGCTCAGGGCCGCTCACATGAGAATATTCCATGCTGCCGCACGGATGGATTTAATCGACCCTGATCTATCCAAAACAGACTGAGTTGTTCGAGCTAGTCCAAGCCAGTGATTGCATGTCGCGAAATCGGAACAGGTCTCGGACATCGACGGCTCAGCCCTTTGGAACGGGGTGTATGTTCCATCTATGTTCCGATTCAGTCAAGCCCGCCCGTCAGTCGTGCTCCCTTCCGCCCGAGCCCATGTAGAGTTCGCTGCCGGTTTCCTTGAAGACCTTGCTCATCTCGGCCATGCCGGCCTCGGCTTCCTCGGCGGCGAGGAAGGTGTCGGCGGAGGCGTTCTGCTTCGCGGCGAAGTCGCGGACTTCCTGGGTGATCTTCATCGAGCAGAACTTCGGGCCGCACATCGAGCAGAAGTGCGCGGACTTGGCGCCCTCCGCGGGGAGGGTCTGGTCGTGGTACTGCTCGGCGGTGTCGGGATCGAGCGACAGGTTGAACTGGTCGCGCCAGCGGAACTCGAAGCGGGCGCGGCTGAGGGCGTCGTCGCGGACCTTGGCGGCGGGGTGGCCCTTGGCGAGGTCGGCGGCGTGGGCGGCGAGCTTGTAGGTGACCACGCCGACCTTGACGTCGTCGCGGTCGGGGAGGCCGAGATGCTCCTTGGGGGTGACGTAGCAAAGCATCGCGGTGCCGTACCAGCCGATCATCGCGGCGCCGATGCCGCTGGTGATATGGTCATAGCCCGGCGCGATGTCGGTGGTGAGCGGCCCGAGCGTGTAGAAGGGCGCCTCGCCGCACGCCTCGAGCTGCTTGTCCATATTCTCCTTGATCTTGTGCATGGGCACATGGCCCGGGCCCTCGATCATCACCTGGACGTCCTGCTCCCAGGCGCGCCTGGTGAGCTCGCCCAGCGTGTAGAGCTCGGCGAACTGGGCTTCGTCATTGGCGTCGGCGATGCTGCCGGGGCGCAGGCCGTCGCCGAGGCTGTAGGCGATGTCGTACGCCTTCATGATCTCGGTGATTTCGTCGAAGCGCTCGTAGAGGAAGCTCTCCTTGTGGTGCGCGAGGCACCATTTCGCCATGATCGAGCCGCCGCGGCTGACGATGCCGGTGACGCGCTTCGCGGTGAGCGGGACATAGGGCAGGCGGACGCCGGCGTGGATGGTGAAATAGTCGACGCCCTGCTCGGCCTGCTCGATGAGGGTGTCGCGGAAGATCTCCCAAGTCAGCTCCTCGGCGATGCCGCCGACCTTCTCGAGCGCCTGGTAGATGGGGACGGTGCCGATCGGCACGGGCGAATTGCGGATGATCCACTCGCGCGTGTCGTGGATGTTGCGGCCGGTGGAGAGGTCCATGACGGTGTCGGCGCCCCAGCGGATCGCCCAGACCATCTTGTCGACTTCGCTGGCGACGTCCGAGGCGACGGCCGAGTTGCCGATGTTGGCGTTGATCTTGACCAGGAAGTTGCGGCCGATCGCCATCGGCTCGGTTTCGGGGTGGTTGATGTTGTTGGGGATGATCGCGCGGCCGCGGGCGACTTCGTCGCGGACGAACTCGGGGGTGACGTAGTCGGGGATGGCGGCGCCGAAGCTCTGGCCGTCGCGGACATATTCGGCGAGGCGCGCGCGGCCGAGATTCTCGCGCTCCGCGACATATTCCATCTCGGGGGTGATGATGCCGCGGCGGGCATAGTGCATCTGGCTGACGTTCATGCCGGGCTTGGCGCGCAGCGGGCGCTTGACGACGTTGGGGAAGGGCTGGACGCCGCCCGAGCGATCGGGGCCGAGCTGGCCATTGTCCTCGGGCTTCACCGAGCGCGCGTCATAGGCCTCGACGTCGCCGCGCTCGAGGATCCAGTCGCGGCGGAGCGCGGGAAGGCCGGCCATGATGTCGATGTGCGCGTGCGGATCGGTGTAGGGGCCCGAGGTGTCGTAGACGCGCACCGGCGCCTCGCCCGAGCCGGGCTCGAGGCCGATCTCGCGCATCGCGACGTTGAGCGGGCCGACATGGATCTTCCGGCTGCCGCGGATGGGGCCGGTGGTGACGCCGATTTCGGTCTTGGCGGGAATGTCGGCCATGCGTGTCGCTCCTTCGCTTCGGAGCGGGGACACGGATTTCGCGCGAAAGCCGCCTCCCTCCCTCCGCCGGTGTCAACCGGATCAGGTTCAGCGGGTCGGAGGCTGCGGCCTCCCTCTCAACCGCTGCGCCAGCGGTCCCCCGGGGAAAGGGGGACTCTTAGGCGCGTGCAGGGCCGAGGGGAAGCCCGCTCAGAAACTATAGGCGAGGCCGAGCATCCCCATCCACTGGCCGCGCGATCCCGCGGTGGCGACGAGGGGGGAGTCGGCGAAGTCGCCGAGCATGCGGCGATAGGTGCCGCCGCCGACGAGCTGGAGGCCGTGAGTGAGGTCGCCGCTGAGCGACACGGCGCCGCCGAGGCCCAGCGTCCAGCTCTTCCATCCGCCGTCGAGGTCATAGGCGGCGAGGCCGCTCGCCGGGGCGGCCTCTGCCGGGACGCCGAAATAGGTGCGGGCATAGCCGTCCCCGACGCGCTCGGCATTGGCGAAGACGCCGACCAGCGCCTTGCGGCTGAGCGGAGTCATGTAGGAGACCGCCGGTGTCAGCACGCCCGAATCATGCGTGCCGGTGACGTCGTGGCGATAGCTGATCGTGACCGACAGCCGGTCGTAATCGCTGGTCAGCACGCCGGCGCGGCCGATGCCGGCATAGCCGCCGAGCTCGACTGCGGTGCCGACCTTGCCGAGCGCCTTGACGCGCGGATCCTCGATGCTCCGGGTGCTGCTGCGGTTGAGGTTGAGCACCGCGACCGGGCCGAGCTGCAGGTCCCAGCCGGGGCCGGGGCGATCGGGGATCAGGTCGACGCTCAGCCGGTTGCCGACGAACTGGAAGCCGAAGCCCGAGACGCGGCCGACCGCGGCGGGGATCGGGGCCCAGCGATAATCGTCCGACCCCTCGTAATCGGGCATCACCGCCGCGCCCGCACCGGCGATCACGAAGTCGCCGCCGCGGGGCTCGGGCGGCGTCTCGGGCTGCTGCTGGGCGAACGCCGGCGCGGCGAGGACGAGGCTGGCGGCGACGAGGAGGGGGCGAGGGAACGAAATCAACGGGATGCTCCGAGGCTATGTTGCACCTGCGAAACGCCGGGGTTTGGGTTTTGCTCCGGGATTTCGGCCCGCGTCGGTTGTGGGTTTGGTTCACGCGGAGACGCGGAGGCGCGGAGATTTGGTTCGCGCAGAGGCGCAGAGAGCGCAGAGGTGTCCGGCGCGGCTTTGGCCGCAGTCCATACTCGCCTCGGGGCGAGAAGGCCGCTCGCGCGGCATCGGGCACGGTTCATCTTCTCTGCGCCTCTGCGCGCAATTCAACTTCCTCCGCGTCTCCGCGTGAACGATGTTCCTGCGAAGCGCTGGGGTCTTGCTCCGAATTCGCCGCGCCATTCCCTTCCCTGCAAGGGAGGGGCCAGGGGTGGGTCGGCGCGGGCGAGGCTCGATGCCTCGGCCCGTGCTTTTTGTCGGATCGCGCTCGGGTCTTTTTTGGCGCGCAGACGCGCGCACCCACCCCCGGCCCCTCCCTGCAAGCAGGGAGGGGAGAGAGGAGTGTGTCAGGCGGGCGGCAACGCGCCCAGGATCAGCGCGGTCGTGTCCTTGGCGAGGGTGATGAGGGCGTCGCGGGGTTCGCCGGCGCGGGCTCGGACGCTGAGGGAGTGGAGCAGCGCGGCGACGATGCGGGCGTGGGCGGCGGGGGCGGGGCTGCCGGCCTGGCGGAGGAGGGTCTCGATCTTGGCGTCCTCCATCGCGAGGAAGGACTGGAGCGCGGCGCGGATGTCGGGGTCGGTGACCGCCTCGGTCGTCGCGGTGTTGATCATGATGCAGCCGGCGGGGCCGTTCTCGCCGGTGAGATAGCCCTCGATCGTATTGAGGAAGAGCGCCTTGAGCATCTGCTCCATCGGCAGGTCGGCCGCGATCAGCATGTCGAAACGCGCCTCGACGCTCTCGCGGATGCGCGCCGCGGCGAGCAGGTAGAGCGCCTTCTTGTCCCCGAAGGCGGCGTAGAGGCTGGGGCGGTTGACGCCGGTCGCCTCGGCGAGGTCGTCGAGCGAGGTGCTGGCGAAACCCTGCGCGCGGAAGCGCTCGAACGCGGCGCGCAGCACCGCGGCCTCGTCGAACTTGCGGGGGCGGCCGCGCGGGCGCGGAGCTATTTTTGTACTATCTCGCATGAAAATCCTTGACCGACTCATTTTTGTGCGAGATCGTATAAAAATCAAGAGAGGAGACCCCGAGATGAAGATCTATTTCATTCCCTTCGCCTGTTCGCTCGCCGCGCGGATCGCCGTGGAGGAGGCGGGGATCGATGCCGAATTCGTCCGCGTGCCCGAGGACCGGCAGCTGCCCGACGGGCGCGCCTATGCCGAGCTGAGCCCGATGGGATACGTCCCCGCGCTCGAGACGCGCGGCGGGCTGGTGCTCACCGAAGGGCCGGCGGTGCTGAGCTACATCGCCGAGCTGGCGCCCGAGGATTCGCTGTCGTTCACCGGCTTTTCGGACGCGCATTACCGGATGCTGGCGTGGCTCAACTTCACGAGCACCGAGCTGCACAAGGCCGTGTTCGCGCCGCTGTTCAATCGCGCGACCGGGCCGGAGGAGCGCGCGGCGGCGCTGGCGCGGGCGGCCAAGCCGCTGGGCTTGCTGGAGGCGCATCTGAAGGACCGCGAGCTGCTGCAGGACCGCTTCAGCGTCGCCGACGCCTATCTGCTAGCGGTGCTCAACTGGTGCGAGCATGCCGGGGTGCCGATCGCCGACTATCCGGCGGTGCTCGCCTATCGCACCCGGCTGCGCCAGCGCCCCTCGGTGGCGCGCGCGATGGCCGAGGAGCTGCCGCTGCTGCAGGCGGCTTGAGGGTTTTCGGTTCACGCGGAGGCGCGGAGACGCGGAGGAAACAGGAGGAATAGGAATTCGCGCAGAGGCGCGGAGGACGCAGAAGTGTCCGGCGCCGCTTTAGCCGCAGTTCATTGTCGCGCCGGAGTGAGAAGGCCGCTCTCGTGGCATTCCGGCAGGGTTCACCTTCTCTGCGTCCGCTGCGCCTCTGCGCGAACAAACTCCGCGCCTTCGCGTTTCGGCGTGTGCGCAAGTTCCCGGGAGAGGCTCGTTCCGGTCCTCTCCCACCACGCCTGCCCTCCCGTGGCGCTGCTGCGGGAGGGTTTTTGTTGTATCGCCGCGGAGGCTTCCGCTAGTCCCCTGTGCCATGACGGGCGCCCATTCCGAGCTTCACGAGCAATCTCTGGCGCTGCCCGCGCTTTGGCCGGATCGTTGCAAGCGGGGGACGAAGTGAAGCGGGCAGCAGTGATCGGTGCAGGGATCGGCGGGCTCGCGCTCGCGATCCGGCTGCAGTCGGCGGGAGTTGACACCACCATCCTCGAGGCGCGCGACAAGCCCGGCGGCTGCGCCTATTTCTGGGAGCGCGACGGCTTCGTCTTCGATGCCGGGCCCGGCATGATCACTGCGCCCGAGGCGTTCCAGGCGCTGTGGCGGATCTCGGGCCACGACATGGCCGAGGACGTGACGCTGATGCCGGTCTCGCCCTTCTACCGGCTGTCCTGGCCCGACGGGACGCGGCTCGACTTCTCCAACGACGATGCGCAGCTCGGCGCCGAGATCGCGCGGATCAATCCCGAGGACGTTCACGGCTATCGCCGCTTCCTCGCCTATTCGGCCGCGGCCTATCGGGAAGGCTATCAGAAGCTGGGCGCGGTGGTGATGCAGGACCTGTGGCAGATGCTGCGCGCGTCGCCGGGGCTGGCACGCAGCCAGGCGTGGCGATCCTTCTATTCGGTCGCCGCGGGCAAGGTGAAGAGCGACAAGCTGCGCCAGGCGCTGACCTTCAACACGCTGCTGGCGGGCGGCAATCCGATGCGCACCAGCGCGCTCTATGCGCTGGTCCACCAGCTCGAGCACCAGGGCGGGATGTGGCACGCCAAGGGCGGCACCAACCAGCTCGTCGCGGGGATGGTGCGCCATTTCGAGCGGCTGGGCGGCGTGGTGCGGCTGGGCGATCCGGTGGCGGCGATCGACACTTTGGGCGACCGAGTGACGGGCGTGCGGACCGAGAGCGGCTTCGCGCTCGAGACCGATGCCGTCGCGAGCAACGCCGATGTCGTCCACAGCTATCGCACGCTGCTCAGGACCTCGCGCAGCGCGCAGCGCACCGCCGGGCGGCTCGAGCGCAAGCGCTTCTCGCCCTCGTGCTTCGTCGTGCATTTCGGGGTGCGGGGGACCTTCCCCGAGATTCCGCACCATTCGATGCTGTTCGGCCCGCGCTACCGCGGCTGGATCGAGGACGTGTTCGATCACGGCGTGCTGAGCGAGGACAGCGCGATCTATCTCTATCACCCGAGCGCGACCGACCCCTCGCTGGCGCCCGAGGGGCATTCGGTCTTCTACGCGCTTGCGCCGGTGCCGCATCTGGGCAAGTTCCCCGCCGACTGGGCGCAGGTGGGGCCCGTGCTCGAGCAGCGCATCCTCGCCGAAGTCTCCCGGCGACTGATTCCCGACCTCAAGGACCGTATCGTGACTCAATTCTCCTGCGCGCCGACCGATTTCGCGCGCGACCTGAACGCCTATCAGGGGGCGTGCTTCAGCCTGGAGCCGACGCTGCCGCAGAGCGGCTGGTTCCGCGTGCGCAACCAGGATTCGGCCATCTCGAACCTGTTCTTCGTCGGATCGGGCACGCATCCGGGCGCGGGAATCCCCGGCGTGGTGGCGGGCGCGCGCGCGACCGCGGCGCTGATGCTGGGGGACGGCAAGTGAAGCGTGTCGCGGTCTATTGCGGTTCGGCCTCGCCCGCCGATCCGATCTATGTCCATACGGCCCGCAACGTCGGCCGTGCGCTGGCCGAGCGCGGCATCGGGCTGGTCTATGGCGGCGGCAAGCTGGGGCTGATGGGTGCGGTCGCCGACGGCGCGATCGAGGCCGGCGGCGAAGTGATCGGGGTGATCCCCCAGGCGCTGGTGCGCGCCGAAGTGGCGCATCTGGAGCTGAGCGAGCTCCACATCGTCGACACAATGCACGAGCGCAAGGCGCGCTTCACCGAGCTGGCCGACGGCTTCATCAACCTGCCCGGCGGCACCGGAACGATGGACGAGCTGTGGGAAGCGATGAGCTGGGCGCAGCTCGGCTATCACACCGACCCGATCGGGCTGCTCAACGTCGCGGGCTATTACGACAAGCTGATCGATTTCTGGCACCATATGGGCCAGGTCGGCTTCGTCCGGCCGCAGCACCAGCAGATGCTGCTGGTGTCGGACGACCTCGACGTGCTGCTGACGCTGATGGACGCGCACGAGCCGGCGGTGCCGATCATCCATATGAAGCGCGAGGATCTGTAACCGGCACGCCGCCGTGCCCCTCCCCGCAAGGGAGGGGTTAGGGAGGATCAGCCCCCGTGGCGGGCGCGCTGGGGCTGGGCGTCGGCGGTGAGATTGCCCTTGCGCTGGCAGGTGGCGCTGATCACCGGATAGGCCAGGTCGGTGCTGCGCTCGAGCGCGCCGCTCATCGCCTCCTGGCATGCCGCGATCGAGGTATAGTGCACCGGCTCGACGCGCGCCTGCTGGCACTGCATCGAATCGTCGTTGCAACCCATGATCGCCAGCACGTAGAGGACCTGATCCATCATTCTTCCTTCCGGGGAGGGAGAACGAAGCGCCGCCGGGGCTGTTCCTGCCGTTACGCCTGCGGTCCGGCATGGCGCGGCGGTTGCAACCGCGGCCCGGCTGCCCCAAATCGCGGGCAATGCCTCCCGAGACCACCACTCCTGCGCCCGAGCGCCCGCTGCTCGGCACGATGAAGCGCTTCCTGCCCTATCTGTGGCCCCGCCATGCGCCGGGTCTGCGGGTGCGGATCGTCGTCGCGCTGGTGCTGGTGGTCTTTTCCAAGCTGGTCCAGGTCTATGGCGCGCCCTTCGCGCTGCAGGGGGCGATCGACCGGATGGCCTCGGGCTCGCGCGACGCGGTGTGGCTCGTGACCGCGCTGGTCGTCGGCTATGCCGCGGCGCGGCTGGGCACGGTGCTGTTCGACAATCTGCGCAACGCGGTGTTCGAGCTGGTCGGCCAGGACGCGACGCGGCGGCTCGCCTCGGACGTGTTCGCGCACCTCCACCGGCTGAGCCTTCGCTTCCACCTCGAGCGGCGCACGGGGGCGATCACCAAGGTGGTCGAGCGCGGCACCAAGAGCATCGACACGATGCTCTATTTCCTGCTGTTCAACATCGCGCCGACGATCCTCGAGCTGGCGCTGGTGATCGGCATCTTCTGGACGCGCTTCGGCCATTGGCTGGTGGCGGGCACGGTGGTGATGGTGGTGGCGTACATCGCCTTCACCCGCTGGGTGACCGACTGGCGATCCAAGCTGCGCGAGCAGATGAACGACCTCGACACCGGCGCGGTGGCGCATGCGGTGGACTCGCTGCTCAACTTCGAGACGGTGAAGTATTTCAACGCCGAGGCGCGCGAGAGCGCGCGCTACGACCGGGCCATGGCCTCGTACATGAAGGCCGCGGTGACCAGCGAGAATTCGCTCGCCTGGCTCAACATCGGCCAGGCGGTGATCACCAACGTGATGCTCGGCGCAGGCATGGCGCTGGTGGTGTACGGCTGGTCCGAGGGGCGCTTCACGCCGGGCGACGTGGCGTTGGTCCAGACGCTGCTCAGCCAGCTGTTCCGGCCGCTCGACCTGCTAGGCATGGTGTATCGCACCATCCGCCAGGGCGTGATCGACATGGGGAGCATGTTCGACCTGCTCGACACCAATGCCGAAGTGCAGGACGCACCCGATGCCGCGCCGCTGGACGTGCGCCAGGGGCACGTGCGCTTCGAGGGCGTGCATTTCGGCTATGATCCCGACCGCGAGATATTGAAGGGGATCGACCTCGATATCCCGGCCGGCGCGACGGTGGCGGTGGTGGGGCCCTCGGGCGCGGGCAAGTCGACGCTCGCGCGGCTGATGTACCGCTTCTACGACGTCACCGGCGGACGCATCACGATCGACGGGCAGGACATCCGCGAGGTGACCCAGGCGAGCCTCCGCGCCGCGATCGGGATCGTGCCGCAGGACACGGTGCTGTTCAACGACACGATCGGTTACAACATCGCCTATGGCCGCGAAGGCGCGAGCCCGGACGAGATCGCCGCGGCGGCGCGCGGGGCGGCGATCGCGGGGTTCATCCAGGCGCTGCCGCAGGGGTTCGACACGCGCGTGGGCGAGCGCGGGCTCAAGCTTTCGGGCGGCGAGAAGCAGCGCGTCGCGATCGCGCGGACCCTGGTCAAGAACCCGCCGATCCTGATCCTCGACGAGGCGACCAGCGCGCTCGACAGCCGCACCGAGGCCGACATCCAGGCGACGCTCGAGGCGATCGAGCAGGGGCGCACGACGATCGTGATCGCGCACCGGCTGTCGACGGTGGTGCATGCCGACCGGATCATCGTGCTCGAGGCCGGGCGCGTGGCCGAGCAGGGCTCGCACGCCGAGCTGCTGCGCAAGGGCGGGCTCTATGCCGAGATGTGGGCGCGCCAGGCGCAGGAGCGCGAAGAGGGCGAGGACGTGGCGGCGGAGTGAAACCCCTCCCGCAAGCGGGAGGGGGACTTCAGACGTGCGCGACGGCGCCGCGGATGAAGCTTTCGGTGTCCGTCGCGGCGGCGCGGCGGTCGACGCGCTTCCAGGCCTGTTCGTGGAAGAAGAAGGCCACCGCGTTGATGCACGGCTCGATCAGCGCGATGCCGCCGGCGAGGCTCAGCGACCCGGTGAAGGCATAGGCGACCGTGAAGCCCACCGTCAGGTGGATCGACAGATAGGTGAGCGTCTTCAGCAGGTCGCGGGGCATCGGGGCTTCTCTCGCAATAAGGAATGAAGCTGCGAGATAAGCGATGACGGAATCGATCTGTAACGGCGAGCTACGGCCTGAGTGATCGATTGCGCCGATCAGGCGAGCAGGTCCTTCCACTCCGGATGGCGCGCGATATAGGCCGCGACGAAGGGGCAGCGCGGCACGACGCGGAGCCCGCGCTCGCGGACCTGCGCCAGCGCGCCTGAAACCAGCCGGCTGCCGACGCCGCCGCCCTGCATCGAAGGCGGCACGATCGTGTGGGTGAAGGTGATCACCCCGTCGGCGATCTCATATTCGGCGAAGGCGAGATGGCCCTGCTCGACCAGCTCGAAACGATGGCGGTCTGGATTGTCGCGGACGTCGCTCAACGGGATACTCCTCGAAACGCGGGCGTTGGGCCGCGGTTGGCAAGTCCGTGCAACGCTATAAGCTCGCGCGCAACTGGAGAAGGAGCGGGGGATGCTGATTCCATTGGGCGCGGCGGCGGTGGTCGGCGTGGGGCTGGCGGGCTTCTCCGCCTGGGCCGGGCGCAAGGCCGAGGAGCTGGTGCCGCCCGACGGCCAGTTCGCCGACGTGCCGGGCGCGCGGCTCCATTATGTCGACACCGGTCTGCGCGACGCGCCGGCGATCGTGATGGTCCACGGGCTGATGGGCCAGATGCGCAACTTCTCGCACTCGCTCGTCGAGCCGCTGGCCCGGGATTTCCGCGTGATACTGGTCGACCGGCCGGGCTGGGGCCATTCGGCGCTCGACGGACCGCGGCCGGGAATCATCGCCCAGGCCGCGATGATCGCGGCGCTGATCGAGCAGCTCGAGCTCGACCGGCCGCTGCTCGTCGGCCATTCGCTGGGCGGCGCAGTGAGCCTGGCGCTGGGGCTCGACCGGCCCGAGCTGGTGCGCGGGCTGGCGCTGATCGCACCGCTGACCCAGGTGGTGAGCGACGTGCCCAAGGTCTTCGCCGGGCTGCTGGCGCCGCAACCGATCCGGCCGCTGGTCGCCTGGACGATGGCGGTGCCGGCGGGGATGCTCAACGGACGCAAGACCGCGCAGGCGATCTTCGCGCCCGATCCCGTCCCCGCCGACTTCGCGACGCGCGGCGGCGGCGCGCTGGCGGTGCGGCCCAAGAGCTACATGGCCGGATCGTTCGAGTTGCTCCACGCGCGCCACGACATGGCGGCGCTGGTGCCGCGCTATGGCGAGATGCGGCTGCCGGTGGCGATCCTCTACGGGCGGCAGGACGCGGTGCTCGATCCCGAGCTCAACGGGGTGAAGACGGCGGGAGAGATTCCGGGGGCGACGATCGAACTGGTCGAGGGCGGGCACATGCTGCCGGTGTGCCATGCCGCGGCGACCGAGGCGTGGTTGCGCGGGCTACTGCGCTAGCTGCCGTACCACCACCGACATCCCCGCGAAGGCGGGACCCAGGTGGCTGGCGACGGGGCTCGTGACTCTGGGTCCCCGCCTTCGCGGGGATGACAAAAGCGGCTGAACTTCGTCACCCCGGCCTTCGTGGGGGTGCAGCCGTGCTAGATCCGGTCGGCCGAGCTGACCGCGTCGGCGGCGCGCAGCGCGGCGAGGAGGCGCATGAGGTGGGCGGCGTTGCGCACCTCGAGGTCGATCGTGTTGGTGTGGAAGGTCGTGTCGCGGTTGTCGAGGCGCAGGCCCAGGATGTTGGCCTTGTGCTGGCCGATCAGCGTGGCGATCGCGCCGAGCGCGCCGGGCTCGTTCTTGAGCGTGACCGCGATGCGGGCGATCCCGCCCTCGGCCTTGTCGCCCCAGGTGAGATCGACCCAATCCTCCTCGTCGACATCGACCAGGCCGGCGCAGTCGATGCGGTGGACGATGATCGGCTCGCCCGCGCGGCGGATGCCGACGATGCGGTCGCCGGGAACCGGGCGGCAATCCTCGGCGAAATCGAACGCCACGCCGGGGGTGAGCCCCTTGATGTCGATCGCCTGGCTCTGCGTCGGCGGTGCGGCCTCGGCACCCTCGGCCGAGCCGGGCATCACCGCTTCCATCACCTGCACGTCGGTGAGCTGGCGGCGGGCGATCGCCTCCATCAGCGCGTCCTCGTCGGCGAGCTTGAGGCGCTTGAGCGCATCCTCGAGCGCGCTCTCGGCCGCAGGGGTGGGCAGGCGGCGCAAAATGTCTTCGTAGAGCTTGCGGCCGAGCCTGACGGTCTCGTCGCGTTCCTTGTGGCGGATGTGGCGGCGGATCGCGGCGCGCGCCTTGCCGGTGATCGCGAAGCCGAGCCAATTGGCCTGGGGCTCCTGCGCCTTGGAGCGGAGGATCTGGACCTGGTCGCCCTGCGCGATCTCGGTGCGCAGCGGCACGACGCGGCCGTTGATCTTGGCGCCCACTGCCTGATCGCCGAGATCGGTATGAACCGCATAGGCGAAATCGACCGGCGTCGCGCCCTTGGGAAGCTGGATCAGCTCGCCCTTGGGGGTGAAGGCGAAGATGCGATCCTGGTACATCGCCATCCGCGTGTGCTCGAGCAGCTCCTCGGGGCTCTCGGCGTGTTCGAGGATCTCGATCAGGTCGCGGATCCAGCTCACCTGGGTGTCCGGCCGCACTGCGTCCTGCTTGTACGCCCAGTGCGCGGCGAGGCCATATTCGGCCTGGGCATGCATGTCGCGGGTGCGGATCTGCACTTCGACGCGCATGTTCTCGGCATGGATCACCGATGTGTGGAGCGAGCGATAGCCGTTGCGCTTGGGCGTCGAGATGTAATCCTTGAACCGCCCCGGGACCATCGGCCAGCGGCGGTGGATCACGCCGAGCGCGCGATAGCATTCCTCCTCGGTATTCACGATTGCGCGGAAGGCCATGATGTCCGAGAGCTGCTCGAGGCTGACGTGGCGCTCGGACATCTTCTTCCAGATCGAATAGGGGTGCTTCTCGCGCCCCGTCACTTCGGCGTCGATGCCGCCGCGCGCGAGCAGCAGCTTGAGCCCCGAGGCGATCTTGGCGATGCGGTCCTCGCCCTCGACCTTGAGCGCGTCGAGCCGGCGCGTGATCGATTCATAGGCCTCGGGCTCGAGTTCGCGGAAGGCGAGCGTCTGCATCTCCTTCATGAACTCGTACATGCCGATCCGCTCGGCGAGCGGGGCATAGATGTCCATGGTCTCGCGCGCGATGCGTCGGCGCTTCTCCTCGTTCTTGATGAAGTGGAGCGTGCGCATGTTGTGCAGCCGGTCGGCGAGCTTGACCAGCAGCACGCGGATGTCGTCGGACATCGCGAGCAGGAATTTGCGCAGGTTCTCCGCGGCGCGCTCGCTCTCGGTCTGCGCTTCGATCTTGGAGAGCTTGGTGACGCCGTCGACCATGCGCGCGACATTCTCGCCGAACAGCCGGCGGATCTCGTCGGGCGTGGCGACGGTGTCCTCGATCGTGTCGTGGAGGATCGCGGTGGCGATCGTCTCGTCGTCGAGCCTCAGATCGGTGAGGATGCCCGCGACTTCGATCGGATGGCTGAAATAGGGATCGCCCGAGGCGCGCTTCTGGGTGCCATGGGCATTGACCGAGAAGACATAGGCGCGGTTGAGCAGAGCCTCGTCGGCCTGGGGGTCGTAGGAAAGGACCCGGTCTACAAGTTCATACTGGCGCAGCACGGAGCCTAAGATGGGGCCCCGTGCTGCTGCAATGCAACGGTTTTTCGGCGGTGTGATCGAATTGACACAGGCTTGCGGCCCGCGCGTTCAGATCAGCGCGCCTTGGTGTTGCACTTGGCGAGCGCTTCGGCGTCGAAATCGCTGCCGTTGGCGCGGAAGGCCGAGAGCTGGCCGATCTCGCGCGCGACGAGCTCGCACATGATCGGATCGCGGGTGTTGGCCTTGCCCGCGGTGCAGACGCCGTCGCCGCACTTCCACACGGTCGAGCGGGTGACGAGGCTGGTCTTCTCGGGCGCGGTCACCGGCGTCGCCGCATAATAGCCGCGCGCTCCCTGCGCGAAGCCGGGGGCGGGGGTGAGCGCGATCATGGTCGCGGCTGCTGCCGCGACGGCAAGGAAGCGAGTCATTTTCAGTCTCCTGGGGAGGGTCCAGTTGCAAACAAGTTGCGAATAGCTACTTAAATCGGCAGGTATTCAGTTGCAAGCAGAAACTTTTGCTGCGGCGCAAGGCGTTACGCCGTTCCGCTCGCTGCGAAAATGCGATAGGATGAAGCAATGGGCGCAGGACTTAGGGAATCATTGCGCGAGCTGGCGGCCGAATGCAGCCTGCCCGCGGCACTGGAAGCGATGGGCGAACGCTGGTCGTTCCTGATCCTGCGCGGCTTCTTCAACGGGCTGCACCACTTCGAGGAATTCCAGTCCGAGCTGGGCATCGCGCGCAACATCTTGGCCAACCGGCTCGCGCGGCTGGTCGAGCATGGCATCCTCGCGCGCCAGCCCTGCCCCGACGACCGGCGCAAGATCGAATATCGCCTGACCGACAAGGGCTATGCGCTGCTGCCGACGATGGTGGCGCTGCGCCAATGGGGCGAGCGCTGGGAAACCTGCGTGCCCGCCTCGCCGATCCTGGTCGACGCGCGCGACCGCAAGCCGATCGCGCCGGTGACGGTGCAGGCGCACGACGGACGCGTGCTGGGCAAGGGCGACATGCTCTGGGCGCTTCCCGAGGACGCGCAGGACGACCGCGCCGAAGCGGCGGAGTAGCTTCGTTTTCCCGTCATTCCCCGCATGCGGGGGTCCGGAAGCCATGCAGGACGCCGCTTGCTTCCTGGGTCCCCGCCTGCGCGGGGATGACGGGGGGTGGGTTTCAGCCGAGCGCCTCCAGCCGGGCGCGGACGGTTTCCGGGATGGGCTTCGACCGGCGCGTCGCCAGGTCGACATGGACGCTGACCAGCTCGACCTGGGCGTGGAGCTCGCCGGTGTCGGCGTGGCAGAGCTCGATCCGGTGGGTCATGCTCGAGGTGCCGATCCGCTCGATGCGGACGAAGGCCTCGACCATGTCGTCGAGGCGGAAGGGCTGCTTGTAGTCGAGCGTGGCGCGGACATAGTTGAACTCGGCGTCCTGCCAGTCCGGGCCGATGTCCGCGAGGTCCGCCCAGCGCCAGAACTCGCTCATCGCGACATCGGCATATTCGAGATAGCGCGAGTTGAAGACGATCTTCTGCCCGTCGATCTCGGAATAGCGGACGCGGAAGCGCGTGGAGAAGCGGAAGCCGGGGCGAGTCATCGCCGGCGGATGCCCAGGGTGCAACCGGGGTGCAAGATCCCTTGTAGAGACCCGCTCTACAAGTCGGCCGCATTGTAACGATCGAGGGCGCAAGGCAGAACTTTCGGCGGCGGCAATCCCGCCGTCGTACTAAGGAGGAGTGCACAATGACCTTTGCCGACCTGTGCATCTTGCTTGGCGTATTGTTCGCCTTCGCTACCTTGATCCTCAAGGTAGTCGAGGTGGCGCGCCACAAGTAGCACGACGGGAGGGGGACGTGTTGCAGCGCGTCCCCCGAACGAAGAAGCCCCCGCCGTTGCAGCGGCGGGGGCTGTCGTACCATAGGAGAACCTATGACCTTTGCCTGCTCTACATAATCGAGCAGGAGCCAATAATCAATGAAGCCTCACCCCGCCTTGGCGCCGGGGACGTTGACGCCCATCGACTGGAGGTAGCGCTTCACGTTGCGCGCGGCCTGGCGCAGGCGCTGCTCGTTCTCGACCATGGCGATGCGGACATAACCCTCGCCGTTCTCGCCGTAGCCGACGCCGGGCGCGACCGCGACCTTGGCATGGGTGAGGAGCTGCTTCGAGAATTCGAGGCTGCCGAGATGCGCGAGCGCGGGCGGGAGCGGGGCCCAGGCGAACATCGAGGCGCGCGGGGAGGGAATGTCCCAGCCGGCGCGGGCGAAGCTCTCGACCATCACGTCGCGACGCTTGTGGTAGAGCTGGCGGTTCTTCTCGACGATGTCCTGCGGGCCGTTGAGCGCCGCGCAGGCCGCGGCCTGGACGGGGGTGAAGGCGCCGTAGTCGAGGTACGACTTCACGCGCGTCATCGCCGCGATCAGCTGCTTGTTGCCCACCGCGAAGCCGATCCGCCAGCCGGCCATCGAATAGGTCTTGGAGAGCGAGGTGAACTCGATCGCCACGTCCTTGGCGCCCTTGACCTGGAGGATCGAAGTGGTCGGCTTGCCGTCGTAATAGAGCTCAGAATAGGCGAGGTCGGAGATGATCCAGACCTGGTTCTCCTTCGCCCAGGCGACCAGCCGCTCGTAGAAGGCGATGTCGACGGTCTCGGCGGTCGGGTTCGACGGATAGTTGACCACCAGGATCGACGGGCGCGGCACGGTGAAGGCGATCGCGCGCTCGAGGCTCTCGAAATAGGCGTCGTCGGGCGTCGTCGGCACGGCGCGGATCGTCGCGCCGGCAAGGATGAAGCCGAAAGTGTGGATCGGGTAGCTGGGATTGGGCGCGAGCACGACGTCGCCCGGCGCGGTGATCGCAGTGGCGAGGCTGGCGAGCCCCTCCTTCGACCCCATCGTCACGACGACTTCGGTCTCGGGATCGACCTCGACCCCGAAGCGGCGACCGTAATAATTGGCCTGGGCGCGGCGCAGGCCGGGAATGCCCTTCGACGCCGAATAGCCGTGCGCGTCGGGCTTGCGGGCGACTTCGCACAGCTTCTCGATCACGTGATCGGGCGGCGGCAGGTCCGGGTTGCCCATGCCGAGATCGATGATGTCCTCGCCCGCCGCACGCGCCGCTGCCCGCATCGCGTTCACTTCGGCGATGACATAGGGGGGCAGGCGTTTGATGCGGTAGAATTCTTCGGACATCGTCCCTCTCGCTGAATTTGAGATAGCGGCCGGTGTAGGCCGCAGGGCGTTGTACGTCATTACCGCGTCATCTGGAATGACGAACGGCGTGTCGCGCGTTAGAAGCAAAACTTCACAGCGAGGACCCGCATGGCCGAGACCGAAGCACCGACGAATCCGAGCCTGGAGGACCTCCAGCACTGGACCTGGGTGCTGGGCAGGGCACAGCAGATGATGCTCGAGCACGGCTTCGACCTGGTGGAGAATCGCGCCGCCAAACAGGCGTTCGGCGCGATGCTCGATCCCACGGCGGCGGTGCGCGCGGGCGCGGGCTTCTGGGCGGACACGCTCCAGCTGTGGCAGCGCTTCCTCGATCCGGCCCATGCGGCGCCGTTCGAGGAGACCCCCGAACAGGCGAAGGACAGGCGGTTCAAGGCGCCGCAGTGGCGCGAGGAGCCGGTGTTCGACTTCCTGCGCCAGAGCTATTTCGTCGTCGCCGACCATCTGCTGAAGGGCGTCGACGCGCTGGAAGGCGTCGATCCGAGGCAGAAGGAGCAGATCCGCTTCGCGACGCGCGGCTTCATCGACGCGATCAGCCCGACCAACTTCCCCGCGACCAACCCGCAGGTGCTCGAGAAGATCGTCGAGACCAAGGGCGAGAGCCTCTTGAAGGGGCTCCACAACATGCTCGGCGACCTCGCCAAGGGGCAGATGACCCAGACCGACCCCAATGCCTATGAGGTCGGGCGCAACATGGCGACGACCCCCGGCAAGGTGGTCAAGCGCACGTCGCTCTACGAGCTGATCCAATATTCACCGGCGACCGACGAGGTGATCGAGACGCCGCTGGTCATCTTCCCGCCGTGGATCAACCGCTTCTACATCCTCGACCTCAACCCCGAGAAGAGCTTCGTCCGCTGGGCAGTAGAGCAGGGGCTGACCGTGTTCGTCGTCTCGTGGAAGTCGGCCGACGCCACCATGAAGGACGTGGTGTGGGACGATTATGTCGAGCGCGGGCAGATCGACGCGATCGACACGGTGCGCGAGCTGCTGGACGTGCCCAGCGTCCATGCGATCGGCTATTGCGTGGCGGGGACGACGCTGGCGGCGACGCTGGCGGTGCTCGCGGCGCGGGGCCAAGCCGACCGCGTGAAGAGCGCGACCTTCTTCACGGCGCAGGTCGACTTCACCGAGGCGGGCGACCTGTCGATGTTCGTCGACGACGACCAGCTCGCGCTGATCCGCACGCTGGGCGCCGAAGGGTTCCTCGACGGGCGCTACATGGCCGCGACCTTCAACCTGCTGCGCGGGCGCGACCTGATCTGGAACTACGTCACCAACAACTACCTGATGGGGCAGGACTATGCGCCGTTCGACCTGCTCCACTGGAATTCGGACGTCACCAACCTGCCGGCGCGCTGGCACCTGAGCTATCTCACCGATCTTTATCGCGACAACAAGCTGGCGGTGGCGAACGCGCTGTCGATCGCGGGGACGCCGATCGACCTCGGCCGGGTGACGACGCCGGCCTATGTCCAGGCGGGACGCGAGGACCATATCGCGCCGGCGCAGAGCGTGTGGAAGATCACCCACCACTTCAAGGGCCCGTTGCGCTTCGTGCTCGCGGGCTCGGGCCACATCGCCGGGGTGGTCAATCCGCCCGCGGCGGGCAAATACCAGTATTGGGTCAATGAGGAGAAGGTCGACACGCTCGCCGAGTTCCTGGCGGGTGCGCGCGAGACCAAGGGGAGCTGGTGGCCCGACTGGATCGGCTGGATCACCGGGCTCGACTCGACCAAGGTGCCGGCCAAAGGCGCGCGCGTGCCGGGCGAGGGCAAGCTGGAGGCGCTCGGCGATGCTCCGGGCAGCTATGTCAGGGTCCGGTAAAGCTACGAATTCGTGGCAGAGAATGGCTCTTTCCGTAACGGAAATGGCAATTTTGTTGCGATGCACAAATTTCCTTGAAAAGCTGCGCGGGACCGCATACATGCTGCAATGCAGCAATAGCCAGGGGACCGACTCACATGGCCACCAAGGGACCGAAGACCGGCACGGCAAAGCCCGCCGCCGCTCCGAAGCCTGCGGCGCGCGCCAGCAAGCAGGCCGCGCCCAAGGTTGAAGCTGCCGCCGCCGCGGCTGAGAAGCCCGCGCCGGTCGCCGAGGCCGAGACGCACGTCCCAGCCCCTGCGCCCGAGCCGGTCCCGGCCCTGGAGGCAGCGTCGCAGGAAACAGAAACGACCATCGAGACCGTGGCAGAGCCGATCGAAGCCGCCGCGGAAACCGTCAACGAAGCCGCCGCGGCCATCGAGCACGTCGCCGCCCCGGCCCTCGTCAAGGAAGCACGCACCATGGAAACCACGATCGAGAACAACACCGTCAAGGCCCAGGCCTTCTTCGCCGACATCAACGAGCGCACCAAGGCCGCCGTCGAGAAGTCGACCAAGCTGGTCGAGGAAGCCAATGAGTTCGCCAAGGGCAACCTCGAGGCGGTCGTCGAGTCGAGCCGCATCGCCGCCAAGGGCTTCGAGGCGCTCGGCCAGGAAGCCGCCGAGTATAGCCGCAAGTCGTTCGAGAGTGCGACCGCCGCGCTGAAGACGCTCGCCGCCGTCAAGTCGCCGACCGAATTCTTCAAGCTGCAGAGCGACTATGTCCGCAGCGCGTTCGATTCGTACGTCGCCGAGACCTCGAAGAACACCGAGGCGGTCCTCAAGCTCGCCGGCGACGCCGCGCAGCCGATCTCGAACCGCTTCGCGGTCGCGGTCGAAAAGGCGAAGGTCGTCGCCTGACGCATCTTCGCTGAGCGAAAGCACAGTTGGGGCGGCTGCCGTTACGGCGGCCGCCCTTTTCTTTTCGCGCCCGGATCGGCCAAGCGGAATTTTCGTTTTGGACCGGGGCAGTTCCGCGCCGCGTGGCGCGTGCGCGGCCTTGCCTCGCTCCCGGCGAACCCATATTTTTGAGCCGCGATGATTGAACGCACCCACTACGAAATCCGCATGGCCGAGGACGGCGACGACGACGACAATGGCGGGCGCGACCCGTCGGTCGGCCTGGCGACGCGCACGCGCACGCGCACCAAGAAGCCGACGCCCTACCGCGTGCTGATGCTCAACGACGACTACACGCCGATGGAGTTCGTGGTGCTGGTGCTCCAGCGCTTCTTCCGCATGAACATGGAAGAGGCGACGCGCGTGATGCTGCACGTCCACCAGCGCGGCGTGGGGGTGTGCGGCGTGTTCAGCTATGAAGTCGCCGAAACCAAGGTCAGCCAGGTGATCGACTTCGCGCGGCAGAACCAGCACCCGCTGCAGTGCACGCTGGAGAAGGCGTAGGGCTCCCGGGATTTCCCCTCCTGCAAGGGAGGGGATTTAGGGGGGGGCGGCGCGCGAGGCTCGATGCCTCGACCGGCGCTTTCTGACGAGCAGTTGTTGAGTCTTTTTGAGCGCGCGGACGCGCACCCACCCCCCGCCCCTCCCTTTCAGGGAGGGGAGTTTTATGGGTTAGCCCGTCGCTCTCGGCAGCCAGTCGAGGTCGAGGCCTTCGTAGCGATTGACGTAGTTAGCAGCGCGGGCGAGCGCGCGTTCGTCGAGGAGCGACACCTTGCCGGCCTCGCGCGCGATCAGCCCGTCTTCCTCGAGCTGGCGGAGCATGCGGTTGACGTGCACCGCCGTGAGGCCGGTCGCGTCGCCGATCTCCTCCTGCGTCAGCCCGAGCGGGAAGACGTTGGCGATGCACTTGTCGGTGGCGCGCAGGCGATTGCGCAGCTCGAGCAGCAGCGCGGCGACGCGCGCCTTTGCGCTGGTACGGCCGAGCGCGGCAAGCCGATCGGTGAGCGCGACGCGCTCGATCTGCGAATAGACCAGGATCATCGCGGCGAGGCGCGGATGCTCGACCATGATCCGCGACAGCACGGCGCGGTCGAACGGGCAGACCACGCAGTCCGAAAGCGCCGCCAGCGTCTCGGTCGCCTCGCGGTAGATCGCGCTGGAGACGCCCAGCATGTCGCCCGGGAAATGGAAGCGCAGGATCTGCCGGCTGCCGTCGTCGAGCAGCACATAGCTCATCATCACGCCCTTGCGCAGGATGAAGAGCTCGCCCCCCGCCTCGTTCTCGCGCTGAAGCACCGCCCCGCGGCGCACGTGCCGCTGGCGTTCCTCGAGCTGATCCAGAGCGCTGCGTTCGCCCGAGGTCAGTTCGATGAGCTCACTCAATACGTCCGCAAAGCAACTAGCTGACACGCATACCCCCCGGTTCGTGTCCAAAGCATTGCTGTGGAATCAATGCATTAAAATCGATCAAGCCGTTTTCTCGGTCCGTCGCGCTTGCGCCGCTCCAACCAGCCATTAGAAGCTCCGCCATGGACCGGATCCTCATTCGCGGCGGCAACCGCCTCTCAGGCAAAATCCCCATTTCGGGCGCGAAGAACTCGGCGTTGACGCTGATGCCTTGCGCGCTGCTCACGGATGAGCCCCTTACTCTCAGAAATCTTCCACGTCTCGCAGATGTCGACGGTTTCGGGCATCTTCTCAACGAGCTGGGTGCCTCGACCGCAGTCGAAGGGACGCGTCCGCAGGACTTCGGGCGCGTGATGACGATTCGCGCCGGGCGGCTGACGTCGACGGTCGCGCCCTATGACATCGTCCGCAAGATGCGCGCGTCGATCCTGGTGCTCGGCCCGGTGCTCGGCCGCGCGGGCGAGGCGACCGTCTCGCTTCCCGGCGGCTGCGCGATCGGCAACCGCCCGATCGACCTCCACCTCAAGGCGCTCGAGGCGATGGGCGCCGAGATCGAGCTGACCGCGGGCTATGTGAAGGCAGTCGCGCCGGGCGGACGGCTGCCGGGCGGGCGCTTCCGCTTCCCCGTCGTGTCGGTGGGCGCGACCGAGAATGCGCTGATGGCGGCAGTCACCGCCAAGGGCGGCACGGTGCTTCACAATGCCGCGCGCGAGCCCGAGATCGTCGACCTGTGCCGGCTGCTCGTCGCGATGGGCGCCTCGATCGACGGCATCGGCACCGAGACGCTGGAGATCGAGGGCCGCGACCGGCTGCACGGCGCGACCTATGCCGTGATGCCCGACCGCATCGAGGCGGGCAGCTATGCCTGCGCCGCGGCGATCACCGGCGGTGACGTCGAGCTGGTCGGCGCCGCCGCCGAGGACATGCGCGCGACGCTCGACGCGCTGGTCGAGGCTGGCGTCACCGTCGAGGAGAAGCAGGGCGCGATCCGCATCGCCGCCGACAACGGCCTCAAGCCGCTGACGCTCTCGACTGCGCCCTTCCCGGGCTTCGCGACCGACATGCAGGCGCAGTTCATGGCGATGCTGTGCATGGCCGAGGGCGCAAGCGTGCTCACCGAGACGATCTTCGAGAACCGCTACATGCACGTGCCCGAGCTGGCGCGGATGGGCGCGCACATCGAAGTGCGAGGGCGCACCGCAGTGGTGCACGGCCCGAGCAAGCTGGTCGGCGCGCCGGTGATGGCGACCGACCTGCGCGCATCGATGAGCCTGATCCTCGCCGGGCTGGCAGCCGAGGGCGAGACGCAGGTCAACCGCGTCTATCACCTCGATCGCGGGTACGAGCGGCTCGAGGAGAAGCTGCAGGCGGTGGGCGCGGACATCGAGCGCGTCGGGGACGGTTAGAATTTCCTTTCCCCTCCCTGAAAGGGAGGGGTTAGGGGTGGGTGCCGAGCGAAGCGAGGCTCCTGCCGCTGCGTGGGAGCGCGACCCTGTGGGCCGCGCACCCACCCTCAGCCCCTCCCTTTCAGGGAGGGGAGCTTGGTTGCGCTCTAGCGCACCGTGCTTTCGGAGAAGGGCCGGGCGGCCCTGGACGTGGCCCAGCTTTTGTTCGGCGTCGCCTGCATGGTGAAGCGCAGCTCGCCGCCGGCGGTGATCTCTTCGTGGGTGATATAGCTGCGTGGCAGCGGCTTGCCGTTGAGCGTGACGCGGCCGATGTAGCGGTTGGCGTCCGACAGATTTTCCGCAATCACAGTGAAGCGCTTGCCGTTCGGCAGGTTGAGCGCGGCGCGGTTCGCGAAGGGGCGACCGATCACATATTGGTTCGAACCCGGCGCGACGGGGTAGAAGCCGAGGCCGGTGAAGACCAGCCAGGCCGACATCTGGCCGAGATCGTCGTTGCCCGACAGGCCGTCGGGCGCCGCCTTGTACTGGCTCTCGACGATCTGCCCGAGCCGCTCCTGCGTCCGCCAGGGCTGGCCGGCGAAGGCATAGAGATAGGCGACATGGTGGCTCGGCTCGTTGCCGTGGATGTACTGGCCGATCAGCCCGGCGATGTCCTCGGCATGGCTGTAGTCGAGCTTCGAATTGTCGAACTCGAACATCGCGTCGAGCTTGCGCACCGCCGCCGCGTCGCCGCCGAGGAGGCGGAACATCGTCGCCTGATCGTGGGGGACGAACCACGAATATTGCCAGGCGTTGCCCTCGGTATAGTCCGAGCCATAGTTGATCGCAGTGGGGTCGAAGGGGGTGCGGAAAGACCCGTCGGCCTTGCGGGCGCGCAGGAAGCCGGACTTGGCGTCGAAGCTGTTGCGCCAATAGCCGGCGCGCTTCTCGAATGCCGCAGCGACCTCGGGCTTGCCGAGCGCGCGGGCCATGCGGGCGATCGTCCAGTCGTCATAGGCATATTCGACGGTCTTGGAGGCGGCTTCGGGCTCCTTGTCGATGGGGACGAAGCCGAGCTTCTGGTACCAGTCGAGCCCGCCATAGGGGCCGTAGGTGGCGCTCCTGACCATCGCGTCGAGCGCGCGGGTGCCGTCGAAGCCGCGCACGCCCTTGAGATACGCGTCTGCGATCACCGGCACGGCGTGATAGCCGATCATCGTCCAGGTCTCGCGGCCGTGGAACTGCCAGACGGGGAGGATGCCGAAGGGGCTGTGCTCCTGGCTGGCGAGCAGCGAGTTGACGAAATCGGCGTTGCGGCGCTCGGGCTGGACGAGGAGCAGGAGCGGGTGCTCGGCGCGGAACGTGTCCCACAGCGAATAGGTCGAGTGGAAAGTGAAGCCCCGGGCCTGGTGGACCTGGTCGTCGGGCCCGCGGTAGCGGCCGTCGGCGTCGGAGAAGACGCTCGGCGCCATCAGCGCGTGGTAGAGGCCGGTGTAGAGCATGGTGCGCATCGGCGCGGGGGCGTCGATGTCGAGCGCAGCCAGCGCCTGGTCCCATGCGGTGCGGGTCTGGGCGCGGATCGCGTCGAAATCGCCGGGCTCGCTGTCGAGATTGGCGAGGGCGGCGTCTTCGTCGACGCTCGAGAGCGCGACCTTGAGCTCGAGCGGAGCCGGGAGCGCGCCGAAGTCGAGCCGGGCGACGAGCGCGCGGCCCTGGAGCTGGGCGACATCGTCGCGGTCGCGGCCGGGGCCTTGGAAACCCTTGTAGGGGATATTCTCCTCGCGGTTGAGGAAGGCGTGGCCGGTGAGCGGGGCGGAGGGGCGGATCGCGAAATAGAGTTTCCGGGCCGGTGCCCAGCCGCGGGTTTCGCGCGCGCCGGTGATCGCGCCGTCCGGGCGGAGGCGGATCGAGGACCAGAGCGTCTTGCCGGGATAATTGTAGAGGCCGCTGCGCAGGTCGAGGATCAGGTGTGCGGGAGCGCCGGCGGGGAAGGCGTAGCGGTGGACGCCGACGCGCGTGCCGGCGGTCATCTCGGCGCGGATGTTCGGGTCTGCCAAGGTAACGGCGTAATAGCCGGGGCGCGCGGTCTCGGTCGCATGGTCGAAGTGCGAGCGGTAGCCGGAGCCGGGCTTGGCGGGGTCGCCGGGTTCGAGCGGCACGGTGTCGCCGACTGCGGGCATGACGAGGAAGTCGCCGAGGTCCGAATGGCCGGCGCCCGAGAAATGGGTGTGCGAGAATCCCTGGATCGTCGGGTCGTCGTGGCGATAGCCGGCGGCATGGCCGTAGCAGTCGCGGATCTGGCAACCGGTGTCGGTGTCCGGGCTGAGCTGGACCATGCCGAAGGGCGCGACCGCGCCGGGGAAGGTGTGGCCCTCGCCGCCGGTGCCGATGAACGGGTCGACGCTGTCGTACGCGGTCTGCGCGGCGAGCGGGGAGGCGGCGAGGCCGAAGGCGGCGAGCGCGAGGGTGGCGCGGCGGGCGAGGGCGAGCATGCGGCGGTTAGAGCATGGGCGGGCCGCAACGTCATCCCCGCGCAGGCGGGGACCTGCACGGGGATGACGGGACGGCCTATTTCTTCGTCAGCGCGATTCCGGCCTGGACGAGCTCGATGTAGCTCGGGCTCATGTTCACGACATATTCGTTCTCGCCCCAGAAGAAGGGCCAGTCCTCGCGGTTCTCGGGGTAATCGGGCTTGAGGATGAGCACGCCCGGCACCACGCCGCCCGCGATGAAGGAGAAATCGGCGCGGTTGTTGCCATAGGCGATCTCCTTCGAGCGCGTGCCCACGCCCGAGACGAACGACAGGTTCGATCCCGGATGCGTGCCGTGGAGATAGTCGAGCGCGCGGAACACCGCCTGGCCGTCGCTGAGCTTCGGGAAGGCCTTGTGGATCGCATAGTCGGTGAGGCCGGTCTGGATCACCGCGCCGTTGCCCGCCCAGCCGCCGGTGGTGATCGGCACGCCGTAGGGGTTGGGTCCGGTGAAGCTCGTCCCATTGGCCTTGAGCGCGCGCACCGCGGCCTCGACCTTCGTGCGATAGGCGGCTGGCATGAAGGGCAGCGCCTGGAGCGCGGTCGGGGCGTAGAAGGGGAAGCGTTCGGCGATCTGCGGCCACAGCGCATCAATGCGCGCGGCGTATTGCTTGTCCTTCGTCGTCGCGAGCAGCTCGACCGCGGCGGTGAATTCCTCGCCGGGCAGCCAGCCGCCGGTGGTGTTGCCGTGGCTGAAGGTGTTGGGCGCGTGGCTGTGCTCCTCGCTCCACACCTGGGTGGCGAGCTTGAGCGCCTTGTCGGCAAGCGCGTCGTTGTAGCCCCTGAGCGCGCGGCTCGACGCGGCGAGCGCGGCGGCCGAGCCATAGTTGAGCGCGCTGGACTTGCTGGTGAAGACCCAGCGATCGTCGGGCGTGCCGCTCTTGCCGTCGCGGCGCTCGCCATATTTGAGGCTGGGATCGTAGACCAGCCCGTCGGTCTTGGACGCGGCGTCGCCGAGGTGCGTATATTGCGCGACGTTGGGCTCGACCACGCCGTGCACGGCATAGCCGACCGCGTCGTACATCGAGGCGAGATAGAGCGTGCCGTGCTCGATCTGCTGGAGCAGGTCGGGCTTGCCGTCGGGAACGTGCATCTCGACGTGGCGCAGCTCGTGGTCGACCAGCGTCTGGTCGCGCGTGGGCTTATAGTCCTCCCAGATGCCGACAAGCGTGCGGATCACGGCATATTGGGTCTGGGTGCGGATGTCGAAGTCGCCCGCGTCGAGCCAGCCGCCGACGTTGAGCCCGGGGATGTGCTCGCCGGGCTGGAACTTGGTGTCGGTGGTCGGACCCTGGCGGTAGAGGTCAATGTGCTCGTGGTTGACCGGCGCCTGGCGCGCGTCGTCGCGGTGGCTGTCGCCATGCCAGACTCGATAGGCCTCGTTGACGAGCATATGGTCCATCTGGACGGGCAGATAGACGTCGAGGCTCGGGTGCCAGGCGGCGTCGTACACGTCCGCGCCGATGCGGAAGGTGGCGGTGCGCTGGCCGGCATATTCGAGCTGGTAGACGCCCGGCTCGCGGACCTGGCTAAAGTCGAAGGTCGCGTAATTGTAGCGCAGATACTTGCCCCAGGGCTTGGGCGCGCCGGCGGCGGCCTCGACCGTGTCGCCCTTGTCGGTGACGCGGAGCAGGCGGACGTCGCCCTTGACCGAATCATTGGCGTCGAGCTCGATGACTGCGGTCTTGGCCTGGGCGGGCGTGTAGCCGACCTGCGAATGGCCGATCACCGGCGCGCGCAGCCAGCCGGGCACGCTGCTGGGGGTGAGCGTCCATTCGAGCACGCGGCCGGTCTTGCCGGCGGGGATCAGGCTGCGGACGACGAACCAGCCGTTCTGCGCCTGGTTGCGGCCGTCGTAGAGGCTGAGATCGCCCGTCGCCGCCTCGATCCGCACGCGGTGCGCGGGGTCCTCGGGCGCGAGCACCAGCGTCCTGGCAGTGGCCATCGGCAGCGGCTCGGCGCCGGGGCCGATGTCGCGCCCGCTTGCGGCATTGCGCTCGCCGCCCGCGGTCATGTCGCTCGACGGATAGACGGGGAAGGCGCCGCCCTTGCCGTCGGCCAGGAAGCTCCGGTGGAAATAGGCCGAGGGCACGAACTCGAGATTGAACCCCGCCTTGCCCGCGAGCGCCGCGGTAAGCGGCTGGTCGAGGACGATGGCGAGCTTGACCGCCTCGCCCGCGCGCTCGGCGCGGACGCGGTAGCGGAAGTTGTATTCGGGATATTCGAGCAGCGCCTCGATCGTGCCCGTCGCGGCATCGACCTTGCGGTCGACCAGCCGGCCGATCGGGTCCCACTGGCCGGGCGTGGCGGAGAGGCGGACGTCGCCGTTGGTGGCGATGCGATCGCCCTGCTGGATCAGCTCGACGCCGCTGATCTTGGCGTCGGCGAAGAGGCCGTCGTACCAGTTGGAGAAGACGAGGACATTGGCGCCGCGCGCCTCGAAATAGCCGGCGTCGCCGAGCCGGATCTGCTTCTGCTCTTCCTGCGCCTGGGCCTGCGCCCCCAGCATCACCGTCGCCAGCATCGATGCGCCCAACAGGCGCCGCGCCATTTTGCCCTTCACTCTGCTCTCCTTTATGGCAGGTTCGAACCTGCGCTGTCGTTGCGTTAGCGCTAACACAGGAAATTGGGGCGGGGGAAGCCCGGAGGTATGGTGAATCAGAACAACGTACTGGCGGGCCGCCAAGCGGTCTGGGCCTTCGTCCTGGGCTGCGCGGCGGTGACTGCGGGCGTGCTGATGCACATCCCCATGTTCCTGATGGGCCGCGACATGCACTTCATGCTCGCCGGCATGCCGATGGGTTGGGACATGGTCGCCGGCATGGGGCTGATCGTCCTCGGGGTGGCGGTCGCCGCCTATGGGCTGCTGCCGCGCGGCGTGGGCGCGCACCGGACCGCCACGACCGGGATCGAGATCGCCGCGCCCGAGGATGCGCACCTCGGTTTCGCGCACTGGCGGCTGATGACGGTGCTGGTCGTCGCGCTGGTGATCGACGTGATGAAGCCGGCATCGCTGGGATTCACCGTGCCCGGCATGGTCGCCGAATATCAGGTGGGCAAGGCGACCGTCTCGCTCGTCCCCTTCTTCGCACTGATCGGCACGGTGGTCGGGTCGGTGGTCTGGGGCGTGATCGCCGACATCTACGGGCGCAAGGCATCGATCCTGCTCTCCGCAGTGATGTTCGTCGGCACCTCGATCTGCGGGGCGATGCCGAGCCTCGCCTGGAACATCGGCATGTGCTTCATGATGGGTGCGGCGGCGGGCGGCATGCTGCCGGTGACCTATGCGCTGCTCGCCGAGATGATGCCGAGCAAGCACCGCGGCTGGAGCCTGGTGCTGGTCGGCGGGCTGGGCGCGGTCGGCGGCTATTTCGCCGCGAGCGGCTTCTCGGCGCTGCTCCAGCCGACCTTCGGCTGGCGCATCCTGTGGCTGCTCAACCTGCCGAGCGGGCTGCTGCTGGTGGTGCTCGGCGCCTTCATTCCCGAATCGGCCAAGTTCCTGCTCGCCCGCGGCCGGCGCGACGAGGCGGCGCGGGTGATGGCTCAGTTCGGTGCGAGCGTGAAGCGCGTCGCCGCGCCCGCCGCCGCCCCCGCGAAATCCAGCCATGCGCCGCTGCGCGGGGCGAAGCTGGTCGGCAAGCTCGCCGCACTTTCGATCGCGGCGATCTCCTGGGGCCTGATCAACTTCGGCCTGTTGCTGTGGCTGCCCGCCGATCTGGTGAGCAAGGGCTATTCGGTAGAAGTGACGAGCCGGCTGCTGGCCGCTTCGGCGCTGATCGCCTTCCCCACGGTGTTCGTGGCGGCGTTCCTCTACAGCCGGTGGAGCACCAAATGGTCGCTGGTCTCGGCGATCGCAGTGACGCTGCTGGGGCTGCTCGGCGTGATGTGGCTCGAGCTGAGCGGGCGCGGCAGCCCGGTGCTGCCGGTGGCGCTGCTGATCGTCGGATCGAACGGCATCATCGCGATGCTGCTTCCCTATGCCGCCGAGAGCTTCCCGATGCGCGTGCGCGGGCGGGCGACCGGTTGGGTGGCGGCGTGCACCAAGGGCGGCGGCGTCTTCGCGCAGGCACTGTCGATCGTCGCGCTGGTGCCGCCGATGGGGATCGCCGCGGCGATCATCCTCGCGCCCGCGGTAGCCGCGCTGGGCCTGGTCGCCTGGTTCGGCCGCGAGACGCGCGGGGGCGACCTGCGCCAGCTCGACGAGGCGATGGACGAGCCGCTGATCGGCTGAGTTCGCCCGCTCCTGCAATGGCTTGGCGGGAACCATCCCGCTCGCCCGCCGGTTTTTGCGGCGCAGCAGGAGACAAGAACGCATGGCTACTCGCCCCAGCGACGCGCGCGCCGCGCCGTCGTCGCAATTCCTGACCGACAGCTTCCAGCGCGGGCTCGCGCACTGGAATCGCGAGCGGCTCGAGCCGGGATTCCCGAGCGAAGACTGGCAGCGCCAGTTCGAGCGCGACATCCGGATGCAGCGGCTGGAGGGCGCCTTCCTCGAGGAGCTTCGCGCCGAAGTCGCCGACGAAGCGGCGGCGGCTCCCACCGACGTAGAGGGCTTCATCGCCTGGTTCGAGGGGCTGAAGGAAGTGGGGCCGGGACAGGGCGACCCGCTTTTCCCCTGGCTCGCCGAGGCTGCCGACCGCGACCAGCTCCGCTGGTTCTTCGAGCAGGAGGCGGCGGGCGAGGCGGGGTTCGACGACCTTGTCGCGATGACTCAGGTCAAGCTGCCGGTACGGCCCAAGCTCGAGCTTGCGCGCAACTATTGGGACGAGATGGGGCACGGCACGGCCAAGGGCATGCACGGGCCGATGCTCGACGCGCTGGTCGAGACGCTGCGCGTCGACCCGGTGATCGAGAATACCGTGTGGGAGAGCCTGGCGCTGGCCAATGCGATGACCGCGATGGCGACGCAGCGGCGCTATGCCTGGCATTCGGTCGGCGCGCTGGGCGTGATCGAGCTGACTGCGCCGGGGCGCGCGGCGCTGGTCGCCGAAGGGCTGCAGCGCGTCGGGCTGACGCCGAAGGAGGCGCGCTATTTCACGCTCCATGCAGTGCTCGACGTCAAGCACAGCGCAGACTGGAACCGCGAGGCGATCCGCCCGGCAGTGGAGGAAGACCCGCGCCGCGCGACGGCAATGGCGGAAGGCGCGCTGATCCGGCTCAAATGCGGCGAGCGTTGCTTCGAAGCCTATCGCGCGCAGCTCTGGAACTGATCGCGGCGCTTGAGCCGCGCGCGGAAATCGCCTTGTAACATCTTCGCGCCACGCGGGCGGCGAACGGAGGATGGGCGATGCGGTTCCTGGTCGGATTGGTGGCAGCGGCGGCACTCGCCGGCTGCGCGGGGCACGGCGTCTCGCCGCGGGCGGACAGTGCCGCGGCGGGGCCGGTGCGCGTCAAGATCGTCGCGTTCAACGATTTCCACGGCCATCTCGAACCGCCCAAGCTCGCCATCGCGGCGTCGGCCGCGGGCGGCGGCGAAGTGCAGGTGCCCGCGGGCGGCGCGGCGTGGCTGGCGACGGCAGTGGCGACGCTGCGGCGGGGCTATCCCAATTCGGTGGTGGTCTCCGCCGGCGACATGACCAGCGCGAGCCCGCTCGCCTCTTCGCTGTTTCTCGACGAGCCGACGATCACAGCGATGAACCTGGTCGGAGTCGACTTCAACGCCGTCGGCAACCACGAATTCGACCGCGGCCAGCAGGAACTGAAGCGGCTGCAGGACGGGGGCTGCGCCAAGAACACCCAGCGCGAACCCTGCGCGCTCGACCGGTTCGAAGGCGCGCGCTTCCGCTATCTTTCGGCCAATGTCGCGACGGCGCAGGGCGGAACGCTCTTCCCCGCCTATGGCATCCGCACCTTCGGCAGCGGACGGCGGCAGGTGCGCGTCGCCTTCATCGGCATGACGCTGAAGGGCACGCCGAGCCTGGTGATGGCTTCGGGCATCGCCGGCCTGCGCTTCGAGGACGAGGCGGACACGGTCAACGCGCTGGTGCCCAAGCTCAAGGCCGAGGGCGCGGACGCGATCGTCGTGCTGATCCACCAGGGCGGCTATTCCAAGCTCGGCTTCAACGCGCATGGCTGCGACGGGATGACGGGTGACATCTTCCCGATCCTCCAGCGGCTCGATCCGCGCGTCGACCTGGTCGTCTCGGGCCATACGCACGAGGATTATATCTGCGACTATGGGACGGTGGACCCTGGCCGGCCCTTCCTGCTGACCAGCGCGGGCTATGGCGGCACGCTGCTGACCGACATCACGCTCGACGTCGATCCCGTCGCGGGGCGCGTCGTGGCCAAGCACGCCGACAATGTGATCGTGCAGAGCGAGAGCTTCGCGACGAGCAAGGTCAAGGCCGAGGCGACCGACGCCTATCCGCGCTTTTCGCCCGAGCCGCGCGTCGCGGCGCTGGTGGCGCGCTATGCCGAGGCGGCCAAGCGCTTCGCCGAGCGGCCGGTGGGGCGGCTGACCGCGCCGGCGCTGCGCGACACCGACGACATGAAGGAGCAGGTGCTCGGCAATCTCATCGCCGACGCCCAGCTCGCCGCGACCGTCGATCCGCAGGCGGGCGGCGCCGAGATCGCCTTCATGAACCCCGGCGGCGTGCGCGCCGACCTCAACACTCGCGCCGACGGCACAGTGACCTTCGGCGATATCTATGCCGTCCAGCCCTTTGGCAACGTCCTGACGGTGCTGCGCATGACCGGGCGCCAGCTGCGCGCCGTGCTCGAGCAGCAGTTCGACGAGGGAAAGGCGGGCGGACAGTCGCTGCTGCTGGTCTCGCGCGGGTTCAGCTATGGCTTCGACCTGGGGCGGCCGGTGGGGCAGCGCGTGATCGACCCGCGGCTGAACGGCGAGCCGATCGTGGACGAGCGTGTCTATCGCGTCTCGGTGAGCAACTTCCTGGCGAACGGCGGCGACGGCTTCACCAGCTTCGCCGCGGGGACCGATCCGGTGCTGGGGATGACCGACCTGGAGGCGCTGGAGCGTTACCTCGGGCGGGGCGAGGCGGTGACGCCGCCGGCGCTGGGGCGGATACGTGACCTGACCCGACGGTGAGCGTCCCCTCCCGCGAGCGGGAGGGGGAGCGCATTCACACCGCCTTCAGCGCTTCCTCGAAGTCGGCGATCAGATCGTCGGCGTCCTCGACGCCGATCGAGATGCGCACCAGATTGTCGGTGATGCCGAGCGCCTGTTTGCGCGCATCGGGGACCGAGAGGTGCGTCATGCCCGCGGGGTGGCTGGCGAGCGTCTCGGTGCCGCCGAGCGAGACCGCGAGCTTGGCGATCTTGAGGCTGTCGAGGAAGGCGAAGGCCTCCTTCTCGCCGCCCTTCAGATAGAGCGAGAAGGTCGAGCCCGCGCCGGTGCAGTGGCGCTTGTAGATGTCGGCCTGGCGCGAACCTTCCTCGAGGAAGCCGAGATAGCCGACATGCTCGACCTTGGGGTGGGTGCGCAGGAATTCGCAGACCTTGGCGGCATTCTCGCCCGCACGGGACATGCGCAGCTCGAGCGTCTCGAGGCTGCGCAGCAGCATCCAGGCGGTGTTGGGGTCGCAGATCGTGCCGATCGTGTTGCGCATCAGCCGGATCGTGTTGATGTGCTCCTTCGAGCCGAGCACGCCGCCCGCGACGAGGTCCGAATGGCCGCCGGCATATTTGGTGAGGCTGTAGACGACGATGTCCGCGCCCTGCTGGAGCGGCTTGGCCCACAGGGGGCCGAGGAAGGTGTTGTCGATCGCGATCGGCGGCCTGGTGCCGTTCTTGAAGATCGCGTCGCGGCTCGCGGCCACGGCCTCGACATCGACCAGCGCGTTGGTGGGGTTGGCGGGCGATTCGAGATAGATCAGCGCGACATTGCCCGTCGCGGCCTTGCTCAGCACCGCGTCGATTTCCTCGCGGGTGGCGCCGGCGGGGAAGTCGAGCCAGTGGATGCCGAAGCGGCCGAGGATGCGCGCGATCAGCGTCTCGGTCGCGGCATAGAGCGGGCCCGAGTGGACGATCGTGTCGCCCGGCTTGACCATCGACAGGAAGAGCGTGGCGATCGCCGACATGCCCGACGAGAAGGCGAGCGCGTCCTCGGCCTCTTCCCAAACCGACAGGCGATCCTCGAGGATCTCCTGATTGGGGCCGTTGAAGCGCGAATAGACCAGCCCCTCGGCACCGCCCGGGCGCTTGCCGGTGACGCCCTCGAAGTGGCGCTTGCCCGCCGCGGCATTGGGGAAGACGAAGGTCGAGGTGAGGAAGATCGGCGGCTTGAGCGAACCCTCGGAGAGCATCGGATCATAGCCGTGCCCCATCATCAGCGTCGCGGGCTTGAGCTTGCGCTCGCCGACCGTGTCGATCGCCGGCTTGGGGCGTCGCCGCGGAGTGCCGCCGGACAGCTCGGCTTCGGTTTCGTCGGTCATTCAGCCTCTCCAATTCGCGTTAGTTGGTTACGCCTGTAACCAATTGGGCTGCGCGTTGCACCCCCGCATCCGAATGGCCGGCAACGACCCCCGCCTTCCGGAGCAATAGAAAACACAGTATGATGGAATGATCTCATGGGGGGCGCATATGCCGAACGAGCCTCTGATTTCGCGGCTGGCACAAGTCTATGCCGGTGAAACCATTCGATATCCGCATCTGAAGCCTGTCACGCTGGCGCAATGGCTGCTCGAAAGCGGGCGCGGTACTTCGGATCTTGCCAAGCTTCATTATAACTTCGGCGGCCTCAAGTGGCGACCCGAGATGGGACTGTTTGCGACGCGTGTGCTCTACAACGCGCATGACGGGCAGGACGCCTATTGCAAATTCGCGACGCTCGAAAATTTCATCGCGGGTTATTGGGCGTTCATCGGCCGGGCGCCCTATTCGGGCTGGGAGACGCACGTCGCGACGCCTGCCGACTATATCCGCTTCATCGGGCCGATCTATACGCCCAAGCCAGGCTATGCGGACGATGTCCTGGGCCTGGTGCCCGAGGCGGCGACGCTGCTCGACGCCGGTGCAGGCGCGGGTGCGGCGAGCTCGGGGGGCACGGACATCGGCACGATCGTGCTCGATCCCGGGCATGGCGGCGAAGCGCCGCTGGGGGGCAGCTCGCCCAACAACGCGATCAGCGCATCGGGCGTGAAGGAGAAGAAGCTGGCGCTCGATTTCTGCCTGATCCTGCGCGACGAACTGATCCGCCAGGCGAAGGCGGCGGGGCAGCGCATCAATGTGGTGATGACGCGTACCACCGACGTGAATGTCGGTATCGCCCAGCGGGCGGCGCTGGCCGGCAGCAGCAAGGCCGAGGCTTTCGTCTGCCTGCATTTCAACGGGGGTGCGCCCAGCGCGCAGGGCGCGGAGACCTATTATGCGGCGGCGGCCAACGGCAACAGCAACGAGGCCGAGGACAAGGCCTTTGCTACGGCAGTGCACGCGGGGCTGATCGCGGGAATGCGGGCGATCCATCCCCAGGCGCGCGACCGCGGCGTGAAGCCCGATACGCAATCGGGGCCGGGCGCGATGGGCGTGCTGCGCGACGCCGCGCTGGGTAACACCACGCGACCGAAGAAATGCGTCGCCGCCTATATCGAAGCGGAGTTCATCACCAACCGGACGATCGATCAGCTGCTGGTTTCCGGGCCCGACGCAGTGCCCAATCGCACCAAGGTGATGGCCTCGGTCGCCAAGGCGATCCGCACTTATATGGCCGCGCGAAGCTAGCCGAGGCCGATGATCGAGATCTGCCGGCCATAGTCGGCTTCGCCGCGGTGGGTGGCGCGGCGGAAGCTGTAGAAACGGTCGGGCTGCGCGTAGGTGTCCTGTCCCAGCATCTCGATCGTGCGCACGCCGGCTTCGGCGAGGCGGTGCGCGACATAGGCTTCGAGGTCGAACTGCCAGTGATCCTCGCGGCTTCCCTCGGTGAAGAAGCGCTCGTTGGCGGGGTCTTCCTCGGCGAAGCGGCGGAAGAAGCCTGCGTCGACTTCGTAGCTGGCGCGCGCGATGCAGGGGCCGATGGCAGCGGCGATCCGCTCGCGGCGCGCGCCCAGCGTCTCCATCGCGGCGATGGTCGAATCGGTGACGCCGCCGATTGCGCCCTTCCAGCCGGCGTGCGCGGCGGCGACGACGCCGGCCTCGCGGTCGGCGAGCAGGACGGGCGCGCAGTCGGCGGTGAGGATGCCGAGCGCGAGGCCGGGCCGGTCGGTGACCAATGCGTCGGCGCGGGGGCGCAGCGCATCGTCGAAAGGCTCGATCACTGTCACGGCGTCGGCCGAATGGACCTGAAAGACCGTGACCAGCCGCGCGGCCGGCAGCACCGCCTCGACCGCCCGGCGGCGGTTCTCGGCGATCAGCGCGGGATCGTCTGCAGAGCCCAAGCCGACGTTGAGTCCCGCGACCACGCCGGTGGAGGCGCCGCCGCGGCGGCCGAGGAAGCCGTGGGGCACGCCGGCGAGCGCCCGCGCCTGGAGCGTTTCGACCTGGCTCATAGCATCCGCCGCATCAATCGGTCCTCGTCCTCGTGATCGCCGACCATGAACGTGTAGGGGCCCTGATCCTCGAAACCGTAACGCTGGTAGAAGCGCTTGGCGCGGTGGTTGTCGATATAGACCGAGAGCCACAGCTCGCCGGCGCCGCGCGCGCGGGCGGTGTCGAGCGCCCATTGCATCAGCGCCTGGGCCGCGCCCGTGCCCTTGCCGCGCTCGAGCAGGTAGAGCTGGCGCAGCTCGAGCGCAGGGCCGGCAGGGGTGGCGGGCAGCGTGACCGGGCCGAGCTTGCAATAGCCGAAGGGGCCCTGTGCGTCCTCGGCGATGCGGAAGGCGAGCGCAGGGTCGGCGAGCTCGGCGGCCCATGCCTCGGGCGTGAAGCGCGCGAAGAAAGTGGCGAGGTCGTGCGGCTTGTAGAGATGCGCGAAGGTCGCGGCGAAGCTTTCGCGGAAGATCGCGTCGATCGCGGGCAGGTCGGCGGGGGTGGCGTCGCGGACGTTCATGCGAACCCCGCGGGCACGGGCCAGCCGGGGGCGGTCAGCGCGATGACCTTGAACAGGTCGCCCATCTGATCGGGCGCGACGAGCCGCTCGCGATCGGTTGCGAGCTGGGCGGCGCGGTCGGGGGCGGCGAGCGAGAGGCTGGCGGTGCGCTCGGCGATGCCGAGGCGCGTCAGGAACTCGCCCTGGGTCACGGGGCCGTGGACCACGAGCCCCTCGGCCTCGGCGGCTTCCTTCAAGGTGGCGAAATCGACGTGCGCGGTGAGGTCGGCCTGGCCGGGCGCCTCGAACGGATTGGCATAGCGATGGTAGCGCACCGCCTGGAGCGTGTCGCCGATCGCGGGCCCCATATAGCCATAGTCGATGACCAGCGCCGCGCCGCCCTGCGCGAGCAGCCGCGCGGCAAGCGCGCGCAGCACCGCGACGCCGGCCGGCGAGGTCTCGAGGATCGAGCCCGGCGGCGCGTCCTTGAGCTGGGGCGGGATGATCATGTCGAAGCTGCGGTCGCCGGCGATCGGCAGGAACAAAGTGTCCTGGCAGGCGACGAGCCGCTCGCGCCAGCCCTGGGCGGTCGCGACGAGCTGGCGGATCGGCAGCGCGTCGAAGAATTCGTTGGCGACGACGAGCAAAGGCGCGTCGTCGGGGAGCCCGACCAGGTCGAGGTGCCATTCGGCCTGGGGCAGCCGCTCGGCCTGGGCGGCGCGGAGCACGGGGCTGGTCTCGACCAGATCGACCGGGGGCGTGAAGCCGGCCTTGGCCATCGCCCGCAGCGCATCGGCGGCGAGCGTGCCGCGGCCCGGCCCGAGCTCGACATAGCGCGCGGCCGGGCGGCCGGCGCGGTCCCACAGGTCCGCCAGCCACAGGCCGATCAGCTCGCCGAACATCTGGCTGATTTCGGGCGCGGTGGTGAAGTCGCCGCGCGCGCCCAGCGGATCGCGCGTACCGTAATAATGCGCGTTGGCCGCGCCCATGAACTGCGACAGCGGGATCGGCCCGGCGAGCGTGATCGCGCGGGCGAGGCGCTCGGGGAGATGGGATTCGGACGCGTTCTGCGCGGCTTCCCCCGGTGCGGCGGACAAGGGGTTGTCGGTCATATTCCCCTCCCGCTTGCGGAAGGGGTCAGGAGAGGGGCTGTCTTGGGCACGCAGTCCACATGCCCTCCCCCGGCCCCTCCCGCAAGCGGGAGGGGAGCGAAGTTACGCCACGCTCTCCGATCCGGCGATCGGCTCGACGCGCTGGCGGCGGCCCTTGGCGGTGGCGATCAGATAGATGCCGCCGGCGATCATCGGCAGGCAGAGGATCTGGCCCATGTGGATCGTGTTGGCGAGGAAGGTGCCGGCGAACTGCTGGTCGGGCTCGCGGAAGAACTCGACGAAGAAGCGGCACAGGCCATAGCCGAGCAGGAAGATGCCGACGAGCTTGCCGGGCTGATAGCGCGAATTGGTGCGCCAGAAGAAGAACCAGAGCACGGCGAAGAGCAGCAGCCCCTCGAGCCCCGCCTCGTAGAGCTGGCTCGGATGGCGCGCCGGCTCGGGCACGCCGGTGGGCACGGTGTTGTGGAAGACGATCGCCCAGGGAACGTCGGTCGGCTTGCCCCAGAGTTCGCCGTTCACGAAGTTCGCGAGGCGGCCGAAGAACAGGCCGAAGGGCGCACAGCAGGCGACATAATCGTGGATGCGCAGCCAGTTGAGCCCCTGGCGCCGCGCGAGCAGGATGATCGCGATGGTGGTGCCGATCACGCCGCCGTGGAACGACATGCCGCCTTCCCAGAGCTGGATCAGCCGCAGCGGCTTGAGGAACATGTCGGGCGCGTAGAAGAGCACATAGCCGAGCCGGCCGCCGAGGATGATGCCGAGCGTGGCGTAGAAGACCAGGTCGTCGGCATGGCGGCGGCCCATCGGCGCTCCGGGCTGGGCGAGCAGCTTGAGCAGATACCACCAGCCGATGAGGATGCCGGTGATATAGGCCAGCGAATACCATTTGATGTCGAAGAAGCCGAGCGACAGCGCGACCGGATTGAGCCCCAGATCCTGGAAGCGGATATGGCCGGCGGCTGCGGCGAGGAAGTCTGTTGGCACGTCGATCGGTTCCCCGGTGGTGTGCGGCGGGGATAGAGCAGCCGCGCGGCAAACCCAAGACGAAACGGATCGGGCAGGGCGGCTGGCGCAGCGGGGCGGAGCGCGATAGAGCGGGGCGATGGCCGCGCACCTCCGAGCGAAGATCGACCGCCGCACGCTGCTGATCGGCGGTGGCGCCGGGCTGGGGCTGCTGGTCGCCTGGGCCGCCTGGCCGCGGACCTATCCGCCCAACCTCACGGCCGACGCGGACGAGAACCTGTTCGGCGCCTGGCTCAAGATCGGCACCGACGGGCACGTCACCGTCGCGGTGCCGCAGTGCGAAGAGGGGCAGGGCGTCTATACGGCGCTGCCGCAGATCCTGGCCGACGAGCTCGGGGCTGACTGGAAGCTGGTCGGAGTCGAGCCCGCGCCCCTCAATCCGCTCTACGCCAATGCGCTCGCCGCCGAGACGCTGTTCGAGGCCGCGTTCGGCGAGATGCCCGATCGGCTGCGCGCGCGCCACATCCGGAGCAGCGGGCTGATGCTGACCGGCGGATCGACTTCGGTGCGCAACTTCACGGGCGAGCTCAGGCAGGCGGGCGCGGCGGCGCGAGCGTTGCTGTGCAAGGCGGCGGCGCGGCGCTGGGACGTCGACTGGGAGGAGTGCACGACCGGGGACGGCATGGTGCTCCACGGCGGGCAGAAGCTCGGCTTCGGTGCGCTGGCGGCCGAGGCGGCGGACGAGCGCGTGCCGGGCGACGTGCCGCTGCGCAACGCCGGGCCGCGGCTGCTTGGCCAGCCGCTGCCGCGGCTCGACGCGCCGGCGAAGGTGGACGGTACCGCGGTGTTCGCGGGCGACGTGCGGCTGCCGAACATGGTCTATGCCTCGATCCGCCAGGGGCCGATCGGCGACACCCGGCTCGCCCGGATCGACCGCGCCGAGGGGGACAAGATCCCCGGCATGCTCGCGGTGGTGACGACCGACCAATGGGTGGCAGCGGTGGCGAGCAACTGGTGGGCGGCCGACCGCGCGCTCGATGCGATGCGCCCGCGCTTCCGCACGCCGAGCGACGTGATCAACGACGATTCGATCGAAGCGGCGCTGAGCGCGGCGTTCGACGGCAAGGGCGCGCGGCTCGCCAAGGCCGGCAATCTCGCCGCCGACTTCCGGGGCGCCCGCGTGGTGGCGGCGGAATATCGCGTCGGGCTGGCGCTGCACGCGCCGCTCGAGCCGATGACGGTAACTGCGCAGATCGTCGACGGGCGGCTGAGCCTGTGGTTGCCGACCCAGGCGCCGGGGCTCGCCCGGGCGGCGGCGGCGCGCGCGGCTGGCTTGAGCGAAGCCGATGTGACGATCCATCCGACGCTGGCGGGCGGATCGTTCGGCGCGCGGCTCGAGCAGGACGGTGCGGCGCAGGCGGCATTGCTCGCGCAGCGGATCGGGCGGCCGGTGCAGCTGGTCTGGCCGCGCGGCGAGGAGTTCCGCCAGGACCGCTACCGGACCGCCGCGGCGGGCAGGCTCACCGCCAAGCTGGATCAGGCGGGGCGGCTCACCGGCTGGCTCGCCAAGATCGCGGCGCCGAACAGCGGGCGCGAGCTTTCGGAGCGGCTGCTCGCGGGCGACGGGCTGGTGGGCGCCGCGATGGCGCTGCGTGGGAGCGGCGACCGCGCCGCGATCGACGGCGCGCTGCCGCCCTATGCCATTCCCAATCTCGCGATCGACCATCATCCGGCCGAGATCGGGATCCCCACCGGCTATTGGCGCTCGGGCGCGCACAGCTACACCTGCTTCTTCACCGAAAGCTTCATCGACGAGCTCGCGCATGTCGCCGAGCAGGAGGCGGTGTCGTTCCGCATGGCGATGCTGGCCAGCCAGCCGCGGCTCGCGCGCTGCCTGCAGCTCGCCGCGCAGCTCGGCGGCTGGCAGGGCGGCGTTCCGGGAAGCGGCCAGGGGATCGCCTGCCACAGCCTGCGCGGATCGCACATCGCGGTGATGGCGGAAGCGAGCCTGACGGGCGACCGGCGAGTGAAGGTCGAGCGGCTGGTCGCGGCAGTCGATTGCGGGCGCGTGGTCAACCCCGACCTGGTGCGTCAGCAGATCGAGGGCGGGCTGGTCTTCGGGCTGGCGGCGGCGACGGGCTGCTCGACCGGCTTCACCGAGAATGTCGCCGACGTGCGCCAGTGGAGCGAGCTGGGGCTGCCGACCCTCGCCGATTCGCCCGACATCACCGTCGAGATCGTGCCGAGCGTCGCCGAGCCGGGCGGCGCGAGCGAGCTGGCGGTGCCGCCGGTGGCCCCGGCGATCGCCAACGCCCTCCAGGCCGCGACCGGCGTGCGCTTTCGCCGGCTGCCCTTGCTCTCGGACATGGAATGAACGCTCCCCTGAACCCCGCGCCGCGGATCGGCGTGCTGCTGGTCAACCTGGGCACGCCCGACGCGCCCGAGCCGCGCGCGGTGAAGCGCTACCTGGCCGAATTCCTCTCCGACCGCCGAGTGATCGAGATCCCGGCGGTTGCCTGGCAGCCGATCCTGCGCGGCGTGATCCTGCGGACGCGGCCGGCCAAATCGGCGCATGCCTACAAACAGGTATGGCGCGAGGACGGGTCGCCGCTCGCCGCGATCACGCGCGAGCAGGCGGCGGCGCTGCAGGGGGCGTTCGGGCCCGACGTGACCGTCGACTATGCGATGCGCTATGGCCGGCCGGCGATCGCCGATCGGGTGCAGGCGCTCAAGCAGGCCGGATGCGAGCGCATTCTGATCGCATCGCTCTATCCGCAATATTGCGCGGCGACCACCGCAACCGCCAACGACCGCGCCTTTGCGGCGCTCGCGCGCATGCGCTGGCAGCCGGCGCTGCGCACGCTGCCGCCCTATTACGACGACCCGGCCTATATCGAGGCGCTCAAGGCGAGCGTGGAGGCGTCGCTGGCCGCGCTCGACTTCGCGCCCGACGCAGTGCTGGCCAGCTTCCACGGCATGCCCGAGCGGACGCGGCTGCTCGGCGATCCCTATCATGACCATTGCCACGAGACGGCGCGGCTGCTGAGCGAAGCGCTCGGCCGCGAGCTGACCGTCACCTTCCAGTCGCGTTTCGGCCGGGCGAAATGGCTCGAGCCGGCGACCGACAGGGTGCTGGCGGAACTGCCGGGCAAGGGCGCCAGGCGCGTGGCGATCGTCGCGCCGGGCTTCTCGGCGGATTGCGTCGAGACGCTCGAGGAGATCGCGATCCGCGGGCGCGAGACCTTCATGGAGGCCGGCGGTGCCGACTTCGCCTATCTGCCGTGCCTGAACGCCAGCGAGGGCGGAATCGCGATGCTGCGCACCATCCTGGCGCGCGAGCTGCGCGGCTGGATCGAGTGAACAGCCACTTCTACTTGTCACAATCCACTTCTAGGCGCGCGCTTCGGTTCCGAATCTCTATCGGGCCGCTTGAGTAACCACCCCTGTCTGCCCTAGCGTCAGGCAAACGGACAAAGGAGAGGACGGCATGGCACGCGTGGCGATCGTGACGGGTGGGACCCGGGGCATCGGCGAGGCGATCAGCCTCGCGCTCAAGGATGCGGGGATGACGGTCGCGGCGAACTATGCCGGCAACGACGAGAAGGCGCGCGACTTCACCGAACGCACCGGGATCAAGGCGTACAAGTGGGACGTGGGCGACTTCGACGCCTGCGCGGCGGGCGTGGCGCAGGTCGAGGCCGATCTCGGGCCGGTCGACGTCGTGGTCAACAATGCCGGCGTCACGCGCGACGGCACGATCCTGAAGATGACGCGCGAGATGTGGGAAGACGTGATCCGCATCAACCTGGGCGGCTGCTTCAACATGGCGCACGCGACTTTCCCGGGCATGCGCAGCCGCAAATGGGGGCGGATCGTCAACATCGGGTCGATCAACGGCCAGGCGGGCCAATATGGCCAGGTCAACTATGCCGCGGCCAAATCGGGCATCCACGGCTTCACCAAGGCGCTGGCGCAGGAAGGCGCGCGCGCGGGCGTGACGGTGAACGCGATCGCGCCGGGCTATATCGACACCGATATGGTCGCCGCAGTGCCGCCCGAGGTGCTCGAGAAGATCGTCGCCAAGATCCCCGTCGGCCGGCTGGGCCAGGCGAGCGAGATCGCGCGCGGCGTGGCGTTCCTCTGCTCGGAGGACGCGGGGTTCGTCACCGGATCGACGCTGTCGATCAACGGCGGCCAGCACATGTACTGAAAATGCGAAGGGCCGGCCCCGTGGGACCGGCCCAGGCCCTCGATACGCTACCGGAGGGCAGATTACGCAAACAACGGGTTCACCATTGGCGGAGTTCCGGTGATTCGTTGCTGAACGGCCCGGTCATCTGGCGTTCATCTTTCGAAGGCTGGCGGACGTGGGGCGAGCCGCTATGAGGGCGCCAATGCGCTTCCCGCTGCTGCTCTCCACCCTTGCGCTGCTGCCGCTTTCGACCTCGGACGAGCAGGTCCGGCTGGTGCTGGGCCACAGCGCACCGATGCGCGCGACGCCGGTGGCGCTGAGCGCCGACCCGGCGGTGCGCGGCGCGGGCGCGCTCGTCTATCTGGGCGGGCTGCGGCTCGCGAGCGACGACCGGGCGTTCGGCGGCTTCTCCGCGATCCAGGTCGATGGCGACCAATTCACCTTGCTGAGCGACGCGGGCAACATCGTGCGCTTCCGCATGGGCGCGAACCTGCGCCCGCACGCGCTCGCCTATGGCGACCTGCCCGGTGGGCCGGGCAGCGGATGGCGCAAGCGCGACCGCGATTCGGAATCGCTCGCGCGCGATCCCGCCACCGGGCGGCTGTGGGTCGGCTTCGAGCATCACAATGCGATCTGGCGCTACGACGGCGGCTTTACGCATGCGGAGCGGCGGGCGAACCCTTCGCAGATGTCCGCATGGCCGATCGCCGGCGGGCCCGAGGCGATGGTGCGGCTGCGCAGCGGCGCCTTCCTGGTGATATCGGAGACGGCGCGGCCCAAGGGCAAGTCCAACGCACGCGAGGCGCTGCGCTTCGCCGGCGACCCGACCGAGCTCGGCCCGGCGCCGCTACGCTTCGCCTATGTGCCGCCGGCCGGATATGATCCGGTGGACATGGCCGAGCTTCCCGACGGACGGCTGCTGGTGCTCAACCGCGACTTCAAGCCGGCGGGGCTGTTCACTGCGAAGCTGGTGCTGGCCGATGCGCGCCGCCTGCGGCCGGGCGCGGTGGTGCAGGGGCGCGAGATCGCCACGCTGGCGGCGCCGCTGCTGCACGACAATTTCGAGGGAGTCGCGGTGACGCGCGAAGGCAGCGACACGATCGTGTGGATCGTCTCGGACGACAATTCCCAATTCTGGGAAGCGTCGCTGCTGCTGAAGTTCCGGCTCGAGCTGCCGCCCGAGCCGGAGAAAGGGAATTAGGCCGCGGCCGGAGCGGCGGTGGTCGCCTTGCGCACTTCGCGCTTCAGGCGGCGCGCACGCAGCGAGAGGTCCTCGTCGCGGGTCTTGAGCAGCCAGTTGTCGAGACCGCCGTTGTGCTCGACCGAACGCAGGCCGTGAGTCGACACGCGCAGGCGCACGCTGCGGCCCAGCGCGTCCGAGATCAGCGTGACGTTCTGCAGGTTCGGCAGGAACGTACGCTTGGTCTTGTTGTTGGCGTGGGAGACGTTGTGTCCCACCTGCCGGCCCTTGCCGGTCAGCTCGCAAATGCGCGACATCGCTTCAAATCCTGAGTTTGGCCCCATGGGAGCCGGAAAGGCCGCGCCGATACCCCTTATGGGACGTTGCGTCAACCGATTCGCCGATCAAAGCGCGCGAACGGCCGCAACCCGGACGGTTGTTGCACGTTGGTAACGCTGTCGATCCGTCTGCGGAAGAGGAAGCGAATGCGTGCAATCCTGGTTCTGATCGGGCTGGCCTTGCTGGCCGTGGTGGTGCTGATGGCGATCGGCATGATCCGAATCGAGCAGCAGCAGGGCGCGTCGCTGCCGCGGCTTACCGTCGGCGCCGAGGGCGGCCAGCTTCCCAAGTTCAAGGCCGAGACGGGCAGCGTCGGGATCGGGACGACCAACAAGACCGTCCAGGTGCCCACGGTCGAAATGACCAACAAGACCGTGGCGGTTCCCGAGATCCAGGTGAAGCAGGCAGGCGCGAGCCCGACGCCTGCGCCGACGGCGCAATGAAGCCGAGCGCGGGCCGGATCGCCGCGGCGGCGCTGTTGCCGCCGCTCGGCGTCTATCTCGAGCGCGGCTCGGGCAGCGAATTCCTGATCAGCTGCGGACTGACGCTGCTCGGCTTCGTGCCGGGCATGGCCTATGCGCTATGGATGGTGCTCCGGCGCGAGCCCGGGCACGCGCCCCCGCCGGCGCCCGCGGCCGCCTGAAGGTGACGCGGGCGGGGTGAATCGCTAAGCCCGCCCCGATGTTTCCGCTCCCTCTTCCGATGCGCGCCGCGCTCGACGCGGCCGGCGCGGCCGCCGAAGCGGGCGAAGTGCCCGTCGGGGCCGTGCTGGTGCGCGGCGGCGAAGTGATCGTGGCGGCGGCCAACGCGCCGCGCACGCTCAGCGATCCGACCGCGCACGCCGAGATGCGCGTGATCCGCGAAGGCGCGCGGCTGCTCGGGCGCGAGCGGCTCGAGGATTGCGACCTGTGGGTGACGCTCGAGCCCTGCGCGATGTGCGCCGGCGCGATCGCGCACGCCCGCATCGCGCGGCTCTATTACGGCGCGAGCGATCCCAAGGGCGGCGCGGTGGAGCACGGCCCGCGCTTCTTCGCCCAGCCGACCTGCCACCACCGGCCGGAAGTCTATCCCGGCATCGGCGAGGCCGAGGCGGGGGAATTGCTGCGCGGGTTCTTCCGCGATCGACGATAGGGGCGGCTGCGGGCCTCACGCGGCGCCGATCGCCAGCCATTGTGAAGCGCGCCCCAGTGCGGCTATGAGATGCCGCCTCACCATGGACACACCTTTCCCCTGGATCGATGTCGCGATCATCCTCGTGCTGGTCGCCGTGAATGGCCTCTTCTCGATGTCGGAGCTCGCGATCGTATCGGCGCGCCCTGCTCGGCTGGAGGCGCTCGCACGGACCAATCGCGGCGCCGCGATGGCGATCAAGCTGGCGAGCGATCCGGGCAAGTTCCTGTCGACCGTGCAGATCGGCATCACGCTGATCGGGATCGTCGCCGGTGCCTATTCGGGCGCGAGCCTGGGCGAGCCGGTGGCGGAGCGGCTGGCGCGGCTGGGGCTGAGCGACGCGCTGGCGCACAAGGCTTCGCTCGCGCTGGTGATTGGGCTGACCACCTATGCCAGCCTGGTGATCGGCGAGCTGGTGCCCAAGCAGTTCGCATTGCGCTCGCCGGAGCCGATCGCCGCGGCGATGGCGATCCCGATGTACTGGCTGAGCCGCATCACCGCGCCGATCGTCTGGCTGCTCGATTCGACCAGTGCGCTGATCTTCCGGCTGGTGGGGCTCAATCGCGAATCCGAGAACCGCGTGACCGCCGAGGAGCTCCACCTGATCGTGGCGGAGGCGAGCAAGTCGGGCGTGATCGAGGAGCATGAGCGCTCGATCATCTCGGGCGTGGTGCGGCTGGCCGACCGGCCGGTGCGCGAAGTGATGACGCCGCGTACCGAAGTCGACTGGCTCGACGTCGACCTGGACGATGCGGGCATTCGCGCCGCGTTGCTCGAAACGCCGCACACGCGGCTGCCGGTGGCGGAGGGCTCGGTCGATTCGGTGATCGGTGTGGTCCAGTCGCGCGACATCGCCGCGGCGCTGTTCCGCGGCGAGCCGCTGGATCTCAGGAAGCTGATGCGCCCCGCGCCGGTGCTGCCCGACCAGGTCGATGCGATGGACGCGCTGGGGGCGCTGCGCCGCGCCGAAGTGCCGATGGGCCTCGTCCACGACGAATATGGTCATTTCGAAGGGATCGTGACGCCGGCAAACCTGCTCGCGGCGATCGCGGGCGAATTCGCGTCGGACGCGGAGCCGGGCGACAATCCCAATGTGATCGAGCGCGAAGATGGCTCGCTGCTCGTCTCGGGCCAGATGCCCGCCGACGCGCTGGCGGAGCGGCTGGGAATCGATCTCTCCGAGGACCGCGACTATGCGACGGTCGCGGGGCTGGCGCTCGCAGTGCTCAAGCACCTGCCCAACGAAGGCGAAGTGTTCACCGAGCAGGGCTGGCGCTTCGAGATCGTCGACATGGACGGTCGCAAGATAGACAAGCTGCTGGTGCGCGAGGCTTAGGCGCGGAGGCCCTTCTTGAGCCCCTCTCCTTCAGGGGAGGGGCTTTGTAGCCCTCACGCCGCCCGAAGCTGGAGGCCGCGCAGCCAGGCGCGGGCGGCCTTCTGCGCTTCGATGATCTCGCGCGCGGTCATGTCCTCGGCGATGTCGGCGCGGCATTGCTGCGCTTCCTCGCTGCCCGAGGCGGCCGCGATGTTGAACCATTTGTGCGCCTCGACCAGGTCCATCGGCACGCCCTCGGCGCCGCTCGAATAGACGATGCCAAGGTCGAAGCACGCCCTGGTGTTGCCCCGCGCCGCGTCGCGGAGCCGGCTTTCGATCAGGAAACGCGCACTGTTGAGACTGTTGCCCATGTCGCCACCCCCAAGAAAATCCTCTCTGCAGGGATTGGCAGGTAAGCGGCAAACAAATGGTTAACGCAGTTAACCGTGATCGTTCGTATTGACCGGGATGTTGTCGATCAGCCGCGTGCCGCCGATTCGTGCGGCGGCGAGCAGCCGCAGCGGCCGGCCCTCGGCAGGCTCGCCCAGCGTCTCGGCATCGACCAGCGTGACATAATCGACTTCGAAGCCGGCGGCGGCGAGCATCTCGCGCGCCTGGGCGAGCGCGGCCCCGGCATCGCTACCCTCGGCAATCGCCCGCTCGGCGGCGCCCAGCGCGCGCGGCAGCGCGACGGCGCGGGCGCGGTCCTCGGGCAGGAGGTAGAGGTTGCGCGACGAGAGCGCGAGCCCGTCGTCCTCGCGCTGGGTGGGGACGCCCAGGATCTCGATGTTCATGTCGAGGTCGGTGACCATGCGCCGGATCACCGCGAGCTGCTGCCAGTCCTTCTCGCCAAACACCGCAGCGTCCGGGCGGACCTGGTTGAACAGCTTGGTGACGACGGTCGCCACACCGTCGAAATGGCCGGGGCGGTGCGCGCCGTCGAGCACGTCGCTGACGCCGCTCACCGAGACGTTGGTCGCGAAGCCTTCGGGATAGACTTCCTCGACCGGCGGCATCCACAGCACGTCGACTCCGGCGCTGGCGAGCAGGCGCGAGTCGGCCTGTTCGCGGCGCGGATATTTGTCGAGGTCCTCATTGGGCGCGAACTGCTTCGGGTTGACGAAGATCGAGACGACGACGCGGTCGCCGGCGCGGCGCGCGGCCTCGACCAACGCCATGTGCCCGTCATGCAGCGCGCCCATGGTGGGGACCAGCACGACTCGCTCGCCGGCTGCGCGAAAGGCGGAGATCGCCTCGCGGAGGTCTTCGAGACGACGGACGGTTTGCACGCTCTGACACTTTCTATAAGACGGAAAGGGCGGCCTTCTATGGGCGCTGCGGGTAAGGATCAATAAAGGATGTTGGGGGCTTGAGCGACGGAGCGAAGCGGCTGCACGTCATCGTTTTCGCGAACGAGAAGGGCGGCACCGGCAAGTCCACCACGGCAGTCCATACCGCGATCGCGCTGGCCTTCAGGGGGGCACGCGTGGCGTGCTTCGACCTCGACCATCGCCAGCGCACGCTGGGTCGCTATCTCGACAATCGCGCCCAGACGATGAAGCGTGTCGGCCGTCCGCTGCCGATGCCCGAGTATGAGACGCACGACGGCGAGAGCATGGACTTTTTCGCCGAGACGCTCGACCGGCTGGGCGAGAATGCCGATTTCCTGGTGATCGACACGCCGGGGCGCGACGACAAGTTCGCCCGGCTGGCCGTGACCAATGCCGACACGCTGGTCACGCCGATGAACGACAGCTTCGTCGACTTCGACCTGATCGGCCATGTCGACCCCGAGACCTTCCGCGTGGTGCGCCCGAGCTTCTATTCGGAGCTGATCTGGGAATCGCGCAAGCGCCGCGCCAAGGCCGACGGCGAGACGATCGACTGGGTGGTGCTCAGGAACCGCATGCAGCACATCGAAGCGCGCAACATGAAGCGCGTGTCCGAGGCGATCGACCAGCTTTCCAAGCGCGTCGGCTTCCGCGTGATCTCGGGGCTCTCCGAGCGCGTGATCTATCGCGAGCTCTTCCCGCAGGGGCTGACGATGCTCGATTCGCGCGAGTTCGGCGAAATGGGGCTCAGCCATGTCGCGGCGCGGCAGGAGCTGCGCGAGATGATGGCCGGGCTCGCGCTGCCCGAGACCGTCATGCCGCTGTTCGCCTGAGGCGGGCATGGCCAAGGCGATCCTGGCCGCGCTGATCCTGTTCGCGGTCTATCAGATGTTCCTCAAGCCCAAGCCCAGGGCCCGGCCGCGCATGCCCGAGGACGAGGCGCGCGCGATCCTGGGCGTGGGCGCCGACGCCGATGCCGAGGCGATCCGCGCCGCGCATCGCCGCCTCGTCTCGGCGGTGCATCCGGACAAGGGCGGATCGGCCGAGCTCACGCGGCGGATCAATGCCGCGCGCGATACGTTGCTGAAGTAAGCTTTCGCCGGACCGCCCCGTGCGTGCGACGGCGGCACGTGCGTCGTTACGAGTCCGCAATTGAACTTTCACACGGGCTCGGGAATTACGCGGGGCAACATTTCCCGGAGGAATCATGACGCACCGTTTCGACCCCACTTCGCTGCGCGAGTACGACATCCGCGGAATCGTGGGGAAGACGCTGGGCCCCGACGACGCGCGCGCGATCGGCCGCGGCTTCGCCACCCTGCTGCGCCGCGCCGGCGGCACGCGCGTGGCGGTGGGCCGCGACGGCCGCGTCTCCTCGCCGGAGCTCGAGGCCGCGCTGGTCGAGGGGCTGACTGCCTCGGGCTGCGACGTCGTCCGTATCGGCATGGGCCCCACCCCCATGCTCTATTATGCCGAGGCAACGCTCGAGGTGGACGGCGGCATCCAGATCACCGGCAGCCACAATCCCGGCGACTACAACGGCTTCAAGATGGTGTTCCAGCACCGCCCCTTCTTCGGCGAGGACATCCAGACGATCGGGCGCATGGCGGCCGAGGGCGACTGGGACGAAGCCGAGACGCCGGGCGAAGTCAGCGATTATGACATCCTCGACGCCTATGTCGGCCGGCTCGTCGCGGGCTATGCCGGGGGCGCCTATCGGATCGGCTGGGACACGGGCAACGGCGCCGCGGGTCCGGCGATCGAGAAGCTGGTTGCCCAGCTGCCCGGCGAGCATTTCACGCTGTTCACCGAAGTCGACGGCAGCTTCCCCAACCACCATCCCGATCCCACCGAGGAGAAGAACCTCGAGGATCTCAAGCGGCTGGTAGCCGAGAAGCAGCTCGACTTCGGCCTCGCGCTCGACGGCGACGGCGACCGGCTGGGCGCGATCGACGGCCAGGGCCGCGTGGTGTGGGGCGACCAGATCCTCTCGATCCTCGCCGAGCCGCTGCTCAAGGCCGAACCGGGCGCGACGGTGATCGCCGACGTCAAGGCAAGCCAGGCGCTCTACGACCGCGTCGCCGAGCTGGGCGGCAAGCCGGTGATGTGGAAGACCGGGCACAGCCTGATCAAGACGAAGATGAAGGAGACGCACGCGCCGCTCGCCGGCGAGATGAGCGGCCACATCTTCTTCGCCGACACCTTCTACGGCTATTACGGCTATGACGACGCGCTGTTCGCCGCGGTGCAGCTGATCCGCGCGGTGCACAACACGGGCAAGTCGCTGACGCAGCTCAAGGACGAGATGCCGAAGATGATCAACACGCCCGAGATGCGCTTCCAGGTCGACGAGAGCCGCAAGTTCGCGGTGATCGACGAAGTGCTCGATCGGCTCGAGGCCGAGGGTGCCGACGTCAACCGCACCGACGGCGCGCGCGTCAACACGCCCGACGGCTGGTGGCTGCTGCGCGCTTCGAACACCCAGGACGTGCTCGTCGCGCGCGCCGAGGCCAAGAGCCAGGAAGGGCTCGACCGGCTGATGGCGCAGATCGACGCCCAGCTCGCGGCCAGCGGGCTCGAGCGCGGTCCCCAGGCGGCACATTAAAACGCTGTAAGGCGCGTTGCCCTCACGGGCGCGTGCGGCTTAGTCTCCCCTTCGCCGGCCGGGTGCCGGTCGAAGGGGGGAAGCCATGATCCTGACTGCGATTGCGCTGACGCTCGCCGCGCCGGCCTGCCAGAAATATGACGCGAACTTGCCGCAGACGCTCGCGGGGTGGACGCGCGCGGGCCGTGACTTCGACACGGGCCACGCGATCACGCTGCCGCGGCGCGGAAGCGGCGTGCACACCATGGTCCGCATCCGCAAGGCGGGGACCTATGGCGTCGCGCTCGACCAGGCGGGGTGGATCGACGTCGCCCCGGCGAAGGGCAAGGTGCTCCAGTCGAGCGAGCATGCGCATGGCCCGCAATGCTCGACGATCCGCAAGATCGTGCGCTACCGGCTGCGTCCGGGCACCTATCGCATCGACGTGACTCGGCTTAAGGGGGACCGCGCGCGGCTGATGCTGGTGCGCTACTGATTCTCCCAAGGGGCCGACATGAAGTTCTTCGCCGACACCGCCGACACCAAGGATATCCGCGACCTCGCCGACGCAGGCCTGCTGGACGGTGTCACCACCAACCCCTCGCTGATCCACAAGGCGGGGCGCAACTTCCTCGAGGTGGTCGAGGAGATCTGCGGGATCGTCCCGGGCAAGCCCGTCTCGGCCGAAGTCGTCGCGCTCGATTTCGAGACGATGATGAAGGAAGCCGAGATCGTCCGGAAGATCGCCGACAACGTCGCGGTCAAGGTGCCGCTCACGATCGACGGCCTCAAGGCGTGCAAGGCGCTGACCGACGACGGCACGATGGTCAACGTCACGCTGTGCTTCTCGGCCAACCAGGCGCTGCTCGCGGCCAAGGCGGGCGCAACCTTCATCTCGCCCTTCGTCGGCCGGCACGACGACATCGGCTATCCCGGGATGGACCTGATCGCCGACATCCGCACGATCTACGACAATTACGCCTTCGACACCGAGATCCTGGTCGCCAGCGTGCGCAACCCGATCCATGTGCTCGAGGCCGCCAAGATCGGCGCCGACGTGATGACCGCCCCGCCGTCGGTGATCAAGCAGCTGGTCAAGCACCCGCTGACCGACAATGGCATCAAGGCGTTCCTCGCCGACTGGGAAAAGACCGGGCAGTCGATCGGCTAAGCGCATCTCCTTCTCCCACAAGGGGAGAGGGAGCGTTATGCTCCCCCGATGACCGACCGCCCCCTCCCGCTGCTCTATGCGGAGCATCTCGCGCGCGACCGGCGGCGGTCGGCGCATACGGTGCGGGCCTATGAGGCGACTGCGGTGCGGCTCGTCGGCTTTCTCCAGCAGCATTGGGGCGGGCCCGTCACGCGCGCTGCGCTGGCCAAAATCTCCACCACAGACTTGCGCGCCTTTCTGGCGAAGCGGCGCGATGAGGGGCTGAGCAACAGCTCGGCCGCGCGCGAGCTTTCGGCGGTTCGCGGGTTCCTGAAATTCGCGGCGGGCGAGGGGAGCGAGCTGCCGCGGCTGCGCGGGCCGCGCGTCAAGAAGGGCATCCCCCGGCCGATCGCGCCGCACGAAGCCGTGGCGCTGGCCGAGGCAGTCTCCGAGGAAGCCAGCGAGCCCTGGATCGCCGCGCGCGACTGGGCGGTGCTGCTGCTGCTCTATGGCGCGGGGCTGCGCATCGGCGAGGCAGTGGGACTGACCGGCGCGGTGCTGCCGCTCGGCGAGACGATGAGCGTCACCGGCAAGCGCGCCAAGACGCGGATCGTGCCGCTGCTGCCGCAGGTACGCGCGGCGATCGAGGATTACGCGCGGCTCTGTCCCTATGGGACCGCCCGGGACGCGCCGCTGTTCCGCGGCGCCAAGGGCGGGCCGCTGCCGCCGGGGATGATCCGCAAGGCGGTACGCTCGGCGCGCACGGCGCTGGGGCTCTCCGAGCGCACCACCCCCCACGCATTGCGCCACAGCTTCGCGACGCACCTGCTCGGCCGGGGCGCCGATCTGCGCGCACTGCAGGAGCTGCTGGGGCATGCCAGCCTGAGCTCGACGCAGGTCTATACCGCCGTCGACGCGGCGCACCTGCTCGACGTCTACCGCAACGCCCACCCGCGGGCTTGATCCCTAGCGCTGCTCGCGCGGCTTCCAGGTGGCGACGCGCCAGACATAGGCGACCAGCGCGACGGCGACGGTGGCGATGATCGCGACGGTCATCCATTGCTCGATGCGCGCGATCCAGGTGCCGAGTCCCAGGCCCACCGCCGCCAGCAGCGTGTTCCAGATCAGGCTGCCGCCGGCGGTGTAGAGCAGGAAGCGGCCGAGCTTCATGTGCATCAGCCCGGCGGGGATCGAGATCACCGTGCGGCCGAAGGGCAGGAAGCGGAACACGAAGACGGTGATCCCGCCCCAGCGATCGAAATAGCGCCGCAGCCGCTCGACATCCTCCCATTCGAGCGTCAGCCAGCGGCCCCAACGGTCGACCAAAGGCTTGAGCCGGCGATAGCCGAGGCGCCGCCCCGCCTCCCACCAGAAGAGATTGCCGAGCACGGTGCCCGCGGTGCCGGCCAGCACCAGGGGCACGAAGGACATGCGGCCTTGGGCCACGGCGATGCCCGCCATGCCCATGATCGCCTCGGAAGGGATCGGGGGCACGATATTCTCGAGCATCATCAGCAGGAAGACGCCCCAATAGCCGAGATCGGCGAGCCAGGCAGTCATGGCACCGGCCTCAGCCGCGCGCGGCTACCCGGGCCTCGATCGCTTCCCAGATGCGCGCGGCGGTGTCGGTCCCGTTGAACCGGTCGATCGCCACGATGCCCGTGGGCGAGGTCACGTTGATCTCGGTGAGCCATTCGCCCCCGATAACGTCGATTCCGACGAAAAGGAGCCCGCGGCGCTTGAGCTCCGGCCCCAGGGCGGCGCAGATTTCCTTCTCCTTGTCGGTCAGCTCGGTCTGCGCCGCCGATCCGCCGACCGCGAGGTTCGAGCGGATCTCGCCCTCGCCCGGGATGCGGTTGACTGCGCCCGCGACTTCGCCGTCGACGAGCACGATGCGCTTGTCCCCTTCCGCGACCGACGGGAGGAAGGCCTGCACCATGTGCGGCTCGCGATAGGCGGTGTTGAACACTTCGATCAGCGAGGCGAGGTTGGCGCCGTCGCGGCCGACCTTGAAGATCGCCTTGCCGCCGTTGCCGTGGAGCGGCTTGACGACGATCTCGCCATGTTCGGCGAGGAACGCGCGCGCTTCGTCGAGGCTGCGCGTGACCAAGGTCGGCGGCATGAAGCGCGCATAGTCGAGGACGAAGACCTTCTCGGGCGCGTTGCGCACGCTGGCGGGATCGTTGACCACCAAAGTGCGGTCGGCGATCCGCTCGAGCAGGTGCGTCGCGGTGATGTAGCCGAGGTCGAAGGGCGGGTCCTGGCGCATCAGTACGACGTCGGCCTGCTCGCCCAGGTCGAGCTTCACCGCATCGCCGAAGGCGAAGTGATTGCCCTGGACGCGCTGGACGCTGACCGGGTGGGCGCGGGTCCAGACGTGGCCGTCTGAATAGTTCAGGTCCTCGGGGGTGTAATGATAGAGCAGGTGCCCACGCGCCTGCGCCGAGAGCATCAGCGCGAAGGTCGAATCGCCGGCGATGTTGATCTGGTCGAGCGGGTCCATCTGCACGGCGACGGTGAGCGACATTTTCGGTGGGCCTCCCTTGGACGCCGGCGATGTAGGGCGCGCAGTGCCGCTTGTCACCCGATCCAGGCATTCTCGATGTGGCGCGGGGCCGCGCGCGGGGCGATCAGGATCACGTCGATGCGGATGTCGTCGCCGGGACCGGCGAGGCGCGGCATCAGATATTCGGCCGCGGCTGCGACGCGCGCGAGCCGGCGCTCGTCGATCGCGAAATCGAGCTCGACGGTCGTTGCACGGGTCTTCACTTCGACGAAAGCAACCAGATTGCCGCGCCGGGCGACCAGGTCGACTTCGCCGACGGGGGTGCGCACGCGCCGCTCGAGGATGCGCCAGCCCTTGAGCCGCAGCCACCAGCCCGCGACTCGCTCGCCGCGCCGGCCCGAAGCCTCGGCGGCGCGGCGGTCTCTCATCCCTTCATCTCCATCGCCCGGGCGTAGAGCGCCTTGCGGTCGAGCCCCAGCCTTTTGGCGACCTCGCCGGCGGCCTTGGAGGCGGGCAGGCGAGTGAGGGCCTCGGCGAGCGCCGCGTCGGCGTCCTCGGCGCTGGCGGGAGGCGCCTCGCCCGGAGGCGCCACCACCACGACGATCTCGCCCTTGGGCGGCGCGTCGGCATAGCGTGCGGCGAGCGAGGAGAGCGTGCCGGTCACGCATTCCTCGAACTTCTTGGTGATCTCGCGCGCGACTCCCGCCTCGCGATCGCCCAGCCCGTCGGCGAGCGCGGTCAGGCAGGCGGCGAGGCGCGGGCCCGATTCGTAGAGCACCAGAGTCGCCCGCACGGCCGCGATCTCGGCGATCGCCTCGGCGCGCGCCTGCTGCTTGGGCGGCAGGAAACCGAGGAAGAGGAAGCGATCAGTCGGCAGCCCGGCGAGCGTCAGCGCGGCGATCGCGGCGCAGGGGCCGGGGATCGTGGTCACCGCATGGCCGGCCGCGCGCGCGTCGCGCACCAGCTTGAAGCCGGGGTCCGAGATCAGCGGCGTGCCTGCGTCCGAGACGAGCGCGACCACTTCGCTGCCCATTCGCGCGACCAGCCCGGGGCGTACCGCATCGGCGTTATGGTCGTGATAGGGCGTCATCCGCCCCTTTGCGCCGAGGTGGCGGAAAAGCCCGGCTGTCACACGCGAGTCTTCGACCGCAACAATATCGGCGTTCATCAGTACTTCAGCCGCGCGCGGGCTTAGGTCGCCGAGATTGCCGATCGGCGTGGCGACGATATACAGGCCGGGCGTTAGAACAGAGCTCATCGGGGAGTGTCATGGCAGAGGGTGTAGGCAAACCGCAACACGGGCTTTGGACCCTCGTCCGCCGAGCGACACTGGGCGCGACGATGCTGCTCGCCGCCTGCGCGACCGGTCCGCGGGTCGTGCCCGAGCGCGAGCGCCCGCCCGTGGTCGAGCGCCCCGTCGCGCCGCCGGTGATTGCGCCTGGGCTGCCACAGGACGTCGAACGTCATCGCGTCGCGCTGCTCGTGCCGCTCACCGGCACCAATGCCGGCGTCGGCCGCTCGCTCCAAAATGCCACCCAGCTCGCGATCCTCGACGCCAAGGCCGATTCGATCCGCATCACCACTTATGACACCGCCGGTGCCGGCGGGGCCGCCGCGGCTGCGCAGCAGGCGATCGCCGAGGGCAACCGGCTGATCCTCGGCCCGCTGCTCGCCGAGGATGCGCGGGCAGTGGCACCGATCGCCCGTCAGGCGCGCGTCCCGGTGCTCAGCTTCTCCAACGACGTGAGCGCGGCGGGTAACGGCACTTTCCTGCTCGGCTATATGCCCTCGCAGTCGATCGACCGCGTCGTGCATTTCGCCAAGGGCAACGGCATCACCCAGTTCGTCGGGCTGATCCCCTCGGGCCTCTATGGCGAGCGCGCCTCGACGGCGTTCCTGCGCTCAGTCGAGGATGCCGGCGGCAAGGTGCTGGCGCTCGAGACGTTCGATGCGCGTCCGGGCTCGCTGACCAGCGCGGTCGCCAAGGTCACGCGCTCGCCGTTCCAGGCAGTGCTGATCGCCGGCAGCGCCAACAGCGCGGTCACCGCCGTCCCCGCCATCCGCCGCGCGCCAGCCGGCAAGACCGCGCGCGTGCTCGGCACCGAGCTGTGGAACACCGATTCGGCGATCGGCTCCAAGACCGTGCTCAACGGCGCCTGGTTCGCGAGCGTGCCCAACCGCTACTATCGCCAGTATGCGACCAAATATCGCGCGCGTTTCGGCTCGGCGCCCTATCGGCTGTCGACGCTCGGCTATGACGCGGTGCTGCTCACCGTGCGCATCGCGCGCGACTGGCGGCCGGGCACCGAATTCCCCGAGCGCCGGCTGACCGATTCGGACGGCTTCGCGGGGCTGGACGGCGCATTCCGCTTCAACCGCGACGGCATCGCCGAGCGCGCGCTGGAAGTACAGGAGATCAAGGGCGGGACGACCGTGACCGTATCGCCCGCGCCAACTGGTTTCGGCGGGCAATGACCCGGCAGGACTACGGCTGAGACTCCGGTCCGCGCGCCACGAGCCCGCAACCGAATTGGCCGGCGCGCTGTGTGCCGGCCCGGATGACGGAGGTGCGCGATGAAAGCCGTTCGTTTTGTCGAAGTGGGTCGCCCCGCGGAAATCGTCGATCTCCCCAAACCCCAGCCGGGGCCGGGCCAGGTGCTCGTGCGGATCGCCGGAGCGGGCGTCTGCCATTCGGATCTGCACGTGCTCGACCACGGGATCGGCATCCCCGGCCCCTTCACGCTGGGCCATGAGAACGCCGGCTGGATCGAAGCACTCGGCCAGGGCGTGACTCGCTGGCAGGAAGGGCAGGCGGTGGCGGTCTACGGCCCCTGGGGCTGTGGAACCTGCCGCACCTGCCAGACCTCTGCCGAGAATTATTGCGAGCGCCACGCCAGCATCTCCACGTATGGCGGGGGGCTGGGATCCGATGGCGGCATGGCCGAATACATGATCGTACCGTCTTCGCGACTGCTGGTGCCGCTCGATGACCTCGATCCGGTGCAGGCCGCGCCGCTCAGCGATGCGGCGCTCACCCCCTATCACGCGATCAAGGCGGCACTGGCGCTGCTGACGCCTGACGCCACGGTGCTGGTGCTCGGCGTAGGCGGATTGGGCCACATGGCAGTGCAGATCCTTCGCGCGCTCTCGCCGGCGACGATCATCGCCGGCGATATCGATGCGGCGAAGCTGGAGCACGCCCGCCAGCTTGGCGCAGCGCACGCAATCAACACCGGCGATCCGAGGGCACGCGAGGAGATCCTCGATCTCGTCGGCGAACGCGGCGTCACCGTTGCGCTCGACTTCGTGGGTGCGCAGCCGACGATCGATCTGGCCACAGGCGTCGTCGGCCGGAACAGTCGCGTTACGGTGGTCGGCCTGGCGGGTGGCACGGTGCATTATTCCGAGAACAATCCCCCCTACGGCACGCAGGTGACCATTCCCTATTGGGGTTCGCGCACCGAACTGATCGAAGTGATCGCGCTGGCGCGTGCGGGCCGGATCAAGGCGGCGGTGGAGACCTTCCAGCTCGACCAGGCCAACGAAGTCTATCAGCGGCTTCGCGCGGGCAAGATCCAGGGCAGGGCGGTGCTGCTGCCCTAGGCGACGATCTCGCGCAGGATCGCTTCGAGCAACGGCATGCCCCGCTCGGTAACGATCAGCCGGTCGCCTGTGCGTGCGACGAGTTGCTGATCCACGAGCTGGCCCAGCGCCTTCTCGTCGAGTGGAAGCGCGCCGAGCGCCCCGATGCCGGCCAGGTCGACGCCTTCGCCGAGGCGTAGGCCCATCAGCAGCGCCTCGACCGCTTGTTCCTGCGGTGCCAGCGCATCCTCGCGCTCGATGCCGTGGCCGTTGCGCTCGATCGCGGTGATCCAGTTCTCGGGCTTCTTGCGGCGGAGCGTCGCCATGCCGCCGCGGCGTCCGTGCGCGCCGGGGCCGACGCCGGCATAATCGCCATAGCGCCAATAGGTCAGGTTGTGCCGGCTCTCGGCGCCCGGCCGGGCATGGTTGGAGATCTCATAGGCGGGCAGCCCCGCGGCCGCAGTGATCGCGCGCGTCGCTTCGAACAGGTCGGCGGCGGCGTCGGGATCATAGGCCTCGAGCTCCCCCTTCTCGAACAAGGTCGCGAAGCGCGTGCCGGGCTCGATCGTGAGCTGGTAGAGCGAGAGATGCTCGGTGCCGTAGGCAAGCGCGCGCTCGAGCTCGGCGGTCCAGCCGGCGAGCGTCTGGCCGGGACGCGCGTAGATCAGGTCGAAGCTCACGCGGCTGAAGGCGGCTTGGGCGGTTTCGAGCGCGCCCAATCCCTCGTCGACGCCGTGCGCGCGGCCGAGGAAGCGCAGCGCGTCGTCGTCGAGCGCCTGGAGGCCCAGCGAGACACGGTTGACGCCGGCCGACGCGAGATCGGCGAAGCGCGCCGCCTCGACCGAGGATGGGTTCGCCTCGAGCGTGATCTCGACGCCGGGCTCGAAGCCCCAGTGGCGCTCGGCAGCCTCGATCACCGCCGCCACCGTCTCGGGCGGCATCAGCGAAGGCGTGCCCCCGCCGAAGAAGATCGATCCCAGCCGCCGCCCGGGCAGCGCCGCCGCCTCATGCGCCAGGTCGGCGAGCATCGCCGCGCGCCACACCTGCTGGTCCACCGATTCGCGGACATGGCTGTTGAAGTCGCAATAGGGGCATTTGGAGACGCAGAAGGGCCAGTGCACGTACAGTGCGAGGGGAGAAGCGTCTGTCATCGAAAGCGGGGCCGGCTGGAGCGGGTGATCGAGCCGCGCGCGAAGCCCGGAAGGGCCGAGCGCCATAATCGATCACGGGTTCGTAAGAACTGAGCGGCTGGAGCGGGTAACGGGAATCGAACCCGTGTATTCAGCTTGGAAGGCTGCTGCACTACCATTGTGCTATACCCGCCCAGCGGCGTGCCGAGTGCCACATGCACCCGGGGCCGGTCAACATAGTGCGGCACCGTTCGGTTGCAATCTCCCGCTGGCCAATGCTTTCGCATGTGTTATGGTACATCATCACAATGGGAGAAATGCCATGGTCAAGCACGTCCGTGTTGCCGAGCCCGTCCCTTTCAGCGCGATCAACGTCACGCCGTTCATCGACGTGATGCTGGTGCTGCTGATCGTGATGATCCTGAGCATCCCCGTTGCCAGCCACAAGCTTCCGGTCGATCTGCCGAGCGGCCTCGGCACGACGGCGCCCGAGACACCGCACCAGCTCGCGATCGACCGCGGAGGTGCGCTCTATTGGGACGGCGCGCCGATCGCCGAGGCGCAGCTGCCGGCTAGGCTGGCGCAGGTCGGCGCCGACCCCGCGGGCGTGCTCCACATGAACACCGATCCCGAGGCCCGCTACGAGCGATTCGACCACGTGCTGGCGCAGGTGAAGCGCGCGGGCGTCAACCGGCTCGGCTTTGTCGGGCTTCGTCCGTTCGAGGATTGAGGAACGCACTAGTCCGTGGCAGCGTTTGTTACGTTCCCGAACGAATGGTGAGGAAGCTCATGCGTACCGCCTTCGCACTCGCCGCTGCCTGCGTGCTCGCAGCGTGCCACCAGCAGCCTGCCACGGACAATGGAGAAGCGGCGAACGACGCCGCGCTCGCCGCCAACCAGGGGGAGCCGGAACCCGCGCCCGCGGAGACGCCCGCGACCCCGGCCCCGCTCAGCCCGCCGGCTCCCGGCGAGCCGGGCGGGCTGGACAATGACATGACTCCTGTCGCCGAAGGGCGGATCGACCCGGGCAGCGCTCAGGGCGCCGGGCAGGTCGTGCAGCAATATTTCGCGCTGATCGAGGCAGGCCGCTACCGCGACGCCTGGGCACTATGGTCCGACGGCGGCCGCGCGTCGGGCATGACGGCCGACGCCTTTGCCGCGAGCTTCGGCCGCTATTCCGAATATCACGCCAATATCGGCGCGCCGGGGCGCATCGATGCGGGCGCGGGGCAGCGCTATGTGACCGTGCCCGTGCAGGTCTATGGCCGCCTGCGCGAGGGCAACCGCGAGTTCAATCAGCGCGGATCGATGACGCTCCACCGCGCCGGCGACATTCCGGGCGCGACCGCGGAGCAGCGGAGCTGGCGCATCCACAGCTCCGACCTCAGGCCCGGAGCGGCTGCCGCCACGCCTGCGCCGAGCCCGACGCCCACCGCGGCGGCGATCAACCGGCGCTTCCGCTGCACCGACGGCGGGCGGCTCGCCACGCATTACGAGCCGGGGAGCGAGCGGATCACGGTCACGCGCAGCGGCCGCGTGGTTGCGACCCTGCGTCAGCAGCGCGTAGCGTCCGGCACGCTCTTCGTCGGCGGCGGATACACGTTGCGCGGCAAGGGCGACTACCAGACCTTCACTCCCCCCGGCAGACGGCCGATCGGCTGCACGGCGATGCGATAGGATGGCGCGTTACACCCGGACGATCACTGCCGGCCCCGACGACATCGACGTGCTCGGTCACGTCAACAATGCCGTGTGGGTGAAGTGGATCCAGGATGTCGCGGTCGCGCATTGGGAGGCAGTGGCGCCGCCCGAGCACCGCGACGCCTATATCTGGGTCGTGACGCGCCACGAGATCGACTATCGCGGCAACGTCTCCGAAGGCGAGACGGTCACCGCCGAGACCTGGGTGAGCGAACCGCCGCGCGGCGCGCGCTTCGACCGGTACATGCGCTTCACCGGCGCCGACGGGAAGGTACGGGTGGAGGCCAAGACCACCTGGGCGATCCTCGACCGCGCCACCGGCCGGCTGCTGCGCGTGCCGGCTGAGGTGGCGGCGCCGTTTCTCGATCAATGAACGACCCCGTCATCCCCGCGGAGGCGGGGACCCAGGAGTCGCGAAGAATGACCTTGCCGCCCTGGTGCCCCGTCTTCGCGGGGTGACGAAGGCTTACTTCATCACCGGCAGCGTCACCATCGAGCCTGCGCACACGCGCTGCGTCGCCTTCACGAAGTCCCCGTCCTTCGCCTTGTAGATGTTCGGCACGAACTTCTGCGGGTTGCGGTCGATCACCGGGAACCAGCTCGACTGGACCTGGACCATGATGCGGTGGCCCTTCTTGAAGACATGGTCATGGGCACGCAGCGGCACGTCCCAGGCGATCACCTTGTTCGGCGTCAGCGGCGTCGCGTGCGCCGGATCGGCGAGATAGCGGCCGCGCCGGACCTCCATCGCGATCGGGAACTGATAGCCGTTGAGCGTCGCCGTATAGTCCCCCAGCGCCGCGCGCCGGACGGGTTCGAAATCCTCGGGTAGCACGTCGATCAGCTTGACGACGAAGTCGCTGTCGGTCCCCGAGGTCGATGCCATCAGCTTGGCCGCGATCTCGCCGGTGACGGTCAGGTCCTCGGTCAGTGGCGCGCTGACATAGCTGAGCACGTCGGGACGATGGTCGACGAAGCGCTGGTCGGCGGCCTCCCACCAGCGCCATTCGAGCGAGGGATAGGTGCGCGAGATCGGCCGCGCGCGGAACGGCACCGGGTTCGCGGGATCGGAGACATATTCGCGGCAGCCGCCGTCCGCCGGCGCGGTGAACGACAGGCTGCCGTCCGACTGAAGGTAGAGGTTGGTCGCGGTCGCGCCCGGCGCCGGCCATTTGGGATAGGTCTTCCACTCCCAGGAGCCGCTCTGGAACATCTTGGCCTCGAAGCTCGGCTGGCCGGGCTTGCCGTGCAGCCAGTGCGCGAAGAAGGGCGCCTCGATGTCGCGCATGAACTCGGCGCCGGCGTCGCGCCCGATCGGGACGTTGCCGACCTTGTCGACGTTCGAATGCCAGGTGCCGTGTGCCCATGGGCCGGCGACGATCATGTTGAGCCTGTTCGGATCCTGGCTCTCCATCTTCTCGTAGATCTTCCACGTGCCCAGCGGATCCTCCTGGTCCCAGAAGCCCGCGACATGGAGCGTCGGCACGGTGGTGCGGCCGAGCTGCTCGGTCCAGCGCTGGCGCTTCCAGAAATCGTCGTAATCGGGATGCTCGATGATCTCGGTCAGCCGCGGCACGCTGCCCTTGAAATAGAGCTTGTCGAGATTCTCGACCGGGCCGAGCTTGAGGAACCAGTCATAGGTGTCGATCGGCGCCTTGCCGCCATAGTCGAAGTCCTCGCCCTGGTCGTTGTTCTGCAGGCTGAACAGCCAGTCGGTGGCGTAGGACAGGCGCATCGCGCCGTAGCGGTGGAGGTCGTCGTTGACCCACCAGTCGTTCCACGCCGCCTGCGGGCTCACCGCCTTGAGCGCCGGATGCGGCTTGGCGAGCGCCACCGCCGAGGCATAGCCGGGGTAGGACACGCCCATCATGCCGACCTTGCCGTTGTTGTCGGCGACGTTCTTCACCAGCCAGTCGACCGTGTCATAGGCGTCGGTGGCCTCGTCGACGGCCTTGTCGCCCTTGGGCCGCAGCGCCATCGACATGGTGAAGTCGCCGTCCGACTTGAACTGGCCGCGCATGTTCTGGAACACGACGATATAGCCGTCCTCCATCAGGAAGCGCCACGACGCCGGCATGCTCGTCGGCGCGGCGCCCGGGACGCCATAGGGCGTGCGCTGGAGCAGGATCGGCAGCTTGCCCGTCTTGCCCGTGGGCCGCATGATCACGGTCTGGAGCCGCGCGCCGTCGCGCATCGGCACCATCACTTCCTGATAGGTGAAGAGGGGCTGCTGCGCGGGGGCTGCCTGTGGGGCGGGCGCGGTCTGGGTATGCGCGGCAGCCAGCGGCAGCGCTGCCGCGACGGTTGCCAACAGGAAAACGCCCAACTTCCGCATCGTAACCCTCCCGAAATTCGTGGGGAGGGTTTCGGCGGCGGCCGGGCGGCTGTCAATCGCCGCCCGGCCGTCGATGTCAGTTCCGGTGTTCGCCGCGCACCCAGCGGACGGTGCCCGAGCTCGCGCGCATCACGACGCTCTCGGTGGTCATCTTGCCGCGCTTGCGCTTGACGCCCTCGAGCAGCGAACCGTCGGTGACGCCGGTCGCCGCGAAGATGCAGTCGCCCTTCGCCAGGTCGGTGAGGTCGTAGATCTTGTCGAGATCGTCGATGCCCCATTGGCGGGCGCGGGCGCGCTCGTCGTCGTTGCGGAACAGCAGCCGGCCCTTGAACTGGCCGCCGACGCAGCGCAGCGCCGCGCAGGCGAGCACGCCCTCCGGGGCGCCGCCCGAACCCATGTAGACGTCGATCGTGGTATCGGGATCGGTGGTCGCGATCACGCCGGCCACGTCGCCGTCGCCGATCAGCACCACGCCGCAGCCGAGCCCGCGCAGCTCGGCGATCAGCTTCTCGTGGCGCGGGCGGTCGAGCACGCAGGCGATGATCTCGTGCGGCTGCACCCCCTTCGCGGCGGCGATCGCCTTGACGTTCTCGGTCGGCGACTTGTCGAGGTCGATCACGCCCTCGGGATAGCCGGGGCCGACCGCGATCTTGTCCATATAGACGTCGGGGGCGTTGAGCAGGCAGCCTTCCTCGCCCACCGCCAGCACTGCCAGCGCATTGGGGCCGGCCTTGGCGCAGATGGTCGTGCCTTCGAGCGGATCGAGCGCGATGTCGATCTTGGGCCCGCGGCCCTGCGCGGCGCCGACCTTCTCGCCGATGTAGAGCATCGGCGCCTCGTCGCGCTCGCCTTCGCCGATCACCACGGTGCCGTCGAGATAGAGCTTGTTGAGCGCCTCCCGCATCGCCTCGACCGCGGCCTGGTCCGCGGCCTTCTCGTCGCCGCGGCCGACCAGCTCGGAAGCGGCGATCGCGGCGGCCTCGGTGACTCGCACCATTTCGAGCACGAGGACACGATCGAGAACATGGCTTGCGGTGGGCATCGGCGAGAATTCCCCTCTGGATTTGCCGCGGCGATAGGGGCGGCGGGATGGTGTGTCGAGGCCGCTAACGTTGTCGGACCGAAGGAGTTTCTGCCACCGGCTTGCGACAGAGCGATTGCAGGCCGCGGGGGATGCCGCGCCGTCTGCGCTCATGCTCCCAGAATGTGCATCCACATCGGCTCGCCGGCGAGGCTCTGCGAGCCGCGCAGCTTCTCGAGCGCCTGCGCGACGGCGCGCTCGGGGCCCTCGTGCGTGACGATCGCGACGAGCACGCTGCCGTCGGCGCTGGTGCCGCGCTGGATCAGGCTCTCGATCGAGACGCCGGCGTCGCGCATCGCCGCGGCGATCTCGGCGAGCACGCCGACCTTGTCGACCACGGTGAAGCGGACATAGGCGCGGCCGAGCCGTTCCCCGCTGTCGGCGGGCCCCTGCGCCGCCAGCGCGTCGGCGGGCATGGCGTAGGGCGGGCCGAATTCGCCGCGCGCGATGTCGATCAGGTCGGCGACCACCGCGCTCGCGGTCGGGCCGTCGCCCGCGCCGGCGCCCTGGAACAGCAGCCGGCCGACGAAATTGCCCTCGGCGACCACGGCGTTGGTCGATCCGGTGACGTGCGCGAGCGGATGGCTGACGGGGACGAGGTGCGGGTGGACGCGCTGGAACAGCCCGTTCGGCCCGGCATCGGCCACGCCCAGCAGGCGGATGCGATAGCCGAGCGCCGCGGCCTCGGCGATGTCGGCGGCGATGACGTGGCGCACGCCGGTGACGGCGACCTGATCGAACGCCGGCTGCGCGCCGAAGGCCAGGCTCGCGAGGATCGAGAGCTTGTGCGCGGCGTCGATGCCGTCGATGTCGAAGCTGGGATCGGCCTCGGCGTAGCCGAGCCGCTGCGCCTCCTCGAGGATGTCGGCAAAGTCGCGGCCCTCGGCCTCCATCTTGGAGAGGATGAAATTGCAGGTGCCGTTGAGGATGCCATAGACGCGGGCGATCTCGTTCGCCGCGGCGCCTTCGCGAAGGCCCTTGATCACGGGCACGCCGCCGGCCACCGCAGCCTCGAACTTGAGCGCGACTCCCGCGCCCTCGGCGGCCTGGGCCAGCTCGAGCCCGTGGTGCGCGATCATCGCCTTGTTGGCAGTGACGAAGCTCTTGCCGCCGCCCAGCGTCGCGCGGGCGAGCGCCAGCGCCGGGCCGTCCGACCCGCCGACCAGCTCGACGACCACATCGGCCCTGGCATGGCGCGCCAGCTCGGCGGGATCGTCGACCCAGTCGAAGCGCGCGATATCGACGCCGCGGTCCTTGCTGCGGTCGCGCGCGGAAACCGCGACGATCTCGATGGGCCGTCCGGCGCGCCGCGCGATCAGCTCGCCATTGGCGTCGATCAGGCGGATCACGCCTGCGCCAACGGTTCCGAGGCCTGCAAGGGCAACGCGCAGCGGTTCGGTCATAGCATCTCTCGCTCCCCTCCCTGTTTGCAGGAAGGGGTTGGGGGTGGGTGGCGAGCGAAGCGAGCCTTCGACGCCTGATCGGAAGCGACGGCCGGGGCATCGAGCCCGACCGTCGCTGAACTCACCCCTAGCCCCTCCCTCGCAGGGAGGGGAAACAGATTTTCTTACTTCTTGATGAGCCCGATCTCGCGCAGGCGCTCGTTGAGATAGTCCTCCGCCGTGATCGGCGGCTCGCGCTCGGGGTTCTCGGCGGTGACGCACTGGGGCAGCGCCTTGATCAGGAAATCGGGCGCCGGGTGCAGGAAGAAGGGCATCGAATAGCGCGAATGGCCGCGGCGCTCGGCCGGCGGGTTGACCACGCGGTGGGTGGTCGAGGGCAGGACGTGGTTGGTCAGGCGCTGGAGCATGTCACCGACATTGACCACCATCGCGCCCTCGGGCGGCTTTACCGCCAGCCACTTGCCGTCGCGGTCGAGCAGCTCGAGCCCGGCCTCTTCGGCGCCGAGCAGCAGCGTGATCAGGTTGATGTCCTCATGCGCGCCGGCGCGCACTTCGGGGGCATCGGCGGGGACGGGGGGATAGTGGAGCAGGCGCAGCACCGAATTGCCGTCCTTGACCGCCGGATCGAACCAGTTGGGCTCCAGACCCAGGTAGCGCGCGATCGCCGAGAGCAGCTTGTCGCCCGCGGTGTCGAATGCCTGGAACAGCTCGAGGAAAGTCTCCTTGAAGCCCTCGGGCTGCGCCGGCCAGATGTTGGGCGGCATGCCGTCGCTGAAGCGGTGGCCGGCGGGGAGCTCGCGGCCGACGTGCCAGAATTCCTTGAGATCGACATGGGTCGCGCCCTTGGCGATCTCGGTCTTGAACGGCGTGTAGCCGCGCGCGCCGCCCTGGCCCGGGATGAAATAGCCGCGCTTCTCTTCCTCGGGCAGATCGAAGAAGGCCTTGGTCATCGCCCACGCGCGCTCGATCAGCGGCTGGGGGACGCCGTGATCGCGGACGACCGCGAAGCCGAAGCGCTGGAAGGACTGGCCGAAGGCCTGGGCGAAGCCGTCCGGGTCGGTCTGCTGGTCAGCCAGCGAGAGCGCCGGAATCTCGGCGAGAGTGTCGAGCATGTGAGTCTCCGAAGAAATTGATTCCCCGTTAGACCCGCCGCCCCCGCGCGGACAAGCATCGGCGACTGCGCAATTATTCGATGGCAGTGAGCGGTATCGGAGCCAAAAGGGGTGACGCGTCGGCGACGATGAGCCATTGGCCTCGCCATGAACCAGCCCGCGCAAAGCCTTGCGACCCAAAGCGCCGATCGCGCGCCGCTGCGCTTCGGCGAGTTCGTCGCGCTGATCGCCGCGATGATGGCTCTGACCGCGCTCGGCATCGATTCGATGCTGCCCGCGCTGCCCGCGATCGGCGACAGCCTCGACGTCGCATCGGCGAACCACCGCCAGTTCGTGATCACTGCCTATCTGATCGGCTTCGCCTTCGCGCAGCTGATCTACGGCCCGGTCTCGGACCGGTTCGGGCGGCGGCCGGTGCTGGGCATCGCGCTGCTTTCCTATGTGGTCACCTGCGCGGTGGCGGCGATCTCGGGGAGCTTCGTGCTCCTTCTCGTCGCGCGCGCCGCGATGGGAGCCGCCGCTGCGGGTGCCCGCGTGGTGACCGTGGCGCTGGTGCGCGACTGCTTCGCCGGGCGCGCGATGGCGCGGGTGATGAGCCTGGCCTTCATGGTGTTCATGGCGGCGCCCGTCCTCGCACCCGCCTTCGGCCAGGGCATCCTCTGGGCCGGAGGATCGTGGCGGATGATCTTCTGGGGCGTGGGCGCCACCGCCGCGCTGGTCGCCGCATGGTTCTGGCTGCGCATGCCCGAGACGCTGAGCGCGGAGGCGCGCCAGTCGCTCCACCCGGCGCGGATCGCGCGCGACTACGCCATGGTGCTGCGCGACCGCTATGCCGTGGGCTACACGCTCGCCGCGGCCTTTCTGTCGGGCGGGCTGTTCGGCTTCATCGGCTCGGTCCAGCAGATCATGGCGGACGTGTTCCACCGCCCCGAGTTGCTGACGCTCGTGTTCGCCGCAGTGGCGAGCACGATGGCGCTGGGCTCCTTCCTCAACTCGCGGATCGTGATGCACCTCGGCACGCGCCGCATCTCGCATTCGGCGCTCGCCGGGCTGATCGTGATCGCCGGCATCCATTTGCTCGTCGCCCAATGGGGCTTCGAATCGCTGTGGAGCTTCGCGATCCTCCAGGCGCTGATGATGGCGTGCTTCGGTCTCGCCACGTCCAACTTCTCCGCCATGGCGATGGAGAAGATGGGGGCGATCGCAGGCACCGCGTCGAGCCTGCAGGGCTTCGTCACCACGCTGGGCGGCGCGCTGATCGGCGCGGCGATCGGCCAGAATTTCGACGGGACGACGGTGCCGCTCTACGCGGGCTTCCTGGCGATGGGCGTGCTCGCCTTCATCGTCGTCGCGATCGCCGAGCGCGGCAGGCTGTTCCGCCCCAGCTAAGTACAAGCCTCGCGGAACGCTGGGGGCTGCTTGGCCGTTCGTTACGCTGTTGGGGACACGGGTCCCCGGAGCAACGAGAGGCAGGCGAATGGGCGGTCAGCAGATACCCGCAATGGGGCCCGGCGACGATGGCTGGGACGAGGATGGCTATGACGAGAGCCAGCGCGCCGAGATCATCGAGACGACCAACGACGCCCCCAGCGACGGCACGATCCTGACCGACATTCCGATCGACCTGGGCGAGGACGGCGACGAGGACGACACCGACGAGCTCCGGATGGTCGACGACGAGCTGGGCGAGGAGGACGAGGAAGTCGACCTGGCCGAGGAAGACATCCGCGAGGACGACATCCAGGCGGATTTCGACGACGAGGAGCTCGACGAGGACGATCTCGACGAGGAGCTCGACGACGGCGACGACATCGCGCTCGAACCCTGATTCGGCGGCTAGCTTCGCACTTTTCCCGCGAATCGTGACATAAACTGTCGCCCGAGGGCATCTTTGTTGCCGAGCCTTTCGGGCGAATCCGGACGGTTCAAAGAGCAGCGTCGAGGGTGGCAGCGCAAATCCTACATTGGAAGCTGCTCCGGCTTCCCGCACGAACAAGGGGCGCCCTTCCGCAAGGAAAGGCGCCCTTCGTCGTTCGCCCGCGGGCGAAGCTTCACATCTTGAAGCGCGCCCCGATCAGGATCGTGCGGCCGAAGTGGTTGTACTCGTAGTTGCGCTGCGCATCGATGTCGGTCCAGCGCTCGCGATAGGCGTCGGTGAGGTTGGTACCCTCGACCGAGAGCTCGACCCAGTCGGTCAGCTTGTAGCGGACCGAGGCGTCGACGTTGGTGATCGCGTCATAGCCTTCGAACACATTGCCGGTGCCGCTGTTCGCGTCGACATAGGGGCCGCGATAGCTGACCGAAGCACGCGCGCTGAAGCGGCTGTCCTCGTAATAGAGCGTCGCGTTGAACGCCTTCTTCGAGAGGCCGAACAGCGTCGATTCCCGCAGCGCCGGCACGAGCGGGCCGAAGGTGCAGGCAGCTGTGGGCGAGGTACGGACGCACACCTGCTCGACCGGCCCCGAGACATTGTAGGTGGCCTTGGAGTCGACGAAGGTCGCGTTGACGATGCCGCCGAAGTTCGAGAGGAACCCCGGCAGGAAGCGGAACGGCGCCTGCAGCGACAGCTCGACGCCGTTGAGCGTCGCGCCCTTGCCGTTGGTGATCGAGTTGATCGTCCACAGCTGGCCTTCCGGATTGATCGCGGCCGGTGAGCTCGGCGGGATGATCGACAGCGGCAGCCCGGTCGAGGCGAAGGTGCCGCTGCGCGTCTCGGAAACCGGGAAGCTCTGGATCTCCTTGCGGAAGAAGGCGACCGAGGCGATCGACTGCGGCGCGAAATACCATTCGATCGCCGCGTCATAGGCCGTCGCGCGATAGGGCTCGAGGAACGGATTGCCGTAGCTGATCCGGTAGTTGAACCCGTCGACCGAGCCGCCGGGCGTCAGATTGCCGAGCGACGGCCGCGTGATCACCTTGGCGATGGCGCCGCGGATGATCAGGTCGTGCGCCGGGAAGATCGCGACGTTGAACGAGGGCAGCCAGTCGTCATAGCTGCGCTCGACCGTGACCGGCACGCCGCTGCTCAGGCCGGTCGAGGTCTGGTGCGTGTTGACGTAGCGGATGCCCGCATTGATCGCCATTTCGATCCCGCCCAGATCGCGCCGCGCGTCGAACTGGAGATAGCCGCCCTTCACTTCCTCGGTCACGCTGCGCGTGTTGCCCGCGTCGACTGCCAGCGGCCGGCCGTAGAGGCCGGTGAAGCCCGCGGCGGCGTCGAGATTGGGGATCAGCCATTCGGTGGTGGTGCCGCCGGGCTGGCCGGCATCGCCGAGCGACACGAGCTCGCCCAGGTTGCCCGCGGGGAAGCCATAGATCGCCGAGGGACCGAACGCCGAGGAGGGCGAACAGGTGATCGTCCCCAGCACGCGGTCGACGCCACCGTTGCCGCACACCACGGCATCGCGGGTATAGGCTTCGGAATCGAAGTCGAAGCGCCGGTATACGCCGCCCGTCTTGACCGTGAAGCCTTCCGCCGCGTCCCATTCGGTGCGCAGCTGCACCGTCTTGAACTTGTTGGTGACGTTCGACGGACGGTCGCGGATCTCGGCGAGCTGGAAATTGGCCGGATCGGTGACGCTGGTGCCGAAGCTCAGCACCGGCCGGTTCATGTCGCTATAGTCGTAGCGATAGCCCTGCGCGTCGCGATCGTCGAAGACGAAGGTCGTCTCGACCGGCACGTCGGCATCCGACTTGGAGATGCCGCCCAGCAGGGTGAAGCGGAAATTCTCGCCGATGTCCTGATCCCAGCTCGCGCCGATCTGGTAGAATTCGGTCTGCGACTGCTTGAGGAAATGCTCGGTGCGCACCCAGGCATCGTTGAGCGTGGCGGCGATCAGGTTGTTGTTGGAATCGATGGTATAGTCGCTGATGTTGATCGAGCGTTCGTTCGAGCGCAGCAGCACCTCGAGCCACTTCTCCTCGCGATCTTCCTTGAAGCGCGAATAGAGCCCGTCGATCGAGATCTTGGTCGCGTCGGTCGGCGCCCATTGGACGCTCGCAGTGAGCCCGAGGCGCTCGCGCTCGTGGCGCACCACGCCGTAGCGCGGAATACGCGGGTGGAAGGCGAGCGCGACCTGATCGCAGGCCGAGCTGAAATCGGGGCGGTAGCTGCCGCCGCTATTGGCCTGCGGCGTAGTGTAGTTGCGCGTGCCGCCGCTGACCGTGGAGTTCCAGAAGCACGGCGTGCCGTCCACCGAATCGAACGGCGCCTGCGCCCAGCGCACGCTGTTGTTGCCGAGCTCGAGCGTCTCGCTCTTCTGATAGGCCGCCGAGACCGAGGCGCCGAGCGTCCCGTCGGGCGACTTCCAGCCGAGCAGGCCGGCGAAGCGCGGACCCCAGGTCTCGCTCAGGTCGTTGTAGCTCGCCTGCGCCGAGCCGACGATCGTGAAGCCTGCCTTGCCGGCGAGAGGGTTGCCGGTGTTGAGGTCGACGACCGCGCCCAATGAGCCTTCGTCGAGCGAGGCCTCGGCGGTCTTGTGGACTACGATCGAGCTGAACAGCTCGGAGGCGAAGACATTGAAGTCGAAGGCGCGATCGCGGTTGGACGAGGCGCCGTCGTGCGACGTCGCGATCGTCTCGAGCCCGTTGACCCGAACGCGCGTGAACTGCGAGCCCAGCCCGCGCACGGTGATCGCGCGGCCCTCGCCGCCGTCGCGCTGGATCGAGATGCCGGGGATGCGCTGGAGCGATTCGGCGAGGTTCTGGTCGGGGAATTTGGCGATGTCCTCGGCGACGATCGCGTCGACCGAAGTGACCGAATTGCGCTTCACGTTGAGCGCGGCTTCGAGCGACCGGCGGAAGCCGGTGACGACGATCTCGTCCTCGGCGGGCGCCGGCTCTTGCGCATCGGCGGCGGGCTGGTCCGCGGCGGGGTCGGTCTGGGCCGCGGCAGGCATCGCCAGGCCGAGCGCGAGCGCGGCCATCGACGCGCCGCCCAGCGTGCGCGCAATCGAATCGAACGAACCGGAAACTGAAATTCGCATCCCCTACCTCCATGTGCCGCAGGCGCGACATTGTGTTCGTTCCGGCACGCCATGTGCGCGGAAGCTCAGTTCTGCAGGGACGCGATTCACCCGATAGCCTGTGCGTCCTCCCCAACGGCGGCCGTTCTTCGACGGTCTCGCCTCCGGTTCTACCGGTAACCGGTGTCAGGCAGACTTAACAATCGGGCTCGGGCTTTGTCAATCAAACTGTGACACCGGTGCCAAATCGCCTGTCCCGTCGCGGGGCTGGCGCCTTGCGATTGCCGGCATGGGCTTGCCGAACAAGGGCGCGGGATGGGCGACTGCCGAAAGCGGATTGTGGCGGGCTCGCCGAGCCGCCGACGGGCGTGCCGGCCTGTTTCGACTATCCGGCGCGGATGTGGGCGCCCTACGCGTCAGCCGGCCGGCTGCTGCGCGTCGATCAGCTCGAGCACGTCGGCGATCAGCGCGCGCATCGCGTCGCGCGCCGCCTCGGCATCGCGCGCGAGGATCGCGTCGTGCACCGCGGCATGGTCGGCAAGGCTCGCGTTGCGGCCCTTGATCCGGTTGGTGAAGCGGATCGAGGTGCGAAGCGCGGTGCCCACCATCTCGCGGAACTGCGCGTAGAAGGGGTTCTGCGAGGCGTGGAGCACTGCGACGTGGAAGGCGATGTCGGCCTCCAGCGGATCGTCCTCGCCGCGCTCGGCGGCTTCCATCCGCGCGAGGCCGGCGGAGATATGCTCCAGGTCCTCGGCCCCACCGAAGCGCGCCGCCAGCGCCGCCGCCTCGGGCTCGATCGCGACGCGGAGCTGGTTGAACTGGCGGAGCAGGTCGAGCGAGAATTGCCGTTCGAGCAGCCAGCGCAGAACGTCGGGATCGAACAGGTTCCAGTCGGCGGCGGGGCGGACGACCGTGCCCTGGCGCGGGCGGGCGCTCAGCAGCCCCTTGGCAGTGAGCATCTTCACTGCCTCGCGCGTCACCGAGCGGCTGACGCCGTGCTGCCTGGCCAGCTCGGCCTCGGTGGGGAAGGGCTCGCGCTCGTATCGGCCGGTGACGATCGCGCGCCCCAGGCTGTCGAGCAGGCCATAGGTGAGGTTGCGTCCGAGCTGGGGCCGCGCGTCGGCCATGCCGAGTGCCGGATATTCGAGCGCCATCCTCTCCCCCTTTTCGCGCGCGTCGCATGGCCTTGGCGCGCGGCTTTTCGGCCCCTTGTTACTCCTGCGGTTCCGCTGGACAAGGGCAATAAATCGGATAAATGAGACCGCAAAGCCGTACAGCGGCGGCCGGGCGGCGAGCAACGCCGGACCCTGGCAAAGGGGGAGGAAGCCATGAGTCTCTCGCAGATCGACCTGATCGTCGTCATCATCTACGCGATCGGCATCTTCGGCCTTGCGCAATGGGTCAGCCGCGAGAAGGCGGGCCATACCAAGGACACGTCCGACTATTTCCTTGCCTCCAAGGCGCTGCCCTGGTGGGCGATCGGCGCCTCGCTGATCGCGGCCAACATCTCGGCCGAGCAGATCGTCGGCATGTCGGGATCGGGCTATGCGATCGGCCTCGCGATCGCCTCCTACGAGTGGATGGCGGCGCTGACGCTGCTGATCGTCGGCAAGTTCTTCCTGCCGATCTTCCTCAAGAACCAGATCTACACCATGCCGCAGTTCCTCGAGCAGCGGTTCGGGCCGACCATCCGGACGGTGATGGCGGTGTTCTGGCTCGTCCTCTACGTCTTCGTGAACCTGACTTCGATCATCTGGCTCGGATCGGTGGCGGTGACGCAGGTCGCCGGCGTCAACCAGGACGTGGCGCTGGTCGGCCTCGGCGCCTTCGCCTTGCTCTACCAGCTGCGCGGCGGCCTCAAGGCGGTGGCGCTGACCGACATCGTCCAGGTCACGCTTCTCGTGCTCGGCGGGCTCGTCGTCTCGTACCTGACGCTGAGCAAGATCGGCGGCGGCGCGGGCGTGCTAGGCGGCTTCGCCGAGCTGACTCGCCGCGTGCCCGATCACTTCGACATGATCCTCAGCCCCGACAATCCGCACTACAAGGAGCTGCCCGGCATCGCCGTGCTGGTCGGCGGCATGTGGATCGCCAACCTGAGCTACTGGGGCTTCAACCAGTATATCATCCAGCGCGCGCTGGCGGCGAAGAGCCTGCCCGAGGCGCAGAAGGGCGTGATCTTCGCGGGCTTCCTCAAGCTGCTGATGCCGGTGATCATCGTGCTGCCGGGCATCGCCGCGGTGGTGCTCGCGCCCGATCTCGCCAAGCCCGACCAGGCCTATCCGACGATGATGGCGCTGCTGCCGACCGGGCTGCTCGGCCTCGTCTTCGCGGCGCTGATCGCGGCGATCATCGCGTCGACCGCGTCCAAGATCAATTCGATCGCGACGATCTTCACCCTCGACATCTATGCCAAGCTCAAGGGCGTGCCGACCCAGGCCGAGGATGCCGAGGGCAACCGCGCGCGCGAGACGAAGCTCGTGCTCGTCGGCCGGATCGCCGCGGTGGTCGCGATCGTCATTGCGATGCTGACGGCACGGCCGCTGCTCGGCAGCCTCGACCAGGCGTTCCAGTACATCCAGGAATTTTCGGGCTTCGTGACGCCGGGCATCACCGTCATCTTCCTGCTCGGCCTGTTCTGGCCGCGCGCGACCGAGGCAGGCGCGCTCGTCGGCGCCATTGCGTCGGTGGTGCTGAGCTTCCTCTTCTGGTTCCCGGCGGACTGGGGTGGGATCGCGGCGCTCAACGCAGTGCCGTTCATGAACCGCATGATGATCGTGTTCTTCCTCTCGCTCGCGCTGGCGGTGATCGTCTCGCTCGCCCGCCCGGCGCGCGCCGACAGCAACCGCATCACCATGGAAGGGGTGAGCTTCCGCACGACCACCGGCTTCAACGTGGCGGGGGTGATCATCATCCTGATCCTGATCGCGCTCTACGCGACCTGGTGGTGAGCTTCGAAGGGCCCTTTCTCGCGGTCGACTGGGGTACGACCAACCGGCGCGTCTTCCTGATCGAGGACGGCCGGGTGGTCCGCACCGAGCGCGACGACAGGGGCGTCACGGCGGTGGAGGATTTCTCCGCGGAAGCCTTGGCGATCCGCGAACGCTTCGGCGACCTGCCGATGCTGCTCGCGGGCATGGTGGGGTCGAACATCGGCTGGCGGCCGGCGCCCTATGTCGCCGCGCCCGCCGGCGTGGCCGAGCTTGCCGCGGCGCTGCTCTGGATCGACGCGCGCACCGCGATCGTCCCCGGCATCTCGACGCTGGTCAGCGGCCGTCCCGACGTGATGCGGGGCGAGGAGGTCCAGCTTCTGGGCGCCGTGGCGGCGGGGCTGGTGCCGGCGGATTCGCTGCTCGCCCAGCCGGGCACGCATTGCAAATGGGTCGAGATGCAGGGCGGCAAGGTCGCCGACTTCGTCACGGCGATGACCGGCGAGCTGTTCGCGCTGCTGCGCAGGCACGGCCTGCTCGCGGCACAACTGGGCGGCGAAGTGACGCTTGGAGACGCCTTCCGCGAGGGCGTCGAGGACGGCAAGCGCCAGGATCTCGCCGCGCTGCTGTTCGGCATCCGCGCCGCGAAGATGCTCGGCCGGCGCGACGATGCCGATGCGGCTTCCTATGCCAGCGGGCTGCTGATCGGCAGCGACGTCTCGGCACGGCTCGCGACCACGGGGCACGACACGGTGCACATTCTCGCCGATCCGGGCCTCGGCGGACTTTACGCGGCGGCGATTCAAGCGCACGGCCGCAATGCCTATCTGATCGACAGCCACGCCGCCTTCGTCGCGGGGATCAACGAGATCGTGAGACAATGAGCCATATCGCCGCATTCGACGCCGCCTTCGCCCGCTGCCCGCTGATCGCGATCCTGCGCGGGGTGAAGCCCGACGAAGTCGAGGCGGTCGGCGAGGCGCTGGTCGACGGCGGCTTCACGCTGATCGAAGTGCCGATGAACTCGCCCGAGCCGCTCGACAGCGTCGCGCGGCTGGCGCGGCGGTTCGAGGGCCGCGCGGTGATCGGTGCCGGCACGGTGCTGCGCGTCGATCAGGTCGATGCCGTGCGCGCCGCCGGCGGCACGATGATCATCTCGCCCAACGCCGACACGCGCGTGATCGCCGCGAGCGCCGCGGCGGGGCTGGTGTCGCTCCCCGGCGTGGTGACTCCGACCGAGGCCTTTGCCGCGATCGACGCGGGCGCCACCGCGCTCAAGCTCTTCCCCGCCGAGGGATCGAGTCCCGCGGTGCTCAAGGCGATGCGCGCGGTGCTTCCCAAGGACATGCGCCTGCTTCCCGTCGGCGGGATCGCGCCGGACAATATGGATCCGTGGCGCGAAGCCGGCGCGGCGGGCTTCGGCCTGGGGTCGGCGCTCTACAAGCCGGGGTTCACTGCGGACGACGTCCGCCCCCGCGCGCGGGCGTTCGTCGCGGCGCTCGGCTGATTTCCCTCTCCCCCCCTTTCAGGAAGGGGAGAATGGCGGATTAAGGCGCCTCGCCGTTGACCGGCACCGGGCCCTGGGGCGTCGGCTGGAGGAGCGAATCGCCGCCCAGCGTACGATAGAGCGTCACCAGGTTGCTCGCCTGCACCAGCCGTGTGTTCACCAGCCCGCGCTGCGCCGAATAGAAGGAGCGCTGCGCGTCGAGGCTGGAGAGGAAGGGCTCGATTCCGCCGCGATAGCGCGCCTCGGTCAGGCGATAGGTGTCGGCTGCCGCCTCGGCCTGGGCCTGGGTCGCGCGGAGCTGCTCGGTGATCGTGCCGCGGCGCGCCAGCGCGTCGGCGACTTCGCGGAAGGCGGTCTGGATCGCGCGCTCGTAGCTGGCGATTGCGGCATCGCGCTGCGCCTCGCTCAGCCGCACCCCGGCCTTGCCCGCGCCGCCGCGGAAGATCGAGTAATCGGCATTGGCGCCCGCCGACCAGTTGAACCCGCCGCCGCTCAGCAGCCCGGTCAGCGCGTTGCTGGCGAGCCCGAGCAGACCCGTGAGCGAGATGCGCGGGAAGAGCGCGGCGCGCGCGGCGCCGATCTCGGCATTGGCGGCACGGAGCTGGTATTCGGCCTGGACCACGTCCGGCCGGCGCAGCAGCACGCCCGAATCCATGCCCGCGGGCAGCTCGGCGATGGTTCTGGCGGCATCGTCGATCGAGCCGGGAAGCGTCGCCGGATCGATCGGCGCGCCGACGAGGAGCTGGAGCAGGTTGACGTCCTGCGCCAGCGCGGTGCGCTGCTCGGCCAAGTCGGCGCGTGCGCCCTCGAGCACTTGCTCGGCCTGGCGCAGGTCGGTGCGCGGCGCGATGCCGCCCTCCAGCCGCGCACGCGTGAGCCGCACGCTGCTCTCCGCGTTCTTGGCCGTGTCCTCGGCGATCCGGAGCAGGCTCGCGTCGGCCGCGTGGCGGAGCCAGGCATCGGCGATGTCGCCGACCAGCGTGAGCCAGGTCGCGCGGGCGCCCGCCTCGGTCGCGAAATAGCGATTCTGCTCGGCATGGGTGAGCGAGGCGACGCGGCCGAACAGGTCGAGCTCGAAGCCCGGAATGCCGGCGTCGGCCGAGAAGCTGGTTCGCGGACCCGAATCGTTCGAGCCCCCGCTGGCACCGCTGCCGCTCCGCCCGTCCGAGACCGTCGCGCCGACGCCGGCGGTCACTTCGGGGAGCCGGTCGGCGCGCTGGATGCGATATTGCTCGCGCGCGGCGCGGATGTTGGCCGCCGCGACGCGCAGGTCGCGGTTGTTGGCGAGCGCCTGGGCGATCAGCGACTGGAGCCGCGCGTCGCGGAAGATGTCGCGATACGTGACTGCCGGCAGCGCGGCCTCGCTCTGGCGCAGATAGGCGTCGCCCACCGGCCAGCTCGGCGGCACCGGCGCCGCGGGCTGGACGTATTTGGGCTCCATCGAGCAGCCGGCGAGCGCGGTCGCCGCAAGGAACAGCGCGGCGCGCTTCATGCCGTGGCCTCCGGAGGATTGCGCCGCACGCGCTCGCGCAGGGCCTTGAACCCGTCGCGTACGCCGCGGCGGACGAGCACGAAGAACAGCGGGATGTAGAAGATCGCCAGCACCGTCGCGGTCAGCATGCCGCCGATCACGGCGGTGCCGATCGCGATGCGGCTGTTGGCGCCTGCACCGGTCGAGATCGCCAGCGGCAGCACGCCGAAGATGAAGGCGAGGCTGGTCATCAGGATCGGCCGCAGGCGGATGCGCGCGGCCTCGAGCGCGGCGTCGATGATCCGCGCGCCGCGCTTCTCGGCCTGCTCGGCGAACTCGATCATCAGGATCGCGTTCTTCGCCGCCAGGCCCATGGTCGTGAGCAGGCCGATCTGCAGATAGACGTCGTTCTGCAGCCCGCGCAGCGTCACTGCGAACACCGCGCCGACAAGGCCGAGCGGAATGACGAGCAGCACCGCGGCGGGGACCGACCAGCTCTCGTAGAGCGCGGCGAGGCACAGGAACACGACCAGCAGCGACACCGCATAGAGGTACGGCGCCTGGCCCGACGACAGCCGCTCCTGGAACGACAGCCCCGACCAGGCGACGCTGGTGCCCGGGATCTGCGCGGCGAGCTTCTCCATCCGCCGCATCGCCTCGCCCGAGCTGGTGCCCGGCGCGGCCTGGCCCTGGATCTCGAACGCGGGGATGCCCTGGAAGCGCGACATGGTCGTCGGCGCGGTCGCCCAGCTCGTCTGCGCGAAGGACGAGAAGGGCGCCATCTCGCCGTCGCGCGAGCGGACGAACCACTCGTTGATGTTCTCGGGGCTCGCGCGGAACTGCGCGTCGCCCTGGACATAGACGCGCTTGACGCGGCCGCGGTCGATGAAGTCGTTAACGTAGCGCCCGCCCCAGGCCGTCGACAGCGTCGAGTTGACGTCGCCCTGGTTCAGCCCCAGCGCCGACAGCTTCTGCTGGTCGATGTCGACCTTGAGCGTCGCCACGTCGGGCAGGTCCGAGAGCCGCACCTGCGCCAGCATCGGATCGTTGTTCGCCTCGGCCAGCAGCTTGTCGCGCGCCGCGAGGAACTGCTCGCGCGACATGCCGCTCGAATTCTGCAGCTGCATGGTGAAGCCGCTCGACTGGCCGAGCCCGCGGATTGCCGGCGGCACCAGCGCGAAGACCTGCGCGTCGCGGAAGTTGCGGAACGCGCCCGCCGCACGCTGGACGATCGCCTCGGCGCCATTCTCCCTGCCGTGGCGCTCGGACCAGTCGGCGAGGTTGATGAAGCCCTGGCCGGTGTTCTGGCCGCTCGCGCCGCCGCCGCCACCGCCGCCGGTGACGGTGAACATCGTCGCGGTGTTCTTGCCTTCCTGCTCCATGAAATAGCGCTCGACCGCCTTCTGCACTTCCTGCGTGCGGCTCTGGGTCGCGCCGGCGGGCAGGCGGAACTGCACCGACACCGCGCCCTGGTCCTCGGTCGGCAGGAAGCCGGTCGGCAGCCGCGTGAACAGCGCCACGAGCAGCGCGCAGACCAGCAGGTAGATCAGCAGGAACAGCCACTTGCGGTTGACCACGGTGGACACCGTCTGCGTGTAGCGCTGCACGCCGCGATCGAAGTTGGTGTTGAAGCCGTCGCGTGCCTTCGCGAAGAAGCGCCCCACGGCGGGGAAGCGCCGCTCCACCCAGCCATTATGCTCCTGGCTCTTCTTCTTGAGCAGCGTCGCGGTCAGCGCCGGCGTCAGGATCAGCGCGACCATCACCGACAGCACCATCGCCGAGACGATCGTCACCGAGAATTGCCGGTAGATCACCCCGGTCGAGCCGCCGAAGAAGGCCATCGGCAGGAACACCGCCGAGAGCACCAGCGCGATGCCGACCAGCGCCATCTGGATCTGGTCCATCGACCGGATCGTCGCCTCGCGCGGACCGAGCTCGGGGTCCTCCTCCATCAATCGCTCGACGTTCTCGACCACGACGATCGCGTCGTCGACGAGCATGCCGATCGCCAGCACCAGCCCGAACAGAGTCAGCGTGTTGATCGAGAAGCCCAGCGCATAGAAGACCGCGAAGGTGCCGAGCAGCACCACCGGCACCGCGATGAACGGGATCAGCGTCGCGCGCACGCTCTGCAGGAAGATGAACATCACGATCACCACCAGGATGATCGCCTCGACCAGCGTCTTCACCACTTCCTCGATCGAGAGCTTGATGAAGGCGGTCGTGTCGTTGGCATAGGCGTATTTGAAGCCCGCCGGGAAGCCGCGCGAAATGTCCTCGACCTTGGCCTTGACCAGCTCGGCGGTCTCGAGCGCGTCGGCGCCGGGGGCCAGGCTGATCGCGATGCCCGCGCCCGGATGGCCGTTGACGCGGCTCACGGCGTTGTAGCTCTCGGCGCCCAGCTCAATGCGCGCGACATCGCTCAGCAGCACGTTGGCGCCGCTCGCCTCGGTCTTGAGGATGATCTGGCGGAACTGCTCGGGCGTCTGCAGGCGCGACTGGGCGGTCACCGTCGCGTTGAGCATCTGCGTCGGCGGCTGCGGCTGGCCGCCGATCTCGCCGGCGGCGACTTCGGTGTTCTGCGCCTGGATCGCGCTGATCACGTCGCTCGGCATCAGCGAATAGCTCGCCAGCCGGTCGGGGTTCAGCCAGATGCGCATCGCATAGGGCGCGCCGAACACATTGGTGTCGCCCACGCCCGGCACGCGCGCGAGCGGGTCCTGCAGGTTCGACGCCAGCCAGTCGGACACGTCCTGGTTGGTGCGCTTGTCGGTCTCGTCATAGACGCCGACGATCATCAGGAAGTCGGGATTCGACTTGGTGACGCGCAGCCCCTGCTGCTGCACCTGCTGCGGCAGGCGCGACAGTGCCTGCTGTACCTGGTTCTGCACCTGCACCTGGGCGATATCGGGATCGGTGCCCTTCTCGAACGTCGCCGAGATGTTCACCTGTCCGCGCGACGTCGACGAGGAGCTGAAATAGATCAGCCCGTCGATGCCGGTGAGCTGCTGCTCGATCACCTGGGTGACCGAATTCTGCACCGTCTCGGCAGAGGCGCCCGGATAGGAGGCGCGGATGTTGACCTGCGGCGGCGCGACGTCTGGATATTGCGCGATCGGCAGCGACATGATCGCGCCCACGCCCATCAGCATCACGATGATCGCGATCACCCAGGCGAAGATCGGGCGATCGATGAATATGCGAGACATGCCGGATCAGCCGCCCTTCTTGGTGGCGCCGCCCTGCGCGCCCTGGCCGCGCTTGGGCGCCTCGATGCGCTGCGGAGCGGTATAGGGTACGGGGCGGATCTCGGCGTCGTTGCGCAGGTTCGCGGTGCCCTGCACGATCACCTTGTCGCCGGGGGCGAGACCCTGGGTCACCACCCAGTTGGCGCCCAGCGTGCGCTCGGCGACGACCGAGCGCGCCACGGCGCGGTTGCCCGGGCCGACGACGAAGACGGTGGCGTTGCCGCGCGGATCGCGCGCGACGCCTGCCTGCGGCACCAGGATCGCGCGGGTGTTGATCGCCTGGTCGAAGATCGCGCGGGCGAACATGCCGGGAAGCAGCAGCCCCTCGGGATTGGGGAAGCGCGCGCGCAGCGTCACGGTGCCGGTGTTGGCGTTGACCATCACTTCGGCGAATTCGACCGTGCCGGAATAGCCATAGTCGCTGCCGTCCTCGAGCTTCAGGTGCACGGTCGCGCTCGCCGGCGCGACTCCGCCCTTGGCCAGCGCCTTGCGCATCGAGAGCATGTCGGCGCTCGACTGCTGGATGTCGACGAAGATCGGGTCGAGCCGCTGGATCACCGCCAGCGGCTCGCCCTGGTTGGCGGTGACCAGCGCGCCCTCGGTCACCAGCGATCGGCCGATTCGGCCGGTGATCGGCGCGGGGACTCGCGTGAAGCGCAGGTTGATCTGCGCGGTGCGCAGTTGCGCGCCGTTCTGCGCCACCGCGGCCTGCGCCTGGCGCGCCTGGGCGGCGGCGTCGGTATAGTCCTGCTTGCTGACTGCCTCCATCTCGGCGAGCGGGCGGTAGCGCTGGGCGCGGACCTGCGCCGCCTCGGCGCTGGCGCGCGCGCTCTGGAGGTTGGCCGAGGCCTGGGCGGCCTGGGCCTGATAGAGGCTCGGGTCGATCTGGTAGAGCGTCTGGCCGGCGCGGACGAGCGAGCCTTCGCGGAACAGCCGCTTCTGGACGATGCCCGCCACCTGCGGGCGCACTTCGGAAGTCTGGAACGCCGTCACCCGGCCCGCCAGCTCGGCGGTCACCGGCACGTCGGCCGCCTGCACCACCACATAGCCGACCTGCGCCGGTCCGCTCGGTCCGCGGCCCTTCTTCTCGGCCTGGCCTCCGCCGGAGCAGGAGGCGAGGAGCATTGCAGAGGCAAGAGCCGTCGCGGCAATGACGGTGCGCGTCCGGCGTGAGAAGGTCGGAGGATTGGCTCGCAATTCGTTGATCCGCTCTGCGCGCCCGCCGGGGAGCGGACGCAATTCAGTCCGAAACCCGCCCCATAGACCGCGGGTTGCGCGGCTTCTATCGAAGAAATGTATCAGATTATGTCAGGGTCTGCTCGGAAATGCGCGGAAGGGTGCATTTCGAAGCGGCACCGGCCCGCTCCCCACCCGGCCACCCAACGGCAGTATCATATGGGTGGCCGGGTGGGGGAGCGGGCCGGTGCCGCAATGCGCCGAAGGGCGCATTCCCGAACAGGGCTCCCGGACATGCGAAAGGCCGCCTCCCTTGCGGAAGACGGCCTCTCCATTGCCGGCCGCTGCGGCGAGCGGCGTGCTACTTGGTGCCCTCAGGCAAGCGCTCCGACGGAGCGGACCGATGCCTTGCTGGGCGCCGCAGTCGGCGTGTGACAATGAGACATTCGATCACCTCCTTCCATGTTGTTGAACTCGAATGACAATATGGGTGTCTCGCCGGCGAATTAAAGGGAGTGGCGCAAGTTTCGCGAACCCCTTAGTAACCCGCCCCCAATGGCACGTATCGAAACCCCCAATCGGATCCGGGGCACCCAGGACATTTTCGGCGAGGAGCAGCGCCGTTTCGCGCGCGTGCTCGAGACCTTCGACCATGTCCGCCGGCTCTATTGCTTCCAGCGGCTCGAGATCCCGATCTTCGAGGCCACCGGCGTCTTCGCGCGCTCGATGGGCGAGACCTCCGACGTCGTCTCCAAGGAGATGTACACGTTCGAGGATCGCGGCGGCGATTCGATCACGCTGCGCCCCGAATTCACGGCCGGCATCGCGCGCGCCTATATCACCGAGGGCTGGCAGCAGTTCGCGCCGCTCAAGCTCGCGACCTCGGGCCCGGTGTTCCGCTACGAGCGCCCGCAGAAGGGCCGCTTCCGCCAGTTCCACCAGATCGACGCCGAGATCATCGGCGCACCCGAGCCCGCCGCCGACGTCGAGCTGCTCGTGCTCGCCGACCAGCTGCTCCACGAGCTGGGAATCCATGACGGCGTGACGCTCCAGCTCAACACGCTGGGCGATGCGGAGACGCGTGACGCCTGGCGCACCGCGCTCGTCGCGCATTTCGAGGCGCACAGGTACCACCTGTCCGAGGACAGCCTGACGCGGCTCGAGAAGAACCCGATGCGCATCCTCGATTCGAAGGACCCGCGCGACCGCCCGATCGCCGACAGCGCCCCCGACATCGACGCCTACCTGACCGAGGACGCCGCGGCCTTCTTCAAGGCAGTGACCGACGGTCTCGACGCGGCGGGCGTCAAGTGGACGCGCAACAGCCGGCTGGTGCGCGGGCTCGACTATTATCGCCACACCGCCTTCGAGTTCGTCACCGACCGGCTCGGCGCGCAGGGCACGGTGCTCGCGGGCGGGCGCTATGACGGGCTGATCGGCTCGCTCGGTGGGCCGGAGACGGCGGGCGTGGGCTGGGCGGCCGGCGTCGAGCGGCTGGCGATGCTGATCGACGAGCCGAAGGAAGCTGGCGTCGATGCAGTCGTCATTCCCATGGGAGACGCCGCTGCGGTCCGCGCGCAAGGGATCACTGCAGATCTGCGTCGCGCCGGCGTTTCTGCCGATATGGCGTTTCGGGGCAATATGAAGCGCCGGATGCAGAAAGCCGATGCTGCCGGAGCGCGTTACGTGCTCATTCTGGGTGAGGACGAACTTGCGCGAGGTGAGGTGACGGTCAAGTCGCTCAAGACCGGCGAGCAAGCCCCGATGCAACTCGGCTGGATTCCGCAAGGCGTGTTCGATCTGATCTTCGAAGACGACGCATTGGAAGAGAGCGGCGAAGCGGCTCCTCCGCTTTCCGAACGGCTGGCGCGCGCATGATCTCGATCCCCGCCGACCGTATCGCCGCGATCGAGGCGCGCCGCGACGAGCTCCAGGCGCAGATGGCGACGGGCGACCTGCCGGGCGACAAGTTCGTCCAGGTCTCCAAAGAATATGCCGAGCTCGAGCCCGTGGCGCTCGCCGCGAGCGAGGTCCGGCGGCTGCGCCAGGAAGCCGAATCGCTCCAGCACATGACGCAGGATGCCGATGCCGAGCTGCGCGGCATGGCCGAGGAGGAGCTCCACGCCAATCGCGAGGCGCTCGCGGTCGCCGAGCGCACGCTGGCGCTCGCGCTGCTCCCCAAGGATGCCGCCGACGAGCGCTCGGCGATGCTCGAGATCCGCGCCGGCGTGGGCGGCGACGAGGCCGCGCTGTTCGCCGGCGACCTGATGCGCATGTACCAGCGCTATGCCGATCGCATGGGCTGGCGCGTCGAGCTGATCTCGGCCTCCGAATCGGAAGCCGGCGGCTTCAAGGAAATCGTGCTCGGCGTCACCGGCGTCGGCGTGTTCGCCAAATTGAAGTTCGAAAGCGGCGTCCACCGCGTCCAGCGCGTGCCGGCGACCGAGGCGGGCGGGCGCATCCACACTTCGGCGGCGACCGTCGCGGTGCTGCCCGAGGCCGAGGAAGCCGATATCCGCATCGAGGAAAAGGACCTGCGGATCGACATCTATCGCTCGTCGGGGCCGGGCGGGCAGGGCGTCAACACCACCGATTCGGCGGTGCGCATCACGCACTTGCCCACCAACACCGTGGTGATCCAGCAGGACGAGCGTTCGCAGATCAAGAACAAGGCCAAGGCGATGAAGGTGCTGCGCACCCGCCTCTACGAGGCCGAGCGCGAGCGGCTGAATGCCGAGCGCACCGGCGCGCGCCGCTCGATGGTCGGCTCGGGCGACCGCTCCGAGCGCATCCGTACCTACAACTTCCCGCAGGGCCGGGTGACCGACCACCGAATCAACCTGACGCTGCACCGCCTCCCCGAAGTGATGGAAGGCGAATTGGACGAGCTGATCGGCGCCCTGATCGCCCAGGACGAAGCCGACCGGCTGGCGCAGCTGGATTCGTGAGGCACTTTTTCCCCCTCCCGCTTGCGGGAGGGGGCAGGGGGTGGGCCCCCGGCCTCCTCCTCGGTTTCGGCGTGTTGTGAGCGGGGGCCCACCCCCCAGCCCCCTCCCGCAAGCGGGAGGGGGAGTGCGTGCCGCCCTCGTCGCGGCCACCCGCACCCTCACCCCCATCTCCGACACCCCCCGTCTCGACGCCGAGCTGCTAATGGCGCACGCCCTCGACACCACCCGCGACCAACTGCTGCTCCGCCACCTCGACGACGTCGTGCCCGCCGGCTTCGACGCGCTGATCCGGCGCCGCCTCGCGCACGAGCCGGTCGCGTACATCACCGGCACGCGCGCCTTCTGGACGATCGATCTCCAGGTCGGCCCCGGCGCGCTGGTGCCGCGGCCCGACAGCGAGACGCTGCTCGAGGCGGCGGTCGAATTCTTCGGCACGCGCGCGCCCACCCGCATCCTCGATCTCGGCACCGGACCCGGCACGCTGCTGCTCGCTGCGCTCGACCAATGGCCCGAGGCGCAGGGTCTCGGCATCGACGCGTCGGAGAAGGCGCTCGGCTATGCCCGTGCCAATGCCGAGCGGCTCGGCATGGCGTCGCGCGCCGAATTCCGCCTCGGTGACTGGGCCGGGGGGGTCGAGGGTCGCTTCGACCTGATCCTCGCCAACCCGCCCTATATCGGCACCGACGAGCCGCTCCCGCCGGAGGTGCGCGAGCACGAGCCGGCGTCCGCGCTCTTCGCCGGCGCCGACGGGCTCGACGATTATCGCCGCATCATTCCCGAGCTTCCGCGGCTGCTCGCGCCCGGCGGCTGCGCGCTGCTCGAGATCGGCCATACCCAGGCCGAAGCGGTTTCTTCGCTGGCGGCGGAACAGGGACTCAGCCCGCGCGTCTATAAGGATCTGGGCGACCGTCCCCGCGCGATACGGCTTACTTGAAAGCCGGCTCGCGCGTCCCATATTTCTGCTTGGAGATTGGTGCTGCACGGGCTAAGAACGGCGCCGGGGCAAGGCACTTTCAACCAAGTCGTTGAAATTTGGGGCTGTGGCCCACTCCAAGTCATGCGAGCCGCTGCAGTCCGGCGGCCATGGCGAGCGGTAGCGCCGGTGTCCGGCCCTGCCGCATTTGTAACGTGCATCCGGGACCGAGTGGATCGACGGACGGCTTAAACAGACAGGACAGACAGACCTTGATGAACAATCGTCAAGCTAACGGCCGCCGTCGCGGCCGTGGCGGTCAGCAGCGCCAGGGTGGCAACCCCAACCAGGGCAATGGCAACCGCATCGACAATCGCGCGCGCGGCAATGCGGCGCAGCTGCTCGAGAAGTACAAGAACCTCGCCCGCGACGCGCAGATGCAGGGCGATCGGGTCAACACCGAATATTATCTCCAGTTCGCCGACCACTATTTCCGCGTGCTGAGCGAGACCCGCTCGCGCTTCGAGGAGCAGAACCAGCAGCGTCGCCAGCGCGACGATGTCGACGGCGACGACGAGGATTTCGAATTTGAGGCCGAGGGCAACCGCACCGACGAGCCCCGCGAAGAACGCCAACAGCGCGAATTTCGGGAAGATCGCCAGCCGCGCCGAGAGCGCGAGGGTCGCGAAGATCGCCGCAACGGCCGCGCCAACGGCAACGGCAACGGCAACGGCAACGGCTATGCTAACGGCAACCACGCCGAACCCGCCGAACCGGCGGTCGAAGCGCGCGAGGAAGGCGAGGAGCGCCAGGAGCGCGAGCCGCGCCGCCGCACCCGCACGCGCCGCGAGGCTGCTCCGGCCGAGGCTCCGCAGGGCATCGACGCCGCGATTCTTCCGCCCGCCTTCGGGATCGAGACCGCGGCCGAGGCCGAGGAGCCCGCTCCCAAGCCGCGCCGCCGCCGCCTGAGCAAGAGCGACGACGCCGAGGCGCCCGCGGCCTGATCGCCGGGCGCGCCATTCGCTGAAAACCAAGCATCCTCCTCCGCCACCCGGCGGGGGAGGATGTTTTCGTTCAGTCGAGGTCGACCTCGCCCTTCAGCCGGTCCTCGACGCGCTCGTCATGGCCGGTGCCCGAACTCAGGAACATCAGCCTCATCAGCGCGGCGGTGAGCATCATCGTCAGGAATACGCCCAGGAAGGTGGCGCTCGCCGTCACGAAGTTGAGCTCGCCCAGCGACCAATAGAGCACGCCGTCCGCGATCAGCGCAGTGGCGAGCGACACCAGCGCCATCCAGGCGAGGATGCGGCGGAACCGCCCCCAGGCGAAGGCGGCATATTCGGGGTCGTCGAGGTCGCGGCGATCCTCTTCCATGGCTTTGCAATTGGGGGCGATTCGTGGGAGAAACAACCGCCTGAACCCGAAAGCGGAGACGAGCGATGACGATCGCGGCAATCCTGGGGGGCAAGGGGCACGAAGTCGTCTCGATCGACGGCGACCACAAGGTGTCCGAAGCCGTGGCACTGCTCGCCACGCGGCGGATCGGCGCAGTGCCGGTGATGCAAAGCGGCGCCGTCGTCGGCGTCTTTTCAGAACGCGACGTGATCTACGGCCTCGAGCGCGAGGGCGCCGCCGCGCTCGATCGCCAGGTGCGCGAAGTGATGACTTCGCCGGCGATCACGGTCGATCCGGGCGAATCGGTGCTCGCCGCGCTCGCGCTGATGACGAAGCGGCGCGTGCGCCACTTGCCGGTGCTCGAAGGCGGACGGTGCGTCGGCATCGTCTCGATCGGCGATCTGGTGAAGTACAGGATCGAACGGATCGAGTCCGAGGCGGAGGCGATGCGCGCCTATATCCAGGCGGTGTGACGCGAGGCCCCGCCGCCGCCGGAAGACGGCGGCGAGGCCCGCGGCAGGTCAGGGCACGGTCACGCCCGCGAAATTGACCAGATCGGCGACGGTGAAGTCGCCGGGGGTTGCCGAGGGCAGCCCGGGCGTGAAGCCCCCGCTCACGTTGAGATAGGAATCGGGGTTGCGCTTGAGCATCCGCACGAAGGTCTCTGCGACGATCCGCCCGCCGACCGGCCCGAGCTGGTTGCCGCTGTTCAGCACCGCGGCCTCGCGCAGGCAATAATACCAGAGCGGGGTCTTGCTGAGCAGGATGCCGCCGTTGCTGTCGAGCAGCGCGGCCTCGCCGGGGGGGAGTCCCTGCTTGAGCTGCGCGGCGGTCATCGGCGCGATGCCGTAATGCTGCGCCACGCCCTGGCCGCTGGGCAGCCCGAGCGCGAGCCCGCGGCGCAGGTTGCGCGTCGCCAGCATCGCCATCATGCCCGAGAAGCCCGGGAGCGTGTCGAGCCCGGGCGCGAGCACGCTGTCGATCTTCTTGGCCTTGTTGTTCACCGGCACGGTGAAGCCGGTCGAGAAGAAGGCGTTGAAGTCGACCACCCAGTTCGACAGCACCGGCAGGTTGGGCTTGCGCGCGAAGGCGAAGACCTGGTCGAGCGTGGCGCCGATCTGGATGAAGTTCACCCAATAGCTGTCGCGGATCATCGAATGGCCGAAGCGATAGGCCGCCACGGCGAACTCGACCGGCATCGAGAAGGCGCTGTTCGGCGCCGCAGTCACCGACGAGAGCGCCGCCGACACCGCCGCATTGCCGCACACCCGGCCCAGGAAGTCGTGGACCACGGCCCATTGATAATGGTGCGTGACGATCTTCTTGGCCTCGACGAAGATGTCGCCCGAGAAACCCGTGGCCACCAGCCCCTCGACCACCTGGTTGTGGAACTTGAGCATCGCGTGGTGGAATTGCGAGACGATCAGATTTTCGTCGTTGCGCGGGTCGCCGATGATCGCGGTCTGGGTCGACAGCGCCGGATTGATCGGATTGACCACGCGCGGAACGTCGAAGTCGGTCTGGACCTGCATTCCGCCGAAGCCGCCCGCACCGCCCGGGCCGCCCGCGCCGCTAGGCGTGTTCGTGCCCAGGTGCAGCTTGACTGCGCTCGGCGGGCCCGAGGTCGGGAAGTCGTAAAGAAAGGCGTCGAGCGCCGGGCCGCGCCCATAGACCGAATCGAGGTCGAGCGACGGCGTCCGCATGTTGTTGATCGTCGTCGCATCGACCGGCGCATCGAGCGTCGAGGAGATGTCGAGCGTGATGTCGTGGTCCACGAACTGGCCGAAATAGGTGTAGCCCGCGGGGATCGTCGATTCGGCGCCGGCGCCGCGCGAGGGATCGGCCATGAAGTCGCCGAGCTTGCCGAGCAGCGTCTGCGTGGCGAAGTCGAAGGGCAGCTTGGTCGCGGTGCGGATGCTCGCCGGCGTCAGATAGCCGAACTTGTCGCTGCACGGGGTGCGCCACAGCCACCAGGGAAACCAGGTGAGCGCGATCTTGGCGCCGTGGAAGCGCTTGAGATCGGGGCGCAGCGCATTGATCGAGAGCTTGCGCTCGGGGATCAGAGTCTTCTCGGCGTCGGGGTCCGGGTGTCGCACGATGACGCGCAGCGCCTTGTCGCGCGCTTCGGCAGAGAAGAGCCGGGCATGGGCGAGCTGGCGGGGATCGAGCGCGATCGGCCCGTCGGCGACGGGAGTCGGCCGCTTGGGCGGCTTCGGAGGTGTGAGAACGTCAGGCATAAGCGTCTCCTTTCGCCATTCGCGCGAATGGCGTTGCTGAAATGGAAAAGCATTATGCGGCCCTGGAACGGGGTGTCTTAGGTTCGAAGACTCGAACGGATCTTCCCCCGCTGAGGCAATTAGCGCCCCGATTTAGGCGCGAGTCAAACGCTCAATATTTGCATATACTGGGCAGCATCTTGGAGGCTGACGTTAAGGCGGGGACCTTCGGCCGATCTTGATTTACCGTGCGGGCCGATCACGAATCAGCGCGACGACTTCGCGCAGCATCGGCCGCGCGAAAGCAGAGAGCAGCCCGACATAGAGCGCGGCGCCCGTGCTCGCGAGCAGCGCCAGCCGTGCCGCCGAGGGAAGCGCCGGCAGCAGCCGGTCGAGCAGCGCCACCCCCAGCGCCATCGCCGCGGAGGCGAGCAGTGCCGGCGCGATCGCCGCTGCCAGGTCGCGCAGCCGTACGCCGATCACCGGCAGCGTCCGCCAGGTCGAGATGCCAAGGTAGAGCGGATAGGCGGCGAACCATGCCGCGACGAGCCCCATCACGCCCCAGCGCACGCCGATCAGGAACGCGATCGGCAGCAGGAGCGCACCGGCCGCGCCGTTCTGGGCGCTGATGCCGGGTCGGCCACAGGCGTCGCTCGCAGGCGAATAGAGCGTCTGCAGCGTCATCATCGGCATCGCCAGCGCCAGCCATTGCACCACGGGGGCGGCCTCCGCCCATTTGGGCCCGAGCACCACCGCGACGAGCGGCTCGGCGGTTACCGCGAGCCCCAGATAGAAGGGCATCGCCGCGGTCATGATCAGCCGGGCCGATTTGACGAAGGCAGTGCCGACCGCCGCGCGATCGTCCTTCAGCCGCGCATAGGCCGAGAAGGCGACTTCGTTGAGCGGCGGCACGAACTTGGAGACGAAGATCTGCGTCAGGAACAGGCTGGTCGTATAGATGCCGAGAAGGTGCGGCTCGAACTGCCGGCCGGCGATGAACACATCGGCCTGGCTCTGCAGGAACCAGAAGAGCTGGCCGGTCGCCATCACTACGCCGTAGCGCGCCATGTCGCCGGCGCCGCGGAAGTCGAAGCTCGGGCGCACCAGCGCCCGCGCCGCCCAGGTGAGGGCGATCGCGCGGACGCCGAACAGCGCGATCGGCGCGAGCACCAGCGTCCACACGCCGAGTCCCGCGAGCGCGCCCGCCAGCGCCGCCACTGCTCCGGCGGCTCCCGAGGCTAGATTGGCCTTGGCCTGGAGCTTGAAGTCCATCGCGCGCGAGAGCAGCGCCTGGGGGAGGGCGATGAAGGGCGTCGCCAGATAGAGCAGGGCCTGCACGCGCAGCAGGTCGGCGACCAAAGGCTGGCGGTAATAGGCAGCGGCGAGGGGCGCGAGCGCGACCTGCGCCGCGGCAAGCGCGAGGTTGAGCAGCAGCAACATGCCGAAGAGTTGGCGCTGCGCCTGCACGCCGGCCTCGCCGCGCTGGATCAGTGCGCTCGCCAGGCCATAGCCGTTCAGCATGTTGAGCAGCACCAGCACGACCTGAGTCATGGCGAACAGGCCATAGTCGGACGGGCTCAACAGCCGGAGCACCACGAACGTGGAACCCCAGGCGAGGATTTGCCCGGCGATCTGGGTGCCCGAACGCCACAATACTGCGCTGCGCACCTGGTGCTTCAGCGATTCGATCGCCTGATTCGGCGCGGGCGCGGTTGATTCGGTCATGGGAGCGTCATGCGCTTCAGGGGTTTATATGCAGTGAAAGCACGGATTTCCGCGGGTTTCCGGCTGTGTTTCGGAAAAAAGACAGAAAATTCCAAAAGCCTGTTGACGCATCGGAGACCCCCACATATATGCCCTCTCACCGCGGCGCTGCGGGCCACTGAAACGGCCCAACGGCGACACGGTCACCAAAAACCAGGCGCACAGGTCGCCCCGAGAAAAAGGGGTAGGCAGGGGCGTCGGTCTTTTGCGCTCTTTGACATAGTGATTTAGATGAAGGGACATGTGGGCGGCGGCTCGGTGTCTGGGCGGCTTCTGGGCGCCTGGTACATCGTTAAAGCTTAAGCCGACTACTTGTCCTTTACAC
>NZ_JAGIAM010000002.1 GCF_017744835.1 Sphingomonas sp.
GTGTAAAGGACAAGTAGTCGGCTTAAGCTTTAACGATGTACCAGGCGCCCAGAAGCCGCCCAGACACCGAGCCGCCGCCCACATGTCCCTTCATCTAAATCACTATGTCAAAGAGCGCAGTCTTTCGGACCCCGCCGGAGCGGCGTCTGGCGACTTTCGTCGCACAAACCGGCTAGAGCCCCGAAAGGCCTTTCGCCGTGATCGAAAGAGCTGGTGTCTTCAGTGCCGGCGTTCGCCGTTCCGAAGAAGCGACCGACGCTGCCGCGCCGGGAGGCCGCCATCTATGTGGGGCGATCTGAGTCGTCAATCGAAAAAAGCAGCCTTTTCGAAAAAAATGCGCGGCGCCTGCATTTTCCTGCCGCCGCCGCTTGGCCTAGCCGCCGAGCAGCCGAAGCCGCGCGGCGGTGCGCTGCTGGCCGAGCAGCCGGGCCGCCGCATCGACGTCGCGCTCGACCACGCCGGCGGTGAATCGCGCAATCACGCGGCGGGTACGCCTGAAGGCGGTCTGCGCCGGCGAATCGCGCTCGACCACGACTCGGCTACCCCAATTTTCGGCAAGCGCGCGGATCTGGGGGAGCAGCTCGCCCCTGCCCTGCCCGCCGCCCACCACTACCGACGGAAAGGGCAGACGGATCCGCGGCGAGGCGAAGGTCTCGCTGAGTTCGGCTTCGTCGGCCTCCGCGTCCATCGGCTGGAACAGGATCGCCCCGGCGACTCGCGAGACGTAGGAAGCCGGCGACAGCCGCGCCCACCAGGCAGCCGCATGGCAGCCTGCGCCCTGCGCCAGTAACAGCACCGCCCGATCGGCCTGGGTGACGGCGGCGTCGAGCTTGGCGCCGAGCAGGTTTCGCTCCGCACGTGTGCGCGCCAGCAGCGGCACATGCGCATCGCCGCGCTCGGGCCACTGGAGCAGCGAGGCCCAGGGCGCAGCGGCCCCTCCGGCGATCGTCACGAGCGAAAGGTCGTTAGGAAGAGCGAGCGCACCCACGGGCATCTCCTTCGGCAGCAGCGGCAATCTATACTGTGAAAATGGGATATTGAACCGAAAAGTCGCGTTGGGTCGATAGAACGAATTATTGTTGCGTCGGCGCCGATCAACTCCTGAGACGAGCACTGAAGAACGGCCGCTTAATGGATTCAGTGCCAAACAGGAGAAATGGGCCGCTGGTCCGCGCATTTCCCCCGACAACGCTCGAATCTCTGACGAAACGAGCCGCGGCAAAGCTGGGTCGTTGACCTGCCGAACCAATCGCCAACGCCGAATCGGAACGGACCGTGCATTTCCCACGTTTGTCCGACGCGGAAGCGCTTCGCCGCATCCCCGTTTGCGGCGCGCCCGTGGATTTAGAGGAGGAAGCCAGATGAAGAAAAGTTTCGCAGCCGTGCTCATGGCCGGCTCACTCACGCTCGGTGCCTGCGCGAGCACGACCGAAGACAGCACGCTCGCGGCGGCCGGCACCGGCGCGGCGGTGGGTGCCGCCGGCGGCGCTGCGCTCGGCGCAGTCACCGGCTTTTCGCCGATCACCGGCGCCGTGGTCGGTGCGGCAGTCGGCGGCATCGCCGGCGCCGTCTGGGCGGACCGGAACAACGACGGTCAGGCCGACGGCTATATCAGCAACGGCCAATATTATGAGGGAGCCCCCGCAGGCTATACCGCGACCCGCACCTGCCGCAGCGTCGCGGGCAGCGCGGCAGTCGGTGCCGGCATCGGCGCGGCGGCCGGCGCAGGCGTAGGCGCCCTGGCTGGCGGCGTGCTCGAAGGCGCGATCGCGGGTGCCCTGGTCGGCGGCGTCGCCGGCGCGGTGTGGGCCGATCGCAACAACGACGGCTGCGTCGACGGCTACACGCAGAACGGCCAATATTATGAAGGCGCGCCGCCCGCCTATAGCTCGGCGCCCCCGGCAGCCGAACGCGGCTGACCCAAATAGCGCCTGGCGCGATCGTCGCGCCTGGCGCTATTTTTATGCTGCTTGGGCTGGCAAAGAACCGTCCGCCCGATTCATCACGCGAAACGGCCCGAATCGCCCAGGCGATCGGGCCGTTTCGTCTTCCGCTGGAGAGCCGCCTAGCCGCCTGACAGCGCGGCCTGCTGCGTGCCGCCGCTCGCCAGCCCGTCACGGCCATAGCTGTCCTCGCGGATGGCAACGCTGTTCGCTTCCGGGAAGGCCGTGAGATAGGTGACATAGATGGGGACCGGATCGGGCAGGTCCACGCGCAGCTCGGGCTCCTTCGACGTCGCGCGCAGCGGCTTGCCGAAGAGCCAGCGGCCGAGCCGCGGAGCATCCTCCAGCCGGATGCAGCCTGCGCTGAAGTGCCGGACGCCGTTGCGGAACAGGCCCTTGTCGGGCGTGTCGTGCAGATAGATGTCGTGGCCGTTGGGGAACATGAACTTGACCTTCCCCATCCCGTTGGTGACGCCCGGCAGCTGGCGCACGCGCACCACGCGCTGGCCAGTGAGGACCGACTGCCAGTCGACGAGCGAGGGATCGGCGACGGTCGCGTCGGCTGACCAGTCCGACAGCAGTTGATAGCCGTGCTGGCGTAGATAGGCCGGGCCGGTGCCCACCACTTCGGGCGCGATCTTCTCGCGCGCCAGATCGGTGGGGACGTTCCAATAGGGATTGAGCGTCGCATAGCGGATGACGCTCGCCATCATCGGCGTGGGCGTGGACGGCTTGCCGGTGATCACCTTCATGCTGCCGACCAGGCGCCGCCCCTCGAACATGAAGAGGCGCGTGCCCGCGGTGTCGACCACGACATGGCGGCCCTCGTCATCTGCAGGCAGCACGCGCAGCCGCTGGAGATTGACGCGCATGACCTCCGCGCGGGGCGACTGCGGCCCCTCCAGCAGCAAGGCATTGCGGAGCTGGCCGTAGAAGGGATGCATCCATCCCTGCTCGGCCACATATTTGGATAGCGACGGCGCCGACGCCGCAGCCGCGAGCACATCTTCCTTCTCCGGCACGGTGATGCGGAGTTCGGGGTCGGTGAACTCGATCGAGGGATTCTTCACACGGCGCAGCGCGCGGACATAGTTGACGAAGCCGTTCGAGAGCACTGCCTCGACGCGCGCCAGGCGCTCGGGGTTAGGCTTTTCCTGCGCATCGTCGAGCGCGTCGCGGATCGCGCCGACGCGGAACTTGTCGGGATCGAGCCCGTCGAGTTCGGCGGATTCGAGGATCGCCAGCAGCTTCTGCGCCTCGGGCCGCGGGCCCGCGGCAGTGACCCAGATCGGGCGATAGTTGCGCGCGGCGTAGAAAGGCTTGAGCTTCTTATCGAGCCCGGCGCCGTCGCCGAGCTCGGCGCTGATTTCCTCGGCCGAGACCTGGACCGGCCCCTGCGCCGCGGCCACCGTCGGCAGCGCGGTGCCGAGGAGCAGCGCCAGCGACGCAGTGGAGATGCCCTTGGAAAGGCGGCGGGAGATTTCCGAGACGAATCCGCTGCTTGAATGACTGCTCTGCATGGCTCTCCGGGGACGCTCGACAGATTAGGACCGGTTGGAAAACCCCCAAGGAGCCCCCCGGTTCAACCGACGCGCCGAGTTGCAGCAATTTTACACCGGACACCGTGCTCGCCGCCGGCGTTCGGCTCCAGGACAAGATCGCGTACGGAGGGATGCCGGCAATGCGAAACATCGACTTTAGCTCCTGGCAGAACCTGCTCGCCACGCTCGCGGGACTCGCCTTGGTCACGCTGATCGGCATGGGCATCCGCCTGCTGATGATGTTCACCATCCAGCAGCGGCGCGAGCGGCTGAACCGCCAGATCAACGAGCGGCTTCGCACGCTGATTGCAGCCTACAAGACGCTCGGCGGCTCATTCACCGGCGACCTGGCGGTGGACCCGACGCACCTGCGCGACCTGCGCCGACGCAAGGCCGATGCGCCCGAAGAGCCCGTGGACGCACAGACGGGTGCCGATGAAGGATCAGATCGCACCCGGCGCATCCGCGACGCCGTGGAGGCGGCACTCTCCGACATCGTGCTGCTGGGCACCGAGGAGCAGGTGCGGCTGGCCGAGCAGGCGGCGCGCGAGCTGGTGGCGGGCCGGCCGGTGCACACCCACGCGCTGGTGGTTTCGCTGCGCGACTTCATCCGCGAGGCGCTCGACCTCGCCCCCATTCCGGCCGACCTGGCCATTCCGGTGCAGGGACCGGCACGACCCGGCGGGGGCGCCAGCGGGCGCGGCGGCAAGGGCGAAGCCCGCGGCGGCGGTGGTGGTGGTGGTGGTGGTGGAATGGGAATGGGCGGTGGCATGGGGCTCGGCGGTGGCGGCGACGGCACCGCCGCCGCGGATCACACGACCGCGTCGCATCATGGCTGATGCAGACCGGTAACGGTAACATGCCGCGCCTTGGCCGGGGCGGAGGCTGCACGACATTGCAGTTGATCGCACTGCAGTTGCTTAATACCCATACAAGATGGACAATAGTGAAACTACGCAATTTGCCGCTCTGATTGCCTGAACTATCTTCCGCTCCACTTTGGGGGGCTTTGTTCTATGGTAATGGCAGGTACGCACGATTGGACATTGGTGGTCGTTTCGATCGCCATCGCCATCGTCGCCTCCTACACCGCGCTTGACCTCGCCGGGCGGACGCGCGCGTCCGAAGGCTGGCTGCGCTCGATCTGGCTGGGGGCAGCCGCGGCCGCGATGGGCGGCGGCATCTGGTCGATGCATTTCGTCGCCATGCTCGCGTTCAGCGTGCCCGGCATGGAGTTCACCTACGATCCCGGGCTCACGCTGCTTTCGCTGATCGTCGCGATAGGAGCGACCGGAACCAGTTTCGTCGTGACGAACCGCCTGGGCCGCGCCCCCTTCCCGCTGCTCGCGTCCGGGCTGCTCATGGGGCTGGGCGTAGTCGCGATGCACTATATCGGCATGGCGGCGATGCACATGGGGGGCACGCTGAGCTACGACCGGTTGTGGCTCAGCATCTCGGTGCTGATCGCCATCGGCGCCGCGACCACGGCGCTATGGATCGGATCGCGCGACCGGCATCCAGTCACGGCGCTGACGGCCGCGGTGCTGATGGGGTTCGCCATCGCGGGGATGCACTATGCCGGGATGCGCGCGGCGGTCTTCACCATGGCGCCGGGGCTCGACATGGCAAAGGGCGTCGCCGGCCGCAGCCAGACCGATCTCGCCTTCGCCGTCTCTGCGACCACGTTCATCATCCTCTCGTTCGCGTTGATCGCGGCAACCTTCGACCGTCGCTTCGCGCTGCTCGCCGCCCGCGAGGCCGAGGCGCTGCGAGCGAGCGAGGAGCGGTTCCGCTCGCTCTACCGCGGCACGCCGCTGCCGCTCCATTCCCTAGACCATGAAGGGCGGATCGAGCAGGTGAGCAACATCTGGCTCGAGCTGATGGGCTATGCGCGCGAGGAGGTGACCGGCCGATCGCTGGCCAGCTTCCTTACCGAGGCGTCGGCGCGGCAGCTTCGCCAGAAGGACTGGCCCGAGCTCATCGAACGCGGGATCCTGGGTCCGCACGAATATCGTGCCGTGACCAAGGACGGCCGTTTTCTCGACGTGATGGCAGCCGCCAAGGTGGAGCGCGACGGCGAGGGGAATTTCCTCCGCGTGCTCGGCGGGCTCACCGACATCACGGAGCGCAAGCGCGCCGAGGACGCGCTGCGCCAGACGCAGAAGATCGAGGCGATCGGCCAGCTGACCGGCGGAGTCGCGCACGACTTCAACAATCTCCTCGCAGTGATCGTCGGCAACCTCGAGCTGCTGCGCAAGCGCGTGCCCGACGATCCCCAGATCAGCCGGTTGGTCGAGAGCGCCTTCGAAGGCGCGCAGCGTGGTGCCTCGCTCACCCAGCGCCTGCTCGCCTTTGCACGCCGGCAGGATTTGAAGCCGCGGCCGGTGGACGTCGCCGATCTCGTGCGCGGCATGGCCGACCTGCTGCGCCGGTCGCTGGGGCCCCAGATCCGCGTCGAGACGCGATTCCCGCTCGATCTGCCGCGTGCGCGGGTGGATGCGCATCAGCTGGAGATGGCCCTGCTGAACCTGGCCGTAAACGCGCGCGACGCGATGCCGGGGGGCGGAACGCTCGATATCTCGGCCGCCGACGTGAGCGTCGCGGATGGCGACATTCGCGACCTCAGGCCGGGCCATTATGTGCGGCTCGCGCTGGAAGACGGCGGCGAAGGCATGGACGAGGAAACGCTGCGGCGCGCGGTGGACCCCTTCTTCACGACCAAGGGCGTAGGCAAGGGCACCGGGCTGGGGCTGTCGATGATCCAGGGCCTCGCCGCCCAGTCGGGCGGCCATCTCGCGCTGCGCAGCGTCGTTGGCGTGGGTACCGTCGCCGAGCTCTACCTGCCCGTGGCCGACGGCGCCGAGGAGCCGGAGCGCCGCTCGCCCGAAGGGATCGGAGCGGAGATCATCGGCCCGCGGCGATCGATCCTGGTTGTGGACGACGACCCGCTGGTCCTCGCGAACACGATCGCGATGCTCGAGGAACTCGGCCACCGCACCTATGCCGCCGTCTCGGCCGAGGACGCGCTCTACCAGATCGAGCGCTCGTGCGGGTTCGACCTGGTGATGACCGACCAGCTCATGCCGGGAATGACCGGGCTCGAACTGATCAAGCGCGTGCGCCAGCTCCAGCCGGAGCTGCCGACCTTGCTGATGACCGGCTTCGCCGATCTGGAGGACGAGGAGCGCGAACGCGTGCCGACGCTGCGCAAGCCCTTCGACCTGAAGCAGCTCGCCAAGGGCATTCGCGACACCGCCGCGACTGGCTCTCCCTCGGTGATCCCGCTCCGCCGGCGCACAGGCAAATAGGCTTCAAGCGAGTGCCATCAGGCTCGCATTGCCGCCCGCGGCCGTGGTGTTGATCGAGGTCGAAACTTCCTCGACCAGCCACTCGAGCCGATAGTCCTCCCGGCCTGCCTGGACGAGCACGATCGGCCCGGGCAGCGCGGCGATCGACCCGAGCGCCGCCAGCACCTGCTCGCGATCGCCTTCGACCAACGCGGCGGCAAAAGGCCCCTGCCCCGCCCAGTCGTCGGCCCAGCGGATGCGCGCCGCGACGCTCGCCGGCAGCGCAGCGAAGGTTGCGCGCAACCCGGCGGGAGCATGGACTACCAGCGTGTTGCCCCCGGCCAGCCCCGCGGCGAGCTGCGCGATCAAGCCTTCGCGCGTCACCGGCAAGGCCAGCACCGTGCCTCGCGCGTGGAGCGCATAGAGGTTGCGTTCGCCAACCGGCCCGGGAAGCTCGACTTCGCCACCGAGCAGCGAGGCGCTCGCCGCGGCACGGACGCGGGCGGCAGCGGCCGCATCGCCCTGCCCTTCGAGCCACAACGCCAGGTCGCGCGCCGCCGGATCGGCGACGGTGGAGCTGAGCTGCGGCGGAACCGGCGTGCCGTGGACGAGCCGCCCGAGATAGAGGGGTCCGCCGGCCTTGGGACCGGTGCCCGAAAGCCCGCGACCGCCGAAGGGCTGCACGCCCACCACCGCGCCGATGACGTTGCGGTTGATGTAGAGATTGCCCGCCCTAACGCGCGCCGCGACGTGCGCGATCGTCTCGTCGAGCCGCGTGTGCAGGCCGAAGGTGAGGCCGTAGCCGGTGGCGTTGATCTGGTCGATCAGCCGATCGAGCCCCGAGCGGCGGAAGCGGACGACGTGGAGGACGGGGCCGAAGACCTCGCGCTCGAGATCGGCGACGCTCTTCAGCTCGATGATCGTCGGGGGCACGAAGGTGCCGTGCGCGGTCTCGCCGGCGAGCGCGATCTGCTCGACGGGGCGGCCGAGCGACCGCATCTTGTCGATATGCTTCTCGATATTGGCCTTGGCCTCGGCAGTGATGACCGGGCCGATGTCGGTGCTGAGTCGGTCGGTGCGGCCGATCGATAGCTCGTGGAGCGCGCCCTTGAGCATCGCCAGGATTCGATCGGCGACCTCCTCCTGCAGGCAGAGGATGCGGAGGGCCGAGCAGCGCTGGCCCGCGCTGTCGAACGCCGAGGCGATCACGTCGCCGACGACCTGCTCGGCGAGCGCCGAGCTGTCGACGATCATCGCGTTCTGGCCGCCGGTCTCGGCAATGAACGGGATCGGCCGCCCTTCGGGAGACAGGCGCTCGGCCAGCTCGGCCTGGATCAGGCGGGCAACTTCGGTCGAGCCAGTGAACATCACCGCGGCGGTCTCGGGCGCCGCGACCAGCGCCGCGCCGATCGCGCCGTCGCCGGGGACGAGGCGGAGCACGTCGGCGGGCACCCCCGCCTCATGCAGGATCGCGACGCCCTGGGCGGCGATCAGCGGCGTCTCCTCGGCGGGCTTGGCGAGCACGGCGTTGCCGGCGACCAGCGCGGCGGCCACCTGGCCGGTGAAGATCGCGAGCGGGAAGTTCCATGGGCTGATGCACACGACCGCCCCCAGCGGCGCATGGCCGGCACCGAGCGTGCGGCGTGCCTGCTCGGCATAATAGCGCAGGAAATCGATCGCCTCGCGCACCTCGGCGATGGCGTTGGGCAGCGATTTGCCGGCCTCGCGCATGATCAGCCCAAGCAGCGCGGGCATGCGCGCCTGCATCCGGTCGGCGGCGCGTTCGAGGCAGGTGGCGCGCTCGGCGGGCGCAGTCGCAGCCCATGCGGGTGCGGCAGCGGCCGCGGCGGAGACCAGTGCCCTCGCCTGCTCCGGCGATACTTCGAAGACAGTGCCGACGCGATCCCGATGATCGGCCGGGTTCAGGACCGCGCGTGGCGTGCCCTCAGCGCCCGAGGTCCAGCCGCCGTGCGCGCCCTTGCGCATTGCTTCGCCGAGCATCGCCAGCGTGGTTTCGCTCGCGAGGTCGAGCCCTTCGGAGTTGCGGCGGGTGCCGTAGAGGTCGCGCGGCAGCGCGATGCGCGGGTGCTTCTGCCCCACCACGGGCATCGCGCGCACCGTTTCGACGGGATCGGCGACCAGCTCGGCGACCGAGACTTCCTCGTCGCCGATGCGATTGACGAAGGAGGAATTGGCGCCGTTCTCGAGCAGGCGGCGGACGAGATAGGCGAGCAGCGTCTCGTGCGTGCCGACGGGGGCGTAGATGCGGCACGGGCGGTCGAGCTTGTCGGCGCCGACCACCTGCTCGTAGAGCGGCTCGCCCATGCCGTGGAGGCACTGGAACTCGTACTTGCCGATCGCGAAGTCCGGGCCGGCCATTTCGTAGACGGTGGCGAGCGTCTGGGCATTGTGCGTCGCGAACTGCGGGAAGACCGCGTCGGTGGCCGCGAGCAGCTTCCGCGCGCAGGCGATGTAGGCCACGTCTGTGTGGATCTTGCGCGTATAGACCGGGAAGTCCTCCAGCCCGTCGAGCTGGGCGCGCTTGATCTCGGCATCCCAATAGGCGCCCTTGACCAGCCGCGCCATGATCCGACGCCCGGCGCGACGGGCGAGGTCGATGATCCAGTCGATCACGAAGGGGCAGCGCTTGCCATAGGCCTGGACGACGAAGCCGAGGCCGTTCCAGCCGCCGAGGTCCGGGTCGAGCGCGAGGCTTTCGAGCAAGTCGAGCGACAGCTCGAGCCGGTCGGCTTCCTCGGCGTCGATGTTGAGGCCGATGTCATAGCCCTTTGCGAGCATCGCCAGCGCCTTCACGCGCGGCAGCAGCTCGCCCATCACTCGGGCGGCCTGGGCGCGCGAATAGCGGGGATGGAGCGCCGAGAGCTTGATCGAGATGCCCGGCCCGCCATAGACGCCGCGCCCGTTCGAGGCGGCGCCGATCGCGTGGATCGCAGCTTCGTAATCGCGGTAATAGCGGTCCGCGTCGGCGGCGGTGGTCGCGGCCTCGCCGAGCATGTCGTAGCTGTACTGGAAGCCCCGCGCCTCCAGCGCCTTGGAGCGCTTGAGCGCTTCCTCGATCGTCTCGCCGGTGACGAACTGCTCGCCCATCATCCGCATCGCCATGTCGACGCCGCGGCGGATCACCGGCTCGCCCGCGCGCGCGATCAGCCGGGTGAGCGCTGCAGCCAGGCCGGAATCGTTGACGCTGCTGGTGAGCTTGCCGGTGACCACCAGCCCCCAGGTCGCGGCGTTGACGAACAGCGAGCGGCTGTCGCCCAAGTGCGCCTTCCAGTCGCCGCCGGCGATCTTGTCTCGGATCAGCGCGTCGCGCGTGTCATGGTCGGGGATGCGGAGCAGCGCCTCGGCGAGGCACATCAGCGCGACGCCTTCCTGGCTGGACAGCGCATATTCCTGGACCAGCCCCTCGACTCCGCCGCCGCGGCGCGCGGCGCGCAGGCCGGTGACGAGCGCGGTGGCGGTGCGCCGGGCCGCGGCGCGTGTCTCCTCGGGGAGTGTCGCCCGCTCGAACAGGGCCGCGACGCATTCGGGCTCCGGGCGGCGATAGGCTGCGGTGATCGCCTGGCGCAGCGGCGACTGCTCGCGGATCGGAGGCGCGAATTCGGCGAAAAGCGGAGGGAATGCGTCGGTCATGCCGCTCCAATAGCATGACGGCCGATGGCGTTCCGCCTCAACACGCGCTAGAGGCAGGCGGATCGAACTGCATTTCTGTCACGGAGCAGTCCGGATGGACGCCAAACCCACACCACAAAGTGGAATCGACGCCTTCGATCGCAAGATCATCGATGCATTGCGCGAAGACGGGCGCATGTCTGTCACCGAGCTGGCGCGCCGCGTGGGACTGTCCAAGACGCCGTGCCAGGTGCGGCTCAGGCGGCTGATCGACGCAGGTTATATCCTGGGCTTCCGCGCGGTGATCGACCCGGTGAAGCTGGGGCTCGATCATATCGCCTTCACCGAAGTGAAGCTCTCCGACACGCGCGAGGCGGCGCTCGAGGAATTCCGCCGCGCGGTGCTGAAGATCCGCGAAGTCGAGGAATGCCACATGATCGCGAGCAGTTTCGACTATCTGCTCAAGGTGCGCACTTCGGACATCCGCAAATACCGCGAAGTGCTGGGCGAGCGAATCTCGAGCCTGCCGCACGTCGCCAGCACTTCGACCTTCGTGGCGATGGAGACGATTCGCGACGCGATGTGAGGGCCTGCATCTGGCGGGTTGGAGTTTGTGTAGCGGGTATTGGCGTATTGCAGTCATTCGTGATGTAAGGTGTGGCCTGATCCCAAGGGAGCCAGCCATTGATCAACGAAGTGCGCCGAGCGGTGGCGAAGGTCCCCGCGATCACGCTCGGATTCTGGGTCATCAAAATCCTCGCGACCACCCTCGGCGAGACCGGCGGCGACACCGTCTCGATGAGCTGGCTAGGCGAGACGACGCCCGAGGCAGGCGCATCCGGTCTCAACGGCTATTTGATCGGGACGGCGATCTTCGGCCTGATGCTGCTGGTCCTCGTATGGGCTCAAGTGCGCGCGAGCCGCTTCAATCGGTGGCTGTACTGGGCGACGATCGTCGCCTCGACCACTGCAGGCACGACGCTTGCGGACTTTGCGACGCGCTCGATCGGAATCGGCTATCCCGGCGGGTCGCTGATGCTCTTCGCCTGCGTCATCGTTTCACTGGCGCTCTGGCGTGGCGTTACCGGCAGCGTGGCCATCGACACCGTTACCGACAGCCGCAGCGAGATATTCTATTGGCTGACGATCACTTTTTCGCAGACGCTCGGCACGGCGCTGGGCGACTGGGTAGCGGACTCGGGCCTGGGTTATGGCGGCGCGGCGGTCGTGTTCGGAGCAGCGCTAGCGATTACGGCAGCGCTCTATTTCTGGACACGGATATCCCATGTGATGCTGTTCTGGGCGGCATTCATCCTGACCCGCCCCCTGGGGGCGACCGTCGGCGATTTCCTCGACAAGCCGGTGACGAAGGGCGGTCTCGAGCTCAGCCGGCCGCTCGCTACCGGCATATTGCTCGCCGCGATCCTGCTGTTGATCGCCGTCCTGCCGCAGCGACCGGCCGAGCGACCGCACTAGGCGAGGTCCGTCGCCCCGAGATTCGCGGCTGTCCCCTCTTCCAGCTTCGCAGGAGAGGAAGAAAGGTTCAATGCTCGCGGAAGGAGGACCAGAAGCTGCCGAGCAGCGGCTCGAGCGCATAGTCGAGCGCGGTGCGCTTCCGGAGCGGGATCAGCACCTGGACCGGCATGCCCGGGCGGAGCTGGAAGTCCTGCCCGCGCACCTGCTGGATCAGCGCGAGCTGGTCGTGCGGCACGGTGATCTCGCCGGTGAAATAGCTGATCCCGGTCTTCTCGTCGGTGAAGCTGTCGGCGGAGACGCGCGTGAGCTTGCCTTCGAGATTGGGGAGCGTGCGCTCGTGCAGGCCCGAGAATTTGATCAGCGTGCGCTGGCCGACCGACAGATCGTCGGCGTCATCGGGCGCGATCCGCGCCTCGATCCGCAGCCCGGCATGTTCGGGGACGATGTCCATCAGCTTCTGCCCCGGGCCGATCACGCCGCCCGGCGTGAAGACGGTGAGCCCCACCACCGCGCCGGTGACGGGCGCGCGGATCGCGGTGCGCTCCATCTGGTCGCGCGCGGCGATCCACTTGGGCAGGACGTCCCCGAGCCGGGTTTCGACGTCGCGGAGGTCGGCGGCGGTGCGCTCGCGGAAGCTGCGCTCGGCCTCCAGCGCCTGGAGCCGGCTCTCGCGCGCGGCGCCCTGGGTCTGGGCGACTCCGGCGCTGTACTGGCCGCGCTGACCCATCAGCTCGGCACGCGCGCGTTCGAGCTCGCGCATGCGCGTCTGCGAGACGAAACCCTTGTCGGCGACGGGCTTGAGCGCAGCGATCTGCTCCTCGATCAGACGGAGCTGCTCGGCGGCAGAGACCTCCTGCTCGCCATAGCCCCGCCCCTGCTGGCCCGACTGGGCGGCCCGCTCGCCGAGCGCCCCGCGCTGCGCCGCGAGCACGGCCGTGCGCGCGGCGAGTTCGGTCCGCTGGAGCCGCAGCGCCGTCTCGGCCTCGGTGCGGTCCTCGGGCGACAAGGACGCGAATTCGGGGGGCGCGGTCACTTCACTGCGGCCGAGCTGCTCGGCCTCGAGCCGTGCTCGCTGGGCGAGCAGCCGGATCGATTGCGAGGCGAGCGCACGTTCCTGCGCCTGCACTTCCGCGGCGGCGAGCTGCATCAGCAACTGACCGCGTTCGACGCGCTGGCCTTCCTTGACGTAGATCTTGCCGACGACGCCGCCGTCGCGGTGCTGGACCGACTGACGCTGGCCGGAGACGACCACCGTACCCTGCGCATAGGCGGCGGCGTCGAGCCGCGCGAACGCGGCCCAGCCGAGGAACACCAGGAAGAACAGCGCGGCGATGATCACGCCGGTGCGGATGTCGTGGCGCGGATCGGCGGCGGGCGGCGTTGCCGCGTCCACGCCTTCGCCGCGCGGCGGCAGGAGGAAGGGCGCGTTCATGCCGCGTCTCCGGCGCCGGCGCGGGGCACGCGCCGCAAGTTCGGCGGTGCGATCTTGGGCAGCACTTCGTCGCGCGTGCCGAACATCTCGATGCGGCCGTCGCGGAGCACGAGGATCTTGTCGACCACGGGCAGGATGCCGAGCTTGTGCGAGACGATCAGGATCGTCCGGCCCTCGGCCTTGAGCGCGGCGAGCGCAGTGACCAGCGCGGCGTCGCCTTCGGCGTCGAGATGCGCGTTGGGCTCGTCGAGGATCAGCAGCGGCGGATCGGCATAGACCGCGCGGGCGAGCGCGATGCGCTGCGCCTGCCCCGCCGACACCGAGCGCCCGCCGAGCTTGAGCTGGTGGTCATAGCCGTCGGGCAGGCGGCGGATCAGCGGATCGGCGCCGACCTTCTCGGCCGCCGTGACGATCGCCGCGTCCATCGATGCGCGATCGGCGCCGAGCTCGCCGGCGAAGCGCGCGATATTCTCCGCGACGGTGCCGGCGAACAGCACCGAATCCTGCGGGAGATAGCCGATGTGCCGTGCCAGCGCCTCGGGATCCCAGTCGCGCGCGTCGGCGCCGTCGATGCGCACCGTGCCGCGATCAGGGAGCAGCGCGCCGGCGATGCTGCGCGCGAGCGTCGACTTGCCGGCGCCGCTGGGGCCGACGATCGCGACGACCTCGCCCGGCGCGACGCGGAACGAGACCGCGTTCAGGATCGCGCCGTCGCGCGTGTCGTTGAGCACGGTCACGCCCTCGACCGCCAGCGCGCCGCGCGGCGCGGGGAGCTGCGTCGGCGCGGTGCGGCTCACGGCGCCGCCGAGGAGCTGGCCGAGATTGTCGTAGCTCTGCCGCGCCTGGATGATCGTCTTCCACGTGCCGACAAGCTGCTCGATCGGCGCGAGCGCGCGGGCGATCAGGAAGGACGAGGCGAAGATCGCGCCGCCCGAGATCAGATTGTCCACCGCCAGCATCGCGCCGAGCCCCAGCGCGAGCGACTGGAGCGCGAGCCGCGTGAACTTGGTCGCGGTGAGATAGCTGCCCGCGGCGAAGCTCGCCTCGGTCTGCGCGGCGAGCATCGCCTCGCGCTGACGGAGCTGGCGGGCGACCAGCGCACGGCGCATGCCGAGCGCGCGGATGCTGTCGCTCGAGCCGAGCAGCACGTCCTGGCTGGCGTAGGACATGCTGGCGATCGCCTGCGCGCGATCGAGCCGGCTGCGCGTCGCGCGCTCGTTGGCCCAGGCGATCAGCGGCAGGATCGTGCAGCCCAGGATCGCGACGACGCCGATCCACGGGTGCACGAGGAAGCAGACCAGGATGTAGATCGGGACCCAGGGCGCGTCGAACAGCGATAGCACGCCCGCGCCAGTGAGCGTGCCGCGCAGCAGGTCGAATTCGCGCAGCGCCTGGCGCGCGGCGGGAAGCTCGGGCCGGCCGAGCGTCGCGTCGAGGATCAGCGGCGCAAGCGTGGCGTCGAGCTGGACGCCGGCGCGCACCAGCAGCCGCGCGCGTATGCGGTCGAGCAGCGCGAGCGTCGCGAGCGCGAACAGCAGCACCATCGTGAGGAAGAGCAGCGTCTGCAGCCCGCGCGTCGGCACCACGCGGTCGTACACTTGCAGCATGTACAGCGTGGGCACGATGTAGAGCAGGTTGATGAGCGCGCTGAACACCGCCGCCGCGACGAAATGGCGGCGGCAGAGCGCGAGCGCGGCGCGGATCGTGTCCTCGGCCTGCCCCCGGCTCAGCATGCGAGACCCCTGAAACGCCGAACCGCGCGACCGGGGAGGTCGCGCGGCGCGGTTTCGATCATGCTTCGGCAATCGCGCAAATCAGAACCCGTGACCAAGATCCGCCAGCTTCACACCTATGCGATCGAGGAGCGCGTCGACTGCGTCGCCGACGCTGTCGAGCAGACCGCCGAGGCCGGGCTGGTGATCCGAGTAATAGTCGGGGGCCGCATACTTGACCAGCGCCGCGTTCTGCACGCCGAGCAGCGTCACCGAAGTGCCGGGGCTCATCGTCAGCGTGAGGTCGAGCACGCTGTCGTGGTTGACGTCCTGCACCTTGGTCCGCGTGACTGCGATGCCGTCGTCGAGGACGATGCGGTCGAGCGTCGTGTCGAAATCGGCGATGGTGTCGTTGTTGTCGACGCGGCCGAAGTGGAAGACGTCGGCGCCCGCGCCGCCCCACAGATCGTCGTTGCCCTGGCCGCCGAACAGCACATCGTTGCCGGCGCCGCCGCGCAGCGTGTCGTTGCCCAGATCGCCGAACAGCACGTCGTTGCCGTCGCCGCCGTCGAGCGCGTCGTTGCCGATGCCGCCGTCGAGCACGTCATGCCCGCCGAGCCCGCCCAGCGTATCGTTGCCGATCCCGCCCGAGAGGTGATCCTCGCCGCCGGTGCCGGTGAGCGTGTCGGCGCGCACGGTGCCGGTGCGGGTGACGCCATCGGCGACGCCGGTGACAGTCACGTCCACCGTCGCAGTGCTGGTGAGGCCGTTCTGATCGGTGACGCTGTAGGTGAAGTGATCCACCTGGGTCGCGCCGGTCGCCAGCGCATCGAAGGCGTCGGCATCGGCGACGTAGCGCAGCACATGGTTGGCGCTGTCGAAAACCAGGCTGCCGAGCGTGCCCGTGTTGTCCACGCCGCTGATCGAGAGCGTCGTGCCCGCGTCGGGATCGCTATCGTTGCCGAGCAGCACCGACCAGAGATTGTCGCTGGTCGCATCCTCGGCGACCGCGACGGCATCGTGCGCGGCGACCGGCGCCTCGTTGACGTCGCCGACCGTGACGGTGAAGCCCTGCTCGCTGCTGAGCCCGCCGCTGTCGGTGACCTTTGCGATGATAGCGTAGCTCGCCACCGCCTCGTGGTTGAGCACGGCGGTGGTGGTGACCACGCCGGTGGCGGCGTCGACCGCGAACAGGCCGCCGGCGTTGTCGACCAGCGCATAGCTGAGCGTGTCGTTGGCGGTGTCGCTGGCCGAGAGCGTGCCGACGACGGTGCCCGCGGGCAGGTTCTCGTCGACCGAGGCGTGGCTGAGCGCGAGGCCGGTCGGCGCGGCACCGAGCATCAGCAGCGCGACTTGCGGGTCGTGGTCGGTCGGCCGCGTGCCGCCGAACTCGGCGTTGAGGTGGACCGAGTCATATTGCGCGTTGGGGAGCAGACCGCCGGTGACCAGGATATGGTCGATCTCCTGCGCATTGCCTTCGAACATGTAGCTGTAGCGCTCTTCCTCGGGCAGCAGCGTGTTGAGGTTGGTCATCACCCCGCCCTGCGCCGGATCGGTGAGCTGGGTCTGGGCCTGCTCGAAATAGAAGCCGTTCCAGTCGCCGAGCACCGCGATGTTCATCGTCGGATCGTCGGCGAGGTGCGAATTGATATAAGCCTTCACGCCCGCCGCCTGGGCCGTGCGCGCGGCGTCGCCGGCATCGGTGGCGGGCTGGTTGTCGCCCCACATCGGATCGCTGCCGAGGCGCGACGTGAGGTGGACGTTGATCGTGGTGACCGTCTGCCCCGCGAAGGCGAACTGCGCCACCAGCGGGCGGCGGGTGCCGGCATAGGCCGCGCCGTCGATCAGTTCGGCGCTGCCCTCGACGTAATCGACGCGGTCGACGTTGTAGAGATAGCCGTTGCGGATGTTGCCGCCGCCTTCGCCGCCGGTCGAGCCGGCGACGGTGGGCGCGATCTCGACATAGGCATAGTGGAGGCCCGACTGGGCATAGATCGCATCGATCAGGCCCTGCGCCGTGACGGTGCCCGACAGGTCGGGGCCCGAGCCCGCGCCGTCCGCGTCCTGGATCTCCTGCACGGCGATGATGTCGGGCGCGCGCAGATTGTAGACGATGTCGCTCGCGAGCACTTCGAACTTGCCGTCCGAGGCGTCGAGATTCTCGACATTGTAGGTCGCGATCGAGAGATGGTTTGCGTCGCTGTGGAGCGCGGTCTGCTCGCGGGCGAGCGTGGTGTCCTGCGTGACGGTCACCGCCTCGGTGACCACGACTTCATATTGGTCGAAGGCATAGTTGACGATGCCGGTGACGCTGCTGAGCTGGTCGCCGATCGTGTAGCCCGGGGCGAAGCCGGCGAAGACGCCCGAATCGTCGTCGATCTGGATCTTCTCGGGATTGTAGTCGGGAACGCCCGCCTCACCCGGCGAGATGGTGATGCCGCCGCGGTCGTTGACGCCGGTGGCACCCTGCCCGTGCGATGCGACGACGTCGGTCTCGCCGAACTCGTTGGTGTTGGAGACCGCCTGGGGCGCGTCGATCGTGACGCGCATGCCTTCGAGCGATTCCCAGAAGTCGATGCCGTCGTGCGCGGGATCGTAGCTGGTGAGCCCGTCGTCATCGATCGCCTCGGCCGGGGGCAGCACGCCGTGCGCGCCGATCACGACGGCCTCGGGCAGCGCATTGCCGGTGCTGAGCAGAGTCACGACCGGAGCGGTGATCTCGGTCACCGACAGGCTCTGGTCATCTCCGGCGAATTCGGACACTTCGCCGCGCACCGAGAGCCCGTCGCCGACGTGCACCGTGGGCGCGGTGCTGGTGTAGACGAAGACGCCGTCCGACGTGGCGGCATTGCCGTCGCCCTGGGCCGACTGGAGATAGAAGCCGTTGCTATCGACCGCGGTGACGATGCCGGTGGTGATCACCACCTGGCCCGCATAGGTCGAGACATGGCCCTCGCCCTGGATCGCGCTGATCGACAGCTCGATCGGATCGTCGTTGACGATCGTGCCGACCGCGGCGGCGTCGTCGATCACGACATTGCCCGTAGCCGCGCCGAGCTGGACCGAGAAGGTCTCGTTACCCTCGCCCACCGTGTCGCCGGCAACCGGCACGACGATCTGCTTGCTGAACTCGCCCGCGGCGAAGCTGATCGTGCCGGCGAGCGCCGCGCCAGGCGCGAGATCGGCGCTGTCAGCGGAGCCGTTCAGCTGGACCGCATAGTCGACGCTCACGGCGCCGGCCTGGCCGCCCGCGCGGTGCACGGTGAAGACCAGGTTGCTCGTGCCGCTGTCGCCCTCCGCCACGCGCGCGTCGTCGATGCGCAAGTGGCTGGGGCCGTCGGCGGGGAGCACGCCCTGGCCGGCGTTGAGGCTGCCGAAGCTTGAGGCCGAGGAATCCGCCCAGGTGAAGTCGACTGCGCTTGAGCCCAGCCCCTTGAGCTGGAGCGACAGGCCGGCGGCAGGCGCGGGATCCTGCGACACGCCGATGTCGGTGCTCGTCAGCCCGCCCGCCGGCGTGCCGGCCGCGGCAGTGAAGGTCCCCTCGTAGGAGAGGAGCTGGACGACGGTGCCGTCGGACGCGATCAGCGCGACGCCGTCGGCCACGCCGTTCTGGATGCCCGCGCGCGTGAAGCCCAGCGCGCCGAAGCCGTTGGATTCGTCATCGATCACGCCCGAGAGCGCGAGCGTGTCATAGACCGGCGCGGCGTCCGGCGTGTTCGAGCCGTTGTAGAAGACCAGCTTGTAGCCGGTCAGATCGGTTCCCGCGGCGCCCGCGATTTCGATCGCCTCGCCTGCGTCGGTGCCGACATTGTCGTAGTGAATCTCGTTGATGAAGACGTTCGCAGGCGCCGCGGGCGGCGCGGCATCGTCGTTGGTGATGGTGCCCGTCGCCACTGCGTCGCCGAGCGCGGCGCCGCCCTGCGGATTGGACAGAGTCACGGTGAAGGCCTCGTCGGCCTCGAACGCGGTGTCGCCGTTCACTGCGATGCGGACCTCGGCGCTGGTCGCGCCGTCGGCGAAGCTCACGGTGCCGCTGGTGGGCACGCCGCCACCGAAGTCGTCGACGGTCGCGCTGCCATAGCCCAGCGTCCAGGTCGCGGAGACGGCGCCGGCGCTGCCCTCGGCGCGAGTCACGGTGAAGACGATCTCGTGCGTGCCGCTGTTGCCCTCGAGCGTCGCGGCATCGGCGACGTTGAGCGTGCCATGGCTCGGCGGAACCACGCCGCCGAAGCTCTGGCCGATGTTGACGCCGCCGGGGGTGTCGTCGGCGATCAGCGCCCAGTGGAAGTCGCTCGCTTCGTCCCCGCTGCCGACCAGACCGATCGAAGTGCCGTTCTGGGTGCCGGTTTCGGTCACGCCGACGTTGGTGCTGGCGATGCCGGCCGCGGGGCCGTCGATCGCGGTGAAGCTGCCGCCGTAGCTGACGAACTGGACGACGTTGCCCAGATTGTCGACCAGCGCGATCCCGTCCGGATTGCCGTTCTGGATTCCGTTCGACGGATAGGAAAGGCCGATCGTGCCGAAGCCATTCTGCTGATCGGCGACGACGCCGCTCAGCGTCGTGGTGTCATAGGCCTTGAGCCCGGTCGAGCCCGTCGATGCGCCATTGTAGAGTACGATCCTCCAGCCGGTGAGATCGGTGCCGGCAGCCGCCGCGATCTCGACGAACTCGCCGACGTCCGTGCCGGCGTTGTCATAGTGGAATTCGTTGATGAACACGTTCGCGGGCATGGGCGGTCCTCACCGTCGGAAGGGTCTGAAATTCTGGCCGAATCGCGGAGCGTTTCGGAAGGGATGGGTGTGGCTATGCCGGCAACATGACAGCAACGTTGCGGCCCGCGCAATCGGCATGCGCCGTGCCAATCCGGAGCAAGCAACACGACAAAACGCCCGCGTGGGCGGCACGCGGGCGTCGAATCGGGAAAAGCGATTTCAGAAGAGGCCGGTGTGGCCGCCGTTCAGAGCAGGCGGCCGGAGCGCAACGATTCGAGCGCGACAATGCCGCTGCGCGTGATCAGCGCATCACGGAACATCGGGACGCCGCCGCTGATCACCAGCGCCTCATACATCAGATAACCGCGATCGGAGAGCAGCTCGACGGCGCGGAGCAGGTCCAGATTGGGGTTCTCGCCGCCGAGCTCGAGTGAATCGGGAACCACGTCGCGTGCGATCGGCCACCAGCGGTCCAACTGCGTGAGCACGCGGAGCGCCACTTCGTCCTCGTGAAGATCGCCGAACTGTTCGGTCATCATCGCGGCCGCGGCTGCATTCCTGCGGCCATCAGCCGAGGGCGACCGCACCGGCCTGGTCGCCCACCACCCAGCGGACGCTGGCTTCGACGACGGCGTCGGGCAACAGGAGTAGGATCTTCTCACCATTTCGAATTCCCTCTGCGCCCTCGATCCGGAAGCCGCCGTCGGCAAGGCTGCAAACCGTCACGCGATGTGACGTGCCATTGCTGCTGACGACCTTCCCGGACACGTATGCGCTCCTCGCTTCCTCAGCGGCGGCGATCGAATTTTCGAACGACGGCGGAGTTCCTGGCTCTCGCCCCTGTCGACCGGGGCTGCGCTCGGCGCCCCCGATCAAAGCTGCCGGCTCTGCCGGCGAGATCTTTCGCGTCTTCAATCACGCACCGCCCTGGCATGCGACCCGAGGGCAGCTTTCACTTCCGATTGAGCGAATCGCGGATTTCGCGAAGCAGCACCACTTCCTCGGTCGGCTCGGCGGCGGCTTCCTTGAAGACCTTCGAGGCAGCCCGCACGAGCAGGAAGATGATGAAGGCCAGGATCAGGAAGTTGACTGCGACCGTGATGAACTGCCCATAGCCGAGCAGCGGAACGCCTGCCGCCTTGAGCGCGGCATAGTCGCTCAGCGAGCCCTTATACCCTTCCGGGATCGAGCCCAGGACCACGAAGTGGCTCGAGAAATCGAACCCGCCGAAGATGGCACCGATCACCGGCATCAGGAGATCGTCGGTCAGCGAGCTGACGATCTTGCCGAATGCCGCGCCGATGATCACCGCGACGGCCAGGCCGAGCACGTTGCCCTGCGCCAGAAAGGCGCGAAAATCCTTGAGCATCTATCGATATCCCATTGAAAACTTGGCGGGGCGCGCGAAGCGGGGGGGGAGAATGTTCGCGGCCCCGCCCACCATGCCTGAGCGCGTGCAGAGCTCAGGCGTGATGAACTTCAGCGTCTGCCGACTTCTGGACGTTCTCGATGCAGCGAAGCGCGCTGTCCTTGGCCTTGTAGCCCTCGGACGAGGTGGCCAGGATGTTCCCGTTGGAATGCTTCAGCCGCCAGCGAAATTCGCCGCGACGATCCTTGTAGACTTCGAATTTCATGTTCTTCCCCGCGAAACAATAATGATGCTATTTGCTTAGCACGCAGCCTTCCGGGGTGGGTGTAAACAACAGTAACGGCCGTCAGGCCGTAGTGAAAGCGGGATAGAGCCATGAAATCGCTTGCATTTGTTCTGGCTTCGGCGGGGCTGCTCGCCGGCTGCGCTGCGCGCCCCGTTGCTACCGCGGCCAGCTATGCTCCCGGTGTGCCGGCGAGCGCCCGCAGCTTCGCGGTGAACGCAGCGGCGGACGACGACTCCAAAGCTGCGGCTCGGCAGGTGGAAGCGCGGCTGCGACAGCTCGGCTATGCGCCGGCGGCGAGCAATCCCGACCTGCTGGTCGAAGTGAGCATGGCGGAGCGTGCCCGAGGCGTCGGCGCCTTCACGCCGGGCTGCACCGCACCCGACTGGACCGCCCGCTCCGGCAAGAAGTGGTTGATGGGCGGAGGCACCGTCCAGACGCTCAACGTGCGCGTGCTCGATGCCCACACGTCCGCGCCGGTCTATCAGGGCTCGGCGAGCCTGCGCGCGCGCAGCGGATCGGCGGAGGAACATATTGCAGTGCTCACTGCAGCGGCGCTTCCCGGCGACCCGCGCCAAGCGGCAACTGCGCCTGCCCCGTCGCGCTGCTAGGCGGAGCGTTCCCCGGGCAATAGGGAATGCGCAGCTCGAAGCGCGTCCCCTCGCCCGGCTTGCTCCGGCAGGAGACGGTTCCGCCGTGCCGCTCGGCTACCGAGCGCACGAAGGTGAGCCCCAGCCCGGCGCCCTCCGAGGCGGCGGGATTGAGCCGGCGAAACGGCTGGAAGAGCAAGGCGACCTGCGCCTCCGTCAATCCCGCGCCTTCGTCGTGCACCCAGATCGTGACTTCGCCACGATCCTTCTGGATGCCACAGCGCACGGTAGACGCCTCCGGCGCATATTTGATCGCATTGCCCACCAGGTTGATCACCGCGCGCGTGAGCAGGCCGCGGTCGCCGCGGACCAGCACTTCCTCGTCGCAGCCATGCGTCTCGACCGGCATCCGCCGCGCCGAGGACTGGGGCCAGAGATCGTCGACCGCGTCGAGCACCACGTCGTGCAGATCGACGTCGTCGAACGCGATCGGCTGCGCCTCCGCCCGCGCCAGCTGGACGAAGCCGTCGGCGAGCGCGAGCGTGCGGCGGGCATAGCCCTCGATCCGCTTCGCGACGCCCGGTTCGACCGCGTCCCTGGATTGACGGAGCACGGTGAGGATCGATGCCTGGGGCGAACGCATGTCGTGCGTCAGGAGCTGGAGCGCCTCTTCGCGCTGGCGCGTCGCGGTGCGGAATTCGGTCACGTCGGCGAGGCGCAGCACCCAGGAGGCGAGCGCGCCTTCGCGGTCGCGGATCGGCGACCAGCGCACGTCGAAGATGCGGCCGTGACGGTCGCGGATCTCGGCGGGCAGTGCGTCCTTGCCCGGCGCACGCTCCGCGGCGAGCGCGGAGTCGTTGGCGAGCTCGGCCACTATGGGCGAGAAGTGCCGCCCCTCGGCGGCGCCGAGCAGTTCATGCGCGCGGTCGTTGAGCATGCGGATATGCCCGTCGGCGCCGATCACGATCGATGCGTCGGGAAGCCCCTTGAGCGTGTCCGCGATGAAGTGCTGGAGGTCGCGCGCGCGGGCGATCGCACCGCGGAGCAAGTCGATTTCGGTCTGCACCGTCTCGCCGGTCCGGTGCTCCACCGGGAGCAACAGGTCGGGATCCCTGCGGAAGCGCTCGAGCTCCTCGTGCATGTAGCCGGTGGTCGCCTCCAGGCGGCGCCAGCCCCACAAGGGATAGACGGCGACCAGACCGGCCAGCGCCGCCACCGGCGAGGCCCATATGCCGTCAAGCAACAACATCCCGGCGCTGAGCACAAAGATGCCCGCGGCGAGCGCGAGGCCGAGGAGGAAATTGAACCGCGGTCGCGCCCGCAGGAAGCCGGCCAGCAGGATCCAGAGCGGGCCGAGCGCGACGGCGTAGCGCAGCCAGGACGCTGCAGGCGTTATCGCCCGGCCCGAGATCAGCGCCTGGACGATGTTGGCGTTGAGCTCGACCCCGGGCATCAGCGCATTGGGCTCGGCAAGCGGCGTCGCATAGGCGTCGCTCAGCCCTGTGCCAGTCGCGCCCACGAGGACGATCTTGTCCCTGAAGAAGGCCGCGGGAACCCCGCCTTCGAGCACGGCCGAGAAGGGAACGGTACGATAATGCTGCCGCGCGCCCGAAAAGGGAATGAGGTACGAGCGCGCGCGCACCAGCCCCTCGCCACTCGCCTGCTTCGGCAGCGCGCAGGCCACGCCGGCGGCGCGGCACGCGGCGAGCGCCGCGACGTGCGGCCAGAGCCGATCGCTGCGTCCCTCGGCGAGATGGACCCGACGCACGATCCCGTCCTCGTCGGGCGACAGATTGGCATGGCCGATCGACGCGCCCGCCGCTCGCAGCGGGGCGATCGGCTCGACGACCGTCACCGCTTCGCCGTTGCGCCCCGGCACTTCGACGTAGAGCGGCAGAATGGGTCTGGCCGCGGCCGCCGCGCGGGCGAGCTCAGCGTCGTGCGCGGTCGGATCGACGAACAGCACGTCATAGAGGATCACGCGCGGCCCGGCCGCCTGGAGCCGATCGAGCAGGCGCGCGTGGATGTCGCGTGGCCAGGGGAAATTGCCAAGCCGGCCGATGCTCTCGTCGTCGATCGCTACGATGATGATGTCCTCGCTCGCCGGCTGGCGGGCGAGCAAGGTGAGCCGATCGTAGACGAGATTGTCGCCGCGGCGGAACAGATCGGCCGAGACCGCCAGCGCCAGCGCGCCGGTCGCGAGTATGGCGACCGTCAGCCATTCCGCGAAGATGCGGCGGCTGCGGCTCACCATGCCGCGACGGTCAGCGGCGCATCGGTGCTACCCGCAGCTCCTGATAGTCCATCCATTTGGACTGGCGCTTTCCATCCTCGATCAGGCTGCTCTCGACGCGCCAATAGTAGGTCCCCCCCGGAAGATCGGTAATGACGATCTCGCTCCCCGTCATCTCGGCATTGTCGATGATCGGCTTCGCGCCCGGCGCCGGCGCGATCTGGAAGCGGAAACGGCGATCGCCCTCCCCGCCCGCGCGCCAGCGGAAGCGCAGGCAGCGCGTCGCCGGGCAATCGTCGACTTCCGCCGCTTCGGCCGTGATGTTGTTCTGCTTGCGCTCGAAGCTGTTCACTGCGGGGAAGCCCTCGATCCCCTCACGCGAGAGCAACGTCGCGCGGGCGAAGAAGCTGCCGTTCGGCACGTCCGCGAAGCTGAGCTCGGGAGTCGCCGATTCGGCTTCGGCGAAGGTGTCGATGAAGCCCGCATCGGTGGCGAGCTGGATGCGGTAGCGCGCCGCGCCCTCGACCGGGCTCAGGCGGAAGCGGACGAGCGCCTCGTCCTGCAGCTTGTCGGGATCGAGCAGCGCGGGCTTGGGGAGCAGCGCGACGGGCGCGCCGGGCCCCTGCGCGGAGGCGACGACGCCTTGCCCGGCCGGAACCTCGACGGTCTTTTCGCCCGCGGCGACGGCGACATGGCCTTCGAGCACGCCGGTTCCCGCCGCGTCCGCCGCGTCGGGCAGGCTGACGCGGAACTTGGTGCCGCGCACCGCCGCGACCGACACTGGCGTGCGGATCTGGAAGCTGTCGCCGCGCTTGATCGGCGTGACTTCGGTTTCGGTGCGCCCCTGGGTGAGAAGGAAGGTCTTCACCGCGGTGCCGGTCAGCACGACGCGGTGCAGACCGGTAACCCGGATCTGCGAGCGCGACGGCAGGGTCAGCAGCGAGCCGTCGGCAAGCTCGAGCGCAAGGAAGGCATTGGCGTCGGTGCGGATCTCGGCACCCTCGCCCACTTCCATGCCGACGCGCGCCGGGGCGCCAGCCACCGTCGCGGCGCCGCGGAAGGCAGCAACCTTGGCGCCGATCGGCTGCGTGCGCAGCAGGCGCAGCGGCAGGTGCAGCACCGAGCCGGGACGCAGCGCGCGCGGGTTGGCCACGCGGTTGATGCGCTGCGCGACGACATGGTCCGCCTCACGCTTGAAGCCGCGCTGGGCGAGGCCGATCAGCGTGTCGCCCTTGCGAACCGTGTAGAGCACCTCATCGGAATCGGCGGGCGCGGTCTGCGCGGCGGCAGCGCCCATGTTCGCCAACAGGGCGGCGCTTGCCAGCAATAGGAGACGCATCAGGCGACCTCCGCCACCGCGCGCGAGTCCACCGTCTCGAGGCGGTAACCGAAGCTGTGGACGGGGGCGAGGCGATAGCCCCGCTCCGGCCGGAGCCCCAGGCGCCCGCGGATGCGGGAAACGTGCACGTCGAGCGTGCGGGTCGGAAGGTCGGGATTGCGGCCCCAGACCGCCTCGAGCAAATGGGTGCGGCTCATCGCCCGGTGCATGTTGCGGAAGAGCGCCAGCGCGAGGCCGAATTCCTTGGCGGTCAGCGTCACTTCCTGATCGTCGATGGCGACGATCAGCGACATATGATCGAAGGTGGCGCCCCAGAGCTCTTCCTTGCCGCTCACCGGTGCCGACATCGGGTAGGTGCGGCGGAGCAGCGCCGCGACGCGCGCGATCAGCACCGCAGGCTCCACGGGCTTGGTGACATAGTCGTCCGCGCCGGCCTGGAGCGCCGCGACAAGGTCCGTGCTCTCCATCCGGCCAGTCACCATGATGATCGGCGGGCAAGGATCGATGTTCTCGCGCGCCCAGCTGAGCAACTGCAGGCCGCTGAAATCGGGAAGATTCCAGTCGAGCAGCAGAAGATCGTAGGATTCCTGGCGAAGCGAGGTGGTGAGCGCGCGGCTCGTCTTGAACGAATGGCAGATGTGCCCGACGCTGGCCATCATGGCCTCGATCTCGGCGCGAAACGCGGGATCGTCTTCAAGCACCGCCAATCGCACCGACAAACTCCCCCGAGCAAAATACGCCGATGAGGAATCTAGTCGGGCTTCGCGCTCGGTGCAAACCGAAGGATCGATATTGCGGCTTTTACGTAGGCGCCCGCCGATCCTCGCGAACGAACTGCCGCCCGGCAACCAGGGACTGCGTGTCATCGGATCCGAAACCCTCTCCGGCCGCTGCTTTGCTCTGCGGAAGGACCTCCACGGGCCGCCCGGCGGCGGGTGTGGAGCTCGCGCCGGCCGGTGAGGCGATCCGCGAAACACTCTTAAGGCAGGAGAGGATCGGGGAGTTGTAAATTAGGGTAACACGGGACTGCCGCGGCCGGATCAGACCCGTTCGAGGAGCAGCGCCACGCCCTGCCCCACGCCGACGCACATGAACGCCATGGCATAGCGCCCGCCGGTGCGGTGCAGCTCCTCGACTGCCGCGAGCGCGATTCGCGCGCCCGACATGCCGAGCGGATGGCCGAGCGCGATCGCCCCGCCGTTGCGATTGGCGCGCGGATCGTCGGGCGGGAGCCCCAGGTCGCGCAGCACCGCGACGGCCTGGCTGGCGAAGGCCTCGTTGAGCTCGATCACGTCGAGCTGCTCGAGCGTGAGCCCGCCGAGCGCGAGCAGCTTGTGCGCGGCGGGCACCGGCCCGATGCCCATCACGCGCGGCGCCACGCCCGCCGCCGCCATCGCCACCACGCGCGCGCGCGGCGCCAGCCCATGCGCGCGCGCCGCCGCCTCGGATGCGACGAGCATCGCCGCGGCGCCGTCGTTGACGCCCGAGGCATTGCCGGCGGTCACCGTGCCGTCGGCCCGCACGATCGGCCTGAGCCGCGCCAGCGCCTCCAGGCTCGTCGCGCGCGGATGCTCGTCGGTGTCGACCAGGACCGGATCACCCTTCTTCTGCGGGACCGCCACAGGGACGATCTCCGCGGCGAGGCGGCCGCTCGCCTGAGCGGCGGCGGCCTTTTCCTGGCTGCGCAGGGCGAAGAAGTCCTGCTCCTCGCGCGTCACCCCCCATTGCCGGGCGACATTCTCGCCGGTCTCGGGCATCGAATCGACGCCATAGGCAGCCTTCATCGCCGGATTGATGAAGCGCCAGCCGATCGTGGTGTCCTCGAGCTTCTGGTCGCGCGCGAAAGCAGCGTCGGCCTTGCCCAGCACATAGGGCGCGCGGCTCATGCTCTCGACTCCACCCGCGATCATCAGCTGCGCGTCGCCCGCGCGGATCGCCCGTGCGGCCGAACCGACCGCGTCGAGGCCCGATCCGCACAGCCGGTTGACGGTCGAACCCGGGACCTGCTCCGGAAGGCCGGCGAGCAGCACCGCCATGCGCGCGACGTTGCGATTGTCCTCGCCCGCCTGATTGGCGCAGCCGAGGATCGCGTCGTCGACGGCCTGCCAGTCCACGCCCGGATTGCGCTCGACCAGCGCGCGAATCGGCACCGCGGCAAGGTCGTCCGCGCGCACTGCCGCCAGCGCGCCGCCGAACCGGCCGATCGGCGTTCGCACCGCGTCGCAAATGAAGGCGTCAGTCATTCGGCAGCTCCCATATGCTTCACGGTTCGACGCAAAGCCATTGAAGATCACCCGGGCATTCGGGGCTGTAAAGGCACGAACAGGGAGGCGCTTGTGGGAAAGAGTCCGGCCCGGCCAGTCACGCGTAATGCAGTGTTCGACAACGGCAGCTTCACTCCTTTCCTCCTCGGCGTCGGACTGGCGCTCACGCCCCTCTCCGCCCACGCGCAGACCAGTACAGGCTCCGGCGATCCGCCACAGGCGCCGGAGACCAGCGCCCAACCGGAAACAGTCGCGCTCGCCGCAGCCGCGCCCACGTTGCGGTTCTGGGACGGGAGCGACCTCGCGCGGCACGAGAACGGCGTGGTCGACGGCGGATCGGGCATCTGGAGCCTGACCGAACCCAGCTGGACCGACACCAGCGGCACCACCAACGGCCCGATGCGCCCGGTGCCTGCCTTCGCCGTCTTCCAAGGCGCTCCGGGCACGGTGACGATCGACGATTCGCAGGGAATCCCCTCGGTCACCGGCATGCAGTTCCTGACCGACGGCTATCGCCTCACCGGCGGCAAGCTGCGGCTCGATGGCGGGGCCTATACCTCGATCCGTCCGGGCCAGGGCGTGACCACGCGGATCGACGCCGAGATCACCGGCAGCAGCGGGCTGTTGTTCAACGATTTCGGCACGCTGATCCTGACCGGCGCCAACAGCTACACCGGCGGCACGCGCGTCGACGCGGGCACGCTGATCGGCGACACCCGATCGATCCGCGGCGACCTGGAGAATGCCGGCACGGTGATCTTCGACCAGGCCGAGGACGACACCTTTACGGGCGGGATCAGCGGGCTGGCGAGCATCTGGGGCTTCATGGTCAAGCGTGGCCAAGGCACGCTTACGATCGGCGGCGGGGGGCTCGACTGGCGGATCGACGAAGGCCGGCTCGTCTCGCCCGGCGTGAGCCTGGGCGGCAATATCGAAATCGGCGCGGCGGGCAATCTGACGCTTACTTCCGGCGGCAGCCCGGGCGACGCGGTCTATCGCTACGCGCTGTCGGGGAGCGGCGGCTTCGACGTCGCCGGAGCGGGGACGCTGGTGCTCGCCGCGAGCTCGACCGGCTTCACCGGTCAGGCGCGCGTGACGGGAACGCGGCTGCGCGTCGACGGCGCGCTCGGCGGGAGCCTCGCGGTCGGCTCGCTCGGCGTGCTTTCGGGCACCGGCCAGGTCGGCGCGGTTACGGTCGGCACCGACGGGCACCTCGTGGGGAATGGCGGGAGCACGCTCACGCTCGCCAGCTTGACGCTCGGCTCGGCTGCGAACCTCGACGTGACCTTCGCCGGCACCACCGCCCCCGCGCTGTTCGCAGTGACCGGCGATCTCACGCTCGACGGCAAAATCAACATCGCCGGCAGCCTGCCGCTCGACCCGGGCATCTATCGCCTGCTCAGCTATGGCGGGCAGCTCACCGATCGGGGCCTCGTGCCGGGCACGCTGCCCGAATGGCAGTCGGCCGACGCACTGTCGGTGCAGACCGCGGTACCGGGCCAGGTCAACGTCGTCGCACAGGCGTCCGACAGCCCGCTGCGCTTCTGGGACGGGGGCGATGCCACGCGCTACGGCAATGGCGTGGTCGACGGCGGCGACGGCACCTGGCGCAACGGCGATCCGAGCTGGACCGGACAGGGCGGCACCAGCAACGGCCCGGCCGATCCGGGCGCCTTCCTCGTGTTCACGAGCCCGGGCGGGCAAGTGACGCTCGACGCGAGCAACGGCGCGCTCTCTGCCGGCGGCATCCAGTTCGCCTCGACCGGCTATCGCCTTTCGGGGGACACGCTGACGCTCGCCGGCGGCGGCGCCACCGTGATCCGCGTCGGCGACGGGAGCCAGCTCTCGTCCGGCATGACTGCCGAGATCGCGGCGCCGATCGCCGGCGACACCGCGCTGGTGAAGCGCGAGGCCGGCACGCTGATCCTGACCGGCGCCAACAGCTACAGCGGCGGCACTCGGGTGGAGGCCGGCACGCTGATCGGCAGCGCGGCCTCGATCCGCGGCGACATCTTGAACACCGGCACGATCGTGTTCGACCAGGCGGCCGACGGCAGCTTCGGCGGCTATATCGGCGGGTCGGGCGCGATGGCGAAGCGGGGCGCGGGCACGCTCACTCTCGCGGGCGGGACCTTCGCGCCCTGGACGATCGAGCAGGGCGGGCTCACCGGATTCGTGCGGAGCGACCTGCAGGTCGGGCTGGCCGCCGACATCGCGATCGGCAGCGCGGGCCGTCTCACCATCACCAGCGACGGCACCCAGTCCGCGGGAGATTACAACGGGCGCCTGACCGGGAGCGGCCGTTTCGACGTGAAGGACGTCGCGCTGCGCCTGGCGGGCAATTCCAACAACTTCTTCGGCGAGACGCAGCTCACCAACGCGTCGCTGCGCGTCGACAACGAGTTCGGCGGGACGGTCTCGGTGGGCGCCGGCAGCACGCTTTCCGGCAACGGCGACGTCGCGGGGGCCACGATCGGCGCCGGCGGCACGCTCGAAGGGCGCGGGGGTACCACGCTTGGTTTCACGCGTCTCACGCTGGATCCCGGCGCGATCGTCGCCGCGCGCTTCACGACATCCGATCAGCCGGCGCTGTTCCAGGTCAATGTGGGGCCATTGGTGCTCGACGGAACGCTCGACGTCGGCGGCTCGGCGCCGCTGGGGGAAGGCATCTACCGGCTGTTCAGCTACGACGGACAATTCACCGACAACGGGCTCGAGATCCGCGCCCTGCCGCCAGGGCAGCAGGCGGGCACGCTTTCGGTGCAGACCGCGACGCCGGGGCAAGTCAATGTCGTGTCCGCCAGTGGCGATCGCCCGCTGCGCTTCTGGGATGGCGGCGATGCGACCCGCTACGGCAATGGCTTGGTCGACGGGGGGCCGGGCACCTGGCGCAGCGGCGCCGCGAGCTGGACCGGCGTCGACGGCACCGCCAACGGCACTGCCGGAGCGGGCGACTTCGCCGTGTTCGCCGGACATGGCGGGCAGGTGCTGCTCGACGATGCCGACGGGGCGATCTCCACTGGCGGCATGCAGTTCGCGGTCTCGGGCTACACCCTCTCGGGCGACACGCTGACGCTCGGCGGCGGGAAGCGCACCGTCATCCGCGTCGGCGACGGCAGCGCGGCGTCCGCGGGCATGACCGCAGAGATCGCCTCGCGGATCACGGGCAACAGCTATCTGGTAAAGCGCGACGCGGGCACGCTGATCCTCTCGGGCGACAACGACTATATCTTCGGCATCCAGGTCGAAGGCGGCACGCTGATCGGCAATGCGCGATCGATCCGCGGCGACCTCTCGAACGCGGGCACTGTGGTGTTCGACCAGCGCGAGAACGGCACGTTCAAGAGCGGCATCACGGCGCTGGACGGCGTCGCGGGCACCGTCGTCAAGCGCGGCAGCGGCGACCTGACGCTGAACGGCCCGAGTTCGCTCGACTGGACGATCGAGGAAGGACGCGTGCTAACCAACGCAGGCCGCTTCACCGGCGATGCGACGCTGCGTTCGGGCGGGACGATCGAGTTCGCGAGCGCCGCGGACACGCGGTACCTCGGCACGCTCTCAGGCACCGGCCGGCTGGTCAAGGCGGGCGCGGGCAACCTTGCATGGGGCACTGATTCGCGCGGCTTCACCGGCGATACTCTGGTGCGCACCGGATCGCTGACCGTCGACGGCGCGCTGGGCGGCAGGCTGACCGTCGCCGGCGGCGCGGCACTCGCCGGGCGCGGCAATCTGGGGTCGGTGCGCATCGATGCGGGCGGCCGCATCGCGCCGGGCCCGTCGATCGGTACGCTCACGATCGCAGGCGACCTGGTGATCGCGCCGGGCGCGCGCTACGAAGTCGAAGTCGATCCCACGGGCACCGCCAGCGACCGGATCGACGTGCTGGGCAGCGCGACGCTGGCCGGCACCGTGGCGCATATCGGCGCCAACGGCACCTATCGCCCCAACGCGACCTACACGATCCTGACCGCGCAGCGCGGAATCCAGGGCCGGTTCGACGCGGTGACCTCCACCTATGCCTTCCTCAACCCCAGCCTCGGCTACACGTCGAGCGCCGTCACGTTGACGCTCCAGCGCAACGACGTGCGCTTCGACTCGGTCGCCGCCACGCCGAACCAGCGCGCGACCGCCACGGTGGCCGAAGCGCTGGCACCGGGGAACACCGCCTATGACGCAGTGGTCACCGCCGACGCCCCGGGCGCCCGCCAGGCATTCGACAGCCTGTCGGGCGAGTTCCACGCCTCGCTGCGCACGGCGCTGGTAGAGGCGAGCAGCCTGTCACGCGATGCGACGCTCGCCCGGCTGCGCAGCCCCGCCCCGGATACGCCGGGCATCACCATGTGGGGCCAGTCGCTCGATTCGTGGAGCCGCCGCGCTAGCGACGGCAATGCCGCGCGGCTCGACTATGCCTCGACCGGCGGGCTTGCCGGATTCGAGATGCAGGCGCCGGGCGGCGGCTTCCGCATCGGCATGCTCGCCGGCCACAACCACGACGAGCTGCGCGGCAAGGGCAATGCCGAGATCGACAGCTACCATGCGGGGCTCTACGCGGGCGGCACGACCGGGCCGCTGACGCTCGGCGGCGGATTGGTGTTCAGCTGGCAGGACGTGGCGGCGCGGCGCGCAGTGGCCTTCTCCGGCTTTGCCGAGGGGCTGCGCGCCACCTATCGTGCCCGCACCGCACAGGCGTTCGCCGAGGCGGCCTATCGCCTGGACATGGGGCCCGCCACAATCGAGCCCTTCGCCAATGTCGCGCATGTCCGGCTCGACATGGGCGGCGGGCACGAGGTGGGCGAATCCGCGGCACTGGCGTTCGACGGCGATTCGATGCGCACCACCTTCACGACGACCGGGCTGCGCGGCGAAACCGGCTTCGCGCTCGGCGGACGGAAGCTCACGCTCCGAATGTCGGCGGGCTGGCGGCACGCGTTCGGCGACCGGCTGCCGATCGTCGACGCGAGCCTGGCCGGCCAGCGGTTCAGCGTCGCCGGCCTCCCGATCGCGCGGGACAGCATGGTCGGCGAGCTGGGGCTGAACGGCGAGATCAGCAAGTCGCTGCGGCTGGACCTGACCTATGGCGGCGCGCTGTCGAGCAAGGCGCAGGATCACCGCGCGCGCATCGGGCTGAGCTGGTCGTTCTGAGGATTGGTGCCCTTGGGGCCGGAGCGTCGCTGGTCCGACGCTGTCTCAACGCCCCGTGGCGGAGAGGGTGGGATTCGAACCCACGTTACGGTTGCCCGTAAACCGCATTTCGAGTGCGGCGCATTCGACCTCTCTGCCACCTCTCCGCATGGGGATGACGCGTTTTGGTCCCTGCTCGGGACCGGCGCGCCGGTCGATGAGGGCGGGCCATTAGCGCACCGATTCACGGATCGCAAGCGGTCCTTGTGCGAGAGCGAACTGGCATTAGATTAGTTGCATGACTCATGTGCCAGGTTCCGCGCGTACCTTCGAACTCGGAGTGCCGATGCCGCCGGTGGCAACCGCCCGCTTCGCGATCGGAGACGTGGTGAAGCACCGGCTCTTCGATTTCCGCGGCGTGATCTTCGATATCGACCCCGTGTTCGCCAATTCGGACGAATGGTACGAGGCGATCCCCGAGGACGTGCGCCCGCGCAAGGACCAGCCCTTCTACCATCTCCTCGCCGAGAACGCCGATTCGACCTACATCGCCTATGTCAGCCAACAGAATCTGGAGGCCGACGAGAGCGACGAGCCGGTCGACCATCCCGCGATCGGCGGCCTTTTCGAGCGCTATGCCGGCGGCCGCTACGAGCTGAAGCGCGAGCATCGCCACTAAGCGAGAAGGGGGCCACACGAGCCCCCTTCCCTATCGTCAGAACTGCGCGGTGAAGCGCCCGTAGAGGAACCGTCCGTTGAAGCCGAACGGCGAGAAGCCGCTGTACGGCTGGTAATAGGCGTCAATCGGGTAGAAGCCGCCGACATTTGCGGGCCGCGCGCCGGTGGGGCGTGCGGTGGGATAGACGTCGAACAGGTTGTTCGCGCCGAACGCGAAGGTCGCATGTTCCTTCAGCGTCACGCGCAGCTCCAGGTCGGTGACCCATTTGGGATCGAGGAACACGTCGTCGGGCCCATAATCGGTGAGGCTGGTCGGCGCTGCGATCGGGGCCGCCGCGCCGGGTGCGATCACGCGCCCGTAGCGCGTCGTGCGCGCAGTGATGCCGAACGCGCCCAGCGTGCCGTCGGCGCTCAGCACGACCTTGTCCTTGGGCTGGCCGTTGGTGAAGCGGATGCCCTCGAGCCGGCCGAACAGCACCAGCCCCGGAATCTCCGCGAGCGGGCCCAGATCGGTGATGCGCCGGTCGATCCGGTTGGTGTTGCGGTTGTACGCCGCGGAGAGCGACCAGTTGCCCAGCCCTTCGAGGCCGAGGCGATAGGTGGCGACCACATCGACACCCTCGGTGGTCGTGTCGAGGCCGTTGATGAAGAAGCGCGCCGCGCCCACCGACTGGAAGCCGTTCGCGTCGAGGATCGCCTTCACCGCCGCGTTCACCGCCGCGGTGCCGCTGCCCGCCGCGCCGAGGTTCTCGGTGAGGACGATCCGGTCCTTGATCTTGATGTGGTAGTAATCGGCAGTGACGTTGAAGCCGCGGAACGGGTTCAGCGTCGCACCCGCGCTCCAGTTGACCGACTTCTCAGGCTCGAGCGGCTTTGAGCCCAGTGCCCGCGCGACGGGGCTGGAGACCGGCTGGGTGCTGATCTCCACCGGCACGCCCGAGATGAAGTTGGTCGAGGTGGTGGTGAAATATTGCTGGTGCAGCGACGGCGCGCGGAAGCCGTTCGACACCGAACCGCGCACGGCAATCCCCGGCGTCACTTCGAAGCGCGCGGCGAGCTTGCCGTTGAGCGTGCCCCCGAAGTCCGAGAAATGCTCGTAGCGCCCGGCCACCGTGACGGTGAAGCCTTCGAACGGGTCGGTATCGAGCTCGACATAGCCGGCATAGCTGTGGCGGCTGACGTCGGTCGCGGCCGAGGCCGGGAAGCCCGGGAAGCCCTGCGCCCCCACCAGCGCGCCGCGGCCGGGGAAGCTGCACACGCTGGTGCCAGCGTTGAACACGCCGCCGAGCGTCGCGCAATTGGCGGCAGTCGTCGTCTGCGAGGCGATGAAATAGGGCCCGATCGCATAGGATTGCGTCTCGCCGGGGCGGATGTTGAACGAATCGCTGCGATATTCGGCGCCGAAGGCCAGCGTCAGCGGCTTGGCAAAGCCGAGCTCGAACTCGTGGCTCAGGTCCAGGTTCGCGGTCAGCTGGCCGAACGCCAGCCCGCCCGAGTCGAAGTCGGTCTGCGAACCCGGCCCGTACGAGGTGTTGAGGCTGTTCTCGGTGCGATAATCGAACTGGTTGTGGCCGTAGACGACCGACAGATCGGTCGAGAGGCCGCCCAGGTCGCCGCGAAGGCCGATCGCCGCCGAATAATCCTCCAGGTTCGAATGGATGAACGGCAGGAAGCCGTCGGGGCGCAGCGGCACGAAATTGGCCGTGGTCGGCGTCGTCGCGGGGGTGATCACCGACCAGTCGCGGTTGTTCGCCGAGGCCGACTGGCGCCAGTTCGCCGCGCTCAGCCCGTCGCGCTTGGCATAGGAGCCGAAGGCATAGAGCTCGAACCCGCCGACCGGCACGCCCGCGTTGACGAAGACGTTATAGTCCTCGGTCTTGGGGTCGCCATATTGGAAGTTGAGCCGGTTGAAGCCGACTTCGCGCGGGTCGAACGCCGCGGTCGGCCGGTTGTAGTTGGGGCGCAGATCGTATCCGGCGCGGTTGGTGTTGTCACGATCACGATATTCGGCGGTCAGGTTGACATAGCCCTCGGCGCCGACCGGCAGGCCGATGTTGAAGCCGAGCGTCCACAGGTCGCCGTCATTCGCCTTGCGCTCGCCGTCGCGATTGGCCGCGAAGATGCGCGTGTCGGCAGGATCGAGCGTTGGTGCGCCGCCGGTCAGCGCCAGGCCCGTGACCCGGGGCACGCCCTCCAGCGTAGTGATATACTTGCCATAGCTCACTTGCGCGCGGCCGCCGTGGTTGGCGCGCTTGAGCTGGACGTTGATCACGCCCGCAATCGCGTCCGAGCCATATTGCGACGAGGCGCCGTCGCGCAGCACTTCGATTCGGTCGATCGCCAGTGCGGGAATCGTGTTGAGGTCGACTGCGGCCGATCCGCGGCCCACCGATCCGTTGACGTTGAGCAGCGCCGAGACGTGGCGGCGCTTGCCGTTGACCAGCACCAGCGTCTGGTCCGGCGCAAGCCCGCGCAGCGAGGCGGGGCGGATCACGTCGGTGCCGTCGGTGATCGAGGGCTGCGGGAAATTGAACGAAGGGACGAGCTGGTTGAGGATTTTGTTGGTCTCGCCCAGCCCCGAGCTCGCCATCGCATCGGACGAGATCACGTCGATCGGCACCGGGCTGTCCGCCACGGTGCGGTTGGCGGCGCGCGAGCCGGTGACGACAATGGTGCTGCCGGGGCCCTCGTCGGCAGCGGTTTGAGGAGCCTGGTCGGCGGGAGTCGCAGTCTGGGCGCGGGCCGAAGTGGCGAATGCCAGGATGGAAGCGGTTGCCGAAAGCACGAAGATGGAACGACGCATGTCTTGCCTCCCACTCGAAGCGGAAGCTTTTCCGCTTTCCGGGCAGCACTATGCGGCGTTATTTCAGCAACGAAACAGCAACACTGCTGCGCTGCAGTAGAATTGCGGACCTGTGTTGCGAGGGGGCAACAGGGTTTTTGCGCCCGATGGCGGTTGACAGAAGCCCCGCCATCCCTTAGCTGCGCCCTTCCTCCTGCCGGGGTTATCCTTGGCGGGCACATGCATTTTGTAGGTTGAGACAAGAGCCATGTTCGCAGTCGTGCGCACGGGCGGCAAGCAGTATCGCGTTGCCGCAGGAGACAAGATCGTCGTCGAGAAGCTCGAGGGCGAGGCCGGTTCGACGGTCACGCTGGGCGACATCCTGCTCGCCGGCGAAGGCAGCGAGCTGAAGGCTACCGACGGGCTGACCGTCTCGGCCGAGATCATCGCGCAGGCGAAGGGCGAGAAGGTCATCGTCTTCAAGAAGCGCCGCCGGCACAATTATCGCCGCAAGAACGGCCATCGCCAGCAGCACACGATCCTGAAGATCACCGCCATCGGTGCGCAGGAAGAGAAGAAGAAGGCCGCGCCCAAGGCGAAGAAGGCCGCCGCTCCCGCCGAGGCCGAAGCCCCGGCCGCGGAAGCGTAAGCAGAGATTCGAGGAGTATAGGCAATGGCACATAAGAAGGCAGGCGGCTCTTCGCGTAACGGTCGTGATTCGGCCGGCCGTCGTCTCGGCGTGAAGAAGTTCGGTGGTGAGCTCGCGGTCGCGGGCAACATCCTCGTGCGTCAGCGCGGCACCAAATTCTACCCGGGCGTGAACGTGGGCATGGGCAAGGACCACACCCTCTTCGCGCTCGTAGACGGCCGCGTGTCGTTCAAGGAAGGCAAGCTTGGCCGCAAGTTCTGCTCCGTCGACGCGATTATGGAAGCCGCCGAGTAACATCGGGCAGCCAGCCGGGTTGCCCACCAGGGTGACCCGGGTCCGCACGGACCAGCTGAAAAGGGAGACGGGTCGCCCCGGCTCCCTTTTTTCATGCTCCCTCCCCCTGCAGTGTCCCCGGCCTGTCATGCTGACGGGCCAAGGCGCTGGCCGTCACGAGGAGAGTGATCATGTTCGCGCGTACGCAGAGACTTACGCTGAGGCCCGGATGGCCCGAGGACGCACCCGAGCTGGTGCGCGCAATCGGCCACGAGGCGGTCGTGACCAAGCTGAGCAAGGCGCCCTGGCCCTATACGCTCGGCGATGCGCTCGACTTCCTGAAGCAGCCGCAGGCGATCGGCGAGAAGGCGATGCTGATCTATGCGCATCACCCGGACGCAGTGCGTCTGGTGGGCGGCATCGGCATCCACCTCGACGAGGAAGGCAACCACGAGCTCGGCTATTGGCTGACGCCCGGCGCCTGGGGCCGCGGCTATGCGACCGAGGCCGCGCGCGCGGTGATCGCCAATGCGCGCCACACGTTGCGGCTGCGCAAGCTGACGGCCGGGCATTTCACCGACAACCCCGCCTCGGGCCGCGTGCTGCGCAAGCTCGGTTTCCGCCCGACCGGCAAGATCGCGCCGACCTTCTGCCGCGCGCGCGGCGAACCGGTGGCGACGGCGCGGTTCGAACTCGACCTGACCGGCGAGGACAGCTGCGACGACCCGGCGCGCGGCAAGATGGCGGCCTGACGGCGCGCCGCAAAGCGCCTCCCGCCGAGACGGCCCGGCGGGAGGCTTTGCTTTCGCGCGCGCTTTCCGCCACAGCATGGCGAACACCGGGACAACCAAAATTTCCGATTTCATGCCCGCCGATCGACGCAAGCGCCTTTCCCCCGAGCAGTCGCGCGACGCCGCGCTCGAAGCCGCGCGGGCGCTGCTGATCGAATCGGGGCCGCAGGCGGTGACGCTGAAGGCAGTCGCGACGCGGATCGGGCGGACGCACGCCAATCTCCTCCACCATTTCGGATCGGCCGCAGGGCTGCAGAAGGCACTGGCCGCGAGCATCGCCGATTCGGTCGTCGCCAAGATCGCCGCCGCGGTGCTGCGCGCGCGCGAGGGCGACCATGACCCGCGCGAAGTCGTCGACCTGACCTTCGACGCCTTCGGCTGCGAAGGCGCCGGTGCGCTGGCGAGCTGGATGATCCTCACCGGCAACGAGGACGCGCTCGACCCGATCCTCGAGGCGATCCACCGGCTGGTCGACGAGATCGGCGAAGGCCACAGCGACCAGGCGATGCCGCTCCATGAAGAGACGCTGCAGCTCACGCTGATGGCGCTGGGCGATGCACTGCTCGGCGCCCCCATGGCCCGCGCGCTGGGGCTTTCGCGCGACAAGGCCCGCGAGCTCGCCGCGGCGCAGCTGCGCAACTCTGTGGTGAGCGAAGGCTAGGCTACTCCGCCGCGGCGCGCGTGCGCTTGGCTTCGTTCTCGATGGCCTCGGAGATCGCCCGGGCGAGGCCGGCGAGCGTATAGGGCTTGCGGAGCACCGAATGGCCCGAGAAGGCCTCGGGCTCGGCCTCGCCGGCGAATCCGGTGACGAACAGCACCGCCACGCCGTCGATCGAATCACCCAGCCCGGCGATCATCTCGGGCCCGGTCAGCCCCGGCATCAGCACGTCGGTGACGATCAGGTCGAGGGCGTCCATCCGCGCCACCACAGAGCGCGCGGCGAGCGGGTCGTCGCAGGACGTGACGCGATGGCCCAGTTCCTCGATCGCCGCAACCGTGGCGGTGAGCACGCGCGGGTCGTCCTCGACGACGAGCACGTTGAGGCTGAGCGCGGGCAAATCCGCGGACAGGGTCGGCAGCTCGGGCTCGGCCGCCGCCATCGCCTCGCCGACATAGCGCGGCAAATAGAGGGTGACGCTCGTGCCCTTCCCCGGCTGGGTCTCGATCCCGATCTCGCCGTCCGACTGGCGCACGAAACCGAAGATCTGGCTGAGCCCCAGCCCCGTCCCCTTGCCGACTGGCTTGGTCGTGAAGAATGGCTCGAACACGCGGTCGAGCACTTCGGGGGGCATGCCGCAGCCGGTGTCGCTGACCGTGATCGTGACATAGCTGCCCGGCGCGCATTCGCCGACTTCGCCCGCCGTCAGTTCGGCGCAGCCTGTCGAGATGGTGAGCGTGCCCCTGCCCTCCATCGCGTCGCGCGCGTTTACCGCGAGGTTGAGCAGCGCATTCTCGAGCTGGTGGCGGTCGACCCAGACGCGCCAGCCCTTGCCCTTGTCGCGGGTCTTGACGCGGATCGTGTCGCCGAGCGTGCGGTCGAGCAGGTCGGACATGCCGCCGATCAGCGTCCCCGCCTCGACCGCCTCGGGCAGCAGCGGCTCGGCGCGCGAGAAGGCGAGCAGGCGGCGGGTGAGCGCGGCAGCGCGGTTGGCGCCCTCCATTGCATTCTCGATGTGGCGCTGGGCATCGGGCCCGCCGCTGTGGAGATGGCGCTTGGCGAGCTCGAGCCCCCCGAGGACGACCGCCAGCATGTTGTTGAAGTCGTGCGCGATGCCGCCGGTGAGCTGGCCCACTGCCTCCATCTTCTGCACCTGGCGGAGCTGCGCCTCGGCCTGCTCGCGCTCGTGCGCCTCGGCGCGGAGCTGCGCGGTCGCGGCCTCGACCGCGCGCTGGAGCTCGGCGGCGCGCTCGCGCTGGGCATTGGCCTCGGCGTCGGCGACGGCGCGCTCGCCCTGTGCCTCGATGGCGAGCCAGCCGAGCACGACGGCGCCGAGCACGATCGAAATGCCGAATCCCATCAGAATCCGCGAGGCCATGTTCGAATTCTCGATCAGCTGCCCCGCGGCCTCGGTCCGCTCGCGCAGCACGCCGCGCTCGACGTCGACGACGCGGCCGAGCAGCGCCTCGACTCGCTGGCGCGCCGGACTCTGGCGGACACGGTAATAACTGCCCCAGGCGTCGCTGTTGCGGTTGAACGCCGAATAGGAGGCGGTCTCGTTGAGTTCCTGCCCGCGCTCCTGGAACGCCTTCTGGAGCCGCACAATCTGCGCCTGCTGGCCCGCATTGCCTGCGGTGGCCTGGCGCAGCCGGACGAGTTGCTCGCCCGCGCGCGTCCAGGAGGCGGCATATTGCTGGCCGAGTTGCTTGTCGGCGCTCACCACATAGCGGCCCAGCGCGGCCTCTGCCGAGGAGATGGCGCCCGAGAGCTGGTTGGCGCGCAGCATGATCTCGAAGCTGTGCTGCTGGAGCGCCAGCGCGCGGTCGCGCTCGCGGTCGGTGCGCTGCTGCAGGACTAGGATAGCCGCGAGCACGCCGACGCCGAGCAGCGTCAGCAGCCCCAGCATCCAGATCCGCCAATTCGTCGCACTGACGATGCGGTCGAGCACATTGGCAGGCGCTTCGCTCATCGTCCTGAATCTAGGCGACGAGTCCCGCTTCTGAAAAGCAAAAGCTTTCGCTTCAGCTGATTACGCCAACGGCCTGCCCCGCGGCATGGAACATTTTCAAGACTTGCTGAACCTGCTCGGCCGAATGTTCGGCGCAGAGCGAGCAGCGCAGCAGAAAAGTGCCGGCCGGCGTCGCGGGCGGGCGCGCCATGTTGACGTAGAGGCCGCCGTCGAGCAGCGCCTGCCACATCATCACGGCCTGCTCCTGGTCCTCGAGGATGACTGCGATGATTGCGCTGTCCGGAGTCTCGGTGCCGAGCTTGAAGCCCATCGCCTTGAGCCCGGCGTGAAGCGTGCGGGCATTCTCCCACAAGTGCGCGCGCTTGTTGTGCGCATGCATCAGCTTGCGGATCGAGGTGGCGGCGGTCGCGACCACCGAGGGAGGCAGCGACGCGGTGAAGATGTAGGGGCGACAGGCGAGCCGCACCGCTTCGAACTTGGGGTGGTTCGAGACGCAGAAGCCGCCGACGGTGCCCACCGACTTGGAGAAGGTGCCGACCACGAAGTCGACCTGGCCTTCGAGCCCCTGATCCTCATAGACGCCGCGGCCGTTGGGGCCGAAGAAGCCCATCGAATGCGCCTCGTCGACGAGCACCATCGCGCCGTGCTTCTTCGCGACCGCAACCATCTCGCGAAGCGGCGCGATGTCGCCGAGCATCGAATAGACGCCCTCGAGCACCACCAGCTTGCCTGCCTCGACAGGCAGGCGGCCGAGGCGCTTGTCGAGGTCGGTCACGTCGTTGTGGCGGAACCGGACGATCTCGGCATAGCCCTGCTTGCAGCCGTCGTAGATCGAGGCATGGCTGTCGGCGTCGAGGATGACGTACTCGCCCTTCCCCGCCAGCGTCGAGATGATGCCGAGATTGGCCATATAGCCCGTCGAGAAGACGATCGCGCCCGACACGCCGTAGAAGTCGCGCAGCGCCTGCTCGACTTCCATATGGTCCTGGAAGGTGCCGTTGAGCATGCGGCTGCCGTTGGTGCCCGAACCGAACTGGTCGAGCGCGTCCTTGCCGGCCTGGATCACGTCCGGGTCGAAGGTCATGCCCATGTAGTTGTAGGTACCGAGCAGGATCGTGTCCTTGCCCTTGATCACCGCCTCGGTGGGCGACTTGACCTTCTCCATCACGATCGCGAACGGATCGGTGACGCCGCTGTCGAGCAGCTTCTGCCGCTCGGCGATCAGGCCGTCGAACTTGGACATGAGGTCGCGTTCCGGCGCGACCGCGGCCGGATCGGCGGGAAGCGCGTCGGCGGTGTTCAGGCTGTCGGTCACTTGGTCTTAGCCCTTGAGCTTCTGCACCGCGTCGACCAGCTGGCCGACATTCTCGATCTCGGCCTGCATGTTCATCGTGATGATGATGTCGAACTCGTCCTCGATCGCCGCGACGAAGTCCATCACGGTGAGGCTGTCCCATTCGAGGTCGCCGGCGAAAGTGGTGCTCTCGGTGAGCGTCACGCCCTTCTTGTTGAAGGGCTCGATCTGGGCTTTGACGGTCTCGAAGACGGTAGCGCGGTCTGTCATGGGCGGTCCCTTAGTGCGATCCCCGCGCGGTGCCAAGAAAATGCGGCGGAAACGGGCCCGCGGCGGGGCGATGGCTAGAGCAGCCCCTGCTGGCGGTACCACACCGCGGTGGCAGCGAGGCCCGCGGGGGTTTCGACCTGGGGAGTCCAGAGATTGGCCGGCGGACGCTTCGCCGCGTCGATCACCCAGTCCTCGTGGCAGAAATAGGCGACGCGATCGGGGGTGAGCTTGGCGCCGGGGCCGCGTACCAGCCGATCGAGCTGCGCGCCCGCCATCAGCAGCATCCGCGGGAGCGCGATGGTGGCAACGCGCTTGCCGACCGCGGTGCCGATCGCGCGGGCGAATTCCTTATGGCTCCACCCGCCCTCGACCCCGTCGTCGGCATCGAGGATCTGGCGGCGCGCGCCGGTGAGCGCGAGCGCGAGCAGCAGCCGCGCGAGGTCGCCGACCTCGAGCACCGACAGCCGGCCGCCGGGCGGGAGCAGCGCGAGGCCGCGCTTCGCCAGCCGGAACAGCTCGAGCATCTCCATGTCGCCGGGACCGTAGATCGCCGGGGGGCGGACGATCGTCCAGTCGAGCCCCGAGGCCATGACGAGCGCGTCGCCCTCCGCCTTGGACCAGCCATAGGCCGACATGCCCGGCTCGCGCGCGGCGAGCGACGAGACATGGACGAAGCGCCGCACCCCGGCGCCCTCGGCCGCGGCGACGATGTTGCGCGCCCCCTCGATGTTGCCGCGGGCGAAGCCCTCGCGGTCGGGCGCGTTGACCACGCCGGCGACGTGGATCACGGCATCGGCGCCCCGGCACAGCTCGGCCAGCGCTTCGGGCGCATGAAGGTCGCCGCGCACCCAGGCGATGTTCGCCCGCCCGGCCTGCTCGCGGCGCGTGAGCGCGCGGACATGATGCCCCGCCTCGGTCGCGATCGCGATCAGCCGCGAACCGACGAAACCGGTGCCGCCGGTGATCGCCAGCGTGCTCATCGATTTTGCTCACCCGAAGGGAGGGCGCGAGGAAGAACGTCGTTCACCCAAAGGCGCAAAGGCGCAAAGAGAAGAGCCCTCCGCGAAGGCGGCAGAAAACGATCCAGAGCGGCAAGCGGAGGCGCTGCGGTTTTCCCCGCGCTTCGCGCAAGTCCGGGCGCCTTTGCGCCTTTGCGCCTTTGCGTGAACCAGTTTCCCTTCGCGCCTTCGCGCCTGTGCGTGAGCCTCATCACGCTGTCACAATAGCGCCATGTGGCTGCGGTGGACCAGCGCCGCGCGCGGTGCGTAGCCGAGCAGCTCGGGCAGCTCGTCGCTGCGGCGGCCGACGATGCGGGCGGCTTCCTCGCTGGCGTACTCGGCGAGGCCGCGGGCGAGCTGGCGGCCGTCGGGGCCGACCACCACGACCAGGTCACCGCGCGCGAAGCGGCCCTCGACGCGCGTCGCGCCCGCGGAGAGCAGGCTGCGCCCGCCGCGCAGCGCCTCGGCGGCGCCGGCATCGATGTGGATCTCGCCCTTGGCGGTGAGCCCGCCGCGCAGCCAGGCTTTCCGCGCCGGCGCACTCTTCTGGGCGAGGAACAGCGTCCCCCCGCCCTGCTCCAGCGCGCGCAGCGGATGCTCGACGCGGCCGGTGGCGATGCCGAGATGCGCGCCCGCGCTGGTCGCGATCCGCGCCGCCTCGACCTTGGAGACCATGCCCCCCGATCCCATGCCCGATGCCGAATTGGCGTCGGCCATCCCCGCGACATCGGCGATCCGCTTGACCAGCGGGATCAGCTTCGCGTCGGGATTGGTCGTCGGATTGGCGGTGTAGAGCCCATCGACGTCCGAGAGCAGGATCACCCCGTCTGCCCCCGCCGCACCGCCGACGCGCGCGGCGAGCCGGTCGTTGTCGCCGAAGCGGATCTCCTCGGTCGCGACGCTGTCGTTCTCGTTGATGACCGGCACGACGCCCAGCTTGAGCAGCCGATCGAGCGTCGCCGAGACGTTGAGATAGCGGCGCCGGTCCTCGAGATCGTCGAGCGTGACGAGCATCTGCGCGGCGGTGAGCCCCTGCGCGTGGAGCAGCTCGGCCCATGTGCCCGAAAGCGCGATCTGGCCGGTGGCGGCAGCCGCCTGCGCATCCTCGAGGCTGGCGCGGCCGCCCTTGGGGAGCCCCAGCCGTCGCGCGCCAAGCGCGATCGCGCCCGAGGAGACGATGACGAGCTGCTGCCCCGCGCGGGCGCGCTCGGCCAGGTCCTCGACCAGCCCCGCGAGCCATTCGCGCCGCACGCGCCCGTCCGGCGCGACGAGCAGCGCCGAGCCCACCTTCACGACGAGGCGGGGGCAAGACGAAGGGGCGAGGGCGCCGCTTAGATCGGCGACCATTCGACGGGATCCTCCCCCTGGTCGTCGGCAGGCACTTCGAGCGTGGCGGGCGCGGGGCCGATCGCTTCGAGAAGCTGGTCGAGCACCCAGTCGACGCCGACACCGCTGGCGCCCGACATCGGGATCACCTTCGCTCCGCTGGCTTCCTCGAGCTCGGCCGAGAGCGCCTCGATCAGCTCGTCGTCGAGCGTGTCGATCTTGTTGAGCGCGACCACCACCGGCTTGTCGACCAGCCCGCCGCCATAGGCTTCGAGCTCCTCGCGGACGATGCGATAGCTTTCGGCCACGTCCTCGTCATTGGCGTCGACCAGATGGAGCAGCACGCGGCAGCGCTCGATATGGCCGAGGAAGCGGTCGCCGATGCCCGCGCCGTCGGCGGCGCCTTCGATCAGGCCGGGTATGTCGGCGACGACGAACTCGCGCTGCTTGTGGCGCACCACGCCGAGCTGGGGCCGCGTCGTAGTGAAGGCATAGGCCCCGACCTTGGCCTGGGCGTTGGTCACCTGGTTGATGAAGGTCGACTTGCCGGCGTTGGGCAGCCCCACTAGCCCGGCATCGGCGAGCAGCTTGAGCCGCAGCCACACCCAGGCTTCCTCATAGGGCCAGCCGGTACCGTGCTGGCGCGGCGCGCGGTTGGTCGAGGTCTTGTAGCTGGCGTTGCCGCGCCCGCCGTCGCCCCCGCGCAGGAAGACGATGCGCTCGCCGACCTTGGTCAGGTCCGCGAGCAGCGTGCGCTCCTCGTCATCGGCGAGGATCTGGGTGCCCACGGGCACCTTGATCACCAGGTCGTCGCCGCCCGCGCCGGTGCGGTTCGAGCCCGAGCCGCCATGTCCGCGGGCCGCGCGGAAATGCTGGGTGTAGCGGAAGTCGATGAGCGTATTGAGGCCGGCCACCGCCTCGAAGATGATGTCGCCGCCCTTGCCGCCGTTACCGCCGTCGGGGCCGCCATATTCGATGAACTTCTCGCGCCGGAAGCTCACCGCGCCCGGGCCGCCGGCGCCCGAACGCACGAAAATTTTCGCCTGATCCAGAAAATGCATGCGTCCGCCATATAGAGAAAGACGCGCCCACGTCACCCCGCGGCGAGCCGAGGCGCCACTTTCGTGCTGGCAAGCGCCGGAACCGGGGCTATAGGCTTGGCTTTAGGACCAGACGGCGCCCAGGTGCCGGCGAGACCAGAGCAAGGCAACCGTAGCAGCCCCATGAATTCGCTCGATCGCTACATGGCGCGGCTGATCGCGGTTCCGCTGATCTCGACGCTGCTCATCTCCGCGATGCTGCTCGTGCTCGATCGCATGCTGCGTCTGTTCGACTTCGTCGCGACCGAGGGCGGACCGGTGAGCGTGGTGTGGCGGATGCTCGCCAACCTGCTTCCCGAATATCTGGGGCTGGGCATTCCGATTGGGCTGATGCTGGGCGTGCTGCTCGCCTTCCGCCGGCTGGCGACTTCGTCCGAGCTCGACGTGATGCGCGCCGTGGGGCTGAGCTACACGCGGCTGCTCAAAGTGCCATACATGTACGCGATCGCGCTCGCGATCCTGAACCTGTCGATCGTCGGCTTCGTCCAGCCCTGGGCGCGCTACAATTACGAGCAGTTGCGCTTCGAGCTGCGCTCCGGCGCGCTCGGCGCCTCGATCAAGGTCGGCGAGTTCACCAGCTTCGGGCCGCGGATGACGCTGCGGATCGAGGACAGCAAGGACGAAGGGCGCCAGCTCTCGGGCATCTTCGTGCAGATGATCACCGCTGACGGCAATCCGCTGGCGGTGACGGCGGAGACCGGCCAGTTCCTGCGATCGGACGATCCCGACACGATCATCTTCCGCCTGACCAACGGCACGCTGATCCATCGCGACAAATCGTCGAACGTGCCGCGCGTGCTGACCTTCACCACGCACAGCCTGCCGATCCCGCTGCCCAAGTACGAGCAGTTCCGCCGGCGCGGCGACAAGAACCTCGAGCTCACGCTTCCCGAGTTGGCGATCATCGGCAAGAGCGCCGCAGTGACAGACGAGCAGCGCCACACCAGCCGCGCGGCCTTCCACTTCCGGCTGGCGGAGGTCGTCTCGATGTTCCTGCTGCCGATGCTCGCCGCGGCGCTGGGCATCCCGCCCAAGCGATCGACTTCGGCGCTGGGCGTGTTCCTGTCGATCGTGATGATCGTCACCTATCACAAGGTGAACGAGTATGCGCAGGCGATCGGCAGCCTGGGGCGGATCGATCCGATCATCGCGCTGTGGGTGCCCTTCGCGATCTTCGCTGGGCTGGTGCTGTGGATGTACCACACCGTCGCCTATGTGCCCGGCGGGCAGCCGATCGGTGCGCTGGAGCGCGTCTTCGCCAAGGCGTGGAAGGCGATCGTGCGCCGCTTCCCCGGCCGCCGCCGGAAGGAGGCCCAGGCGTGAACCTGGCCGGCTTCTTCCCGTCGCGGACCATGTCGCTCTACATGGGCAAGATGTTCCTGGTGCGCACCTTCGCCATATTGGCGGCGCTGGTGCTGGTGCTCCAGGCACTCGACCTGCTGAGCGAATCCGGCCGCATCCTCGCGCACCCGGGCAATGGCGAGGCCGAGGTGTGGCGCTATGTCGGGCTGCGCGCGCCGGAGATCGTCGCGCGCTTCCTGCCCTTCTCGGTGCTGCTGGGGACAATCCTCGCGCTCTCTCAGTTGAATCAGAACAGCGAAGTGATCGCGATGAAGGCCTCGGGGCTTTCGGCGCACCAGGTGCTGGCGCCGCTGATCATCGCGGCGCTGGGCGTGGCGGCGATCTCCTTCGCGTTCAACGAGCGCGTCGTCACGCGCGCCACCTCCACGCTCGAGCAGTGGAAGAAGGTCGATTACGGCCCGCTGCCGATCGACCGGGGCGACCGGTCGAACGTTTGGGTGCGCGACGGCGACCATCTGATCCAGGTCCAGCAGGTGCGCGGACGCGGCGACGCGATCCAGCTCTTCGGCATCACTGTCTATGAGCGCTCGGGACGCACGCTGCGCTCGATGGTGACGGCGACCCGCGGCGTGCGCGACGGCGACGGCTGGCGCGTGGAGAATGCCGAGCGGTTCGACGTGGCCTCCGGCGCGATCACCAAGCTCGGCACGGTCCGCGTCGCCGGCGGCGTGCGGCCGGATCAGTTCACGCTGAGCTCGGTCAACGCCGACGGCCTCTCCTTCGGCGCGCTGCGCGAAGTGATCAGCGACCTGCGCCAGGCCGGCCGCCCGACCAAGGCGCTCGAAGGCTCGCTGTGGCACAAGCTGTCGGGACCGCTTTCGTCGGTGCTAATGCCGCTGCTCGGCGCAGTCGCGGCGTTCGGCGTCGCGCGATCGGGCAAGCTGTTCGTCCGCGCCGTGATCGGCATGGCGCTGGGCTTCCTCTATTTCGTCGCCGACAATTTCGCGATCGCGATGGGCAACCTCGGCGCCTACCCGCCCTTCCTCGCCGCCTGGGCGCCGTTCCTGCTGTTCTTCATGATCGGTGAGGCGGTGCTGCTGCGGACGGAAGAGTAGCAGGAGGCCAACGGCCGCACGCTAATCCAGGATCGCCGCATAGTCCTGGGCGCCGTGCACGACGTGCAGCACCGTCACTTCTTCGGCGGTCGCACGATAGAAGATCAGATAATTGCCGTGCAGACGTCGGCGGATTCCTTGCGCTTCATAGCGAGGGACAAGCGGGAATCTCTCGGGAAAATCTGCGAGCCCAAGACACAGGTCGCGCAATTCCGCCACGAAGCGGAGCGCCCGCTCAGGATTGTCCAGGGCGATGAAGTCGCCAATCGCCTCGACGTCGCGTTCGGCCTCCGCCGTGATGCGGACGATCATTCGGCGCCGTTCGCCATCGCCCGATATTTGGCCTCGAGCCCGTCAAAGACTTCAGACGCGGGCTTGATACGGCCCGCCTCCACATCGGCGATGCCGCGCGCAATCGAGGCGTCCAGCGCCGCGAGCCGCGTCTCCCGGTCCTGAATGAGCCGCACGCCTTCGCGCAGAACCTCGCTCTTGGAGTTGTAGCGTCCCGTCGCGACGAGCTGCGATACGAAAGCCTCCAGCTGATTTCCGAGATCGGCACTGATCATCGACGAACTCCTTCGTCCCATGATATAGGCTCTTATCAACTATTAATAAAGGCAGCAGCGCTCGCCGCAGATGCCCAGAAAAAAGGCCGCCCCGAGAGGCGGCCTTTTATGATTTCGGACTGACCCGCCTCAGCGGATCCCCATCGTGCTTCGTGCGAGCCGGCCGACGAGGCCCGGTAGCCCCTTGTAGCTCGCCTTGTGATAGGGCGAGTCCGGCTCCACCATCGCGGTCAGGCGGGCATGGGCCTTGCCGAGATTGTGATAGGGGACGCTCGGCAGCAGGTGGTGCAGCGCATGGTAGCGCAGGCCGACGGGCGCCCAGAGCGCGGGCAGCAGCGCCGGCGGCGGCACGTTGACGCTGTCGAGATACTGGGCGGTGACGGTCATCGCCTCGCCCTCATTCTCCCACAGGTGCGCGACGAGCGTGCGGATTTGGTTGATGACCGTGATCGCGCCGATCACGCCGAGGTAGACCAGGAACGCGCGCAGCGGCACCACGCGCGTGGCGACGAGCGTGAGCAGGCCGATCACCCAGACGCTGGTCGCGGCTTCCTGCGCGATCCACTGGCTGCGCGCCTCGCCCTCGGGCTGGCGGCGGCGGAACTGCGGATTGATGACGAGGCCCGAATAGCGCTCGACCACGATCTTGCGCAGGCCGGGCACGACCAGCGACAGCGGCGCAAGCACGCCGTAGCGGATCAGCAAGCCGATCGGCGCGAGCGCGGCGACCAGCACGAAGACCGGCAGCGACCAGGGCTTCATCAGCGCCAGCGGCAGATATTCGGGATCGTCGACCGTGCCGTAGCGCGTGCGCGCGTGGTGGAGGTTGTGGACGCCCTCGTACATGAACGACGGCACCATCAGCGGCACGCCGACCAGCGCGTTCCAGCCGAGCCGGAAGCCGGGCAGCGACGAATGCTTCATATGGCTGACTTCATGGATGAAGCTGCCGGCGCGGTAGAGCGCCAGCACCGCCACCGCCGCGGCGAGCAGCGCCTCGCCGGGCATGCTGAGCGTGATGGCGAGCGCCAGCGCGCCATAGCCGACCACCACCGAGGCGATCAGGTCCGCCCAGTAGATCGTCGGGTTGGGCTTGTGCAGGTCGCGCGCGATTTCGGACGCAGCGCGGAGCATCGCCTTGTCGTCGGCGATACGGGGACGCGAAGTGGCGCCCGTGGGCGTCGCCGCTTCACGAAGATCAAAGGCGATACTCGTGTTCATGCTCTGGGCCATTGCCCCGAGATAGTGGCTAGATGTTGGCACGAACAGGGGCACCCCCAAGGCACGCGCTCGGGTGTGGCTTTACGGCACTGGTCCGGCATGGCCACTCCAGCTTCCCGCTTGACAAGCAGCCCGGCTTGGCCGGACTGCACGCAACCTAATCGCAAGAGGCGCCCTCAATGCCCGCAATCACTGTGCGTCCCGTCACTACCAAGGCGGACACCAAGGCCTTCATCGAGCTCGCCTATCGTCTCAACGGCGACGATCCCAACTGGGTCGCCCCGCTGCGCGCCGAAGTCGCCGGGACGATCGACCCCAAGAAGAACGGCTGGTTCAGCCATGCCGAGGCGCAGCTCTTCCTCGCCGAGCGCGAGGGCAAGGTGGTCGGGCGCATCTCGGCGCATATCGACCGGCTCGCGCTCGAGCTGCCGCCCGAGCAGGGCTTCGGCCCGGGCACCGGCTTCTGGGGCCTGTTCGAGGCCGAGGACGAGGCCGTCGCCCAGGCAGTGATCGCGACCGCCGAGGGGTGGCTGCGCGACAAGGGGCTCTCCAGGGCCCTCGGCCCGGTCAGCCTCTCGATCTGGGAAGAGCCCGGCCTGCTGGTGAAGGGGCACGACCATCCGCCGACGGTGCTGATGGGGCATCACCCGGCGCGCTACCAGGGCTGGATCGAGGCGCTGGGCTACGCGCCCGCCAAGAAGCTGCTCACCTATGAGCTCGACATCACCCAGCAGTTCCCGCCGCTCATCCAGCGCATCGTCGCGGCGGGCGAGAAGAACCCGAAGATCCGCATCCGCAAGGTCAACAAGGCCAAGTTCGACGAGGAGGCCGCGATCATCCTCGCGATCCTCAACGACGCATGGTCGGACAATTGGGGCTTCGTCCCCCTCACCCAGCCCGAGATCGACGATGTCGGCAAGAAGCTCAAGCCGCTGGTCTTCGAGGACTTGATCATGATCGCCGAGCTCGAAGGCGAGCCGGTGGCGTTCATGGTGACGCTGCCCGACCTCAACGAGGCGCTCAAGCCGCTCAAGGGCTCGCTCCTCCCCTTCGGCTGGGCCAAGCTGCTGCTGTGGCTGCGCAAGCCCAAGGCCAAGACGATGCGCGTGCCGCTGATGGGCGTGGTCAAGCGGCTGCAGAGCTCGCGCATGGCAAGCCAGCTGGCCTTCATGATGATCGAATATATTCGCCGCGCGGCGGTGCCCAACTATGGCGCGAGCCGCGGCGAGATCGGCTGGATCCTGGAAGACAACCAGGGGATGATCGCGATCGCCGACGCAATCGAAAGCCGCGTCAACCGCGAATATCTGATCTACGCCAAGCCGCTCTAGGGTGGCAGGCCCGCGACGGCCGAGGCGGTCGCGGGCCCTCCCCTCACTTCTTCGGATCGAGCGGGTCGAAGCCCTGCGCGAGCCACTGATCGCGCGTCTTGCAGACCTTGTGCTCGAGGATCGAGCCGGTGATCCGGTCGACGACGCAGTAGCGGGTGTCCTTGTCGGTCGCCCGGGGCGTTTCCTGCGCCTTGGGGGCCTTGGCGCTCGTGTCGGGATCGGGCGCGGCGGCGGCAGGGCCGACGGCGGCGGCGACGAAGGTGGCGGTGGCGGCGAAAGCGATGGCTGCGCGCGAGATGCGGCCGATGTTGCGAGTGCTGATCATATCCCTGGCTCCTCTATTTGGACATCAGGCGCTCCCTCGTTCCGCCTGTGCCCAAGTCATTGCAGAGGCCGTGCCAATTGCCCCGTGGACGGAAAATCAATCACTTAGCCGAACAGCCCACCGCGAGGCACTGCTATAGGCCAGCAATACACGCCAAATATTGGCGTTTGCCGCGATCCCGTGTTCGAAAGGGAACAGTTGGCCTGTCCGGAAACGGACGGGGGACCTCCCCCGCCCCGCGGATCAGCGCAGGGCGACCCAGGTCGGCGCGTGGTCGCTGGCCTTTTCACGGCCGCGATAGTCCTTGTCGACGCCGGCGCCGAGGAAGCGGTCGGCAGCCTGGGGGCTGAGCAGCAGGTGATCGATGCGGAAGCCCGCATCGCGCTGCCAGCAGCCCGCCTGATAGTCCCAGAAGGTCCAGACGCCCCCCTGCGGGAAGCGCGTGCGCAACGAATCGGTCCAGCCCTGCGCGAGCAGCGAACGATAGCGCTGCCGCGATTCCGGCTGCATCAGCGCGTCGGTCGACATGGCTCGAACCGAGAAAGTGTCGTCGTCGTTGGGGATGACATTATAGTCGCCCGCCAGCACGACCAGCCGCTCCTCGGCAAGCAGCGCGCGGGCGCGATCGGCGAGCCGATCCATCCACTTGAGCTTGTAGTCGAACTTGGGGCCGGGTTGCGGATTGCCGTTGGGCAGATAGATCGAGGCGACGACCAGGTCGCCGATCTCGACTTCGATGTAGCGGCTGTGCGCATCCTCGGGATCGCCCGCGAGCCCGCGCTGGCGCTCAACCGGCTGCTGGCCGCGCGCGAGCACGGCGACGCCGTTGAAGCCCTTCTGCCCGTGCCACACCGCGCCATAGCCGGCGGCTTCGATGTCCTTGACCGGCAGCGTCTCGTCGGCGCCCTTCAGCTCCTGGAGGCAGATCACATCCGGCTTCTGCTCGTCGAGATATTCGAGCAGGCGCTCCATGCGCGCCTTGATGCCGTTGACGTTGTAGGTGACGATCTTCATCCCCGCTGGTTAGCCGCGCCCGCCGCGCAGCGCCAGCGCTTCAGACCGAGAAGCTGGTGCCGCAGCCGCAGCCCGAGGCGGCATTGGGATTGGTCACCGCGAAATGCGCGCCGCCGAGATTGTCGACGAAATCGACCTGGGCGCCGCGGACGAGATCGAGGCTGATCGAATCCACGACCAGCCGCACGCCGTCGGTCTCGACCACGCTGTCGTCCTCGGCGACGTCCTCGGCCATGCCGAACTTGTACTGGAAGCCCGAGCAGCCGCCGCCCTCGACCGAGAGGCGCAGGATCGCGGGCTTGCCCTGCTTCGCCGCTATCGCCGCGACGCGGGCCGCAGCGGCGGGAGTCAGTGCGACTTCAGGCTGGGTGATCGTTGCCATGCCGCCGAGATAGTGGCGCGTGCGGCACGAGGCAACGCCGGTCGTGAAAGACACGGACACCGATTCCCCCCCTCCGCCAAGGGGAGGGATCGCATTGCTCCGAAGCTTGCGAGCTTGCGGGCCGATACGATCGCGCAAAAAGAAAAGGGGGCCGCCCCGCAGGCGACCCCTCTCCTCTCCTATCCCTCGAAAAGAGGCTCAGCGCTTGCCGGCGGGGCCGCCGACGCCGCCCGTCACGCGATCCTGCACGGCGACGAGATATTCGCCCGACTGGAGGAACGGGATCGGATTGACGGCCTTGCCATCGACGCGGACTTCGTAGTGGAGATGGCTGCCGGTCGAACGGCCGGTCGAGCCCATCAGGCCGATCATCTGGCCGCGGCGGACGCGGGTGTTGTCGGCGACGAGGATCTTCGAAAGATGGCCGTAGCGCGTCTCGATGCCGCGGCCGTGGTTGATCTCGACCAGATTGCCATAGCCGCCCTGGCGGCCGGCGTGGCTGACGATTCCGTCGGCGGTCGCGTAGATCGGAGTGCCCATCGCGCCGGGGATGTCGACGCCGGCGTGCATCGCCGCGGTGCCGCGGAACGGATCCGAGCGGACGCCGAAGTTGGAGGTGAAGGTGAGCTTGTCGACCGGCTGCATCGACGGGATCGAGATCACCGTCTGCTCGAGCATGTCGAGCTTCTTCCACGTGTTGAACAGCGCGCGGAACTGCGCATCGGCGTTCTCGCTCGAAGCGGCGCCGGCACCGGTGGCGGCAGGAGCATCGCCTTCCTCGACCGGCTCATAGGGGCCGCCCATGCCGCCCTGCACCGTGACGAAGCGCTCGGGCGCGAGGCCGAGGCGGCGCACTTGGGCTGCGGTCTGCTGGAAACGGGCCTCGCCTGCGACGATCGCCTTGCCGGCGAGCGCGACCTGACGCGCTTCGACCTGGCGCAGCGGGGCGAGCATCTCATCGGCGATCGCGCTGGTCCGGGGGGCAGCGGCGGGGGCTTCGCCGGCGGCCGGGGAGGGAACGGCCTGGCCCGAAAGCACTGCGGAGATCATTGCCTGGCGCTGCTCGACACGCAGCGCGTGGAGCTTGGCCGCTTCCTTGGCGGCGGCGACTTCGGCCTGCATCTTGGCGACCTGCTCGCGCATCTTGGCGACCTGCGCCTCGGGCGAGCCCGGCGCAGCGGTCACGCCGCTGATCGCGATCGCGCCGACCATCGCCTGCGCAACGCCATAGCCCGAAAAGAGGACGGTGATTGCGGCCACGCCGGCGAAGAGCGCCTGGGTGCGCCCTGCGACGCTGAAGCGACGAAGGTCGCGGCCGTCGTGGAGAATAAAATCGCGAGTGGTGAAGAATCCGCGGAACCGCTCCCCCAGTCCCGCATTCTTTACGTTCGATGCCTTAGCCATGAATCCCCGGCAAGTCATGGAAGCATCCACCAAGCTGCGACCCGGTGTGCGCTTCTGCTAAACCCAACTGGTCCCAGCTGCAGCCCCTCCGCGCTTGGACGGGAAGCTTGTGCCCAGAGCTGTCAGGAAACGGCAAGAGGCGCGTAATAATCTCGCGTCAGACCGGCAGAGTTGCGCGCCGAGTCGTTGAACGGAGGCTTCAGCAAGCCCCGAAAATTCGTGCGCACAAGCGCTTGCCAGGTCGTTGCGGGATCGATTCGATCTTCCGAACAGGCGGATTCGAACCACACCGTCCCTGCCCGGACATGACGGACCTCATCCTTCAGAATCCGTTCGAAAATCCGCACCGTGGGCACGTCGTCGGCCGCGGCGAAACGCTCGATCGTGGCGGGTGTGACGTCGAGCCCGCGCGCTTCCAGCACCATCGGAACCACCGCCAATCGGGCCAGCCGGTCGTGTGCCGTGGCGGCTGCCGCGTCCCACAATCCGTCGTGCGCCGGCATCGCGCCGTAGAAGCTGCCGAGCTGGTGCAGCCGCCGGTCGAGCAGCGTGAAATGCATCGCCTCGTCGGCGCCGACCTGCATCCAGTCATCGGTGAAGCCGCGCGCGAACTGGCCGCCGAAACGCCCGACGGCGTCGAAGGCCAGGTCGATGGCGGCGAATTCGATGTGCGCCAGCGCGTGGATCAGCGCGATGCGCCCGCGCTCGGAGCCGCCCTTGCCGCGCTTGGGCATGCGGTTGGGCGGCAGCAGCTCGGGCGCGTCGGGGCGCGCCGGGCGATCGGGCATCGCCACGTCGAAGCGATGCTCGAGCCGGCCCAGCCGCCAGTCGCGAGCGGCGGCGCGCGCCGCCTTTACCTTGGCGCGCGGATCGGCGGCATCGAGCACCGCGCGCGCTGCCTCGGCGACGCTCCGGCTCACTTGCCCGAGAGCTCCCGGACCGCGGCCAGCACGGCCTCGGCATGGCCCGGCACGCGCACCTTGCGCCAGGCGCGGACCAGCGTGCCCTGGGCGTCGAACAGAAAGGTCGAGCGGTCGATCCCCATGTAGCGCCGGCCGTAGAGCTGCTTCTCGACCCAGGCGCCGAACGCCTCGAGCGCCACGCCCTCGGGATCGCTCGCGAGCGGCACGGTCAGGTCGTATTTGGCGGCGAACTTCTGGTGCTTGGCCGGCGTGTCCTTCGAGACGCCGAGCAGGCGCGCGCCGAGGGTCGTGAACTCGGGCATCAGCGCGGAGAAATCCTGCGCCTCGCGCGTGCAGCCGGCGGTGTCGTCCTTGGGATAGAAATAGAGGACGAAGGGCTGGCCCAGATAGTCGGTGAGCGCGATTCCGCCGCCCTCGGGCGCGTCGAGCGTGAGCGCGGGGAGCTTGTCGCCTTCCACGATAGCCATGTCGGTCTCCGTCAGCCGCCGGCGCGAACCGCCGCCCAGCAGGCGCTGACCTCCTGCCGGGTCCGCTCCAGCGTGGCAACCACCTCGTCCCAGTCGGAAAGCCCGACGGCGCGCGCGATCAGCGCCTGGGTCGCGGCGCCGGGCGGCTGGGCGTCGGGCGCGACGAGGCGCATCGTGACGAGCAGGCGCGAGAGGAAGTCGTGCGCCGGGCGCATCGTGGCGGGGAGCAGCCCCTCGCCCACCAGCGCGTCGATCGCGGCGCCGAGCTGCGGCACGAACGCGGTTCGGTGGCGCAGCTGGAGCGTGTGGATCGCGAACTCGAGGTCGACCAGCCCACCGCCCAGCAGCTTGGCGTCGAGCGGCCCGGCGGGCGGCTTGTGCGCCGCCATCTCGGCACGCATCTTCGCCGCATCCGCCGCGATGTCGCGCTCGGGCCGCGCGCCGCCCAGCACTTCGGAGACGATCGCGGCAACCGCGGTCTGCGCAGCTTCGGAGCCGTAGATCGGCCGGGCGCGGGTGAGCGCCATATGCTCCCAGGTCCAGGCGTCCTCGCGCTGGTAGCGCGCGAAAGCGTCGAGCGAGACAGTGAGCGGGCCCTGCGCGCCCGAGGGCCTGAGGCGCGTGTCGACTTCGTAGAGCGGTCCCGCGGCGGTCGGCACCGAGAGCGCGGCGGTGATGCGCTGCGCCAGCCGATTGTAATAGGTCACCGCGCCGAGCGGCTTGGGCCCGTCCGATTCCGCGGCATAGTCGCCGGTGAAGAGATAGACCAGGTCGAGATCCGAGGCGTGCGTGAGCGCCTGCCCGCCCATGCGGCCCAGCGCGAGGATCACCAGCTCGCTGTCCGGCACGCGGCCGTGGATGCGGGCGAACTCCTCCACCGTGGCAGCAGCGAGCACGTCGGCGGCCGCCTCGGCGACGCGGGCATAGCCGGCGGAGACGTCGAGCGGATCGCTGGCGCCCGCGACGATCTGCGCGCCGAGCGCGAAGCGCTTCTCGCCGACCAGCCGACGGACATGCTCGAGCTTCCACTGATAGTCGGTGCCGCGCTCGCACGCCGCCATCTCGTGCACCAGCGCGGGCACCTCGGCCACGGGATCGAAGGCGCTCGCGTCGATCAGCCCGTCGAGCAGCTCCGGCCGGCGGCCGAGCCGGTCGGCGAGCGTCGGCGCATGGCTCAGGATTGCGCCGAGCAGCTGCGTCAGCGCCGGCTTGGCCTCGAGCAGGCGGAAGAAGTTGATCGCGCTCGGCAGGCGCGAGAGCATCGCGTCGAAGCGCGTGATCGCGTGCACGCTGTCGGGCGCCTTGGCGAAGGCCTCGAGCAGCACCGGAAGCACCGATTCGAGCGCCTCGCGCGCTTGGGGCGTGCGTAGCGCCGGATAGGAACCGCCGCGCCAGCCCTCGACGATCCGCGCGGCGCCCGCGGGATTCTCGAACCCCGCATCGGTGAGCCGCGCCTGAAGCGCGTCGCTGTCCGACGGCAGCCCCGGCTCGGCCTCGCCGGCGAGCGAATCATAGATGCTCCCCACCCGCTCGACGTGCGGGCGGAGCAGCGCGGTCAGCGCCGCGCCGTCGGCCAGGCCGTGGAGCTGCGCGACATTGTCGAGCGCGGCGGCATCGCCGGGCAGCGCGTGGGTCTGGAGGTCGTTCACCATCTGCAGGCGGTGCTCGATCGTGCGATAGGTGACATAGGCGTCGGTCAGTGCCGCGGCCTCCTCTGCCCCGATCCGTCCCGCCTCGGCGAGCGCCGCCAGCGCGTCGCGGGTCGCCGGCACGCGCAGCGCCGGCTCGCGGCCGCCGTGGATCAGCTGGTGGATCTGCGCGAAGAACTCGACTTCGCGGATACCCCCGCGCCCGCGCTTCAGGTCGTATCCCGGCCCGAACGCCTGCGCCTGCGAATAATGGTCGCGGATGCGGCGACTGATGTCGCGGATCTCGCGGATCGTCCCATAGTCGAGCGCGCGCCGCCACACGAAGGGCCGGATCGCCTCGAGGAAACCCTCGCCCAGCACTCGATCGCCCGCGCAGGCGCGCGCGCGAATGAAGGCGGCGCGTTCCCAGGGCAGCGCCTGCGATTCATAATAGGAAATCGCCGCCTCGACCGGCAGCACGATCGGCGTCACTTCGGGCGAAGGCCGCAGCCGCAGGTCGACGCGCATCACATAGCCGTCGCCGTCGCGGGCCTGGAGCAGCTCGACCACGCGCCGCCCGATCCGCACCGCCGCTTCCTCCACGGCCTCGCGCGGGCGGTGCGGCAGCGTCTGCGGATCGAAGATCAGGATCGGGTCGATGTCCGACGAATAGTTGAGCTCGCGGCTCCCCTGCTTGCCCAGCGCGATCGCGGCGAAGCCCTGTGGCTCGGCATCGGGCGTGCGCTCGAGGATCGCGGCGCGGATCGCGCGGTCGAGCGCGTCGTCGGCGAAATCGGTGAGCAGCCCGGTCACGCGCGTGAGGTCGAACACCCCCGCCAGGTCCCCCAGCGCGACCAGCAGCGCCAGCCTCCGCCGCTCGATCCGCAGCCGTTGCCCCACCGGCATCTCGCCGCCCAAGTCGCGCGCATAGCCGATCGGATCGGCGAGCGCGGCGTCCAAATCCTCGATCAGTTGCGGCTCGCGGCCCGCCAGCATCGCGAGGAAAGGCGCGTGCATCTTCGCGCGTTCGAGAGCCTCGGAAACCAGTTGCGAAGAGGGTTGTGACATCATCGACTCGATTGCACCCGCAAAATGTAAGAAATTGTCAAGCAACAAATTCGGTCCCGCGCCGTTTTAGCCGCGTGGTACAAGCGTATTCAAATTCCGCCCCCGAGGCACAGGCCGGCGCTTATCGCGTCGAGCGCCCCCGCGCCAGCGATGCGGTCGCCGGTGCGCTGCGCGAGGCCTTTGATCACGACCTCGGCCTCCCCAGCGACATGGCCGTGCTGCTGCGCCAGCTCAACGGACAGCGCCACGCGGGCTCCTGAGCCGAACCTCCTTTCAGCGCGTTTACCGCGCGCTAGTGCAAGTTAATGCTTGCCCCGGACGGCTCCCGCCCCCATTTGCGAGGTCTCATGTCATTTTCAGACCTTCCCGCGCTTCTCGCCGAAGCGCTCGCCGCGCGTGGCTATGAAGCCCCCACCGCCGTCCAGGCCGCCGTCATCGAACCCGAGGCCGCCGGCCGCGACCTCGTCGTCTCCGCCCAGACCGGCTCGGGCAAGACCGTCGCCTTCGGCCTCGCCATGGCCGGCGAGCTGCTCGGCGAGGACGGCCGCGTCGTCCCCACCCGCGAGCCGCACGCGCTGATCATCGCGCCCACCCGCGAGCTCGCGCTCCAGGTCAGCCGCGAGCTGATCTGGCTCTACGGCCCCACCGGCGCGCGCATCGCCACCTGCGTCGGCGGCATGGACGCCTCGAAGGAGCGTCGCCAGCTCAACTATGGCGCGCACATCGTCGTCGGCACGCCCGGGCGCCTCCGCGACCATCTCGAGCGCGGCGCGCTCGACCTCTCGGCTCTGCGCGCCATCGTCCTCGACGAGGCCGACGAGATGCTCGACATGGGCTTCCGCGAGGACCTCGAGGAGATCCTCGACGCCACTCCGCCCGAGCGCCGTACCCTGCTCTTCTCGGCGACCATGCCCAAGCCGATCGTCCAGCTCGCCAAACGCTACCAGAAGGACGCGCTGCGCATCTCGACGGTGGGCGAGGACCGCGGCCACGGCGACATCGCCTATCAGGCCGTCGCGGTCAGCCCGTCGGACATCGAGCATGCCGTGATCAACCTGCTCCGCTTCCACGAGGCGGAGACCGCGATCCTGTTCTGCGCCACGCGCGACAATGTCCGCCACCTCCACGCCACGCTGGTCGAGCGCGGCTTCGCGGCGGTGGCGCTCTCGGGCGAGCACAGCCAGTCCGAGCGCAACCACGCGCTCCAGGCGCTTCGAGACCGCCGTGCCCGCGTCTGCGTCGCCACCGACGTCGCCGCGCGCGGCATCGACTTGCCCAGCCTCAGCCTCGTCATCCATGTCGAGCTGCCGCGCGACGCCGAGACGCTCCAGCACCGCTCGGGCCGCACCGGCCGTGCGGGCAAGAAGGGCACCGCAGTGCTCATCGTCCCCTATCCCCGCCGCCGCCGCGTCGAATCGATGCTGCGCGGCGCGCGCATCAACGCCGAGTGGATCGACGCCCCCACCCCCGAGGCGATCCGCGCGCAGGACCGCGAGCGCCTGCTCACCGCCCTGCTCGCGCCCGTCGAGATCGACGAGGAGGACAAGGCGATCGCCGAGCGCCTGCTCGCCGAGAAGAGCCCCGAGGAGATCGCCGCCGCGCTCGTCCGCGCGCACCGCGCCGCGATGCCCGAGCCCGAGGAGATGGCCGAGCGCAGCCACACGGACCGCCGCGACGACCGCCAGGCCTCGGCCCACCGCGAGGGCTTCGACGACATCGTCTGGTTCCGCATGGACGTCGGCCGCCGCCAGAACGCCGATCCGCGCTGGATCCTGCCGCTGATCTGCCGCCGCGGCCACATCACCAAGAACGAAGTCGGCGCGATCCGCATCGGCCCGAACGAGACCGCCTTCCAGGTTCCCCGCGCCCTCGCCGCCAAGTTCCAGGCGGCGGTCCAGCGCACCGCGACCGAGGACGACGACGTCCGCTTCGAAGTCTCCGAAGGCCCCGTCCAGCAGGGCGGCCGCGGCCCCCAGCGCAACGGCCCCAACCGCCCCTCCGGCCCGCCCCGCCACCAGGCCAAGCCCTACCATCGCAAGGGCCCGCCCCGCGGGCCGCGGGCGTAAACGCCACCCGCACTTCCCGCCACCCGGGCTCACAAACCCTCTCCCCTTGATAGGGGAGAGGGATACCGCAGCTTGGTACCCCGGCCTTCGCCGGGGTGCCTAGCGGAGGTTGGGTGAGGGGTAGAGCGGAGCGGAGCTCCGCGCGGCTGCTGCGCAGCCGCACACCCCTCACCCAGCTCCGACTAGGGCCCGGCTGCGCCGAACCCAAGTCTGCGCAACCCTCTCCCCTCGCGGGGAGAGGGATAGCAATGGCCTGAAGGTCGAACGCCCCCAGCCCTGCTCTACGGAGACTCCCCCTGGCCGCACCCCGCATCCTCGTCGACGCCGACGCCTGCCCGGTGAAGGACGAGATCTACAAGGTCGCCTGGCGCCACGAGGTGCCCGTGGTCGTGGTCAGCAACCAGTATCTGCGCATTCCCGCGCACCCGCTGATCACGCGCCAGGTGGTGAGCGACAGCTTCGACGCCGCCGACGACTGGATCGCGGAAGCGGCGGACAAGGCCGCGATCGTCATCACCGCCGACATCCTGCTGGCCGACCGCTGCCTCAAGGCCGGCGCCCGCGTCCTCGCGCCCACGGGCAAGCCCTTCACCACCAGCTCGATCGGCGGCGCCATCGCCACCCGCGCGATCATGGCCGACCTGCGCGCCGGCGGCGACCAGCTCGGCGGCCCCAGGCCCTTCGCGGCAGCCGACCGCTCGCGGTTCCTCCAGGCGCTGGATGCGGCCGTGGTGGCGGTCAGGCGGGGGCAGTAGCGGCCGGAGGGATCCGCGACCGAATGGGTAGTTACCCCGATGGCCATCCCCGCGGCGCAGCCTAGCCTTCGCCCCCTGCAGGTTCGACACAGGGGCGCCGCGATGCATCACTCATTCGCCTTGCTTCGATCCGCGGCGATCGTCGCATGCCTCGCCGCGGCGCCCGCGGCTGCGCAGGCGGTCGGCGACAAATATTGGCTCGAGGCGGGCGCCTATTGGCCCGACGTCGATTCGCACGTCCGCGTCCAGTCGAGGGTCGTACCCCTCCCCGCGGCGGAGATCGATCTCGAAGGCGATCTCGCGCTCGAGGATCGCCAGACGCTTGCGGCGGTCAGCGCTGGCGTCCGGATCGGGCCGCGGCTGATGATCGGCGCGGACTATTATGCGCTCGATCGCAGCGCCACGCGGTCGATCGAGCACGACATCGTGTTCGACGATGCCGTCTATCCGGTCGGCGCCAGCGTGACGAGCGGCTTCGATTCGGACATCTACCGGCTCACCATCGGCTATGATGTCGTCCGCTCCGACCGGGCGGAGATCGGCGCCGCGGTCGGGGTCCACGCCACCCGGTTCGACGTCTCGATCTCGGGCGCCGCCCGCATCGGCGGCATCGGCGCCGGAACGCAGGTCAAGCGCCGCCGCCTGTTCGCGCCGCTCCCGACGGTGGGCCTGTTCGCCCACGCGACCGTGCTGCCCCGCCTCACCGCCAATACGCGCCTCGACTATATGGCGCTCGGCATCGACGATTATCGGGGCCGCCTCGTCAACGCGCAGGCGTCCCTCTCCTATCGCTTCGTCGAGAATGTCGGCCTGGGCGTGATGTATCGCTATGTCGATTACCGCGTCGACGCCGACAAGGAGCGCTGGGAGGGCCGGCTGCGCTATCGCTTCCACGGCCCCGCGGCATTCCTCCAGATCGGCTTCCGCTGAGGCCGTGCAAAATAGCGGTGATTGCGCGGGTGGCCGTCGGCGTTGGGGTAGCGAACGCATCGATGTCGTGTGGTACTGGAAGGAAATGGCGCAACGGGTATCAGGCCGCGCGTTGGGGAGCGCGTTGCACCGCGTAGGGGGCAAGATATCGCGATGGCTTCCGGTCTCCGTGCCCGGCTTGCTCGTCGGGGGACTCCTTTTTGCCGCCTCCCTGACCCCCTCGCTGGTGCCGCGGATCTGGGCGACGCAAGGTATCGTCTCGGGATTCTCGATTGCCATCGGATATGCGATCGGCGCATTCGCGGCGTGGTTGTCCGCCCGGATCGCGATCCCCGGGCCAGGAGAAGCATTCGGGCGAGCGGCCCGCGTTGCTGCCGCGGTCGTCTGCGCCGCGGTCGTTGCCTACGCGCTCGCAAGGGCGGCGGGATGGCAGAATTCGATCCGCGTGCTGATGGAGCTCCCGCCGCTCGACAGCCTGTATACATTGAAGGCGGTGGTCGCCCTGGCGGTGTTCGCGGTCCTGTTGGTGGTGGCGCGTTCCTTTCGGTGCGCGGCCCGCTTTGCGGCTGCGGTGGCGCGGCGCTTTCTGCCGGGCTGGGTTGCCAGCATCGTTGGCCTTGTGGCTACCGCAGCTCTGTTCTGGTCGATCGTCAACGGCGTGTTGGTCGACACGGCGTTGCGCATCATGGATGCCGCTTATGAAGAGCGCGACAGCCGCATCGAACCCGAGTTCGCCCAGCCGACCGACCCCCTCAAAGCGGGAAGCCAGGCCTCCTTGCTGTCGTGGAAGGAACTCGGGCGACGGGGACGCCAGTTCATCGTCTCAGGCCCGACCCGAGCCGAAATCAGCGCATTCTCGGGCAAGGAAGCGATGGAGCCGGTTCGCGTATATGTGGGCCTGCGATCGGCTGACACCGTGCAATCCCGCGCCAGGCTCGCACTGGAGGAATTGAAGCGGGTCGGTGGGTTTGAGCGATCGGCGCTGATCGTGGTGACGCCCACCGGCACCGGCTGGATCGACGACCCTGCGCTGGACAGCGTCGAATATCTGCACGGCGGTGACGTCGCGAGCGTCGCGGTGCAATATTCCTATGTTGGAAGCTGGCTCAATCACCTTTCCGGCTCGCAATATGGTTTTGATACAGCGCGAGCCCTCTTCGAGGAGATTCACGCATATTGGGCTGGATTGCCCCCGGAGCATCGGCCCAGGCTCTACCTCTACGGCCTCAGCCTCGGTGCCCAGAGTTCTACCGAATCGACCGAGTTCGCGGCGATGCTTGGCGGTTCGATTAACGGGGCACTATGGGCGGGCCCTCCCTATTCGACGCAGCTGTGGCGCTTCTTCACGACACATCGCGATCCCGGATCTCCTGCATGGCTGCCTCGCTTCCGCGGGGGATCGTTCGTGCGCTTCATGAACCAGGATGGGGACGCTGCCAGCCAGTCCGGCCTTCGAAACGCAAACTGGGGCCCGGCGCGCCTCGTCTTCCTCCAATATGCCAGCGACGCGGCGACATTCTTCGAATACAGCGCGATTTATCGCCAGCCCGAATGGATGAACCTGCCGCGGGGGCCCGATGTCTCACCGGCGTTGCGCTGGTATCCGGTCGTCAGCTTTCTGCAGTTGCTGGTGGACGCGCCAATGGCGATGTTTGCGCCGGCCGGGCACGGGCATGTCTATGCTCCGTCGGACTACGTCAACGCGTGGATCCAGGTGACCGATGTGCGCGGCTGGTCCGCCGGCGAGATCGCACGGCTGAAGAACCACCTGTCTCATCGGCATGGCGTGGCCAGTCCGGCGACAGGTGCTGAGCCGCCGATTGCCAAACGGCTCGGGCCGCAGGCCCAACAAGGTTCGTAGCGCGACCTGACGCATCAGCGGTGCCCAGAGCGGTCGCTCCATGTCGGCAAGCGCATCCCGACCGCTCTCGTTCCCTCCAAACTTCCCCCACCCTCGCCCCCGCATTTTCACCGAGCCCGGCCGGGGCCGAACTCGCCTAGCCTCGGCCCATGAAGTATCGCCGCACCCTCCGCCCCGCCTGGCTGGCCCTTGCCGCACTCCTCGCGACCGCCGCCACCGCCCCCGCCCAGAACGCCAGGACCAGCACGGTCACCGATGCCGATATCGCGCAGCTCAAGCCCGGCCAGTATATCTGGGCGCCCGCGCTCGCGCCGCAGGGGCCGATGCTGATGGTGGTGAGCCTCCATGCCCAGCAGGCCTATGTCTATCGCAACGGCGTGCGGATCGGCGCGAGCACGGTCTCGACCGGCAAGACGGGCAAGGCCACGCCCACCGGCGTCTTCACCATCCTCCAGAAGCGCGCGAAGCACTTCTCCAATCTCTACAACAACGCGCCGATGCCGCACATGCAGCGCCTCACCTGGGACGGGATCGCGCTCCATGGCGGCAACCTGCCGGGCTATCCGGCCTCGGCGGGCTGCGTGCGGCTGCCGCACAGCTTCGCCGAGCAATTGTTCGCCGCGACCTCGCTCGGCATGACCGTGGTGATCACCGACGCGCCGTCGAGCCCGGGCCGGCTCGACGGCGGCGACCTGCTCGTGCCCGTCACTGCCAAGGGCGCTCCGGTGGGCCCCGGCACCGGCGGGCGGCTGCGCCCCGACGAGCCCTATCGCTGGACTCCCGCCGTGTCGCCCAGCGGACCGGTCACCCTGGTGCTGAGCAGCGCAGAGAACCGGCTCGTGGTGCTGCGCAACGGCAAGATGATCGGCCGCGCGCGCGTCCACATTCCCGCGGGGACGATCGTCGGCGACCATGTGCTCGAGCTGACCGGCTTCGACGCGAACCGCCGCACCCAGTGGAACTATGTCGCGGTGCCGGGCGCGGGCAAGCGCGCCGGCCAGACCTTCGACAAGTCCGTGATGCAGGGCGTCGAGGCGCCGCGCGGCTTCGTCGAGCAGGTCCGCACCGTGCTCCAGCCCGGCGCGACCCTGCTCGTCACCGACGCCGCGATCCTCTCCGGCGGCGCCGGCCGCTCGATGACGGTGGTCGACGGCTAGGGCAGATCGGCATTCGGAGCGGAAAACCTCGCTGAACGCGTTCCCCGGCGAAGGCCGGGGCCAAGTCGCCATGTCGTTCCAGAAGCTTCCATAGCCATCCCGGCAGCTCGATACCGGGCCCCGGCCTTCGCCGGGGAACCGCTCCGCCCCGCGCTTTGACCCGGCTTGCAAAGTAGGATTTCGTCTGCTTGCCTCGGCGTGCGGCTCACGGCCCTCCCCGACAGGCAGCAGCATGCACGAACGCCCCTTCTTCCCCTCCCGCCAGCAACCGACCTCCGGAATGCGCGCGCAGCGCCGCGACACAAAGTTGCTCGCGCCTGAAACGAAACATTACGATTCGCGGGAAAAGTGGGAAGTTAGCGGGATGGAATCCAACGCGCGGTCCGGTAAGGGCATGGCACCGATGGGGGAGACTATCATGCACGAGCTCAAGACGCTTTTCCTGGCCGGCACGCTGGCGACCGGAATCCTGGTTCCCGCCGCGCAGGCGCAGACCGTGCGCGAGGAATCGGTGCGCGGGCATGTCTCCTATCTCGCCGGCGAGACGCTCAAGGGCCGCGAGAGCGCGAGCCCGGACGAGGCGATGGCGGCGGCCTATGTCGGCGCGGCGTTCCGCGGCTATGGCCTCCAGCCCGCGCCGGGGATGCAGGGCTATACCCAGCCGATCGACATCGTCCGGCTGCGCCTCGACGGCGCGCCTGTGCTCACCGCCGGCGGCGCCGCGATCGACAAGCCCCTGCTCTTCGCCTCCGCGGGCCAGCCGGCGCAGGGCAAGCTGGTGCTCTATGCGGGCAACGACCCCAAGGCGCTCCCCGCCGCCGACGTGGTGATGCTGACCGGCAAGGAAGGCAGCCCGCTGCGCCTCGCCGGTGCGGTCGATCCGTCGCGCACGCGGCTGGTGATCATCCGCGCCACGCCCGAGGTGCGCGACTATTACCAGCGCATCGGCGGCGCCCCGCGCCTGCCGCGCTACTTCAAGGGCAGGCAGCCGACCCCGCGGCCCAACGTCGTCGCACTCGACGATGCTGCCTTCGACAAGCTCGCCGCGCAGGAGGGCACCGACGTGTCGCTGACGCTGCCCGGCCTGGTCGAGGAGACGCGCGTCACCACCAATGCGATCGGCTATCTGCCCGGTACCGATCCCAAGGCGGGCGTGATCCTGCTCAGCGCGCACCTCGACCATCTGGGCGTGCGGCCCGACGGCAAGGTGATGTACGGCGCCAACGACGACGCTTCGGGCACCACTGCAGTGCTCGAGCTGGCGCAGGCGCTCGCATCGGGCAAGCGCAACAAGCGCGGCATCCTCTTCGTCGCTTATGGCAGCGAGGAAGCCGGCGGCTTCGGCGCGCGCTGGTTCGCCGAGCATCCGCCGGTGCCGCTCTCGGACATCGTCGCCAACCTCGAGTTCGAGATGATCGGCGCGCAGGACCCCAAGCTCCCCGCGGGCACGATGATGATGACCGGTTTCGAGCGCTCGACCTTCGGCGAGACGCTCAAGGCGCATGGCGCGCTGGTGACCGCGGACCCCTACCCCGAGCAGGATTTCTTCCGCCGCTCGGACAACTACGCCCTCGCGCTGCAGGGCGTGGTCGCGCACACCGTCTCGGGCTGGGCGGTGATCCCCAGCTACCACACGCCCGAGGACACGGTCGCCAACCTCGACACCGCCTTCATGACCCGCGCGATCCAGTCGCTGGTCGCGCCGCTGCGCAGCCTCGCGAACAGCAATGCCAAGCCCGAGTGGAAGGAAGGCGGGCGGCCGAGCGAGTAAGCGGCCGCCTCAGGCGATCGCCGGCAGCCGGTCGAGGAACTTGTCGAGCGTGACCGGATAGTCGCGCACCCGCACGCCGGTGGCGTTGTACACCGCGTTGGCGATCGCCGCGCCGACGCCGCACAGGCCGAGCTCGCCGACCCCCTTGGCCTTCATCGGCGAGGTGGTGGGGTCGGTCTCGTCGAGGAAGACGACCTCCTGGTGCGGGATGTCGGCATGGACGGGCACCTCGTATCCGGCGAGGTCGTGGTTGACGAAGAAGCCGAAGCGCTTGTCGACCGCGAGTTCCTCCATCAGCGCCGCGCCGACGCCCATGGTCATCGCGCCGATCACCTGGCTGCGCGCGGCCTTGGGGTTGAGGATGCGCCCCGCCGCGCACACCGCCAGCATCCGCCGCACGCGGATCTCGCCGGTGTAGCCGTCGACCGCCGCCTCGACGAAATGCGCGCCGAAGGTCGATTGCTGGTAGCGCTTGGCAAGGTCGCCATATTCCATGACGTCCTCCGCCACGATCTCCCCGTCCCGCGCCGCCTGGGCGAGCGGCACCGGCCGGCCGCCGGCGATGACGTTGCCGTCGACGAAGGCGACGTCGGGCGAATTGAACCCCAGCTTCTGCGCCACTGCCTCGCGCAGCTTGACGCAGGCGGCATAGACCCCCGCCGAGGCGCTGTTGCCGCCCCATTGCCCGCCCGATCCCGCCGAGACCGGGAAGCTCGAATCGCCGAGCTTCACCACCACGCGGTCGAGCGGCACACCCATCATCTCCGCCGCGGTCTGGCCCAGGATCGTGTAGCTGCCGGTGCCGATGTCGGTCATGTCGGTCTCGACCGTCACCACGCCCCGGCCATCCAGCCGCACCCGCGCCGCCGACTTCATGTTGATGTTGTTGCGGAACGCCGCCGCCATGCCGAGCCCGACCAGCCAGCGCCCTTCGCGGACCTGGCCGGGCTTGGGGTTGCGCTTGTCCCAGCCGAACCTGGCAGCGCCGGTGCGCATGCACTCGATCAGCTGGCGCTGCGAGAAGCGGCGCTCGGGCTTCTCGGGATCGACCTGGGTGTCGTTGATCGCGCGGAACTCGATCGGATCGAGCCCGAGCTTCTCGGCCATCTCGTCCATCGCGATCTCGAGCGCCATCAGGCCCGGCGCCTCGCCCGGCGCGCGCATCGCATTGGCCTCGGGCAAGTCGAGCACCGCGAGCCGCTGGGCGATCAGCCGGTTGGGCCCTGCGTAGAGCAAGTGCGTCTGCGCCACCGAATTCTCCGGCCCCCCGCCGGGCAGGTCGCCGCACCATTCCTCATGCGCGATCGCGCTGATCTTGCCGTCGCGGCCACAGCCGAGCCGGATGTGCTGGATCGTCGCGGGTCGGTGAGTGGTGTTGTTCGCCATCAGCGGCCGCTGGAGCGCGACCTTCACCGGCCGACCCACGGCCTTGGCGCCCAGCGCGGCGAGCAGCGCGTCGGCGCGTACGAACAGCTTGCCGCCGAAGCCGCCGCCGACGAAGGGCGAGACCAGTCGGACATTCTCCTTGGGGATGCCCAGAGTCTTGGCGACGTCGCCCCTGCCCCAATTAACCATCTGGTTCGACGTCCAGACAGTGAGCTTGTCTCCCTCCCATGCCGCGATCGAGGCGTGCGGCTCCATCATTGCATGGCTCTGGTCGGGCGTGGTGTAGGTGGCGTCGAGCTGCACGGGCGCGGCGGCGAAGGCGGCGTCGAAATCGCCCACCTTGGTATCTCCCTTGGGCGGCTTGGCGCTGTCGCGCACCGCCACAAGGTCGAAATTGCCCTTCCCCCGCGCGTAGTCGACCCGCACCAGCTGCGCGGCGGCGCGCGCCTGCTCGAACGTCTCGGCGACCACCACTGCGACCGCCTGATGGTAGTGCTCGATCTCGGGCCCGCCGAGCAGCGTGGCGGTATTGAAATCGCCCTTGGTGAGCTTGCCCGCATTCTCGGCAGTGACGATTGCGAGCACGCCGGGCGCGGCCCTGGCCTCGCTCAGGTCGATGCCGGCGATCCGCCCCTTCCCGATCGCCGAGCCCACCACATAGCCATAGGCCGGATTGGCGACGACGCGCTGCTCATAGGCATAGGGCGCGGTGCCAGTCGTTTTGAGTGGCCCGTCGATGCGGTCGGTGGGGCGACCGACGACCTTGAGCTGATCGATCGGGTTGGTTCCGGCGGGAGCGTCGAACTTCATCGGTCAGGCCCTCGCTTCGGCGAGCACCGCGGCGAGCGTGCGCTCGGCCAGCGGCAGCTTGAATGCGTTGTCGTGCGTCGGCCGCGCGCCCGCGAGGAGCTGCGCGGCGACCGGCTTCGCGCCCTTGGGCAACGAGCCCTCGGCCGCCTCCACCCGCCACGGCTTGTGCGCAACGCCGCCCAGCGCGACGCGCCCGCTGCCGTCGCGCTGCACCACCGCCGCGACCGACACGAGCGCGAAGGCGTAGGAGGCGCGGTCGCGCACCTTGTGGTAGAAATGCTTGCCGCCGAGCGGCTTGGGCAAAGTCACCGCAGTGATCAGTTCGCCGGGCTCGAGCGCGGTCTCGATATGCGGCGTGTCGCCGGGCAGGCGGTGGAAGTCGGCGATCGGGATCGCGCGTGCGCTGCCGTCGGGCTTCACCGTCTCCACGCTCGCATCGAGCAGCCGCATCGCCACCGCCATGTCGCTCGGGTGTGTCGCGATGCAGGCGTCGCTGACGCCGATCACGCCCAATTGCCGGCTGTAGCCGCCGATCGCCGCGCAGCCGCTGCCGGGCTTGCGCTTGTTGCACGGCTGGTTGGTGTCGTAGAAATAGGGGCAGCGCGTCCGCTGGAGCAGATTGCCCGCGGTCGTCGCCTTGTTGCGCAGCTGGCCCGAGGCGCCCGCGAGCAGCGCACGGCTGAGTACGGCGTAATCCTTGCGGACGCGCTTGTCGGCGGCGAGATCGGTGTTGCGCACCAGCGCACCGATGCGCAGCCCGCCCTCCCTGGTCTTCTCGATCGTGTCGAGCCCGAGACCGTTGACGTCGATCAGGTGGGTCGGCGCCTCGATCTCGAGCTTCATCAGGTCGAGCAGATTGGTGCCGCCGGCGATGAACTTGGCGCCTTGGGTCCTCGCCGCCGCAGCCGCGGCTTCGACGGGCGAGGACACGCGCTCATAAGTGAACGGCTTCATGCCTTGCTCCCCGCGACTTCGGCGATCGCCTCGGCGATGTTCGAATAAGCGCCGCAGCGGCAGATGTTGCCGCTCATCCGCTCGCGCAGCTCGGCGTTGGTGAGCCTGGGCTTCGCATTGAGGTCCGCGCTGGCATGGCTGGGGATGCCGGCCTTGACCTCATCGAGCATCGCTACTGCCGAGCAGATCTGCCCCGGGGTGCAATAGCCGCACTGATAGCCGTCGTGCCGCACGAAGGCCGCCTGCATCGGGTGCAGCGCCTCGGGCGTGCCGAGCCCTTCGATCGTGGTGATCCGGTCGCCCTCGTGCATCACCGCCAGGCTCAGGCACGAATTGATCCGGCGGCCGTCGACGATCACGGTGCAGGCGCCGCACTGGCCGTGGTCGCAGCCCTTCTTGGTGCCGGTGAGGTGGAGATGCTCGCGCAGCGCGTCGAGCAGCGTGGTGCGCGTGTCGAGCTCGAGCTGCCGGGGCTCGCCGTTCACTTCGAACGAGACCTTTGAGCGTGCCGGCTGGGCCTGGGACTGGGGCTGCGCCGCCTGCGCTTCCGCCGCTGGCACCGCGGAGGCCGCGCCGAGCGCAGCGCTTCCCACGAGCAATTCGCGCCTCGACACTTCCAATTCTCCGGAGCTTTGCATCGCGTCCGATCCTCCCTGCCGTGAGGTCCGGTTTCTCCGGGAAATGTTTCCCGTGCAAGTCCGTTCCCGTCAGTGGACCGCGTTCAGGTGTCGCAGCTTGTCCGGGTTGCGCGTGACGTAGATGCCGGTGATCCGGTCGCCGTCGATCGCCAGCGCGGTGGTCTGCAGCACCCCGCCCGGCTCGATCGTGACGAAACCCGGCAGGCCGTTGACGAAACCATAGCGCACCACGCGCGACATCTCCTTGGCGAAGAAGCGCGAGAGAGAGGTGTGGAGCTTCATCACATCCTCGATGCCGATGATCGGGCGCAGCCCCGCAGGCACCTTGCCCCCGCCGTCCGAATGGACCGACACGTCGGCAGCGAGCAGCGAGCGCAGCCCGGCCATGTCCCCGCTACGCGAAGCCTGGAAGAAGGCCGCGGCAATCTCCAGCCCGCGCTCCTTGGGCACGTCGAACCGCGGCCGCGCGGCACGGACGTGCGTGCGCGCCCGGCTCGCGAGCTGCCTCGCCGCCGCGGGATCGCGGCCGATCGTCTCGCCGATCTCGTCGAAGCTTGCCCCGAACACATCGTGCAGCAGGAATGCCGCGCGTTCGAGCGGCGACAGGCGTTCCAGCGCGAGCATCAGCGGCAGAGTGACGTCGTCCACCTCGCCCTCCTCGGGCTCGACCACCGGCTCGGGGAGCCACGGGCCGACATAGGTCTCGCGTCGCGCCCGCGCCGACTTGAGCTGGTCGAGACACAGCCGCGTGACGATGCGGCGCAGGAACGCCTCGGGCTCGCGCACGCTGGCCCGGTCGGTGCCGAGCCAGCGCAGGAAAGCGTCCTGCACCACATCCTCGGCGTCCGCGACCGAGCCCAGCATGCGATAGGCGATGCGGGTCAGCCGCGGCCGCAGCGGATCGAACGATGCAGCCGCGTCGTCGCTCACGCTGCCGCAGCCTCGTGCGCGACCGCGGGCTTCGCGTCGTAGAACAGGTTGAACCCCACCGCGAGGCGGTTCCAGCCGTTGATCGCGTTGATCATCAGGGTCAGCTGCACCTGCTCCTCCGGCGTGAATTCGAACGCGAGCTCGGCATAGATTTCTTCCGGCGCCCGTTCGACGGATACCAGAGTCAGTGCTTCAGTCCATGCCAGCGCGGCGCGTTCGCGCGGCGTGTAGCACGGCGCCTCGCGCCAGGCGCTGAGCAGATAGATTCGCTCCTCGCTCTCGCCGGCCTTGCGCGCCTCGGCAGTGTGCATCTTGAGGCAATTGGCGCAGCCGTTGATCTGCGATGCGCGGATCTTCACCAGCTCGAGCAGGCTCTGCTCGACCGCCGGCGCGATCTTGAGCGACATGTCGAGCCACGCCTTCATCTGGACGGGCGCGGCGGCGAAGGGATCGAGGCGTGCAGTCATGGGTCGTCTCCAGCTTGGTTGACGACACCATGACGAGATGGGCGCGCCGGATGTGACATGCGCCACGAATTTTTTCGCTCGGAACGCCCCCGTAACGCCCATTGCGGAGCGCAAGGGCCAGTGTCAGACTGACTGTCTCGGTATCAACATGGGGGCGATTGGCGTGAACACGGATCGACTCACGGCCCTGGCGCCCGGCGCGCGCAGTGTGCTTCGGATCATGTCGGGGCTGCTCTTCCTCGAGCACGGCACCCAGAAATTCCTCTATTTCCCCGCCGGGCAATTTTCGGGCTTCGGCTGGACCTTCTCGCACCCCGCGGCATTCGCCGGCATCGTGGAGCTCGTCTGCGGCGCGCTGATCGCGCTTGGCCTCCTCACGCGCCCCGCCGCCTTCCTGGCCTCGGGCACCATGGCGGTGGCCTATTTCCTCGGTCACGCGCCGCAGGGGTTCTGGCCGGCCAACAACATGGGCGACGCAGCGATCCTCTACTGCTTCGTCTTCCTCTATTTCGTGTTCGCGGGTCCGGGACCGATCAGCCTCGACGCGGTGCTGCGACGTCCGAAGGCTGGCTAGAAGTCAGCCCCGCCCGATCAGCCGCTGGGCGATGCGATCGGCGACCTCGCTTTCGGGGTCGCCGGTCCGGTCGCTCTCGTCCCACACCTCGACCAGCCGCTCGGGAATCTTGTCCACGCGCGCCTGGACCTCGGCCATGTTGCCTTGGCCGAGATATTCGAGCCCGACGTTGATGATGCCGCCCGCGTTGATCACATAATCGGGCGCGTAGAGGATGCCGCGGTCGTGCAGCCGCTTGCCGTCCGCGCGCGTGGCGAGCTGGTTGTTGGCGCCGCCCGCCACGACCTTCGCCTTGAGCTGCGGGATCGACTGCTCGGTCAGGATCGCCCCCAGCGCGTTGGGGCTGAACAGGTCGGTGTCGAGCGTGAGGATCTCGGCGGCGTCGACCGCTTCCGCGCCCAGCTCTGCGGCGAGCGCCTTCGCGCGTTCGGCATTGACGTCGGCGAGGGTCAGCTTGGCGCCGTCGGCCGCGAGCAGCCGCGCGACGCCGCCGCCCACCGAGCCCACGCCCTGGATCGCGACGCGCACCCCGCGCATGTCCTCGGCGCCGAGCCCGCGCCTGGCGGCCGCCTTTACCCCCAGATAGACGCCGCGCGCCGTCACGGGGCCGGGATCGCCGCCCGCACCGCCCGCCGCCACCGGAAGCCCCGAGACATGGCGGGTCTGGGTCGCGACGACCTTCATCCGCGCCTCGGACATGCCGACGTCCTCGGCAGTGACATATTTGCCGTGGAGCGATTCGACCGCGCGTCCAAAGGCCTCGAGCTGCGCGGTGGAGACGGTGGCGCCCGGCTCGGATGCCAGGATCACGCCCTTGCCGCCGCCCAGCGGCAGGTTCGCCATGGCGTTCTTGTAGCTCATGCCGCGCGACAGCCGCAGCGCGTCGGTGATCGCGGCGCGATGGTCGGCATAGTGCCAGAAGCGCACCCCGCCTGCGGCCGCTCCGAGTGCAGTCGAATGCACCGCGATGATCGCGCTCAGTCCGCTCGCGCGGTCCGAGAACAAATGCACGCCTTCATGGTCGTCGAAGTCGGGAAAGCCCCAGTCGGTGATCACGCGGTACATCCTGCGGTCGCCGCGCAGCTGTTTTCCCGCGCGCTGGCGAAGGGGGAGAATGGGGCGGATGACGGGACTTGAACCCGCGACCCTCGGTACCACAAACCGATGCTCTAACCAACTGAGCTACAACCGCCGTGAAGGATTGGGCGCTTAGCCGCGCCGTCCGCCGAACGCAAGATGATTACAACCTCATCCGCGCGAGATTTTGACTGCCTCCTCGGCAGCGATCAATCCCTCTCGCGCCAGGCGCCGCGCCGCAGAGGCGAGATTGGGCGTGTTGAGGAACGCGTGGCGCGCGAGCAGCGGCGCATCGGCGCCGTCGTAGATCAGGCGGCGCATCGCCGAATCGATCTCCACGCCTTCGAAAACGCGGACGCGGCCCGACTTGCCGGTGCCGTCGCACGATTCGCAGCCCGGAGCCTCCCAGAGGATCGCGCCCGGATCGAGCCCGAGCAGCGCTGCCATCGAGCCATAGGCCTGCTCGGGCCTGCGGCACGCGCCGCACAGGCCGATCGCGCTGCGCTGGGCGATCAGCAGACGGAGCATCGCCGCCAGCGCGAACTTGTCCGATGCGAGCCGCCGCAGCGCCAGCAGCGTGTGGATCGCATCGCCGCCCGCCGCCGCCGCGAGCACGATGCCGCGTTCGGCCGCTTCCAGCGCGGCGTCGACGGTGGCGCGATCGTCGAGATCGGGCATGTGCGTGCCGCCGATCTCCTGCATCAGCAGCGAAATCGTCTCGCCGGTATCGCCGCCCGTGATCACCCACAGTCCCGTGAGCCGCGAGCGCGCGCGGGTCACTGCGCCGCGCAGCCGCGAGGGCATGCCGAGCTGCAGGAGACCGCTCCCCCCGCCTGCTGGCGCCGCGTCGGTCCCGAGCTCTGCCGTCGTTCCCATGCGTGCCGACTGCCGCGGCAATATGACACCACGCTTGCGTTTTCATGACGTTTTCACGTCGCGCGCCACGGAGATCATCCGCTGGCGCCGGGCGGCGCGATTTGGCAAAATCGCCGCCATGCACACTGCGACCCTCTCCTCGTCCCCGCTCCCCAACTTCGGCTCGGGCCATCCTTCGGAACCCGTGATCGAACATCTCCTCAGCTACCCGAGCATCCAGCGCGTGCCGAGCCCCAAGGTCGCGATGTTCATCATCAAGAACTTCATCACACCCCCCATATGCGAACAGCTCATGGCGCAGATCGACGCCAAGCGCCGGCCGTCGGACATCGCCGATTCGAACGGTGACTATGCCTTCCGCACGAGCGAGACCTGCGACCTCGATCCGCAGGACCCGATTGTCGCCGAGCTCCAGCGCCGCATTACCGCGCTCACGGGGATCGACCCCGCGCATGCCGAACCGATGCAGGGGCAGCGCTATGCCGTCGGCCAGGAGTTCAAGGCGCACACCGATTATTTCGATCCGACCGGGCGCGACTTCGAGAAATTCTGCAGCGTCGCCGGGCAGCGGACGTGGACGGTGATGCTCTATCTCAACGAGGTCGAGTCAGGAGGCGCCACGCGTTTCAAGGCAGTCGACAAGATCGTCCAGCCCGAGGTCGGCAAGCTGCTCGCCTGGAACAACCTTCGTCCCAACGGCACCGTCAACCCGTCGACGATCCACCATGCGATGAAGGTGCGCGCAGGCACCAAATACGTCATCACCCAGTGGTTCCGCGAGCGTCCCTGGGGCTGGTGACAAACGAAAGGGCCCCGGAGCAGTGCCCCGGAGCCCTTTGCCTTGCAGTCCCGTCGCGCGTCAGAAGGTCGCGCTGAGCCCCAGCGAGAAGACCCGGCCGACGTTGTAGCGGTTGATGTACACGACATTGCCGTTCGAGAAGGTCTGCTTCTCCTCGAAGCGCGTGCCGGTGAGGTTGCGACCCTCGAGCTTCAGCTCGAACTTGCCACCGGCGACTTCGAAACCCTGGCGCGCGACGATGTCGAAACGCACACCGGGGTGCTCGATGATGTCGGGCTGGAACTGGTTGCCACCACCCAGCAGCGACGGCCCGCGATTGGTCACGCGGTCGCTGGCATAGTTGAACAGGAAGGTGAGCTGCGACAGCCGCGCGGTATCCTCGATGCCGAGCTGCAGGTTCACCAGATGGTCCGACTGGCCGGTGAGCGGCGCGCCGTCGCTGAACAGGCCGCTGGCCGGGCCGAAGCCCTTCGAACACCCGCCGATACCCAGGTCCGGGTTCGCCACGTTGGGCACGCAGCTATCGTCCGCGGTGATCGCCGAATGGGTGTAGGTGTAGTTGGCGATCGCCACCAGGCGCCGCGTCGCGAAGAAGTCGCCGCCCAGGCCTTCGAGCGGGAAGTACTTCTGCACTTCGACTTCGGCGCCGTAGAGCTTGGCCTTGGGCAGATTGGTGAAGCCGGTCTGCAGGCGATCGTCGGCGCCGGTGTAGAAGCCGACCTGCTCGATCGGGTTCTCGATGCGCTTGTAGAAACCAGCCAGGGTGAAGCGCTGATCACGGTCGAAGAACCACTCGTAGCGCGCTTCGAAGTTGTACAGCTGCGAGTCCTGGAGCAACGGGTTACCGAAGAACAGGCGGTCCGAGTCCGGATCGCGGAACTGCTGCGGCGCCAGCTCGCGGAACTGCGGGCGCGAGATCGTCTTGGCGAAGCTGCCGCGCAGCTGCATGTCCTCAGCGAAGTTCCAGGTCAGCGTCGCAGCGGGCAGCCAATAGTCGTTGTCCAGCCGCGTGCCGGTGGTCACGCCCACCGGACGGACGAACTGCTCGCCCTTTTCGTAGCGGACGCCGGCCACCGCGCGCAGGCTGTCGACTTCGGCTTCGAGCTGGGCATAGCCGGCGTGGATACGCAGGCCCGCGTCATAGGCATAGGCGCCGAGCGGCGTGTTGAACTGCAGCTCGATCGTGCAGAGCCCGGTACCCTGCTGCGGGCAGGCATTGTTCACCACGTCCGGGCTCAGCAGAAAGTCCGGGCGCAGCAGGTTGTACGGATAGCCCGGCGCCGTGCCGCCACCCGAGCTCGTCTGGTAGTTGAACTGCAGGCGCTCCGAGAAGCGGTCGGTGTCCGAGAAATAATAGCCGGCCGAGATCGTTGCGATGTCGGGCAGCTTGTACGAAAGGTCCGCCTGCGCGGTCCACAGGTTCTCGTTCAGGTCCGAGAAGATGATCGAGGCGAAGGGCGAGAAGCGCTGGGTGACCTGATAGGCACCGTCGCACTTGAGACCCTCGGTGCCATTGCCGCCGTCATATTCGATCGGCAGGCCGGTGGTGGTCCGGTCCGAACAGAGATAGTCGAACTGGCGCTCATAGGGCGCCTCGCGCTTCGAGTTGGCATAGGCGCCGCGCACGTCGAGCCGAAGCGCGTCGGACATACGGAACTCGCCGACGATCTGACTCTCGAACAGCTGACGCTCGAACCAGTTGGTGTTCTGCTGGAAGCGCAGGCCGCTGGCGTTGTTGTAGACCTCGGCAGCGGCGCCGCGCGCCTGCTTGAGCACGTCGCGGATGTAGACGTTGGTCCAGCGGATCGTGCTCTCGTCGAACTGATAGCCGAGGCCGATCAGCGCGTTGCCGATCACGCGGTTGTCGGTGAGCAGCGTGCGGAAGTCGTTGCGGATCGTGCCGGTCTCGCTGACGCTGTCCTGCTCGATGATCGAACGCGTGCGGAAGGTGTTGCTGTAGCCCACCGAGGTGATCACGCCGAGGCGGTCGCCGCCGATGTCGAACGCCATCCCGGTGCTGAGCTCGCCCGACCAGTTGGCGGGAAGCTGATTGTTGGTCTGCATCAGCGTCGTCGAAGCGTTCGAGAGCTGGAGTACCTGGTTCGCAGGGATCTGGCCCGTGCCCTTCGGCGCGTTACGGATGAAATCGGGGACGCGGCGCGTGCCGTCGTCGAAGCCCAGCCAGTCGGTATCGCCGCCGTAATAGGTATAGCCGAGCTCGCTCGTCGTCGCGCTGTCGGCCGAGATAGAGCCGCCGACGGTGACGAAGTTCTTGTCGGGGATCGCCTTGGTGGTGAGGTTGATCACGCCGCCGCCGAACTCGCCCGGATAATTGACCGAATAGGTCTTCTGGACGAGCGCAGAGCCGACGATCGTGGTCGGGAAGATGTCGAGCGGCACCGAACGGCGCAGCGGCTCGGGGCTGGGCAGCGGCGAACCGTTGAGCAGCGACGAGGAATAGCGGTCGCCAAGGCCGCGGACGTAGACGAAGCCGCCGCCCACGACGCTGAGGCCGGTGACGCGAGTCAGCGCGCCCGCGATGTCACCTTCGCCGGTGCGGGCGATGTCCTCGGTCGAAAGCACCGAGATGATCTGCGGCGTCGCGCGCACGGTGTTGGGGATGTGGCGGCCGACAACGACGATGTCCTCGACATCGCTGGTGTCGACGCCGGGCGCCGAGACCTCGACGTCCTGCTGCGGCGCGCCGCTCTGGTCCTGGGCGGGACCCGTCGCCTGGGGCGCGGCAGCCGGTGCCGGCTCCGCCGTGCCGCCGGCGGTCTGCGCGAGCGCCGCCGGGGAGACGAGCTGGGAGGTCAGGAGAAGGAGCGTGGCATAGGCAAGGCGTCGCTGCATGGCCGTGTCATCCAGTCTGATATTACGAGCAATGCCGGGGCGGCGGATCCCCACCGCCCCGACATGGTTGCATTGATGACCTGCGAGCCTCAGCGGCCCTGGCAGGCGAAGTAGACCGAGTTGAACTTCGGCGGGCCCTGGTCCTGGAGCGCCGGGTTCGCATCGCGGATGGTCGACGGCTGGCCCGAGGCGGGCTCGCCGGCGATCAGGTTGATGCAGGCGACGCCGCTGGGGCTCTTCACGATGCCGTTGACGAAGTTGAAGTCGGCGCCGCCGCGCAGGCGGATGGCGGCCGGCGCATTCGCCGTCTGGATGAAGGTGAAGTTGGCGTAGCGACCCCAGGTGCGCGGGATCAGGTCTTCGGCGTTGTTCGAGTCAATCTCGGTCGAGAAGGAGTCGGCGGTGGCGCCGGAGACCTTCTGGGCCGCGATCATGAACTGGACGAAGCCGCGCCAGCCGTTGTCGACGTCGAAGCCGTCGTCGTCCGCACCGGTCACCGCGAAATACTTCATGTTGGTGGTGCCGCCGAAGATCTCGACACCGTCATCGGCCGAGTTGTGGCTCTGGATATGGTCGATCACGGTGCCCGAGCCGGTCGCGCCGAGGGTCAGGCCCTGCAGCTCGTTGCCGTCCGAGATGGCGATGCCGCTGTAGCGGATCTGGACGTAGGAGACCTGGCCGCTGCTGTCGGCCTCGTCGCTGCCGCCGTAGAAGCGGCCAGTGACGCCTTCGATCGCCTGCTGGCAGGGCGTGCCTGTGGTGCCGCCGGTACCCGCGGCGCAGACCGCGGTGGTCGAGCGACCGAGCAGGATGATGCCGCCCCACTGACCCTGGGTCGAATCGCTCACACCGTTGGCGGCGAGGTTCTGCTGCGAGGTGAAGATGATCGGCGCGGCGCGCGTGCCGACTGCCATCAGCTTCGAGCCGCGGTTGACGAGCAGCAAGTCGTTGGTGGCTTCGGTCGAGTCCGCGGCGATCACGACGCCGGGCTCGATCGTCAGCGTCACGCCGGCGCCGCCGCTCGGGCCCTGGTCGGTGCCGACTTCGGTCTGGCCGCGCAGGCGATAATAGACGCCGGAGATCTTCGGCAGCGTCAGGCTGGTGGTGATGTTGGCGGGCAGGCGGCAGGCGCGGAAGGTCTGGACCAGGCCGTCGTCGATCGTGCCGGTCGGGCAGGTCGCCGTGGCGCCGCCGGTGCCGACGGCCGGGACCGCGGTGCAGGCCACGCTGGCGCCGCCGAAGTTGGCCGTGCTCGAGTTGCAGGTCCAATCCTGGAACGAAGTGTCGGTCGGGCCATTGAGCGCGCCGGCATAGTTGGTGCTGGTGAAGAAGCTGCTGAGCGCCGAGGGGTCCGACGCCGTGGTCGCCGAGGTGGCGCTGGTCGGATAGATGCCGTTCACCACCGAGCCGGTGCCATTAATGTTGTTATTAGTTCCCGCATTCACCACCGCGAGCTGCTGGTCGGCGCTGATGCTGATGCCGTTCACTGCAGTCACCGCCGCGAACTGCGCCGCAGTGATCGGCGTCGGGGTCGGGGTGCCGGTGGGCGCCGGGGTCGGCGTCGGCGTCGGCTGGACGATCACAACGCTGCCCGCGCCGGGCGAGGCCACATTGTCCGCGCCATTGCACGCGGAAAGCGCCGCAGAGGCGGCCGTCGTCATCAGAATAAGGCTAAGGCGTTGGAAGCTGGCCATAAATTCTCCGTTCCGGCGGGCCGCCGGCGTTGCGCGGGTTCGAAACTTTGCGGGATCGACTCGGCGTAACCCCCTGTCGGCCGCAGCGCCGCGCTAGGCGGCGCGCGTGACGGGAGTGTTGGAGATTGGAGAATCTTTGGAGACTCTCCTGTTACGGATGTGTGACGATGCCCCGATCAGGGACGACGCGCGGCGAGCGGTTACAAACCGGCGGTCATCGCCACGCCGATGGTGACGATGGCGACGCCGAGGAGCTGGCGTAGCGTGAGGCCTTCGCGGAACAGCCGATGCCCTGCTGCGGCCGCCATTGGCATCTCGATTACGCCGAGCGCACGCACTGCGGCGGCCGGTGCGAGGTTGAGCGCGAGGAACCAGCCCGCCGAGGCGCAGGCGCCGCACAGTCCTGCGCCAAGCGATTCACGCCAGCCGCGCAGCACCGCGACGAGCGCAGGTCGGTCGCGTAACAGCAGGAAGAGCGTCAGCACGCCGGCCTGCATCGCCTGGACGATGGTGACACTGGCGGTGGCGGCGAAGAAGGGGTGATCGGGCTCCAGCCGCAGCCCTGCGTGGCGAAAGGCGTTGAGCGCGAAGCCGAAGCAGAGCCCGGATATGATGCCGAGCGCCACGCCCAGTGCGGGGTGTTTCGCGTCTGCGGCCTTGCGCGGCCAGACGAGGATGGCCAGCCCGAGCGTGGTCAGCGCGACGCCCGACCAGCCGATCCAGCTCAGATTGTCGCCGAACACCGCCAGCCCGACGATCGCCGCGAGGGGAACCGAGCTCTGCTGCAGCGCCGTGCCCACTGCGAAGCCAGCCTGGTGCATGGCAGTCAGCAATGCGGCGGTCGCCAGCACCTGCGCCAGCGCGCCGGCGAGCGCGGGCCACCAGAAGGGCCAGCCGAATTGCGGATGGAGATCGTGGCTCATCGCCAGCGCGACGAGCGTGAAGACGATCGAAAAAGGCAGGCCGAACAGGAAGCGCACCAAAGTGGCGCCCCATGGCCCGGTGCGCGACATCATGCTTCGCTGGAGCGCGTTGCGCCCGACCTGGAAGGCGGAAGCGGCAACGGTCGCCGCAGCCCAAAGCAATGCCATCCCCTGCCCCTCCGACGTGCCAGCAAAAAGCCCGCCGGTCAGGGTGACCGGCGGGCTTCGCTACATGGTGGGCGCGGCAAGGATTGAACTTGCGACCCCTGCGGTGTGAACAGGAACGTCGTCAGCAAATTCAACAGCTTATACCCCACCCTAGTTTGATCTGTTGTCGATTTGTGTTGTTTCGGTTCGATTTGCGTTCTCGGGCCATGTTCTAATTGAACATACCGCCCCCTGCGGGAACGATATCGTTTCTAGCCTCTGGCAACCGCTTGAATAGGCTGCCTTTTGAACTCGGTGAGGATGTTGTTCGTCACGCCAAGGGTACGAACGTGATCGCGCTCGAGATTGTTGCCGGTAGCTCGATCGATGACCGCAACGGCCTCGTGGAAGAGCTTATCGGCTCCCTTTACGTCCCGTAGGGCTTGCGACAGCTTGTCCGCTCGCCGCCCCATTTCGCGCGAGTTCATAAACGCAGGTCGGTCTGGATCTACGAGAAGCCGAAGCGCGAGCAGTATGTGATAGCGCGCCGGCTTGTACTGTACCGCTGTACTCTTTGCTCGAAACCGGGACTCGAGCAGATAAGATGCGTAGGACGAGGCGTAGTACGGTTCGAGGCGATGATCTTCGCCGAAAATGTCGGATCCAACTCTCGATCGCAGATTGGTGTACCCTCGAGTGGTGCGGTGTGGCTCCTCAAGGTACATCGCCGCGAAGGCTCGGACAGCATTCGTCGATGAAATAATTCGCGTCTTTTTCTCCGCTCCGCGATCATATTGGCCGTCACGCCGTTCGTAATGGATACGGTGATCTTCCTCGATCGCCGAAAAATACTGCTCAAGGCGTCTCGCAAACTTCATTCGAGCAAAATACTGCTCAGGCTTGACTTCGGTTTGGCTGTTCGTCGCTTGGATGATAGCATCCATCACGGCCTCGTCTCTCGTCTCGATGAGGCGCAGGGGCACGCAAACAGAATCATCAATGACCGCTCGTTGGTCGAAAAGCACGTTGCTGGTCTGACATCCATTCACGATCTGGAAATCGGAAATCGTGAACCTGGATCCGATGGGCGCAATCGAACGAGCGATGATGGTCACGCCATTGTTCATGAAGACGAAGCGGTTTCGGTCAGGCGAATTTAGCGTTTCTCTCATCCGCACATTGACAGTGTTATACTCCTGCCAATCGCGGACATTGTCGTAAAAAATGCTGCCGAGAATTTCCTCGCCGCTTTCGTCACTAATGATCGCTCGGAACTGCGAAAAGGGCACGTACCCGATAAACGCTTGGTTGATGCCCTCCGCCGCGGGTAGGTCGTTCCGGTTGCGAAACTCAAAGGTCCGCGTCACGGCATTTTTCGTCTGAAGGTAGGCCGCGTGCAGCTCTTCGGCGCCCACATAAGCAACGCGCACACCGCTAAAATTTCCTAGAGCTTCTAGGTCCGCCTGCGCGGCGTCTCGGCGAGCACGGAGATCGTTGTCGTCCTGCCACTTGCCCGTCGTGACATAGTATAGCTGGCAGGTGGGCCGTCCTTTTAGGATTGCCGCGTGTCTGAAGATTGTCTCAACCAGAGCAGCGGCTCTCTGAACGTCAGCGTTGCGCTTGATCTTCGGCTGAGCCTCAAAAAAATCCCGAACGCCGAAGGCGAAGTCGCCCATCTTCGAGCCGTCGAAGCTAGCCCCACGGTCCGCCTGCACAAAAATAAAAGAGACTTCGAGCTGCCCGTTCTGCTCCGCCAGCTCGTCGATCGAGTCGGAGTCTGTGACGAGCAGGTTGTTGACGATGATTGCGACTGCGTCGATGGCAGTGTCTCCGCCCCCTGCCACCATCACGTCTTCGATGTCGAAGCTTCGGCTATAGTGCCGGCGGATCATCGAAAATGCTGAAAAGCGCTCGAAACGCTCCTCTTCCGGCAGGGTGGCGATGTCGTACTCAGCCGAAAACGTGCCGAGCAGGCTTGTTGTAATCCTATCCAAGGCATCCCCCGCCGCGAAACTTGTTCGCCAGTCCTATAGCGATTTGCCTTTCCGTTCCAAACGGAAGTGCAATCGAACATCCGATCCCTGCGGAGACGCTGCGGTAGCACCGCAGGGATCGATTGTGTCACTTTGAACACAACGAACCCTGCGGAAAACGCAAAAAGGGGCTGAAAAACTCTAGGTTTTTCAGCCCCTTAAGATGGTGGGCGCGGCAAGGATTGAACTTGCGACCCCTGCGGTGTGAACACAGTGCTCTACCACTGAGCTACGCGCCCATTGCCCTTGCGGGCGAAACGGGAAGCGGGCCTTTAGGCGGCGCGCGGCGCGCTGTCCAGCCCCCTCGCCGCCCGTTCCGGGAAAATCAGTTCACCGAATCCTTCAGGCCCTTGCCGGCCTTGAACTTCGGCTGGTTCGACGCCTTGATCGTCATTTCCTCGCCGGTGCGGGGATTACGGCCGGTCGAAGCCTTGCGCTTGCTGACCGAGAAGGTGCCGAAGCCGACCAGGCGGACTTCGTCGCCCTTCTTGAGCGCGCCGGAGATCGCGTCGAAAACGGCTTCCACTGCCTTGCTGGCATCGCCCTTCCCTAGGCCCGAAGTATCGGCGACCTGCGCGATCAGCTCTTGCTTGTTCATATTGCTGGGAACCCCCTAAATTGCATCTGTTCGATTGGAAATCGAGTCGCGGCGGCAAGCCGGTGCGCCAGTCAGCACGCGACCGCCGCCGCTGTCAAAGCCTTTCCGGCGCGTCAAGCGCCGGATCGGGCCTGCTCAATGATGGACGGCGTCGCCGATTCCCGGCACCGGCGCAGGCGGCTGGGCCGCCAGCTCGTCGGCATCGGTCCAGTCGATCGCGCTGAGCGGCTCGGTGAGCGCGAGGCGCAGCACTTCATCGACATGGGCGACCGGAATGATCTCCAGCCCCTCGCGAATGTTCGCGGGTATTTCGGCCAGGTCCTTCTCATTCTCGGTCGGGATCAGCACCGTCTTGATACCGCCGCGCAGCGCCGCGAGCAGCTTTTCCTTCAGACCGCCGATCGGCAGCACGCGGCCACGCAGCGTCACTTCGCCGGTCATCGCCACGTCCTTGCGCACCGCGACGCCGGTGAGCGTCGAGACGAGCGAAGTCACGAGCCCGATGCCGGCCGAGGGACCGTCCTTGGGCACCGCGCCTTCGGGCAGATGGACGTGGATGTCCTTGCGCTGGAACAGGCTCGGCTTGATCCCGTAGCTGGGGCTACGCGCCTTGACGAAGCTGAACGCGGCCTCGACCGATTCCTTCATCACGTCGCCCAGCTTGCCGGTGGTCTTGATCGCGCCCTTGCCGGGAACGGTGACGCTCTCGATGGTGAGCAGCTCGCCGCCCACTTCGGTCCAGGCCAGGCCGGTGACCGCGCCGATCTGATGCTCCTCTTCGCCCACGCCGAAGCGATACTTACGCACGCCGGCATATTCGTGGAGGTTCTCGGGCGTGACGGTGACCGAGGTCTCCTTGCCCTCCAGGATCTTGCGCAGCGCCTTGCGCGCGAGCTTGGCGATCTCGCGCTCGAGCGTGCGGACGCCCGCCTCCCGCGTGTAATAGCGGATCAGGTCGCGCAGCCCCTCGTTGGTGAGCGTGAACTCGCCGTCCTTGAGGCCATGCGCGTCGATCTGCTTCTCGATCAGGTGGCGCTCGGCGATCTCGACCTTCTCATCCTCGGTATAGCCTTCGAGCCGGATGATCTCCATGCGATCGAGCAGCGGCTGCGGCAGGTTGAGCGAGTTCGCGGTGCACACGAACATCACATCCGAAAGATCGATGTCGATCTCGAGATAATGGTCGTTGAACTTGTTGTTCTGCTCGGGGTCGAGCACCTCGAGCAGCGCCGAGGCGGGATCGCCGCGGAAATCCTGACCGAGCTTGTCGATTTCGTCGAGCAGGAACAGCGGGTTGCTGGTGCCGGCCTTTTTGAGGTTCGACACGATCTTGCCCGGCAGCGAGCCGATGTAGGTGCGCCGGTGGCCGCGGATCTCCGCCTCGTCGCGCACGCCGCCCAGCGACTGGCGGATGAACTCGCGCCCCGTCGCCTTGGCGATGGACTTGCCGAGCGAGGTCTTGCCCACGCCGGGAGGGCCGACGAGGCACAGGATCGGCCCCTTCAGCTTGTTGGTACGGGCCTGGACCGCGAGATATTCGACGATCCGGTCCTTGACCTTCTCCAGCGCGTAATGATCCTCGTCGAGAACGCCCTGCGCCTCGGCGATGTCCTTCTTGAGCTTCGACTTCTTGCCCCAGGGCAGCCCCAGCAGCACGTCCAGATAGTTGCGCACCACGGTGGCCTCGGCGCTCATCGGCGCCATGGTCTTGAGCTTCTTGAGCTCGGACTGGGCCTTTGCGCGCGCTTCCTTCGAGAGCTTGAGCGTGGCAATCTTCTGAGTCAGCTCGGCGACTTCGTCGCCCTCGCCTTCCTCGCCCTCGTTGCCCAGCTCGCGCTGGATCGCCTTGAGCTGCTCGTTGAGGTAATATTCGCGCTGGGTCTTCTCCATCTGGCGCTTCACGCGACTGCGAATCTTCTTCTCGACCTGCAGCACGCCGAGCTCGCCCTCCATGAAGGCGAACACCATCTCGAGGCGCTTCTGGGGATCCTTCTCGACGAGCAGCGACTGCTTGTCGGCGACCTTGACCGCGATGTTGGCGGCAACCGCGTCCGCCAGGCGCGACGCTTCGTCGAGTTCGGCAAGCTGGACCGCGGTCTCGGCGGGCAGCTTGCGGTTGAGCTTGGCGTAGTTCTCGAACTGCTCGACCACCGAGCGCATCAGCGCCTGGACCTCGGCGCCGTCGGCAGGCGCTTCCTCGACGGGGCTCACCGTGGCGGTGAGATAGCTGCCGGTCTCCTCGACCGAATCGAGCGTCCCGCGTTCCTTGCCCGCGACCAGCACGCGCACCGTACCGTCGGGCAGCTTGAGCAGCTGGAGCACTTCGGCCGAGACGCCGGTGTCGTAAAGGTCCTCGCGGCCGGGATCGTCCTCGGCGGGATCGAGCTGTGCGACGAGGAAGATCTCCTTGTCGTCGGCCATCGCGGCTTCCAGCGCCGCCACCGACTTGTCGCGCCCGACGAAGAGCGGCACGATCATGTGCGGGAAGACGACGATGTCGCGAAGCGGCAGGACGGGATAAGACTGCTTCATGAAAACTCCGGGTCGGCCCTTCAGGGCCCTTGCTTCCACTATATATGGGCCCAATGCCGGCCGCATCAATCGGGGTGAAGGATTCACGCCCCGCACAGGTTCCAGGGAGGTCTTCATCCGCCATCTGCTTCTCGCCGCCTCGGCGCTCGCCGCCGCGCCGGCGCTCGGCCAGACCGTCAAGCCCGGCGAACCGCCGATCACTGCGACGACTCAGGCTTCAGGCGGGCCGATCGACGCCGAGCGCGCGGCGCTGCGGCTCGAGCATGTCGACCTCGCGATCGAAGTCTTCCCCGCGACTCAGCGCCTTCAGGGCACTGCGACGCTGACGCTCGCCACCAGCGCCCCGCAGACACGACTGCTGGTCGACCTCGACAAGAACCTGCCGGTGAGCGCGGTCAGCGTCGATGGCGTCGCGCTCCAGAGGGGTGCCTGGTCGAACCCGGAGGGACGGATCGCGATCGCCCTGCCCCGACCGCTGGGGGCCGGCAGCAAGGCCGTGGTGCGAATCGTCTATGGCGGCACGCCGCACGTCGCGGTCCGTGCGCCCTGGGATGATGGGATCGTCTGGAGCACGACGCCCGACGGCAAACCCTGGGTGGCGACCACCGCCGAGGGCTATGGCTGCGACCTGTTCTGGCCGTGCCTCGATTTTCCCGCGGGCGAGCCCGGCAGCGTCGATCTGCACATCACCGTGCCCAAGGGCCTGTCCGCTCCCTCGAACGGCCTGCTCCGCAAGGTCGACACGCTCGCCGACGGGCGGACGACCTGGCACTGGCAGGCGCGCAGCCCCAATCCCTATTCGGTCGCGCTCAACATCGCGCCGTACAAGGAGGTGACGGGCACCTATGCGAGCCGCTTCGGCCCGCGCATCCCGATGACCTATTGGTACCTGCCCGGACGCGAGGCGAAGGCGCAGGCGCTGTTCGCCGAGTTCGGGCCCGCGCTCGACTTCTTCGAGGCGATGATCGGCCCCTATCCCTGGCACGACGAGAAGCTGGGCGTGGTCGAGACGCCGCACCTGGGCATGGAGCACCAGACGATCAACGCCTATGGCAACAACTACAAGAAGACGGCGAGCGGCTTCGACGAGATCTTCCAACACGAGCTGGCGCACGAATGGTTCGGCAACCAGATGTCCGCTGCGAACTGGGACGATTACTGGCTCCACGAGGGCTATGCCCAGTATATGCAGCCGCTCTACGGCCGCTGGCGCGAAGGCGAGGCGCGCTACGCCTCGATGATGGACGATTTCCGCAACCAGATCCGCAACCAGGCGCCGATCGTCCGCGGGCAAATCATGACCGAGGAGCAGGTCTATCAGGAGGAGCTGGGCGGTCCTGCCGGCGACATCTACGTCAAGGGCGCCTGGGTGCTCCACACGCTACGCAACCTGATCGGCGACAAGGATTTCTGGGAAGTCACTCGGCGGCTGGTCTATGGCCGGCCCGATCCGAAGCCGGGTAACTTCCAGCCGCGCTTCAGCACGACCCCGGAATATATCGGCATCGTCAACGAGGTGACCGGCAAGGATCTCGGCTGGTTCTTCGACGTCTATCTGCGCGAGGCCGCGCTTCCCGAGCTGGTCGAGACGCGGACCGGCAATCGGCTCGAACTCAGCTGGAAGACGCCCGGCGACAAGCCCTTCCCGCTGCCGGTCGAAGTCGAAGTCGATGGCAAGCTGCAGACCGTGCCGATGACGGGCGGGCGCGGCAGCCTGGCCGTGCCCGAGGGTGCGCATGTAGTGGTCGATCCGGCCTCGCGCATCCTCAAGCGCTCGCTCGCGGTCGAAGCGCTGCAGAAGGCGCAGTTGGGCGACTAGGACAGCGACCGCACGACCGCACCGTTGACCCGCACATTGTCGAGCGCCAGCCGCTCGGTGTGGCGGATCACGCTGGGCTGGGTGACGCCGTCGAAGCTGCAGTCGCGGAGCGTGATGTCCGTCACCGGCGCGCCGGGAAGCCCTTGGCTGTCGAGCACGCGCACCGCGCCGGTGGCGCGCAGCCGCTCGATCCGGATGTCGCGAAGGATCGGCTTGAAGCGGCCGTTCGCCCCTTCCTCATAATTGAAGTCGCACGCGATCGCGGCCTGGCTGACCTGGCCCACGTCGAGGTCGCGGTAATAGAAATGCTCGAGCAGGCCGCCGCGCAGCGCATTGTTCTTGAAACGGATCGCATAGGAGAGCTCGGGGCTGTCCAGCCGGCACCTCTCGGCGAACACCCAGCGCGCGCCGCCCGAGATCTGCGAGCCGACCGTGATGCCGCCATGCCCCTCCTTCATCCGGCAGTTGCGGATCAGGATGTTCTGCGAGGGCACACCGATGCGGCGGCCGTCCTCGTTGCGGCCCGAATTGACTGCGATGCAATCGTCGCCGGTGTCGAAGGTGCAATCCTCGATCAGCATCATGTCGACCGACTCCGGATCGGTGCCGTCGTTGTTCGGACCGTGCCCGAAGATGTCGAGCCCGCGCAGCGTGACGTTGCGGCAGAGCACCGGATGGACGTTCCAGAAGGGCGAATTGCGGATGCGCACGCCCTCGATCAGCACATTCTCGCACAGATAGGGCTGGATGAACGGTGGGCGCAGATAGCTTCCGGGACCGAACACGCGCTTCTCCACGGGCACGCGGTCCTCGGCCATCTGGAAGAGCCGGGCGCGTGCCGGCCGCTGGTTCGGGAGCCCCTCACGCCAACCATGCTCGGTGGTGCCACCCCAGGGGCCCTTCCACGACCACCAATGCTGCGCGCTGCCCTGCCCGTCGAGCGTGCCCTTGCCCGTGACCGCGATGTTCCTGGCCTTATAGGCATAGATCAGGGGCGAATAGTTGATCAGTTCGATCCCCTCCCAGCGCGTGAAGACCATCGGATAATGCGCGGGATCGGTGCTGAAGCGCAGCGTCGCGCCTTCGACCAGGTGCAGCTCGACATTGGACTTGAGGTGCACCGCTCCGGTGACGAAATCGCCCGCGGGCACCAGCACCCTGCCCCCGCCGGCCGCGGCGCAGGCGGCGATCGCCCGCGCGATCGCGTCGGTGTTGAGTGTGGTTCCGTCGCCGCGCGCGCCGAAGTCGGTGATCCGGAAGCTGCGCGCCGGAAAGACCGGTGGTCGAACGGTCCGCGCGATCATCGTGGCGCGGTCCCAGGGGTCTCCTGCCGCCCGGGCCGCGCGAGGCAGCAGCAGCCCCGCACCTCCGATAGCAGCAGTCTGCAGCAACCCGCGGCGGCCCGTTCTGATCAGCATCCGACACCCTCTTTTTTGACACCGGTATCGCCCAAACGGGGCTCACCACAAGCCCGCATCGCCGCGCCAGTTGGCGGCGCGCTCCGGGCGGGTTATGTGTCGGATGATGAAGCGCTCTGCACAGCCCACCATAAACGACGTGGCGCGTATCGCCGGCGTTTCGAAGAAGACCGTCAGCCGGGTGATCAACCGGTCGCCGCTGCTCAACGGCGACACGCGGCGGCGCGTCGAGGAAGTCATCGCGAACCTGGGCTATGTCCCCAACCCGCAGGCTCGCGCGCTGGCGCTGCGGCGCAACTTCCTGATCGCGCTGATCCACGACAATCCCAATGCGCAGATGGTGCTCAACGTCCAGCAGGGCCTGCTGGAAGTGCTGCGCGACACCGAATTCGAGCTGATCGTCCACCCGGTCGACCGCGGCTCCCCGACGATGCTCGAGAAGCTGGGACAGTTCCTCGAGCGTCAGCGGCCCTATGGCGTGATGATCCTGCCGCCGATCTCCGAGAATGAGCATCTCGCCCAGCTCTGCGAGCAGATCGGGTGCCGCTATGTCCGCATGGGCTCGGCGCCTTTCGCCGAAGGGCCGCACATGGTCGCGTCCAACGACCGCGAGGCGGTGCGCGGCGCAGTCGGCCATCTGATCGCCGCGGGGCACCGCCGGATCGCGCTGGTGATGGGCCCGCACGGCTTCCGCTCGGCGTTCGAGCGGCAGAAGGGCTATGAGGAAGCGATCGAGGCCGCCGGGCTGCCACTCCAGCGCACGCTGATGGTGGCGGGCGACTATCGCTTCGAATCGGGGATGCGCGCCGCCGAGCAGCTGCTCGACCTTTCGCCGCCGCCCACCGCAGTCTTCTCGTCCAACGACGAAATGGCCGCCGGCGTGCTCCACGTCGCGCGCGAGCGCGGGCTGAACGTCCCGCAGGACCTGTCGATCATCGGCTTCGACGACACGCCGATTGCGGCGCACATCTGGCCGCCGCTGACCACGGTGCGCTGGCCGATCGCCACCATGGCGCGCGCCGCCGCACTCAAGCTGGTCGGCGAGCCGGGCGACGAAGAGGCGGAGGCATCGCTGTTCGTCTCCACGCTGGTCCGCCGCGCGTCGGTGGCGCCACCAGGGGAGGGCTAGGGCGATCGACATTCAGCCTACCGCTCCCCTCCCTTTTGGGGAGGGGAGACGAATGTCATACAACCCAGGCGCCCTGCGCACGATCTTGCCGCTTGCAAAATAGGATTTGGCCTGAAACAAAACGGGAACGCTCTTTCTCAATCTGAATATAATCGGCGTCTCGCGCGCACACGCGCGCGCGCACGCACATGCACGCGCGCAGGCACGTACGCACGCGCATGCGCCCGCGTTGGTGTGTCCACTTTGTCCACTTCCGCCGTGTCGACTTCCGGAATCGCCCCGCCGGATCGGCCGATGGCAGGCCCCGCTCGAACCGCCGCGATAGTGTGACCCTGGTGTGACCTTTGGCCGCGCAGGATGCGCGGGGCGGCGCGATAGCGTAACGCGCTCCCCTCCCTGAAAGGAAAGGGAGATGAATGTCGATACAACTAGGACAGACTCCAGCCGCCGCCCATCGCCTGGTAGAGAGCAACGAGCGCGTTGAGTTGGTCCGCCTGGACCTGGACCAGGCTCAGCTCGGCATTGAGCAAGGCGCGCTGCGCGTCGAGCTGTTCTAGATAGGAAGTATAGCCGGCGTCGTAGCGGTTGGTGGCATGGCGGAGCGCTTCGGCGAGCGCGATGCGCTGCGCCTCGAGCCGGGCGCGCTGCTCGGCCAGCCGCTGAACCGCGGCGAGATTGTCCTCCACTTCGCGGAAGGCGGTCAGCACGGTGCGGCGGTAACTGAATGCGGCCTGGTCGCGGCGCGCGGCCGCCGTGTCGACCTGCGCGGCGATCCGGCCGCCGTTGAACAGCGGCGCGAGGATGCTTCCGCCCAGCGACCAGATCGCGATCGGATCGCCGAGCGCGCTCGACACCACCGCTCCAGCCGTGCCGGTCAGCCGTACCTGCGGCAGAAACTGCGCGCGCGCCGCGGCGAGATTGGCGTCGGAAGCGGCGAGGGTGAACTCGGCCTGGGCGATGTCAGGCCGGCGGCGCAGCAGGTCCGAAGGCAGGCCGGCGGGGATCGGAGGACGTGCGAGCTGATCGAGCGCCAGGCCGCGCATGACGGCGCGTGGCGATTCGCCGAGCAACAGGCTCAGCGCATTCTCCTGGCGCGAAACGGCGAGCTCGGCCTGGGGCACGCCCTGGGCAGTGGCCTCATATTCGGCCTCGGCCTGGCGGAGCTCGAGCTGCGAGGTATAGCCGACCCGCGCGCGGTTGCGGGCGATGCGCAGCGCCTCGGTACGCGAGGCGAGCGTCACGCGGAGGATGCGCAACCGCTCGTCGAGCCCGCGCAGCGTGAGATAGCCGCTCGCGGTGGCCGCCGCGACGCCGAGCCGCGCCGCATCCGCCGCCGCGGCGCTCGCGCGGGTGCTCTGGCGCGCGGCTTCCACCTGCTCGCCGATCCGGCCGAACAAGTCGACTTCATAGGCCGCCTGGAACACCGGCTGTAGAGTGGTCGATTCGGACGGCGTTCCTAGCGCGCTGACGCTGCGCCCATGGGTGGCGCTCACGCCAAGGTCGAGCGAGGGGAAGAGCTGCGAGCGCGCCAGCCGCTCCTGCGCGCGCGCCTCCTGCACGCGCGCCACGGCGAGCGCGATGTCGGCGTTATTGGCCAGCGCGCGCTCGACCAGTCCCGAGAGCACCGAGTCGCCGAAGCCCTGCCACCAGCGCGCATCGATCGGCGCATTCGGGCCCAGGCTGGTGCGCCAACCGGCTGGCGGCGCGACCGCAGCCTGGGGCGGGACGGGCGGAGTCGGGCCCGCGCACGAGGCGAGCAGCGCGAGCAGGGCTCCGGCGCCGAGCCGCTTCATTGGCGCGTATCCACGCTCGCCTCGACCGACATGCCCGGCCGCAGCCGCTGGAGAAGCTCCTGTCCGGGATCGAGCGCGATCCGCACCGCGATCCTCTGCGGCACCTTGACGAAATTGCCCGTGCCGGTCTCGGGCCGGATCACGGCAAACTCGCTTCCCGCCGCCGGCGCGATCTGCTCGACGCGCCCGAACAATCCGGCGCCGCCGAGCGCATCGACATGCACGGCCGCCCGCTGCCCCGGCGCCATGCGCGCGGTTTGCGCTTCCTTGAAGTTGGCAACCACCCAGACCTTGTTGGGCACCAGGAAGAGCAGCTGGGTGCCGGCCGCGACATATTGGCCGAGCCGCACGCCGATCTCGCTCACCTGCCCGTCCTGCGGCGCGCGGATCACGGTGTTGGCCAAGTCGATCTGGGCGAGCTGGAGCGCAGCGCGCGCATTCTCGACTGCCGCCTGCAGCCCGCCGCGGCCCACGGTGACGGTGCGGACCTGCTCGCGGGCGATCGTGCGCTGCGCCTCGGCCTGCCGGACGCCGGCTTCGGCCTGGCGGAGCGCGGCGAGGGTCTGGTCGCGCTCGCGCAGCGACAGCGAGCCCTGCGCAGTGAGCTCGGCGGCACGGCGCATGTCGGCCTGGGCGCGGGCAAGCTGGGCACGCGCGTTGGCGACGGCGGCGTCCTGCGCCGCGACCTGCGCCTCGCTCGAATTCTGGCTCTGCTGCGAATTGTTGAGATTGGCGAGCTGGGCCGAGACATTCGCCTGCGCCTGCTGGACGCGCTGGCGATAGATACGGTCGTCGATCTGCGCGAGCGGCTGGCCCTGCTTCACTTGCTGGAAGTCCTGCACGAAGACCTGCGTGACATAGCCGTTCACCTGCGGCGCGATCACCGTGGTCTGGCCGCGGACATAGGCATTGTCGGTCACCTGCACGGTGCGCGTGAACGGCGGCAGGTTCCAGGCATAGAGCGCGAGCAGCGCGCCGAGGATCAGGAAGCCGATGAACAGCAACGTGCCGCGAAGGCCGCTGCGCGGCGGCGCCCAGCCCTTTGCCTTGCCGCTGTCCTCATTGGCCTCGATCGGGTCCTCGAGGCGAGTCCCCTCCTGCGGTTCGGCAGGCGGCGGCGGAGGCGGCGGGGCCTCCGGCGGCGGGGGCGCGGGAGGAGAAGGAGGAGCGGCTCGCGTGTCGGTCATTGCCTGTTCGCCCTCATTGCCTGGAGCGCAGCCAGCTCGCCCGCCAGCGGATTGATCCCGCGGATCCTGAGCGAGAGCCAAAAGCCACCGACCAGCACCAGCGCGATTGCAGCGAGCGTGCCGATCAGCATGAAAACGTCGTTGTACGCGAGGATGTTCGCTTCGCGGGTGAGTTGCTGGGTCAGCAGCACCGCGCCTTCGGCCTGGCGCAGCGCGGGATCGCCGAGCACGCGGCCATAGGCGCCGCCGAGCTGCTGGAGCCGCGCCGCGACCTGCGGGTCGGTGGCCACGATCCCCGAGGCGAGCTGCTGCAGATGGTATCGCGTTCGCAGATATTGGAAGGTGCCCAGTACCGCGCTCCCGGCGAGCCCGCCAATGGTCTGCGAGATGCCGAACACCGCCGAATAGCTGACCATGTGGCTCGGCCCCTTGGACATCGCGCGCAGCACGCCGACCATCATCGTCGACCCCAGGAAATAGATTGCCGCGAAGCCCATGATCGCCTGGCTGAGGTAGAGGTTCGCCGGGCGCGTGAGGTTGGTCGCATCGGCATCCATGAAGGCCGCGATCATGATCAGCGTGATCGAGACCACGACCGGCCGCAGCAGATCGTTGGTGTCGAGCCGCACCAGGCTGAGCAGCAGCCCGGCGAGCGTCGCCCCGGTCACCACGGCGAAGAGCCCCACGAGCTGCTCAGGCCCCATTCCCGTAACCTGGAGCAGCGCGATCGAACCGAAATTCTGCTCGGCGAGCAGGATGCGCATCGTCGCCGCCACGCCGGCGAAGCGCAGGATCGCCGCGCTGCGCATCCAGCGCGTGTTGAGCATCGGATTGGCGCGATTGTGCTCGACCAGCATCGCCGCGCCGATCAGCACAATCGCAGCGGCAGTGGCGTAGCCGATCCATGGCTGCGTCCACCAGACCGTGCGTCCCTGCACCAGCACGGCGGTGAGCAGCGCCATGCCGGGCGCGAACAGCGCGAGCGTGAGGAAGTCGAGGCGCTCGAAGACCTGGGCGCGCTCGCTCGGCGGCAGCCGCAGCAGCGCGATCGAGCCGAGGCAGAGCAGCGCCAGCCCGAACTCGAAGATGTAGAGGTTCTGGATGTCGCCGCTGGCGAGCAGGAGCGGCGAGAAGACGCGCGCGAGCGGCAGCGCCACCTGCGACAGGCCGATGCCGAGGATCATCCCCATCAGCCGCGCCTTCGCCGACAGCGACTGCATGATGTAGAAGAAGCCGAGCGGCGTGAAGCCGCTCGCGATGATGCCGGTCAGCGCGCGGACCATGATCTCGGTGGGGTAGCTCTGCACGAAGACCTGCACGCCGGCGAGCAGCACGAAGCCGAGCAGGAAAAAGCGGGTCACCCGCTGCAGCCCGAACTGCTGACGCACCTTGATGAGCATGAAGCTCGCGCAGACGTTGGTCATCGAATAGACGCCGGTGATCCAGTTCGCCTCGACGCTGGTGATCCCCAAAGCGCCCTGGATCTGCTGGAGATTGGCGACCAGCAGGCTGTTGGCGAAGCCGGCGGTGAGCGCGATCAGCACCCCGATCAGCGCATAGCCGATGCGGCGCGGCATCGGGTGATCGGGTGTGGCGGGCGACCCGGGCATGAAGGGGCGCTCGTGCGGCTTGAACTGATAGGCGTCCGCCTCTGCCAAGTCCTGCTGCTTCCCCGGTTACCAGATCCTTCGTATCGAATGCGGAACGGAATGAAAGGTTGCAGCCCGCCCTATTCGACTCGTTCGAATTGCACCGCGCCACGCACGGTGTCCGCCGACGCGAGCCGTACCTGAAGCTGGGCACCGGGCTCGACGCCGTTGGTCCCGAGCCGCGCCACCACCGGCAGGTCGCGAAGCTGGAGCCGCACGCCGCGCTCGTCGACGTCGGTGACTACCGCGGTGAAGACTTTGCCCACGCTCCCGCGCAGCATCACTGCCTCGGCGAGGTCGATCACTGCGCGCTCGATATTGCCGCCGATCGCGTCGGCGCGGTCCATCACCTTGGGCAGCTTCTCGAACGCCTCGTGCACCGCCGCGGGGACCGGCTGGCCGTTGGCGACCGCGAGCGCGGCGCGCACGACGTAGCGATCCGCCAGCCGGCGCAGCGGCGCGGTGGCGTGGGCATAGGTCGCCGCGACCGCCGCGTGCCAGGGGACCACGCCTTCGCGGTACGGCTCATAGCCCGCGCCGTTCCCGGCGCGCCGGATCGCGAGCATGAAGGCGGCCTGCTTCGGGTCCTTGGGATCGAGCATGCGCTCGAACTGGGCCAGCGTCGCCGTGGCGGGCCAGGCGAGGCCGAAGGCCTTGGCGGTCTCGCGCAGCCGGCGCACGCCGCGGGCATCGGGCTCCGCCATAGTGCGGAACAGCCCGGTGTGGTGCGCGCGCAGCGCCTCGGCGACGGCGATGTTGGTCGCGAGCGAGAGCGCGGCATTGCGCTCCTCCGACACCAGCCGCGGGCGGAAGACCAGCTCGTAGCGCCCCTCGCCGAGCGCCGCGACTTCCTGCTCGGGCGGGTCGACGCGGGCGGCGCCGCGGCGATTCTCGGCGGCCTGGACGCGCGCGGAAAGCTCGGCGAAGCCGGCGGGCAGGTCTTCGTCGCGCACGCCGTCATAGGCCAGCTTGGCGCGGCTGCGGACCAATGCGCGCTCGACGCCGTCGAGGCTTGCCGTGCCGTCGGGCGCGACGCGCACGGTGAAGACCACCGCGGGCCGGGGCCCGTCGGGCAGCAGGCTCGCCGCGCCTTCGCTCAGCACGCGCGGATAGAGGCCGGCCTTGCCGTCGGGCAGATAGAGCGTGCCGCCGCGCTTCCACGCCTCCTGGTCGATCGGATCGCCGTCGGACACGAACCAGGCGACGTCGGCGATCGCATATTGGAGCAGCAGATCGGCGCCGCTGGTCTCGATCGCAAAGGCCTGGTCGAGGTCGGTCGAGCTGGCCGGATCGAGCGTGACGAAGGGCATGGCGGTGCGGTCGACATGCTCGGCAGGCACGCGGAGGGCGGCCGCCTCGGCGGCTTCGAGGACCTGCGGCGGGAAGCTCTCGGGCACGTCGAACCGCTGGCGGATCGCGGCGAGCCCTTGGCCCAGCGCATCGGTCGGATCGGAAATACGCATCGGCTTAGGCGTACATCAGCGCGCCGCGGGGGGCAAAGCCCCTGCCCAGTGGCCCTTTATTTACGCGTCAGCAGCGCGGATGCCGCCTGCTTCTCGGCAGGGCTCATCCGCCGTTCGAGCGCGGCCAGCGCGCGCGGCGCATTCTCGTTCCCGAGCCCTGCCGCGCGGCGCAGCCAGGCCCAGGCTCCGGGCACGTCCCTGGCCCCGCCCTCGCCCCGCGCCATCATCGCGCCGAGGTTGAACATGCCCTCTGGATCGTCGCCCTTCGCCGCGGCTTCGAACCATTGGCGCGCGGCGGCATCGTCCTTGGGAACGAGCTTGCCTTCGTAGAAATAGGTGCCGAGCGCCATGCGCGCCGCGGCGCTGCCCCGAAGCGCCGCGGACTTGTAGAAGCCGAGCGCGCGCTGCGGATCGGCCTTCACGCCCTCACCGAACTCATAGGCCCGGCCCAGTGCGTAGAGTCCGCCGCCGTGATTGTTGCGCGCCGCGGCCTGGTACCAGCCAAGCGCTTCCTTGCGATCCTGCGCCACGCCGCTCCCGCCGATGTACAGGATCTCGGCGAGCGCGAACTGGGCGGCCGGATAGTTGAGCTTGGCAGCCTTGCGATACCAGGAAACCGCCTTCTTCACATCGCGCGGCGCGTCGATGCCGTGGTTGTAAAGATCGCCGAGAACCTTGGCGGCGGGGACATGGCCTACCTCGAAGGCGCGCGCATACCACTTGCGTGCCTGTTCCGGGTCCTTCTCCACGCCGCGGAAGCCGCTGCGGTAGAGATTCGCGAGGATCACGCTCGCCTCGCCCATCGCGGTATTGAGCTCGGGTCGTCTGGGATCGAACAAGGGCGTCTCGCGGGCTGGATTGAAGGGCGATTCCGCCGTCTTCTTCAGCCATTTCACTGCCTCGACCGGATCGGACTTGTCACCCAGCCCCTGGAGATAGAGCTTGCCGACGAACAAGGTCGCCTCGTCCCCGCCCTCCGCCGGGGTCAGCTTGCTGGCGGCCTTCTTGAACCAGACCAGCGATTCGGCGAAGCGACGCTGATCGAAGAGCGCGAACCCCATCGGCAGCGTCGTATCGCGGCCGGCGATTTCCGCGCGTGCCTGGATGTAACGGCCGTTCGCCGCAGCGGCTCGAGAGGCCGGATCGAACTGGGACGCGCCATTCTCGGACCAGCTGCTGCTCGCTGGAACGAAGCCCGATCCGGCGGAGCCGGCCGTGCTCGCGCCACCGCGGACGAACGCGGCGCGGCAGCCCTGGACTGCATTGCCGAAGCTGGCTTCGTCTATCGAGATCCCCGCCCCGCCCTCTTCGCTCAAGGGAGGCGGGGCGCTTTCGATGGCAATTTCCCGCAGATTCGCATCACGCACGCCGAATCGCGCCTTGGCGAGATCGGGAAGCGGCGACCCCGGCGGCACCAGGGGCGGCGCGCTGTAATCGGGATCGCGCGGCAGCCGGGTCGGCAGGAACGGGAAAGGGCCACCCGCCGCTGCGAACAACGCCTGATAAAAGGGATCGCGGGCCATCATTTCGCAGGTGGCGGAACGCGGTGCCTCGGCACCGGGCATCCGCTTGCCCTCGACCACGACCTGCTTCTGATCGCCGGATTCCGACGCGGTCTGCGCATGGGCAAGCCCGGGAATCAGTACTGCGGTGCCGAGAACGACCGCCCAGAACCGCCCATGTGCCCGACCCTGCATCCTGCTCTCCCCTATCGAGCATGACGGGCAGCCGCCCGCATTCCGCAGGAGGCTAACATCGATTCGTCGCATCGGGAACAGGGCCGCAACGGCAGCTTCATGCGGGCGAGCGCGTGAAGATGGTGCCCCCGGCCGGACTCGAACCAGCATGCCTTGCGGCGTTCGATTTTGAGTCGAATGCGTCTACCAATTTCGCCACGGGGGCAGCGAGCGCGTGTGGCTAGACGATGGGCGCGCGCGCTGCAAGCGGCGTGCGCGTGGAAGCGGAAATGCTGCCGATGCTGGCGATCGGGGCCTAGCTTCGCACTTTTCCCGCGTTTTCGGAAATAATGCTGCGCGCACGCGTAAGCAAATTACGCGACCACCCCGTGCCTGCGCGGAAGTTGACACCGGCGGAAGTGGACAAAGTTTGCACCCTCCGCAGGGTTTTTCTGTTTTCCCAATCCAAAGAGCGCCGCCGGCCCGTTCCCGCGGACAGCCAGCCAAGCAGGCGAAGTCCTACATTGCAAGCAGCCAGCGGCGCGCGCCCTTGAGCCTTCAACTCCGCGGTGCTTGCCGGCGGTAGCTCAGTGCCTCGGCGACATGGATGCGGCCCACGCCCTCCGCGCCCGCAAGGTCGGCAATGGTGCGGGCGACGCGGAGGACGCGGGTGTAGCCGCGGGCGGAGAGGCGCATGGCTTCGGCGGCCTGGGCCAGGAGCTTGCGGCCGGGTTCGTCGGGCTCGGCAGTGGCAGTGAGGATCTCGCCATCGGCCTCGGCATTGGTGCGGGCGGCGGCGTCGCGGTAGCGATCGGCCTGGATTGCGCGCGCTTGGGCGACGCGCGCGGCGACTTCGGCCGAGCCTTCGGCGGGCGGCGGGAGGACGAGGTCGGCGGCGGTGACCGGCTGGACCTCGACGTGCAGGTCGATGCGGTCGATCAAGGGCCCCGAGACCTTGGCCTGATAATCGGCGGCGCAGCGCGGGGCGCGGGCGCAGGCGAGCGCGGGGTCGCCGAGGTGGCCGCAGCGGCACGGGTTCATCGCCGCGACGAGCTGGACGCGCGCCGGGAAGGTCACATGCGCATTGGCGCGCGCGACGCTGACCACGCCGGCCTCGAGCGGCTGGCGGAGCGAATCGAGCACCGCGCGCTGGAATTCGGGAAGCTCGTCGAGGAACAGCACGCCCAGATGCGCCATGCTGACTTCGCCGGGCTTGACCTTGAGCCCGCCGCCGGTGAGCGCCGCCATCGAGGCGGAGTGATGCGGCGAGCGGAACGGGCGCGTGCGCGTCAGCCGCGCGCCGTTGAGCGTGCCCGCGACCGAGCCGACCATCGAGACTTCGAGCGCCTCGGCTGCGTCGAGCGACGGCAGGATGCCGGGCAGGCACGAGGCGAGCAGCGACTTGCCCGCGCCGGGCGGCCCGACCATCAGCATATTGTGCCCGCCCGCGGCGGCGATCTCGAGCGCGCGCTTGGCGGTCTCCTGCCCCTTGACCTGGGCGAGGTCGCGGCCGCGGGCGGGCTCTTCCGCTTCGCCGGCGGGCGCGGGCGGGAGCAGCTGGTTGCCCTTGAAATGGTTGAGCAGCCCGATGAGGTCGGGCGCGGCGATCACTTCGCCCTGCCCCGCCCAGCTTGCCTCCGGCCCCTGCGCCGCGGGGCAGACGAGGCCCTTGCCGATCTCGGCCGCGTGGAGCGCGGCGAGCAGCACGCCGGGCGAAGGCGCGATCCGGCCATCGAGCGCGAGCTCGCCGACCACGACATAGCCGGCCAGCGTCTCGGCATCGACGACGCCCATCGCGCCGAGCAGCGCGAGCGCCACCGCCAAATCGAAATGCGATCCCTCTTTCGGCAGGTCGGCGGGCGAAAGGTTGAGGACGATGTGCTTGGGCGGCAGCGACAGGCCGATCGCGGCCATGGCGGCGCGCACGCGCTCGCGGCTCTCGGCCACTGCCTTGTCGGGCAGGCCGACGACGACGATCTTGGGGACGCCGGGGAGCAGCCTGCACTGCACCTCGACCGCGCGGGCCTCCAGCCCCAAATAGGCCACCGTCGAAACGCTCGAGACCATGCGCCATCCCCCCGGAGCACGAGCATAGCGCGATTCGGCCGTTGTGGAACGGATCGCCTCCGGAACGGACCAGCGTGCTGTCCCTGTCTTGCACAGGCAACACACGCTCCCCACATCCGCCGCCATGCTTCGTTCGAGCCACAAGCTGCTCCGCCCTATGCTGCTGGGCCTAGGAATCGTCCTGATGCTGGCGGCGCCACTGCTCGGCGTGCTGCCCGGGCCCGGCGGAATCTTCGTCTTCGCGGGCGGGCTCGTGCTGGCGCTGCGCAACTCGCCCTGGGCGCGCAAGCGCTTCGCCCGGCTGTGCAAGCGCTACCCGAAACTGGGCCACTACAGCGACATGGCGCTGCGCCGGCCGAGCTCGCGCCGTCGCCGCGCGCGGGCGCAGGAAGCGGCGGTGGCGGCGTCGGGCAATGCGGATCGGATGCGTTGACTTGCGCCGAACATGCCCCTATGGGCACCCGACACGCGGCCGTCCCTGTGGCGGCCCTTTTAGTTTCTAGATTCTCGAGGATGAGCGATGAAGCGGACCTTTCAGCCGAGCAACCTGGTGCGTGCGCGCCGGCACGGCTTCCGCGCGCGGATGGCGACCCCCGGTGGCCGCAACGTGATCCGCGCCCGCCGCGCCCGCGGCCGCAAGAAGCTGTCGGCGTAACTGCCGTACAGCTCGCGCGGCTCACGCAGCGCAAGGAATATCTCGCGGCGAATGCGGGGAAGCGGGCTCCCATGCCCGGCTTCGTCCTGATTGTGCGCGACCGTGGCGATGCCGATCCGGCGATTCGGGTCGGCATTACCGTATCCAAGAAGGTCGGCAACGCGGTGATCCGCAACCGGATGAAACGCCGGTTCCGCGCGCTCGCCCGCGAAGTGCTGCCCGTCGCAGGGATTCCCGGCGCCGATCATGTGCTGATCGGGCGCAATTCGGGAATCGAGCGCCCTTATGCGGACCTGAAGGCCGAGCTGGCGAAGGCGCTGGCGCGGGTGCGCAAGTGATCGCGCGCCTGCTGATCCTGCTCGCGCGCGCCTGGCAGCTCGGGCCGTCGCTGATCCTGCCATCCAGCTGCCGCTACAGCCCGAGCTGTTCGGCCTATGCAATCGAGGCGCTTCGCCGCTATGGGGCTGCGAAGGGCGCGTGGCTCGCCACCAAGCGGATCCTCCGCTGCCATCCATGGGGCGGGCACGGCTACGATCCCGTGCCTTGAACGGGACTTTCCGGGGAACATCGGTGAAAGACGACCAGAAGAACTTCCTGATCTTTGCGTTGCTCGCGGCGCTCATCCTGTTCGGGTGGCCGCAGATCATGCACTGGGTGTTCCCGCAGCAGCCCCCCGCGCCGACCAAGATCGAAGGCGGCAAGACCCAGGTGGTGCCCAACCCCGCCGCCGATCCCGCGGCCGATTCGGCCAAGGCATTGCGCGACCGCCAGGTCGTGCTGGCCGAGACGCCGCGCGTCACGATCGACACGCCCGCGCTCAAGGGCTCGATCAACCTCAAGGGCGCGCGCCTCGATGACCTGGTGCTCACGCGCTACGCCGAGACGATCGCCAAGAATTCGCCGCCGATCCGCCTGCTCTCGCCGGGCGGCGCGCCGGGCGCCTATTTCGCGCAGTTCGGCTGGCAGGGCGCCGGCGTCCAGGCGCCGGGGCCGGACACGATCTGGCAGACGAGCGGCCCCAGGCTGACTCCGACCACGCCGGTGACGCTGACCGCGCAGAGCCCGACGGGCCAGGTCTTCCGCATCGAGATCGCGATCGACGAGAACTATATGTTCACGGTCAGCCGCAGCGTCGCCAACCTGGGCGCCGCGCCGATCGCCGTCACGCCCTATGCGCTGGTCACGCGCGCCGAGAAGTCGACCGACGTCGACCAATGGGCCGCGCACGTCGGCCCGATCGCCGTCGCCAACGGTTCCGCCAACTACATCAACTACAAGGACGTGGCCGGGGGTCAGCCCTTCGACACCGTCGGCGGCTGGGCGGGCTTCACCGACCATTACTGGCTGACCGCAGTGATCCCGGATCAGCGTCTGGCCGTGCGCATCCAGCATCGCACCACCCCGACGGGCGGCTTCCAGGCGGACTATCAGCTTGCCGAGCCGATCACCGTGCCGGCGGGCAAGAAGATCACCTACACCAGCCACTTCTTCGCCGGCGCCAAGCAGGTGAACCTGCTCGAGACCTATCAGCGCGAGCTGGGGATCGTGCAGTTCGACCGCGCGATCGACTGGGGCTGGTACGGCATCATCGAGCAGCCGATCTTCTTCTACCTCAACTGGCTGTTCCACCTCGTCGGCAATTTCGGCGTGGCGATCATCCTGCTGACGATCACCATCCGCCTGCTGCTCTTTCCGATCGCCCAGCGCCAGTTCGCCTCGATGGCGAAAATGCGCGCGGTGCAGCCCAAGATGAAGGCGATCCAGGAGCGCTGGAAGGAGGACAAGCAGCGCCAGCAGCAGGAGATCATGAAGCTCTACAAGGACGAGAAGGTGAACCCGCTCGCGGGCTGCCTGCCGATGCTCCTTCAGGTGCCGATCATGTTCGCGCTCTACAAGGTGCTGCTGCTGACGATCGAAATGCGCCACCAGCCCTTCTTCGGCTGGATCCGCGACCTTTCGGCGCCCGACCCGCTCACGCCGCTCAACCTGTTCGGGCTGCTCGACTTCACGCCGCCGCACTTCCTGGCGATCGGCGTGGTGCCGATCCTGCTCGGCGTGTCGATGTTCTTCCAGATGCGGCTCAACCCCGCGCCGATGGACGACGTGCAGAAGCAGGTCTTCGCGTTCATGCCGTGGATGCTGATGTTCCTGATGGCGCCGTTCGCCGTCGGCCTGCAGCTCTACTGGATCACTTCGAACCTGCTCACGATCGGCCAGCAGTGGCTGCTCTATCGCCAGCATCCGGTGCTGCGCGAGCCGGTGAAGAAGGAACCCGCGGCGGCGAAGAAGTGAGCGGCTTCGACGAGGATCGGATCGAGGCGGCGCGCAAGGTCTTCGCCGGGCCCGTCGCCTTCCTGAAGTCCGCGCCCGAGCTCCGGCACCTGCCCAATCCGGTGGTGCCGGAGGTCGCGTTCGCGGGCCGGTCGAACGTCGGCAAATCGTCGCTTCTCAACGCGCTCACCAACCGCAACAGCCTGGCGCGCACCTCGGTGACGCCGGGGCGGACGCAGGAGCTCAACTTCTTCGACGTGGGCGATCCCCTGCTCTTCCGGCTGGTCGACATGCCCGGCTATGGCTTCGCCAAGGCGCCCAAGGACGTGGTCCGCAAGTGGCGGTACCTGGTCAACGACTTCCTGCGCGGGCGCCACGTGCTCAAGCGCGCGCTGGTGCTGATCGATTCGCGCCACGGCATCAAGGACGTCGACCGCGAGATCCTCGACATGCTCGACGATGCCGCAGTGAGCTATCGCGTCGTGCTGACCAAGGCCGACAAGGTGAAGGCCACCGAGCTGGCCGAAGTCCGCGAACGCACCGAGACCGAGGCACGCAAGCGCCCCGCCGCCCACCCCGACATCCTCGCCACGTCGAGCGAAAAGGGCATGGGGATTCCGGAGCTGCGCGCGGCGGTGCTCGAAGCGGTCAGCTGAGCGCCCGCGCCGCTGCGGCGGCACGATGTCTACACGCGTTGACGACTCGGGCGGCTTCCCCCTAGCCTCGGCGGCGAGGGAGAGGTCGAATGGATCGTAACGGCGAAACCGATCAGGCGCGCGAGCTCCACAACACGCTCGAATTCATCGGCATCCGCGCCCATGCCACGATGGTGGGGCTGCTCCAGCTCTCCACCGAGCTGGTGCGCGCGGGCGTGCTCGACGACGCGGCGATCCAGCGGATCAAGGACGCGATCTACAGCGAGGTCTCGCTCGCGCACACGCGCGGCCATTATCGCGCCGAGTTCGAGGAGACGCTGCGCAGGCGGCTGGACGCGATTTTCCCGCAGCCCGGGGGCGAGCGCGCGGCGCGGGTCGGCGACGTAGGCGATCTGCGCGCGGCGCTCGACGACCCCGAGGCGCCTCGCGAATAGCCGCGGGGGCGCTCAGCGCCCGCGGACGATGGCGATCTTCGAGGCGATCTCGGCCGTGACGAAGGGCGTCGAGAACGACGTGCCGGTGGCCTTGACCGGCTTGCCTTCCATATCCTGCGTCTCGACCTTGGCGCCGCGCCGCCAGACGAACTGGTAGCCGACGCGATCGGGATTGCGCGGCGCCGCGCTGAACGCGCAGGGATCGGCCTTCTCGTCGACCGCGCCGACCAGCCAGACGTTGCGGCCGCCGGCGCGCGCCAGATCCTTGAGCCGGGGCTCGCCGGGGCGGTTGCCGGCGGCGATCGCGACCTTGATGCCCTTGGCCGAGGCGGCGACGATCGCTTCCTTCATCGCCGGAGTCGGCTCGCCGCCGATCGAGAGGTTGATCACGTCGACGCCGAGCTCGACGGCCTTGTCGATCGCCGCGACCATGTTGGTGTCGAGGAAGCTGCACACGGGGTCGCTCTTGACGCACTTGCCCGGCGTATCGATGCGCAGCGAATAGATCTGGATCGGCGCCCTGGCCTCGCGCGCGATCACCGTCGCGACTTCGGTGCCATGGTCATGGACCGGCTTGAAGGCGGGGCGTTCGCGGAACACCGCGGCCATGTCGTACTCGGCCACCACCAGCGGGGCGAGCAGCGGCGTGCGGGCGATCCCCGAATCCACGACGGCGATCTTCACGGGACGGACGGCCTCGCCTTCGCGCGCGAGCGCCGGCGAGGCGCTCAGCAGGGCAGTGGCGAGGAGAACGGGCAAGCGGATCACGGGGGCGACTCTCTTCTTCTCTTCCGCCGCAAGCGACGTGTGTTCCAAAATCCCAGGCAGCAGCCGGCACCCGGCGAAGGACACCGGTTACCGTCGCTACCTGACAGCCATTTCCGCACCGGCTGAAACCGGCACGAACGCGTCAGCTCTCTCCTGCATGGGAGGTGCGACCACGGCTCTAACGGCCGTTCATCTGCACGTTGCTGCAGCCAGTTATTTTAAATTTTGGTTGAGACAAGTGGCTGAATCGTAACGAATACGTTCTTAACTCCAGTTTACACAGGGTAACATTGTTAGCGCTATCATCATCGCTTGGGGGCAGAGTCCTGTTAGCGCTACCGGATATGGGGCGCGGGCCGCCGAGGTGAGGCAAACCACCCTCCTCTTTCCGCCCAGGGATTTGGAGAACGTTGCCCCGCCGCGCGGCGCCCGTTATCCCGGCGGCATGAAGCTGATCATCGGCAACAAGGCCTATTCATCCTGGTCGCTGCGCGGCTGGCTCGCCTGCAAGCTCTCGGGGCTGCCCTTCGAGGAAGTGGTGGTGCCGCTGTACGACCAGGACTGGGAGAAGCGCCGCGAAGGCGACGAGTTCGCCCCCTCCTCGGGCAAGGTGCCGATCCTGTGGGACGGCGACGTGGTGGTGTGGGACAGCCTCGCCATCGTCGAATATCTCAACGACAAGACCGGCGGCACGCACTTCTGGCCGAAGGACATGGCCGCGCGGGCGATGGCGCGCTCGATGGCCGCCGAGATGCACTCGAGCTTCTCGGCGCTGCGGCGCAAGCACAGCATGAACGTGCGCCAGATCTACGCCCCCAAGGCGCCCGACGCCGACGTGGCGCAGGACCTGGCGCGACTGGTCGAGCTGTGGGCCGAGGCGCGCTCGCGCTACGGCAGCGGCGGCGACTTCCTGTTCGGCGAATTCGGCGCGGCGGACATCATGTTCGCGCCGGTCGCGACGCGCATCGTCACCTATTCGCTGCCCGTCCCGCGCTTCGCCCAGGCCTATGTCATGGCGCTGATCGCGCACCCCTTCATGCAGGACTGGATCGCCAGCGCGCAGGAAGAGGACTGGGTGATCGAGCAGTTCGAGACGCCCACGGCGGGCTAAGGCGTCTGCTTCTCCGGATAGGGCGTTCCGTCCTTGTGCGTGTACCCATCGGGGGTGAAGCGCATGTCGATGTCGGGATAGTCGCCGCCGGTATCGGGCCCGGCGCCGATCGCGAGGAACACGCAGTCGGCGTCGCTGCGGTTCTGGAGATGGTGGCCGTTTCCGTCGCCCTTCGGAAAGGCGGCGCAGTCTCCGGCGCGCAGCACCGTCTCGCCCGAATCGTCGACCAGCACCGCCTCGCCGGCGAGCATCACGACGAACTCGTCCTCGGTGTCGTGCCAGTGCCGTTGCGAGGACCAGGCGCCGGGCTTGAGCGTCACATGGCTCGCGCCCATTTCGGTGAGACCGGCGGCGGGCGCCAGCCGGCGCTGCCAGCGGCCCCGCACCGCCTGGTCGAACGGCGACGGATAGCCCGTCGTATTCGTCTGCGGGATTGTATCGAGATCGAGCTTGGGCAATGCCGCCTCCATCACTTCCGGGAGGCATTGTGGCCGACGTCGTCGAACTAACCAAGGCGCTGATTGCCGCCGAGAGCGTGACTCCGGCCCGGGGGAGCGTGTTCGACGTGCTCGAGGCCGCGCTCGTGCCGCTGGGCTTCGCGGTCGAGCGCTTCGTCGCCGGCGAGGCACCCGACGGGCCAGTCGAGAACCTGCTCGCGGTGCGCGGGAGCGGCGGCACGCATTTCGCCTTTGCCGGCCATCTCGACGTGGTGCCCCCCGGCGCGGGCTGGACGAGCGGCGCGTTCGAGCCCGAGGTTCGCGGCGACCTGCTCTACGGGCGCGGCGCAGTCGACATGAAGGGCGCGATCGCGGCGTTCGTCGCCGCGGCGGCGCGGCTGCCTGCGGATGCGGGGACGCTCAGCCTGATCATCACCGGCGACGAGGAAGGCCCGGCCACCTATGGCACGCAGAGCCTGATCGCGCGCATGGCCGAGCTCGGGCTGCAGCCCGAGCTGTGCCTGGTCGGCGAGCCGACTTCGGTCAACCGGCTGGGAGACATGATCAAGATCGGCCGGCGCGGATCGACCGTGATCGACATCGAGGTCCGCGGCCGCCAGGGCCATGTCGCCTACCCGCACCTCGCCGACAATCCGATCCCCCGCCTCGTCCGCGCGCTGACCGAGATCGATGCGATCGTGCTCGACGAGGGCAGCGACTGGTTCCAGCCCTCGAACATCGAGCCGCTCACGATCGACGTCGGCAATCCGGCGACCAACGTCATCCCCGGCGCGGCGCGCGCGCGGCTGTCGATCCGGTTCAACGATGCGCACCGGGGCGCCGACCTCATCGCCCGGATCGAGGAAGTCGTGCGCCGCCACGCGCCCGACAGCGACGTGCGCGGGCGCGTCTATGGCGAGGCGTTCCTCACCGAGCCGGGGCGGCTCTCGTCGCTGGTCTCGGGCGCGATCGAGGCCAAGCTGGGCGTGACTCCCGAGCTTTCGACCACGGGCGGTACGTCGGACGCGCGCTATCTGGTGAAGGTCTGCCCGGTGGTGGAGTTCGGGCTGCTCAATGCGACGATGCACAAGCTCGACGAGGCGGTGGCGCTGGCCGATTTGGCGGCGCTCGCGGACGTGTATGAGGAAGTGCTGCGGCGGGTGTTTGCCTGATCGTCACCCCCGCGAAAGCGGGGGTCCAGCTCCGGACGCCTCAGCTAAATTCACCGGCGCATTCGCGGATGCCGCGGGAGATGGGTCCCCGCTTTCGCGGGGATGACGAAGTTGGGCTCAGGAAGCTGCCCGGCGCGGCTCGAACTTGCGGGTCCAGTCGAGGAACTCGGCCTCGGCCATCGGGGCGGCGATGCAATAGCCTTGGAGGACGTCGCAGCCGATCACGCGGAGCACCGCGGCCTGGTCCTCGCTCTCGACGCCCTCGGCGACGGCCTGGCAGCCGAGGCCGTGGATCAGCCCGACGATCGCCTGGGCGATGGTGCGCGCCTCGGGCTGGGCTACGACATGCTCGACCAGGCAGCGGTCGAGCTTGACGCGGTCCACCGGCAGCTCGCGCAGCCGGGCGACGTTGGAGTAGCCGGTGCCGAAATCGTCGATCGCGATGCTGGCGCCGTCGGCGCGCAGCGCGGCGATGGCCTCGAGCACTTCGCCCGAGCAATTCATCGCCAGCGTCTCGCTGATCTCGAGCTCGAGCAGCGAGGCCGGCGCGCGGGCCGCGTGCATCGCGGCGCGGAGCTGGCGGAAGAAGCCGGCATGGTCGATCTGGCGCGGGCTGATGTTGACCGCGAGCCGCTGTTCGATGCCGAGGCGCCCCCAGCGCGAGATGGTCTCGGCGACGCTCGTCACCACCCAAGCGCCGATCTCGACGATCAGCCCGGTCTCCTCGGCACGCTCGATGAAGCTGCCCGGCAGCTTGATCCCGTCGCGATGCCGCCAGCGCAGCAGCGCCTCGGCGCCGGTGATGCTGCCGTCGCGAGCGCTCACCTGCGGCTGGAAGACGAGTGAGAATTCCTCCTTCTCGACCGCCTCGCGCAGTTCGCCCTCGAGCAGCACGCGTTCCTCGATCCGCGCGGCGAGCGTGTCGGTGAAATGCTCGAAACGACCGCGGCCGAGCGACTTGGCGTGGTACATGGCGGCGTCTGCGGCGCGCATCAGGTCGTGGAGCGTCGCGCCGTGATGCGGCCGCGTCGCCACGCCGATCGAGGCGCCGATCGTCACTTGCTGCTCGGCGAGCTCAAAGGGCTTGGAGAGCTCGACCAGGATCGCGTGGCCGATGCGATCGGTCGCGGCGCGCGCCGCGACGCCCGGCGCGAACAGCGTGAACTCGTCGCCTGCCAATCGACCGACCAACGGGGCCTCGCTCCCCTCTTCCGCCATCTTGTCGACAAGCCCCCGCAGCCGCGATGCGACCATGCCGAGCAGCACGTCGCCCTGTGCATGGCCGAGCGTGTCGTTGACCGATTTGAACCGGTCGAGATCGATGAAATAGAGGACCGCGCCCGCATCCGAAGGCAGTTCGGCGAGCGCGCCTTCGACGGTCTGGCGGAAATGGGTGCGATTGGGCAGGCCCGTCACCGGATCGAACATCGCGAGCCGGCGGACATGGTCGAAATGGGTGTGGAGCTGGCTGAACAGCGCGTCCATCGCATCGGCGAGCTGGGGTACGCATTCGCGCACCTCCTCCGGAGTGCCGCCCTCGAGATCGCCCTTGGCAGCGGTCGCCATCCGATCGATCGCGGCGTCGATCGCGCCGGCGGTCGAGGCGATGCTACGCTCGGCCGAGGCCCAGCTCAGGACGCCGCAGACGATCGCCGCGGTCAACGCCAGCCCGGCGCTGCCAACCGTCACGCGCCCCGGTGAAACCGCGGCGAGCGCAAGGATGAACACCACCGCTCCGGCGCACACCGCGAAGGCGATCGCGCGACTCTTGAGCGAAAAACCGTCCACTTAGACTGCCGATCCCCACCAGCCCGGCGCGAGCGCGCCCCTCTTCAACAGGCAGGTCTGGCAGACAGAAGTTAAGAATTTCGTGAGGGGTGCCCGCGCTCGCGCCGCAGCACGATGTAGAGCGCGCCGGTGCCGCCGTGGCGCGGATGCGCGCCGCGCACAGCGGCGATGCGATCGGCGTGGCGCGAGGCGGCGAGCCAGTCCCCCACCGCCGCACGGATCGCCCCGCGCGCATGCGGCCGCTCCGATTCGGGCCGCGGGGGTTTGCCGGTGATCAGCAGCAGCACGCGGTCGCCGCGGCGGATCGCGGCATCGAGCCCGCGGTCGAGCAGGTCATAGGCCGAGGCGAGGCTGTGGCCGTGCAGGTCGATGCTCGACTCGGGTGCCACCATCCCGCGGCCGAGCTTGCGGTCCCAGGAGGCGTCGAGTGTCTGCGGCGGCTCCTTGCGCGGCGGTACGATCGGCGCAGGCGCGGCGGCGCGGCGCGGCTTGGGCGCCGGGCGGACCGGTTCGGGACGCGCAGCTGGCGTTGGTGCGGCAGGCTCTTCGGGCGCGGGAGGACGCGCCGGGGCGCGGGCCGAGGCGAGCGGCTTCACCGTGGCGATCACGCGCTTCCAGAGCGCGGCTTCCTCGGGCGCGAGCGCGCGGACTCGGGAGCCGGTTCCCCGGCCGCTCACGGTGCCGGCGCGGCAGCCGCGAGGCGCGCCGCGGCGGCTTGGGGCAGCAGCAGCCAGGCGGTGCCGCGTGCCGACATGCCGCCGGCGATCGCGCGCGCGTCGTCGCCCGCGCCCCAGAAGGTGTCGAAGCGGTTGGAGCCCTTGATCGCGCCGCCGGTATCCTGCGCCACCCAGAGGCCGGTGGCATCGGTGCGGTCCATCGACAGGAACACCGGTGCGCCGAGCGGCACGAACTTTGGATCGGCCGCCACGGTCGTCCAGCCGGTCACGGCATAGCCCATCGCGCCGAGCGGGCCAGCGCCGGTGAGCTCCTGGAAGAAGACGAAGCTCTTGTTCTCGCGCATGATCGCGCGGCCTTCCTCGGGGTGCTCGCGCAGCCAGGCGACGATTCCCTGCATCGAGGCCTGGCCCGGGCCGAGCAGCCCGCGGTCGCGCATCAGCTTGCCGATTCCGGTATAGTCGCGGCCGTTCTGGCCGGCATAGCCGATCCGCATCACCCCACCGTCGGGGAGCCGCAGCCGGCCCGAGCCCTGGACCTGGAGGAAGAAGATCTCGACCGGATCGGCCGCCCAGGCGATCACCGGGGCGCGGCCCTGAAGCGCGCCTTCCTCGATCGCGGTGCGGTCGAAATAAGGAACGAAGCTCTTGCCGTCGACGCGGCCGCGGATGCGCTTGCCCTTGAGGTCGTCGGAGAAGAGGCCGAGGTCGGCCTCGATCAGGTCGCTGGGGACGCCGTAGATCGGCACGTCATAGCCGGGGCGCCGCTCGCGCGAGCCGTGGATCTCGGGCTCGTAATAGCCGGTGGCGAAGGCGCGGCCGTCGCCGACCTGCACTGCAGTGAACTGCTCGGCGAAGAAGCGGCGGGCGTCGCGCGCGGGCCAGTCGGCCGCGGCCTGGCAGGCCGGCGTCCAGTCTGCGCCGCGGGTGAGGCCGCTGGCGTCGGTGCGGCGCTGGAGGCCGGGGCAGCTCAGCCGGAAGGCGGCGAGCGCGCGCTCGGCCGATTCCTGCGTGATCGGGAGCTGGTCGATCGCGGGACCGGGGACGGTGCCGGCGGCGACGGCGGTGGTCGCCCCCGCGGCAGTCACCGGAGCCGGCGCCGGCGGCAGCGGCGTGGCCGGCGTGGGCTGGCGCGCGGGCAGGTTGGCCGGGGTCTCGGGAATTGCCGACGGGCGCGGCGTGGAGCGCGGCGTGGGCCTGGGAGCCGGCGACGGCGCGGGACGCGTCGCGGGCGCATTGGGCTGGGCGGGCGGGACGATCCCCGACGAACAGGCCCCGAGCAATGCGAGCGCGGCAACGCTGCCAAGACGCGCGGGCGCGCCTCCCCCCAAAACGCGCATCAAGCCGCTCTCCTTATGCTTCGTCGGTCTCGACCAGCTTCCAATTGGGGTCGTCGCTGCGCAGGTTGCGCGCGAAGGTCCAGATGTCGTGCGTCGCGACCGCGTCGCTGAGCGAGCCGGCGACGACATTGCCCTCGCCGTCGCGCGTCACCGCCGCGATGTCAGCGTCGAAGCGCACCGCGATGCGGGCGGTGCGGCCCTCGACCGAAGCCTCAGCGATCGACGCGCGGTCGATCGTGATCAGGCGGTTGTCGAGCACATGGCCCGCTTCCTTTCGCGCCTGGATCGCCTCGGCGAAGGCATTGCGCACATCGTCCTCGACAAGCCAGGCCAAAGTTTCCTCGTCGCCCTTCCAGAAGGCCTCGAGGATCATGCGATAGGCGGCCTTGGCGCCATCGACGAACTGGGCGACGTCGAAGCTCGAATCGGCGGCGATCACGGCGCGCAGGCCGTTCTCGGCACCCGCCTCGATCACGCGGCTGCCGGTCTCGCGGACTTCGGGCTTGAGGTCGATCGTGCGCGGCAGCGGGGCCGCGGCGACGCGCTCCTCGGCCGGCTTGGGAAGCGGCTGCTCATGGCCCGTGCGCTTGCCCAGCACCGAATAGAGTCGGAACGCCAGGAAACCGGCCACCATCGCGAACAGGATAACGTAGAACACTGAGCCTCCGAAGCTTTGCATCCGTACATAGGCCTTCGCGCCGCTGGATTCAAATCGTGGTCCCTGCCGCCGATTGAACTGCCGCGACGCCCCTGCTAGGCGCGCATTCGAACCAAACGCGTCACATGCGCGAAACTTTCCGACCAACAAGGAATCTTCGATGGCTGAGAACGAGACCCCCGCCGAATTCGGCGAACCCGCAGGCAACGGCGCGGACACCACGCCCGCCGCGGGGGTCATCTCGCAATATGTGAAGGACCTGTCCTTCGAGAACCCGAACGCCCCGGCGATCTACCAGTCGCAGGTCGCGCCGGCGATCGACGTGCAGTTCAATATCGGCTCGGGCCAGGTGGGCGACGACGTCTATGAAGTCGTCCTGAAGATCGAAGTCCGCGCGACCGCCGACAACCAGACCGCCTTCCTGGTCGACCTGAGCTTCGCCGGCCTGTTCGCGCTCCGCAACATCCCGCAGGAGCAGCTCGATCCGTTCCTGCTCGGCGAAGCGCCGCGCATCCTCTTCCCCTTCGCGCGCCGCGTGCTGGCCGACGCCGTCCGCGACGGCGGCTTCCCGCCGCTGTTGCTCGAGCCGATCGACTTCGGCGGCATCTACATGCAGCAACGCGCCCAGGCCGAGCTCGGCCAGTCGGGCGAGCCGGCCGGCAACGCCTGAGGCAATGCGGGGAGCAGGCACGCGACCGTGACTGCTCCCCTCTCCTTTCCAGTGAGACGCTAGCGCCGCGATGAAGCTCGTCCGCAGCCTCGGTTCGGTCGGCGGGCTCACGCTCGCGAGCCGCATCCTCGCGCTGGTGCGCGATTCGCTCCAGGCGCGCTACGTCGGCGCCAATTTCGCGTCGGATGCGTTCCTCGTCGCCTTCCGCCTGCCCAACATGTTCCGCGCCTTCTTCGCGGAAGGGGCCTTCTCGTCGGCGTTCATCCCGATGTTCAACCGCAAGCTCGCCGAGAGCGGCGGCGAGCGCGGGCCGGCCTTCGACTTCGCCGAGCGCACGCTGGCGGTGCTGTTCGCCTTCCTCGTGGTGATGACGGTGGCGATGCTCGCCGCGGCATGGCCGCTGACCGCGATCCTCTCGGGCGGCTTTCACAAGCAGAGCCCGACTCACGAGCAATTCGCCTTCGCAGTCGAATTGAGCCGGATCACCATCCCCTATCTGATGCTGATCTGCCTCGCCTCGCTGCTCGGTGGCATCCTCAACTCGCTCGACAAATTCTGGGTCAACGCGGCGGCGCCGATCCTGCTCAACATCGCGATGGTGACCGCGCTGTTCGTCTTCCACGGCACGCCCGAGGAGACGGCGCGCGCCCAGGCGATCTCGGTGCCGGTGGGCGGCCTTGCCCAGCTCGCGTGGCTGTGGATCGCGTGTCGGGCGAGCGGCGTGTCACTGCGGCCCCGCCTGCCGCGGCTCGATCCCGAAGTGCGGCGGCTGATGAAGCTGATCCTGCCGGCGGCGCTGGGCGCGGGCGCCGTGCAGCTCAACCTCGTCATCTCGACGGCGCTTTCGGGTTATCTGCTGGGCGAAGGCTCGATCTCGTACATCTATTATGCCGACCGGCTGAACCAGCTGCCGCTGGGGATGATCGGCATCGGGCTCGGCACGATCCTGCTCCCCACCATCTCGCGGCTGCTGGGCGCGGGCGAGGAAGCGCAGGCGATGGAGACGCAGAACCGCGGCACCGAGCTGGCGATGTTCCTGACGCTGCCGGCGATGGTGGCGCTGATCGTCGCCGCCGAGCCGATCGTGCGCGGGCTCTTCCAATACGGCCACTTCACTGCCGACGACACGATCAAGAGCGCCTGGGCACTCGCCGGGTTCTCGATCGGCCTGCCCTCCTATGTGCTCGTGAAGGTGCTGACCCCCGGCTATTACGCCCGGCAGGACATGCGCACGCCAGTGCGTTTCGCAACCATTTCGGTCGGCGTGAACATCGCCGCCAACCTGGCGCTGATCCCGCTGATCGGCCATGTCGGCCCGCCACTCGCGACTGCGCTGTCGTCGACGGTCAATGTGTGGATGCTCTATCGCACGCTGGTGCGCCGCGGCCATTTCGTCGCCGACGCGCAGCTGAGGCGCCGGCTCCCCCGCCTCGCACTCGCCGCGGTGCTGATGGGCGTGGCGGTCTATGCGTTCGAGGGGCTGCTCGATCCGTGGCTCAACGGCTTCCTGTGGCAGCGCTACACCGCGCTGGTCGTGCTGGTCGGTGCCGGCGTCGCGATCTATGGCGCCGCCTGCTTCGTCACGCGCGCATTCCTGCTTTCGGACATCAAGGCGCTGGTGCGCCGCCGCGCCGCGCGCTAGGGCGCGCTTCGTCCTCGACATCCCCGTGCGGCCGCGCCCCCGCCGTCCAGGACCCGCGGCCCGTCCAAAGGCCGAACGGTCAACCCGGGCGCATGGAGTAAGACGATGCGTGTCCTTTCGGGCATCCAGACCACCGGCAACCTGCACCTCGGCAACTATCTCGGCGCGATCAAGCAGTGGGTGGCGATGCAGGGGACGCAGAAGCCCGGCGAATGCCTGTTCTTCCTCGCCGATCTCCATGCGCTGACCGGCAACATCACGCCCGCCGAGCTCGCCAATTCGACGATCGAGATGGCCGCCACGCTGATGGCCGCGGGGATCGACGACCGATCGGTGCTGTTCAACCAGGCGCGCGTCCCCGCGCATGCCGAGCTGTGCTGGATCCTCCAGGGCACCGCGCGCATGGGGTGGCTCAACCGCATGACCCAGTGGAAGGACAAGGCCGGCAAGAATCGCGAAGGCGCGGCAGTGGGCCTGTTCACCTACCCCGTGCTCCAGGCCGCCGACATCCTGCTCTACCAGACCACGCACGTGCCGGTGGGCGAGGACCAGAAGCAGCATCTCGAGCTCACGCGCGACGTGGCGACCAAGTTCAACACCGATTTCGGCGTCGAGCTGTTCACCCTGCCCGAGCCGATGATCAGCAAGGAAGCGCCGCGCATCATGTCCTTGCGGGACGGCAGCGCGAAGATGTCCAAGTCCGATCCCTCGGACATGAGCCGCATCAACCTGATCGACGACGACGACACGATCGCCCAGAAGCTGCGCAAGGCCAAGACCGACCCCGAGCCTCTGCCCGATTCGTTCGACGCGCTGGCGGAGCGGCTCGAGGCGAAGAATCTGGTGACGATCTTCGCCGCGCTTTCCGACCGCACGCCGCAGTCGGTGGTCGAGGAGTTCGCGGGCAAGGGCTTCGGCGCGTTCAAGCCGGCACTGGCCGACCTCGCCGTCTCGGTGCTCGGCCCGGTGCGCGAACGGCTGGTGAAGCTGCTCGACGACCGCGCCGCGGTGGGCGAAGCGCTGGCCAAGGGCGCCGAGCGCGCCGACGCCATCGCCGCGCCGACGCTCAAGGCCGCGCAAAAGGCCGTCGGCTTGCAGGTCTGATCGCGGCGGGAAAAACCTTCCACCGCCTTTGGCGCCCCCCTCACCCCGCGCGCGAGGATCGACCGGAAACGGCCGCTGCCCGCAGCGTTACGCCGCCGCCCGGGAGCGCATCCGCGCTCCCCAGTCGAGGGTGCGTCGATGCGTACAAGGCCTTTCCTGCTGTTTCTGCCGCTGCTGGCGCTGGTTGCGTGCGACGGCGGCGGGGGTGGCGGAGGCGGGTCGGTCGTCACGCCGCCGCCGACCGCGGCGCCCAGCCCCGCGCCTGCGCCAGCCCCGAGTCCGACCTCCTTCCCAACCCCGACCCCGACCAGCGGCGACTTCTTCGCCCAGGCGGCGGCGATGTTCGCGGTGCAACCCGATGTCGCGGCCTGCCAACCGGGGCAGCTGACCAGCCAGGTCACCACGCGCACGCTCCAGTCGCTCAACGCGATCCGCGCGCTCCACCGCCTGCCGGGGGTGAGCTATTCGAGCAGCGACGAGCCCGGCGCGCAGCAGGCCGCGCTGATGATGGCCGCCAATGCCCAGCTCAGCCACACCCCGCCGACGAGCTGGCGCTGCTACACCGCGGCGGGCGCGGCCGCGGCCGGCGCGAGCAATCTCTACGGAGGACTCGGATCGGGGCTCACTTTGCTCACCGACGAGCAGGTCCTCGCCGGCTGGCTCACCGAAATCGACAATCTCACTGCCGAGAGCGTCGGCCACCGCCGCTGGCTGCTCGATCCCTTCCTCGGCTCGATCGCCTATGGCCGCGTGGCCGGCCGGCACGAGACCCATACGCGCACCGATGCGGCGGTGATGAAAGTGTTCGATACCGCCGGCCCGGCGGGGTCCACCGGGCCGCTGCCGCCCTATATCGCCTATCCGTTCGAGGATTATCCGGCGCGGCTGTTCGACACCAATGCGCTGCTCTCGTTCGGCGTGATTTCGGACCCGACGAGTCGCTGGGGCAATACCAACGTCAACTTCGCTAATGCGACCGTCACCGTGCGCCAGCGCGGCGGAGGCACGCTGACCGTCTCGCGCCAGCGCTTCGACAATGACGGCTATGGCCTGCCCAACAATCTGCAGTTCTTCGTGACCGGGCTGCAGCCGAACCTGATCTACGACGTCAGCATCAACGGCGTGAGCGTCGGCGGCGCTGCGACCAACTACAGCTACTGGTTCCGGATCGTGCCCTGAAGGGCCAAAACATCGGGGTGGAGGCGTGACCCAGGCGTTGCCCCGCTCTCGGCTCCTCCACCCCGCCCACCACAAGGGTGGGAAGCTCCTCGACTGCCCGGGCCTCAGCCCTCGAGCGTGCGCATCAGCGTGCGCACCGCGCCGTCGATCTCGACGTCCTTGCCGCGCAGCTCCTCGATGCGGCGCACGGCGTGGATCACCGTCGAATGGTCGCGATTGCCGAACTTGCGGCCGATCTCGGGAAGCGAACGCGTGGTGAGCCGCTTGGCGAGATACATGGCGATTTGGCGCGGACGCGCGATCGCGACGGCCCGGCGCTCCGAGATCAGGTCGATCTGCTTGACTTCGAAATGCGCCGAGACGGCGCGCTGGATCTCGTCGATCGTGATGCGGCGCTGGGCGCTGCGCAGCACCTCGCCGAGCGTGGCGACCGCGAAATCGATCGTGATCGGCTCGTTCGAGAGATTGGCATACGCGACCAGCCGGTTGAGCGCGCCTTCGAGCTCGCGCACGTTCGACGTGATTCGCGCCGCGAGCAGGTCGATCACCTCGTCGGGCATCGCCACCGCCGGCATGTCGCCCAGCTTGCGCACCACGATGCGCCGGCGCAGGTCGAGCTCGGCGGGCTTGATGTCGGCGACCAGGCCCGACCCCAGACGGCTCGCGAGGCGCGGCTCGAAGCCCTCGAGCGATTGCGGCGCGCGATCGGCGGCGACCACCAGCCGCTTGCCCGACGACATGAACTCGTTGACGGTGTGGAAGAATTCTTCCTGCGTCGCGTCCTTGCCGCCGATGAACTGGAGGTCGTCGATCATCAGCAGATCGACCGAGCGCAGCCGCGTCTTGAACGAATGCGTATCCTTGTTGCGCAGCGCCTGGACGAACTCGAACATGAAGCGCTCGGCGGTGACGTAGATCGCGGTCGCGTTCGGATTGGCGTCGAGGAACGCCTGGCCGATCGCGTGCATCAGGTGCGTCTTGCCCTGGCCGGTGCCGGCATGGAGGTAGAGCGGGCTGAACTGCGGCACGCCCGGCTGCGCGATCGCCTTGGCGGCGTTGAACGCGACTCGGTTGGTGGAGTCGGTGACGAATCGCTCGAAGGTGAAGCGGGCGTCGAACGCGGGGCGCTCGGCGGCCGGGCGCTCGGCCACGGGCGCGGCGACCGGTTCGGCCTTGAGCACGCGCTGCGGCTCATCGGCCATCGTCTCGATCGTGACGCTGAGAACCTCGGGCAGCACGCCGCGGAATTCGAGCAGCAGCCGCTCCGAATAGTGGTTCTTCACCCACTGGGTCATGAAGGCCGAGGGCAGGCCCAGGCGAATCGCTTCGGGGGTGGAGCCGGGAATAAGCTCGACGGGCTTGAGCCACTGATCGAACAGGCGCTGGCCCGCCGAACGTCGCAGGTTGCCGCGCACATGGCTCCACGCCTTGCTGACAGCATCCATTCCGTTCCGTTCCAAGGCCTGAACCTGTGTCACGACGACGCACCCCTCCTTCGCAGGAGCCGAGCGCTCCAGCGTGCTAAAATCGATTCGACCCAAGGCTCGCCGCTGCCGGAATTTGCCCCCCGAGGGCAGGCGCTTTGAGCTCACAAAGCCCGACATGAACACGGCCGGGAGAGTTGTTGTAGGAAGGCTAGTTCGAGTCGATCAAGTGTCCGACGTGCAAAGAAACTGAAATAGTTTTGTTGACTCGGCACAACCCACGGAATTCCGCCATTTCTGGATTTCATGCCTGTGAAATCAATAACTTAGCTTAGCGACCGCGTCGCAGCGCAATGCGAATCGCAGGATTTCCGCGACTTATCCGCACCTGCTGAACAATGCAGGGCAAACCCTGTTTTGCACACGCGAAAAACCCCGCCGGAGCAGCTCCGACGGGGCCATCGTTACGGAAATGTGACGATTACGCGAGCGCTTGCAGGCGCTTAGTCAGACGCGAGAACTTGCGCGAGGCGGTGTTCTTGTGGAGCACGCCCTTCGCGACGCCGCGCGCCAGCTCCGGCTGGGCAGCGCTGAGCGCAGCGGCAGCGGCGGCCTTGTCGCCCGACTCAAGCGCCGACTCGACCTTCTTGATGAAGGTGCGGATGCGGCTCACGCGCGCACCGTTGATCTCCGCGCGGCGGTCGTTCCGCCGGATACGCTTCTTTGCCTGCGGCGTATTCGCCATGCCGTCTCGTTCCTGCTCGAAAATTGGAAGGGCGCGGAAGCTGGTCCACGCCCGGAAAGACGGGCCCCTTAGCGCTGCGAGCGATTCGGGTCAACCTTCAGCGCTGACATTTCGGGCACCAGAAGGTCGAGCGGCCCGAATCGATTCGGCGCTCGATCGTCCCCCCGCATGCGCACGGCTCGCCCTCGCGGCCATAGGCGCGCCACTGGTTGGCGAAATAGCCGAGCTCGCCCGAGGGCCGCGCATAGTCGCGCAACGTCGATCCGCCGGCCTCGATTGCGGCGCCCAGCACCTCGCGCACCGCCTCGACCAGCCGCGCGAGCTGCGGCCTGGTGATCATGCCCGCCGCGCGGGTTGGCGCGATGTGGGACAAATGGAGCGCCTCGCAGACATAGATGTTGCCCAGCCCCGCGACGATTCGCTGGTCGAGCAGCAATGCCTTCACCGGGGCGATTCGGCCCTTGAAAGCGCGGGCGAGGTGTACGGCGGTGAAGTGCGGCCCCAGCGGCTCAGGGCCCAGCGCGGCGAAGGCGGGCCAGCGATCGAGATCGACGGTCGGCACCAGGTCGAGCGAGCCGAAGCGCCGCGCGTCGTTGAGCGCGAGGCGGTGCGCGGCGGTCTCGATCACGAAATGGTCGTGCGCACCGAGCTCGTCGGGATCGATTCGCCAGCGGCCGGACATGCCGAGGTGGAAGACGAGCGTATCGCCGCGGTCGGTGTCGATCAGTCCGTATTTCGCGCGCCGGCCGAGCCCGGTGACGCGCGCGCCGGTGAGCCGCTGGCCGAGATCGGGCGGGAACGGCCGGCGCAGATCGGCGCGGCGCAGCGTGACGCGTTCGATCCGCTGGCCGGCAAGGACGGGTTCGAGGCCGCGGACGGTCGTCTCGACTTCGGGAAGCTCGGGCATGCGCAACCCCCTAGCCGCGCTCCCCGCCCGTCGCTAGAGCACCCCCATGCCCGACACCGTCTCCTTCGGCTACGAAGACGTCGCCCCCGAGGAAAAGACGCAGCGCGTGCGCGCGGTCTTCTCCAATGTCGCCTCGCGCTACGACCTGATGAACGACGCCATGTCGGGCGGGCTGCACCGGATCTGGAAGGACCTGTTCGTCCGCCGCGTGAAGCCGCGCGCCGGCGAGCACATCCTCGACATGGCCGGCGGCACCGGCGACATCGCCTTCCGCATGGCCCCCTCGGGCGCGGCGATCACCGTCGCCGACATCAACCCCGAGATGCTCGCGGTGGGCGTCGAGCGCGCCGCCAAGCGCGGGCTCGACGGGATGGTGTGGACCGAGGCCAATGCCGAGACGCTGCAGTTCCCAGACCGATTCTTCGACGCCTATACGATCGCCTTCGGCATCCGGAACGTCACCGACATCCCCAAGGCGCTCCGCGAGGCGCACCGCGTGCTGAAGCGCGGCGGGCGTTTCTACTGCCTCGAATTCTCGACCACCCAATGGCCGGGTTTCGCCGAGGTGTACGACGCCTATTCGCACCATCTCGTACCGCGGCTGGGCAAGCTGCTCGCCAACGACGCTGAGAGCTATCGCTATCTGATCGAATCGATCCGCCGCTTCCCCGACATGCCCACTTTCGAGCGGATGATCGGCGAGGCCGGCTTCACCCAGACCAAGGTCGAGCCGCTGCTCGGCGGGCTGGTGGCGATCCATTCGGGCTGGAAGATCTAGAGCCTCGTGACCGCAACCGCCGTCCATCTCTGGCGCCTGCTCAAATGGGGCCGCACGCTTGCGCGCCATGGTGCGCTGCGCGGGATCGAGACCGATCCCAACACGCCGCCCGCGGTGCGCCGCCTCGCCCGCGTCGCCCGTTTCGGCGCGCGCGTGCCGCAGGTGCCCCGCTATGCCGATGCCTTCCAGGCGATCGGCCCCGCTGCGATCAAGCTCGGCCAGACGCTCGCGACGCGCCCCGATCTGGTCGGCGAAGCTGCGGCGAACGACCTGCTCCGCCTGCAGGACGCGCTGCCGCCGCTGCCCTTTCCAGTGATCCGCCAGCGGATCGAGGCGAGCTTCGACCGGCCGCTCGAAGTGCTGTTCGCCGAGTTCGAGCAGGTGCCGGTCGGCGCGGCGTCGATCGCGCAGGTGCACCGCGCGGTCACCCGCGAAGGCGCACAGGTGGCAGTGAAGGTGCTGCGCCCCGGCATCGAAGCCGAGTTCGCCAAGGCGATCGAGACCTATGAATGGGCCGCCGCCCAGGTCGAGGGCATGGGCGGGGAGGCCGCGCGGCTGCGCCCGAGGCTGATCATCGAGACCTTCAAGCGCTGGACCGCGCGCGAGCTGGATCTCCGCCGCGAGGCCGCCTCGGCCTCCGAGCTCGCCGAGGGCATGACTGCCGAGCCCGACTTCTACGTGCCCCAGATCGACTGGCAGCACACCACGGGCAAGGTGCTGACGCTCGAATGGCTCGACGGCATCAAGCTCTCCGACCGCGAGGCGCTGATCGCCGCGGGGCACGACACCAGCGCGCTCGCCGGCAAGCTGATCCGCGCCTTCCTGCGCCAGGCGATCGCCGAGGGCTTCTTCCACGCCGACATGCACCAGGGGAATCTCTTCGCGCTCCCCGACGGCCGCATCGCGGCGATCGACTTCGGCATCATGGGCCGGATCGACCGGCGGGCCCGCGTCTGGCTTGCCGAAATCCTCTACGGGCTGATCACCGGCAACTACAAGCGCGTCGCCGAGATCCATTTCGAGGCGGGCTATGTGCCGCCGCACCACAATGTCGACGAGTTCGCGACGGCGCTGCGCGCGGTGGGCGAACCCATGCGCGGCTTGCCTGTGAAGGACATGAGCGTCGGCGCGATGCTCGACGGACTGTTCAACATCACCCGCGACTTCGACATGCAGACGCAGCCGCACCTGCTGCTGCTCCAGAAGACGATGGTGATGGTCGAGGGCGTTGCGCGCGGGCTCGATCCCGACATCAACCTGTGGGAGACCTCGGCCCCCTTCGTGCGCGAGTGGATCCGCACCGAGCTGGGCCCCGAGGCCGCGATCGCCGACCGGCTGATCACCGACCTGCGCACCTTCGCGCGGCTGCCCCAGCTGATCCGCAACATCGAACTGCGCTACCCCGCCCCCGGCGGCGCGCCCCCTGCCCCGCCGCTCAAGGAAATCGAAGTGGTCCGCGTGGGCGGCGGCTGGCGCTATGCGCTGGTGGCGGTGCTGGCCGCAGTGGCGGGCGGCGGCGCGGTTTGGTTGCTGGGGTAGGCGAAGCGGCTAACTTCGCACTTTTCCCGCGTTTTCGGGAATAACATTACGCCTGCACGAAAGATAATTACGCAAGTAGCAGCGTCGCGCTGCCCAGCCTCGGCTGGAAGTTGACCAGAGCTCATGCCCAGGTGCTCGACGGTTCAAAGAGCGCGTCGACGGAGCCGGCGAAGCGCCAGTCAAGCAAGCGAAATCCTATTTCGCAAGGCGCCAGATCGACATCACCTCCGGAGTCCGCTTTCGGAAGTCGACGGATGTTGACGAGATCGGCATCGAGCGGCACTCAGGCGTCGTGCTCGAACTTGTTTTCCTGCCGGTGTTGATGCTGCTGTCGTTTGCGGCGAGCTTGGCGGCAGGTTCGATATATGCGGCTCTGGTGATGGCTGCCGAACACCTGCTGCACCTCGAATTCAGCCGCGCCAAAATCCTGACGACCCTCGCCTGGCATATAGCGTCGCCCGCAGCATTGTGGGCCGGCGCAAATCATCTATCCACCGGCCAAATAGATGATTTTGGCATCTTCTTCTCTGCGATAATGATCTGGATATTCGTTGTGCTGCCCGCCCCGTTCGCCGGAAACTGGATCATCAGCACGAGACGAAATCGTAAAGAGGCCTGATTCTCTACCTCTTGCGAGAGCTGGAGGCAGAGCGCTCCAGCCGCTAGGCTTTGCTCTGAATCCCCCGCTGGGTCGCCAGGGTAAGGTCGTACACGCGCTGCGCATCGTCGATGTCGTTGAATGCGGGGGACAGGAACTGGTCGGCTCCCGGCCAGCTCGGGGGAACCATGCCGAACGGACCCGCCGAACCGAACTGGACCGTGCCCCGGCGATTGCGGCCGGCCCGAAACCGGATTTCCGAAAGCGCTGCCAGGCTCACTGATCGACTGCTCGTCCTGAACAGACCGCTCTCGATCACCGCGCGTTCGGTCGTGAGCCAATAATGCGTCCGCCTCCGTGCCGCGCGGTCGACAAGGAATCTGCCGAAGAGCATGTGCAAGCCGACCAGCAAAAACACCGGAAGCACAAACCAGAACATAGGCTGTACTTCCTCTGGCTGACCCAGCGTCACTGCACCGAAGATGGCGAGCACGACGAATAGCCAGAACGCAGCGAACGGAATCGCGAAAACATCCTGCGGCGCAAAGCGGATACCCTGCATCGGCTGTCCTTGCCAAAGGACGCGCTCCCCCCCGGCGCAAGTTCGATCGTCATTCCCTCGTCCTGTCTGAAACCTTGATCGCAATGAAGTCCGTCACCGCGCGAGCACCACATCGGTCACCCGCCGCCGCCCGGCCACGCGGTCCAGCTGGACGTACACACCGATGCAGCTGCGGACATAGTGGCGCACGTCCTCGCGGTTGAGCCGCGTGCCGCCCTGGAGGACCAGCAGCACGATCTGCTCGATCGCGCGTTCGGGGCTGTCGGCGTGGACCGTGGTCATCGAGCCGGGGTGGCCGGTGTTGACCGCGCGCAGAAAGGCATAGGCCTCGGGCCCGCGCAGCTCGCCCAGAATGATGCGGTCGGGGCGCATGCGCAGCGACGCGGCGACGAGGTCGTCGGCAGTCACCTGCGCCTCGCCCAGCTCGCTGCGCGCGGCGAGCAGCCCCACGGCATTTTCGTGGCGCAGCTGGAGCTCGGGCGTGTCCTCGATCAGGATCAGCCGCTCCTGCGCCGGGATCTCGCGCATCAGCGCGTTGAGGAAGGTGGTCTTGCCGGTCGAGGTGCCGCCGGAGACGAGGATCGTCTTGCGCGCGCGCACCGCGGCGGCGAGCGTCCCCGCGACATCGCCCGAGCGGAGCAGCGTGGCCAGCGCCTCGTCGGCCGGGTCCTCGGCGAGCGCCTCGCGCGTGCGGACCGCGTCGAAGCCGCCGCGCTCGACATAATCGGCGAGCGTCAGCTCGGGATTGACGTGCTTGCGGATCGCGATCGCCGGAAAGCCGCGGGTGGCGGGCGGCGCGATAACCTGGACGCGCGCGCCGTCGGGCAGGCTGGCCGAAAGCAGCGGATGCTCGCGGCTGACCCCCTGGTTGGCGAAGGCCGCGATCTGCGTCGCGAGGCGCATCAGCCAGGCCTCGCTGAGCCCGGGAATCTCGTGCCGCTCGACCGTGCCCGCGATCGTCTCCGCCCAGAGCTCCTCGGGGCGGTTGACGTAGATGTCGGTGACGTCGGTGCGCGCCAGCACCGGCTCGAACGGCGCCAGGAAGCTGCGGAGATAGACTCCGCCCTGCGCGGCCGGCGGCGCGTTCACTGCCGGCCTTCGACTTCGGTGAAGTCGAGGTCGCGCGCGACGAAGACGCTGATCGACGTGCCCGGCTTGACCGAGAGCGTGCGCGGCACCTGGTTGAACCGGTTCTGGATCGCCGAACTGTCGTTGTTGGGCAGCGGCACGATCACCGGCCCGTTGCTGCCGCGCAGCGCGAGGTTGACCCCGAAATCGAGCGCCGATTGCAGGATGGCGCCCGAGAAGCGCTCGAAGAAGTGCGTATCGACATCGGCACGGATGCCGGTGCGGCCGACTCGGTCGGCGGCGGGCGATCCGATGTTGATCGTCGCGCCGTCAGGCCGGATCAGCCGGGTCCAGTTGATCAGCGCGCGGTTCTGCCCCGGTCCGGCGTCCGACCGATATTCGCCGATCAGCCTGCTGCCGCGCGGGATGAGAACGCGCGTGCCGTCGAAGCCGATCACGTTGCGCGAGACGATCGCGCGCGCGAAGCCCGCGCGGTTCGAATCGAAACCCGTCTCGAGCACGGCGGGGATCAGCGTTCCCTGCAACACCGTCGTCGCGCGGTTGGCGAACATGCCCGCGCGCGCGCGATCGGTATCGTTGCGTGCCTGGAACCCCGCGGGGCCGGGCGGAACCGGTGTAGCCACGGGCGGACGGGCGCCTTCCGAATTGTCGATGACGAGCGAAGTGCCGTTCGATGCGCGCGGCGGAATGGGCTCCGGCGCCGGCTGATACTGTGGCGGCGGCGCGAGCGGGACATAGGTGCGCGGCGCAGGCTGCGGCGCCGGTTGACGCTCGGCCACGGCAGGCGCCTGCGTGACGATCACCGTCGGCGCGGGCGCCGGGGCGGGCGGAGTCGGTTCCGGCGGAATTATGAGCTGCGGCACCGTCGAGGGCCGGCCCGACTCTGCCATCCGACTCGATGTACTCGGCGCCATCGCGGCCTGACGTCGCGCGTTGAGCACGGCGAACAGGAGGACGAAGCCGATCAGGGCAAAGCCGACGATCGCGAGCGTGGAAAGGCCGGTGCGCGGCCGCGCCACCGTCGGAAGCACCGAACCGCTCTCCTCGGCGGGAGGCGAAGGCGGTTGGGTCGCCATCAGCGCTTCTCCGCCCGTGGCTCGCGTACCTGCCGCTTGGCGCGCGCGACATTGCCGTCGAGCCGGAAGACGAACTGCTTGGCGATCGAATCGATCACCAGCCGGTCGTCGCGCATCATTCCGTTGACAAGCGTCTCCTTGCCTTGCGTATCGACCGCGAAGACCGCCGGCAGGTCGACGTTCTTGGGCCATTCGACGAAGGTACGCTCGCCGTCGTCCGCCATCCGCGACGGCCACAGCGAACGCTTGCCGCTGAGCTTGTAGCGATTGGTGAGGCCCACCGGCAGCGACGCGATGGTGGGCGGCGGCGGCGGATAGCGGAAGCGCAGCGAATAGATGGTCGGCGCATAGCTGGGCGCGAGATCGAAGTGATAGGCGCGCACGCTGGTGATCACGGTCAGGTTGGTCGAGACGCCGCCCTGCACCGCCTTGACGATCAAGTGGCTGCCGGCGCGATTGGCGGTGACCTGCCACGCGCTGCTGTCGCCCAGCGCGACGCTGACGATCTGCTCGTCGGGCGCCAGCTCGATGACGAGCTGGTATCCGGGAGCCCCTTCGATCCGCACGACCTGGTCGGGCTGAAAGTCGACGATGCGCACGCGCGCGTCGGCCGGGAGCTCCTGCGCGGCAGCGGGTGCCGCGGGAACCGCCAGCGCGATCAGCAGGAGCGCGCCGCGCAGCCTCATAGCTCGACCGCCGGCTGCGCAGCGCGGCGCGGCGGGATGACGACGCCGCCGGGCGCGGTCGACGGGGCGACGCCCGGCACCGTCGCCGGTGCGGCCTGGGGCACGAGCGTCGGGCTCGGTGCAGGCGTCGGCTCGGGCGGAAGCGCCTCGGCGTTGCGGCGATAGCTGCGCACCTGGAAGCCGAGCGGATTGACGTAGCGGTCCTCCACCGACATCGGCGCATTGGCGTAATCGTAGCGGATCACTGCCACCCAGGGCTGCGGCGCGGCGGGCTGCCGGCCGACGTCCTGGCGGACGGTATCGAAGCGGACCAGCGCGCTCTTGGGGCCGAGCGCCGACACGCTCTTCACCCGCGCCGAGACGACCGTCGAGCGCGGATAGGTGGCGAGCGGGCTCGCCGGGTTGGTGGCCGGCATCAGCGAGAGATAGTCGGCGCGCGCCTGGCCGGTCGACCAGAGCCCGACCTTGCGATAGTCGGCCTGGAGCGAATTGATGTCGAAACCCTCGCGCGCGATGACATATTGCACGAGGAAGGATTGCGTGAGCGCGGCGTCGCTCGACACCATCTGCGGATCGAGCGGCTTGAGCAGTTGGACGAAGCCGGTCTGCCGATCGACGAGCAACGTATAGGGCTCGACGCGTTTGAGCGGCATCAGCAGCATCAGCGCGACGGCGAGGCAGAGCGCGACCGCGATCGCCACCGCCGCGACGATCCAGGCGACCCGGCGCGAGGCGCGGAGCGATTCCTGCCGGTCCTGCGCCCAGCTCTGCGCTCCCTTGAGATAGGCGTCGAGCGCTTCGGTGCTCATCTTCTTCATGCGTTGAAATCCCGGCGGCGCGCGCTGGCCGACACGCGTACGGAGGCTCGCCGGCGCGACGGCGCTCCCTGCGGGCTGACGGGCCCGGCGGTGCTGTTGATGGACTGTCGAATGGTGACGGAGCCGGGCGAGGCGCTCGCCGCCCCGGAGCCGACGCCGGCGGCGCCAGCGGTCGCTTCGCGCCGCTGGGCGGCGGTGACGGCGTCGACGATCACCGACGCGCGCGAGCGGCCGTCGATCGCGGCGGGCATGGTGCGGCGATCGGTGCTCGATCGCTCAGCGCTGTCACTCCGCTCGAACCGCTCGCGCAGGCTCGTACGCGCGCCCTCGGGCAGCCGCAGCGCCCAGGCGACGCGCGCGACCCCGCCGATCATCGCGAGCAGCACCAGGCCGAACACGATCGTCACGGCCAGCAGTTGCGCGGGCGCGCCGGGGATCGGCACCTGCGCAACGCGGCGCGCGAGCAGGTCGCTCAGCCAGGGCTCGAGCAGCGCCAATTCGACGCCGAGCGCGACGCTGGTCGCCACCACGCCGAGCACGGTGCCCGCAAGCGCCCGCAGCCACCCCACGAACAGCCCGCGCGTCGCATCGAACAGCAGGAAGCCGACGAACAGCGGCCCGAGCGCCAGCAGCAGCCCGCCGAGCAGGCGGAGGCCGGCGAAAGACCCCAGCGCGCCGACCAGGAAGGTGGTGCGCGACGCGCCGATCGCGAAGGTATCGAAGCCGCCGAACATCGGCGGGGCGACCTGCTGGACGGTCGGATCGGGCGCCGGCCCGGGGCCTTCGATGGCGAGCGCTTCGAAGCCGCGGTCGAGGCCGTCCATCCGCGCGACCAGCCCGCCTGTCGAGCCCGGCACGCCCGCCGGGCCGCCGATCGCCGCGGCGAGCTCGGCCGGCGCATCGAGCGCGACGTCGTAGATCAGCGTGCGATAGGCCGGCCACCCGCTCGCCAGCGCCAGCACCGCGCCGATCTTGACCAGCGCCATCACGCCGTCGCGCATCCCCGGGATCTCGCCCAGCAGCATGCGATAGCCGATCAGCGCGACGAACAGCGTCAGCAGCGAGGTGAGCGCCAGCGACGCGACCGATCCGGGCGCGGCGAGCGCCAGATAGCCCTGCTCGCCGATCGTGCGCGCCTGGCAGTCGACGAAGCCGAGCACGCTCTGCAACGTACCGTTATCGGGCGGATAATAGACGCAGGCCATCAGGCGCGCTCCAGCAGCGGCTGGAGCCAGTCGGCGGGATCGTCGCCCCTCTCCGCGCGGATCTCGTCCAGCAGGCGGACGGTGCGTTCGCGCCCCGAGAGGATGGTGAGCAGTTCGTGTTCGCCGGTCAGGTTGAGCCGCGCGACCACGCTCTCGGCGCCGTGCTTGATCAGGAAGCAATGCGCATTGTCGGGCAGCGAGCGGATCAGCTCGAACTCGTGCCGCGACAGGCCGAAGCCGTCGACATAATCCTCGGGCCGCGCGCGCGGATTGGCCATGAAGATCTGAGTCGCCGCCTGCTCGATGATCGCGCTGGCGATGCGGCTCTCGAGCGCGTCCTGCGCGCTCTGCGTCGCGAAGCCGACGATGCCGTTGCGCTTGCGGATCGTCTTTTCCCAATCCTTGATGCGCCGCACGAAGACGTCGTCGTCGAGCGCCTTCCAGCCCTCGTCCACCACGATGATCGCCGCAGTGCCGTCCAGCCGCTCCTCGACGCGGTGGAACAGGTACATCATCGCCGGCGTGCGCAGCGCCGCGTCGTCGAGCACCTGGGTCATGTCGAAGCCGACCGATTCCGCGGTCAGGTCGGTCCGGTCCTCCTCATTGTCGAACAGCCAGGCGCGCTCGCCGGTGCCGAACCACGGCGCGATTCGCGCCCACAGATCGCCGGCGGCGGCGCGGTGGCTGCCGCGGAACAGCTCGGCGAGATAGCGCAGCCGGCGATGCTCGGGCGGCTGGAGAAAGTTGGCGTCGACCGCGTCCTTGATCCGCGCCAGCTCCTCGACGTCGGCGCCACCGGCTAGCTGGGTCAGCCAGTCGATCAGGAACTGCCGGTTGGCCGGCGTGTCGGGCAGCCGCAGCGGATTGAGCCCCGAGGGCTCGCCCGGGCGCAGCACGTCGTAGCGCCCGCCGATCGCGCGGATGAACAGCTCGGCGCCGCGATCCTTGTCGAAGAAGATGATCCGCGGCGCATATTTGCGCGCCTGGGCGAGCAGGAAGTTGAGCACCACGGTCTTGCCCGAGCCCGAGGGGCCGATCACCGTGAAATTGCCCAGGTCGCCCTGGTGGAAGTTGAAGAAATAGGGGCCGGCGGCCGTCGTCTCGAGCAAGGTCACCGCCTCGCCCCAATGGTTGCCGTGCTGCTGGCCCACCGGGAAATTGTGCCCGCTCGCGAGCCCCGCGAAATTTCCGGTCGAGACCAGCCCGCGGCGCGCGATGAACTTGAAGTTGCCAGGGAACTGCGCCCAATAGGCGGGCTCGAGCGCGATTTCCTCGCGCACCGCGATCACCCCCAGCTCGGCCAGCGTCGCCTGGACTTCCGCCACGCCCGCATCGACCTCGGCCGGCGTCGCGCCGTGCACCGCCACGGTCATGTGGTGCTCGCCGAAGCCCGCGCGGCCGGCGGCGACTTCGTCCTTGGCCTGCGACAGGTCCGCACGCAGGCTCACCGCTTCATCCTCGGCCGAGCGCATCCGGCGCAGCGCAAGGTTCATCCGGCCCAGCGCCGCCTGACGGTCGACGAAGCCGAACGACTGCGACATCGTGAGCTCGAAGGGCAACCGCAGCAGCTCGTCGAACATCCCCGGGCTGGTCTGGCCGGGATAATCCTTGATCGAGACGATCGCGCTGAAATCGCGCGGCAGCGTCCCTGACGCGCCCAGCTCCACCGTCTCCTGCCCAAAGCTCACGCGCCGATAGGGGAGATAGGAGGCGATGTCCTGGAACGGCAGCAGCACCGGCCGCCGCTCGCGGTTGAACAGCTCGGACAGGAATTCGAGCGGCTCGGAACACGGCCCCTGCGGGCCGTCGTAGATCTGGAGGAGGCGCGGCTCGTAATTGCCGAGCGCGGCCATCAGCGCCTCGCGCGCGGTGTCGAGCTGGCGCAGGTCGCCCGCCTGCGCGACCGCGGTGTCGGGGCTGCCACGGCTCAGCATCTCGCGCGCGCGATCGAGCAGGCCGACGCGGCCCTGCAGCGGGCGGCGCACCAGCGTGAGATAGAGGTCGTTGACGTAGAGCCGCCGCGCCGCGAGCCGGTCGCGCCAGGCCTGATCGAGCCGGCGCGAGAAATCGTCGCGGTGGTCGCCACCGATCTCGACCGCGGCCTCGCGGCGGATGACGTGGTGATAGATGGCGAAGCGCGAGGAGCCGATCGCCTGCAGCATCGCGTCGCGCAGCCGCTTGCGGTAGTTGATCTCCTCGGTGTCAGCGGTCTCGAACAGGAAGCCGCGGAGCCGGATGACCTGCATCAGCAGGCCGTCGTGCGTCTCGATCGTCGCACGGTCGACATGGCGGGCGTACGGCAGCTGGCGGCCCGCCGGCGCTTCGCGGGCGATGACCTTGGGGTCGCGCGTCAGGGCCGGTAGGAGTTGCATCGCCAGATCGCATGGTTCTTGACGCGCGGGCAGCGTGCGATCCGCGCGATCCAGAGGTCGAAGAAGCGCGGCTCGCGCACGCAGAGCACCATGCCGGCGAGGTGCAGCACCACCGCCGCGATCAGCACCCAGGCCGAACGGAACACGAGGAACAGCTCGGTCGCGATGATCGCGTTGGCGACGAAATAGCTATAGGTGACGCCGGCGAACATCTGCGGGCGCGTGAGCGCCACGAACAAGGGGTCGCGGTCGATCCCTTCCACCGGCTATTGCCCGAGGCTGGCCGTCGACTGAATCCCTGCGACGATGCTCGCTGCCCCGAAGAGGATGAAGCAGCCGAGGATCACGGTGACGCCGTAGCGCCAGTTGATCCGGCCGGTCAGCATCAGGAAGCCCACCGTCGCCACTGCGATCACCGCGACGGCGGTGGCGATGGTGCCGAGCAATGTCCCCTCGAGCCAGCGCACCGCGCTGACGATCGGGCCCGACCCGGCCGGATCTCCCAGTGAATCCTGTGCCGAGGCCGCTGCCGACCAGACGAAGCCGAGCGGCGCCCCGAGCCACCGCGCCAGACGATAAATACGCGTCATTGCTGTAGAATCCTGCCCCCTTTAAGGGTCAATAATAGCGCGATCCGGAAGCAATTGCCACTGACATTGCCAAGTATTGGTGCCCGGCTGAGGCCGCCATCGCGATCGGGAGCGCCGACTGTCCGGCGCGTCCCGACGGGCGATGGCGGCCACCCCTCCCCGGGTTACTGCTTCGGCGTCGCCTTCAGGCTCGCCTCGATCGCCTCTAGCCGCTTCTCGAGCGCTTCATTGGCGCTGCGCATGGCGCCGAGCTCGGTCCGGAGCGTCTCGACTTCGACCGACTTGGCCTGCAGTTCCGCGGTACGCTCCTCCAGCGCCTTGACCGCAGCCAGGCTCACGCCCGCCAGGTCCTGAATGCCGATCGAGGTGTTGCCCACGCCCAGGCCGAAGGCCTGGAAGAAGTCCTCGGCGACCGGGCCGAGGTGGCGCACCTGCGCACCTTCGCTGGTGTAGTTCCAGGTCGTGATCGGCATCGCGCGCACCTTGGCGAGCAGTTCCTCGCCGTTGACGGTCGCGAAGTTCTGCTTGGTCGTGCGGCTGGACGTGCAGTTCCACACGCCCGAGCCCGCCGGCAGGTTGCACCCGGTGGTCCCAGCCAGGTTGGTGCGGAAGCGGAAGCCGCCCGTCGCGCGCGCCGCGAACTCATTGTTCGCGGTGTTGTTGAAGGTGTCCGCCGAAGCCGTCGCCGAGCCGTCGGACCAGACGAAGGTGCCGCTGAAATTGTTGTTCGAAGCGAACTTGCCCATCGCAGTCGTGTGATCCTGGTTCGCGGTCACATTGTAGCCGATCGCGACCGCGGCCAAGCCGTGGATGTTGAAGCTGTCCGGATCGCACTTGCCGTTGATCAGCGGCCCGCCCGACTTGGCGTTGTTGCCCAGCGCGACACCATAGGTGTCGCACACGCGGTTGCCCGCACCCGCCGAAAAGCCCGCGGCGCCCTTCACCTGGTTGCCGCTGCCGAACACGATCGACGAGGTGCTCTCGGCCGAGTTGGTGTCGCCGAACGCCAGCGCATAGAGGCCGATCGCCGTCGAGTTGCTGCCGCCCGCCCAGGAGAAGAAGCCGACATTGGCGTCATCCCATTCGGCGTCGGCATAGCCCGAGCGGAACGCGCCCTTGTAGCTGTCCCACGAGGTCCGGTAGCCCTTGCCCTGCATGGGCGAGACGCCGATGCCCAGGTTGCCCGTGGCGACGAAGCTGCCATTCTGAAACACCTTAAACCATGCCGGCGTGTGGCCGCCCGGGCCCGAGCAGCAGGTCGATCCGCCGCGCAGGTTGATCATCGGCGCAGTGCCGTTGGCGTCACCGACCGAGAGCTGCTCGGCGCCGGGCACGAACTTGACGAAGTTCGCGTCGGCATAGGCCTTGTTCACTGCGTCCGTGGCGCTGACCGGGTTGCCGACGTTGGTGATGGCGACGCCGTTGGACGACAGGCCGTTCACGAAGGTGTTCTGACCGGTCCAGGCGTTCTGGCCGCTGAGATTCCCCCAGGTGCCGGTCGCGCTTCCCAGAAACGAGCCGTCGGGGAAATAAACGCCGTTGCCCGTGCCGCTCAGCTTCATGCTGCCCGCGACTTCCAGCTTCTTCGTCGGAAAGGGCGTGCCGATGCCGACATTGCCGGCCGGATTGATCCGCATCCGTTCCGTGATGGTGCCGCCTGTGCCTGCGGTGCGGAAGAAGATACCGCCGAGGTTATGGGCACCGGAGTCGATGTAGATCGCGCCCGGAAGCGTCGAGGCGTTGCCGAACACCTGGATGACAGCCGTGTCGGGCGTCGTGGTCAACGTAGGCGACGCATAAATGCGCAGGCCGCTGGTGTTGTGGTCGGCGTGAATGTCGTGCCCCTGGGCACCCACCAGCACCACCTCTTCGGCAGCGGCGACCTGCGCATGAGCGGCCGGGCTGAGCGCCGTGGCCAAGGCGATAAACGATAGGTTGAGAATGGCGTTCTTCATGTGACCCCCTCCCCGAGGAATGTTCGTGATCTGGCCGCGCGGTATCGCGCCAGTCGTCAGTTGACGCTTTCGACGATCGTAACACTGCCGTTGGCGGCAGACAGCACAGGATACCATCGACCCTTGATCTGGGTCATCAGCGCTCCTTCCTTCACCTCAATCTTCGCGAGGTTGCTCGGAACGGAGATCCGGTTGACCTTGAAATAGGGGAACTGCGGCCCGTCGTTGTTGTCCGAGCGCGTGCACCCGGCCAGCAACGGATTGATTACACCGTTGCACCCCAGGGCGTTCGCAGCCGACGGAAATGCAATGGCCACGGCAAGCGCACATGCGGCAGCCGCGCGCAAAGACTTGGCTTTCATCTGTCGATCCTTCGATTTGCTTGGACTGGCGGCGCCCCGCACACCAGATTCTGCCCCTTTTGGAGCTTGAGCGCGGCGCATTTGGATCGCTCCGAACGCCGTGTCAATCACATGCAGGCGCCGGACTGTCCCAAAAACGCCAAATCGCGGAAACCGGTAGCACTTGAATGATCTCACACTTACAATGATTTAGCGTCGACTCGCTTGTCCGCCGCCACATTCTTCATTCCTTAAGTGAATGCCTCACCGCTGCCTTGATATGATCCGACCGATAGTTGCGGGCAGCTCCGATGACTGTGCGCACACTGAATAAAACCAATTCACCCTGTTGCGCCGCGGGATTCGGCATGTTTCGGTGGATTGTCCGGCCAAAAGATGCGAAGCTCCCGCCGCTGGAACAAAGTATGTTCCGGGCTCGGGGCGGACATCAGGGTCGCGGAAGCAGGGCGTGGGGCGGATCTACAGCCGACGGCCCCGATTTTCCGAATAATCCTCACCGGGATAGCCAGCGTACAAACCACGGTCGATCATTCCGACCGACCAAATGGGGGAATAACCATGATCAATAAATCTGCCCTGCATCTGGGCATTGCAGCTTTTGCGTTCGCCTGTGGTTTCGCCCAGCCTGCCTATGCGCAGGCGACGCGAACTTGGGTTTCGGGCGTCGGCGACGACGTCAACCCCTGCAGCCGCACGGCGCCCTGCAAGACCTTCGCCGGTGCCATCTCCAAAACGGCTGCGGGCGGCGAAATCGACTGCCTCGATCCCGGCGGCTTCGGGACGGTCACGGTGACCAAGTCGATTACGATCGATTGTACCGGAACGATGGGCAGCATCCTCAATTCGGGCGGTATCAACGGGGTCGTCGTCAACGACAGCGCGACGGGCACACCGGGAACCATCAATGTGGTGCTGCGCGGAATCTCGATCAACGGCGCGGGGACGACCCCCGGACTGAATGGCGTGCGCCTGGTTTCCGGGAAGTCGCTGGTGCTCGAGGACGTGTTCATCATGAACCAGAGCGGCCGCGCCGTCTCGGTCAATCCCTCGACCACCACCCGCACTACAATCCACAATACCACGATGACCAACACCGGCGGCGGGGTCCTGGTCCAGCCCACCGGCACTGCGACCGCTGCGGTGGATATCCAGCAGAGCGTGATCACGGCGGGCGCCAGCGAGGCCCTGCGCGTCGATACATCGAGCACCACGGGTGCAGCCGGGCTGCGCGTGGTCGTGAACGATACGGTGCTGAGCGAGAACCCCGGCAGTGCCGTGATCGTGAACTCGCCGGCAGGAACGCCCACCGCTCTCGTGCTGATCTCTGGATCGAACGTGACGAACAACGGCGGCAACGGACTGACCGCGCAGGGTTCGGCGAATGCCTTCATCGCAGTCAGCGACACGGCCATCCAAGGCAATGTCAGCGGTCTCGTCCGTACTGCAGGCGGACAGATCCGCAGCTATGGCGACAATCTGCTGAATCTGAACGTCGTTACGGACGGCACCTTCAGCGCAACGCTGGCCAAGAACTGATCGGGTGGGAGCGGCACCGGTCTCCCGGTGCCGCTTCTCTTCTCGCTCAAAACGACGGCCTCAGCGCGCTCGTCCCACCCGGTGCCAGCCTTCGAGCGAGGCGCCTCTCGACACTGGCCGCGTAGCCCGTGTAGTCCCTCGCCCGCATGGCCCGTTCCGCCACCCTCTGGCTAACCCAGCCCAGCCGTTATGCAGCCATTCCGCGCAATCGGGCGCGGCTGGTGCTCGCGCTGCTCGCGGCGCTGTTGCTGGCTTCGATGACGGCGCCGTGGAGCAGCGCGCCGCCGGCTTCGACTCCCGAGGCGAGCCGCAGCGGCGACGATCGCCGCGACGTTCTCCTCTATGAATCGATCGTCGCCGGCATTCGCCACGGCGGCCAATATTATGCCGTCGCGGCGCAGGAGCTGCGGCAGGGCAACTACCCGCTCCGCCCCTTCATCACCTTCCGCCTGCCCACGCTGGCGGTGGTGCAGGCGCAATTGCCGCCGATCGCACTGCCGATCAGCCTCTATCTGCTTGCCGCCTCAACCGCGCTGGCGTGGTTCGCGCGGTTCGCCGAGCTGCTCCGCGGCTGGCGCGCGCGCGTCATCGGGCTCGCGCTGCTCGCGGGAGGGCTGGCGGTGTTCGTGCAGGGCGATCTCTGGCCGTTCCACGAGGTCTGGGCGGGACTGCTCGTCGCGCTCTCGCTCGCGCGGCGCAAGCCCGGCCGCTGGATCGACGCCGCAGCGATCGGACTGGTCGCCGCGCTCGTCCGCGAGACCGCGGCGATCTACCTGATCCTGATGGCCGCCTGGGCATGGCGCGACGGCGCGAGGCGCGAGGCGCTCGGCTGGGTGCTCGCGCTGGCGCTGTTCGGCGTCGCGCTCGGCTTCCACGCGGCTGCCGTCGCCAGAGTCGTGACGCCGCTCGACACGGTCTCGCCGGGCTGGTCGGGGCTGCTCGGCTTCGGCTTCTTCGTCAATTCGATCGCCGCCACGACCGCGCTGATGATCATGCCCGGCTGGCTCCAGGCGGTCCTGGTGGCGCTGGCGCTGTTCGGCTGGACGGCGCTTCGCGATCCGCTCGGCGCGCGCGCGGCGTCGCTGTTCTTCGCCTTCGCGCTGCTGCTCGCCCTGTTCGCGCGCGCGGACACTTTCTATTGGGCAATGGTGGTCGCGCCGCCCTTCCTGGTCGGCCTCGCCTTCGTGCCCGACGCGGCGCGCGAGCTGGTGGCCTCCGCCCTCGACAGGCGGCGGCTGCGCGTCCAGATTGTGTCGCGATGAAGCGCATCCTGCTGATCGTCGGCGGCGGCATCGCGGCCTACAAGGCGTGCGAGCTCGTCCGCCTGTGCCGCAAGGCCGGGATCCACGTCACTTGCGTGCTGACCGAGGGCGGCACGCATTTCGTCACGCCGATGACGCTCGCCGCCCTGTCCGAGAACCAGGTCTACACCACGCTGTGGGACCTGAAGGACGAGGCCGAGATGGGCCATATCCAGCTCAGCCGCCAGGCCGACCTGATCGTCGTCGCGCCGGCCACTGCCGACCTGCTCGCGAAGATGGCGGCGGGCATCGCCGACGACCTTGCCACCACGCTGCTGCTCGCCACCGACAAGCCAGTGCTCGCCGCGCCGGCGATGAACGTGCGGATGTGGCAGCATGCGGCGACGCGGCGCAACGTGGCGCAGCTCCGCGCCGACGGCGTCACCGTGCTCGAGCCCGACGAAGGGCCGATGGCGTGCGGCGAATATGGCCCCGGCCGCCTCCCCGAGCCCGAGGCGATCCTGGCCGCGATCCAACAAGCTCTCGCTTCGACGGCCCCTTCCCTGCCCCCTCCCGCGAGCGGAAGGGGAACTCGCCTTGCCGGCAAGCACGTCCTCGTGACGGCAGGCCCGACGCACGAGCCGATCGACCCGGTGCGCTACATCGCCAACCGCTCCTCGGGGCGCCAGGGCTATGCGATCGCCGAGGCGCTGGCGCGGCTCGGCGCACGGGTCACGCTCGTCTCGGGCCCCGTCGCCCTGCCGACTCCGGCGGGCGTGACGCGCGTCGACGTCGAGACCGCGCGCGAGATGGCACAGGCGGTCGAGGCGGCGCTTCCCGCCGATGCCGCGGTGATGGTCGCGGCGGTCGGCGACTGGCGCGCCGAGGCGGCGGACCAGAAGATCAAGAAGGGCGACGCGCCGCCTGTGCTCAGCCTCAGCGAGAACCCCGACATCCTCGCCGCGGTCGCCTCCGGCCCGCGCCGTCCCAGGCTCGTCGTCGGCTTCGCGGCCGAGACCGAGAAGGTGATCGAACACGCTACCGCAAAAAGGACTCGCAAGGGCGCAGACTGGATTGTGGCGAACGACGTATCGGGGGATGTTATGGGCGGCGCGAGCAATGCCATCCACATCGTCACGGCCGCGGGGGTCGAGAGCTGGGAGCGCCTCCCCAAGGCCGATGTGGCGACGCGACTGGCGGAGCGGATCGCCGACGCGCTCCAGGTCGATTGAGGACCTGGACGCGGGGGCTTCCAAAATAGGATTTCATCTGCTTGCCTGTGGCCATGACTCGCCTTCGCCCTATCCGGCACCGCGCCGTGGCAGCGTTCGCGCTGCCGCTGCTGCTGGCGGCGTGCGCCACGGGCTCGCCCCGGCCCAAGACGGCCGCACCTGCGGGCGACGTGTTCGGGCCAGCCAGCGGCGCCGGCATCCAGACAGTCGTGGCGGTGCTGACCGACGGGGACTCTGCCGCCACGCCCGATATTAATCGCCGCTTCGCCGCCGCCGTGGCGCGCGCGATCCCGGCAAGCGCCGCAGTGGCGCTCCCGCCACTCAGCGGCGACGGACTCGATCCGACGCTCGAAGGCTATGGCACCCGCGCAGTGACCGTGGCGGGCGACTCGATCGCCGCGCTTCGCCACCGCTATCCGCGCGCGCGGATCGTCGTGGTCGGCGACGCCGGCGGTGCCGCGCTCGCCGCCAATCTGGCGGGGGTGCAGCCGCATCTGATCGACGGCATCGTGCTGGTCGCCTGCCCCTGCGCGCTGCCGGAGTGGCGCGCGCATATCCAGTCGCAGGCGGGCGCGCTTCCCGCCGCCACTTCGGCCGGGCTCGATCCGCTCAAGACTGCGGGCGGCATTTCGCCCGAGCTCCGCGCCGCAGTGCTGGTCGGCGCCGACGACCTGGTGACTCCGGTCAAATTCTCCCGCGCCTATGCCGAGGCGCTGACGCTGCGCGGAATCGCGACCGACTATCGGATCGTGCCGGGCAAGGGCCACCAGCTGCTCGAGGACCCGGAGGTGCTCGCAGCCACCGAACGCCTGGCGGCCGCACTGACAAGGAAGATTTGATGCTCGCTCCGATCCGGATCGCGGTCCGCCGCCTCGCGCACGGCGAGGGCCTGCCGCTTCCCGCCTATGCCACTGCGGGCGCCGCGGGCATGGACGTGGTCTCGGCCGAGGACCTGATCCTGGCGCCCGGCGCGCGCCATGCCGTCGCCACGGGCTTCGCCATGGCGATTCCCGAGGGCTTCGAAGTGCAGGTGCGCCCGCGCTCGGGGCTGGCGCTCAAGTATGGCATCACCTGCCTCAACACGCCGGGTACGATCGACAGCGACTATCGCGGCGAAGTGAAGGTGATCCTCGCCAATCTGGGCGACGCGGCCTTTCCGATCGCGCGGGGGGACCGGATCGCCCAGCTGGTGCCGGCGCCGGTGCAGCGGGCGGCGCTGGAAGAGGCGGAGGCGCTCGACGATACGATCCGCGGAATCGGGGGATTCGGCTCGACGGGCACATGATCACGGCCGCCCTCGCCATCATGGCCGCGCTCCAGGCGCGCGCGATCGACTGGGCCGCCTTGCCGCCGCTGCCCTATCGTGTTCCGCCCGTAGTGACTCCGGACATGCACGGCTTCGTCGCGCGCGAAGTCAAGGCGCGCAAATGCCCGGTCCCCGCGCCCGCTGCCCCGGGAGCGCGGCTCCAGACATTGGTGGTGGGAGTCGCGGTGCTGGTCGACGAGGCCGGCGGCATCCGCACGGTGGTGCCTCGCGCGATCGACTGCCCGACGGTGGAGCAATTCGCCGCCGCGCTCGCGGCGGGCTTCGCGCGGAACAACCTGCTGCCGCGCAACGCCAGCGCGCCGCAATGGTATCGCGCCGACCTCAGCTTCAGCTGGCCGCGGTGATGCTCAGCGACGCGGAACTCGAGCGCTACGCCCGGCACATCGTGCTGCGCGAGGTCGGCGGTGCCGGCCAGGCCCGGCTGCGCGCGGCCCATGTCGTGCTGATCGGTGCCGGAGGCATCGGCTCGCCGGCGATCCAGTATCTCGCGGCGGCGGGAGTCGGGCGGATCACGGCGATCGACGACGACACCGTGTCGCTGTCCAACCTCCAGCGCCAGACGCTCTACGGGACGGACCAGATCGACCAGGCCAAGGTGGAGGCCGCGGCCGAGGCAGTGCAGCGGCTCAACCCGCACGTGGTCTTCGAGGGCATCCGCACGCGCATCGGCGCGGACGATGTCGAAGCACTGCTCGAGCGGCTCGCGCCGCAGGCGATCCTCGACGGATCGGACAATTTCTCGACTCGGCTCGCCGTGGCCGACGCGGCGCTGCGCCTGCACATCCCGTTGGTCTCGGCCGCCGTGGGAGAGTTCGAGGGCCAGCTCGGCGTCTTCCGCGGCTGGGAGGCGGGCAAGCCCTGCTATCGCTGCTTCGTCGGCGCCGATCCGGACCGGCCGGAGATGACCTGCGCCGAACAGGGCGTGCTCGGCGCGCTGACGGGCGTGATGGGCAGCCTGGCCGCGCTCGAGGCGATCCGCGCCTGCGCGCCCTTCGGCGAGGATAGCGCGGGCAAGCTGCTGCTGGTCGACGCGCTGGCGCTGCGCTTCCGCACGCTCAACCTGCCGAAGGACCCCGGCTGCCCGGCATGCGGCCAAATCGCCAACTGGACTTGACGGGCGCGATCTTGCAGACGGCGCGGCAAATGTCGCGCCAGCAGCGGGAGACTTCATGACCAACGGCACAAAGCGGGTACTTGTTACGGGATCGGCGGGTTTCATCGGTTTCCACACCTGCAGCCGGCTGCTCCAGGAAGGCGCGACGGTGCTGGGTGTCGATAATTTCACGCCCTATTACGACGTGTCGCTCAAGGAGCGCCGCACCGAGATGCTGGAGAACAATCCGAGGTTTTCGGTCGCACGTGTCTCGATCGAGGATCGCGAAGCATTCGGCACCGCCTGGGCCGACTTCCGCCCCGACATGGTGATCCACCTCGCCGCCCAGGCGGGGGTTCGCTACAGCATCGACGCGCCCGACAGCTACATCAGCACCAACCTTATCGGTACCTTCAACGTGCTCGAGCTTGCCCGGCACCATCCGGTGCGACACCTGCTCGCGGCCGCGACCAGCTCGGTCTACGGCGCCAATACCGAAATGCCGTTCTACGAGACCCAGCGCACCGCCACCCCGCTCAGCCTCTATGCGGCAACAAAGGGCGCGACCGAGCTGATGGGGCACAGCTACAGCCATCTGTTCCGCACGCCGATGACCTTCTTCCGCTTCTTCACGGTCTATGGTCCGTGGGGACGCCCCGATATGGCGTTATTCAAATTCACCAAAGCCATTCTCGCGGGGGACGCCATCGACGTTTACAACAACGGACAGATGGTGCGCGATTTCACCTATATCGACGATCTCGTCGAAGCAATCGTGCGCCTCACCGACGCCGTGCCCGGTTCCCACCCAGTCGACGGAGACAGCCTGTCGCCCGTCGCACCGTTCAGGATCGTGAACATTGGCGGCGGGACGCCCACCCCGCTGATGGAATATATCGGGGAGCTCGAGAAGGCGCTCGGCCAACCGGCCAAGAAGAACTTCATGCCGATGCAGCAAGGCGATGTTCCTGCAACGAAAGCTTCATCGGAGCTGCTCGAACAGCTGACCGGTTTCGTGCCGGCCATTCCGCCTAGCGTGGGCGTGCCGCAGTTCGTCCGCTGGTACCGCGAGCATTACGGCCAATAAGCCGCGCTCAGGCGTCCGCCAGGTCCAGCGGCACCAACCCCCATCCGTCGAAAGAATAGGCGCGCACCGGAGGCTTGTCTTCCGGGCCTTGATCGGTTCGCGGGGGTGCCACCTGCGCCGAAGCCGCCGCGGTTTCGAGCTCCTTCTCCCTTGCCTCGTTCATGGCATGTCCCTTTTGCTCGAGTCGGGCGGCACTTTAGGCCAATTGTCGCGGGTTCGGGAGTCGTGCCCCAAGCGAGGTGGACCGCCTACAAACGGGCGATGAACTCCCGGACCGAGGGCCCGATGTCCGTGCGGGCCAGCGCCACCGCGATATTGGCCTGGATGAAGCCCGCCTTGTCGCCGCAATCGTATCGCGTGCCCTGGAAGGTGACGCCGTGGAACGGCTGGTCGCCGATCATCCGCGCCATCGCATCGGTGAGCTGGATCTCGCCGCCCGCGCCGGTCCCCTGCCCTTCGAGCACGCGCATCACCTCGGGCTGGAGGATGTAGCGGCCGATCACCGACAGGTTCGAAGGCGCAGTGCCGGGCGCCGGCTTCTCGACCAGCCCTTGCACCTCAGTGAGCGCCCCGTCGCGCGCGCCCGGCGTGATGATTCCATAGCGGTGCGTCTGGTCGTCGGGCACTTCCTCGGCGCAGATCAAATTGCCGCCGACCTTGTTGTAGGCGTCGACCATCTGCTTGAGGCAGCCGGGCGTGCCGACCATGAAGTCGTCGGCGAGGAGCACCGCGAAGGGCTCGTCGCCCACGATGTCGCGCGCGCACCACACCGCATGGCCGAGCCCCATCGGCTCCTGCTGGCGGACATAGGCGACCGCGCCGGGCTTGAGCCGCGTCGCATCGAGGATGTCGAGCGACTTGCCGCGCTCGTGCATCGTCGTCTCGAGCTCGAAGGCGATATCGAAATGGTCCTCGATCGCGCTTTTGCCGCGCCCGGTGACGAAGATCATCTGCTCGATCCCCGCCTCCATCGCCTCCTCGACGGCGTACTGGATCAGCGGCCGGTCGACGACCGGGAGCATCTCCTTGGGCATCGCCTTGGTCGCGGGGAGGAAGCGGGTGCCGAGTCCGCCGACGGGGAAGACTGCCTTGCGTAGCGGCTTGATCATTCAACTCTCCTGAGCGCGGCCGGGCAAACCGCGGAGGCCGCAATGCCCGTTGCACGGCGGGCAATCAAGCCGGGGAGCAAAGCCGCAGACGGTTCGTTGGGCCCGCATCGCTACATAGAGGAAGAGGGATGCGCCGATGAGCCTGATCGAGCCGAATCGCATTCTCGTGACCGGCGGCGCCGGGTTCATCGGGTCCCATCTCTGCAGCCGGCTGCTGATGCGCGGGTGCGAAGTCCTGTGCGTCGACAATTTCTACACGGGCCGACGCCAGAACATCGAGCATCTGCTCGGCAGCCCCAAGTTCGAGCTGCTGCGCCATGACGTCAATTTCCCGCTTTATGTGGAAGTCGACAAGATCTTCAATCTCGCCTGCCCCGCCTCCCCCATCCACTACCAGGCCGATCCGGTCCAGACGACCAAGACCAGCGTGATGGGCGCGATCAACATGCTGGGGCTCGCCAAGCGCACCAAGGCGACGATCCTCCAGGCCTCGACCAGCGAAGTCTATGGCGACCCGTCGGTTCACCCCCAGCCCGAGAGCTATTGGGGCAATGTGAACCCGGTAGGGCCGCGCTCCTGCTACGACGAAGGCAAGCGCTGCGCCGAGACGCTGTTCTTCGACTATAACCGCCAGCACGGTCTGCACACCAAGGTGGTGCGCATCTTCAACACCTATGGCCCCCGGATGCATCCGGGCGACGGGCGCGTCGTCTCCAACTTCATCGTCCAGGCGCTCACCGGCGAGCCGATCACCATCTATGGCGACGGCAGCCAGACGCGCAGCTTCTGCTATGTCGACGACCTCGTCGACGGGCTGATCGCGATGATGAACAGCCCCGCGCAGGTGATCGGCCCGATGAACCTGGGCAATCCCGGCGAGTTCACGATGCTCGAGCTCGCCGAGATGGTCCGCGACCTGGTCGGCACCGACGTGCAGATCGTCCACAGGCCGCTCCCGGCCGACGACCCCCGCCAGCGCCGGCCCGACATCGGCCAGGCCAAGCAGGTGCTGGGCTGGGAGCCCAAGATCCAGCTGCGCGAAGGGCTGACGCGGACGATCGAATATTTCGACGGCTCGCTCCAGACGCGCTCGCTCGATTTCGCGCGAACGATGCGGATGGCCAGCTGAGAAGCTTGTCTTAAGCCTCTGCCGCTAGAAGGGCGCCATGCGCGCGCCCAGGATATTGATCGTCTTCGGAACCCGGCCAGAGGCCATCAAGCTCTTCCCCGTCATCGGCGCGCTGCGCGCGCACGGCGGGCTGGAGGTGCGCAGCTGCGTGACCGCGCAGCACCGCGGCCTGCTCGATCAGGTGCTGGCGATCGCCGGCATCACGCCCGACATCGACCTCGACCTGATGACGCCCGGCCAGTCGCTCGACGCGCTCACCGCGCGGCTGCTCACCGGCCTCGGCCAGGCGATGGACGCCGAGAAGCCCGACCGCGTGATCGTGCAGGGCGACACTGCCACGGCGATGGTCGGCGCGCTCGCCGCCTATTATCGCAAGATACCGGTGAGCCATGTCGAGGCCGGGCTGCGCTCGGGCGACATCTACCAGCCCTGGCCCGAGGAAGTGAATCGCCGCATCGTCGCGCCGATCGCCGACCAGCATTTCGCCCCGACCGACACCGCCGCCGAGGCGCTTCGCCGCGAGAATGTCGATCCCGAGACCATCCACGTCACCGGCAACACCGTGATCGATGCGCTCCACGCCACGCGCGCGCGGATCGAGGCCGATCCAGTGCTCGCCGCCGATCTGGACGGCGTCGCCGATCGCTTCGCCGGCAAGCGGATCGTGCTCGTCACCACTCACCGGCGCGAGAATTTCGGCGACGGCATGGGCGGCATCGCGCACGCGATCGCGCGCATCGCCGATCGCGCGGACACGGCGATCCTTTTCCCGATGCACCCCAATCCCAATGTCGTGTCGGTGATGGACGCGCTGCTCGGCGACCGGCCCAACATCGCGCGCATCGCCCCGCTCGACTATCCGCACTTCATCCGCGCGCTCGGCATGGCCGAAGTCGTGCTCACCGATTCGGGCGGGGTGCAGGAGGAAGCCCCCGCGCTCGGCAAGCCGGTGCTGGTGATGCGCGAAACCACCGAGCGGCCCGAAGGCGTCGCCGCGGGCACTGCCAAGCTCGTCGGCACCGATCCCGATCGGATCGTTTCCGAAATCTCAACCCTGCTCGACGTACCCCCGGCCTATTCGGCCATGGCCCGCGCCCATAATCCCTTTGGCGACGGACAGGCCGCACAGCGCATTGCGGGGATCGTCGCGCATGGTTTCGGACTCTGAGCTCAAGGTAGTCGTACTCGGCCTAGGCTATATCGGCCTGCCCACCGCCGCTGTGATCGCACGTACCGGCGCGAAGGTGCTGGGCGTCGACGTCCATCCGCACGTTGTCGAGACGGTGAACTCGGGCAAGGTCCATATCGAGGAGATCGACCTCGACGGCCTCGTCTCGGGCGTGGTCGCGCGCGGAAACCTGCGCGCCTCGCTCCAGATCGAGCCCGCAGACGTGTTCGTCATCGCCGTCCCCACCCCCTTCGGCGAGAACCACGCGCCCGATATCGGCTATGTGCTCAAGGCGGCGACCAATGTCGCGGTGGTGCTCAAGGCCGGCGACGTGGTCATCCTCGAATCGACTTCGCCGGTGGGCACGACCGAGAAGGTCGCCGAGCTGCTCGCGCAGCTTCGCCCCGACCTCAGGATCCCCGGCCATTGCACCGGCAGCGCCGATGTGGCGATCGCCTATTGCCCCGAGCGCGTGCTGCCGGGCCGCATCCTCGTCGAGCTGATCGACAATGACCGCGTGATCGGCGGCGTCACGCCGCGCTGCGCGCGCAAGGCACTCCAATTCTATCGCCGCTTCGTCCGCGGTGCCTGCGTCACCACCTCGGCGAAGGCCGCGGAGATGACCAAGCTCGCCGAAAACGCCTTCCGCGACGTCAACATCGCCTTTGCCAACGAGCTGTCGCTGGTCGCGGACCGCATGGGCGTCGACGTGTGGGAAGTCATCCGCCTCGCCAACCGCCATCCGCGCGTCAACATCCTGTCGCCGGGTCCTGGCGTCGGCGGCCACTGCATCGCGGTCGATCCCTGGTTCCTGGTCAACGCCGCGCCCGATCGGACGCCGCTGATCCGCACCGCGCGCGAAGTGAACGACGGCAAGGTCGAGCATGTCATCGCGGAGGCCGCGGCGCTGGTCGAAAGCCGCCCGCACGGCCGCGTCGCCTGCCTCGGCCTCGCCTTCAAGGCGAACATCGACGATTTCCGCGAGAGCCCCGCGCTCAAGGTCGCCGAGGCGCTGGCCCGCCGCTTCGGCGAGCGGATCACGATCGTCGAGCCCTATGCTGCCGCCCTGCCCGCGGCGTTCGACGGCACCGGCGCGACGCTGATCGACGTCGATGCGGCGCTCGAGGATTGCGAAACGCTGGTCGTGCTCGTCGACCATGACGTGTTCCGCTCGATCCCGCTCGACGAGCGCGTGGGCAAGCAGGTCTATGACACGCGCGGCATCTGGCCCGACCAGCCCCGCCCCGCCGCCGCCGAGCCGCTGCGCCTGGTCGGCTAGCGGCTGCGGATCAGCAGCGACTGCCAGTCGCCGCTCAGCGGCTGGCTGCGCTCGGCGATCAGCGCCGGGATCGCCGGCCGCGCCGAGATCGTCTCGAGCTTCGCGACTTCCGCCTCCAGCGTCGCGATGCGGTCGCGCCACTGCGGATGCGAGCGGCTGCGGAAGATCGAGGGCCCGCCGCTCGGCCCGAACTTGCGCCAGAAGGCGATCGGCGCACGCGGCGAATAGCCGGCATTGGCGAGCAGATAGACCGACAGCAGGTCCGCCTGGATCTCGGTCTGACGGAAATATTTGACGTTGGCGCCGAAGCCCGAGAGCAGCCCCCAGGTCACACCGCGCGCTTCGAGCCGGTCGCGATGGTGCAGGATGTTGTGCGAGAATTCGTGCGCGACCGCAGCGGCGAACTGCTCCTCCGGATAGTCGTCGAGGAAGCGCGCGCTGATCTGGACCATCGTGCCGTCGGCCGAGGCGTTGAAGTCGTCGGCGAGCCGAAGCTCGAAGCGCGACTTGCAGACCGGCACGGGCTGGACGGTGACGTGCACCGGCGCGCCCGCGCGGATCGCCTCCACTTCGATCGGAGCGTCCAGCGGCAGCGCGGCGATCGCGAGCTGGGCGGCGACCAGCCGCTGGGTGGTGCCCGGCTTTCCGTCGAGCGCGGCCATGTCCACCGTCCCGACGCGGACGAGCGAATCGTCGGCGCGCAGCCCCGCCTGAGCAGCCGGGCTACTCGGGACCACGCCCTCGATCGCGACGGGTGTAGCGAAGCCGAAGTGCGCCTGGGCCGCGGGACGGTTCGTCGAATCGAACTGATCGAGCGTATGGATCTGGAGCCCGGTGCCAGGCTCCTGCCGGTCGCAGAGCCGCGCGTTCGTGGACGCCAGCCGCCAACCGATCGTCGCCAGGCGGAGATCCGCCGTGCGTACCGATTCGAACAGCTCGCTCGATTCGTTCACGCTGCGCTGCGCCAGCGATTCTGACGCAAATGCGAAGAACAGCAGCACGGCGATTGCAGCGATGCCTGATTTATGGCGGATCGTAGTGGAGGTGTTTCGGCGACTGGAATTGCGCATACCCCTGTATACCCCGATCTTTGCCTTGAAGGGCAACCGCATAGCTTCATAGGGAGCGCCGCGCCAATTGTCTCAACATCTTTCCTTAACCCACTTGGCTGCAATGGTGCGCTGCGCTATGACCACTCATGTGCTCGCAGCACGGGTCGGGGTTGTGGGCTAAGAAGTTCGGAGTTCAACCGAACCTGTGTTGCGTTCAGGCAACGGCTGGGCGTTCTTGTCCGGAGCCTGGATTTTGAGGTGTTGCCGTTTGGGGGCTCCTGTGCCATAGGACCTCCTGACGAGAGCACCGGAGCTTGAAGAGGGAGTAATAAGAATGTTGTCAAAGCTTCTGACGGCAGCTGCCGTCGTGACCATGGCGGCGACGCCGGTTGTGGCGGCTCCGGCCTCCAAGCTGTCGCTGTCGCGCGCTGCGACCGCCAGCGAGAAGGACAGCGACCTTCGGCCGGCCGTGATCATCGGCGTGCTCGCCACTGCCGCGATCATCGGTGGCGCGATTGCGCTCGCCGACAACGACGACGATCCCGACAGCCCCTAGTAGCTGCTCGGTATCACGAGTTACGAGTGGCGGCCTGAAAAGGCCGCCACTTTTGTTTTGGGCTGATATGAGTATTTGCGTGCTCATTCTTTGTTCCGGCGTTCCACAGCCATGATCGCGCGTCTCTTTCGAGGGCGGACCGCAGCCCGACAACCTGTCGCCTCCATACCGGCCGGCAGAAGGATTTACGCGATTGGCGACATTCACGGTCGCCTAGACTTGCTGGATGCACTTCTCGTCCAGATCGCGCGAGACGATGCGCAGCGAAGCGCAGGCGAGAGCGAAATTTTTCTCCTCGGAGACCTAATCGACCGCGGTCCGCAATCGGCGCAAGTGGTCGAACGCGCCCTAGAACTCAGCCGCGGTAGCCGCAAAACCCGCTTCCTGCTCGGCAACCACGAGGAAGTCTTCCTCAAGGCGCTCGCGGGCGATCTGAAGATGCTCGCCTTCTTCACTCGGATCGGCGGTCGGGAGACCATCCTGAGTTATGGCGTCACCGAGCGTGAATATCGCGACTGTGATTATCCTGAGCTGCTTGAGTTGCTCCGCGCGCGGGTACCGCAGGAGCATATCGCCTTTCTCAAGGGCTTCGAGGACCTGATCGTGGTCGGCGACTATGCCTTTGTACACGCCGGCGTACGGCCGGACAGGAGCCTGGGCGATCAGGAGATCAGCGATCTACGATGGATCCGGTCCGAGTTCCTCGATCACCGAGGGCCGCTTGAGAAGGTTATCGTCCACGGGCACACCGTGACGAAAGAGGCCGAACTGACGCCGCACCGGATCGGCCTGGACACAGGTGCCTATGCCAGCGGCAAGCTCACTGCGATGGGGTTCGAGGGGAACCAGCGCTGGGTGTTGGACACCGCAGCCTGAGCGAAATCAGCGCTGCGGCGCTTCGCCCGGGGCGCCTTCGGGCGCACCGCCCTGGCCCGGAGCCTGGCCCTGTTGCTGCTGCATCATCTGCTGCTGGATCATCATCTGCTGGATGACCGAGGCGGGGACGAGTTCCTTCATCTCGACGTCGAAGATGAGGACCTCCTTGGCGAGCTCGTTCTGGCTGCCAGGCTCGGCGCCGTAACCGAGGTTCGGCGGGAGCCAGAAGCGGTACTTCGAGCCCTTGTTCATCAGCTTCACGCCTTCGGTGAAGCCGGGGATCATCGGCTGACCAACCTGGAAGCGCATCGGCGTCTTGGGCTGGAACTCGGTGCCGTTGCGAAGCGTGCCGACGATCTCGAGCACCACGCCGTCCTGCTCGGCGGCCGTGGGGCCCTCGCCTGCCTGGAGCACCTGGTACTGCAGGCCCGAGGCGGTCGTCTGGACGCCGGGCTGGCCCTTGTTCCAGGCGAGGAATTCCTCGGGCGAGTAGCGCGCGACGACCGCGGTGCGAGTGCCCGCCCAGGCAAGCGCGAAGGCGAGCAGGATCGCGGCGACGACGCCGATCCACAGCCAGACCTTGTAGGCGCGCTTGACGGGCTGGAGCGGAACGGCGGTCACGGACATCGAGTCATTTCCCCACACGGCGTTCCGCCGCTTAACTTCGCACTTTTCACGCGAATCGTGAAAGAAAACTGCACCGAAGCGCAGGATTCTTACCGGGCGCTGTCGCGCTCCATGCGCTTGCGCTCGAGCTTGCGGGCACGACGGACCGCAGCGGCACGCTCACGGGCGCGCTTCTCGCTGGGCTTCTCATAGTGACGGCGGAGCTTCATCTCGCGATAGACGCCCTCACGCTGCAGCTTCTTCTTGAGCGCCCGCAGCGCCTGGTCGACATTGTTGTCGCGAACGATGATTTGCATAAGGCCGTACAGCTCCGATCAAATTCAATAGAATAGGGTTCGCCGGAACATGGGTTGCGGCGTCGTTGAGGCCACCTATCAGCGGAAATCCCATTTTTCAAGCGCGGAGTGCTCGGCTCGCCCCATCATGCGGCCGATTGCGGCACTCTGCCTATTGGCTGGCACTGCACGCTGGTCTAGGGCTCCGGGGCCCACCCTTTTTCGGGCTGGTCGTTACGGACGACGAAGCCTAACCTCGGCAGCCGCCCCGCCTCTTGGCGAGCGGCACCCAGCAACCATCGGAGCAAGCGCGCGTGGACAAGGCAGCGGGTCGTTTCAGGAGCACCCCAGGCATGCCCGCGCCCGTTGTCGATCTGGGCTTGATGCTTGCCCTTCTGCTGCTGTGCTTCCTCGGCGGCGGCGGATCGCGCAACGACGTGACGTCGCTGCTCTATCTCCAACCCGCGGCAGCGGTGCTCCTCGTGGTCGCGGCGGCTCGTGCTCGCGTCGAGGATATGCGCACGCTGCGAACCCCATTGCTGTTGCTGGCGCTGTTCGCAGCGATTCACGTCGCCCAGTTGATCCCACTGCCTCCCGCGATTTGGGAACAATTGCCGGGACGCGCGATGTTCGCCGAAACCGCGGCCGCCATCGGCCAGCCCGCGACCTGGCGTCCGATCAGCATTGCGCCCGACCTGACGCTTGCGAGCCTGATCGGACTCATCGTTCCTGCCGCCGCGATGCTGCTGGCCGCGCGCCTGCGCACCAGCCAGCACGAACTCCTGCTCTGGGTGCTCGCTGCGGGCGTGCTGGTGAGCGTGCTGCTGGGGGCCCTGCAACTCACTGCGGGCGAGGAAAGCCCGTATCACCTCTATGAAATCACCAACAACGGCATCGCAGTCGGGCTCTTCGCCAACCGCAACCATCAGGCAGCCCTGCTGGCCGCAGCCATGCCGCTACTGGCGGTTCTCCTCTCCTCGACCAGCACCCAGCGGCTAGGCTCGGTATGGCGACTCGCGATCACGATCGGCGGCTGCCTGCTGCTGATGATCATGATCCTGGTCACCGGTTCGCGCGCCGGTCTGGCGCTTGCCATAGTCGGGATCGCGTCCGCCGGGGCGCTATTCCGCCCGGGCCGGCTGGGCGGACCCAAAGGGCGTCGCTACGCGCTGCTCTTGATCATCGTATCGGTAGTTGCGGTCTCCGCGCTGTATGGATTGCTGAACTATCAGCGCGCCTCGACGCTCACCCGACTCACGGGCCGGGAATATGCGAGCGAGAGCCGCATCGCGAATTTCGGGCTCTATGTGCAGATGGTGAAGGATCACTTCCTGCTCGGCTCGGGCCTGGGAACGTTCGACCCTCTGTTCCGAATCTACGAGCCGTTCCAGGACCTCAAGCCGACCTATCTAAACCATGCGCACAACGACCTTATGGAGCTGCTGATGACCGGCGGCCTGGCCGCAGCCGCATTGCTTGTCGGCTTTTTGGCATGGTTCGCACGCCGCAGCATGGAGGCTTTCCGCGCAAGGGACCGGCTGGCGTTGCTCGGAGCAGTATTCGTGCTGATACTTTTGCTTGCGAGTACAGCCGATTACCCGCTTCGCACGCCATTGCTCGGCTGCCTGTTCGGCGTGTGCGTGACATGGTTGAGCACCACGCGGCAAGCTGATAAGTCCCCGGCGAACTCGGTAGCTTCCGGGCCCCGACATCACTCCTATTCGTCTGCGCGTGCAGCTGCTCGCGACCATGTCCACAAATGAGGTCCCGATGAAACTCTACCTTGCACTGGCGGCTACGTTAGTCACGGCCGCCTGTGCCTCTTCGCAGGAACTTCGTTCGACTGAAACGCTGAGCGTCGTTAACGCCGATACTCTGCCGCCGCCGACGCGAGAAGACGTTTCCAATCTCACGCGCGCCTATGTGCTGGGGCCCTACGACAAGGTTTCCGTAGACGTCTTCGGGCTGCCAGAGCTTTCGCGGGTAGTGCAGATCGACGCCAGCGGCCGGATTTCGTTGCCCCTGATCGGTTCGATGGAAGTGTCGGGCGTGTCGGCTAACGAGCTCGAAACGCAGGTCGGCACGCTGCTCAAGCAGAACCATGTCCGCAATCCGCAGGTGTCGGTGAACGTGGTCGAAGCGGTCAGCCAGGTCGTCACCGTCGACGGCGAGGTCAAGAGCCCCGGCGCGATTCCCGCGGCCGGCAAACTCACGCTCATGCGCGCGATCGCCCGCGCCGGCGGTGTGACCGAATTCGCCAACATGAAGCATGTGGTGGTGCTGCGCTCGGTGGAGGGAAAGCGCTATGCCGCCCTCTATGACGTGCGCGCCATCCGCCAGGGCCTCTATTCGGACCCGGAAGTGTTCGCCAACGACGTGGTGCTGGTCGGAACCTCCCAGGCTCGCCGGATCTTCCGGGATATCATCAACAGCGCGCCGATTCTTTCGGCTCCTCTCATTGCGTTGCTGCAGTAAAGCGTGGAAAGCCCAGCTCCGATGAACGAAATCTCCTTCCGGCGCAACGAAGCGCACTCCGCGGCCGAAACTCCGCGATCGGCGGACCAGCCCGAGGGTGCCACGCGCCTGCCATCGAAGATTTCGCTGGTGACGCAGTATCGCGACCTGCTCTGGCGCCGCAAATGGCTCATCGCGGCCTCGACGGCGTCGTGCTTCATCATCGGGGTAATCATCACCCTGTCGATGACGCCACAATATACGTCGAAGAGCACGCTGGAGATCCAGCGCGACGGTTTCAACATCGTGAGCGTCGAAGGCGTCGAGCCCAAGACCACGCCGGTCGACCTGGAATTTTACCAGACCCAGTACAGCCTGCTGCAATCGCAGGCGCTCGCCGAACGCGTAGCAGTGTCGTTGCGCCTGCCTGAAGACCCCAAGTTCTTCGAACGCGCCGGTTTCCGCTCGGCAAGCGAGTGGTTCGACAACGGCCGACTGAAGCCGGGAGCGCCGTCGCGCGAACGGCGTGCCGAGATTGCCGGCGGGCTGCTGCTCAAGCGGCTTGAAGTGAACCCGATCCGCCTCTCGCGATTGGTGACGATTTCCTACACGAGCCCGGATCCGGCTTTTTCGGCGACCGTCGTCCAATCGTGGGCGCAGAACTTCATCGAGACGACGCTGCGCCGCAAATATGATGCGACCGCCTATGCGCGCAGCTTCCTCGAGAGCCGGCTGGGGCAGCTGCGCGTCAAGCTGGATGAATCGGAGCGCAAGCTCGTCGCCTATGCGTCGCAGCAGCAGATCATCAACCTTCCCGCCAACTCGGGGCAGGCGGGCGACAGCAGCACCGGGGAACGCTCGATCGTGGCTGATGACCTCGTCGCGCTGAACCGTGAACTCGCCCAGGCGACCGCGGACCGCGTCCAGGCGCAGAGCCGTCTGGGTAACTCGGGAGCGACGGTTTCCGAAACGCTGCAGAACCAGGCTATCGCCGGGATGCGCGAGAAGCGCGCCGAGCTTGCGGCGGAATACAGCCGTTTGCTGACCCAGTTCGAACCCGGTTATCCGGCGGCGCGTGCGCTGCAGCAGCAGATCGGCGCGCTCGACAGCGCGATCGGGCGCGAGGAAGCCCGGGTGAGCGGCACGCTGCAGAGCACCTATCGCGCCGCCGTCGATCGTGAAAAGCGCCTGCAGGAGCGCGTCAACCAGCTCAAGAGCGGGTTGCTCGATCTCCGCCGTCGCGGCATCGAGTACAATATCTACCAGCGCGACGTGGACACGAACCGCGAGCTCTATAACGCGCTGCTGCAGCGCTATAAAGAGATCGGCGTCGCCGGCGGCGTGGGCGTCAACAACATCTCGGTCGTCGATCCTGCGCAAATTTCGCAACGCCCGAGCAGCCCTCGCTTCCTGATCAACCTGGCAGTCGCCCTGCTCATCGGTCTCGGCCTCGGCGGCGCGCTCGCGGTTCTCCTGGAGCATCTCAACGATGCGATCGACGATCCGTCCGAGGTCAAACGGGTGCTCCAGCTCCCGCTGCTCGGCCTGGTCCCCGATACCAAGACCGACGACGCGGTGGCGGCGCTGGAAGACAGGAAGTCGGATCTCTCCGAAGCCTATCTGGCGATCTTCACCAGCCTCACGTTCGCGACCGATCACGGCCTGCCTCGCAGCCTGCTGGTCACCAGCACCCAGCCGGCGGAAGGCAAGTCGACCACTGCCTACGCGCTCGCACGGGTGCTGCGCCGGACCGGCAAGTCGGTGCTGCTCGTCGATGGCGACATGCGCTCGCCGTCGGTTCACCATCTTGCCGGGCTGCCGAACGACGGGGGTCTCAGCAATCTGCTCGCCGGCAGCGACGACATCGAAAAGTTCGTTCTCACGCCGGAACAAGGGTTCGGCATTCTCCCGGCCGGTCCGCAGCCGCCGAGTGCGGCCGAACTGCTCAGCAGCGGGCGCCTCGATACGCTCCTGGCGCGCTTCGGAGAGTTGTACGACCATGTCGTAATCGACTCTCCGCCCGTCATGGGCCTCGCCGATGCGCCTCTCCTTGCCAGCCGCGTCGAGGGTTCCGTGTTCGTGCTTCGCGCCCATATGAGCCGCGCCAATGCCGTAAAGGTGGCGCTCGGACGGCTTGAGGCCGGCGGCGCGCACCTGCTGGGCGCGGTGCTGACGCGCTACAATCCGAAGCGTGTCGGCTATGGCTATGGCTATGGCTATGGCTATGGCTACGGCTATGGCTACGGCTATGGCCGCACCGAATCGTCCAAGCTGAGCTGAGGTCATGCCAGGGGCCAGGCAATCTGCGCGCCTCGCCGCGCTGTCGGTGCTCGGCCTCGGAGCAGCGCTGGCTACGGCGTCCGTCACCGCCGCGGGGGTGTTCGGGACGAGGAACCCCGAGACGGCGCTTCGCTATGCCCCCTACGACGCGACGGCGAAGGCGAAGCTGGCGGAGCGGCTCGTCCTAGGGCCGCTTGCGACCGGGGGCCTCCCCTCCGCGGCCGCGCAGGAACAGGCGCGCGACCTGGCTCATGCCGCGCTCCGGCGCGATCCGACCGAAGTGACGGCGCTGGCGGCGCTCGCGCTGATCGAGTCCGTAAACCAACGGAACGACCGCGCCGCGACGATGCTCGAGCGCAGCGAGAAGCTTTCGCGGCGCGATCTGCAGGCCCAGCTCTGGCTTCTGGAACGCAGCGTCGAACGCGGCGACGTGCCTGGCGCGCTTCGCCACTACGACATCGCCATGCGCACCTCGCGCGACAGCCGCGAAAAGCTGATGAGCGTACTCATGAGCGCCAGCGAAGACCCTGCGATCGCTGCCGAGCTTACCCGGATCCTGCGCGCCGCCCCGGATTGGCGCGCCGAATTCCTGACGAAAGTGGCCTGGGAAGCGCCCTCCGCCGTGACGCTGAACCAAGTTGCGGCACGTAACCTGAATGCGGGTGACCCACAGGAGCGGCAGTTGCTCTCGCGTGCGCTGTCCCGGATGGCGGCTATGGGCCGACCTGATCTGGCCTGGCAGTCCTTCACGCGGGCCGGCGGCTCCGCAGCACGCGTGCAGGACCCCAATTTCTGCTCCGACACTCCCCTGCCGCCGTTCGGCTGGCAATATACGGACAATGCGGCGCTGCGACCCGAGCCTTGCCAACGGGTTCCGGGGACCGAAGCGACGGTGCTACTGATGCCGGCAGCGCCCGATGCCGCCGGGGATGCGGCCACCCAGTTGCTGCACCTTGGCGGCGGACAGTTTCGGCTCCAGGCGCTTACAGGCGGAATAACGGCTGCAGGCAGCACGGGGCCGAGCGTCACGGTGCGCTGCGCGGTTGGGAATGCGGAACTGCTCCGCTATCGACTGCCCGCCGCTCCCGAGGAAGGCCGGCGCATCGAAGTCGATTTCGCGGTTCCCGCGACCTGCGGTTTCCAGTGGTTGTCGATACAGGCGGTGCCGGGAGAGCCTGGCGAGGCGGGCGCCGCAGCGCCGTGGATCTCCGATGTGAAGATCGCGCCGATCGCGCCTGCGGCCGCAAAGCCGTGATTGCGCCGTCTCCTCGACGCCACGGCCCGCCGTCGCTCCCATGAACGCGGATTCGTCGTTCGCTGCAGGCCTGCGGCGCGCGCCTCCATCCGAGCTCTGCCGCGACTGGAGCTTCGTCCCGTCGAGCCCCACACTGTTGTCGCGGCTCAGCCGTGCGAAGTCGTTCCTGATGGGGTTCCGCCCTGCCCCGCCGTATCGTGCGCTCCTGCCGGTAACGCGGCGATCGCGCTGGAACTGCTATTTCCTCTATTTGCCGGACGGGCAGCTAACGCCCGCGCATCGCTTCACCCTGAAACAGCTGCGCGCGCTGCCGGGCGGGCTGCTCGCTATCGCGGCGGCTCCCCGAGCAGAAGACCTTGCCGTCCTCGAAGGCAGCGCCGACGCCTTGTACTGGAAGGGCTTGCGAGGGTTCGATTTCTCGGCCTATTCGCTCGCGCTGGCGGAAGTCGCCGGTCGCTCACCCGGTGCAGATCTTTTGGTCATGAATGACTCTGTCCTGGGGCCGTTCGGCGACATCGAGGCCGCCATCGCGCGCTCGCCCTGGGACCTCACCGGCTTCACTGCGAGCTGGCTGTTCGAGAACCACCTCCAGTCCTATGCCTTTCATCTGCGCGAGGTCACTCCCGAGCGCATCCGAGCATTCGGCTCCGCCATCCCGCAGCGCGTCTCGCTCGACAGCTATCGCAACGTCATCAACGTGCAGGAGACGCGCTTCGCCCGGCTCGCGGCGCGGCGGATGCGTGTCGGTGCGATGTGGTATGCCAAGGGTCCCGCGTTGCACGACCCTTCGCTTCAATGCGCTCTCGACTTGGCCGAGGCCGGCTTCCCGTTCGTGAAACGCTCGCTGCTCGGGCGATACAGCCACTTTCAGGACCGGGAGGCCATCGAGGCGCTGCTCGCCTCGCATGGCCACCCTGTCCCGCGCTGAGCGCGAGGCCGACTACGTCTAGACGGTCACCGTGGCGGAAGTTCCCGCCGATCCCATCGCGTCTACGCTACGGTAGCTGATCTCCCCCACCCCCTGGAGCGGATAATCCGTGGAATAGCAGCTGTTCCACGTCGCACCGCCGTCGGTGCTGCGCTCGAAGCCGACCTGGTCGGGCCAGTTGCCGACGAGACGGACCTCGACGGTGGTGCCATATGCGCGAACGCCGGCGAAGCCGCAGCCGAGCTGGGGAAGGATCTGCTCGGCCGTTCCCGGCACGTCCCAATAGTCCGACTGGCTCGGCAGATCGCCGAACCGGTAGGGCTCACGGGCCGTGGAACCGCCCGCCCAGTGTGGCGCCGTATGGACAGTCATGAACGACATGCCGGCCGGCAGGCGGTCTCCGGAGAAATAGGTTCCGTCGAGATAGTCGGCACCGGGGAGCTTGATTCCGACGATCTCGTCAGCTCGACCGGCCAAGCTCAGCGTGACCAGCTCTAGCGGATCCAGCAGCTCGCCGTCGAGCGTCTGCACTTCGCCGAACGTCGGATCGATATAGATCCAGCGGGCCTCCTCGGCGATATACACGATCATGGGGTCGTGGCTCACCGTAGAGATGTCCTGGCTGGGAATGCCCTGCACCGCCAGCAGAGGCTGCGCCATTTTGCACTGGAGCGTGCACTGGACTGCCCGGAAATCCTGAAAGTTGCGGATCCGCCAGTGCTGCGTGTCGTCACGGACCAGCATGCCGTCGTCGGCGACATTGCCCTGTGAATCGACCGTGCCGATCAGCTTTTCGAGCATCGTGATGCCGTCGGGAAACAGCGCGTACCAATAATCGAGGTCGCGCTGGATGTTGGTCGCATTGTCGAACTCCGCGTTGAACGTCGCCCAGGTTTCGCCGACCGGCAGCACGTCGGTGTGCGCCGTCGAGCTCGCGGGGTGTAGCCGGGAATCGGGATGCACGGCGTGCGCCGCTACCCACCCGACGATCGCGCGTGCGCGCTCGAGACTGGGTGCCGAGGAATCGATGCCGGCCCAAGCCAACACATCCTCACTGAACAGCCGAAGCCGCTCGGCGAGCGCGACATTGGGCGCATCGTACACGTTGGAACGGATGCGCGTCTGACTGACAATCTGTACCATTAAAGTGCCTCCCGCCCCAGAAGTCGGAAATTATCGGCCGAACCCGTGCCGGCCATCCGCACGCCGTAGCGCGTCTGGCCGATCCAGTGATCGTCCTCCACGGTGAGGAGAAGATCTTCGACGCCGTCAAAGACGCGGAAGAGCCGGATGGTCGGGCCCAGGAAGCGGACCTTCACTCGTTCCCCCGCCACGAACGGAATGAAGATCGTCGGCGCGAGGGCCGTAGTCACGTCGTTGACCTGGCGCGAGAGTCCGAGCCCATCTGGAATACGAGCGAGGAACAGATAGTTCACCGCGTCTTTGTAGCGGAAATAGAGCCCCGCATTCGAATTTCCCGGGTTGAGATCGGCCTCGATCTGGCCGTCGGAGATGCCTCCGTTGATCACGGCTCCGCGCGTGCCACCGTCCGGGCTGACGCATTTGCCGTCGGTGTGATAGGGAAGATTGGGCGCCAGCCAAGGCGTCCAGGTCTGCCCCGTCTCGGTCGTCGTGAGCGGCCCCGACGCTCCGCTGAACTGGTCGCGCGCGACGACGCTCCAAATTCCGACAGTGCTCTCCAGAGTCGAAATACGATTGCGAAGATCGGCCAAGTCATGTGCTTGCGGATCCTGGTTATGCGAAGTCAGCTGGTGCTGAATCTCCGCAATTATCTGCGGGTCAATTGCCATGATTCTCCTCTTTCTCCTTCGCGCGTCGCGCGGCGAACTGCTCGACCCACGGTTTTTCGCCCGGGCAACGACCACAGAGCAGCCGAAATCCTACATTGCAAGGGTCCGCCGCTAGATTTCAACCATTTGCGCATCATAAGGGCGCGCGGGCCCGCGCCGCCAGAACGGCGGCGTCCAGTCGGCCGGGCATCGCGCCCAGGAGAGCGCTTTCCTGCTTCGGGCCTGCTTTGTGGCTACCGCTGCTGCCGATCCGGTTGGGTCCGGTTCACGGCTCGATCACCGGCCGCCAGCGCGCTTTCCGCGAATTTCAATCTGGTACCAGGTGAGGTGGCCCAGCCCCTTGCCCAGCAAGCCGAACAGCGCCTTCTTCCATCCGGGAAGGGTTGCGTGACGAGACACGTCGACAACTTCAACCCCAGCGGCCTCGAACAGGGCGCGGTAGCTGGCTGGCGTGAACCAGCGCAGGTGCGTGCGGTCCATCACACCGAAATCCTCATATTCGAATTTCCCGCGCACCAGCCCGAGGATGATTCGCCAATGAGCGATGTTGGGCGAACTCGCGAACACGAGCCCCCCCGGCTTGAGTAGAGCGACAAGCTTGCGCAGCACCGGTTCAGGATCCACGAGATGCTCGAGCACTTCACTGCATATCAACGCGTCGAAGGTACCGGGAGCATAGGGAATCTCCATCGTCTCGACGTTGCCCACATGCACGGCGGTGAGCACGCGCATGGCTTCCTGTGCCATTGGCTCGAACATCTCGATGCCGACATAGGTGCCGCATTTGCCCTGCTCGAGTGCGAGCGCGCCGGTCGCGCCGTTGCCGCAGCCGAGTTCGAGGATTGCCGCATTCGGGTTGTGCGGAAGGTCAGCCACGAAATCGCGGCGCGCGCTCGTGTAATAGTCGTCCCGTTTTACCGAGTAGGCATCGTTCAAATAGCTGGATACTTCACGGGACATCGGATTCCTCTACCATTGGATTGCCGCCCGGATGGCCCAGGCGTAGCCGGACCAAGGCGATCACGCGCAGGATCTCGTCGCGCCAGGGGTGCCTTAGCAGGAAAACCAACGCGCCCCACACGCACATACCGGCTACAACGCTGCCCAGCACATGGGCAATGGGCACCGAGGCCGACCAATCGTTGCCAATCATCAACAGCAGCGACGGCAGGATTGCACCGAGCGAGATCAGCAGGCTGGTCGCGAACGCGCGGAAGAGCTCTCCGGCAGTCGCGCCTGACAGGCGAAGTATGTGCGGACTATAGAGTGCGAAGCCGATGACGCAGTCGACGATACGGCCGGCGGCGGCCGCAGTGATGCCGAACATGCATCCAGCGGTAAAGGCGCCGAGGCTTCCCACCGCGCGCAGGATTTCGAGACGCGTCTGCCGCGCCATCTCGTCCTTGAGCACGAACAACTCCCAGTTCATGCCGAATCCGACGGCAACGAAAAGCGCGATCATCAGCAGTGAAAGCGCGGGCGCCGCCGCGAGCCACTGGCTGCCGAAGAGGATGAGCACGGCGGGCTTGGAAAGAACCGAGAGGCCCAGTGCGGCCGGCCAGATGAGTGCGGTGAGCATCTCCATGCCACGGATGTAGGTGGTCTTGATGTCGCCGCGCTCGCGGTAATCCTTTGAGAGCTGCGAGAAGATCACGCGCGTGACCGACCCGTAGAGGTTGAAATAGATCAGGTCCCAAATCTGTGTCGCCCGGGTGAAGATACCCAGCGCAGGAAGGCCGAGAAGCCGGCCCATGATGATCTCGGACATGCGATGCACGAGGGCAGCGATGCCGCTGATCGTCAGCAGACGCAGCCCGAATGCCGTGAGCGTACGCCAGTGCGACAGCGAGAACCGTAACCGGACGTGGCGCGCACCGGCGATGCAATAGCCCAGAGCGCTCACGGCACCTGCGGCCAATGTACCATAGGCCATGCTCATGTAGCTCGCGCCGCTGACGGCTGAACCGACGGTCACCAGCAAGTTGGTGGCGGCGGAAGCCACCAGGATCAGCGCAATCGGGCGGAATTTCATCTCGCGCTGGAGCAGGGCACCGGGGCGGAACTCGACGATCAGCAACAATGGCCTGAGCGCGAGGAAGCGGAGAACCGCGCCAACGCCCGGCTCGTGGACCATCGCAGCAGCTGCAAAGCTCGCTGCGAAAATCACGAGGCTCAATCCGCAATACAGGATCGCACTGACTGTAAACGCTGTATCTATTTGCCCGGACGAGAGCTCCGCCTCGCGCACGACATAGGCGGAGGTGCCTACCGCGGCGAGAATGTTGATGAGGCCGGCCGTTGCGAACCCCAGAGCGAAGACCCCCATCTCGGCCGGCGTGAGCAAGCGCGCTACTGCCATCGCCATAAGGAAGAGCAGCGCCGAGGATACGATCTGACCAGCGAAAGACCAGGTTACGGAACGGCGGACGGACATTGAAGGCCCCAGCTAGCGAGCAAAAGCAGAGGCGCGGGAGACGCCGGTAAGTCCAATCATGGAAAGCGCGGCCCGGCTTTGATGCAGCGGCCCACTTATCAGCGCCCATGCGACCGGTCCAGCGCCGCAGCGTAGTTGCCTATGCGACACCCTTGTGCGAATGCGTCGACCAATGACCCCTGCGAACACGCCCCGCTTTTCGCTCCGGCCTCTGCAGTTCGGCGAACGCAATGTCGCGCCGCTGGCGCCGCTGCGTGCGGGCCGCTCGCTGGATCTTTCCGCCTTCGTGCTGATCGGAACCTGGGCGCTGCTGACGCCGATGGCGGCATTCAGCTGGCTCGGCGAATCCCGCGACTATATCGAATACCTGCGATATTACGCGACGATTCCGAGCGACCTGTCGTTTTACGATACCAGGTTCGAACCCGGCTTCCATTTGGTCGCATGGTTTTTTCAGAGCGTTCTACACCTGCCTTTCGAATATCTTGTGCTGACGCTGGTAGGCACGGCGCTGGGTATCAAATTCTACCTGTTCCATCGCCATCTCTCGCACCCACTGCTGGCGATGGTCGCCTATGTCATCACTTTCTATCCGACACAGGAATACACGCAGATCCGTGCCGCGGTCGGCCTTGCGTTCGGCTACTTCGCGATTCACCTGTTCCTGCAGCTGAAATATCTGCGCGGCGCCGCCCTGATCCTCCTGGGATTCGCTTTTCACTCGAGCACAGCGCTGCTGCTGCTGGCCTATGTGGGCGCGCGCACGGTGAAGGGGAACGTGATGACCGTCACGATCGGCATCACGCTGGCGATCGTCTATGGCTTCTCGAGTTCGCTCAGAACATTCATCGTCGATACGTTTTCGGGCTACAACCCGCTTCTGCGGTCGTATCTCGAGAACACCATCGCGATCGAAAATCTGAGCATTCTGTCCATCAACAACCTCGTCCTTGCCATGGCCTGCGCCGCCGCAGTTGCGATGGGTTGGTATAGGATGGGCCGGTACCACGCGACATTGCTGACGATGCTGATATCGTCGCTAGTGCTTCTCGTCATCTTCGCAGACGCCCCAATGGTCGGCCAGCGAAGCAAGGAAGTCTTGTTCGTTAGCGGCGTGTTCCTAATGCACAGGGCGCCTATTTCGGAGAAGACGTGGCTTCCGGTGCTGATATTCTGGGCGGACGCGATTCTGTTGTTCTATCTGAGCTTGCGCGAAGGGCTGATCCTGTCCTGATGCCCGTCGCCGACATCATCATCGTCAATTGGAACTCCGGCAACTGGCTGCGTCGCTGCCTGCGCTCGGTCGCGGCGGAGGGCGGCCCGCATGTCGGCAAGGTCATTGTCGTCGACAATGGTTCAACCGACGGATCGCTCGACTTGGGCGCGGAACAGGGAACCCCCCAGATAATCCGGTCCGAGCGCAACCTCGGCTTCGCGGCAGCCTGCAATTTGGGGGCCACCGCCGCCACCGCTCCCTATCTGCTGTTCCTGAACCCCGATGCGAGCTTCGGGGCCGAAACTTTGGGGACCGCCCTGAAATTTATGGAGAGCGAGACGGGCAGGGATGTGGGCGTGTGCGGCGTACGCCTGATCGAGGAATCGGGAGAGACGCAGCGCGGCTGCGCGCATTTCCCCTCCTGGCGCACTTTCGTGGGCGCGGCGCTCGGTCTCGGCAGCGTCGCCCCCCGTCTGTTCCCGCCTCTGCAAATGACCCACTTCGATCATCTCCAGAGCCGCGACGTCGACCATGTGATCGGTGCCTTCTATCTGATACGACGGCCGCTCTTCGAATCGCTGGGCGGCTTCGACGAGCGGTTCTTCGTCTATCTGGAAGATCTGGACCTTTCGCTGCGGGTGCATCGCGCTGGCTTCCGTGTCCATTACCTTGCGAGCGCTGAAGCGTTTCACAAGGGTGGGGGATCGTCCGAACGCGTAAAGGCGACGCGGCTTTTCTATGCACTCCGTAGCCGCCTCCTCTACGCGGACAAGCATTTCTCACGGGGGGCGAGCGCCGTGGTGGCGGCGACGACGTTGCTGATCGAGCCACTGCCGCGCTTCGCTCGCGCGCTGCTTCGCTTGTCGGCCGAGGAATTCGCCGACACATGTCGCGGCTTCGTGCTTCTGTTTCGCGACCTCGGAAACATCTTCAGCAGGCCGGCCGTCAAGGGACGCGCCGAGCCGATCACCACGCGCCCCTCCTAAGCGAGAGTCGCTCATGCCGCGCATCCTCGCCCTGACCAAATATGGCCGTCGCGCCGCGAGCACCCGGCAGCGGCTGGAGCAATATCTGCCTTTGCTCGCCGAACAGCGTATCGAGTTCGACATACGGCCGCTGCTCGACGACGATTATCTTGCTCGACTGGCCGAAGGGCGCCCGGCAAGCCGGCCCGCCGTGGCCGCTGCTTATGCCCGCCGCCTGAAGGATCTGCTCGCCGCGCGCAGCTATGACGCGCTCTGGATACAATATGAACTCTTCCCGTATCTACCCGGCCCGTTCGAGAGACTGGCAGGGATGGTAGGCGTTCCGCTGCTCGTCGATTATGACGACGCGATCTTCCACACCTATGACCACAATAGGCGCGCGCTGGTGCGTAGGCTGCTCGGCAACAAGCTGGCACCACTGCTCCGCCACACGACGGTGGCGATGTGCGGTAACGCGTACCTGCGCGACTATGCGGCGCGCTATTGCCCAGACACGGTGATCATTCCCACCGTGGTAGATACCGCAATCTATCGCCCGGCAGAGCGCGCGCGAGGCGGCGCCGTCATAGGATGGATCGGGTCACCTTCGACGTGGAGCTATGTGGTTCCGCTCCTTCCCACCCTGCTGCCGCTGCTCGTCCAAAAGGGCGCGCGACTACGCGTGGTTGGCGCGGGGCCGGCGGCGCGCGGGATCGAAGGCGTCGATTCGGTCGACTGGAACGAAGCACGAGAAATCGCCGACATCCAATCCATGGACGTCGGCATCATGCCGCTGACCGACGACCTATGGTCACGAGGGAAGTGCGGTTACAAGCTTATACAGTACATGGCATGCGGGCTGCCGGTCGTCGCATCGCCGGTCGGCGTCAACCGCGACATCGTGGCGCAGGGCGAGAACGGCTTTCTCGCGAGCGATCCGGCGGAATGGGTTGCGGCGCTCACCGACCTGCTCGAAAGGCCGGACCTGGGACGCACGATGGGCGCAAGCGGGCGCGAACGCGTGGTGGAGCGCTATTCGGTCGCTTCGCAGCGCGAGCCGCTGCTCGAAGCGATCACGCGCGCGCTGGAGCACAAGCGGGCTAGGTAAAGGCCACGCGATCGGCTAGGGCTGCGGCATGTGCGGTTTGACGGGCTTTTGGACCAGCGACCGGCGTTCCGACGCCAGCGCGATTTTGGCGGCAATGACCGCGAGCATTGCTCATCGCGGCCCCGACGACAGCGGCGTCTGGCTCGACGCCGAAGCCGGCATCGCGCTTGGGCACCGGCGGCTCGCGATCATTGACGTGTCGGCGGCGGGCCACCAGCCGATGCACTCCGCCTCGGGCCGCTACATCATCGTCTACAACGGCGAGATCTATAACCACCACGACCTGCGACGCGAGCTCGAAGCGGTCGGCGCCGCCCCCAGCTGGCGCGGCCACTCGGACACCGAGGTCCTGCTCGCCGCGATCGATCACTGGGGCTTCGAACAGACGCTGGAGCGTGCCAACGGCATGTTCGCGCTCGCGCTGTGGGACCGGCAGCGGCGGGTGCTGACGCTTGCCCGCGACCGGCTGGGCGAAAAACCCCTATATTATGGACGCGCGGGCGAAGACTTCGTCTTCGGTTCCGAGCTCAAGGCCTTGGCGCGGCACCCGAAATTCGAACGGCAAATCGACCGGGCAGCGCTTACCGAATATTTCCGCTATGCCTATGTCCCTGCCCCACGCAGCATCTGGCAACGCATAGGAAAGCTGCCGCCGGCGCATTTCGTCGAGATTCGGGACAACGGCCGGACCATCGGGCAGCCCACGGCTTATTGGGATTTCGCCGCGGCAGCTGCGCATGGTGCGGCCAATCCGGTGGCCGGAGGCACTGAGGCGCTGGAGACGCTCGACGGGCTGCTCAAGGACGCCGTGCTGCGGCGGATGGAAGCCGATGTGCCGCTGGGCTCGCTGCTTTCGGGCGGGATCGATTCCTCGCTGATCGCGGCGCTGATGCAGGCCCAGTCGGCGCGACCGGTGCGGACCTTCACGATCGGCTTCGACGACCCCCGCTTCAATGAGGCCCGTCATGCCAAAGCAGTGGCGGAGCATCTCGGCACCGACCATACCGAGCTCTATGTGACTGCGCAGGACGCGCTCGACCTCCTGCCGCGCCTGCCGTCGATCTGGGACGAGCCCTTCGCCGATTCGTCGCAGATGCCGACCTATCTGGTCAGCGCCCTCACCCGGCGCCACGTAACGGTCTGCCTGTCGGGCGACGGCGGCGACGAACTGTTCGGCGGCTACAACCGCTATGCCGCGGGAATGCGGCTCTGGACCGCAGCCAAGGGCCTGCCGGGCCCGGTGCGCGGGGCAGTGGCGCGCGCGTTGCAGCGCCCCGGGGCGGCAGGTGCCGCCGACGCACTGATGCGGCTGGCGCCCAGCCGACACCGCCAGCTCGGGCTGGCCGACAGGCTACCGCGGCTCGGCCAGGCAATCGGCGAGACATCGCCCGACGGCATGTACCGCCGACTCGTTTCGCAGACGATGGACCCCGAAGCGCTGGTTCTAAACTCCGCCGGCGACTCCCGTTCGGGGAGCGCCGGTGGGCCGCAGTTCGACGATTTCCGCCAGCGAATGATGTACCTCGACACGCTCACCTATCTGCCTGACGACATATTGGTGAAGGTCGACCGGGCGGGAATGGCGGTGAGCTTGGAAGGGCGTATCCCATTTCTCGACCACCGCGTCGTCGAATATGCATGGCAGCTGCCGATGTCCGAGAAGGTGCGCGAGGGCACTGGCAAGCACATCCTGCGCGAACTGCTGTACCGATATGTGCCGAAGGCGTTGGTCGAGCGTCCGAAAATGGGGTTCGCCGTACCCGTCGAGACGTGGTTGCGCACCGATTTGCGCGATTGGGCCGAGGAGTTGCTCGCCTTCTCGCGCGTGGCGAGCGAGGGCTTCCTCAACCCGCACCATGTGCAGGCGCTCTGGTCCGACTTCATCGCGGGGCGCCGGAGGACACACGTCCAGCTCTGGACGATCCTGATGTTCCAGGCCTGGCTCGAGGCGAGCCGCAGCGACACCGACTCGGTGGAGCGCCTATCGGGCATGGGCGCGGACGCGGCGCGCGACCAGCGGGCCGTGGCGGCGGGCTGACGCGCAGTGGACCAGCTCCTGCACTGGATGGATAGCGCGGTAACCACGCATGCAGGATTGGTTGCGCTCGCCTTCGTGCTCGTTGCCCTTGCCGAATCGACAGCTTTCGTGGGTGTTGTCCTGCCCGCCACGCCGATCCTGCTGCTGATGGGCGGATTGCTGGGCGCCGGCCGGATCAGCCCTTGGGCGATCATTCCCGGCGCCATCGCAGGCGCGATCGCCGGCTATGGCCTCTCCTATATGGCGGGTCGCCGGCTTCGCGGCCGGCTAGGCAGGATCGTCTGGCTGCGCCGCCAGCGCCGCTCGATGGCGCGCGTCCGGCTATTCCTGCGCGCCTATGGCCCCCATGCGGTGATCCTCGGCCGCTACGCGCTCGGCCCGCTGCACTCGCTGCTGCCGCTCGTCGCCGGATCGATCGGCATGGACAGGCGCCGCTTCTGGTCGTTGAATACGCTCTCCGGAATGATCTGGGTGCCCGTCACGCTGGCGCCCGGCTATGTCGCCGCGCGGGCCGCGGATGCCGCGCTCGTGCCCGCGGCCTGGCGCGAGAATGCGATGGCTATCCTCGCGCTGATCAGCATTGTGGCGACGACAGGCTTGCTGCTGTTCGTCCTCAGCCAGAGCCTCGTCCGCACCCTGCGCCGGCGGCAGGCACGAACCCGCTAGAGCTTCATACGCTTGAATAGCGGCTCCGGGATCTCCCTGATGATCCGCATAATCGGACGCCAGACAGGCTTGACGTAAATCTCGTTGCGGCCACGGCGATGGGCGGCGAGCACACGCCGGGCGACTTCCTCTGGCTGGGCAGTGAGCGGCTTGGGAAGGTCCATCCCGGCCGTCATGCGCGTTGCCACGAAGCCGGGCTTGACCGTCATCACATGGATTCCGCGCGTCGCCAGCTGATTGCGAAGCCCTGAAAGAAGAGCAGTGAACCCAGCCTTGGCTGAGCCATAGACCAGGTTGGAGCCCCGGCCGCGATCGCCCGCGACGGAGCTGATCCCGATTATCGCCGCGCCCTCCCGGCGCATCACGCGTGCTGCTGCGAGCAGGAAGCGCGCGGGCCCCACGTAATTGCTCGCCATGATCGCTTCCGCCAGGGCATCGTCCTGGACCGCCGCGGCCTGGTCGCCGAGCAGGCCGACGACCATCACCACGGTTCCGGGTTCAGCGCCGAGATCGCGGAAGAAGTCATCCGCGTCGTCTGCGACGACATCGAGCTCCACCGCGCGCGCCGCGACTCCATGGCGGATTGAGATATCGCTGCAGTCGTCCTGCAACTCCGCGGATCGGCGTGCGGCGAGGATGATCTCGCATCCGGCCGCCGCATAAGCTCGCGCCAGCGCGCGTGCCATGTCGGAACGGCCGCCCACGATCAGGACGGGAGAAAGCGGCTGTGTCATCAAATTCCCAAACGCTCGGATTGAAGGGAACGGAACCGCTGGTCGAGGTTCCAGCGGCGCCGAGTGTCCCGGAACTCCTGGAGCCGCGGGTAGCCGGCAGCGAAGCGCTCCGCACAGATCCGGGCATCCTTTGCGAGATAAACGCGCCCACCATGCGCCACGGTGATAGCGTCGAGCCGATCGAGCAGCGCCAGCGTCCCCGCCGCCAGCGGAAAGTCGAGCGCGAGGGTATAGCCCGGCCGGGGGAAGGACAGCATGCCCGAAGATTGGCCCCCCATTCGCTTGAGCACAGCGAGGAAGGACCCCTGCCCCGCGCCAGAAATCGCCTCAAGCAGGCTGATCAACCCCTGCCGGCTGTTCTCAAGCGGCAACACGCATTGATATTGGACGAAGCCGCGGCGGCCATAGATGCGGTTCCAATCTCCGACCGCGTCCAGCGGATAGAAATAAGGATCGAGGTCGACGACCGCCTCGCCCGCCTTTTGGCGGAAGTAGTAGAGCTCGTTGAATAGACGGACGGACAAGGGGCCGAGCACGAAGGACGGGAGGTCCAGCGGGACCGACTTCCGCCGGCGCGCGCGCCGCGCCAGGGGATCGCTGCGATGGGCAGCCGGTAGTTCGTCCACCCGGGCATGCTCGCCGAGGAAAAGCACTGACCGGCCCAGCGAACGCCCCTTTGCTAGACAGTCGACCCAGGCCACCGAATAGGTCCAGTCAAGCGACTCCTCGGCAAGCGTAAGAAGAGCATCCAGGTCGCGCGCGCGCGCGGTTCGTTGCCGGATCGAGGCGGTGGGCACACGCAAGAGGCGGAAGCAGGCCCGCACGATCGCCCCAGTGAGCCCCATGCCACCACACGTCGCCTCGAACAGGTCGCGGTGCTCGTCCCGCGAGCAACGGACCAAGCCGCGTTCGGGCAGCAGCAACTCGATCCACTCGACATGGTCGCAGAAGCTTCCATCGCGATGGTGGTTCTTGCCATGGACGTCGCTGGCGATCATTCCACCGACCGTAACGAACTTGGTGCCCGGAGTGACTGGCGCGAACCAGCCCCGCGGTAAGAAGAGATCGATGAGGGCGTCCAGGCTGAGTCCAGCCTCGCAGACGGTCCGCCCGGTGTCCGCGTCGAAGGCAAGCACCCGGTCCATTCCCGTGAACCGAAGCGTCCGATCCGGGTTCAAGCTCGAATCGCCATAGGACCTGCCGAGACCCCGGCCGATCAGCTGCGGGCTGACCGCGAGGGTTCGGCGGACGTCCTCAACGGTCGACGCATCGGCCACGCTGCACGTTGCCACCGGATAGCGGCCCCAGCCGGACAGGCGCTCGGAGCGGCTCGCCATTGCGGTCATACGGCGAAGGCTACCACCGCGCCGGTGCAAAGCCCGACGATCCAGCTCGCCCTGTCCTTGAGTGCGAATACGACGGGATCGTCGTGCAGTTCGTCGCGGTAGGACAAGAGCAGCACGCGACTGATCCAGTAGAGAATTAGCGGGCAGATCAGCCACAACCTCTCGGGGTGGCGATAAAGCATCTGGACTTCGGGACTGGCGATATAGAGCGCGATCACGAGCACCGAGGTATATCCCGATGCGGCCCCCAGCCCCACCAGCACCGCAAGATCCTCCGTCCGGTACCCGCGGCCGATCGTGGCGGTCTTGCCGGCATTGCGCTGGACCACGAGTTCCGAGCAGCGCTTCACGACCGCGAGGCTGAGGAACAGGAACAGGCTGAACATCATCAGCCAAGGCGATTCCTCGGTGCCAGCTGCGGCGACGCCGCCCAGAACCCGGATCGTGTACAGAGCCCCCAGCGCGATCACGTCGATGAGCACGCGGCGCTTGAGGTAGAGCGAATAGAGCAGCGTCAAGGCGACGTAGAGGGCGAGCACCGCCGAGAACCACGGCGGCAGGAAGAGCGATCCACCGAGCGCCCCGAGGAGCAGGACGAGCGCAATCGGGGGACCGTGGCTGACTGGTATTGCTCCCGATGCGAGCGGCCGCAGCCGCTTCCGGCGGTGGGCGCGATCACCCGGCAGATCGAGCAGGTCGTTGATGATGTAGGCGCTGGATGCAGCCATGCAGAAGCACAGAAACGCAATGGCAGCACGCAGGATCGACGCCGCGTCGAAGCTGTGCCCCGCCACGAGTGGCAGAAACAGCAGCAGGTTCTTCGCCCATTGATGCGGGCGCAAGAGCCGAAGATAGGATCGAAGGGCCACGGGATTGTGCGCGACCGGCTGCGCGTGCGGAAAGGTGCGGGTAACCCGGTCCCGAAAGCGTCGGGTGGTGGACACCAGCATGGGCGTGCGCGACGAATGCCAGACGGCGAAATCGACGGCTGCGTTGCCGATATAGTCATATCCAAAGACCCCGAACGCCTGGTTCAGGCATTCGGCCTTGCGTGCCCCGCTGAGGTTGCGACTTTCGTCGGTCGCAAAGATCCCTGCGATCCCGCCGATCCGCTCGGCGATCTGCTCGACATATCGGGCATGTGAGGCCGATGCGAGATAGACCGGACGACCCTCCCCCTGGGCCTGACGGATGGCCGCCACGACTTGTTCGTCGAGCGGCACTTCGTTGCCGCGGTGATCGACGCGCTCGGCGAGCGCAGCCTTGAGCCGGACCTTTCCGGCAAGCGTCCACTGGAACAGCCGCCACGTCTCTAGTGGATGGCGCGAAACGAACTGCAGTGCTGCTTCATGCAACAAATCGGTGCGCGCAAGCGTGCCATCGACGTCGACGACCAGAGGGACGAGCCCGCCCGCATCCTCCTTTGAACCCATGAGATCGGTCATGACGCATCCGGAGCCGCGCGCGCGGGCGAGAAGGAAAAATGCTTGTGCGCCCAGTAGCTGGTGAGGATCGGACTCACCAAGCCGACCGCGTGCGCCACCGTGTCGGGATACCACAAGAAGCCGATCGCCGGGAAAACGAACCGCGCAAGACCGACGCTGATAGCGAACACTTGCACCAGGGCGACGAGGTTCACGAGCAGGAAACGCCAATATTGACGGTACCACGGCCCGCCGGCGCCCTGGAAGACGAATGCGCGGTTGAGCAGGAAGGCAGTGGTCAGCGCGATGGGGAAGGCGAGCACGATGGCGACTTCGAACGACGTCACATAATCGATGGCCATGCGCGCGAGGAGATTGACCAGGGACGCACCTCCCCCGATCAAAATGAACAACGCCAAGCGCATGCGCCCGTTCATGCCGGCTTTCGGGCGATCACCAAGAACTGCTTGCCGAAGAAGCGCCAGGCAAAGGGCATGGCGAGATATGCCCGTACCAGCAGATCGCCTGTCGGCAGGCGCCCCTGCATCGTGTAGGGCAGGAAGCGATCGATCACCCGCTCCGGCTCCAACCCGGCGAGCATCAGCCCCTCCGTCAGGGACAGGTGCGAGAGCGGGAGATAATGGTCGTAGAAGTCCCAATATTCGCGATAGGCATAGCGGATGTTGGGCCCGACGACGACGAACCGGCCGCCCGGCTTCAGCAACGTGACGACTTGGCGAAACAGCAGGTCCAGATCAGACTTGCTGTGGAAGTGCTCGAGGAAATTGGACGTGAAGACGACATCCATCGCGCCCTTGGGAAGCGCCGAGAGATCGAGAGCCGAGGTCTGCACGAACTTCACGTCGGGATTGAGGTTGCGCGCGGCGTCCTCGTTCAGGTCGACGGCATATTTCTCCCGCGCCGGAATCGCGTTGATGAACTCGCCATAACCGCAGGCGAGGTCCAACACGGTGGCGTCAGCCGGCACGATCTTGGAGAAAAAGCTCTCGCAGAGCACGCGCCAAACGGCGCGGCGCTTTTCGAGGCCGGTCTGGTGAAACCGAATGTCATAGAGTTGCTTCAGGTCTACCAAGGCGGCCATCCTATGCTGGGCGTGCGTCAGTTGAAATACGTTCGGCCATCTCCTTGGCGAGCCGGACGCTTTCGGAAATACCCCGGTCCTCGGGGTAGTAGAAGCAGGTATCCGCGATCTGGAGGCCGGCGATCGGAGTCTCGACCGGCGGGATCTTCGCCGCAAAGCCCGGCTCGCAGACCGGCTGGGCGTGGCGGAGGCGACCGACCTGGGTGGCGATGACGTCATCCTCGGTGAGGGCGGGCTGGATCCGCTTGAGATAGCCGAAGGCTTCCTCGGCCAGGCGCGCGTCCGGCCAGGAGAATTTGGGATGCGTGACGGGCATGTAATAGGGCACGAACACCACCGTCTCGCCGACCGGCCGAAGGTTGGAGAATTCGATGATCCCCGGGATCTCGATATCGGGCTCGACGATGTTCACCCAGAAATGCGGAGTGACCTGCTTGCGCAGCTTGAAGAGCAGGCACGCCACGCCGATGTTCTCGATCGCATCGTACTTGTCCTTCCATTCCTGGGGCAGCGCGGGGACCATGCGCGAGATCAGCGGCGTCGGCACCGTGGAGATCACTGCGTCCGCCGGAAGGAATTCCTCTCCCACGCGCACGCCGGTCACCTTGCCGTCGGAAGCGGTTATCTCGCCGACCGGGCTCGAGAGGCGCACGGTGCCGCCCAGGGCCTCGATCCGGTCGACCAGGCGATCCACCAACGTCTGGCTGCCGCCTTCGATATAGCCCAGTTCCTCCTGAAAGATCGACTTGCGCGACCGGCCTACACGCTTGACGCGCGTCCATATCCAGGCGGCGGAGACATTGTCCGCATATTCGAAGAACTTGAGGTCGAAGAGCGGCTTCCAGAGTCGGTCATAGACCTTACGCCCGCTCCATCGCTCGATCCATTCGCGGGCGGATTGCTTCTCCAGCGCATCCCAACGCTCGCGCCGGGTGGAGACGAAGGCAAGCAGACCGTATCGCAGGCGCGAGATCAGATCGATCCCGGGGTAGCGCAGCAGCGCGAGCGGATTCCCCCAGGTGTGGAGGCGACCGCCGGTGAACAGGCCCATGCTCGTGTCGCGCCAGCGCATGCTGTCGCCCAGCCCGAGTTCCTCCATCAGGTCGAAGGTCGGCTGATCGGCCTTGCACACGAAGTGGTAGAAGCGCTCGATCGAAAGGCCGTCGAAATCGAAATGCGCGGCCATCCCGCCGGGCTCGGCTCCGGCTTCCAGCACCGTGACGCGGTGCCCCGCCTTGGCGGCATGGTACGCGGCGGCGAGCCCCATGGCTCCTGCGCCGACCACAATGACAGATGCCATCCCGCCCTTCCTGGCCTAAATGCGTTGTCGGCTGCCCGCCTATCGGCACACTCGGTGCCGGTTTCGGCAAGTCCATAGCCGGATTATTCCGCATTGCAACCGAACTGGTTGCGCAACGTCAGCAATAAAGGCAGGAACCCCAGGAAGATATAGTCGGCCGACGGTCACAAATTCGTGCGCAGCCCGAGAGGCCCGGCGGGCTTTGCGTGGCTGCTGCATGAGCCGCGGCGTCCTTGGGGGGCTTGATGGAGATTTTGGCAGGAAAGGCTCCGCGCGGGGCGGTGCTGACCTTGGTGGCGTTGGGGCTGCTGCTGCAGCTTCCGGCGCCCATGTTGCCGAGCATGGACCTGGACCCATCGTGGATGCTCGCGGTCGAGCATGCCGCACGAAGCGGGGCGATATTCGGCCGCGATTTCATTTTCAGCTACGGCCCGTTCGGCTTCCTCGCCTCGCGCTTCTACGATCCGCAGACTTACGCCTTTACCCTCCTCGGCGACTTCCTGCTGACGCTGCTGTTCTTCGTTCCCTTGCTGTGGAATCGCAGCTGGGCAGTGCTCGCCTTCTATCTCGCAGCGATCGTCGCCGTGGCGCTGGACCGGCTAAGCATCGACGCGCGCTTCACAGCGGCGCTGCTGGGCATCTTCCTCTGGAGCCTGCGCAGCCGGCGCATGGGGCCGGTAATCGCGACCGCGCTGATCGCCCCCTTCTTCCTCTCCAAATTCTCCTACGCCATGGCCGCCCTGCCCTATCTGCTGCTCGCGGACGCCTACCGGCTGCTCGCCTTCCGGCGGTTTCCCCTGCTCACGATCGTAGCGGCGCTGGTGGTGCTGGCGGGGGCGCTGCTGACTGGCCACACGCTATCGATGCTGCCGGCGCTGCTGGCCAACATCGGCGAGATCGTCGGCGGCTATGATGGCGCGATGCAGTCCGATTTCGGTGGGATATATCCGATGCTCGCCGCTTATGCCGCGATCGCCGTGATCTCCGCGGCGTTGGGGTGGCTCTGGTTCCGGCGCCGTGACGGTTGGAATTCGACCGAGCGCGCAGTCGCGCTGCCGGCGCCAATCGCGGCGCAACTCGAATCTTTGTTCCTGGCGGGCGCCGTGGCCTGGACGCTGTTCATCGCGTTCAAGATGGGCCACGTCCGCCAAGACCTGCACATCCTCAACACGTGGTTCACGCTGGTGCTGATGACCCCCATGCTGCTCGCCTATCTCGGCGCGGTGCGGCCATTGGCGAAAGTCGAGCAACTGGTGTTCGCAGTACTGTTCGCGGGAACGCTGGTGCCTGCCGCCGGCGTCAACGCAGCGATCTATTTCCATCGGAACGGCCTGAAGCCGATTGCATATGCCGGACAACTCGCCAGCCGGCCGTTCGAAACGCTTGCCTGGCTGCTACCGAGCCATTGGAACGCCACAACCGAGGCGCGCCGCGCGGCGGAGCGCGCGATCGCGAACGAGCTGCCGAGCGGCGTCAGAGGCTCGGTCGACGTGATCCCGACCGAGATCGGCCCCGCCGTCCTCGGTGGCGCGCACTATCAGCCGCGCCCGGTTCCGCAGAGCTATTCCTCCTACACGCCGCGCCTTCAGGCTCTGGATGCCGGGCATTTCGCGAACCCGGCAACGGCGCCCGACACCGTGTTCCTCAAGATCGGCGACATCGACAACCGGTTGCCCACGCTCGCCACCGGGCCCACGCTCCCGGTGCTGGTGCGCTGGTACGACGCAGTCGCCACGAGCCGGCTGGGACTGGTGCTGCGACACCGCGCCGCCCCGCGCAAGGAAAGCGCGATCGACCTCGGCAAACGCGCGTTCTCGCTGGGCGAATGGGTGCCGGTGCCGAAGGCGGAAGGCGCGACGATTACCGCCAGCATTGCAGTCGACCGCACGCTCGCCGGGAGGATCATCGCCTTCGCGGGCCGCGAACCGATGCTGACGATCACGCTGCGCTACGAGGACGGCAGCGAAGCCGGCTTCCGCTTCGTCCCGGGGATGGCGCGCACCGGATTCGTGATTTCGCCGCTCGCCACCGACCTGAGCCCGGACAATCTCGCAGGTGCCGCGGCGATGTTGGAGCCGACCCGCGCTCCCGGCGCGGTTCGCCGGGTGGTGGCGTTCCGGATCGGCGGAAGCAGCATCGCGGCGCCCGCCTTCCGCGCGGATCAGGTGGCGTTTCGCGCGATCCGCTTCGAACCGGGGTTCGCCGCGGCGCTGGCCAGGTGATCCCGGCCTAAAAGCGCAGAGTCACGCTCGAATAGACCGGATGCTGGAAGGTCTCTTCCAGCGCTTCGGCGAGCGGCGTTGCCCGTACGCCGAAGATCCCGGGCCAGTCGATAACCTCGAACACGTCGGGCGTGGCGAGCGCCTCGAGTTGCTTTGCGGTGAAGGGAGGATTGCTGCTGAAGAGCGCATAGGTCTTCAGCAGCAGCCAGAACGCGCGATAGGGAATGCGCACTATCCGGGTCCGCGAGCGCACCGCCCGCTTCACCGCGCGCACGAGATCGATATAGTCGATCTTCTCCTGGCCCGAGATGTTGTAGCTGCCCGTGACCCGGCGATCGAGCGCCGCGATGATGATGTCGCAGAAATCGCCGACGTAGAGCGGCTGACGGAGATAACGGCCGCTGCCCGGCACCGGGAAGACGGGCGAGCGCTGCATGAAGCGCGCCAGCCAGCCCAGATGCTTGCGGTCGAACCAGCCGAACATCAGCGTCGGCCGCAACACCACCTGCTCGATGCCGGACGCCAGGACGAGCGCCTCCTGCGCCTTCTTGGTCTCGGTGTAATTGTCGATCGCCTGCGAATTGACCACCGAGGAGGAGATGTTGACGAGGTAGCCGATGCCATTCGCGCGGGCGGCCTCGATCACCAGCCGGCTCGCGTCGATGTTGTTCCGGATGAACTCCTCCGCCTCGAGCCCGCCGATCTGCGCGTGGCAGGAAATCAGCGCCTCACACCCGGCGAACCGCTCTTGCCACGGCCCGGACTCCGCCAGATCGGCGACCACGACTTCGACCTGCGGGTGCTGCTGCGCGAGGATGGCGGCATTATGCTCGTTCTTGTCGATCGCTACGATGTCGATCCCCCGCTGGAGCAGCCGGTGAACCAGATTTTGGCCGACGAGACCTGCTGCGCCGGTTATCACGACTTTCCGAACCTGCTGCTCCACGCCGATCTCCAGATTGTTACGCGTGCCCTCTAGGACGCCAGTCGTGCATCGGCTAGAGGCTGCCCTCCGGATCTTCCGACCGCCCCGGCACTGCCGGCGACGTTCGGCGCTCAGCCGCCCTTGTGAGGAGAAGATGACTCAAGCCCTTGCGCGCGCCGAGCGGCCGCAGACGACGATCCGTTCGATCGCACTGGTCACCAGCTACGGCCTGTCGCTGCCCAATTTCCGCGGGCCATTGATCAGCGCGCTCGTGGCGCGGGGCATCCATGTCTATGCGCTTGCGCCGGACTTCGACGAAAAGACGCGCGCTGCCGTCATCCGCCTCGGTGCGGAAGCCATCGACATTTCGATGGAGCGCACCGGCATGCGCCCGGCGCGCGATTTCATCGATGCCGTGCGCTTGTGGAAGCAGTTGCGCCAGCTCAAGCCGGACGCGACCTTCTCCTACTTCATCAAGCCCGTGATCTACGGCAGCCTGGCAGCGCGCTTCGCGGGCATCCCGCGTCGCTTCGCCATGGTCGCGGGGCTCGGCTATGTATTCACGCCCGATGGAACGCGCGAGACGCTCAAGCGCAGGGTGCTCAAGGTCGTGGCCTCGGTGCTCTACAAGGTCGCCTTCTCTGCATGCCGGCGCGTGTTCTTCCAGAACGAGGACGACGTCGCACAGTTCGTCGACGCCGGCCTGATCGATCCCGATAAGGTAGTGCGTCTCAATGGCACGGGCGTCGATCTCACCGCGCTTGCCGTTTCGCCACCGATCGAATCTCCGCCCACCTTCCTCCTGATGGCGCGGCTGCTGCGCGAAAAGGGCATCTACGAATATGCGGCCGCCGCGCGCATCGTCCGCTCGCGTCATCCCGAAGCGCGCTTCCTGTTGCTGGGGGATGTAGACCCCAATCCCGGCGGCCTCTCACGCGACGAAGTCTCCGACTGGGTTCGCGACGGGATCATCGAATGGCTGGGCCATGTCGACGATGTCAGGCCCTGGATCGCCCAATCCAGCGTGTACGTTCTGCCCTCCTACCGCGAAGGAAAGCCGCGGAGCACGCAGGAAGCGATGGCGGTCGGCCGCGCAGTTATCACGACGGACGCGCCCGGATGTCGTGATACGGTTATCGAGGGCGTCAACGGCTTCCTGGTTCCCGTCCGCGACGCGCAGGCACTTGCTCAGGCGATGCTGCGCTTCATCGAACAGCCGGATCTGATCGCGCGCATGGGTCACCAGAGCCGGGTGCTGGCGGAGGAGCGTTTTGACGTAGTGAAGATCAACGCAGTGATCCTGGGTGAGCTGGGCCTTTCCCCGGAAGTTCCTATGGAATCCGCGACTACCGGCGCGATTGCACCGATCCCGGCGCAAGGCTAACGAGGCCCAATCGTTCGAGTTTTGTGGAGACCAAGCGATGTCCGTGCTGATGCTCGAGCTCAACGAGGTCAACTTCGACCAGGTGCGTGAGTATGCCGATCGAGGCAAGCTTCCCACGCTGGGCAAGATGATCGCGGAGCACGGCGTTACCGAAACAGTCTCCGAGACGCGCTACGACGAGCTCGAACCCTGGATTCAGTGGGTCACCGCACACACCGGGCTGAGCTTCGCGGAACATGGCGTGTTTCGGCTGGGCGATGCCGTTGGCAAGGATCTCCGCCAGATCTGGGAAACGCTGGAGAACCAGGGGCTCAAGGTTGGTGCGATCAGCCCGATGAATGCGCCAAATCGCTGCCGCGACGCTGCCTTCTTCGTCCCCGATCCCTGGACTCCCACCCGGGTCACCGGCTCCCCCGTCCTCACGCGACTGTATGACGCGATCGCTCAAGCGGTGAACGACAACGCGCAGTCACGGTTGACCCCCTCCTCTGCGGCATGGCTGCTGGCGGGCATGGGCACCTATGCCCGACCGGCCAACTATGGCGTCTATCTCTCGCTCCTCGCGTCGGCGGCGCGCCGCCGTCCCTGGGCCCGCGCGTTGGTGCTCGACCAGCTTCTGGCCGATGTGTTCCTCGGCGAGGTCAAGCGCAAGCGGCCGGACTTCGCGTCGCTTTTCCTCAACGCGGCGGCGCATATCCAGCATCACTATTTGTTCAATTCGGCCGTCTATTCGGGACCGCACAGCAATCCTGACTGGTATGTGCCCAAGAACGCCGATCCTGTCCTCGAGGTCTATGAGCTCTACGACCGGATCGTGGGCCAGGTCCGCAACTTGTTCCCCGAAGCGCGCCTGCTCCTTGCGACCGGCCTGCATCAAGACCCCCATCCGGAAGTGACCTTCTACTGGCGCCTCAACGATCACGCGGCCTTTCTGCGGAAGGTCGGCGTGCCGATGGAGCGGGTCGAGCCGCGGATGTCGCGCGACTTCGTCGTATATTGCACGGACGCCGACCAGGCGCTGGCGGCGCAGCGCCGGCTCGAGGCGATCAAGACCAAGGACGGCGTGCCGCTGTTCGAAGTCGACAACCGCGGCAACGATCTTTTCGTCGTGCTCACTTGGCCGAACGACATCGGGGAAGGCTTCGAATACCGGGTCGACAACGTTCCCCATGCGGACCTGCGCAGCGAAGTGTCCTTCGTCGCGATCAAGAACGGCGGCCACAATGGGATCGGCTACATGCTCGATACCGGAAGCCCGAAGGCGACGCCGGAGCGTATTCCTCTATCGGACATTCCCCGCCTGATCGCCAACGCGTGCAATGTCCAATGGACCGCCGCCGCCCACTAGCCTCCCGACGAGGCGCCCGCGTTAACTTTGGCGTCAGGCGGATTTCGCTAACCGCAGCAAATGCATATCCAGCGCCGCACCTTGATCGTCGGAGCCGTTGCCGCATCGCTCGGAGCGGCGGCGAGCGTTCGCACCTGCCGAGCAAGCGTGGGCGCGGCACGGCTTTCGACGTTTCGCGGCGCCGGGGACAAGGACGACAATGCGGCGCTGCGACGCGCCTTGGCGACCGGCCGTCCGGTACATTTGGCGGCCGGTGAGGGGGCAGGTCCAAGCGGCGAATATCTTCTCGGCAGCATCGAGCTCGGCCCGGGGGCAGTGATTACCGGCGACGGGATCGGACGTACGATCGTCCGCCCCGCCGCGACCGAAGCGCTGCGTCCCAACATCTTCTTCTGCGACAGTGGTTCGGGCGCGACGACGGTTCGGGGTATTCAGATTTCCGATTTGACGCTGCGAGGCTGGTCCGTCGAGCGCGGTTTTGCCGAACACGAGCATCTGCTCAACTTCAACGGGGTGGAGGATCTCTCGATCGCGCGGGTCGCCTTCGAGGCATTCCGCGGCGACGCCTTGTATCTCGGCTCGGGCACGCTCCCAGGACAGGAGCGGCACAACCGCGCGATACGTGTGACCAACTGCACCTTCGACGGTGTGAATCACCAGAACCGCAACGGGATCTCGATCATCGATGCCGACGATATCGCGATCGAGAACTGCAGCTTCCGCAACTGCACGCGGCCGGATATGCCCGGCGCAATCGACATGGAGCCGGACCAGACACCCCTCGCGCGCGTGCGCAACATCCGAGTCCGGAATTGCCGATTCGCGCGGGTCGGGGGCAATTTCGCGACGATTGCGCTCAGCACCTCGGCGGCGGTCCGAACGCTTCCGTCGCAGATCCTCATCGAGAACAACATCTTCGAGGATTACGCAGGTGTCGGAGCCGAGATTTCGCTCGATGTCGGCCGGCGGCTGAGCAGCGGCGATCCCGATATGGGCGTTATCGTGCGTGGTAACCGCGGTCGTGGTGGACGCAGCATCTATGCGTTCTACGCGGCCAAGGGCGTACGCGCCGAAGGCAATGAGTGGCGCGACTATGCCGCCGGATCGATCATGGGCTTCGACAAGCCGCACCAGTTGCTACGCAACGCGCGCATCGCCGATCGCTTCATGCGCTGCGGCCTGTCGTCGAAGGTCGGCCTGGGGGTCTTCAACGTCTCCGGCCTTGCGCTGGACGGCAGCGAGTTCGTGGATTGCGGGGACGGCGGGCCCAATGCCTATGCGATCGATTTCGATCGGGGGGCATCCGAGTCCGTCTCGCTCCGCGGCGTGCGCGTGCTTTCGCCGACCGGTCGCACACGCCACGCCGTGATGCGCGAGGCCGCGCACCGGTTCAGCCCCCGAAGCAATGTCGAGAACGGCAATGATTTCGGCGGCCTATCAGCGATCTCGATCTCCAGATAGGCTATTTCGCGCCGAAGCCGGTCAGCACCGTCATGAAGGTCTTGCCCAGGATAAGCAGGTCGAGCGAGGCCGAGAAATTCTTAATGTAATAGAAGTCGTAATGCAGCTTCTCATTCACTGCATCGAGTTCTGCGACATGGCCCTGATTTACCTGGGCCCAACCGGTGATGCCCGGTCGCACGATGTGGCGATAGGTGTAGAAGGGTAGCTCCGCCGCATACCAGTCGGACAGTTGGAGCGCCTCGGGACGCGGGCCGATCCAGCTCATCTCTCCGCGGATGATGTTCCAGATCTGGGGCAGTTCATCGATGCGGGTACGCCGCAGAAACTGGCCGAACCGAGTAATGCGCGCGTCACGAACAACGGTGATCGCCTGGTCCTTGCTGTCCTCGGCAGAATCCGGCCGATGAGTCATCGTCCGGAACTTGATCACTTCGAAAACTTCCCCGCGATAGCCGCGGCGGCGCTGCCGGAACAGCATGGGGCCCGGACTCTCCAGTTTGATCACGATTCCGACGATCAACCCCAGAACCAATATCAAAGGCAAGGCGAGCAGGGCGCTGGCGAGGTCCACCAACCGCTTGACCGACCGATAGCTGAGATTCGGCACCAGTGACCCGAAGCTGTTCTCAGACAGATGCTCGATCTCGACCCGACCGGTGAGGGACTCGCTGATCTGCTTCACGTGGTAGACTGGGAACCCGGCGACGGCAGCTTCGGCGATCAGCCGTTCCCAGGCGTCGCCGAGATCGGCGCGCAGATCGGCAATGAAGACGGCATAGGGATCCTGAGGAAGTACGGGTTCCGAAAGCACCATCCATTGGGTCGAGGGGTCTGCGAGCAGCGTCTGGGTTGCCGGCGATGGAACCAGGTAGAAGCGCTGCCCTTGGCTGCGCCGGAGATAACCGCCGACGAGGAACAGGAACATCACCGTGCCACCGAAGCTCGCGAGGAAGGTGAGCCGGCTGTAATCGAAGCGGAATGCGAAGAAGACCGCGACGATCGTCCCATAGCTAGCGACGCTCGTCGGAAGGACGTGCCCCAGCACGCCCACACCGGGAAAGGTTGCCACCCGTCGGAACAAGTAGAGGCTCGCGAGGAAGGCGAGCAATGTCCCAACGAAGGTCCAGACACTGCTCGGCTGGGACGCTGCATCGCTCAGATGTGGAAGGTTGTACACGATGGTCGGGCAGATGACCCCCACCGGAAGGCCGAACAAAAGTTGATAGCGGAGCCGGGCGAGGAAGCGTTTCGGCTGAACCGAATGCAAACCGCTGTTCACGGTACGCTTCCGGGATACCGTCGCACCCGATCCGGCGGTACCCGCCGCCGAAGCGGGGGACGTCCGGCTGTTCTTATAGGCGGTTCGGCCTAGCGGAGTGCGCGCGGACATGTTTTTTCCACCCATCGTAATAACTGGCCGCTTCGCGGCGTTAATGCTCGCCACCGGCGAAGGGACGAGCCGGCGGGTTCGCCCCTATCAAAACGACCATCGTTGAACACTGGCAGGCAAGGCGCGATCGCGCCAGACGCCCTTGAGGTCGGCCAGCAGCCCGCCTTCAGCCACCAGTCCCGCCAACGCCTCGTCCGCGATCCCCCGATATGCATCGTGCGCGACTGCACAAACAACGAGATCGTAGGTTCGATCCAGCGCATCCGCATCGAGTTCGAGTTGATACTCGTGACGCACCTCCTCGGGATAAGCGAGCGGGTCATGCACCGTCACGTCGAAACCCTTCGAGCGCAACCCCTCGACTACTCCTATCACCTTGGAATTGCGAATGTCGGGCACATTTTCCTTGAACGTCATGCCCATCACCAGAGCGCGGCGTGCGGATCCGGCGTGCCTCTCGGCCAATTGCTCCACGATCCATCCGCTCATGCCGTCATTAATGTTTCGGCCGGCAAGAATGACGTGCGGCTGATGACCGAGGGCCTGGGCTACGTGGCTAAGATAGAAAGGGTCCACTCCGATACAGTGCCCGCCTACCAAGCCGGGCTGGAAGCGCAGGAAATTCCACTTTGTTTGGGCGGCTTCCAATACGTCCCAAACCGAAAGGTCGAGCTTGGCGAAGATCCGGGTGATCTCGTTCATGAAGGCGATATTGATGTCGCGCTGCGCATTTTCGATCACCTTGGCGGCTTCGGCCACTTTGATCGAAGCGGCGCGGAAGACACCTGCTGACGTGACCGCCGAATAGATCGCCGACAGCGCATCGGCGACCTCGGGCGTCTCGCCTGCCACAACCTTGACGATACGATCGACCGTGTGTTCCCGATCGCCGGGATTGATCCGCTCCGGACTGTAGCCGAGCCAGAAATTGGTGCCGCGAACGAGGCCATGGCTCTCGAGGATCGGGCCGCAGACATCCTCGGTCACACCGGGATATACCGTACTTTCATAAACCACGATCGCCGGTCGCTCCGGGTCGATGATACGGCCCACGGTGTTGCTCGCGGAGACGATCGGGCGAAGGTCAGGCTCATTGTCTTCGCGCACCGGCGTCGGGACCGTGACGATATAGATGTCCGCCCCCCGCGCCTCCGCCTCATCTGCGGTGTAGACAAGGCGAGACGCAAGCAGGCGCTCTGCGGTCACTTCCCGCGTGCGGTCATGCCCTTCGCGAAGTTCGCGCACCCGGTTTGAATCGATATCAAGGCCGATAACATCGAAGCGTTCCGCCAGAGCAACGGCGAGCGGCAACCCGACATAGCCCAATCCCACCACAACAATCTTTGGGTCAGTAGCAAAATTCATGACTGGTCCGGTTTCGTATCTGACGAGAATCTAGCGGAGAGAACAGGAAAACAGACCCTCCTGTGCGCGGCAAAGATGCCGCCAGACTTAATATCTTATCTTCACTTCAACGATCACGAACAACACTCCTTGAACTATTCTTTCCGCACCTCGGCAGACGGCAAGCGGCGTCATTTTGGGCAAGTTCGCTTCGGACGAGGTCCGGTTCGCACGCTCCGCCTATGGTGGCAAGTTTTTTTGCAACCGCACATGGTCAGCAAAATCAATGCCTATCCAGGGCATGACGGTAGTCCAAAACTCGCATTCGTGCTGCACGCGCTTAGGCAATCCCGACACGGCCTGCCCCACCGGGGGAGCTTCCGAAGTTCCTTGCGGCGGCTATAGTGTCCACAATGCACGAATTCAGATCCGCCCAAGGCCACCGCCTCCGCTCCATCCTCGGCGGTTCCGCCGGCAACCTCGTCGAGTGGTACGACTGGTACAGCTATGCGGCCTTCACGCTCTATTTCGCGCCGCACTTCTTTCCCAAGGGCGACCAGACCACGCAATTGCTGAACACCGCCGCGGTGTTCGCGGTCGGCTTCCTGATGCGGCCGATCGGCGGCTGGCTGATGGGCGTCTATGGCGATCGCTACGGGCGCAAGGCCGGGCTCACGCTTTCGGTGTCGCTGATGTGCGCGGGCTCGCTGCTGATCGCAGTGACGCCCGGCTATGCGACGATCGGGGTGGCGGCGCCGGCGCTGCTGGTGCTCGCGCGGCTGATGCAGGGGCTGTCGGTGGGCGGCGAATATGGTGCGAGCGCCACCTACCTCTCCGAGATGGCGGGCAAGAGGCACCGCGGCTTCTTCTCGAGCTTCCAATATGTGACGCTGATCTCAGGCCAGCTCATCGCGCTGCTGGTGCTGCTCGTGCTGCAATCGACGATGAACGAGGCGGCGCTGGAGGCATGGGGCTGGCGCATCCCCTTCGCGATCGGCGGCGTGCTGGCGGTGCTGGTGTTCTGGATGCGGCGGCGGCTGGCCGAGACCGAGAGCTTCCACAATGCCAAGGCTTCGGGCCGCCGGTCGAGCTTCTGGGCGCTGTTCACCGAGCATCCGCGCGAGGCGGCGGTGGTGATGCTGCTGACCGCGGGCGGCACGCTCGCCTTCTATGCCTATTCGATCTACCTGCAGAAGTTCCTGGTCAACACCTCGGGCTTCAGCCGCGAAGTGGCGTCCCAGATCAACGCGGGCGCGCTGTTCGGCTTCATGCTGCTCCAGCCGATCGCCGGCGCGCTGTCGGACCGGATCGGGCGCAAGCCGCTGATGGTGGGCTTCGGCGTGCTGGGCGTGCTGCTCACCTATCCGATCTTCACGGCGCTGGAAGGCGTGCGCGACCCGTGGATCGCCTTCCTGCTGATGCTCGGGGCGCTGGTGATCGTGACCGGCTATACGTCGATCAACGCCGTGGTGAAGGCCGAGCTTTTCCCGGCGCATATCCGCACCCTGGGCGTAGCGCTGCCTTACGCGATCGCCAATGCGTTGTTCGGCGGGACTGCCGAATATGTCGCCTTATGGCTGAAGAACGCCGGGTGGGAGCGCGGCTTCTATTGGTACGTAACCGCGATGATCGGCGTGTCGCTGATCACCTATCTGAGGATGCGCGACACGCAGAAGCACTCGAAGATCGCGGAGGACTGAGCCCACGCCCCTCAGGCGAGGATGCCGCCGCCGCGGATCGCGAGCACGCGACCGATCGAATCGAACAGCGCGTCCATCGCCACCGGCTTGAACAGCACGTCGTCGGCCCCGATCGCGAGGCAGCGCTCGCGCAGGTCGATGGCGGTGTCGGCAGTGACCACAATGATCGGCAACTCGCCCTTGGCGTCGCCGCGCGCGCGGATGCGGCGGATCGTCTCGAAGCCGTCGGTCCCCGGCATGCGCAGGTCGACCAGCACCACGTCGAAGGTGTCGGCGTCGATCATCGCCAGCCCCTCCTCGGCCCAGCTCGCCTCGGCCATCGTCGCGCCCGCGACGTCGAGCATGTCCTTCACGACCCGACGGTTCATCGGGTCGTCTTCGATGAAAAGCACGTTCATCGCGCGCCGCCGGAGCGGTTGGAAGAGAGCGAGGCGACCATATTATTCATATATAGTGTGCTATCGCGCTAAGCCGCCTGCGAGACAAGCGAGTCTGCGACGTTCGGAGCCAAATTTTGTTGGTCATCCGGAACAAAAGCGGCGAGCAGCGCTACCGACGCGACAGGCTTTTGGAGCACCCGCACGCGACCGCACGCTTCCAACCGGCCACGGGTTTCGGCGTCGGGCGCTGCCCACAAGACCGTCACTTCGGAGCCCGACGCCGCCGCGGCGAGCGCCTGAAGCGCGGCGAGCGCATCCCCGGTGCTCACCTTGAGCGTCGCCTCGTCGGCGAGCAGGCGCGCGGGCGGGTACGCGGCGATCATCGCCAGCGCCTCGTCGAGCGAGGCCGCGAATCGCGGTTCGAGATGGGGCTGGAGCAGCGTGCGGATCATGCTGCGCGCGATCGGGTTGCGCTCGACCACGAGCAGCCCGGCGGCACCGTTCGAGGTCTCGCTGGCCGCGTGCGGCGGGTCGGCGCGCTCGAGCGGGAGATCGACGATGAAGCGGCTCCCCTCGCCTTCGCGGCTCTCCACTGCGATGCTGCCGCCGAGCGCCTCGGCGAGGTTGCGGCAGATGGTGAGGCCGAGGCCGGTGCCGCCGAAGCGGCGCGTGGTGCCGGCATCGACCTGGCGGAAGGATTCGAAGATCTCGCCGAACTTGCTCGCGGGGATTCCGATTCCGCTGTCCTGCACGACCAGCCGGAGCCGCCCTCCTTCTTCGGCGGCCGTGACGGTGATCGCACCCTTTTCGGTGAACTTGATGGCATTGGAGAGCAGATTGAACACGACCTGCCGCAGCCGGCCGGCGTCGCTCACGATCCAGTGCGGCGCGCGGTCGAGATCGAGCGTGAAGCCCAGCCCCTTGGCCCGCGCCTGCTCCTCCCACAGCCGAGTGACTTCGCGCATCGTCTCGCGCAGGTCGAGCGGCGCGGCGTCGACGGTGAGGTTGCCCGTCTCCATCTTGGCGACGTCGAGGATGTCGTCGACGAGGCTGCGCATCGTGACGCCGGCGCCGTGGACGACACCGATGCGGTCGCGGACGCGCGGGTCGAGGCCTGAATCGGAGAGCATGACCTGCGTCATGCCGAGGATGCCGTTGAGCGGCGTGCGGATCTCGTGGCTGGTCGTCGCGAGGAACTCGGTCTTGGCCCTGAGCGCCTTTTCGAGCGCGACATTGGTATCGCCGAGCACGACGTTGGCGGCACGGACCTGGTTGCGGCTGCGCCGGATCGTGACGAGCGCGATCACCAGCAGCACGAGGACGACCAGCGCGGCGCTGCCGATGCTGACGAACAGCGTCCGCTGGGCGGCGGCGGTGCGGCGCGCTTCCTCGGCACGCAGGTTGGCGATCTTGGCCTCCTGCTGCGCATAATCGAAGCGCGCAGCCATCAGCGCGGCATTGGTGGTGGTGGCGACCTTGGCGGCCTCGTCGTCTAGGCGCTTGAGAGCCTCGAGGTGCGCGAGGGCGAGGCGCGGGTTGCCGATCTTGGTGTAGATTTCGTGGGCGTAGAAATGAGGGCCTCGGAATTCCGGCGACGTCTTCGTCAGGTCCAACCCGTCGAAGCACAACTCTATCAACCGTGCTGCGCGGGCATATTGCCCCCGCTCAACGGCAAGATACGCCGCTGCCGCGAACAGATATTTTTTTTGGGTCCCGGTATCTACATTCGAGCCGATCGAAAATGCCCTTTTTATCGCGGCGTCCGCGGCTGCAAAATTCTTCATGTATATTCGATTTCGCGCGATATTGGCCAGCACCCTTATCTCTAACCTGGGGTCACCTATACCCCTCGCGGCCTTTATAGCTTTTATATATTCTACATCTGCCTCACTATACCTCTCAAGAGAGAGCAAAACGTTTCCACGATTATTATGGAGAGCCAGAGAAAGCATTAGGTCTCCGCTGAATATTTCGGCGGCCTGTTGGTAATATTGTTCAGCTTTTTGGCCATTATTTGCGGTGTAATATAAAGCGCCGATATTCTGAAGAGCTATAGCCTGTGAGCGACGCTCATCGGCGAGACGGAATATCTCAAAGGCCGCCTGGTATTTCGCCAGCGCTTCAGCAGCGCGGTTTTCAACCGCTTCGAGGTTCCCAAAGGACATCAATATATCCCCTCGAAGCTTGAGGGGCTCCCGCATTGCCTCAGCTGCAGACAATGCTTGAGTTAGGAGAGGTCGCGCATGGGCAGGCTTGCCGACTCGAACCAGCGCCTCAGCCCGCATCCACCGAAAAGTGACGATCGCCTGTTGGCGCTGCCTAGGGTCGCTGATCCCCGCGGCTGCGCGCTCACCTTTGACCGAAAGCATTTCCGCATCAGCCGGGGCGGCAACCATCGCAGCACGAACCTGTGCCGTAATGCTGTCTACTTGCCTCAGCTGAGGGTCACTCGCGTAGGCAGGAAAGGCGAAGAATGCGGCGAAAAATGCCAGCAGCTGGATAAGGCGGACGCGCATCATGCGCGCTTCCAGAAGCTTTCGGGCCGGTGGAAAAGCGTGTTGACGTTCGACGCGGGCGCGGCGTGGCCCTCTTCGGCGAGATAGGCGCGCAAAGCTCCGATGCCGAGCGGGCGCGAGATCAGAAAGCCCTGCACCATGTCGCAGCCCATGACGCTGAGCAGCGCCAGCGCCGAGGGAGTCTCCACGCCTTCCGCGGTCACTTCCATTTCCAGCGCGTGCGCAAGATCGATGGTCGAGCGCACGATCAGCGGATCGCGATTGCTGCTGGTGAGCTGAAGCACGAACATCTTGTCGATCTTCAGCTCCTTCGCCGGCAGCTGCTTGAGATAGGCGAGCGAAGAAAGACCGGCGCCATAATCGTCGATGGCGAGCGACACGCCGATGTCGGCGAATTTCTGCAGGTGGCGGATCGCCGTGCCGGGATCGCGGATCACGGCCGTTTCGGTGATCTCGAAGCCCAGCCGCGCCCCGCTTTCGGAGACGATCGCGCAAGCCTCTTCGACGAACCCCGTATCCGCGAGCAGCGTGCCAGAAATGTTGATGAAGAGCGTGAGATCGTGTCCGTCGGCGGCGAGCAGCTTCTGATCCGCGATCACCTGCCGCAGCGTCCATAGCGTGAGCGAAGCTATCGCACCTGCCTGTTCGGCCGCGGAGACGAAGTCGCCGGGCAGGATCAGTCCCCGCGTAGGATGCTGCCAACGGACCAGCGCCTCGGCACTGGCGACCACCTGCCGGCGGACGTTCACCTTGGGCTGATACTGCAGGAACATCTCACCGCTGGCGATCGCGCGAGGCAGCTCGCGCATCAGCGCCAGCCGATCGAAAGCGAGATCGGTCCGCGAAAGATCGAGCATCACCAGACGGCGCTCCGTCCGCGCCTGATCGAGCGCCGACTCCGCGGCCTCGCTCAGCCGGACCTCGTCGTGCTCCTCTGCAGGCGCCGCGGCGGCACCGAACTGCACATCCAGCTCGAATTGCTCGCCTTCGCAATCGAAAGGCGCGCTCATCGCCTGGCGAAGCGTTTCCAGATCGGCCGAGGCCGCATCCATCGTCTCGCGCTCGAACGCGATCTCCACCAGGTTCCGTCCCACCGAGACGATACGGACGTCAGCGCATTGCTCGAGCACACGGCCCGCGACGTCGCCGGCGAGCAGGTCGGCGCGGGGACGGCCCAGATGCCGGCGGAGCGCCGCGAAATTCGCCACCTCGCAGAGGCAGAGGATTCGCCAGAAGCCCGTCGCTTCGGTTTCTGTGGTCGAGCGTCTTGCTTTGGGACGCGGTGTCATGCTGCGCCGGCGCAGCGCACGCAGGCTGGCGGGGATGGTGATCCCGACGGTTGGGCGAGTCAGCGGCTGCGGATTCGATTCCCCCTCCCCGGAGAATTGCACAGATTCTCCAGAGCTTACCGCTGCATCCGCAACGGTGTGCGCTCCATGCGCCCGGGGGCCGCTTCGTGCCGACATCGACCGAAAGCCTAGGTGCGACCCTTGAAGGAAGGGTTAAGCACGGCCCCGAAACAGGGCGGCGGACGACGGAAACTCCGCAGAAAACCTGATTGATTCGTATTTAACACGCCCTTAACCACCGGAGCGCGCCTTTCGCGGCGCACGACGGGAGAATTCAAATGTTCGTGTTCCAGGTCCTTTTCCGCGGCGGCATCGGCGACGACATTCGTCCCTTCTGAGCCCATCGCTCTTCCGGGCTGGCGGCTGCGCTGACCGGCCCGGACAATTCGCTAGGAAAGCGGCCCTCGCGGCCGCTTTTTTATTGCCTGCGCGGCGCAACGCCCGGCGTGTTCACGCCGCCCTCTTGCCCGCGCGGCGCGCTACGCTAAGGCGAGTGCAACATTCACCCGAAGGGGATTTGCCTTGCGTATCGCGATGATCGGCACCGGCTATGTGGGCCTGGTTTCCGGCGCCTGCTTCTCGGATTTCGGGCATGAAGTGGTTTGCGTCGACAAGGACGCGCGCAAGATCGAGCTGCTGCACCAGAATGTGATGCCGATCTACGAACCGGGGCTGGCCGAGCTGGTCGCCTCGAACGTGCGCGCGGGACGCCTGTCCTTCACCACCGATCTGGCCGAGGGCGTCAAGGACGCCGATGCGATCTTCATCGCAGTCGGCACCCCCAGCCGCCGCGGCGACGGTCATGCCGACCTGAGCTACGTCTTCGCCGCCGCGCGCGAGATCGCCGAAAACCTGACCAAGCCCAGCGTGATCGTCACCAAGTCGACCGTGCCGGTGGGCACCGGCGACGAAGTCGAGCGGATCATCGCCGAAGTGGCCCCGCAGAGCGGCGCCAAGGTCGTCTCCAACCCCGAGTTCCTGCGCGAGGGCGCCGCGATCGAGGACTTCAAGCGCCCCGACCGCGTCGTGGTGGGCACCGAGGACGAAGGCGCGCGCGAAGTGATGCGCCAGATCTACCGCCCGCTCTCGCTCAACCAGAACGCCCCGATCGTCTTCACCGGTCGGCGGACCAGCGAGCTGATCAAATACGCGGCGAACGCCTTCCTGGCGGTCAAGATCACCTTCATCAACGAGATCGCCGATCTGTGCGAGGCGGTGGGCGCGGACGTGCAGGAAGTGTCGCGCGGCATTGGGCTCGACAATCGCATCGGATCCAAGTTCCTCCACGCCGGCCCGGGCTATGGCGGCTCGTGCTTCCCCAAGGACACGCTTGCGCTGCTCAAGACCTCGGCCGACAACGAGACGCCGCTGCGGATCGTCGAGGCCACGGTGCAGGTCAACGACGCCCGCAAGCGCGCAATGGGCCGCAAGGTCATCAAGGCGATGGGCGGCGATGCGCACGGCAAGACCGTCGCGGTGCTCGGCCTTACCTTCAAGCCCAACACCGACGACATGCGCGATGCGCCGAGCCTGTCGGTGATCGCGGCGCTGCAGGACGCCGGCGCCAAGGTCCGCGCCTATGACCCGGAGGGCGTCGAGCAGGCCAAGCCGCTGCTCAGCGACGTCGAATTCTGCCCGAGCCCCTATGCGGCCGCCGAGGGCGCCGACGCGCTGGTGATCGTCACCGAATGGGACGAGTTCCGCGCGCTCGACCTGGGCCGGATCGCCAAGGCACTCAACGAGCCGCTGCTGGTCGACCTGCGCAACATCTACCCGCCGGCCGAAGCCGAGCGCGCCGGGCTCCGGCTGGTCGGCGTGGGCAAGCCCAAGCGGGGCTGATCAACCGATCAGTCGCGCTACCACCGGCTCCAGCGCCGCACGCCACTCAGGCGAGCGCAGGCCGAAGGTGGCGGCGAAGCGGCTGCTGTCGAGCCGCGAATTGGCCGGACGGCGCGCGGGGGTGGGATAGGCGCTGGTGGGGATGCCGCGCACCGCCGCGCTCGGCCCGCCTCGATCTCCGCTGATCGCGAAGATCGCACGGGCGAAATCGGCCCAGTTTGTCTCGCCGCTGCCGGCGAAGTGATAAATGCTGTCGGCGCCCTTGCCCGGCTCCGCGGCCCAGCTGTCCGCCACACGCAGCATCGCGTCGGCGATGTCGAGCGCCGAGGTGGGGCAGCCGTGCTGGTCCTCGACGACGCTGAGCTCGTCGCGGTCGGCGGCGAGGCGCAGCATGGTCTTCACGAAATTATGACCGAAGGGGCTATAGACCCAGGCAGTGCGCAGGATGGCATAAGTGGCACCCGAAACCTGGACCGCCTGCTCGCCCGCCAGCTTGCTCTCGCCGTAGACGCCGATCGGGCCGACGGGGTCGTCCTCACGATAGGCGCGCCCGCCCGTGCCGTCGAAGACATAGTCGGTGGAAAGATGGACGATCGGCGCGCCGAGCCGTGCGGCCGCGCGCGCGAGCACGCCCGGCCCCTCCCCGTTCACTGCAAAGGCCAGATCGCGTTCACTCTCGGCCTTGTCGACCGCAGTATAGGCGGCGACGCTGAAGACGATGGCGGGACGGACCTGCTCGACGGTGCGCTCGATCGAAACGGGGTCGGCGAGGTCCAGCCCTGGCCGGTCGGCGAAGACGAACTCGTGACCTGGTCCGGAGCGCTCGGCGAGGCTTTGCGCGACCTGGCCGTTCCGCCCCGTAACTAGAATCTTCACGCCTTGGTGCCGAGGCGCTCGCCGGCATAGCTGCCCGAGCGGATCGGCTCCCACCACCAGCGATTGTCGAGATACCAGTCGATCGTCCGGGCGAGACCGGTGTCGAAATTCTCCTCGGCCTTCCAGCCAAGCTCGGTCTCGAGCTTGGTGGCGTCGATCGCATAGCGGCGATCGTGCCCGGGGCGATCGGTGACGAAAGCGATCAGCTCGCGGCGCCTGCGCCCGTCGGCGAGCGGCACGCGCGCGTCGAGGATATCGCAGATCGTCTCTACCACTTCGAGATTAGTGCGCTCGTTGCGACCGCCGACATTGTAGCTCTCGCCCAGCTTGCCGGTGGTCAGGATCAGCCACAGCGCCTTGGCGTGGTCGTCGACATAAAGCCAGTCACGGACATTCTCGCCCTTGCCATAAACGGGGAGAGGTTTGCCCTCGAGAGCATTAAGAATGGTAAGCGGGATCAGCTTCTCGGGGAAGTGATAGGGGCCATAGTTGTTCGAGCAGTTGGAGAGCACCACGGGCAGGCCGTAGGTCTCGTGCCAGGCGCGGACGAAATGGTCCGAAGCCGCCTTGGACGCCGAATAGGGCGAGGACGGCGAATAGGGCGTGTCCTCGGAGAAGATGCCGCTGTCGAACGGCAGGTCGCCGAACACTTCGTCAGTGGAGATGTGGTGGAAGCGGAAGCCGGCCTTGGCCTCGCCCTCTAGCTCACGCCAATATTCGAGCGCGGCCGAGAGGATGCGGAAGGTCCCGACGACGTTGGTCTCTACGAAGGCCCCCGGACCGTCGATCGAGCGATCGACATGGCTTTCCGCCGCGAGATGCATGATGCCCTCGACCTTTTCCGAGCGGAGCAGGTCGAGCACCAGTGGCACGTCGGCGATGTCGCCCTGAACGAACCGATGGTTGGGCGCGTTCTCGATTGCCTTGAGCGAGGCAGGGTTCCCCGCATAGGTCAGCTTGTCGAGATTGATGACGCGTACGCCATTCCGCACCAGGTGACGCACCACCGCCGATCCGATGAATCCGGCACCACCGGTGACCAGGACAGTACGCATCACGCAGCCTCGTAAGCGAAAGGAGAAATGAAATCCGCGAGAAGCGGCGCCGCTGCATCCTTCTCGGAAAGGATCGCCTCGCCGGCTCGCGGCCAGGCGATCGCGAGATCGGGATCGTCCCAGCGAATGGCCCCTTCGCTCTCGCGCGAATAAGGCGCGCTCACCTTGTAGATCACCTCCACGTCCGACGTGAGCGTCATGAAACCATGCGCGAAGCCCGTCGGGATCAGCAGCTGGTTCCACTTCTCGGCCGAAAGCTCGGCGGCTACCCAGCGGCCATAGGTTGGCGAACCCTTTCGGATGTCGACCGCCACGTCGTAGATCGCGCCCCGAAGCACGCGGATCAGCTTGGCCTGAGCGAAGGGCGACGCCTGGAAATGCAAGCCGCGCACCGTGCCCGCCTCGGCGCTGAAGGACTGGTTGTCCTGAACCCAATCGATCGCGATCCCCTCTGCCTCGAATGCTGAGCGCTTGAAGACCTCGGAAAAGAAGCCGCGATGATCCCCGAACTTGGGGGGGACGACCTCGATCACTTCAGGAATCTGGAGGCGGCGGAATTCGGTCATGCCTGGGCCGCCACGAGCTTCTTGAGATAGTCCGCGTAGCCGGTCTTGCCGAGCTTCGCGGCGCGGGCAAGCACGCTGTCAGCGTCGAGCCAGCCGGAAAGCAACGCAATCTCCTCGGGACAGGCGATCTTCACGCCGGTGCGGTGCTCGATCGTGCGCACGAACGAGCCCGCCTCGTGCAGGCTCTCGTGCGTGCCGGTGTCGAGCCAGGCATAGCCGCGGCCCAGCCGCGTGATGTGGAGGTCGCCCCGGTCCATATAGGCACGGTTGACGTCGGTAATCTCGAGCTCGCCCCGCGCGGAGGGCCGGATCGAGCGCGCGATGTCAGTCACGTCCTTGTCGTAGAAATAGAGGCCGGTGATCGCCCAGTTGGACCTGGGGTGGGCCGGCTTCTCCTCCACGCTGGTGGCGCGCCCATTCTCGTCGAACGACACCACACCATAGCGTTCGGGATCGTCGACATGATAAGCGAAAACATTGGCGCCGCCCTTCGCCGCCTCGGCGGCCGCGAGCTGGCATTTCTCACCCATCTTGTCGCCGTGATAGATGTTGTCGCCTAGTATCAGCGCGCTCGGCTGGCCCGCAACGAAGTCCGCCCCGATGATGAAGGCTTCCGCAAGCCCGTTGGGCTGGGGCTGCTCGGCATAGGAGAAATTGACTCCGAATGCCGACCCGTCGCCCAGCAGCGCTTCGAAAAGCGGGAGGTCGCGCGGGGTGGAGATGATCAATATGTCGCGAATGCCTGCGAGCATCAGCACCGACAAGGGATAATAGATCATCGGCTTGTCGAACACGGGCAACAGCTGCTTCGAGATCGACAAGGTTGCCGGATACAGGCGGGTGCCGCTGCCGCCCGCCAGAATGATGCCCTTCATGCGCCCCTTATCTCGCTCCGCAACATGGAGCGCGCCGTGTAGCGAATGCCCGAAAGGTTGGACACCCCCTGCACGTGGTATTTGCCGATAAACATTTCCTAGATCGTCGGAATGGCCGTGCGTATCTAGATCGCTCGCCATGCTGCACCCCAACACCATTGCCGGCGAGCGGAAAGGTTCGGCGGCGGCGGGCGACACTGCCCCCGCCCCCCTCACCCATCTCCAGCGGCTCGAGGCCGAGAGCATCCACATCCTGCGCGAAGTGGTGGCCGAGGCCGAGCGGCCGGTGATGCTCTATTCGGTCGGCAAGGACAGCGCGGTGATGCTGCACCTCGCCAAGAAGGCCTTCTACCCCGCGCCGCCGCCCTTCCCGCTCCTCCATGTCGACACGACCTGGAAGTTCCGGGCGATGTACGACCTGCGCGACAAGGCCGCCGCGGACGCGGGCATGGAGCTGCTCGTCCACCGCAACCCCGAGGCCTTGCGCCAAGGCATCAATCCCTTTGACCATGGCAGCCTCCACACCGACATGTGGAAGACCGAGGGACTCAAGCAGGCGCTCGACCATTATGGCTTCGACGCGGCCTTCGGCGGCGCGCGGCGCGACGAGGAGAAGAGCCGCGCCAAGGAGCGCGTGTTCAGCTTCCGCACGGCCTCGCATCGGTGGGACCCCAAGAACCAGCGCCCCGAGCTCTGGCACCTGTACAACGCCCGCAAGCACAAGGGCGAGAGCATGCGGGTGTTCCCGATCTCGAACTGGACCGAGCTCGACATCTGGCAATACATTCTCGCCGAAGGCATCGAGATCGTGCCGCTCTACTTCGCCGCGCCGCGGCCGACGGTCGAGCGTGACGGGTTGATCCTGATGGTCGACGACGAGCGCTTCCGGCTCCGCCCCGGCGAGACTCCGGTCGAGCGCTCGATCCGCTTTCGTACGCTCGGCTGCTATCCGCTGACCGGCGCCGTGGAGAGCGAGGCCGGTACGCTCGAGGCCGTGATCCAGGAGATGCTGCTCACCACCACCAGCGAACGCCAGGGCCGTGCGATCGACCACGACCAGGCGGCGAGCATGGAGAAGAAGAAGCAGGAGGGGTATTTCTGATGACCTCCTCTTACCGCCCCGATGCGCTGATCGCGTCGGACATCTCCGCCTATCTCGCGCTCCATCAGAACAAGTCGCTGCTGCGTTTCATCACCTGCGGATCGGTCGACGACGGCAAGTCGACGCTGATCGGGCGTCTGCTCTACGATTCGAAGATGATCTTCGAGGACCAGCTCTCGGCACTAGAGGCCGACAGCCGGCGCGTGGGGACGCAGGGCGGCGAGATCGACTTCGCGCTGCTGGTCGACGGGCTCGCCGCCGAGCGCGAGCAGGGCATCACAATCGACGTCGCCTATCGCTTCTTCGCGACCGAGAAGCGCAAGTTCATCGTCGCCGACACCCCCGGCCACGAGCAGTACACGCGCAACATGGTGACCGGCGCCTCGACCGCCGACCTGGCCGTGATCCTGATCGACGCGCGCAAGGGCGTGCTCACCCAGACGCGGCGCCACTCCTATCTCGCGCACCTGATCGGCATCCGCCACATCGTGCTCGCGGTGAACAAGATGGACCTGATCGGCTATGATCAGGCCGCGTTCGACGCGATCGTCGCCGATTACCGCGCCTTCGCCGACGAGATCGGGATCGCGGAATTCACTGCCATTCCGTTGTCGGGGCTGAAGGGCGACAATATCGCCGCGAGCAGCGACGCCATGCCCTGGTATTCGGGGCCGACGCTGATCGAGCATCTGGAGACGGTCGAGGTCGACACCGACGCCGATCGCACCAAACCGTTCCGCCTGCCGGTGCAATGGGTCAACCGGCCGAACCTCGACTTCCGCGGCTTTGCCGGGATGATCTCGAGCGGCACCGTGCGGCCCGGCGACGCAGTGCGCATCCTGCCTTCGGGCCGGACCACGACCGTTTCGCGGATCGTCGCGTTCGGCGGCGACCGAGAGCAGGCCGTCGCGGGTGAATCGGTGACGATCACGCTGGCCGACGAAGTCGATTGTTCGCGCGGCGACGTGATCGCCGCGGCCGACGCGCCGCCGCAGGCCGCCGACCAGTTCCGCGCCACCATCGTCTGGATGGACCCGGGAGAACTGCTCCCCGGCCGCGCCTATTGGCTCAAGCTCGGCACGCAGACGGTGAGCGCAGTGGTGCGCGAGCCCGAGCACACGATCGACGTCAACACGCTGACCAAGGCGCCCGCCAAGACGCTGGCGCTCAACGACATCGGCGTCGCCGAAGTCGCAACCGACCGCGCGCTGGTATTCGAGCCCTATGCCGACAGCCACGATCTCGGCGGCTTCATCCTGATCGACAAGGCGAGCAACGCGACGGTTGCGGCGGGCATGCTCGACCATGCGCTGCGCCGGGCGCAGAACGTCCACTGGCAGGCGATCGAGATCACCCGCGAGGCGCATGCCGCGCAGAAGGGCCAACAGCCCAAGCTGCTTTGGTTCACCGGCCTTTCGGGATCGGGCAAGTCGACGATCGCCAATCTGGTCGAGAAGCGACTGCACGCCATGGGCAAGCACAGCTTCCTGCTCGACGGCGACAATATCCGCCACGGATTGAACCGCGATCTGGGCTTCACCGATGCCGATCGCGTCGAGAACATCCGCCGTGTGGGCGAAGTCGCGCGGCTGATGACCGACGCGGGGCTGATCGTGCTCACTGCCTTCATCTCGCCCTTCCGCGCCGAGCGCGAGCTGGTGCGCGCGATGCTGCCCGAGGGCGAGTTCTTCGAAATCTTCGTCGACACGCCGATCGAGCTCGCCGAGGCGCGCGACCCCAAGGGACTGTATCGCAAGGCACGCGCAGGCGAGATCGCCAACTTCACCGGCATCTCGAGCCCGTACGAGCGGCCCGAAAAGCCCGAGATCCGAGTCGACACGACGCGCGAGACGCCCGAAGAAGCGGCCGAGCGGATCGTGGAGACCATCATGGGAACGTGGAGCCCGGTGATTTGACCGACGCAGCGCTGGCGCGGGAGATCGCGCAAGAGGCGGGCGCGCTGCTCCTCGCCATCCAGTCCGACGGTGCCGACGGTGCGCGCGGCGACCGCGAGGCCAATGCGCTGATCATCGAGCGGCTGCGCGCCGCGCGGCCCGAGGACGCGATCCTTTCGGAGGAATCGGCCGACGACCTGAGCCGGCTCGAGCAGCGGCGCGTGTGGATCGTCGATCCGCTCGACGGGACGCGCGAGTTCGCCGAAGGCCGCAGCGATTGGGCGGTGCATGTCGCGCTGGCGATCGACGGCGTCCCCGCGGTCGGCGCAGTCGCGCTGCCGGGGCTCGGCGTCACGCTGGCGACCGACGCCCCTCCCCCGCTCGCCGCGCCGCACGATCCGCCGAGGATGCTGGTGAGCCGCACGCGCCCGAGCCAGCTCTGCGAGAACGTGATCGAGCGGATCGGCGCCGAGTCGCTCGGCATGGGATCGGCGGGCGCGAAGGCGATGGCAGTGGTGCGCGGCGAGGCCGAGATCTACCTGCACAGCGGCGGCCAGCACCAATGGGACAATTGCGCGCCCGCCGCGGTGGCGCTGGCGGCGGGGCTGCACGCCTCGCGGATCGACGGCAGCCCGCTCGTCTACAACCAGCGCTCGACCAGCATCCCCGATCTGTTGATCTGTCGGAAGGAGTTGGCGGGCACGGTGCTCACCGCCGTCGCCGGGTGTGGCGAGGCGGGTTAGGCGATAGGCGCGCCTGTTGCTCCTCTCCCTGAAAGGGAGGGGTTGGGGTTGGTGCGCGCGTCGGCGCGCTCAAAAGACTCAATAGCGATCCGATGAACAGCGGCGGACGAGGCATCGAGCCCCGCCTGTCGCTACATCCACCCCCTTGCCCCTCCCTTTCAGGGAGGGGAAATCAGTCTCGGGCTCAGAACCGCACGCGGACGCCGCCGTTGACGCGCCGGCCGAAGGTTTCGATGATCGTGCGCCGGTAGATGCTGTTGGCATTCTCCGCGCGCACGGCGTTGAACAGGTTCACGCCTTCGAGGAACAGCGAGACATTGTCGTTGAGCTTGAGGCCGGCCGAGGCGTCCCACTGGCCATAGGCCTCGCCGAACTCGGGGTTGTTGCCGCGCCCGCGCGACGTGATCAGATATTTGGAGCGCCAGTTGTACGAGATGCGCGCGTTGAACACGCTGTCCTCGTAGAAGCCCGAAAGGTTGTAGCTGTGCCGCGACAGGCCCGGGAAGCTCAGCGGCCCGCCGGTGAAGACGTCGCGGTCAGCATAGCCCGAGTCCTTCGAATAGGTGTAGTTGGCGATCACGCCCAAGTGGCTGAGCGGCCCCGGCAGGAAATCGAGCACATATTGGCCGCCGACCTCGACGCCGTTGATCGTCACCTTGCTCGTGCCGTTCACCGGCACCGTCACCGTATAGGTGGTGCCGCTGTTCGGATCGACGTAAGCCTCGCTGCCGTTCTGGATGAACGAGCTGATTTCCTTGCGGAAATAAGTCGCGGAGAGATAGCCGGTGCGGTTCGGATAATATTCGATGCCCAGATCATACTGGCGCGCGCGATAGGGCTCGAGGCCCGGGTTGCCGCGCGATCCGGTGAGCCCCACCGCGTCGAGCGCGAACCGCGGCGCGAGCTGCGCCGGCGACGGGCGTGCCAGCACTTCGGTGGCGGTCGCGCGTAGCTGGAGCTTGTTGGGGATGATCTGCGCCTTGAGGTTCAGCGAGGGCAGGAATTCGGTGTAGTGCCCCTCGAAGGAGACCGGCGTCACCGTGCCCGACTGCACCTGGAAGCCATCCGAAGTGGTGCGCGTGTCCACCACGCGCGCGCCGATCACGCCGCTCACCACGACGCCGAGGTCTGCCTCGAACGCCGCCTGGGCGTAGCCGGCGAAATTCTTCTCGGTCACTTCCCAAGTGTCGAGCGGCACCGGGTTGACGAAGGGATCGGGGATGCCGACCGCGTCGGCGACTTCCATACCGAGGTTGAGCCAGCGCTCGATGCCGCCGTCGAACCCGCGGTTCGCACCGCGGAAGAAGTCGTGGTCGCCGAGCGTGGCGTTCGCGCCGACCAGGTCCCGGATCTGCTGGGTGAGCTGCGCCGGCGGCACGGTAGAGACCGTGACGTTGGTGCTGACGCCGGTCGCGTAGGTGTTGTCGAGCGTGACTCCGTTATAGCCGTTCAGCGTCGTCGACCGATCGAAATAGCGGCTGTCGGCAGTGAGCTCGCGGCGCTGGACGCCGGCCTTCAGCGAGGTGAACAACCCACCTTCAGGCTTGAACTCGGCATCGAGCTTGAGATCGACTTCCTCCTGGTCGTTGTAGCGAGGGCGGCGCAGCACGATGAGCTGGTTGAGGCCTGCGGTCGTGGTCTGGTCGATCGGCAGGGTGATGTTGGGGGCCTGCTGATCATTGTCATAGTCGATCGTCAGCGACGAGATGCCGAGCGCCGCTGCAGTGGCGTTGATCTCGTTGTTGTAGGCGCGCGACTTGGCATAGCCGGCGCGGGCCTGCAGCGTCAGCCGGCCGACCGTATAATCGACGCCGGCCTGGCCGTTGAAGGTGTTGCGGTCCTGCGTGCCGAGGATGTTGCGATAGCTCGCCGAGAGGCCGTTCGGCGCTGCAAGGACGCCGTTGAAGGTGACGGTCGAGACGGTGTCGTCGGGGCCGATGGTCGTACGGGTGCGATCGACGCCGCCATCGACGACGTTCTGCACGGTACCGAGCTGGAGGAACTGGCTGTCGAGCGTCAGCCGCGATCGCGTGTAGGTGCCCTCGAGGAAGGCGCGGAAATTGTCATCGGGGCGATATTCGATGATGCCATTGATCGCGCCGCGCTTGGTCGACTCGCGGTTGATGATCGGGCGCGGGATGTCCGGGTAGAAATCGCCCGAGCCGTCGCCGTTCAGATCGAGCGCCTGCATGCCGGCCGTAGCGGGATCGGCATCGATCTGGCGCCAGCCGGTGGTGCGGAGCTGGTCGTACCAGAGGCTGCGCTGCTCATAGGTGGCGGAGACGAGGACACCGATCGTGTCGTTGGCGAAGAGCTTGCTGCCGATCAGCGCGAACTTGGGGTCGAGCCGGTCGGAGAGGGTGCCGTAGATGCCCTGCGCCGATCCGGCGATGAAGGAGCCCTTGCTGTCGAACGGCCGGCGCGTGATGATCCGAACGGTGCCGCCAAGGCCGCCCTCGGTCATGTCCGGGGTGGCCGATTTCACTACCTCGACCCGCGAGACGAATTCGACGGGGAGGTCGCGGAATTCGACTGCGCGCGAGCTGCCGACGACGGTGGAGAGGGCGGTCTGACCGTTGATCTCGACGCGGTTGAGCGCCGGCTCGGCGCCGCGGATCGAAATGTTCTGCCCCTCGCCCGCGGCGCGCGTGATCTGCACGCCGGTGACGCGCTGGAGCGCCTCGCCGATGTTCTTGTCGGGGAACTTGCCGATGTCCTCGGCCGAGATCGCGTCGAGCACCTGCGCCGAGGTGCGCTTGGCGTTCTGCGCATTGGCAAGGCTCTGACGGATGCCGGTGACGACGATCTCGCCGTCTTCGGCCTGCGGAGCGGCCGCGGGAGCCTCCGTTTCAGGCTGGGGCTGAGTCTGGGCTTGCGCCCCGGTTGCCAGCACCAGTGCGAGCGTCGCGATGCTCGAAGTCTGCGCCCATTCCCTCACACGTCCAGCGACCATTGGATATCCTCCCAACTCGTACAACCGCGCCCGTTGGCGTCGGGAGGTACAGGATAGCGCGTGCAGCGAACTTAACAAGTAGGATGCGCTCTCATAATATGAGATATTCTGCACGCTTTACCCCCGCGCGGCCGGTCCTTAAGCCTGAGGCCGAAAACAGGAGGATGTCTTGACCGAGCCGCTCGTTGCGCGATCGCTGCTGTTCGCCCCCGGGGATTCCGAGCGCAAGCTGGCCAAGGCCGGCGCGAGCGGCGCCGATCTGGTGCTGCTCGACCTGGAGGACGCGGTCGCCGAGGCGAGCAAGGGCGAGGCACGTCGGCTGGTCGCCGAGCACCTACGCGGCACCGAGCGCGCGCAGCCGCAATGGGTGCGGATCAATCCGCTCGGCAGCGGCCATGCGCTCGCCGACCTGGCCGCGGTGGTGCCGGCGCGACCGGACGGGATCATGCTGCCCAAGGCTACGCGCGCCGAGGCGGAACGGCTCCACCATTATCTGACCGCGCTCGAGGCCGCGGCGGGGCTACCGCAAGGCGGCATCCGCACCATCGCCATTGCCACCGAAACGGCGCCCGCGCTGTTCGGGTTGGGCGAATACGCCGGCTGTCCGCGCCTCGCCGCGCTCACCTGGGGCGCGGAGGACAGCGCGACGGCGCTAGGCGCGACCGACAACCGCGACGAGAACGGCGAGTACGACTTCCCCTACCAGCTCTTCCGCGCGCTCTGCCTCGCCGGTGCGGCGGCAGCGCAGGTGACGCCGATCGAGACGATCCATGGCGATTTCCGCGACCTGGCAGGGCTGGAAAAAGTGGCGGTGCGGGCGCGGCGCGCGGGCTTCCGCGGCATGATGGCGATCCACCCGGACCAGGTGCCGGTGATCAACCGCGCTTTCTCCCCAAGCGAGGCCGAGATCGCGCATGCCGAACGGATCGTCGCCGCCTTTGCCGCCAATCCGGGCGCAGGCACGATCGGGCTCGACGGCGCGATGCTCGACATGCCCCACCTCAAGCGCGCCCAGGCGTTGCTCGCGTTGCGACGCTTTGACGCAAGTTAGTTGATTCAGAGAAGGTTGCGGCTAGGGTTTCGAACCCGATCGATGCCCAGGGGGGCCAGTATTCAATGATCGAAGCGCAGGCTGCAGACGAGACGCTTCCAGTCGGGGAGGATGAATTCCGCCTCATCGCGGACAGCGCCCCCGTTGCGGTCTGGGTGACGCGGCTCGATCGCACACGCAGCTTCGTCAACCGGGCCTATGTCGAGTTCCTGGGCGTTCCCTATGACGAGGCGCTGCGCTTCGACTGGCGGCAGATCATTCATCCCGACGACGCAACGCGGATCATCGCGGAATCGGTCGCGGGCGAGGCCAGCCTCCAGACCTTCGAGCTCGAAGGACGCTATCGCCGATCGGACGGCAAGTGGCGCTGGCTCCACTCGACCTCGGCGCCGCGGCGCGACGCGCAGGGCCGGCACAGCGGCTTCATCGGGGTGGCGCACGACATCACCGACGCCAAGGAAGCCGAACTTTCGCTGCGCGAGCGCGAAGCCCAGCTCTCCGGCTTCATCAACCAGGCGACCGCCGGCTTCGGCCAAGTCGATCTCGACGGCCGCTTCACGCTGGTCAACGACCGGTTCTGCGAGATCGCCGGCTGGAGCCGCGAAGAGCTGATGCGGAAGCGGATGCAGGACATCACGCATCCTGAGGACCTGGTCGCCAACATCCCGCTGTTCGAGCGCGCGGTGCGAGAGGGCACGCCCTACACGCACGAGAAGCGCTACATCCGCAAGGACGGCAGCATCGTGTGGGTCAACAATTCGGTCTCCGTGATCCGCCGCCCCGACGGCGAGCCGTTCGGCGTGCTGGCGGTCGCGCTCGACGTCACCCAGCGCCGCGAGGCCGAAGCACGGCTGCGCAAGAGCGAGGAATCGCTGCGCCTCGCGACCGAGAGTGCGGGCATGGCGACCTGGGAACTCGACCTCGAGACCATGACCGGGCAATGGTCGCCCAACCGCTTCGACCTGTTCGGGCTCAAGCGCAGCCCGGACTGCCGAGGCAGCTTCGAGGACTGGCTCGACCGCATCCATCCGCACGATCGCGAACGGGTGCGCCAAGCCGCCGAGCGCTGTTTCGAGCAGGGCGTGCCCTACACGATCGAGTATCGCATACTGCGCGCCGACACCGGCGAGGAGCGCTGGCTGCAGAGCCACGGCCGGCGCATCGACTATGACGACCGGCGGCCGAGCCGCTTCGTCGGCGTGTCGTTCGACATCACGGCCCGCAAGCGTGCCGAGGACGATCTGCGCGCCAGCGAGACGCGCTACCGTTCGATCTTCGAACAGGCCAACGACTTCCTGATCACCACCACTGTCGACCAGGTGATCACTTCGGTGAACCCCGCCGTGCTCGCCGCGCTCGGCTATAGCGAAGAGGAGCTCGTCGGGCATCACGTCCGCGAGTTCATGGACGCCGATCAATATGAGATCAGCCGCGCCGCGCTCCAGCAGAAGCTGGTCGAGGGCGGCACGACCCGCACCACGCTGTGCGTGCGCGCCCGCGACGGACGCGAGCTGATGTGGGAGATCAGCTCCTGGCTCAGCATGGACGAGCATGGCCGGCCGCAGGCGCTCCACGCCATCGGCCGCGACATGACCGAGGCCAAGCGCTCCGAGGCGCATCTGCGGCTGCTGATCGACGAGCTCAACCACCGCGTGAAGAACATGCTCGCGATCGTCCAGGGAATCGCCCAGCAGAGCTTCAAGGGCGAGGTCGACCCCGCGGCCGCGCGGCGCGCGTTCGAAGGGCGGCTCGCGGCGCTCTCCAACGCGCACAATCTGCTGACGCGGGAGCATTGGGGCGCGGTCTCGATGACGCAGATCATCGAGGATGCCGTCGCGCCGCACGGCGGCGACAGTGGGCGGTTCCAGCTGGAGGGTCCCGACCTGTCGATCCAACCCAAGACCGCGATCAGCCTTGCGCTCGCGATCCACGAACTGGCGACCAACGCCGTCAAGCACGGCGCGCTGTCGCGGCCCGAGGGGCGCGTGCGCATCCACTGGACGCGCAGCGGCGCCGACGGCGCGTCGCGCCTCTCGCTGGCCTGGGAGGAGCACGGCGGGCCCGAGGTCGAGGCACCAAGCCGCCGCGGTTTCGGCACGCGCATGATCGAGCGCGGACTGGCAGCCGAGCTCGCCGGCACGGTCAAGATCGACTTCCGGCGCGAAGGGCTGGTCTGCACGGTCGAGGCGCCGCTGCCGGAGGGGGCGTGATGGGCGCGATCGCAGGCAAGCGCGTGCTCCTGGTCGAGGACGAGCCGATCGTCGCGATGGCGCTTGAGGACATGCTCGACGCACTCGGCTGCACGGTGCTGGGTCCGGCCACCCGTCTGGCGGAGGGAGTCGCTCTGGCCGAAGGCGAGCCGATCGACGCCGCGATCCTCGACATCAACCTGATGGGCGATACGAGCACGCCAATCGCCGACGTGCTGCGGCTGCGCGACGTGCCTTTCGCCTTCGCCAGCGGATACGGCACCGTCCCGGAGGGCTATGAGGAAGCCCCGCTGATCGAGAAGCCCTATCGCGAGCAGGACGTCGCGGCGGTGCTCGAAGTGCTGCTCAGCCGCGGCTGAAGGTCCAGCGGCTTGGGCCGCTCGCCAGCAACAGCTTCTGCCCCTGGAAAGTCATCGCATAGCGCTCGGTGGCGGCGGCGATCGTGCCGCTTCCCTGCTTTCCGCACGACGAGCGCCAGCTCTCGGTGCCGCCGCTGATCGCGAAAAGGAGCTGGCCCGGCTCCAACTGCACGTTGCCCTGCTTGTGCTGCACCGTCGTGCGCGTGCAGCCGCCGCTCTCGGCATGGCGGCGCGTGATCGTCCAGTCGAAGCGGCCATCCTGCCCGATCACCAGCGTCATCGATCGCGCGACGTCCATCGGCACCGGCTCGGTCACGATCGCGGTGCGAGTCATCGAGCCATAGCCGACCGATCCGCCGAGGCTCGTACCTGCGCCGACACCGAAATTGGGCTGGAGCTTGATCCGCGGCACGAGCACCAGCTCCTTGCCCTGGCTCGACTGCGACCACCGGCCAGCGAAGGGCGCAGTCGTGGCCGGGGCGTTCGCCAGGGCAAGTCCGCTCGTCGCCACGGCAAGGAGGGCAGATCCGGTCTTGAGCAGCATCGGGCAGGTCTCCTTCGGAGGCGCGCCTCTGGCCAGCGATCAGGCGGCGCGCACCGACGCTGCGACGAACCCCGCCCTCGGATCGGCCAACCGCGCTCTTCGGTCAGCGGAGCCGGCGGCCCTCGGCGTCCCAGACCTCGACATTGCCCCAGCCGAGCCCGCGCACCTTCTGCTCGATCTTGGCGAGGTCGCCGACCACCACCCAGGTGAGCGCGTCCGGCCTGAGCGTGTGCGCCGCGGCGGTGACCGTCTCGGGCCGGATCCGCGCGTAGCGGTCCGGCAGGCCGGTGACATAGTCATAGGGCCGCCCGAGCCGGTCGGTCGCCTGGAGATAGCCGACCATCGCCTGGTTGGTCTCGAACTGGCCGGGAAGCGAGAGCACCTCGCCCTTGGTCAGCAGCTCGATCTCGCGGGGCTCGACGGGCCGGTCGGCCCCGATCGCGCGAACCTCCGTGGCGATCTCGGCCAGCGCGTCGGCGGTCTTGTCGGTCTGGATGCTGGTCGCGATGCCGAACACCTGCGGCCCGCGCGCTTCGTCGACATAGGAGTTGGCGCCATAGGTCCAGCCCTTGCCTTCGCGCAGATTCATGTTGAGGCGGGCGGTGAAGCCCCCGCCCAGCAAGTCGTTCATCGCGTGCAGATCGAAATCGTGGGCGTCCGATGCGGGCGGGGCGACCTGGCCGACGCGGATCACCGACTGCGAAGCGCCGGGCTTGTCGACCAGGATGATCCGAGCGGTGGCTGCTGCGGGAACGGCGTCGAGCGTCTTGCTCCCCTTGGCGCGTGCTGGCGCCTTCCAGTCGCCGAATGCCTTTTCGAGCGCGGCGAGCAGTACGGGAAGCTCCACGTCGCCCGCGGCATGGATCACCGCATTGTCCGGGCGGATCCAGCTTTCGTGGAAGGCGACCACATCGTCGCGCGTGATCGATCGCAGCGCGTCGGCACGCCCGGCGAGGCTGGTGCCATAGGCATGGTCCGGGCCGTAGAGGAGATTGGTGAAGACGCGCTGGGCGATGTCGTTGGGATCGGACAGCGACTGCTGCAGCCCCGACAGATGCAGCGCCCGTTCGCGCTCCAGGTCAGCGGGTCGGAAGCCGGGGTTGCGGATATAGTCCGCCCAGAGCGCGATCGATTCCGGCAGCTTCCGGGTAAGCGCGGAGAGCGCGAAGTCGGTGGTGTCGGAGCTGCCGCTCGCCCACATGCGCGCGCCGAGCATTGCCTGACGCTCGGCGAACTGGCGATCGTCGAGCGTGCGGGTGCCGTCGTCCATCAACCCGAGCGTGAAGCCGCCCAGCTCGCGCTTGAAATGCTGCTCGGCGGCGCTGCCCGCGTCGAAGGCCATCGCCAGGTCGATGGTGGGCGTGCCCGGCCGGCGCGTGAAGCGCACGCGGATGCCGTTCGAGAGTTTCGCCTCTTGCAGCTCGGGAAGCTTGAGCGCCGGGCTGGGTCCGAGCGGCGGAATCTTGGTGCGATCCGCGGCGTCGACGGTCGCGCTGTGCGCGCCGTAAGGCAGGACGGTGAGCTGGTACGCCGGTTTCGCGAGCCATGCGCCCGCGGCGCTGCGGACCTCCGCTGCGGTTACCGCGGCGAAGCGACGATCGTCCTCGGCATAGAGGCCGGGATTGCCGTCCTTGAGCGCGCCGTCGGACAGCGCCATGGCGCGGACGAACAGCGACTCCATCGCCCGGACCGAATCGCCATAGGCGGTGACCTTGGTCCGCTCGAGCTCGGCCGCGGTCGGGCCCTTTTCCAGGAAGCTGCGCAGCACTTCGGCGACGGCCGCCTCGGCGCGCGCCGGATCGACGCCGTCCTTCAACCGCACGTCGATGGTGAAGGTGCCGGCGACCGCCGAGCCCGCATAGCTGGCCGAGGCATAGGTCGCGATCTGCTGCTCCTGGACCAGTGCCTGGTTCAGCCGCGAGGTCTTGCCGCGGCCGAGGATCTGCGCGGCCATCCGGAGCGCCGGCGCCTCGGGCGTGCCGCGCCCGGGCACCGCCCAGCTCCGCGCGACCGCTGCCTGGGGCACGTTGTCGCGCATCACTTCGCGCTTCTCGCGATCGAGCGCGGGTACCCAGGCGGTGACCCGGCTGACCGGCGGGCCGGCGGCGACGCTGCCGAAATATTTCCCCGCCAGCGCCTTCGCCTGCGCCGCCGTCACGTCGCCGGTCAGCGTCAGCACGGCGTTGCCCGCGCCATAATAGTCGCGGAACCAGTCCTTCACGTCCTCGAGCGAGGCGGCGTTCAGATCCTCCATCGAGCCGATGACGGGGTGATGATAGGGGTGGCCGATCGGGAAGAGCGCGGCGGCCGCGCGCTGGTCCATCAGCGCATAGGGCTGGCCCTCGCGCGTGCGCTTCTCGTTCTGGACCACGGCGCGCTGCTCGTCGAGCTTCGCCTGCGTAACGGCGCCCAGCAGATACCCCATGCGATCGGATTCGAGCCACAGCACCCGCTCGAGCCCGCCGGTGGGCACGACTTCGTAGTAATAGGTCTGATCGGACGCCGTGGCACCGTTGACCGCCGACACACCGACTTCCTGCAGCGGCGGCATATATTCCTTGTCGTGGTGCTCCGAGCCGTTGAACATCAGGTGCTCGAACAGATGCGCGAAACCCGACTTGCCCTGGGGCTCGTTCATCGAGCCGACGTGGTACCAGACCGCGACGGCGACCTTCGGGGTCTTGTGATCCTCGTGCACCACCACGCGCAGCCCGTTGGGCAGCACGAATTGCTCATAGGGAATGGCTTCCTGCGCTGCGACGGGCGTGGCGAGGCAAGTGGCGGCGGCGAGGGCCGCCTTGAGCAGCCGGGAATGGGACATCGGATTTCCTGGAGAAAACCGCCGGCTCCCGCGCGGGGAGCCGGCGAGGTTGGGTCGATCAGAAGCTGGCGGAGGCGCCAAGCTTGAACTTGCGGCCGCCGAGATAGGTGGCGCTCAGATAATTGCCGCCGATGAGCGACTGGACGTCGGGGGTGCCGGTGCCCTTGAGCAGGTCTGAGCCCTCCAGATAGACGCGGAACCTACGGGCCCTGTCGATGTAATATTCGGCACGCAGATCGAGCGTCTGGACGCCCTTGTCATAGACCGACAGCCCGCGAGGATAGAAATTGTTCAGCTTGCGCGACTGGAAGCTGTAGGCGAGCGTCGCGTCGACTCCGTACTTGTTGTAGGTGAGCGCGACCGTTCCCGAATGCTTGGGCTGCTGATTGAACGGAATGCCCGAGAATTCGTAGATATTGTCCTCGCCGGGGGGCGCATAGGCCCAGCTGTACTGCTGCCAGCGCGAGCTGTGGGTGTAGGTGTAGTTGGCGAAGATGCCCAGTCCGCTGAACGCCCCCGGCAGGAAGTCGAACTGGCGCTCGACCTGACCCTCGACGCCCCAAAGCTCGGCCTTGTGCTCGCTGTTGATCGGCGAGCCGCCGTTGATGAAGACATTCTCCGGATGCGCCGGATCGAAATAGGGCGCGCCCTGGAAATAGGGGTGATCGGGCAGCGTCAGATTGGCCAGGTTGGCCGGGCCGTTGGTCTGGGTGGCCTGGAGCAGATTGTTGATCCGCTTATAGAAGGCGCTGAGCTTGATGATGCCGATCTTGTGGTAATATTCGGCGCTCACGTCGAAGTTGTGCGTGACCGCGGGCTTGAGGTTGGGATTGCCCGAATTGATCTGCAGGACCGGCTTGACGCCTTCGGGCCCGGGAATCGGGAAGTTGATGAAGGTGATTTTCGTCTGCTGCGACAAGTCGTTGATCTGCGGCCGGGCGACCGAGAGGAAATAGCCGCCGCGGAAGATCAGATTGTCGCTCTCGCGATAGTTGAACAGCACGCGCGGCAGGAAATCCTCGGCGGTCGCCTTCTCGGTGACCAGCTTGCTGAACTCGTTCTGGAAGTTCAGGTCGGGACCGATTCCGGTCCCGTCCAGCCACGGGCCGATATAGGTCGGGAAGTTGAGGTTGGTCGCCTGGAGGTCGGTGCGGTTGTAGCGCACGCCGCCGATCACCTCGAGCTTGCCGAATTGCAACCGGGCCTGGACATAGGCGGCGTAATTGTCCTCCCGGGTGTTCTGCTCGTTCTGCCCTTCGGCGGGCGCGATGGGCATCAGCACCAGGTCGGTCGTGGCGATGTAGTTGTTGATGTTGTCGAGGAAGCCGATCAGCGTGCTCTCGCTCATCGCCGTGAAGTTTGCGCCCCGCACGCCGATCCGACCGAGATCGGTCGGCTCGAAGGGCAGGCCGAGCGCCGCCACAGTCACGTCACCGCCGAACTGGGTGCGCACCAGATCATGCCTGAACTCGGTCCGCTCGTAGCGCGCGCCGAGCTCCAGATATTTGAAGAACCCGGCGTCGAGGTCCCAGCGCAGGCTGACATCGGCGGTGTAGCGGTCGTTGCTGCCCGCAGTGGTGTCGATCTGCCCCGTGCCGGTGTCGATCGTGTAGCGTGACGGATCATTGACCAGCGCCCAGCCGGCATCGCTCAGCAGCGGAAGCGGGATGCCGTCGCCGGCGCGCCGGCCGAAGGGCGAGACGATGTAGCCGAGCGTCGCATCGGTCGCGCCCGGCTGGAAATAGCCCGGCTGCGCAAGGCTGTCGGGCATGCGCAGGTCGAGCGTGGTGTAGCGGCCCTGCGTCTCGCTGCCATGCGCATAGCCCGCGAGATAATTGAGAGTCAGCTTGCCGAACGTCGACTTGCCGTTGAAGCTGTAGGTGTCGGTGACCGACTTGGCGTTCGGGTTGTAGCCATAGACCTGCTCCCGCTGCAGCGCGAGGAACTCGGGGTCCGGCGCCGCGGTCGGATCGGCAGGATCTGGCGTCCAGAACGGCAGGTGCAGCGCCGCGATCGCCTGGCCGCCGGGCACGTCCGAATAGATGCTCCCCGCGCCGAAGACGTCGGTCATCCAATAGGAGGTGCGGTCCGCCTCGGCGTGCTGGAAATCGAACTTGAGGTTGGTCTGGCTGTCGATCTGCCATTCGGCCGAGAGCGTCGCGGCCAGCGTCGACTGCTTCACATGGTTGAAGCTCGTGTCGAGCTTGACGACGTAGGCACCGTCGTCGCCCTCGATATAGGGAAAGGTCGCGAGCGGATCGACGGCGTCCCCCGATTCCAGCGTCGGCGTGCCGTCGGGCGCGTCGGGCAGGAACGCGCCGAACTTGGTCGACGTGCCGTAGGAGATGTTGCGCACCGAGTGGCGGCGGTACTGGACCGAGGCGCTGAGCCCGAAATTGTCCTGCGCGCCGAATTTGCCCGCCACGGTCCCCGAGACCAGGAAGTCGCGGTTGAATCCCTTGCCGGCGAGCCCGCCCTCGACCTGCACCGCGGCATAGCGGCGCGGCCGGTTGAGCGGCGACAGCGTCTCGATCTCGATCAGGCCGCCGGTGCCGGCGCTGTCCTGGTTGGGCATCAGGCTCTTGTGGATCGTGATCTTGCTCACCGAATCCGCGAGCAGGTTGCTGAGGTCGGCCGAACGCCCCATGCCGTTGCCCACCGGCAGTTGCAGGCCGTTGAGCTTGACGTTGTTCATGTCCGGATCGAGGCCGCGGACGATCACGTTGGTGCCGTCGCCGGTCGTCCCGTCGCGCTGGAACGAGACGCCGGGCGCGCGGCGCAGCGCGTCGGAAAAGGTCGTGCCGGTGAAATGGCCGAGATCGTCGGCCGAGATCACGTCGGAATTGTTTTCGGCGGTGCGCTGCAGGTTGAGCGCGTTGGCGCGCGCGCTGAGCGATCCGTAGACGACGATCTCGGCCGGGGTGCTCGCCCCCTCGCCCATCGACAGCTCGACACGCGCATCCGAGCCGCGCCGCACCTCGACGGTCTGGCTGACCGGCTCAAAGCCGAGAAAGGTGATCTCGAGCGTGTAGGTGCCGACGGGCACCGACGGGAAGCGGAAGTTTCCCAGGTCATCGGCAGTGGTGGTCTGCCCCGTCTCGCGGATGCGTACCAGCGCACCGGCGACGTTGCGGCTGCCGTCCTCCTGGCTCACCTGTCCAGAGATCGAGCCGGTGCCGCTGCGTTCGACCGGTGCCTCCTGGCCTCGCCCTACCACGAATGACCCCCCGCTCGTCACCGAAAGCGTGAGCCCCGATCCGCGCAGCAGCGTCTGGTACGCGGTGCGGGCCTCGTACTGGCCGTGGAGCGCGGGCGCGGAGCGGCCCTGCACGGCATCGGGCGAGAAGACGACGTTCGATCCGGTGCGTTCGGCAACCGCGCGCAGCGACTTGTCGAGCGACTGCGCCGGGAGATCGAAGGAATAGCGTACCTGGGCGTGCGCGATCGGCGCGACGAAAACCCAGGCGGCAGTGGCAACAAGTGCGGAAAGCGTAGTTTTAGCGACCATCGATCCCCCTCTGGGGACCGCACCGGTGCCGCCCCTCAGCCTCCTAGACGATGCTGCAGCGCAAAACCGACACGAGCGAGTAACAAAAATTTCATGGCGCCCTAGCTCAACGCACGATCCGAAGCTGATCGCCGCTCTGCACGACACGAAGGCTATGCAGCGCCGCGACTGCCTGGGCGAATTCCCCGGTGTCGTTGGTCGCAAATACGCCCGACACGCGCAGCGACGCCAGCCGCGGGTCCTCGATCGCGACGTGCTGCCCGCCATAGCGGTTCATCTCGGCGACCGCGGCGGAAAGCGGCGTGTCGCTGAACACCGCCTGGCCGCGCCGCCATGCAGTGACTGCCTCGATCGCCGGTCGATCGATCGTAGCGGGGTGGTCGGGTCCAGCAGTGAGCCGCTCGCCGGGGGTGAGCACCGTAGGCTTGATCGCCTCGGCGCGACGGCCGGCGCGCAGATCGGTGATCGAGACCTTGCCGGTAACCAGCGTCACCACCACGCCCTCGGGCGCGTAGCGGACCGAGAAGCTGGTGCCGAGCGCGCGCACCTGCTTGTTGCCTGCCTCGACGATGAACGGGCGCACGCGGTTGTGCGCAACTTCGAAGAACGCCTCGCCATGATCCAGCCGAATCCGACGAACATTGGGGGCGTAGCGCACTTCCACCTTGGTATCGGTGTTGAGCGCGATCCGGCTGCCGTCGTCGAGCGTCGCCACAGTCTGCTCGCCGACGCGCGTCGAATAGGCATCGGGCGCGCGCTGCACCCACCAGGCCACGCCGACGCTGAGCAGGAGCAGGATCGATGCGGCGAGCGCCAGCACGCGGTGGTCCCGCTTCGGCGCATGACGAGCCGCTGGGGTCGAAAGGCCGCGGCTGGCCGCAGCGCCGGGCAGGATCGACCAGATCTCGTTGGCCCGCTCGAATGCGTCCTCATGCGCGGGATCCGCGCACAGCCAGGCGCGCAGTGCGCCCTCGGTCGCCTCGGTACGCGAGGGCGACTGGAGCCGCGCCACCCACGCAGCTGCTTCGGCATCCGCCGATCGCTCCCGCCGGCTCACCATTCCGCCATCCACTGCATGAGTTGCAGCGTCGCGCGGGCGACCTGCTTCTCGACCGCGGCTACGGACATGCCCTCGGCCGCCGCAATCTCCGCATAGGAGAGCCCTTCCAGCCGGCGCTGGAGCAGGATGCGGCGGGTGCGCTCGGGAAGCTGCGCCAGCCCTTCGCCGGCATGGCGCAGCCGCGCCTGCTGCTCGACCACTTCGGCGGGATCGGGCGTCATGTCGGCGATAGAATGTACGTCCGCGCCGTCGACGAAGGGTGCGCGCGCCCGGCGGCGGGTGCGGTCGATCGACAGGTTGACCGCCGCCGTGACGAGCAGCGCCTCGCGCGAGCGCGCTTCGTGGCGGCGCTCATATTGCTCGATCTTCAGGAAAGCGTCCTGCACCAGCTCGTCTGCATCCTCTTCGGAGACTCCGCGCCGAAGCACTGCCCGTCTGGCTTTGGCCAGCATCTCAGCAAGGCTCGGCATGCGGTCCGGGTCTCCTTCACTCCCTAGACGAACTGGAACGCCAGGACCGACATTTGCAAGATATGTTTGTTGGAACGCCCCGCTATTTTGGCTTGGGCTCCCGCTCGCTGGCAGCGAATTCGGCGACGATGTCGGTGAAGCCGTCGGTGTCGACTTCGGCGAACGGATCCTCCTCGCCGGTCATCGGGATGCCGTCGGGTTCGCGCCCGGCCAGCGCATCTACGCGCCCCTCCTTCTCCGGCGGCTGCTGCCGGTCGCGGGCGAGCGTCTCTCGCTCGTCTTGCTTGCGTTCGTTGCCCGGGGTCTCGCGCATGGGACGTCTCCTGTCCTGAATCGAACGAGCCGATCGCCGCCGCGTTCCGGGCCGCTTTCGTACTGCCAAGCAAAGCGATCGTGACGCGGGGCCGCGAGCGGTGGAGAGAGCGCGGCCATGGCAAACCAGACAGTCTTCACCGAGCCGAGAGTCGGATGCGGCGCCGCGATCATCGTCGATGGCCGCATCCTGCTGATGCAGCGGAAGACCGCCCCCGAAGCCGGATGCTGGGGCCTGCCCGGCGGCAAGATCGAACTGTTCGAGACGGCGCCCGCGGCGGTCCGGCGCGAGGTGCGCGAGGAGCTGGGCGTGGACATCGAGCCCCTGGACCTGCTCTGTTTCGTCGACCAGATCGACGCCGCGACCGGCACGCACTGGGTCGCGCCGGTCTATCTGGTCGAGCGGATCGGCGGCAAGCCCGCGATCCTCGAGCCCGAGAAGCACGGCGGGCTCGGCTGGTTCGCCCTCGACGACCTGCCGGCCGAGCTCACTTGCGCCACCGTTGCCGCCGTCGAAGCCTGGCGGCGCAGGCGCGCCTAGCGCGCGGCCCTGCCCGCATCATAGGCCTGAATCACCCGCCCCGGCCCCGCGCCGAACCAGCTGTACCCATTGCGACGCTCGAGGCTGACGGCGTTGACATCGGTCTGGATCGACCGGTCGCGGTCGCCGAAGATCGGGCGCATCGTCGCAATGTCGTAGAAGCGTGCCCAAATCGGCCCTGCGCCAGGCCGTGCCACCAGCCTGCGGCCTTCCGCGGGCGTGGTCGAGGTCCATGCCATGTCGCGGATCGCGACACTGCGCAGCCAGGCGATGCCCGCTTCGATCGCAGCGTCGACGCGTGGGGAGCGCTCCGGGAGGCGCATCAGCAGCGCGAGCAGCCCGGCGCTTTCGTTGCTGGAGAGCGACGTCGGCTCGAAATTGCGCGCACCCGCCGGGGCGAGCGTCAGCATGTCGTGCTGCTGCCCCCAGCCGGTCCGCTTGCCACCCACCACGACCTGGGTCGCGAGGATCACGTCGACTGCGCAATCGACCGCGGTCTTGGCCTGGGCTGCGACCTCCGCCGGCACGAAGCCATAATCGCCCTGCCGCCGCGAGACGTCGAGCAGCAGCCCGATCACGTCGGCCATCGCGTCGTCGTTGAAGGTGATCGCGTCGTGGTAGCCGCCCTCGACCGGATAGATCTGCGGCCAGCCGCCGTTGGGATATTGCGCTGCGAGCAGATAGCGCACGCCGCGCAGGAAGGCCTGGCGATAGGCCTCCCCCTGCGCACCCGGCCACGCCTGCTGCGCGCGGGCGAGGAAGCGCATCTCCGTGGTCGTCGCGCCATTGTCGATCGTGCCGACATAGACCCATTTAGCGTCGCGCGCCTGGATGTCGCCCTTGGCCATCGGCGGCAGATGCTCGACGATGACGTAATGCTGGCGCCTGGCGCGGGGCGGCCCGCTGCGGTCCTGGTTCTTGCCCCAGCCGCCCGCCGGGGTCTGGAAGCTGACGATATTGTCTGCGATGCGGCGTGCCTCCTCGCCTGCGTACCAGCTCGCCTGGCGATCGAGCGGCATGGTGCGCGTGCTGCCCTCGGGCGGCGGCGCCGGGATCGCCGCGGCAGCAAGGCCTGCGCGCTCGGCGGCGAGCGCTGCCTGGTCCGCCTGCATCTGCGCGCGCGATCTGCGGAGATAGGCGAGCCAGGGCCCGCGCTCGGTCGCCGGAAGCGTGGCGATCCGCGCCTCGGTGAGTGGTTCGGCGGGAGTCATGTGGCCGATCGCCTGCGCGACCGCGGGGGCGCTCGCCCCGATGCAGACGGCAACGGCCGCCAAGCCAAGCATACGCATCAACGCTCTCCCCTTCCCGATCCATCGCCCTCGGCGAGCCAATGGACTGCATTTTCCAGAAACCGCCGCTGCAGCGGCGCTACCATGTCCGGCAGGCGGTGGACGAGCACGCGCATGCCCCGGCTGCGCGCGATCAGCGTCGCGGCGCCGTTCCTGCGATCATGGTCGCGGCTGTAGGCGGCGAGGATCTCGACGCCCTCGCCATCGACCAGCAACCCGTTGGAGGGTTGCCCCTCTATCTGGTGGAGCACGCTCGTCGCCTGGTCCGCCGGAATGCCGCCGAATAGCGCGTGCGCGCGCAGGTAATTCCAATTGCCCATCCAGGGGGCGCGGAGGTTGCCGACCTGCCCTTCATAAGCGAACAGCCCGAGCGCCGAGAGCTGGCGCGCTACGCCGTCCGCGAGGCCGTCCTCGGGCACCATCGCAAGCAATGGCGTGCCTGCTTTCACTGCGGCGAGCACGGCGGGCGGCAGCTCGCCCAGCACCAGCTCGGGTTTGTCGGCCTTCCCCGGCTGCGCCTCGAGCCCGGTCTGCTCGCCGATCTGGCGCCGCGCGATCTCGTCGGCCTTGAGCCCCGAGGCGATGATGCCGTCGTAGCGGCGGCCGGCGACGAAATCCTCGAAGACCGCGCCGTCCACGACCTCGAGCTGGCGGCGGAACGACTGGGCCACACCCGATAGCGCGATCCGCGGCGTGCGCCGAGCGCCCCGGCCGGGGCCGACCACCCAGAATTCGCGCTCGAACGCTGCGTCCGAGTGCGCCGAATGGACGAAGCGGACGCGCCAGGCGCCGGCCCTGTCGAACGCCGGAAGCGCCACCTGCTCGGCGAGCAGATAGCGGAAGACATCGGCCTCATGCGCGGGCACCGCATAGCTGCCTACGGCGCGCGCGCCGCCGTCAGGGTCGATCAGCGAGAGGCTGAGCCCGCCCGGCGCCGGTACACCGGTGTCATTGAACAGATAAAGGTCGAGCAGCGCTCGCTCGCCGAGCGCATAGACCAGCCGCCGCTGCTTGGCGCAGGGCCGCACCGGCGCCAGGCTGCGGCGGACGATCTCGGGATCGGCCTTGAAGTGGCGGAGATTGTCGACGATCCCCGAATGGTTCTCGATCGCAGTGCTCTCCCACCCGCTGATCGCCGCTACGTCCACCTCGTCGCCGATGCGGATGTTCTCGTGGTAATTCTCCCACGCCTCATAGCATTTGCGGCCGATCGAGAGGTACAGCGCCTCGGCGGTCGGGAAGGCCTTGCGGAAACCCCATTTGTCGAGGAACGCCTCGGTCTCGCGCAGGATCGCGCGGTGATCCTCGATGTCGTAGGACTTGCCGCCGCGCGCCTCGATCTCGGCGACCATCTTCGCGTGATTGTCCGCGACCGCGCAGCCCTGCATCTCGCCGAACTCGACGATGAAGGGCTTGCCCGTCTGGCGATGGATATACGCGTCCTTCGACTGGTAGAATTTGTCGTACCACTGGTCGCCGGCGCCCTGGTGATTGACCCACCAGCCGCCCCATTGCTCGACGTCCGAGCGGTAATAATGATCGCTGTAGGGCAGGTACATTGCCTGCGCCGCGCCGCGCTGGACGAAGCCGTCGTTGAGGATCACCGTCCGGCTCGGGTCGGTGTCATGGACCGCCTTCAATATCCGCTGCACGTCGGGATTGGCGAGGTTGGCGCCGATCTCGTTCTGGATCGTGTACTGGATCAGGCTGGGGTTGGAGCGGAAGGTCCGCGCCATGGCGACGCATTTGGCGACCATGAAGTCGCGGCTGAAGCGGTCGGCGGGCGAGAGCTGCTCGCCGGGCTTGAGGTCGCGACCGATGCCATGGCGGCCCCCCCCGGGCTCCATCACGCGCAGCAGGCCCATGCGGTTCTGCGCGGCGAAGACCTCCTCCTTGCCGACGTTGCGATGGAAGTGAAGGCAGTTGAGCCCCAGCGCCTTGGCCGAGGTCACTTCGCGCTCGGCCAGCTCGCGCGTCGGCCACAGGCCGTTGTAGCCCCAATAGCCCCAGGAGATTGCCGAATAGAGCTTCACCCGCCGCCCGTTGAGGCGGAGCAGCGCGTTGGTGCCGACGCCCTCGGGCGCGAACCAGCGGAAGCCGAACTCGACGCTCCGCTCGTCGGCGCCCCAGCCGAAGCGCAGCCGGTACAGGACGGGCGTCGCGAGGTCCCACAATTGCGCATCAGCGGCGCGCACGCGGAAGACGACGGTCGCGACATTGCCGTCGAGCCGCAACGTCTCGAGCTTGACCGACGCGGGTTGCGCCCTTTCCCTGCCGTCGAGCAGCGCCAGCGTGGCGCGGCGGCGCAGCGCCTCGATGCTCCGCGGCGGCGCGGCGAAGACGACTTCCATGTGCGCGGTCACTTCGCGCGGATCGGGGGTGTTGAGCACCCAGGCGTCGCGGATATGCGCGTCGAGCGGATGCGCGCTCAGCGTCATCCCACGATCGATCCCGCCGAACCCGTGCGAGGCGAACAACTTTACGACGCCCCACATCATCGTAGTAGAATCCCGCCAGTCGAATCGGCCGCCGGGGTTGGTGATACGGATCGCCAGCCGGTTGGGCGCGCCGGGGCGCATCGCATCGGTCAGGTCGCAGTGGATCGGCAGCTCCGACATGATCGAATAGCCGACGAGCTTCTCGTTGAAAAATATCTCCGCCCGAAGCCGCGCGCCGCGGATGTGGAGGAACAGGCGCTTGCCCTTGGCCGAGGCGGGCACGTCGATCTCGCGATACCACCAGGAGACGCCGCGATACGCGCCGTTCTGCGGCACCGGATCGTCCGCCGCGTAGCGATATTCGTCGCCGGTATAGGGGCGCTGGCCGAAGGCGCCCCAACAATGCTCCTCGACCGTTGTGGGGAGCGTCACCGGCAGCGCGGCGGCCTTCCACAGCGCGTCCCAACCCCCTGTCGGCGGGTTGATCGGCAGCGCCGCGAGATCGACCTCGGCGGGCAGATAGATGCGGTCGTTTTCATAGGCGGCGTCGCGATCGATCCACAGCCCCCAACCTTCATCGGGGATCTCACCCAGGACCGGAGCCGCGTGGGTCGACGGAATGAACGAAGCGGCGAGACCCACCCCCGTCGCCGCGATAAAGCCGCGGCGGCTCAACTGATGCATGCATTCCCCTCCTGAACGGCTGCCGGGTTGCTCCCGGGTTCGTCCGCCCTGTTCAAATCTCGACGATCGCCTTGATCACCCCCGCGCCCGGCGTCATCCATTCCGCCATTCGGCCGGGCAGCTCGGACAGCGGCGCGCTGTGGGTGTGCATGGCGGTGGTCGGCACCTCTCCGGCGCGGATCGCCTCGATCACCGCGGCGAAGTCCGCCAGTGTGGCGTTGCGGCTGCCGAGCAGGCTCATCTCGCGGCGGTGGAACTCGGGATCACTGAAGCGGATCGTGTCAGGCACGACCGAGACGAGCACATAGTTGCCGCCATGCGCGACATGCTCGAAGCCGGCCTCGATCGCGGCGGCGCTGCCGGTCGCGTCGAACACCGTGTCGAACCCGTCGCCGCCGCTGGTTTCACGAAGGCGATCTCCGACTCCGTCGTCGAGGACCAGCGCGGCCCGCGCGCCGAGCGTCTGCGCACAGAACGTGGCGCGGGCGGCGTTGCCGTCGATCACCGTCACCTCGGCACCGGCCCGCACGGCGAAGAGCGTCACTGCCATGCCGATCGGCCCCGCCCCCGACACCAGCACCTTCTGCCCGGCGGAGAGTCCCGCGCGCTCGGCCGCGTGGCGGCCGATCGACAGGAACTCCACCATCGCCGCCTGGTCGAGGCTGAGCCCCTGCGCGTCGATCACGAAGCGCGCATCGACCGCCAGATACTCGGCGAGCCCGCCATCGCGGTGGACCCCCAGCACTTCGATCCGCATGCAGCAATTGGTCTTGCCCTTCCGGCACGCCGCGCAGGTGCCGCAGGAGATATAGGGCATGATGCAGACCGTCGTACCGATCGCGAAGCGGCCTTCGTCGTCGGCCTCGACCACTTCGCCCGCCAGCTCGTGGCCGATGACGCGGGGATAGTCGACATAGGGCTGGGTCCCGCGGAAGATGTGATAATCGGTGCCGCACATGCCCACCCGGCGGATGCGGACCAGCACCTGGCCCGGCTCGCGCGAGGGGCGAGCGCGCGCGCCGCGTACCAGCACGCCCGGCTCTGCGCAGACCACCACTTCCATCGTCATGCCCTCCCGAAGTCCCGTGCCTTGAGCCGCACCTCGCGGCCTGGGCGGATCCGGACCTCGCGCCGGCCCTCGCCCAGCCGGACGATCCGGCGCCCCTCGACGCTGCCGCGGATGCGCGCGGACTCGAGCCGGCCGCCGCGCCAGCTGAGATCGATCGTGCAGCCGCCGCGCGTGCGCAGCCCGGTCACCGAACCCTCGGGCCAGGCCTGGGGCAGTGCGGGGAGCAGGCGGATCTCCTCGCCCTGGTTCTGCACCAGCATCTCGGCAATCCCCGCCGCGCCGCCGAAATTGCCGTCGATCTGGAACGGCGGATGCGCGTCGAACATGTTCGGATAGGTGCGCTCGGGGCCGAGCAGGAAGCGCAGGATCGAATGCGCGCGATTGCCGTCGCGCAGCCGCGCCCAGAGATTGATCCGCCACGCGGTCGCCCAGCCGGTCGCCTTGTCGCCACGGATCTCGAGCGAGCGCTGCGCCGCGCGCGCCAGCTCGGGGGTGCGGTCGACGTCGATCTGGCGGCTCGGATAAAGGCCGTAGAGGTGCGAGACGTGGCGGTGGTGGATGTCGCCAGCGTTGGCGTCCCAATCCTCGGGCCATTCCTGGAGCTGGCCCTGGCTGCCGATCTTCATCGGCAGCAGCCGCTTGCGCGCGGCGACGACTTCATCGGCGAAAGCCGCGTCGCCGCCGAGGATGTGCGCCGCAGCAGCGGTCTGGTCGAACAGATCGCCGACGATCTGCATGTCCATCGTCGGCCCGTGGATCAGCGACGAACCATGGCCATGGTCGTTCTCGGGCGAGAGCGACGGGTTGGTGACGAGACGCCCCGTCTTCGGATCGACCTGCAGCGTATCGAGGAAGAATAGCGCCGCGCCCTTGAGCACCGGATAGATCGAGGCGAGATAGGCCCGGTCGGGGTTGTACTCGTAATGCTCCCACAGATGCGTGCACAGCCACGCGCCACCGGTGGGCCAGAGCCCGAACTTGGCGCCGTCGATCGGCGCGGTGGCACGCCACAGATCGGTGTTGTGATGGCAGACCCAGCCGCGCGCGCCATACATGTCGCGGGCCGTACGCGCGCCGGTGACCGCAATCTCGCGCACCATGCGGATCAGCGGCTCGACGCATTCGGGCAGGTTGGTCGGCTCGGCCGGCCAATAATTCATCTCGGTGTTGATGTTCACCGTGTACTTGCCGCCCCAGGGCGGACTGGGCTTGTCGTTCCAGATTCCCTGGAGATTGGCGGGCTGGCTGCCCGGTCGCGACGATCCGATCAGCAGATAGCGGCCATATTGGAAATAGAGCGCGGCGAGCGCCGGGTCGTTCGCGGTTTCCGACTGGCGGATGCGCGCGTCGGTGGGCAGCGCCGCTGCGGGGCTCGAGCCCAAGTCGAGCGTCACGCGGCGGAACAGCCGGCGGTGCTCGGCGGTGGTCGCTGCGGCGATGGTCGCGAAGGAGCGCGACGCGGCCTTGGCGATCTGCGCGCTGGTGATCGCGGCCGGGTCCCCGCTCACATCGTCGAAGCGGCGATAGCTGGTCGCCATCGCGATCAGCAGCGTCAGCTCGTCGGCGCCGTCGACCACCAGCTCCTGCCCCGCGGCGGACACGCGCCCGCCTTTGGGCTGGGCGAGCAGCCGTGCCTCGAAGCGCAGCGCACCGGGGATGTCGCCGTGGCGATCGTTGCGGCCCGCGAGCAGCAGCGTGTCGACGCCCTCGGGCGCGACGGTCCATTGCTTGAGCGGCGAGGCGAAGCCCAGCCGGCAGCTGATCGCGCCGCGGCGGCTGGCGGAGAGATGGACCGCGATCACCTGGTCGATCGGCGAGGCGATCACGCGGCGGCGATAGGTGACGCCGCCGATCGTGAATTCGGTCTCCGCCATGGCGGAATCGATGTCGAGCGAGCGGCGGTAGCGCTCGGGCGCGTCGCCGATCCCCGCCATCGCGATCGCCAGGCTGCCCACCGTCTGAAACGCGGCCTGGCGCAACGGCGTGGCCATCACATTGGCGTTCGCGAAAGCCTCCGCCTCGGGATAGCGGCCGTCGAAGATCAGCTTGCGGAGCTGCGCCATATTTGCCTTGGCCCGGGGGTTCACCGGGTCATAGGGACCGCCCGCCCAGAGTGTGTCCTCGTTGAGCTGGAGCTGCTCGTTCGCGACTCCGCCGAACACCATCGCCCCGATGCGCCCGTTGCCCACCGGCAGCGCCTCGGTCCATTCCTTGGCCGGCCCCTCGTACCAGAGCAGATTGGCATTGCCGGACCGTGTCCGGGGCGCCGCGCGCGCGGCACCGCCGGCCAGCGCCACCCCCGCCGAGAACAATCCCAGCGCGCCGCGGCGCGTGGCTGAGGGAAACAGCAATCGGTTAGACAATGGACCCTCTCCGCTCTCGTCTTTCAGTTCGGTTATCACTTGTAGAATACAATTTCATCTGTAAAATTCCTAGGCGGAGCAAAGTGAGGAACAGATAGTCAATGGGCGTCTTCACGCATTGGCGTCTCCCCGCCCTGATGGTTGTCGCGCCGCTTTCGGCACAGGCACAGACCGCCACTGCTCCGGCCGAAGCACCGACCGAGCCCGTCCGCCGCATCGAACCATCGAAGATCATCCTCGTCGGCGATTCGACCACGGCAGTGATGGGAGGCTGGGGGCCGAGCTTCTGCGCTTATCACGTCACTTCCTTCATGGCCTGTGTGAATCTGGCTCGCGGTGGACGCAGCTCGGGCAACTATCGGACGGAGGGCTCCTGGGAGGTGGCGCTGGCGGAGATGCGCACCAAGGGTTATCGCGACATCTGGGTCGTCATCCAGTTCGGCCACAACGACCAGCCCGGAAAGCCCGGCCGCTCGACCGATCTCGTCACCGAGTTTCCCGCCAATCTCGCACGCTACGTGGACGAGGCGCGCGCTGCCGGCGCGAAGCCGATCCTGGCCACCCCGCTCAGTCGGCGCATGTTCAGCGAGGCCAAGCTCCAGAACGACCTCGAGCCCTGGGCCGCAGCCGTCCGCCGGGTCGCGGTCGACAAGCAGGTGCCGTTGATCGACTTGAATGCGGACAGCGCGGCCGCGTTGCAGGCCATGGGCGAGGCACGCGCCGATCGCTTCGCCCAGCTTCCCAAGAGCTCTGCACCGGTCGAGCCGGTGGCTTCCACGGAAGTGCAGGATCTGCCGATGGCCCAGCGCAAGCTCTCGTTCGACCGCACCCATCTCGGCACCGAAGGCGCCGACTATTTCGCCGCGATGGTGACGCGCGAACTCGCCGCGGCCGTCCCGCACATGCGGCCTCTGCTCCTCCCCTGAGCGGCACGAACACCGATCCGAGCGAATTCTGAATGTGAATAACACTTGTGCTAATAAAAATTACAGACTAGGTAACCGGTAGCAATCCCCGCAACAGACGGGGTGCGATAAAGGGAGCGATCAGGCGAAAGGGGGCCCGCTGCGGGTCAGAGCCACCGCTCCCCAAAAGGGAGAAGGAAAGGCATGATCGTTTCGGAAGCCGTCCACCGTCGACTGCTCAACGGCGTCTCGTTCGGCGCAGTCGCGCTTGCACTCGGCTGTGTCGCATTCCCGGCGGCCGCACAGGAAGCGCCCGCGGCAGTCGCGGTGAGCGAGGACGCTTCCGCGACCACGCAGGACGCCGACACCGCTGCCCAGAGCAACGAGATCGTCGTCACGGGCTTCCGCGCATCGCTGCGCAGCTCGCTGCGCGAGAAGCGGGATTCCAACGTCCAGCTCGACGCGATCAACGCCGAGGACATCGCCAACTTCCCCGACGCCAACCTGGCCGAGTCGCTCCAGCGCCTGCCCGGCGTGTCGATCGACCGCGACAATGGCGAGGGCCGCCAGATTTCGGTCCGCGGCCTGGGCGGCGACTTCAACCGCACCCGCCTCAACGGACTCGAGGCGCTGGCGACCGCCGGCTCGAACGATGCGGGTTCCAGCCCCAACCGCAGCCGCGCGTTCGACTACAACACCTTTGCTTCCGAGCTGTTCAGCTCGCTGCGCGTCCAGAAGACGCCTTCGGCCGAGACCGACGAAGGCTCGCTGGGCGCAACGATCGACCTGATCACCGGCAAGCCCTTCGACTACAAGGACGCGGCGTTCGCGCTCTCCGCTCAGGGCAGCTACCAGAAGAATTCGGAGCGGTGGTCGCCGCGCATCGCCGGGCTCGTCTCGAAGCGCTTCATGGGCGGCGACATGGGCTTCCTGATCTCGGGCGCCTACAGCAAGTCCGACAATGAGCTCGACCAGTACCGCCGCGGCGTGGGCTCGGCCGACTATCTATATCGCGGGGCCGACTTCGCCGGCAACGAAACGCCCCAGCGCGGAGGTTTTGCAGCGCCGACTGGCACCAACCTCGGTACGGCGATCACCAATCCCGACGCCATCGCGCTACTGACCGGGTCGGACCCGACCGCTTATGCGAACCTCTATCCGGGCGCGCCGTTCAACACGCCGGGCCGCTTCGACGATTCACAGGTCCGCATCCCGGCGCTGCCGGCAATCGAGCAGCAGAACGTCAAGAACGACCGCCTGGGCCTGACCGCGGCCTATCAGTGGAAGATCACGCCCCGGACGGAGCTGACGATCGACGGCGTCTATTCGCGCTTCCACAACACCAGCATCTACAACCAGATCTCGCCGGTCGGGCTCAACCGCAACAACACCAACGCGGCCTACAACACCGCGGGCAACAACCTGACCCCTTCCGCGGCGCGTGCGCTCTATCCGGGCCTCTGCACTCCGGCGGCCGAAACGGATCTCAACGCGCCGATGGACTGTGGCCAGCAGCTCTTTGGCACCACGCCTGCATTCGCGACGGCATATGACCAGAACGGAAATCTGGTGCCGGCGGTGCTCGGCGGAGCGGCGGTCGTGCCCGGCGGCACCAGCCCTGCCAACGCCAACATCTTCAGCACCAATCCTAACAACCTCGATCCGTACGACTATTACAACAACCCCAATTCGGTGGGGTACATCCCCTCGACCAACCGCCTCGCCTATCGCGGGCAGTTGATCGGCCGCCCAGCGGTGAAGGTGCTCGAGTCCAACGTGACCAACGGCCTCGCCGACTATCTGGTGCTGCAGAATGTCGACTTCCGTTCGGCGCAGGACCAGAACGAATATACCACCGAGTTCCGCCAGGGCTCGATCGCCCTCACCCACGAATTCAGCGACACCTTCCGCGTCTCCGGCCTCTACGGGCAGTCGCGCTCGACCAACGTGTCCGAGGGCCGGCTCGTCGAGTTCAACCGCATGGATAGCCAGGGGCTGTTCGTCTACGACGAGCGCGACGGCGGCCCGATGCCCAAGATGGACTTCGGCTTCGACGTCGCCGACCCGAACAATTGGGAGACGGTGAAGGGCTTCTCGGCGATCCGCCGCTACGTGCGCCACACCACCAACACCTATGAAGGCGGCAAGCTCGACCTCGCCTGGGACGTGAACCCCGAGTTCACGGTCAAGGCCGGCTTCACGCGCCGGACCTACACTTTCTACACCGACCAGTATGAGCGCGTCAGTGACTTGCTCAATCCGACGCTGAAGGAGGCGGGCGTCACCGCCGGGTCGGTTGCCCAGACGATCCAGTTCGGCCAAGGCCTCAACGTGCCCGAGGGAACGCCGACGAGCTTCGTCGTTCCCAGCATCGCCAAGTTCGACGCGCTATACGACTTCACCTGCAATTGCGTGAACCAGTGGGGCGACTGGCGCATCACCCGCAAGCGCAACCGCACCACCACCTTTGGCGTGACCGAGACTGACACCGGTGGCTATCTGCAGGTCGAGTGGGACACCGACGTGCTCGGCGGCCGCTTCCGCGGTAACGCGGGCACGCGCATGGCAGTGACCGATCTCGTCTCCACCGGCGAGACCACCGCGGGCCGGCCGATCACCGGCTCGAACAACTACACCGACTTCCTGCCCTCGGTGAACCTGGTCTATGAGCCGACCAACAAGCTGGTGCTGCGTGCCAGCGTCTCGAAGGTGATGGCGCGGCCGCTGCTGGGCAATCTCTCGCCTTCGATCTCCGCGATCAGCATCCCCAATACGGGGGATAATTTCGGCGGCACGCTCACCATCGGCAATCCCAAGCTGAGTCCGTTCCGTGCGACCAACATCGATCTGAGCGCTGAGTGGTATTTCGCGCCCGGCGCGCTGATCTCGCTCGCAGCCTTCCACAAGGAGATCGACAGCTTCCCGCAGACGATCCTGTACGAGGCGCAGCTCTCCGAGTTCGCGGACGCCGAGACGATCGAGGCGCTCAAGGCGCAGTTCACCAACGCCAACCAGATCGCCTATCTCAACGGCAACTATCCGTTCCTCGCGCGCCAGTACCGCGATGCGCCCGGCGGCTATGTCCGCGGCATCGAGGCCAATTTCCAGATGGATCTCACCTTCCTGCCGGGCTTCCTCAAGCACCTTGGCGTGATCGTGAACGGCACGTACATCGAGTCGGAGATGACCTACATCCTCGACCCGGGCACTGCGACGATCCCGCAGACCACCGGCAAGGGGCCGTTCCTGGGCGTGTCGCCCAAGGCGCTCAACGCGACGGTCTATTACGAGACCGACCGCTTCCGCATCCGTCTGTCGAGCGCCTATCGCGCAGGCTACAGCACCACCTATCCGCTCGCCGCCGGGTCGTGCTCGCCGGGCATCTCGACATCGCCCGTGCCGACCAACCCCAATACGGCGGTCAGCTATTGCGGAAGCCCGCTGATCAACGACTTCATCTTCAGCAAGGCGACGTTCAATCTCGACGCCTCGGCGAGCTTCAACGTGACCGACTGGTTTTCCATCAACGCGGAAGCGCTCAACCTGACCAACCAGACTAGCGACCGCTACGCCTATCAGGGCCAGGACGTGGTCTCGCAATATGCGAGCTCGGGCACCGTCTATCGTATCGGCGCGCGCGTGCGCTTCTAGCCACGCCCACGCCCCCGGCACCCAACCTCCCCAGGTGGTGTGCGCCGGATCGGATCATGGGAACACCTGGTGTTCCCCCTTCCGGTCCGGCGCTTTTTTTGTTCAGCGGAGGCGGACGGCGTAGAGCGCGCGGTGCGTGAGGGCGAACAGCGTGCGCCGGTCCGCGCCGCCGAGGACGAGCTGGAGCGGGCGCTCGGGCACGTCGATCCGGCCGAGCGGCCTGCCGTCGGGCGCGTAGACGAAGATCTGCCCGTTCGCGACGTAGACGCGCCCCTGTGCGTCGGCGACGGCGCCCTCGCCGCCGCGCTCGGCGAACGGCTTCAGATCGGTGAGGGCCCCGCCCGGGCCTACCTTCGCCGAATAGGTGCGGTTCTCCGATCCGTTGGTGACGAAGACCCGTGCGCCGGGCTCGCCCTGGATCAGGCCATAGCTGTCGAGCGAATCCGAGAAGCGCAGGCCACGGTGATCGGGCGGGCCCTGGTGGAAGACGCGCCATGCGGGGAGCACGACGCTGCCGTCGGGCGAGACATATTCCTGCGCCTTGGGCACCGCAACGTCGCGCGCGAACATCTCCGCGAGGGTGGTGAATTCGTAGGTCTTGGGGTTCAGCTGGTCCTTGAACTCCCCGTTGTTCCACCAATTGGCCGGCATTGCCACGCGGGCGCCCGGGTGTGCGGCGGCGGGGGTCGGGGTAATCACCGTCAGCTCCTGGTCGGGCGCGCCCGGGCGGAAGCTGTAGACGGTGCCGCTCTGCCCCCAGGACGACAGCACCAGCAGATTGCCCGAGCGGTCCACGGTCAAGTTCACCGGATCGAGCGCGGCGTCGCGGACGATCTCGAGCCGGCGGTCGTCGGACCAGCGATGGATGCGCCTGAAGAAGCGGTCGATGAAATAGAGGCTGCCGGCCGCGTCCACCGCGCCGCCGCCGATCGAGTGGAAGCCGTCGGCGAGCTTCTCCACCGTCGCGCCCTCGAATGTGACGGGCGTAGCCGGGGCGGGCTTTGCCGGCACGTCGAGCACGGCGAATTCGCGCTCGCGGACGTCGAGGCCGTGGGTGACGTCGCGGATCGCGTTCTCGAACGGGAATTTGGTGACGCGCAGGAAGGTCGCGCAGCCATTCTCATCGCAAGTGCCGAAGCCGCTCTCGCCGTTCACATGTACGTTGCGGAAGCGGATGTCATGCGAGTTGTAGAGCGTGACGGCGGCGGGCGCAGGCTTGCGCGTGCGGGTGACGCGATAGCCGTGGAAATTGGCGACTAGGATATTGCGCGAATCCCGGATCTCGAGCGCGACCGTATCCGGCCCCTCTCCCGCCTCTTCCTCGGTCTGGGGCGCGAGCAGCTCCCAATTGGCGACGCGATTGAGCCCGATCTCGGTGCGGACATGGTGCTCGACCGAGGCCTGGATGATGCGCCCGGGGGTCTCGGTGTCCGAGACGAGAATACCGGGATTGGCGAAGGTGCTGGGGCTCCAGATATTGGCGAAGGTGCCGCCGCCGCCCTGCGTCACCCACAGGCTGGCATATTGGCCGTCCCAGCGACGTGCCGCGTCGGGATCGGCGGAGGCATTGTTGTTGTAGGGGACAAGGCGGGTGCCGTCGTAGCGGTTGGTGCCGTGGCCGCCCTGGAACTTGACGTCGTTGACCATCGAGGCCGCCCCCGCCTTCCACAGCAGCGCGGTCGCGCGCGGATTGGCGCCGTTGGTGTCGAGCCCGAGGCCCGCGACGATCGCATCGCCGCCCGCCGCGCTCTCGACCAGCGCCTTGGGCGCGCCGATGCCTTGATAGGCAGACGATCCGTCGGGGAGCACGATCTGGGTCAGGCTGGGGTGCAGCCCTAGCAGCACGGTGTCGGGGCGCAGGCGCAGCGTGTCGCTGACGCGGTAGAACCCCGCCGGAAGATAGACGACGCGGTGGCTGTCGATCGCCTTCTGGATCGCGGCGGTATCGTCCGTCTTGTCGTCGCCCTTGGCGCCGAGCGTGCGGACGCTAACCCAGTCGGAGACCGGCGGCAGCGCCCGGATCGCTGGGCCGCCCGGAGACGGCAGCGCAGCGATCGGCTCGGCCTGGATCGCGGTCTTGTACTCGCCCATCTGCCCGACGCCGGGCAGCGTGAGGCCGTGGGTGAACGAGGTGACCTTGTAGGTGGGGCCTGCGCCCTTCACCTCCCGGCCGCTGTCGCTGAAGCGTGCGAAGATGGGCGTGTTCGCGGCGACCAGGTTCTGGAAGCCGACCTGGGTATAGACGTCGCGCTCCTGCGAGATGATCACGCCGGCCTTCGAGACATTCTCGAAGCGCACGTCCTGGCCCCACAGCCAGTCGCCATAGCCGCGGTCGATCTCGATGCCGACGGGCACGTTGCGGAACGCGACGTTGAGCAGCGTCAGCCCCGCCTCATGCTCGCGGATCGCGGCGTCGCGCTGGCCCTCGAAGCTCGAATCGACCAGCGCGAAGGGCCAGGCGGGCGAGGTCTTCTCGGCGAGGATGCCATAGCGCCCGCCCCGGAAGTGGAGGTCCTCCGCTTCGTTGGCGACATGGTAGAGGCCGGCGAGGCCCGAACCGATGTCGAAATCCGCATGGCTGACGAAGCTGTGCTGCGCGGCATGGAAGCGGATCGCGGTCGCGGCGGGGTTGCCGTCGAGAATGCGGAAGTCGATGTTGCCGAGCGCCGAGTAGAAGGTGCCCGAATTGGCGTCGGGCAGGTCCTTGTCGAAATGCACGCTGCCGGGCGGCGGGAAGGCGACCGGACCGGCAGGCCGGTTGTCATGCCCGGGTCGCCCGCCGGCGAAGATCAGCATGTGCGCGACGCCCTTCTGGAACCCGGGCGTGTTGGCGCCAAGCAGGATCACCGGGCGCTTGGCGCCGACGCCGAAGATGCGGACGCCCGGCCAGAGCTTGATCGTGCGCGTGATGCGATAGGTGCCCTGCGGCAGGAAGACGATACCGCCGCCGGGCTTGTCGGCCGCCGCGTCGATCGCACGCTGGATCGCGGTGGTGTCGTCCGCCTTGCCGTCGCCGACGCCCGAAACCCGGACTGCGGCAGGCTCGTCGGGTGCCGTGAGATAGACCGATTGCGAAGCTTCCGCGGGAAGCGAAGCCGCCAGGAGCAGCAGAACCGCTGCCGCACCACCCATCAGTCTTCGACGCATGTCACTCCTCGGGAAAAAAGATCGTCCCGGTCTTGCGACCGGGACGAGTTCAGGGGGGCGTAAACTTGATTGCTCAGAAGTTGAGGCGGACGCCGATGCGGTAGGTGCGACCGATCGTGTCGTAGAGCGCCGGATTGACGTCCAGGCCCGTGTTGGTCTGGGGCGACGGCACTGGATCGACGTTGAACAGATTGTCGATCTTGAAATAGGTCTTGATGCCGGTCGTCAGATTGTACGAGCCGCCGACGTCCACATAGAGGGCACCCTTCATCCGGTTGTAGTCGATCGTCGGGTGGTTGCCGGTCGAGACCGGGCAGGCCGACGTGCAGACGACATATTGGTTGCCGAAGACGCCGTTCGAGAACCAGCGCTCCTGGATGTTGAAGCCGAAGCGGTCGTTCTCGTAGCTCTGCATCGCCAGCACCTTCCAGTGCGGCGTGTTGCCGGTGTTGGCGCCGGCCTGATCGACTTCGTCCACCCCCGCGATGCCTGCGTCGACGAGGAACTCGCGAATGTGCGTGCCGAGCGCGCGGATCGTGAAGGTACCCGGCAGGCCCAGCGGCTGGCGCCACTGGTAGCTCGCCTCGATATCGAAGCCGCTGGTCTTCCACGAAGCGAGATTGAACGGCTGGACGTTGATGAAATTGCCGCCCTGCACCGGGCTGTTCAGCACGAAACCGCCGCAGAAGGCATCGTTGCCCTCGAAGCAGAAGCGCACGATCTGGTCCGCCGTCAGCGTCGAGACCACGCCGTCGAGCTTGATCGTGTAATAGTCGACCGAGAGGTTCAGCCCCGGCGCCCAGGACGGGTTGGCGAGGACGATGCCGACTTCGGTGTTGCGCGCGATCTCAGGCTTCAGATCGGGGTTGCCGATCGTGTTCTGGAAGGCCTGCACCGCGCCGCCGGGCGGGAACGGATTGGCGAAGTTGGGCAGCGTCGTCACGGTCGGCGCCGCGAACAGCTCCGACAGGTTGGGCGCACGCACGTCGCGCGAAGTCACCGCGCGCAGGCGAATGCCGTCGAGCGGCGTATCCCAGGTGCCGCCGATCTTCCACGCCCAGACCGTGCCCGACGTGCTGTAGTGCGTCACGCGCGCGGCTCCGTTGAGGTTCGCGCGGCCGAGGCCGTCGCCATCAAACAGCGGCAGGTTGAGCTCGGCGAAGCCTTCATACACGTCATAGGCGCCGCGGCCGTTCTTGTAGTTGCCCGCGGCCCAGTTGCTGCCCTGCGCCGCGTTGAGCAGCGGATCGGCCGGATAGGCTTCGCTGTTCGGGCTCAGGTCGCTGACGCCGGCACCATAGGGATCGGCGTTCACGCGGTAGAATTCGTGGCGATATTCGCCGCCGAACGCGAGCGTGAGCGGACCCGCCCAGAGGTTGAACAGGTCGCCCGAGAAATTGACGCTGGCGACGTCCTGCGTGAGCTTGGTGTGCTGGAACGGGCCATTAGGCGGCGTGACATAGGCGAGCGCCGCCGACGAAGGCGCGGCGCCGCCGAAGATGTTGATCGGCTGGCATCCCATCGCCCGCGCCTGCGGATCGGCGCAGACGATCGCACCGTTCAGCGTGACGGCGTTGGTCGCGGCGACATAGCGGTTCTGCAGGACGATATCGTTGACGTCGATATCGGAGATGGTGATGCCGTGGGTGTAATAGGCATCATAGTTCCAGTCGCCCCCGCCCACGTCGAACTGGCCCTTGAGCCCCGCGACGAAGCGATACTGGCGCCGATCGGTATAGACCTGGGGATCGGGGAAGTTGCCGTTGCTGGAGCCGAAACTGAAAGAAGTGATTCCTGCAGTGGCGCAGCGGTCGCGGACCAGCTGGGGCAGGAACGGGTTGGCGCACTGCACGGTGAGGCTCGGGCGGTTGTACCCCGGGCTCGGCTGGTTGTGCGTCTTCACCTGCGCGACGTTGACGGTCACGTAGAACTCGTTGTTCGGCGCGAAGTCGAAGCCGATCCGGCCGAAACCGTTGACGCGCTGGAGCGCCGAGACCAGCGACGCGCCCGAGCCGGGCGCGCCCGACAGGTCGCCGCCGACGCAGAAGCTGTTGCCGGGGAAACAGTTGCTCACCCGCCCGTTGCCGAGCGGCTGGCCGTTCGACCCATAGTTGAAGTTGAACGGCGCGCCATTCGCATCGAAGGCGATGCCCTGGAGCGGCCCGTTGTTGATCAGGCCGTAGAGCGCATATTGATAGGGCTGCGCATAGTCGCGGTAGTTGAACTGCGGCAGGCCGTTGTTGGTGACGCCGGTGTTGAGCAGCGTCGAGGCGCGGTACCAGTCGCGGTCGCCCGCGAGGTCGAGACCGAAATTGCCGGGGCCGACGCCCTGGTCATGGGCGTATTCGCCGCTGAGGATCACGTGCAGCGTGTCACCGGCGAAGGCGCCGCCCCAGGCGCCCTGCGCGAGGATCTGCGCATTGTCGCCATAGGTGCTGATGCCGCCCTGCAGATTGGCCTTGAAGCCCTTGAAGCGCGTGTCGGTGATGAAGTTCACCACGCCGCCGACCGCGTCCGAGCCGTAGGAGGCCGAGGCGCCGCCGTTGACGATGTCGACGCGCTTGACGAGCAGCTGCGGGAACAGGCTGATGTCGGGAACGCCCGTCACGTTCGCGCCGACGACGCGCTGGCCGTCGAGCAGCGTCAGCGTGCGGATCGGCTGGAGGCCGCGCAGCGAGAAGGAGCTGAGGCCCTGCTGGCCGCTCGAGGTGCTGAAGGTGCCCGTCGAGGTGCCGGTCGAGCCCTGGAGCGAGGGCAACTGCGCGATCGTGTTGAACAGGTTCGGCTGCGCGGCGGCGGTGATCTGCTCCTCGCCGAGGACCGTCGTCGGCGTCGGCGCAGTGAAGCCGCTGGCGATGATGCGCGAACCGGTGACGACGATTTCGCCTTCCTGCTGGGCAGTCGGCTGCGGAGCTGGCGGCTCCTGCAGCGACGCCGGCGCGGGGTCGGCCGCGGGCGCTGGCGCCGGTGCCGTCTGAGCGTGTGCGGTGCCGGCGAGCGCCATGGCTACCAGGGCCGTCAGGCTCACGCTGCAGCGCTGCCGAGGCAAAGCGAAAATCCCCTCCATCTCCTACCCTCTCCGTCGATTCTTTTCGGATTGACCGTCAGGCGCCGGCTTTTCGCTCTTTGCGCCACTGTCGGACGGTATCGCCCGGCCTGCCCGGCCGCACGTACGACAAAGGTCGTAGCGTCTCCCGATCAGGGCCGGGCGGCGTAGAGCGCGTGGTGCGTGAGGATGAACAGCGTGCGCCGATCGGGCCCGCCGAAGAGGATCTGGAGCGGCCGATCGGGCACGTCGATGCGGCCGATCGCCTTGCCGTCGCTGCCGTAGACGAACACCTGGCCGTTCGCGACGAAGACGCGGCCCTGGCCGTCGACCGCGACGCTCTCGCCGCCGCGATTGCCGAAGGGCTTGAGATCGGCCAGCGTGCCGCCGGCACCCACCGTGCCGCTGTAGGTGATGTTCTCCGAGCCATTGGTCACGAAGATCCGCTCGCCCGGCCGGCCGCTCACCAGCCCGTTGGCATTGAGACCGTTCGACCAGCGCCAGCCGGCATGGTCGATCGGACCCTGCTGCCAGACGCGGAAGGCGGGGAGCGCGATGCTGCCGTCGGGCGAGACATATTCCTGCGCCTTGGGCGTACCGACCTCGCGCGCGAACAGCTCGGCGAGCGTGGTGAACTCGTAGGTCTTGTGGTCGAGCTGGTCGCGGAACTCGCCGTTCTGCCACCAATTGACCGGAAGCAGCGTCCGCGCCCCGCTGCCGGCGCGCACCGGCGTCGGCTGGATCACGGTGAGCTGGTCGGGCGGGCCGGCCGGATCGAAGGAATAGACCGAACCCTTGGGCCCGAGCGACGACAGCACGAGCAGGTGGCCCGACGCATCGACCGCGAGGTTGACCGGATCGAGCGCCTGATCGCGAACCGTCTCCAGACCTTTGGCGTCGGTCCAGCGATGGATGCGCTGGAAGCGCCGGTCGATGAAATAGAGCGCGCCCTTCGCATCGACCGTGGCACCGGAGATCGACCAGAAACCGTCGGCGAGCTTGTCGACCGAAGTCAGGCTGGCGGAGGGCGGTGCGATGGTGCGGCCGGCCGCGCCGATGTCGAGCTGGGCGAACTCGCGCTCGCGGACCACCAGCTTGCGCGACACGTCCTCGATGGCATTGTCGAACGGATATTTGCTCGCGCGCAGGAAGGTGCCGCAGCCTTCGTCGTCGCAGCTCGCATAGCCGCTCTCGGCGTTCACATGCAGGTTGCGGAAGCGGATGTTCTCCGAATTGAACAGCTTCACGGCGCTGCGCTGGGGGGCATAGCTGCGCGTCACGCGATAGCCGTGGTAGTTGGCGAACAGCAGGTTGCGCGAGTTGCGGATCTCCAGCGACACGGCATTCGGGCCGTCGCCCACTTCCTGCTCGGTCTGGGGCGCGAGGAATTCCCAATTCTCGACATTGTCGAGGACGAACTCGTTGCGCGCGTGGTGCTCGACCGACACTTCGTAGATATGGCCCGGCGTGCGGGTGTTGGTGATGGTGAAGCCGGCCGAGGCGAAGGTGTTGGGGCTCCACACGTCGGTGAAGGTGCCGCCGCCACCATCGGTGACCCAGATGCTCGGATATTGCGCGTCCATGCGCCCGTCGGTCACCGGATCGCCGCTGTGCGCCGAGAGGATGCCGAGCGGCTTGCCATCGGCGGTGGGCGTGCCGCCGCCGCCCATGATCTTGACGTCCTCGACCAGGCTGTTCTCGCCCGATCGCCACAGCAATGCGGAGGCGCGCGGGTTCACGCGGCCCGTGAACAGGCCGAGCCCGGACAGGATGTTGTCGCCGCCGGCAGGAGTCTCGAGGATCGGCACCACGGGGCCCAGCCCGCGGTGGAGCGGATTGTCGTCGGGGATGTAGAGCTGCGTCATCGCCGGATGCAGCCCGACCAGCACCGTATCCGGGCGCAGCTTCAGTCGATCGGTGACCTTGTAGAAGCCGGTGGGGAAATAGAGGACGCGGTGTCCGTCGATCGCGCGCTGGAGCGCGGCGGTGTCGTCGGCCTTGCCGTCGCCGACGACGCCGAGGCTGCGGACGTCGACCCATTCGGCCATGTCGGGGAGCGCACGGATCGCGGGCGCGCGGCGCCGGGGCATCGCGGGCAGCGAGCGGATGTCCGCCACGGTCTTGTACTCGCCCGTCCGGCCCAGCTCGGGAACCGCCAGGCCGTAGGAGAAGGATGCGACCTGATACGCCCTGCCCTTGCCGTCGACGGTGCGCCCGGTGTCACGGAAGCGCGCGAAGACCGGGCTGTTGACCGCCAGCGCATTCTCGAAGCCGACCTGAGTGAAGACATTGTTCTCGTTCGAGATGACGACGCCCGCGCGGCTGACGTTCTCGAAGCGGACGTCCTTGCCCCAGAGCGAGTCGGAGTAGCCGCGGTCGATCTCGATCCCGACCGGCGTGTCGCGGATGGCGACGTTGACCAAGGTCAAGTCGACCTCATGCTCGCGGATCGCGGCGTCGCGCTGGCCTGCGAAGCTGGAGTCGATCAGCGTGAACTGCCACGCCGGCGAGGTCTTCTCGGTGACGATGCCGTAGCGCCCGCCCTGGAAGTGGACGTTCTCGATGACGTTGCCCGCCTGATAGACGCCGGCGAAGGCCGAGCCGAGGCGGAAGTCCATGTCGCGGAGGAAGGCGTGCTGGGCCATGCGGAAGCGCACGCCCGCCGCCGCAGGATTGCCCTCGCCGATCTCGATGTCGACGTTGCGCATCGACGAGTAGAAGGTGCCCGAATTGGCGTCGCGCACCACTTTGTCGCGCGGCACGACGGTGGGCACGGGCACCGGCACCTTGCCGACATTGTACTGATCGTCGCCGCCGAAGACGATCATCGTCGAGACGCCCTGCTGGAACCCCGGCGTGTTGGCGCCGAGCAGGATCACCGGGCGCGTGGGGCCGACGCCATAGACGCGGACGCCTGCCGGAACGACCAAAGTGCGCGTGATACGGTATCTGCCCGAGGGCAGGAAAACGAGCCCGTGGTGAGTCTTGCCGACGGCCTGGTCGAGCGCCTTCTGCAGCGCGTCGGTGTCGTCGGCCCTGCCGTCGCCCTTTGCCTGGACGGTCACGGCATCGGGCTCGGCGGGCGGGTGCGGGAAGACCGACGCGCCCTGCGCGAGAACCTGCGCCGGCGCGGTCACTGCCAGCACACCAACCAGAGCGCAGTGCATCCTCATCCAGCCCTCCACCGCCATCAATCAATCCTGATCGCTAACCGACCGTCCCGCCAGAGGCATCTGCTACCAAGGTCGTAGTTTCCAGCCCGCCGGCATCCATCCAAAGGTACGGCCGCATCGGCCCCGGCCATGCCCGACCGGCCTCACCAGTATCGAGGATGTCGCCTTGCCCCCTATTGTTCGTCCTGCGTCGCCGTTCGCCGTGATCGTCATGGGCGTGAGCGGCTGCGGCAAGTCGACGCTGGGCGCGTTGCTCGCCGAGGCGCTCGGTTGCCCCTTCCTCGAAGGCGACGATTTCCATTCGCGCGAGGCGATCGCCAAGATGCGGAGCGGACAGCCGCTGAGCGACGAGGACCGCTGGCCGTGGCTCGACCGGCTGGGCCAGGCGACCGCCCAGTCGATCGCCGAGCATGGCGCGGCGGTCGCCGCCTGCTCGGCGCTGCGGCTGCGCTACCGCGACCGGCTGCGCGCCACGATCGGGCGGCCGGTACAGCTGGTGCTGCTCGAGAACAGCCGCGAGCGGCTGCTCGAGCGGCTGACGGCGCGGCCCGGCCATTTCATGCCGGTGGGGCTGCTCGACAGCCAGCTCGCCACGCTCGAGCGCCCGCAGCCGAACGAAGCGGCGCTGACCCTGGTCACCGAAGAGGCACCCGGCCTGCTGCGCGACCAGGTGCTGGAACGACTGGAGACCGCCCCGCTCAGGGCATGAGGCGGCGGCGGCCCTCGCCGAGGTGCCAGCGCATCGCCAGCGCGGCGCGCTCCGGGTCCTGCATGCGGATCGAATCGACGATCTCCTCATGCTCGTGGAGCATCACCGCGATGACTTCGGGCGGGCGCGACCGCGAGATGTCGACGCCGGCGCGCATCACCTTCTCGACGTCGGACCAGAGCGCGTCGAAGGCATGGAGGAAGGCGGGGTTGCCGGTCGCCTCGGCGATGCAGCGGTGCAGCTCCATGTCCTCGTCGTGCGCCGGGGCGCTCGACAGCAGGGTTTCACGCAACCGCGCCATTGCGTGCTCGAGCCGGTCCATCTGCTCGGCAGTGCGGCGCAGCGCCGCGAGGCGCGCCGCCTCCGCCTCGAGGACGAAGCGGACCTCGTAGCTGCCGAGCGTGGTCGGCAGCTCGACGAGCGGCATGAAGGCGATCAGCCGCTCCGACGGGCGCCCCTTGACGAACGAGCCGGCGCCGCGCCGCGCCTCGGTGATTCCGTCCGAGGCAAGACGAACCAGCGCCTCGCGCACGATCGCGCGCGACACGCCGAACAATTCGGCGAGCTTGGACTCGGACGGAAGGCGCGCGCCCACTTCCAGGTCCTTCGTCTTGATGAACTCGACGATGCCCGCATAGGCCTGATCGGAAAGCCGCACGTGGTTCATCGGAGCAGTCTTCCTTCGTTCGGCATCGCCATCGCCGGGCTATAGTATGGAGCTGCCGAGAAGTACCAGCAGCAAGCCTATGACCGCGATCACGGTTTCCATGATCGACCATGTCTTGAACGTGCCGGGCATGTCGGTGCCCAGATAGCTCTTCACCAGCCAGAAGCCCGGATCGTTGACGTGCGAGAAGAACAGCGATCCCGCGCCGATCGCGAGCACCATCCATTCGGGCGCGACGCCCGAGGCGGCGGCGAGCCCCTTCATCATGCCCGCGGTGGTGATCGTCGCCACGGTCGCCGATCCGGTCGCGAGGCGGATGCACACCGAGACGCTCCAGGCGAGCAGCAGCGGCGAGATCGCGCCGCCGGCGGCGAGGCGCACCAGCATGTCCGAAAGGCCGGCGGAGACCAGCACCTGCTTGAGCGCGCCGCCCGCGCCGATCGCCAGCAGCACGCCCCCGGCGGGGAACATCGCCTCGTTCCAGATCGTGCGCTGGATGCCGGCATCGAGCATGCGGCGGCCGAACAGGAGCGGGAGCGCGGCGAGCGTCGCGACGAGCAGCGCGGAGACGGGGTGGCTCACCAGCCCGAGCCAATGCATCTTGGCCGCGAGATCGGGGGGAAGCAGCGCGACCGCCTGCCCCGCCGCGATCAGCACCACGGGCAGCAGGATCGCGGCGAGCGCGCGGCCGACGGGCGGCGTCGGTGCTTCGACCTTGGCAGGCTCGAGCAAGGGCGGGCTCAGCTTGACGCCGGGCGCTGTGAAGCGCGCCAGCAGCGGGCCGGCGATGATCGCGGTCGGGATGCCGACCAGCAGGCCATAGACGAGGGTCAGCCCCAGGTTTGCCCCGAGCGCGTCGACCGCGAGCAGAGGGCCCGGATGCGGCGGCACCAGCGCGTGGACGACCGACAGGCCGGCGAGCGCGGGCAACATGAGCTGGAGTTTCGCCGCGTCGCCATTGCGGCCGCTCGGCAGCGCGGCGGCTGCCGAGGCGACGATCGGGAGCAGCAGCACCAGCCCGGTCTCGAAGAACAGCGGAAGGCCGATGACGATCGCCGTGACCAGGCTCGCCCAGGGCGCACCCCTGGGCCCGGAGAGACGGAGCGCCGAACGCGCCAGCCCGCCGGCGCCGTCCGAGAGCTGGAGCATCGCGCCGAGCCCCAGGCCGAGCGCGACCACCAGGCCGGTGCCGCCGAGGATGGCCCCCGCGCCTTTCTCGACTGCCTTGGCGGTTTCCTCCATCGGCAGGCCGGCGAGCAGCCCGACGGCGAAGGCGCCGCAGAGCAGCCCGACGAAGGGGTGGAGCCGGCCCCGGATGATCAGCACGATCGAAAGGGCAATGCCGCAAATGGCTGCGGCGACGAGCCGGTAATCGGCCGGCGTCATCGCGCGATTCGCCTGGATACAGGGGCCGGATCATGGCCGCCCGAAAGCGCCTGCTGGAACTGAATGGTCCGCCCCCTCTCCCAAGGATGTCCGGTTTCGTGCGACCGAAACCTGTTGGACAGCTTTTATACGTCAACCACCGAAATGCCAAGGTTTTCGGAGTATGAGCGCCAGTTTGCCCCAAATTTGCGAAGAATCGGCTTGAACCTGTCTAACCAATTCCCCTATGGTACCGTTAACGAGTCCAGGGGCCGGCTTCGGTCGCGGCGCCCGAAAATGGATCGGCAAAAGAGGGAGAGGCACGATGCATCCAGTGGCGGACATGCATGACGATCTCGGCCAGCGCGAACGCAGGGCAGCCGAACCGGACCGGTCGGCGCCGCAGCTGACGCCCACGCAGATGCAGGTGCTGCGCTGCGTTCATTCCGGACTGTTGAACAAACAGATCGCCCATGAGCTGGGCATCGCCGAAGCGACGGTGAAGGTTCACATGACCGCGGTCATGCGCAAGCTCAACGTGCGCAACCGTACCCAGGCCGCGATCGCCGCCAGCCAGTTCCGGCTGGTCGCCTAGCGGAGCGTTACCGCCGCCCGCCCGTGGCCCTGCGCAGGGGCACGACCTTCTCCTGATCGGCCGCGCGGCGCTCGAGCGCATGGATCTCGGCGCGCGAGAGCAGCAGGTCGAGATCCTCGCGGCTGATGTCGAAACTGTCGGGCAGCTCGGCGAGCGCGCGGTCGATGTCCTCCAGGTGCAGCCCCGAAGCCTCGAGCGGCGGCCCCGCCGGAACCGCGACGTGCGGGTAGCTGTGGCCCGACATGCGGTGGAAGAACATGCCGAGCGAGACCAGCGCGATCGAATTGAGCGCCACCGGCGCGAAGGCGAAGGTCAGCCCCGCCATGTGGATGTCCTGCGTGCCGATCACCGCGGTCAGCGCCGCCGCGCCGCCGGGCGGGTGAAGGCAGCGGCACAGCGACATCGCGAGGATCGCCGCGCCCACCGCCACGCCGGCCGCGATGGTGTGATCGGGGATGTACCGGAACGCGAGCACCCCCATGAGCGCGGAGATCGTGTTCCCGCCGACCACCGACCACGGCTGGGCGAGCGGGCTCGACGGCACCGCGAACACCAGCACCGCCGATGCGCCGAGCGGGGCCACGATGATCGGCAGATTGTGCAGCGCCAGCGGAAACTGCGAGCAGACCACGATCGTGAGCGCCAGACAGACAGTCGCGCCGATGCAGGCGACGATACGATCGCCGAGGCGCGCGCCCGCGAGCACTGGACTGAAAACCCTGATGTTCATGATACCCCGGAACGGCCCGACGTCCGCCGCTATTCGACCGTCACCGATTTTGCGAGGTTGCGCGGCTGGTCGACGTCGGTGCCCTTCGCCACGGCCACATGATAGGCGAGCAGCTGCACCGGCACGGCATAGACCAAAGGCGCAATCAGCGGATGGACGCTGGGCATCTCGATGGTCGCGATCGCGTCCTCGCCTGCCTGGGCAAGGCCCTCGGCGTCGGAGATCAGCACCACGCGCGCGCCGCGGGCCTTGGCTTCCTGCATGTTCGACACGGTCTTGTCGAAGAGCGGGCCCGAGGGGGCGAGAACGATCAGCGGCACGCTGTCGTCGATCAGCGCGATCGGCCCGTGCTTCATCTCGCCCGAGGCATAACCTTCGGCGTGGATGTAGCTGATTTCCTTGAGCTTGAGCGCGCCTTCCAGCGCCAGCGGATAATCGGGGCCGCGGCCGAGATAGAGCACGTCGCGCGCCTGGGCGATCGTATGCGCCATCGCTTCGATCTCCGCATCGTGCGCGAGCGCGGCGTTGATGCCGGCGGGCGCCTCGATCAGGTGGCGGACGATCTCGCGCTCTTCGTCCTCGGCGAGCTTGCCCTTGGCGCGCGCGAGATTGACTGCGAGCGCGGCCATCACGGCGAGCTGGCACGTGAAGGCCTTCGTCGAAGCGACGCCGATCTCGGGGCCGGCATGGGTCGAGAGCAGCAGGTCGACTTCGCGCGCCATCGAGCTGGTCGGCACGTTGATGATGCCCGCGGTGGTGACGCCATTGGCCTTCATGTGGCGCAGCGCCGCGAGCGTGTCGGCGGTCTCGCCCGACTGGCTGACCACCACGCCCAGCGTGTTCGGCAGCAGTACGGGATCGCGATAACGGAACTCACTAGCGACATCGACTTCGACCGGCAGGCGGGCGAAGCGCTCGATCCAGTATTTGCCGATCATCCCGACATAGGAGGCGGTGCCGCAGGCGACGATCGCGACGCGCTCGATCTTCCTGAGGTCGAAGTCCATGTCCGGGAGCGCGACCTTCTGCTCGACCGGGCGGACATAGGACTGGAGAGTCTGGGCGACCACGACGGGCTGCTCGTAGATCTCCTTCTGCATGAAATGGCGGTGATTGCCCTTGTCGATCAGCGCAGCCGATGCGCCCGAATGGACGATCGGGCGCTCGACGGCATTGTTCTCTCGATCGAAGATCTCGATCTTCTCGCGCGTCACTACCGCCCAGTCGCCTTCCTCGAGATAGGCGATGCGCTGGGTGAGCGAGGCGAGCGCGTGCGCGTCGGAGCCGAGATAATTCTCGCCCTCGCCATAGCCGACGGTCAGCGGCGCGCCGAGGCGGCCGCAGATCAGCATGTCGGGCTGGTTGCGGAACAGGAAGGCGACCGCGAAGGCGCCGTGGAGCTGGGGCAGCACCGCGGCGACGGCTTCACGCGGGCCGTGTCCGCGCTCGAGCTCGCGCGCGACGAGGTGCGCGACGACTTCGGTGTCGGTCTGGCTGAGGAAAGTGCGCCCTTCGGCGATCAGCTCGTCGCGCAGCGGCTTGAAGTTCTCGATGATGCCGTTGTGGACGATCGAGACGTCGCCGACGATGTGCGGATGGGCATTGTCCTCGGTCGGCGCGCCGTGCGTCGCCCATCGCGTGTGGGCGATGCCGATCGTGCCGGGGAGCGGCTTCTCGGCCAGGCGCTTGCCAAGGTTCAGAAGCTTGCCCTCGGCACGGCGACGCTCGATCCGGCCGTCGTTCAGCGTGGCAATACCCGCCGAGTCATAGCCGCGATATTCGAGCCGCTTGAGCCCCTCGAACAAACGCCCGGCAACGTCCCCGTTCCCAACAATACCGACGATTCCGCACATCTGGATTCGATCCCCTGCCGCATCAGTGCGGAAATTTGGTGTCCACGAAAGTCCGAGTGAATTCGTGCGGATCGGGCTCATGCCCCTGCGCCGCGACGAACCGCACGCGTCCCTTTTCCCACACTTCCCGGATAGCGCCCTGCATCCCCTCGGGGAACTGCATCCGCGATTCGACCATCTCGCGCCAGCTGCCTTCGGCGCCGAGAGTCGCGCGCAGCTGCGGCTCCATCGACGTCAGCGTGGCTGCAGCACTCGAATCAAGATGCCCGATCGCGTCGAGCACATAGCTGTCGACCAATCTGAGGAACGGCTTTCCGGCATAACGATCGGTCACTTGGCTGCCTTTCTTGCCTGCATGCGTTCGCGGAAGCGCTTGGCCCAGCCGGGTTTGGCTTCCTGGCGGGCGCGCGTGAGCCCGAGCGCGTCGGCCTCGACGTCCTGCGTCACCACCGATCCCGCGCCGACGATCGCGCCGTCGCCGATCTTCACCGGAGCGACCAGCGCGCTGTTCGATCCGATGAAGGCGCCGGCGCCGATCTCGGTGCCATATTTGAAATAGCCGTCGTAATTGCAGGTGATCGTACCCGCGCCGATATTGGCGCCCGCCCCAACCTTCGCATCGCCCAAATAGGTGAGGTGGTTGGCCTTGGCGCCCTTGCCCAGCACCGCCTTCTTGATCTCGACGAAATTGCCGACCTTGGCGCCCTCTTCGAGCACCGCGCCGGGGCGCAGTCGCGCATAGGGTCCCACCGCAACGCCGCTGGCGATCCGCGCGCCCTCGATATGACTGAAGGCGTGGATCGTGACCTGGTCGGCGACTTCGACGCCCGGGCCGAACACGACATTGGGCTCCACCGTCACGTCGCGGCCGAGCACCGTGTCATAGGAGAACCACACCGTCTCGGGCGCGATCAGCGTGGCGCCGTCCGCCATAGCGCGGGTGCGGCGCGCCTGCTGCCACTCGGCCTCGAGCGCGGCGAGCTCGCCGCGGCTGTTGACGCCGGTGACCTCGTGCGCGTCGGTCTCGATCACCGCCGAATGGCGGCCCTGGCCGGCGGCGAGCATCACAATGTCGGGGAGGTAATATTCGCCCGCGGCATTGGCGTTGGTCACCTGCGCGAGCAGCCCGAACAAGTCCTTCGCGCCCACCGCCATCAGGCCCGAGTTGCACAGGGTCTCGGCGCGTTCCTCGGCGCTCGCGTCCTTGAACTCGACCATCTTGACGATATGCCCCTGCCCGTCCGCGATCACGCGGCCATAGGCGCCGGGATCGACCGGGCGGAAGCCGAGCACGACCGCGGCGGGATTGTCGGCGCCGTGCAGGCGCTCGAGCATCCGGCGCATCGTCGCAGTCGAGACCAGGGGCACGTCGCCGTAGAGGATCAGCACGTCGCCATCGAAGCCGGCGAGCGCCTCCTCGGCCATGCGCACGGCATGACCGGTGCCGAGCTGCTCCGCCTGGTGGACGGTCTCCGCTCCGTACGGGTGCACGGCCGCCTCGACTTGCTCGCGGCCGGCGCCCACGACTACGACGTTCCGCGCCGGCTCGAGCGCGGCGACGCTGTCGATCAGGTGCAGCAGCATCGGCCGGCCGGCGATCGGATGCAGCACCTTGTGCGTATCGGATTTCATCCGCGTGCCCTTGCCCGCGGCAAGGATGATCGCGGCTATCGGTCGGTCGGACACTCTGATGAACCCCTCGCCCGGCCGCCGCGCGACCGGGACAATCCAGCCCTGAAGCCCCGCCCTGCCACGATTGCCTTGCCAATTCCATAGGGTTGCTGGCACCGGGGCGCCGCAATGACCGGCTTTCCCTTCGACATCGTCGGATTCGACCTCGACGGCACTTTGTTCGACACCAGCGCGGACCTGGCCGCGGCGCTCAACCATGCGCTGGTGGGGCTCGGCCGTACGCCGCTGGCGGTCGAGGCAGTCAAACCGATGATCGGGCGCGGCGGGCGGCACATGCTCCAGCGCGGGCTGGAGGCGACCGGCGGGTTCGATCCCGAGGCGCTCGACCCGATCTATGACGAGATGATCGCCTTTTACGAGGCGAACATCGCGCGCCATACCCGCCCCTTCTCCGGGCTGATCGAAGCGCTCGACGCGCTGGCAGCGCGCGGGGTGAAGCTGGCGATCGTCACCAACAAGCAGGAGCGGCTCGCAGTGAAGCTGGTGGGCGAGCTCGGCCTGGCGGAGCGGTTCGACGCAGTGATCGGGGGCGACACGCTGGGGCCGGGCATGCTCAAGCCCTCGCCCGCGCTGCTCCACGAGATGGCGCGGCGCTGCGGCGGCGGGCGCGCGGCGTTCGTGGGGGATTCGATCTTCGACGTTCAGGCCGCCAAGGCGGCGGGGATGCCGGTGGTCGCGGTGAGCTTCGGCTTTCCGCTGCAGGGCGTGGACACGCTCGCCGCCGACGCTGTGATCGACGACTATAGCCAGCTCGTGCCTGCGCTCGAGCAACTGAGGACAGAATGATCGACTGGGCACATTTCCCCTATTTCTCTCTGGCCGCGCTCTCGATCGGTCTGGCGATGGATGCCTTCGCCGTCTCGGTCGCGCAGGGTGCCTGTTGCCGCCCGGGCATGGGCAACGCCGCGCGGATCGGGCTGGCCTTCGGCGTAGCGCAGGGGCTGATGCCGCTCGGCGGCTGGGCGCTGGGCACGACCTTCGACGAGACGATCCGCGACTTCGACCATTGGGTCGCTTTCGTGCTGCTGGCAGTGCTCGGCGCGAAGATGGTGCGCGAGGGGCTGCACGGCGACGGCGAGGCGCAGCCCTTGTTCGGCTGGGGGCTGTTGAGCGCGGCGGTGGCGACGAGCGTCGATGCTGCGGCGGCCGGAATCACGCTGCCGGTGCTCGGCGCGCCGGTGCTGCTCGCCTGCGCGACGATCGGACTGGTGACGGCCGCGCTCTGCTTCGCGGGCGTGCTGATCGGCGCAGTCTCGGGCGCGCGGATCGGGCGCAAGGCGGAGATCGCGGGCGGGCTGCTGCTGATCGCGATCGGTGCCAAGATCTGGGTGGAGCACCAGTTCTTCGGCGGCTGACTAGGCGGGGACGTGCCCCTTGCGCCATTTGGTCCAGAGGTGGCGCGCGAGCAGATGTGGCGGCATCCGCAGCCAGTGCGAGCGGATGTAGAAGGCCAGCCGGGTGAAGCGGCGCGTCGGCCGGCCCCAGCCGTCGCGTGCGAGCAGGCGGCGTCGGTAGAGCGGATCTGCGCTGTCCCACACCCGCCAGCGCTCGGGGATCGACGTTCCGTAGAGGTCGTTCGCCTGGCGTGCGGCGCGATGCACGGCGGACAGCAAGCCGTGACGCACTGCCCGCGCCTCCAGCCCCTCGATGCCGAACTCGCCGATCAGGCAGTGGATGTCCCACAGGTTGCGCATGCCGCCCGCAAGGTCGCCGTCGGCGAGGAGATGCGCGGCGGCGTGGCAGATCATGTCCGCCGGCGCGAGGATGCGCAGGCCATTCTCCAGCGCCACGCTGTCGGCCAGCAGCCCCTCGGCGTCGGGGGTGATCCGGGCGGTGAGCGGCAGGATCGTGTGGTGGACGTCGATCATCCGGTCACGCTCGCGGTGGATCAACGGCGGAAGCTCGTGCATCCAGCGCCGGTAATAGGCGTCGTCATAGGGATCGGGCTTCACCCATTCCCAACCCGCCGCGAGCAGCGCGGCCTCGGCCTCGTCGATACGCGCCCGGGGCACGAGGATGTCGAGGTCGCCGATCGAGCGGCCGGTGGCGGCGGCGAACCCGGCGGCGGCGTAGGCGGTGCCCTTGAGCAGGACCACCGGGATGTTCGTGCCCGCGAGCGCGCGGCGCGCCATCTCGGCTTCCCAGAGCGCTGCGACCCTGCCCTGCTCCACCGAGGCGCGCGCATCCTCCAGTACGCGCGTGGCGGCCGAGGGGATCGCGAGCCCTTGCACGCGGTGCGCGAGCGTGCCGATCAGCTGCTCGGCACGCGCCACGGCGAGCAGCGCGGTCCAGCCGGCGGAATCGAGCGCGAGCACCGAGGCGGGATCGCGCAGCGCACGGGCGAGGACGGCCGCGGGGTTCACAGTGCCCCCCACAGCCGCTCGACCTGCGCCAGCGCGGTTTCGGTATCGGGATAGTCGATCGCCTGCGCGGCGATGCTGCGCACAAGGCTGGTCAGCGCATCGAAGCCGCGCTCACCGAGCGCGACGTAATTGGTCGATGCCTGAGTGAGCCGAACGAAGCATTCGCTCGGCAGTACCGGGCGCTCGGCGGCCGCGAAGCCAAAGCTGGGGAACAGGATCAGCGCGGGCCGTGCGGGCTCGGCCATGGCGGCGACTGCGCGAGTGTCCGGGACGAGATGGCGGATTCGGCCCTTTGGCGTGCCTTCGAGCACTGGGCCGAAGCGCGCCTTGGGCAGTGCCTGCTCGACCACGGGAATCGCCTCGTTCTTGAGGCTCACCAGCCGCGGGAAGCCGTGGACCAGTCCGGTCGCCGGGTCGACCAGCGCGAATTCGTCACCCATCAGGCGCCAGCCGCGCGCCATCAGCAGCGCCGCAAGCGTCGACTTCCCTGCGCCCGACATGCCGGTCATCAGCAGCACGCGCCCGTCGCGCTCGACGGCCGAGGCGTGGAGCAGCAGATAGCGCCGCTGCCCCAGCGCCATCTGCAGGTTCATCCCCATCTCGGCCGCGAGCAGCCCCTGGGCGAGCGGCAGCGGCGCAGCGTCGGGGATGACGAAATCACCGCCGATATGCACCGACGGCCGCACCCAGCGCCGCCACGGCCGGGCGGCGAAGAGATGGAGGTTGAAATCGGGAATGCCGTCCTCGGGCGCAGGATAGTCGCGGTAGAGATCGCGGAGCACGGCGATCGGGCGGGCCCAGTCGCAGCCGATGCGGAAGCCGATGCTGCCGATGCGCAGGCTGGTCACATTGCGCATAGCCGCTCCACCAGCCCGGCGGCGGCCAGCTCGTCGAGCCGCACGGCCAGCGCGAGCGGATCGGGATCGGCGAGCTCGAACCGCTCGGCCAGCGCCGCCAGCAGTGCCTCGACCGAAAGCGGGCCCTGCCCCAGTGCCTCGAGTATCTCGGGCACCGGCGCGTCGACGACATGGGTGATGCCCGAGGCGCGGTGATAGACCAGAGTCAGCGCGTCGAGCGGCACGATGCGGAGCGTCGCCGGGGGCGCGGCGCGATAGAGCGTCACGGCTTCAGCCGCGCGGCATCTGCAGCGATGCGAAGCAGGTGAAGCCGCTCGTCCCCGACTGAAGGCGGCGGATGTAGTTGGTATAGGCCCGGCTGCTCTCGTAATCGGCGCCCGGCAGCGTGCCGCCTGCCATCGCGCGCTTCACGTCCTCGGCCTTGAACGGTGCCGCCGGCGGCGGAAAGGCGCCCGGCGTGCCCGCCGGCACGAGCTGGCCGTCGGCGGCGATATAGCTGCCGGCGCGGCCAGGATCGGGCACCGGGATCTCGCAGTGCATCACCGACGCGCTGGTCTGGGCGAGCGCAGGCCGGATCGAGACGATCGCCGACGCGCCCGCGGCGCCCAGCATCAATGCCCGGCGGCGGCTCGCCTGCGGTCCCTGATTTTCGTCGGCCATAACGGCACCTTCCTGCGGCCATGTGCCTTTCGCAATCGTAAATCGCCGCCTAAAGAGGGGCATATGCCTCTCTTCGGCACGCGTACCCTCCTTGCGCTCGGCGTCGCCGCGCTTGCGGCCATCGCCGCGCTGCTGATCACCGGCGACGTGCAGGCGTGCCTGGCGGTGCTGGTCTGCACCACCGCGGCGGTGCTGATCGCGGCCGGCGCCGGGGAGGCCGAACCCAGCCCGGCGGCCGCGCCCGCAGCCGGGCATTATGGCGAGCCACCCCTCGACGAGATCCTCGAAGCCGTGGCCGAGCCGCTGCTGGTGATCGGCGAAAACCATGTCGCCGCCGCGAACGGCGCGGCGCGCGAGCTGCTCGGTCAGCACATATTGGGCGAGGACGTGCGCGTCGCGATCCGCCACCCGGCCGCCGCCGAGCGGCTGATGAACCCGGGCGAAGGGGCGCCGGGCGCGCCGATCCACCTCGTCGGTCTGGGCACCCGCGACCAGCGCTGGGAGATGCGCGTGCGCGGGCTCGAGGACGGTCGGCAGATCGTCCATCTCGTCGACCGCACCGGCAGCTACGCGGCCGAGCGGATGCGCGTCGACTTCGTCGCCAACGCCAGCCACGAGCTGCGCACCCCGCTCGCTTCGCTGCTCGGCTATGTCGAGACGCTGCTCGACGACGCCGGCGACGATCCCGACACCCGTCGCCGCTTCCTCAAGATCATGAACGACGAGGCGCGGCGGATGCAGCGGCTGGTCGACGACCTGATTTCGCTCAGCCGGATCGAAGCCGAGAAATATCGCGCGCCCGATCAGTCGGTCGATCTCGCGCGACTGATCGAGGAAGTCAGGCTCGAACTTTCGGGAAGCGCGCGCGCCGCCGATCTGGTCACTCATGTAGCGGACGTGGCGCCGGTGCGCGGCGACCGCACCCAGCTCAGCCAGCTGCTCCACAACGTCATCGGCAATGCGATGAAATATGGGCGCGAGGGCACGCCGGTGACACTCGTGCTCGCCCCCGAGGGCGACTCGATGGTGCGGTTCGCGGTCTCCGACGAAGGCGAGGGCATTCCGCCCGCGCATCTTCCCCGCCTCACCGAGCGATTCTACCGTGTCGATTCGGGACGCAGCCGCTCGCTCGGCGGAACGGGACTCGGGCTGGCGATCGTCAAGCATGTGGTCGAGCGGCACCGCGGCCGGCTCGACATCGCGAGCACCGTCGGCAAGGGCACCACGGTCACGATCCTGCTCCCGGCGCAGCGCGTGTCATAAAAGCGCAACGGTCCTGTAACAGGGGCGGCTTGGCGGAGGGATAGCTCCTCCGCAACGAATCGCTCTGACTTACGAAGGAACTCCGATGCTGCGCAGCATTCTCCTGGTGACGGCCGCGGCCGCCGCGCTCGCCGGTTGCCAGGATACCGGCGCCTCGCGCGATCAGATCAAGATCGTCGGCTCCTCGACGGTCTATCCCTTCACCACCGCCGTGGCCGAGGCCTTCGTCAACCGCGATTCGTCGCGCAAGGCCCCTGTGGTCGAATCGACCGGCACCGGTGCGGGCATGAAGCTTTTCTGCGCGGGCGTGGGCTCGCAGCACCCGGACATCGTCAACGCCTCGCGCCGGATCAAGAAGTCCGAATACGACACCTGCCAGTCGAATGGTGTCGGCGAGATCCAGGAAATCCAGATCGGCATCGACGGCATCGCGCTGGCCGAGAACAAGAACGGCCCGGGCCTGCACCTCACTCGCAAGGACGTCTATCTGGCGCTGGCGGCGAACCCGGGCGGCAAGCCCAACACCGCCAGGACCTGGAAGGACGTCAACCCGGCGCTGCCCGCGGTGCCGATCCAGATCTATGGTCCGCCCTCGACCAGCGGCACGCGCGACGCCTTCATCGAGCTGATCATGACTCCCGGCTGCGAGGCGGCGACGCCCGAGGTCAAGGCGTTCAAGGACAGCGACAAGGAAAAGTTCGAGGCGCAGTGCGGCCGGCTTCGCGAGGACGGCGTCTATGTCGACAAGGGCGAGAACGACAATCTGATCGTCCAGAATCTTTCGACCAACCCGAATGCGATCGGGCTGTTCGGCTTTTCCTATCTGGAGGAGAATGCCGACAAGCTGGTCGGCGCGCCGGTGGACGGCGTGACGCCCACCTATCAGACGATCGTCGACGGCAGCTATCCGGGCGCGCGGCCGCTGTTCATCTATGTGAAGAAGCGGCATCTGAAGGCCGTGCCGGGGTTGTCCGAGTTCCTCGGCCAATATGTCGAGATGTGGGGCCCGAACGGCGAGTTGGTGAAGCGCGGGCTGATCGCGGCGCCGGACGCCATCCGCGCCGCCTCCGCCGCGATCGTTGAGAAGGGCACGCCGCTCGACCCGGCGACGCTGCACTGATCGCGGAACCGCCGGCGTGAACCCGAGCACTCTCCTCTTCCTGGTCGCGGGCCTGGGCCTGATCGGCTGGCTCGTGGGCCGCGCCCGCGCCACGCGCTTCGTCGCGACCGGCGCGGCGCGGCGGCACTCGCTGCCGGGCCAGCACGGCGTCTATGTCGCGATCTGGACGATCGTGCCGCCGCTGCTGTTCCTGCTCGCCTGGTCGATCCTCAGCCCGCAGCTGGTGACCCAGGCCGTGATGCGCGAGCCGGCCGCGATGGCACTGCCCGACTTCGGCTTCGAGCGCGCGGCGGCGCTGGCCGAGGCGCGCGTGCTCGCCGACGATCCGACGCGCGGCGCGTTCAACCCCGTCGCCGAGGAGCTCGCGCCCGCGATGCGATCGGCGCAGAATTTCTACGGCTGGATCGGCGCGATCGCAGCGATCGCCCTCGCCTTCGCCGGCGGCGCCTTCGCCTTCACCCGCGTCAAGCCCGCCTTCCGCGCGCGCAACCGCGTCGAGCGATCGGTGATGGTGCTGCTGCTCGTCGCGTCGCTGATCGCGATCCTCACCACGCTGGGCATCTTCCTGTCGCTGCTGTGGGAATCGCTGCGCTTCTTCTCGATCGTCTCGCCGATCGACTTCCTGTTCGGCACCCATTGGAGCCCGCAGGTGATCAGCGCCACCGATCCCGGCGCGTCGCTGGGCGCAGTGCCGCTGTTCTGGGGCACCTTCTTCATCGGCGCCGTGATCGCGATGATCGTCGCCATCCCGTTCGGGCTGATGAGCGCGATCTACCTGACGCAATATGCCCGCCCGGCGGTGCGCAGCTGGATGAAGCCGATCCTCGAGATCCTCGCCGGCGTGCCGACCGTGGTCTATGGCTATTTCGCCGCGCTCACCGTCGCGCCGGCGATCCGCGACCTGGCGGTGAGCCTGGGCTACACCTATGCCTCGTCGGACAGCGCGCTCGCCGCCGGCTTGGTGATGGGCGTAATGATCATCCCCTTCGTCTCCTCGATGGCAGACGATTCGCTGGCCGCGGTGCCGCAGGCGATGCGCGACGGCAGCCTGGCGATGGGCGCCACCAAGTCCGAGACGATCTCCAAGGTGCTGGTTCCCGCGGCGCTCCCCGGCGTGGTCGCCGGCGTGCTGCTCGCGGTCAGCCGCGCGATCGGCGAGACGATGATCGTGGTGATGGCCGCCTCCGGCGCCGCCAACATCACGCTCAATCCCTTCGAGAGCACAACCACGGTCACCAAGCAGATCGTCGACCTGCTCACCGGCGAGGCCGAGTTCGACAGCCCGAAGACGCTCGCCGCCTTCGCGCTGGGGCTCACGCTGTTCGTCGTCACCCTTCTCCTCAACATCGTCGCGCTCACCGTGGTGAAGCGCTACCGCGAGGCCTATGAGTAAGATCGTCCCCCTCGATCGCGCGCCGACCGACTGGAAGACGGAGGCGATGCAGCGGCGCATCCGCAAGCGCTATCGGCGCGAGCGGGTGTTCCATCTGCTCGGCATGGGCGCGGTGGTGCTCTCCGCCGCCTTCCTCGCCTTCCTGATCATCACCATGGTGATCAGCGGCGCGCGCGGCTTCATGCGCACCGAAGTCGCGCTGCCGATCAATCTCGCGAGCGCCGGAATCAAGGTGCAGGCCGAGCAGCTCCACACGCGCGGCGCCGATCTGGCGCTCGCCGGCGCGGGCCTCGAGAACAGCGTCAAGGCGGCCGCCGTCCAGGCGTTCGGCGAGGGCGGCGAGGAAGTGATCTCGGACAAGGCCTGGCTGGTCGTGCGCGACGCGATCAAGAACGATCCCAGCCTGCTGCGCCGCGCCGCAACGATCGACGTGCCGGTCTCGACCAAGATCGACCAGGCCGCACGCGGCGACGGCACGCCCGAGGCCGAAGCGATCGTGGCGCGGCTCCAGAAGGGCGGCGCGCTGCGATCGGGCTTCAACCCCGACTTCCTGCGCAATGCCGATTCGACCGACCCGACCGCCGTGGGCATCTGGGGCGCGCTCAAGGGCTCGCTGCTGACGATGCTCGTCACGCTGCTGATCGCCTTCCCCGTGGGCGTGCTCTCGGCGATCTACCTCGAGGAATATGCGCCCAAGAACCGCTGGACCGACCTGATCGAAGTATCGATCAACAACCTGGCGGCGGTGCCCTCGATCATCTTCGGTCTGCTCGGCCTGGCGGTGTTCCTGAGCTTCATGAACCTGCCGCGCTCGGCGCCTTTGGTGGGCGGGCTCACGCTCGCGCTGATGATCATGCCGGTGATCGTCATCGCCGGGCGCAACGCGATCAAGGCCGTGCCGCCGTCGATCCGCGACGCGGCGCTGGGCATCGGCGCGAGCCGCATCCAGGTGGTGTTCCACCACGTGCTGCCGCTCGCGCTGCCGGGCATCCTCACCGGCACGATCATCGGCATGGCCCGCGCGCTGGGCGAGACGGCGCCGCTGCTGCTGATCGGCATGCGCGCCTTCATCGTCACGCCGCCGGGCGGGCTGATGGACCCCGCCACCGTACTCCCGGTCCAGATCTTCCTCTGGTCCGACGAAGTCAGCCGCGGCTTCATCGAGAAGACGAGCGCCGCGATCATCGTGCTGCTGGCGTTCCTGCTCGCCATGAACGGGCTCGCCATCTACCTCCGCAACAAATTCGAGACCCGTTGGTGATGAACGACACCACTTCCCCCCAGCACAAGATGTCGGCGCGCGACGTGAGCGTCTTCTACGGCCAGAAACAGGCCGTGAAGAACGTCTCGATCGACATCGACATGGACAAGGTCACTGCCTTCATCGGCCCGTCGGGCTGCGGCAAATCGACCTTCCTGCGCACGCTCAACCGCATGAACGACACCATCTCGAGCGCACGCGTCGAGGGTGAGATCACGCTGGACGGCGAGGACATCTACTCGCCCGACATGGACGTGGTGCAGCTGCGCGCGCGCGTGGGCATGGTGTTCCAGAAGCCGAACCCCTTCCCCAAGTCGATCTACGAAAACGTCGCCTATGGCCCGCGCATCCACGGGCTTGCGGGGTCCAAGTCCGACCTCGACGGCATCGTCGAGCGTTCGCTCAAGCGCGCGGGACTGTGGGACGAAGTCAAGGATCGGCTGAGCGACAGCGGCACTGCGCTTTCGGGCGGCCAGCAGCAGCGGCTGTGTATTGCGCGCGCGATCGCGGTCGATCCCGAAGTGATCCTGATGGACGAGCCCGCATCGGCGCTCGACCCGATCGCAACCGCCAAGATCGAGGAGCTGATCCACGAGCTGCGCGGCCGCTATGCGATCGTGATCGTCACCCACAACATGCAGCAGGCGGCACGCGTGTCGCAGCGCACGGCCTTTTTCCACCTGGGCAATCTGGTGGAATATGGCGACACCGATAATATCTTCACCGCGCCCCGTGAGGAGCGCACGAAAGACTATATCACCGGAAGGTACGGCTGATGACGAGCGGCCATGAGCATACGGTCAAGGCATTCGACCAGGACATTGGCCAGCTCCGCGGGCTTATCTCGCAGATGGGCGGGCTCGCCGAACAGGCCATCCAGGAGGCGATGCAGGCGCTCCAGCGCGGCGACACCACGCTCGCCAAGCAGGTCCGCAGCGACGACAAGCGCATCGATGCGATCGAGGCGGAGATCGAGAAGCTGGTCGTCCGGCTGATCGCGCTCCGCGCGCCGATGGCGGACGATCTTCGGGAAGTGATTGCAGCGCTTAAGATTGCGGCGGTGATCGAGCGGATCGGCGACTATGCCAAGAACATCGCCAAGCGCGTGCCGATGATCCACACCGAAGGCGAGGACCGGATCGAGGCGATCTCGCTCCTGCCTGCGATGGCGCAGCTCGCCAGCGACATGGTGCACGACGCGCTCAACGCCTTTTCGGCGCGCGATGCGGCGGCCGCGGACGCGGTGTGCAAGCGCGACAAGTCGCTCGACGATTTCTACGACAGCATCTTCCGTTCGCTCGTGACCTTCATGGTCGAGAACCCGCGCACGATCAGCCAGGTCGCGCACCTGCTGTTCGTCGCCAAGAACCTGGAGAGGATCGGCGACCACGCGACCAACGTCGCCGAGATGGTCTATTTCGCCGCCACCGGCCGCTATCTCGCCGACAGCGAGCCCGGCGACATCCAGGAAAGCTGAGGAGCAGATATGGCCCGAGTGAAGATGCTGCTGGTCGAGGACGACCCCGCGATCGCCGAGCTCGTCACCTGGCACTTCAAGCGCGAGGACTACGAGGTCAAGCACACCCCCGACGGCGAGGAAGCGCTGCTGCTCGCCAAGGAAGCGACTCCCGACATCGTGCTGCTCGACTGGATGGTCGAGGGGCTTTCGGGGATCGAAGTGTGCCGGCGCCTGCGCCGCATGACCGAGACCGCCAATATCCCGATCATCATGCTCACCGCACGCGGCGAGGAAGAGGATCGCGTGCGCGGGCTCGAGACCGGCGCGGACGATTACGTCACCAAGCCCTTCAGCCCGCGCGAGCTGGTGGCGCGCGTCGGCGCGGTGCTGCGGCGCGTGCGCCCGGCGCTGGCCGGCGAGGCGCTGACCTATGCCGACATCGAGATGGACACGGTCGGCCACAAGGTGCGGCGCGGCGGCGACGTGATCTCGCTCGGGCCCACCGAGTTCCGGCTGCTCAAGCACTTCCTCGAGCATCCCGGCTGGGTCTTCTCCCGCGAGCGGCTGCTCGACGCCGTCTGGGGGCATGATTCGGACATCGAATCGCGCACCGTCGACGTCCACATCCGCCGGCTGCGCAAGGCGATCAACCACGGCGACCGGCCCGACATCATCCGCACGGTCCGCTCGGCGGGCTACGCGCTCGATTCGGGTAACTGACGCCGTCAGGAGAAAAACCGGGGCTCCTGCGTTGCCAACACGCGCGCGAACGAAGCGCACGTACAGCAATTCGGGAGACCAACCGATGAAGCTCATTGCCTTGGCGGCCGCGCTTGCGATCAGCGGCACTGCGATTGCGCAGGAAACGCCGCAGCAGACCCCGCCGCCCGCCGAGCCGACCACTCCGGGCCAGGACACCACCCAGCCCGAGACCGGCACCACCGGCGCCGGAACCGCTACCGACCCCGGAGCGACGCCTCCGGCGATGCCCACGACCACCCAGGCGCCGACGGCCGCGGCTCCGGGCGAGACGCCGCGCGGCGGCTTCGCCCCGACCTGGTCGCCGTTCAGCACCGGCGCGCCGCCGGCACCCGGCCAGCAGGTGATCTTCGCGCCGTCGAAGTCGCCGAACGAGGCCTTCCCGCCCCCGGCGCCGCTCGCTCACTATCCGTACTGCAAGCGCGGCCAGTACACCGGCTGCATGCAGCGCGGCGAACGGCGCTGAGACGAAAGCCTTCGCCAGCAAGGCGAACCGTGCCGGGAGCGCAACATCTCTCCCGGCACGGGCGTTGATGCGTGTGCAGGGGATGGCACTCGCACAAGGATACGCGAATGAAATGGATGATCATGGCGGCGGCGCTCGCGATCGGCGGCACTGCCGCGGCGCAGGACGTGCCCGCCACGCAGGACCAGCAGACGCCCCCTACCGAAACGACGACGCCTCCGCCGGCTGACCCTGCGGCGCCGCCGGCACCGGCCGATCCGGCGACGCAGGCCACTCCGCCCGCAGCCCCCGACGCGGCGCCGCCCGCGACTCCGCCGGCACCGCCGCCTCCGCCCCCGGCTCCGGACGCCACTGCGGCCACGTCCCCGGCCCCGCCGCTTCCGGCGCCGCACGACTATCCGCCCTGCTCCAAGACCGTGAAGGACCAGTGCCGCCAGCGCGGCGGCCGCTGATCCCCGGCCGACCCGGCGGAGGCGCTTTGCCGCTTCCGCCGGAGCCCTTCCCGCCCTAGGGATCTCCGGGGATTTGCCGGGAGGGCCTTGAATGACCATCAGTTTCCAGGATCGCGTGGCGATCGTCACCGGCGCGGGCGGCGGGATCGGCCGCGGCTATGCGCTCGAGCTGGCGCGGCGCGGTGCGCGCGTGGTGGTCAACGATCTGGGCGGCGCGCGCGACGGCACCGGCCAGTCCGATGCCGCGCTCAAGGTGGTCGAGGAAATCGAAGCCGCCGGCGGCGAGGCGATGGCCGATGGCGGCAACGTCACCGACTATGGCCAGATGGTCGCGATGGTCGAGGCCGCCAAGGCGCGCTGGGGCCGAGTGGATATCCTGATCAACAACGCCGGCGTGCTGCGCGACAAGAGCTTCGCCAAGATGGAGCCCGAGGACTTCGAATTCGTCGTCCGGGTGCACCTGATCGGCTCGGCCAATGCGACGCGCGCCGTGTGGGAGACGATGCGCGCGCAGAATTACGGCCGCATCCTGATGACCGCCTCCTCGACCGGGCTCTACGGCAATTTCGGGCAGGCGAATTACGGCGCGGCCAAGCTGGGACTGGCGGGGCTCGCCAAGACGCTTCACCTCGAGGGCGCGAAATACGGCATCCGCGTCAACACCATCGCGCCGGTGGCCGGCACGCGCATGACCGAGGACATCTTCCCCGAGGCCGCCTTCGCGGTGTTCAAGCCCGAGAGCGTGGCGCCGGCCGCGCTGTTCCTGGTCTCCGAGGATGCGCCGAGCAACATGATCCTGGGCGCGGGCGGCGGCGTGGTGCAGGCCGCCTATGTGACGCTCACCGCCGGCGCGAAGCTCGACGAGCTCACGCCCGAGAGCGTCGCGGCGCAGTGGAGCGAGATTATCGATCGCAGCGGCGAGACCGTGCCGGGATCGGGGGCGGAGCAGACCATGGCGATCCTCCAGCGGCTGCAGCGCTAGCCGATCCGTCTTACCGTATTGCATCAATAATACACTGGTGCTAGCCTCCCCGGCAACAGGAGGAGGATTGCGCATGTACAGCGAAAGCGACCTGGCGAATGCCGTGGAGGCGGGAGTGCTCTCCCCCGACGCCGCAGCCGCGTTCCGCAACCATGTGGCGGCAGGGCGATCGACGCCCACCGTCGACGAGGAGCATTTCCGGCTGCTCACCGGGTTCAACGACATCTTCGTCGCGATCGCCGCGGCGCTGATTCTGGTCGCCATGGGCTGGATCGGCTTCTACATCGGCGCGAAGATCATGGATCTCGACGCGATCCAGGGCCCGCGCCAGGTAGGCGTGGCGACGGCGATCGGCGGCTTCATGGTCGCAGGCACGAGCTGGCTGCTCGCCGAATATTTCACCAAGCGCCGCCGCATGGCGCTGCCGAGCATATTGCTGCTGATCGGCTTCGCAGGCGGCTTCTTCGCCGGGCTGGGTGCTGTGTTCGGCGCCAATGCGCCCTGGCTCGCCGAGCTGTTCGGCGCGACCACCGAGCTGCAGGAGCGCCAGCTCGCCGGCGCCTGCGCCGCGATCGTCGGCGTGGCGACGGCGGGCGTGACCTGGCTCCACTGGCGGCGCTTCATGGTGCCGATCACCGTCGCGGTGGGCGCGCTGTCGCTCGTCGCAGTCGGCGTGGGGCTGGTCACGGCGCTCGTGCCGGCCTCGCAGGAGCTGGTCAATCCGATGCTGCTGGCATGCGGCGTGCTGGTCTTCGCCTTCGCGATGCACTGGGACATGTCGGACCGCGAGCGCCGGACGCGCCGCTCGGACGTCGCCTTCTGGCTGCACCTGGGCGCCGCACCGCTGATCGCGCACCCGGTCTTCCACATGCTCGGCGTGTTCGAGGGCCAGATCGGCGCGCCGATGGCCGCGCTGGTGCTCGCGCTCTACGTCGCCTTCGCCTTCGTGGCGCTGGCGGTCGACCGGCGCGCGCTGCTCGTGTCGAGCCTCGTCTATGTGCTCTGGGCGATGTACGCGCTGTTCGAGAAGAGCGGCGCGGTGGAGCTGGCGGCGGCGCTCACTGCGCTGGTGATCGGATCGGCGCTGCTCACCCTCTCGGCCTTCTGGCAGCCGATGCGGCGGAGCGTGGTGGGGCTGCTCGGCAGCTTCGAGGATCGCCTGCCGCCGACGCGGCAAGTGGCGGTGGCCTGAACCCGAAAGGCTTCCCCCGCTGGGGGGCAGCCGGGGAGGGGTCGACGCCCCTCGGCCTCTCCCCTGCCCCTCCCGCTTGCGGGAGGGGTTTTGCTATTCCCCGACCAGTTTGAGCAGGCGTCGCTCGACCGGGGCGAGCACCGGGCCGAGCTCATGGCCGCGCTTGAGGATCATGCCCGCCTCGTTCACCAGCGCCCACATGCCCTGGCGGTTGCGCAGCGCGGGGCGCTTCTCGATCCGGTATTCGGGACGCTCGGCGGTGCGGCGGAAGGCGGCGAAGATCGCGGCATCCTGGCCGAGCTGGATCGCGTAATCCCTCCAGTGGCCGGCCGCGACCATGCGGCCGTAGAGGTCGAGGATGCGCGTGAGCTCGATGCGCTCGAAACCGACCTGCGACGGGCGGCCGATCGGGAACGGGGTGACGGTTCCCATCAGGCTGGCGACTTACCGACGGCCACGCCGTTCGGCCTCATGCGCCTCGCGTTCCTGGATCATCGTGTCGAGCCGCTTGCGCAGCGTCTCGAGCTCGCAGCGCATGATCTCCAGCTTCTGCGTCGCCGGATCGAAGATCTCGCTGCATGGCGTGCCATAGGGCACGAAGTCCTTCTGCCAGGTCTCGGCCTGGACGAGCGTGGGCTTGGCCGGGATGCCGACCATCACCGCGCCCTCGGGCACGTCCCTGGTGACGACGGCATTGGCGCCGATCCGCGCGCGCTCGCCGACGGTGATCGGACCCAGCACCTGCGCGCCCGAGCCGATGATCACGCCGTCGAGCAGCGTCGGGTGGCGCTTGCCCGCGACGCCATTGTCGGGGCTCGTGCCGCCCAGCGTCACGCATTGGTAGATCGTGACGTTGTCGCCGATCTGGGCGGTCTCGCCGATCACGACGAAACCATGGTCGATGAAGAAGTTGCGCCCGATCGTCGCGCCCGGATGGATGTCGATCGCCGTCACGAAACGCGACCAGTGGTTCACCGCGCGCGCGGCGAAGAACCAGCCATTGCGATAGAATCGATTCGCGATCCGATGATAGGCGAGCGCCCAGACGCCCGGATAAAGAAGAATCTCCGCACGACTCCGTGGCGCCGGGTCGCGCGCGCGGATCGAATCGAGATACGTCTTCAGACGCTGGAACATGGCCGGCTCCCCTTTCAGCGCCATTTAGTGCGCCGAGGAGAATTTTTCCAGAACGCCCCTGCCCGAACCTTGTCGCGCCTAAACACTATGTATCTTGTGGGAATTCGGCGGGCACGGCATTCCTGTCACCGCAAACGGCGAGTGAAGGGCGCGGATGATCTTCGGAATTGACCTGCTAGCGTTCCTTCCCTTCGTCCTGGTCGGATTCGCCGCGCAGATGGTCGACGGCGCACTGGGGATGGCCTTCGGGGTCATCTCCAACACGCTGCTGCTGAGCCTGGGCGTGCCCCCGGCGATGGCCTCCGCAGGCGTGCACACGGTGGAGACCTTCACCACCGCGGTGTCGGGAATCAGCCACGCGATGCATCGCAACGTGAACTGGAAGCTGTTCCTGCGCATCGCGATCCCGGGCGTGATCGGCGGCGCGCTGGGCGCCTTCGTGCTCTCGAACATCAACGCGGCCACCGCCAAGCCGTTCATCCTCGCCTATCTGACCGGCATCGGCCTCTATCTGCTGTGGCGCGCGCAGCATTATCCGCCGCACGAGCGCAGCCCCAAGATCGTCGAGCCGCTGGGCCTCGCCGGCGGCTTCCTCGACGCCGCGGGCGGCGGCGGCTGGGGACCGGTGGTGACTTCGAACCTGCTCGTCCAGGGATCGAGCCCCCGGATGACGATCGGCACGGTCAACACCGCCGAATTCTTCGTCACCACCACGATCTCGGCCACCTTCATCACCCAGCTCGGCTGGGAGGCATTCACGCTCGCGACGGTCGGCCTGCTGGTCGGCGGCGTGATCGCGGCGCCGCTGGGCGCGATGCTGGCCAAGCGCGTGCCGGCCAAGGCGCTGATGCTGATGGTCGGCGTGGTGCTGACGCTCACCAGCCTCTACAATCTCTACCTCGCGCTGCGCTGAGCTATCTGCCGCGCTGCGGAAAACCGCGTCGCGGCCCCATATCCCGCAGACTCCTTCGCAAGAGCGATCCGCAAGGCACTGCATGCACGTTCGATTAGTGCGCACCGATTAAGTGACGCAATCGATCACTGCCAGCGACCCTTCCCGTTTTGCATTGCGGTGCAGCGCGCATATATCCCGCGTCGCAACAACAACCGCCTTTGGAGGAAATTTCGCATGGCGCTCATCGGAAGCACGATCAAGCCGTTCACCGCTCAGGCTTACAAGGAAGGCAAGTTCGTGACCGTCACCGACGCCGACGTGAAGGGCAAGTGGGCGGTCTTCTTCTTCTATCCGGCGGACTTCACCTTCGTGTGCCCGACCGAGCTCGAGGACCTGGCGGACGTCTATCCGCAGCTCCAGAAGATGGGCGTGGAAGTCTATTCGGTCTCGACCGACACGCACTTCAGCCACAAGGCCTGGCACGACACCTCGCCCGCGATCGGCAAGATCAACTATTACATGCTGGGCGACCAGAACCACGTGCTGTCGACCAACTTCGACGTGCTCCGTGAAGGCCAGGGCCTGGCCGACCGCGGTACCTTCGTGGTCGATCCCGAGGGCGTGATCCAGCTCGTCGAGATCACGTCGGAAGGCGTGGGCCGCAACGCCGCCGAGCTGCTCCGCAAGATCAAGGCCGCGCAGTATATCGCTGCGAACCCCGGCCAGGTCTGCCCGGCCAAGTGGGAAGAAGGCGCCGAGACGCTCGCGCCGTCGCTCGACCTCGTCGGCAAGATCTAAGCACCCCCAGCCCCCTTGGGGTGCTTAGTGGCCCGGGGCGACTCCCCCTCGCCCCGGGCCATTTGTTTGAGGTTCCCCTGGGACCTCGTCTGTCCGCGTTCGTCCATGCCCTCCGGCGCCTCCCCCCTCTCGGCGCCACGGACGGACGTGGGCAGGCACTTTCTCCAGCGTGCAACAGGAACCGCTTTCCATGCTCGACGCCAATCTGACGCAGCAGCTCAAGGCCTATCTGGTCAACATCCGCGAGCCGATCGAACTCGTCGCGAGCCTGGGCGACGACGCCAAGAGCCGCGAGCTCGAGACGCTGCTGAACGAAATCGCCGCGCTTTCGGACAAGATCGCGGTCGTCCGCGAAGACGATGCGCGCAAGCCCAGCTTCCTCATCCGCCGCACCGGCACCGCCATCGGCGTGCGCTTCGCGGGGCTGCCGATGGGGCATGAGTTCACGTCGCTGGTGCTCGCGCTGCTCCAGGTCGGCGGCCACCCCTCCAAGGCCGCGCAGGAGCTGATCGAGCAGATCAAGGACCTCGACGGCGACTTCGCCTTCGAGACCTATTTCTCGCTCTCGTGCCAGAACTGCCCGGACGTGGTGCAGGCGCTCAACCTGATGGCCGTGCTCAACCCGCGGATCAGCCATGTCGCGATCGACGGCGCGCTGTTCCAGGACGAAGTCGAGACCCGGAAAGTGATGGCGGTGCCGACCGTCTATCTGAACGGCGAAGTGTTCGGCCAGGGCCGCATGGAGCTGGAGCAGATCGTCGCGAAGATCGACAGCGGCGCCGAGAAGCGCGCCGCCGAGAAGATCGGCAAGAAGGAGCCGTTCGACGTGCTCGTGGTCGGCGGCGGCCCCGCCGGCGCGGCGGCGGCGATCTATGCCGCGCGCAAGGGCATCCGCACCGGCGTTGCGGCCGAGCGCTTCGGCGGCCAGGTGCTCGACACGATGGCGATCGAGAACTTCATCTCGGTGCCGCACACCGAAGGTCCCAAGCTCGCCGCGCATCTCGAGCAGCACGTCAAGGACTATGACGTCGACGTGATGAACCTCCAGCGCGCCGAGAAGCTGATCCCGGCGGCGCAAGAGGGCGGGCTGCACGAGCTGGTGCTGGCGAACGGCGCGAGCCTGAAGGCGCGGACGCTGATCCTCTCCACCGGCGCGCGCTGGCGGACGATGGGCGTGCCGGGCGAGGACGAATATCGCAACAAGGGCGTGGCCTATTGCCCGCACTGCGACGGCCCGCTGTTCAAGGGCAAGCGCGTCGCGGTGATCGGCGGCGGCAACTCGGGCGTCGAGGCCGCGATCGACCTGGCCGGCATCGTCGCGCACGTGACGCTGATCGAGTACGACAGCCAGCTCCGCGCCGATGCGGTGCTCCAGCGCAAGCTCGCCAGCCTGCCCAACGTCAAGATCATCACTTCGGCGCTCACCACCCGCGTCGACGGCGACGGCGAGAAGGTGACGGGCCTGGTCTACAAGGACCGCAACCACGGCACCGAGCACGAGGTCGCGCTCGAAGGCATTTTCGTCCAGATCGGGCTGGTGCCCAACACCGAGTGGCTGAAGGACACGATCGCCCTCTCGCCGCGCGGCGAGATCGAGATCGACGATCGCGGCGCCACTTCGCAGCCGGGCATCTTCGCGGCGGGCGACTGCACGACCGTGCCGTACAAGCAGATCGTGATCGCGATGGGCGCGGGCTCGACTGCCTCGCTCTCGGCCTTCGACTATCTGATCCGCCTGCCGGCCGAGCTCGAACAGGCGGCCTGATTTTCGATCCTCCCTGGCGCTTCAGGGCTCCGGGGAGGATTGTAATAATCGGCTAAATCACTATATACCGCCCCGACAATCGACAGGGGCGATAAGTGGCGCAGACCTACCTCCCGACGCTCAAGCAGCTCCAATATCTGGTGGCGCTGCACGACGCGGGGCATTTCGGCCGCGCGGCCGAGGCGTGCTTCGTCACCCAGTCCACCCTTTCCGCAGGCATTCGCGAGCTCGAGACGCTGATCGGCGTGGTGCTGGTCGAGCGCACGCGGCGGGTGGTGCGCTTCACGCCGCTGGGCGAGCGGATCGTCGAAAAGGCGCGCCGCGTGCTGCGCGAGGCCGATGAGCTGGGCGATCTCGCCCGCGCCGCCGGCCGGCCGCTTTCGGGCGAGATGCGGATGAGCGTGATCCCGACGATCGCCCCCTTCCTGCTGCCGCGCATCCTGCCGCGGCTGCGGCGCGACTATCCCGACCTCAAGCTCTACCTGCGCGAGGAGACGAGCGGCCAGGCGTGCGAAGGCCTCCACCACGGCCGCACCGATTGCGTGCTGCTCGCGCTTCCCTTTGCCTGCGGCGAAGTCGAGGCGGCGCCGCTGTTCGACGACAGGCTCTATGTCGCTTTCCGTGATGGCGAGATGGACCCGTCGAACGCCGTCAAGCCCGCGGACATCGACGAGACGCGGCTGCTGATGCTCGAGGACGGGCATTGCCTGAAGGACCATGCGCTCGCCGCGTGCAACCGCCCCGAGCTGCGCGCGGAGGCGACGATGCTCGGTACGTCGCTCCACACCATGGTGCAGATGGTCGACAATGGCCTGGGCGTGACGATGCTGCCCGAGATGGCAGTCGACGCCGGCATCCTCGACCATACCCAGGTGACTGCGCGCCCGCTCGAGGCGGACAATGCCGCGCGCCACATTGCGCTGGTGTGGCGCAAGGCCTCCCCACGCGAACGCGACTTCCGGCTGCTCGCTGACGTGCTGGCAGACGCGCGCTAGACCGAAGGGCCCTAGTCGCCGATCCCGCTCCACCGCTGCGCCGCAGCCTCGTCCGAATGCCGCGCCTCGACCCAGCGGGTCGCGCCGCCACGATGCTCGCGCTTCCAGAAAGGCGCGTCGGTCTTGAGCCGGTCGATCAGGAAGGCGCACGCATCGAGCGCCTCGCGGCGGTGGTGTGCGGCGGTGCCGAGGAAGACGATCCGCTCGCCGACCGCCATCGCGCCGACGCGGTGCACGATGGTGACGCCGAGCAGATCCCAGCGCGCCATTGCCGCCTCGGCGAGCGCGACGAGCGAGGCCTCGGTCATGCCGGGATAATGTTCGAGCTCGAGCGCGGTCACGCCGTCGTCGCCACGGACGATGCCGGTGAAGGTCGCCACGCCGCCGGCGCCCCGCGCCTCGAGCGCGGCGACTTCGACCGCGAGCTCGATCGGCGCCGGGTCGACCGAGACGCGGATCATCCGCCCGTCACCGGCGGGAAGATCGCCACTTCGCGCGCGGAGCCGAGTGCGGCGTCGAGCGGCACGAACTGCTGGTCGATCGCGGCACGCAGCCGGGCCGGTTCGCGGAATGCCTCGGCATGGCCGGGGCTGCGCGTCGCGAGCCAATCGATCAGCGCGGCGATGGTCTCCACCCCCGCGGGCGGCTCCACTGTCTCCTGCCCCGTGCCCACTGCCTCGCGCACCCAGGCGAAGTAGAGCAGGTCCATTACGTGTCCATGTGCTTGAGACCGACGCGCAGATAGTCCCAGCCGGTGATGAGGGTGAGCGCCGCCGCGCTCCACAGCGCCGCGAGGCCCGCGATCCAGATCCAGTGCCAGTCGGGCAGCGCGCCGGCGAGGATCAGCGCGCCGAGCGAGACGAGTTGCAGCGCCGTCTTCCACTTGGCGAGGCGCGAGACGGGGAGCGAGACGCGCAGCCCGCCGAGGAACTCGCGCAGGCCCGAGACCGCGATCTCACGCACCAGGATCACCAGCGCGGCGATGATGTGCAGGTCGGCGATGATGCCCTTGCCCACCAGGATCAGGATCACCGCGGCGACCATGATCTTGTCCGCGATCGGATCGAGGAAGATGCCGAGCTTCGAGACGGTGCCCTTCGCGCGCGCCAGATAGCCGTCGAAATAATCGGTGATGCCCATCAGGCAATAGAGACCGAAGGCCACGCCATAGCCCGCCCGCCATTCGGGCCACCAGAGGAAGGCGGCGAGCAGGGGTACGGCCAGAATGCGCGAGAGCGTCAGGATATTGGGCAGCGTCAGCATCTGGGCTCCGCATTAGCACCGCCCGCGAACGAGCGGGAGGGAATTTCCGTTGCCGCTTCAACCCCGCCTCGGCTATGCGGACGCGTCGTTCGGGCGGGTTCGTCCGCCGCATCAGGGGTTTCGCAGGATATGATCGGTGCGCTCGGGCTGATGAAGGAGCGCCGCTTCCTCCCCCTGTTCGTCACGCAGTTCCTCGGCGCGTTCAACGACAATCTGTTCAAGAACGCGATGATCTTCTTCGCGACCTACCAGATCTTCAACTCGGTCGAGCAGGAGACGCAGTTCAGCGCGATCGCGACCGGCATCTTCATTCTTCCCTTCTTCCTCTTCTCCGCGCTCGCCGGCCAGCTGGCCGACACCTATGACAAGGCGCGGATCATGCGGATCATCAAGGCCGCCGAGGTGGCGATCATGCTGGTCGGCGCCGCGGGCATCTTCCTCAAGAGCCTGGAGCTGATGCTGGTCGCGCTGGTCGGCATGGGCGTGCATTCGACGTTCTTCGGGCCAATCAAATACGCAGTGCTGCCGCAGCATCTGCGGCACGAGGAAGTGCTGGGCGGCACGGGCCTGGTCGAGGCTGGCACCTATATCGCGATCCTGTGCGGCACGATCGCCGGCGGCTTGATCAGCCCCAATGTCGCGGCGATCGCAGTGATCTGCGTCGCGTTGGCGGGCTGGCTCTCCTCGCTCAAGATTCCCCCCGCCCCGCCGCTCACCAAGCTCGAGCTCGACTTCAACATCTTCCGCTCGTCCTACCGGCTGATCGCCGCGACGATGCACATCAAGCGGCTCTATCTCGCGATCGTCGCAATCAGCGTGTTCTGGACGATCGCCGCGGTGCTGGGCGTGCTCTTTCCGCCGCTGGTCAAGAACGTCTTCCATGCCCAGAAGGACGTGGCGAGCGTGTTCCTGGCGATCTTCTCGATCGGCATCGCGATCGGATCGGTGGTGATCAACCGGCTGCTCAAGGGCGAGGTCTCGGCGCGCTACGCGGTGGCTTCGGTGCTCGCGATGGCGGTGTTCGTGATCGACTTTCACTTCGCCGCGGTCTTCTGGCCGGTCAACGACGGGCCACTGCTCGATACGCGCGACTTCATCGCCCTGTCGGCCGCGTGGCACGTGCTGTTCGACCTGGGGATGATCGCCGTCACCGGCGGCATGTTCGTCGTGCCGCTCTACGCCTTCCTCACCACCACCGTGGAGAAATCCCAGACCGCGCGGACCGTGGCGGCGAACAACATCGTCAATTCGGGCGCAATGGTCGCCGGCTCGGTCGGCATATTGGGCGTGACGCAGATCCCCGGCGTGAGCGTGGAGGATTCGATTTGGGTCGTGGTGGCGCTGTGCTTCGCCTCCGCCTTCTGCGCCTGGCTGCTGCACAAGGCCGAGCGGGAGCCGCACGGCCCGGACATGCTGCCCTAAAGGATGAAGGTGTAGAAGCAGACGAAGAAGGCGGCGAAGCTCATCGCAAAGAGCTTCACGTCGCTGTCGTCGCGCACCTTCTGCTGGACCGCCGCGGCGCGACGGACATGGGCTCGGATCGGATGGCGGCGGGGAACACCCGCGATCAGGATCGGGCTTTGCATAGCGAAACCGTTAACGTTTCATTTACGATTTAGCCCCCGAAACTGATGGTTAACGGCTGTCCGGCCGTGGGACGCTACCATTTTTACAATGCGCACGTCCGCTGGGTTGAGCGAAACGCGCTTCACGGTAAACCGGTGTCATGAGCATGAACCGACGCACCGCACTCGGCACCGCGCTTGCCGCCGGCCTCCCCCTCACCCCCGCTTCGGCCCAGTCCCGCCCGGCAACGACGTGGCGCCGCGGGTTCGACAACCAGCGCGTGCCCGACCTTGGCGACGGCACTTTCCTCAACCCGCTGGTTGCCGGCGACCATCCCGATCCGAGCATCCTGAAGGACGGGCGCGACTATTATCTGACCTTCTCGACCTTCGATTCCTATCCGGGGCTGGTCATCTGGCATTCGCGCGACCTGGTGAACTGGCGGCCGGTCACCGCCACGCTGCGCCAGAACATCGGATCGGTCTGGGCGCCCGAGCTCTGCAAGCACGGCAGCCGCTATTACATCTACATTCCGGTCAAGGCCTCGCCCAACACCATCCATGTGATCTGGGCGGACAAGATCGAGGGGCCGTGGAGCGATCCGATCGACCTCCAGCTCCCCAACCATATCGACCCCGGCCATGCGGTGGCTGAGGACGGATCGCGCTGGCTGTTCCTTTCGGGCGGCGACCGGGTGCGGCTCTCCGACGACGGCCTGTCACGGATCGGCGAGCCCGAGCACGTCTACGATCCCTGGCATTATCCGAACGATTGGGACGTGGAGGGCTTCTCGCCCGAAGGCCCCAAGGTCATGCGCCACGGCGGCTATTACTACATGATCACTGCGGTCGGCGGCACCGCGGGCCCGCCCACCGGCCATATGGTGATCGCGGCGCGCTCAAAATCGCTCGCCGGCCCATGGGAGAATTGCCCGCACAACCCGCTGGTGCGCACCACCTCGCTCGACGAACGCTGGTGGTCGCGCGGCCATGCGACGCTGGTCGAAGGACCCGATGGGAGCTGGTGGGCGGTCTACCACGGCTATGAGAACGGGTATTGGACGCTCGGTCGCCAGACGCTGCTCGATCCGGTCGAATGGACCGCCGACGGCTGGTTCCGGATGAAGGGCGGCGATCTCTCCAGGCCGATCGCCAAGCCGAAAGGCGGGAGCGCCCAGCCGCACGGCTTCGCACTGTCCGACGATTTCTCCACCCTGGCGCTCGGCAGCAAGTGGAATTTCTTCAAGCCCGCCGCCGACGAGGCAGCCCGCGCCCGCGTCGAGAAGAACACGCTGCTGCTCGACGCGCGCGGCAAAGCGCCGAGCGATTCCGCCCCGCTGCTGCTCGTCGCCGGCGACCAGGCCTATCAGTTCGAATGCGACATCGAGATCGCGCCCGGCGGCACCGCGGGGCTGATCCTCTTCTATGACGAGAAGCTCTATGCCGGGCTCGGCTTCGACGAGAAGCGCTTCGTCACGCACCAGTACGGCATCGAGCGCGGCCGCCCCGCCAACCCGCACGGCCGCTGCATGCGGATGCGGGTGACCAACAACCGGCACATCGTCTCCTTCCACACCAGCGACGACGATGGGAAGACCTGGGCGCGCTTCGACCGGGGGATGGAAGTCTCTGGCTACCACCACAATGTCCGCGGCGGCTTCCTGATGCTGCGGCCGGGGCTCTATTCGGCCGGGGCGGGAACGGCGAAGTTCCGGGATTTCAAGTTCCGGGCGCTCTGAGGCGATCCCAATCCTCCCCCACCGGCAGGATTGTTCTCGGCTACGCCTTCGGCGCCGGCCCCGTGGTCGCGCGGACGATCAGCTCGTGCGCGAGCGTTACCTGCGGCGCTTCGGCATTGCCGGCCAGCATCAGCTCGGCGGCGGCATAGGCGAGTTCGCGGACCGGCTGGCGCATCGTGGTGAGCGGCGGCCAGACCGCCTTGGCAAGGTCCGAATCGTCGAAGCCGACGATCGAGAGCTGATCGGGCACGGCGATGTCCATCTCGTGCGCCACGGCGAGCGCGCCTGCGGCCATGTCGTCGTTGCCGGCGAAGATCGCGGTCGGGCGGTCCTTGCGCTGGAGCAGCTTGCGCGCGCCCTCGACGCCCGAGGCGAAGCTGTAGTCGCCCGCCACCACCAGCTCGGGATCGAAGGCGATGCCATTCGCCTCCAGCTCGGCGCGATGCCCGGCGAGGCGGTCGGAGGAGGAGACGTGGCTCTCGGGGCCCCTGAGGATGCCGATCGAGCGATGGCCGAGGCCGACGAGGTGGCGCGTGATCTCGCGCGCGGCGGCGATGTCGTCCATCGTCGCGGCAAGGCCGGCGCCCTTGCGGATGCCCGGCGCGATCCGGACGTAGGCGATTTCGCGCCGATCGAGCTCGTCGAGCAGGCCGGTCGCCTCGGTCACCGGCGGCGAGAGGATCAGTCCGTCGAGATGCGTCTCGTCGATCAGCGCGAGCACGTTGGAGACCAGATCGGGGGACTGGCTGTCGACCGGCTGGAGCAGCAGCCGGAAGCCCAGCTCGGTGCAGCGCTGCTGCGCGCCGGCCTGGATGTGGTAGACGTAATAGGGGCTGGGATTGTCGTAGAGCAGCGCCACCTGGAACGAGCGCCGCCCCGCGAGCGTGCGCGCGGCATGGCTCGGCCGGAAGTTGAGCTGCGCGACGACTTCCTCGACGCGCTTGCGGGTTTCCTCGCTGACGTGCTTCTCGTTGTTGAGCACGCGTGAGACGGTCTTGAACGAGACCCCCGCGATCCTCGACACTTCCTTGATAGTGGGACGACCCGCCATCGCTTTCCCCTGCCGTGAACGGATGCACGGCCGCGCAGGCATATTTGACAGCGCTATCACGATGCAAGCACCTTGTTTCGCTTCCATCACGCTGCACAAGGACGGGATGCTGCAGGCCGATACCGCCGAAACGATCCTCGCCGCGCTCGACGAGCGGCTGGCGCAGGCTGGTGCCCTTCCGTTCGTGCTCGGGATCGCCGGGGCGCAGGGCAGCGGCAAGTCGACCGTGGCGGCGCAGCTGGCGGAGCGGCTTCGCGCGCGCGGGCTGCGCGCGGCGCTGCTCTCGCTCGACGATCTATACCTGGATGGGGCGCAGCGGGCGGTGCTCGCCGCATCGGTGCATCCGCTGCTGCGCACGCGCGGCGTGCCGGGGACGCATGACGTGGCGCTGGGGCTCGAGGTGATCGGGGCGCTCGGACGCGAAGGGCACACGCTGCTGCCGCGATTCGACAAGGGGCGCGACGAGCCCGGCGAATGGGAAGGCTTCGATGGGCCTGCCGATGTGCTGATCTTCGAGGGCTGGTGCGTCGGCGCGCGGCCGCAGGATGACGCCGAACTGGCAGCGCCGGTCAACGCGCTCGAGCGCGATCGCGACGCCGACGGACGCTGGCGGGGCTTCGTCAACGCGCAGCTCGCCGGGCCCTATGCGGCGCTGTTCGCGCGGATCGACATGCTGGTGTTGCTGGCGGCACCGGGGTTCGAGGTCGTGGCCGACTGGCGGATCGAGCAGGAGCAGGCGCTGCGCCGGCAGGGTGCCGGGGCGATGGACGACGAGCAGGTCCGCGCCTTCGTGCTCCACTATCAGCGGCTGACCGAGCATATGCTCCGCCACGGCGCCGACTGGCCCAATCTTACGATCCGGCTCGACGCCGCGCGGCGCCCTGTGGAGATACTGGCATGAAAACACTCGGCGCCATTCTCGCCGGCGGCAAGGCGCGGCGCTTCGGGTCGGACAAGGCCGAGGCGCTGCTCCACGGGCGGCCGCTGATCGAGCATGCTTTCGAGGCGCTGCGGCCGCATTGCGATGCGCTGGTGATCGTGGGGCGCAGCTCGCCGCTCGCGCCTTCGGTGGAGGATTGGCCCGGCCCGGACATGGGGCCATTGGGCGGCATCGGCGGTGCGCTCGACCATGCGCTGCGTCACGGCTTCGACCTGTTGCTGACCAGCCCGGTCGATTGCGTGCGCCTGCCCGCGGAGCTGCGCGCAATGCTCGATCCCGCCCCCGCCTGCCTCGCCGACCAGCCGGTGATCGGGCTGTGGCCCGCACGCGCCGCCGGTGCGCTCGAAGAGCTGCTGTTCAGCAGCGCGCGCCATTCGGTCTACGGCTTCGCCGAACGGATCGGGGCGAGGATGGTCGAGACCGGCGAGCGCCCGGTCAACATCAACACGCCCGAGGACCTGAAGGGGCTGGAACGCCGCGGCTGACGCACTACTTGCCCTGCACGTTTCACCGCAGGGGAAGATCATGGCACTTATCGCACAAATCACGCGCACCGGCGGACCCGAGGTGATCGAATGGGTCGATCGTGACCTGCCCCCGCCCGGCCCCGGCGAAGTGCGGATGCGCACCACCGCGGCGGGGCTCAACTTCATCGACACCTATCACCGCTCGGGCCTCTATACCGTGCCGCTCCCCAGCGGGCTGGGCATGGAGGCCGCCGGCGTGGTGGAGGCGGTGGGACCAGGCGTCGAGAGCCTTGCGGCCGGCGACCGCGTCGGCACCTGGGCCGCGGGCCTCGGCGCCTATGCGACCGAGCGCAACCTGGCTGCGGCGAGCCTCTATCGCCTGCCCGACGCGATCGACGACGAGACCGCGGCCGCATCGCTGCTCAAGGGCTGCACGGTCGAGTTCCTCGTCGAGCGCTGCGCGCGCGTGCAGCCCGGCTGGACGGTGCTGGTGCATGCCGCGGCGGGCGGCGTGGGGCTGCTGCTCGTGCAATGGCTCAAGCATGTCGGGGCGACGGTGATCGGCACGGTGGGGAGCGACGCCAAGGCCGAGCGCGCACGGACAGCGGGCGCGGACCATGTCCTGCTCTCACGCCAGGACGACATCGCAGCGCGCGTGCGCGAGATCACCGGCGGCGAAGGCGTCTCCGTGTCGTTCGACGGCGTCGGCGCGGCGACCTGGCAGGCCTCGCTCGGCGCCACGCGGCGGCGCGGGCTGATCATCAGCTACGGCAATGCCAGCGGGCCGGTGGAGGGCGTGAAGCTCGCCGAGCTCAACCAGCACGGGTCGCTGTTCGTCACGCGCCCCACGATGCATCATTACTATGCCACGCCCGAGGAGCATGAAGCGGGCTCCGCGCGCGTGTTCGAGCTGCTGACGGCGGGTGTGCTGCGGCCCGAGATCGGCCAGCGATTCGCGCTGGAGGATGTGGCCGAGGCGCATCGCCGGCTCGAAGCGGGCGAGACGCAGGGGTCTACGGTGCTGGTGCCCTAGCGAATATTAGCCCCTCCCCTTCAGGGAAGGGGTTGGGGTGGGGGCTATCGGCAGCTAGGTCGGTCTCGGTGAGACACCTGCCCCACCCCAGACCCCTCCCCTGAAGGGGAGGGGCTTAGGTTAGCCTAGTACGTCGTGCGCCCGCCCGAGGTGTCGAAGGTCGACGCCGTGGTGAAGCTGCACTCTTCGCTCGCCATGAACAGGATCATGGCGGCGCTCTCCTCGGCCTCGCCGAGGCGGCCCATCGGGATCTTCGAGCGCATGTAATCGACCTGGCTCTGCGGGAGCTGGTCGAGGATCGGGCTCTCGAAGGTCGCCGGCGTCAGCCCGTTGACGATCACGCCCTTCCCCGCCAGCTCCTTGCCGAGCGACTTGGTGAGGCCGATCACGCCCGCCTTCGACGCCGAATAGGCCGAGGCGTTGGGATTGCCTTCCTTGCCCGCGACCGACGAGACGTTGACGATGCGGCCATAGCCGTTCGCCAGCATGTGCGGGATCACCGAGCGGCAGCAGTAGAACAGGCCGTTGAGATTGATGTCGACGACGCGCTGCCAGCTGTCGATCGGATATTCATGCACGGGCGCAGTCGCGCCGGTGATGCCAGCCGAGCATACCAAGATGTCGAGCCGCCCGAGCGCCGCCGCGCTTTCGTCCGCGGCGCGCTGGACCGCAGCCGCATCGGCTACGTCGAGCTGCGCGGTGTGAGTCGCGCCCACTTCGGCAGCGGCCTCGGCGAGTGCGTCAGCGTTGACATCCCACAGCGCGACCTTGCCGCCCTCGGCGACCAGCCGCTTGGCGACCGCGCGCCCCAGGCCGGACGCGCCGCCGGTGATGACCGCGGTGCGCCCCGCGAAGCGATCGGCGTAAAGGCTCACCCGAGCACCTCGTCACCCAGGTTGCGCCACGCGACGACCTGCTGCTGCTGCTCGCCCAGCTTGGCGATTCCCAGCCGCATCGTGTCACCGGCCTTGAGGAAGATGGCGTTGGGCTTCTTGCCCTCGCCCACGCCCGGCGGGGTGCCGGTGATCAGCAGGTCGCCCGGGTAGAGAGTGATGTACTGGCTGACGTAGGCGATGATCTGCTTCACGTCGAAGATCATCGTGCGCGTGTTGCCGGTCTGCATCCGCTCGCCGTTGACGTCGAGGAACATGTCGAGGTCCTGCGGGTCGCCGACTTCGTCCGGCGTCACCAGCCAGGGGCCGACCGGACAGAAGGTATCGTGGCCCTTGCCCTTGCTCCACTGCGAGCCGCGCTGCTTCTGGTTGAAGCGCTCGGACACGTCGTTGGCGACCGTGTAGCCGGCGACGTGCGACAGCGCGTCGGCCTCGTCGACGTAGCGCGCGGTCTTGCCGATCACCACGCCCAGCTCGACTTCCCAGTCGCTATGGGTCGAATCCTTGGGGATCATGACCTCGTCGTTCGGGCCGGTCAGGCTCGACAGCGCCTTCATGAACATCACCGGCTCGGTCGGAATCGGCAGGTTCGATTCGATCGCGTGATCCTCATAGTTGAGGCCGATCGCGACGATCTTGCCGATGCCCTTCACCGGCACGCCGTAGCGCACTTCGCCTTCGACCACGGGAAGCGTCTCCGCGTCGATCGCGCCGAGCGATGCGATCGCCGCGACAGTGAGGTCGTCGATCTTGCCGGACAAGTCGCGGATCGCGCCCTGGGCGTCGATCAGGCCGGGCTTTTCCTGTCCGCGGGGGCCGTAACGGCAGAATTTCATATTTGCTCTTCTCTCGGCTCAGTGGGTGTAGGGGCGGTGCATCGGCAGGTCGCGGTTCAATTCGACGCCGAAACCGGGATTGTCGAGGGCGGTGGCCTTCAGGCGCCCGTTCTGGGGCACCGGCTCGCCGATCAGCTGCGGGTAGAACATCGGCACGACCTCGGTCGGGCCAGGATGCATCATCAGGAACTCGGCGAAGGGCGAGTTGTGGCGCGTGATCACGAAATGATAGCTGTAGACCGACGAGCCGTGCGGCACGACCAGCTTGCCGCGCGCATCGGCCAGCGCCGAGATCTTGAGCAGCTCGGTCACGCCGCCGCACCAGCCCACGTCGGGCTGGATGATGTCGCAGCAGTCCATCTCCATGAGCATGCGGAAACCCCAGCGGGTCGCCTCATGCTCGCCGGTGGTGACCAGCAGGCCCTTGGGGGCGTTGCGCTTCAGCTCGGCATAGCCCCAGTAATCGTCGGGGCTGATTGCCTCCTCGATCCACTTGAGGCCGCACTCGTTGTAGGCGCGGTGCGCGAGACGCGTCGCGTAGTCGACGTCAAGCGCCATCCAGCAGTCGTACATCAGCCAGAAGTCGTCGCCGACCTTGCTGCGCATGTCGGCGAGCAGGTCGATGTTCTTCTGCATCCCCTCCAGCCCCTCGGCCGGGCCGTGGTGGAGCGGCAGCTTGCCGCCGATGAAGCCCAGTTCCTTGGCGACGTCGGGGCGTGCGCCGGTAGCGTAGAATTGCAGCTCGTCGCGCACCGCGCCGCCGAGCATCTGATAGACGGGCTCGCCGCGCAGCTTGCCGAGCAGGTCCCACAGCGCAAGGTCGACGCCCGAGATGGCGTTCACCACCAGCCCCTTGCGGCCGTAATACTGGGTCGAGAAGTACATCTGGTCCCAGATCTTCTCATACTCGGTCGGGCTGCGGCCCTCGAGGAAACGGGCGAGGTGCTTCTCGACGATGAACGCCGCGGGCTCGCCGCCGGTGGTCACCGCAAAGCCGATCGTGCCGTCCTCGGCCTCGATCTCCACCACCAGCGTGCCGAGCACGTTGATGCCGAAGCTCTGCCGCGACTGGCGATATTCGGGATATTTGGACATCGGAGTGGCGATGTGATCGTCGATCCAGTGACCACCCCCCTGGTCATGATAGTCGGCGCCGCCACCGCGCACCGTAAAGGCGCGAACTTGCTTGATCCTGGAAAGCCCGGCTGAAGCCACTCTACTCGTCCCCTTCTTCGCGCCCGGTCCCAGATTGCCGGACACCACTTTACAATATGAAAAATGCCAAGCACTCGATACCACCATATGATATCGTTTGCCGACATGGGCTGATGATTGGGATCAACCTGAACCGAGACGTCCAGCCGCCTTCAACCTCTCCGATGCTTTACTTTCTCACTTTATGGGATAGGATGTTACTTGATGAGACGAGACACGTCAAACGCTGATTCAGACGCGGCAGAGGGAAAAGCCGCGCCCAAGGTCCAGGGGAGCCAGACGCTCGTCCGGGGGCTCGACATGCTCGACAAGGTGATCGACGGGCCGGTCAAGCTCGCCGAACTGTCGCAGCGGATGGGGCTCACGCGCTCGACCACCCACCGGCTGGCCAACGCGCTGATCGACCGCGGTTTCCTCACTTATCTGCCGCGCGACGGCTACCAGCTCGGCCCAAAGCTCATCCAGCTGGGCTTCCTCGCGCAGAGCCAGGCCGACATCGTCCAGATCGCGCGCCCGCGCATGGAGGATCTCGCCGCGCGCACCGAGGATACCGTGCACCTCGGCCGCCTCGACGGCGATCTGGCGCTCTACCTCGACAAGATACCGGGTCGTCGCCGCGTCGACATCTCGAGCCGCATCGGCGACCGCCAGCCGCTCACTTCGACCGGTCTCGGCAAGGCGCTGCTGATCGACGCCAGCGAGGGCGAGTGGGAGCGGCTGTTCCGCGCCGACCAGGCGCATGGCGCGCCCAAGGCCGACCGCGAGATCTGGTTCGAGCGGATGCGCGATTATTCCGAGGCGGGCCATGCCTTCGACCTCGAGGAGAATGAGGATCTGATCCGCTGCGTCGCGGCGCCGATCCGCGACGTCTCGGGCAAGATCGTCGCGGCGATCAGCGTCTCGAGCGCGGCGCAATATATGGACGACGGCCGCATGGACGAGCTCAGCGGCGAAGTGCGCGAGACGGCGCAGCGGATCAGCAGCGATCTGGGCTGGAGCCCGGACGTCCGGCCACCCCGGCGCGCGCGGCGATAATATTGCGATCATAGGGAGAGCGAAGTGAAGCTTCTGGAAGGCAAGACCGTGCTCGTCACGGGCGCATCGACGGGTATCGGCCGCGCGGCCGCCGTGGGCGCGGCCAAGGCGGGCGCGGACGTGGTGATCAACTATCACAGCCGCGACGACGACGCCGCTGCCTGCGTCGCCGAGATCGAGGCGGCCGGCCAGCGCGGGCTGGCGGTTAAGGGCGACGTCGCGTCGCCCGAGACCGCGACCGAGTTCGTGGCGAAAGCCGTCGAGGCCTTCGGCAAGGTCGACGTGATGGTCTCCAACGCCGGCATCTGCCCCTTCCACAGCTTCCTCGACATGCCGGTCGAGACGGTGCAGCGCACGGTGCAGGTCAATCTGCTCGGCGGCTATTTCATGTGCCAGGCGGCGGCCAACCAGATGGTCAAGCAGGGGCATGGCGGCGCGCTCGTGGCGGTGTCGTCGATCTCGGCGCTGGTCGGCGGCGAGTATCAGACGCACTACACGCCGACCAAGGCGGGGCTCCATTCGCTGATGCAGTCGACCGCGATCGCGCTCGGCAAGCACAAGATCCGCTGCAATTCGGTCCTCCCGGGCACGATCCTCACCGAGATCAACAAGGAGGACCTCGCCGACGTCGAGAAGCGCAAGTACATGGAAGGCCGCATCCCGCTCGGCCGGCTCGGCCAGGCCGAGGATCTCGCCGGTCCGATCGTGTTCCTCGCTTCGGACATGGCCGCCTATGTCACCGGCGCGGCGCTGCTGGTCGATGGTGGCGCCTTCGTGAACCTGCAATGAGGGCGCTCGCCGCGGCGGCGGCGGGGCTGCTCGCGCTGGCCGGCCCCGCGTCGGCGGGCCAGACGCCGGCGGGCCAGCGCATCTTCATCGCGAGCGATTCGACGGCGCAGTTCTACGGTCCCGAGCGCTATCCGCAGACCGGCTGGGGGCAGTTCCTCAAGTGCGGACTGACGCCCGACGTCCAAGTCGAGAACCGCGCGATCGGCGGGCGCAGCACGCGGACCTTCCTCTCCGAAGGCCGGTGGGACAAGCTGCTCGGGGACGCCGCGCCGGGAGACCTGGTGCTGATCCAGTTCGGGCACAACGACGCCAGCAGCAACAAGCCCGAACGCTATGCGCCCGCCGCGACCGTCTACCGCGACAATCTGCTGCGCATGATCTGGGAAGCGCGCGGGCACGGGCTGGTGCCGGTGCTCGTCACGCCGCCGATGCGCCGCAACTTCGAGGGCGGCCACGCCAAGGCCGATTTCGCCGCCTATAGCCAGGTGATGCGAGAGCTGGTCGTCACCACCAACACGCCGCTGATCGACCTCGAGGCGCGTTCGCAGGCGATGCTCGACCGGCTCGGCGAGCAAGGCGCGCGCAAGCTCTACCTCCACTACACGCCGCAGAACGGCGCACCGGGCTTTCCCAAGGGCGTGGACGACGACACGCACTTCAGCGAGCTCGGCGGCCGCGCCATGGCCGATCTGGTCGCGCAGGAACTGAAGGGGCTGAAGCAGCCGGTCGCCGGGAAGGTGCTCGCCGAGCGTCCCGACCTGACGCGCAAGACGCCGCTGGGCAGCGCGGCCTGCCGATGAGCGAGCGTCGCCAGGTCGCGCTGTTCGTCACTTGCCTGGTGGATGCGATGCGTCCCCGGATCGGTTTCGCCGCGATCGACGTGCTCGAAGCGGCGGGTTGCGACGTGGCGGTGCCGCGGGCGCAGACCTGCTGCGGCCAGCCCGCGCTCAATTCGGGCGACCAGAAGGATGCCGCTGCGATCGCGCGTGCGACGATCGAGGCGCTCGAAGGCCATCCCTATGTCATCGTCCCCAGCGGCTCGTGCGCGGGGACGATCCGCGTCCATTATCCCGAGATCTTCGCCGACGACCCCGTCTGGCTGCCGCGCGCGCAGGCGCTGGCGGCGAAGACCTGGGAGATCCTCGCCTTCCTCGACGAAGTCTGCGGCTGGCGGCCCGAGGGCGTGTCGCTCCCCGTCACCGCCACCTATCACGACAGCTGCTCGGGGCTGCGCGAGCTTGGCATCAAGGCACAGCCGCGCCGGCTGCTGCGCGAAGTCGAGGGGCTGTCGCTCGCACCGCTTGCCGGCGAAGAGACCTGCTGCGGCTTCGGCGGCACCTTCTGCGTCAAATATCCCGCCATCTCCAACGCCATCGCCGATGAAAAGGCGACGGCGATCGAGGCGAGCGGTGCCGACCTGCTGCTCGCGGGCGATCTCGGCTGCCTGATGAACATGGCCGGCAAGCTCCATCGGCGCGGTTCGGCGGTACGCGCTATGCACACCGTCGAAGTGCTCGCCGGAATGGGCGACGGCCCCGCGATCGGCGAGGAAGGATGAGCGGCTTCAAGGATCGCGCGGCGGCGGCGCTTGCCGATCCGGTGCTCAAGACTGCGGTCGAGCGCACCGCGGGCACCGCCGAAGCCAAGCGCGCGCTCGCGGTAGCGGCATTCCACGACTTCGAGGCGGCGCGGACGCGCGCGGCGGCGATCAAGGACCATGTGATCGCCCATCTCGGTCATTATCTCGAGCAGTTCGAGGCCAATGCGATCGCCGCCGGTGCGCAGGTCCATTGGGCCGAGACCGCCGACGAGGCATGCCGCATCGTGGCCGACATCTGTCGCCGCGCCGGGGCGAAGTCGGCCGCGCGCTCCAAGTCGATGCTTGGCGAGGAGATCGGCCTGCCGCACGCGCTGGCCGAAGCGGGGATCGAGCGCATCGAGACCGATCTCGCCGAGCACATCATCCAGCTCGCCGACGAGCGGCCCTCGCACATCGTCTGGCCGGCGATGCACAAGACGCGCGACCAAGTCTCCGCGCTGTTCCGCGCACGCCATGCCGAGCCGCACGTCGAGGAAACGATCGCGGCGATGGCCGAGAGCGCGCGGCGGCATCTGCGCGCGGCTATGCTCGGGGCCGACGTCGGCATTTCGGGCGCGAACTTTCTGATCGCGGATTCGGGCAGCGTCTGCACGGTCACCAACGAAGGCAATGCCGAGCTCTCGGTCGTGCCCCCGCGCGTCCATATCGTCACCGCGGGGATCGAGAAGCTCGTCCCCTCGATGGACCATGCCGTGCACATGCTGCGCATGCTCGCGCGCTCGGCGACCGGGGCGACGCTGACGCAGTACACCAGCTTCTACACCGGCCCGAAGCGCGCCGGCGACCTCGACGGGCCCGAGGAGATGCACATCGTGCTGGTCGACAATGGCCGCACCAAGATGCGCGCCGAAGGACTCGCCGAGATGCTCCGCTGCATCCGCTGCGGCGCGTGCATGAACCATTGCGTGGTATTCCGGCAGATCGGCGGCCATGCCTATGGCGGCACCTATCCGGGGCCGATGGGTGCGGTGCTCACCCCCGTGCTCGACGGGCTCGCCGCCAGCCGCAACTTGCCCAACGCCTGCACGATGAACGGCAAGTGCCAGGAAGTCTGCCCGGTCAAGATCCCCCTCCCCACGCTGCTGCGCGGGTGGCGCGAGAAGAGCTGGCGCGAGGGGCTGGAACCGACGGGGACGCGCGGCGCCGTGCGGCTCTGGGCCTGGGCCGCCCGCCATCCCAGGCTCTATCGGCTGGGCAGTGCCATGGCGGTGCGCGCGATGCGGCTGTTCGGACGCGGCTGGATCGCCTCGATCCCCCTCGCCGGCGGCTGGACTCGCCACCGCGATCTGCCCGCGCCGCAGGGTCGCACCTTCATGGAGCTCTACGCCAAGGGGAAACGGACATGAGCGCGCGCGAGGCGATCCTGCGCCGGCTTTCCGGCGGCCCAGCAGGAGATATCCGCGCCGAGGCCGATGCGCTGCTGCGCGGCCCCGAGCGGCCCGCGATCGATCGTGCTGGCCTGGTCGAGGCTTTCGCGGACCGGCTCGCCGGGCCCAGCGTCTCGGCCACGCTCGACCGCGTCGCGCGGCTCGAGGACGTGCCCGGGGTCGTCCGCCGCTATCTGGAGGAAGCGGGGATGGCGGGCCTGTACTTGCCCCCCAATCCGTTGCTCGCTTCGCTCGACTGGAGCGGCCTGCAAATCGAATCGCGCTGCGCCATCGACGGCGGCGCGGCGCTGGCGGTGGCGAGCGCCGCGGTGGCCGAAACGGGGACGCTGGTGCTCGACACCACCCCGACGGCACCGATGCTCCCCAATTTTTTGGCGCTCCACCACATCGTGCTCGTGCGCCGCGAGACGCTGGTCGTGCACCTGGAGGATGTTCCCCCGCCCGCCGGCTGGCCCCGCGCAAGATATTGGATCACGGGCGTTTCGGGCACCACCGACATCGAAGGCCAATATGTCCGCGGCGCGCATGGCCCGCGCTTCCTGCACGTGCTGCTGATCGGCTGATCCCCGCAACTTTCGAATAGTCGTACAAATTCGAAAAAATGGATTGTTGCGGACCCGTGATTGAGTCATACATGTTGGGACAGAATAACAAAAAATGAGAGCGAGCCCCATGCGGCCGCCCAGAATTCAAAGGAGGGGAAGAATGACACGCAAGGGTTTTGTTCGTGCCGGCTTTTCGACTCAGTTCGGGATCTCGGGAGCGGCACTCGCCGTAGCGCTTGCCTGGAGCGCCCCGGCACTGGCGCAGGAAACGCCCGCCGCCGATCCGGCCGCCGCGGCGCAGGCCGACGAGCCGGAGATCGTCGTCTCGGGCTTCCGCGCCTCGCTGAACACTGCGCTCAACCAGAAGCGCAACGAGACCGCCGCGGTCGACAGCATCGTTGCCGAGGACATCGGCAAGTTCCCCGACAGCAACCTCGCCGAATCGATGCAGCGCGTCCCGGGCATCGCGCTCTCGCGCGGTGACGGCGGCGAAGGCCGCAACATCTCGGTCCGCGGCCTCGGCGCCGGCTTCACGCGCGTGCGCATCAACGGGATGGAAGGCACGTCGCAGACGGGCTCGTCGGACATCTACGGCGCGGGCAACTCGGGCCGCAGCTTCGACTTCAACGTCTTCCCGTCCGAAATCTTCTCGGCGCTGTCGGTCCGCAAGACCACGTCCGCCGATGTGGAGGAAGGCTCGCTGGGCGCGACGGTCGACCTGAAGGCGCCCAAGCCGCTCGATTTCGACAAGGATTTCACGCTCTCCGCCACCGCACGCGGCGTGTACAACGAGATCAGCAAGAAGGTGGACCCGCGCGCGTCGCTGCTGGTCTCCAAGAAGTTCGCCGACGGCACCTTCGGCATCCTCGGCTCCTTCGCCTATCAGAAGCGCCACATCCGCGAAGTCGGCTATTCGGCGGTGGACATCCTGGCCTCCAACACCAACGGCCTTGCCCAGCCCCTGCTCGGCGCGCCGGCGGGCTCGACCATTTCCTTCCCGTTCTGCACTCCGGTCGGAGGCTTCACATACAACGGGAACGTCTACAACAGCCCGATCATCGGCCTCGCCGGCAAGGGCGCGACGGCTGCCAATTGCAGCACGGGCAATCCGCGTGCCAGCGACCCCGCCGCCTTCGCCGACGTGTTCAACCACGGGGTGACCGTTACCACCAACCCGAGAACCGGCGCCATCACCGTCGTCGGCGGCACCCAGGCCTTCCTGCCGCGCCTGCCGCGCTACGTGAACTCGGAGCAGGACACCGAGCGGCTCGGCGGGACGCTAACGCTGCAGTTCTCGCCCGATGACGACACCGATATCAGTGTCGACGCGCTCTATTCGCGCTACGACGTCACGCGCCGCGACAACTACATCGCCGGCATCTCATTCGGCCGCAGCGTCACCAACAACGGCCAGCCGATGACGTCGGTGCGCGACGTCGAGTTCGATCAGAACGGCTCGCTCGTCTATGGCCTGTTCGACGGCGTCGACGTGCGCTCCGAAGGGCTGGTCGACCACTGGATCTCGGACTTCAAGCAGGGCAACCTGAACTTCCGTCACCGGTTCAACGACAGCCTCGAGCTGACCATGTTCTTCGGCATGAACCAGTCGGTCTGGTGGGGTCCGAAGCGCTTCCAGACCTTCATCGACGCGATCGACACCGACAATTTCTCGATCGACTTCCGCGATGGCGGTTCGGTCCCGAAGCTTGGGTTCGGATTCGACGTCGCCAACCCGGCCAACTTCAGCTACGCGCCTGCGCTTTCGGATGGCACCGTGCTGGGCGGCTTCAGCTTCCAGGGCAAGCCGTCGAAGAACCAGACCGACAATCTGACGGCCGAGGTGAACACCGACTGGAACGTCACCCAGGGCGTCAAGCTCAAGGTCGGTGCCCAGTACCGCCGGAGCGACTATTCGGCCTGGAATTCGTCGCCCTACAGTGCCGACACGATCGTCCGCGCGCTGCCTGCGGGTACCACTTTGGCGGACATCACCACCACGATCGACGGGCTCGACAAGCTCTTCGGCAGCGGCGCTCCGGCAAGCTGGGTCGCGGTGGACCCGGACAAGTGGGACCAGGTGTTCGACTTCGACTCGGTCCGCTTCTGCCGCGTCGAGTGCGGCGCCGGGGCGTCGCGCATCCGCGAGGACGTCAAGAGCCTCTACGCGATGACGACCTTCGACACCGGCGAGGACTTCTTCCTGCACATGCGCGGCGACATCGGCGTGCGCTATGTCCGCACCGACATGCTCGCATCGGGCTATATCGCGGTGTCCGCGCCGGCAGGGTCGACGCCGACCAACCTGCGCGGCCAATATGCCCAGGTGCTGCGCGGCTATGACGACTGGCTGCCCTCGGGCAACGTCGCCATCGATCTGACGCCGGACCTGCTGCTGCGCCTCTCGGCCGCCAAGGTGCTGGCGCGGCCCGAGCTGGGCCAGCTGGCGCCGACCAGCGGCATCACCGCGACGACGCGTACCGGCAACATCAACAACCCGTATCTCGATCCCATCCGCGCCGACACGTTCGACGCGGCGCTCGAATGGTATTTCAAGCCGGGATCGCTGCTCTCGGTCGCCTACTTCAAGAAGGACATCAAGAGCTTCGTCCAGCGCGTCACCAGCCAGATTCCGTTCAACGAGCTCGGCCTGCCCGTGGAGTTGCTGGACAACACCAACACGGCGCCGACCGAGACCTTCACGATCGGCCAGCCGGTGAACACGCCGGGCGGTCCGCTGGAGGGCGTGGAAGTCAACGCGCAGGTCCAGCTCGACTTCCTGCCGGGCTTCCTGAGCCACTTCGGCGTGCTGGCCAACTACACGCACGTCACCTCGACCATCGAGTACATCCTGGCGAGCGCCAATGGCGTACCGACGGTCACGACCACGGCGGATCTGATCGGCCTGTCGAAGAACACCGCCAGCGGCACGCTGTTCTACGAGGACAAGAAGTTCAGCATCCGTGCCACGGCGAGCTATCGTGATCGCTATATCCGCGGCATCCCGGCCTCGACGGGCAGCGACCTGCAGGGCAATTCGCCCAACATGTTCGTCGATGCCTCCGCGTCCTACGCCTTCAACGATCACATTAAGGTGATCCTGGAAGCGCAGAACCTCACCGACGAGCGCAATAACCTCTACATCGACAGCACGCGCCGCGACACGCTGTTCCAGACCAGGATTGGGCGTACGATCAACTTTGGCGTCAACTTCCAGTTCTAAGTCCGTCTCTCCAACCGGGCCGCCCTCACCGGCGGCCCGTATCTTTTTTGCGAGGATTCCCATGCGCAACCTGCTGTTCGCCGTCGCCCTGGCCACCTCCACTGCCTGCCTCCCCGCCACCGCGCTGGCGCAGCAGGCGGCACCTGCGGCAACGCTCACCCTGCGCGCCGACGCGCCCGGCCCCAAGATCGACCGCCGGATCTTCAGCCAGTTCGCCGAGCACCTCGGCTCGGGCATCTATGGCGGCATCTGGGTCGGGCCCAATTCGAAGATCCCCAACACCCGCGGCTATCGCAACGACGTGGTCGCCGCGCTCAAGGACCTGAGGGTGCCGGTGGTGCGCTGGCCCGGCGGCTGCTTCGCCGACGAATACCACTGGCGCGAGGGCATCGGGCCCCGCAACAAACGCCCGATCAAGGTCAACAACCACTGGGGCGGCGTCACCGAGCCCAATAGCTTCGGCACGCACGAGTTCATGGACTTCGCCGAGCTGATCGGCGCCGAGGCCTATGTCTCCGGCAATGTCGGCAACGGCACGCCGCAGGAAATGGCCGAGTGGGTCGAGTACATGACCGCGCCCGCCGGCATGCTCGCCGAGCAACGCGCCAAGAACGGCCGCAAGGAGCCGTGGAAGCTCCCCTATTTCGGCATCGGCAACGAGCTGTGGGGCTGCGGCGGCAGCATGCGCCCCGAATATGCCGCGGACCTGACGCGCCGCTACGGCGAATTCATCAAGGCGCCGCAGGGCAACCGTCCCGCCAAGATGGCCAGCGGCGCGAACAGCGACGACTATAACTGGACCGAAGTGATGATGCGCGAGGCCGGCCGCAAGATCGACGGCATCGGCGTCCATTACTACACCGTCCCCGGCACCTGGCAGCAAAAGGGCTCGGCGACTGCCTTCGACGAGGAGGAATACGCCCGCACGCTCTCCAAGACGCTCAAGATGGAAGAGCTGATCACCAAGCACGGCGCGATCATGGACAAATATGATCCCACCAAGCGCGTGAACATGGCCGTGGACGAATGGGGCACCTGGTACGATGTCGAGCCAGGCACCAATCCGGGCTTCCTCTACCAGCAGAACACGATGCGCGACGCGATCGTGGCGGCGCTCAACATCAACATCTTCACCCGCCACGCCGATCGCGTGCGCATGACCAACATCGCGCAGATGGTGAACGTCCTTCAGGCGATGATCCTGACCGACGGGCCGAAGATGGTGCTGACACCCACCTACCACGTCTTCCACATGTACAAGCCGTTCCAGGACGCGACCTTCCTGCCGATCGACATCAAGTCGAGCTGGTACAACAAGGAGCAGTGGGTGGTGCCCTCGGTCAGCGCCACCGCCGCCCGCGGCACCGACGGGCTGGTCCATGTCGCGCTGGTCAACACCGACCCCAACCGCCCCGCGACGGTGAGCGCCGCGCTCTCGGGCGTGAGCGCGACCACGGTCGATGGCGAGGTGCTCACCGCGCCGATCCAGGCGCACAACAGCTTCGACGCGCCCGAGACGGTGAAGCCCGCGCCCTTCACCGGCGCGACGCTGGCCAACGGTTCGCTGTCGGCGACGCTGCCGGCCGCATCGGTGGTGGTGCTGACGCTGCGCTGACATTCCCCGGCCGAGGCAAGGCGGGCCGCGATCTCCCGGGGGATCGCGGCCCTTCTTTTTGCCTGCAGGAAATACTCCCGCAATGTAAGCGCGCGTATCATTTAATGGGAAACAATTGACTCGCACGAGGCGCCGGAGCAGCATCGCGCCCAACGAGTCAGGGGAGAGGGACAGGATATGCTGGGGACGCTCATCATCGCGGCAATGAGCCCGGCTGCGGCGCAGGCCGCGCCCGCCATTGCGGGCCGGCAAGTCGAGCAGCTCGACCGCGGGCTGGTCGCGGTCCCGGTGGCCGAGGGCGGCAGCAACCACGTCGCGTGGCGGCTGCTCGGCACCGACGCCAAGAGCACGCGCTTCACGCTCTATCGTGACGGCAAGGCGATCGCGCGCGTGAGCGGCACCGGCGCGACCAGCGTGCTCGACAAGCAGGGCAAGCCGAACTCGCGCTACACGCTCGCCGTCGGCAACGGCAAACCGGGCGCCGCAGTGACTCCCTGGGCCGGCGGCTATCTCGCCATCCCGCTCGACAAGCCCGCCGACCGCACCACGCCCGACGGCGAGACGTACGGCTACACGCTCAACGATGCCTCGGCCGGCGACCTCGATGGCGACGGGCGCTACGAGCTGATCGTCAAATGGTATCCGACGATCGCCAAGGACAATGCCTTTGCCGGCTATACCGGCGAGACGCTGATCGACGCCTATACGCTCGACGGCAAGAAGCTGTGGCGGATCGACCTGGGCCGCAACATCCGCTCGGGCGCGCACTACACCCAGTTCATGGTCTATGACCTCGACGGCGACGGCCGCGCCGAAGTCGCGATGAAGACCGCCGACGGCACCGTCGACGGCACTGGTACCGTGATCGGGGACGCCAATGCCGACTGGCGCAGCAAGGGCGGCGAAGTCGCCTCGACCGACCGCACCGGATCGGCCACCAATGCCGAGGGCAAGATGGTGGCGCGCACGCTCGGCCGTATCCTCTCGGGTCCCGAATATCTGACCGTCTTCGACGGCCGCACGGGCAAGGCGCTGGCGACCGCGCCCTATTCGCCCCCGCTCGTCGCCGGCACCGCCACGCCGACGCAGGAACAGATGGCGGCGAGCTGGGGCGACGGATACGGCAACCGCTCCGAACGCTATCTCGCTGGCGTCGCCTATCTCGACGGGCACCGGCCCAGCCTGGTCTTCGGCCGCGGCTATTATGCGCGCTCGACGATCGCGGCGTGGGACTGGCGCGACGGCAAGCTGACGCAGCGCTGGCTGTTCGACAGCGCGACGCCGGGCAACGAGAAGTTCGGCGGCAACGGCAATCACCAGCTCTCGATCGCCGACGTCGACGGCGACGGGCGCGACGAGGTCTTCTACGGATCGATGGTGGTCGACGACAACGGCAAGGGGCTGTGGTCGTCGGGCCTGGGCCACGGCGATGCGATGCACGTCTCGGACCTCGATCCCACCCGCCCGGGCCTCGAGAAGTTCGGCGTGCACGAGAACATGCGGATGAGCGGCAACCGCGGCGCGGCGATGCTCGACGCGCGCACCGGCGCCCTCCTCTGGTCGACGCCGGCGGACAAGGACACCGGTCGCGGCATCGCGATCGACATCGATCCCCGCCATCCCGGCGCCGAGGCCTGGGCAAGCAATTCGCGCGAGCTCTACGACGTGAAGGGCAATATCATCCCGGGCGGCCACCCGCGTGCGGCCAATTCGGGCATCTGGTGGGACGGCGACCGCTTGCGCGAGCTGCTCGACGGCAAGAAGATCACCAAATGGGACTGGACCACGAGCACCGAGAAGCCGCTGCTCGATCCCGAGGGCGTGGTCTCCAACAACGGCACCAAGCAGAACCCCTCGCTCTCGGCCGATCTGCTCGGCGACTGGCGCGAGGAGCTGGTGGTGCCGACCGCCGACAGCCGCGAGTTGCGCATCTACGCCACGCCGATCCCGACGCAGGAGCGCATCGTCACGCTGATGCACGATCCCGTCTATCGGCTCGGCATCGCCTGGCAGAACACCGCGTACAACCAGCCGCCGCACACTTCCTATTTCCTGGGGGCGCGATGAACCGCTCAGCCACCACTCGCACCCATTTCGTCATCCCCGCGAAGGCGGGGACCCAGGAATCGCAAGCGACCCCCTTCGCGGCTCTGGGTCCCCGCCTTCGGGGGGATGACGGACACGTCCGGATGACCGAAGGTGATCGGCAATGCTGCTAGTCGCGTTGCAGATGGCGATGGCCCAGCCCCTTCACTTCGATCTGGCCCCGGACGCGAAGTCCGCTCCCGGCCGAATCGCGGTTCCGGCCGACAAGCCCTACGCGCCCGGCGGTTTCGGCTATGAGCCCGAGCGCCGCGGCGGCGAATTCCTCTTCTCCGCCACAGTGCCCGAGGGCAATTACCGCGTGACCGTGCGCCTGAGTGGGCGCACCACGATCAAAGCAGAATCCCGCCGGCTGATGCTCGCGGACGTCGCGACCCGCCCGGGCAAATATGTCACCGCGAGCTTCATCGTGAACGTGCGCACCGCTGCGCTCGCGCCGCCGCCGGCGAATGCACCGGGCGGCGTGGCCGTGCAGCTCAAGTCGCGCGAGGCGGGCAGCTACACCTGGGACGACAAGCTCACGCTCGAGTTCCTCGGCGATCCGCACGTCGCCTCGATCGACATCGAGCCCGTGGAGGTGCCGACCGTCTACCTCGCCGGCGATTCGACCGTGACCGACCAGCGCGCCGAGCCGGCGGCGAGCTGGGGGCAGATGCTCCCCGCCTTCTTCGCCTCCGATGTGGCAGTGGCGAACCATGCGGAATCGGGCGAGACGCTCAAGTCGTTCGTCACTGCGCATCGGCTCGACAAGCTGCTCTCGGGCATGAAGGCCGGCGACTGGCTGCTCATCCAGTTCGGGCACAACGACCAGAAGGAGCAGTGGCCGCAGACCTATTCGGACCCGAAGTTCGCCTACCCCGCCTGGCTGCGCGCCTTCATCGCCGAGGCGCGGCGGCGCGGCGCGCACCCGGTGCTCGTCACCAGCCCCGAGCGCCGCAACTTCGACCAGGGCCGCATCCGCCACACGCTCGCCGACTATGCCGAGGCGATGCGCAAGGTGGCGCGCGAGGATCGGGTGCCGCTGATCGACCTGCAGACCGACACGATCGCGCTTTACGAAGCGCTCGGCCCCGAGCGTTCGCCTTTGCTGTTCAACGACGGCGGCGCGGACAAGACGCACCACAACAACCCCGGCGCCTGGCTGCTCGCACGCGCGGTCGCGGCGGGGATCGCGGCGCAGGTGCCCGAGCTGGGGGCGCATCTGAAGCCGGAGTTCCGCAGCTTCGATCCCGCGCGTCCGGCGCTGGAGTCGCTTCATATCGCGCCCAGCATCGCTGCCAGCGACGTGCGGCCGGCGGGGAATTGATGGCCTTACCCCACTGCCGCGATCCCCGCGAAGGCGGGGACCCAAAGTTGCGAAGGACGCCGCGCGCGACCCTGAGTCCCCGCCTTTGCGGGGATGACCTAGGGGGCGTTTGATGCGCACCGGCAAGGTCTTCGACGTCCGCGATCACGGTGCCAGGGGCGACGGCGCCGCGCTCGATTCCCCCGCGATCAACGCCGCGATCCGTGCTGCAGAGGCTGCGGGCGGCGGCGTGGTGGTGCTGCCGCCGGGCCGCTATCTGAGCTTCTCGCTCCAGCTCCGCAGCAAGGTCACGCTCGCGGTCGAGGCCGGCGCCACGCTGGTCGCCGCGGAAAAGGGTCCTTTGGGCGCCTATGACCTGCCCGAGGAGCGCGGGCCCCAGCTCTACCAGGATTTCGGCCACAGCCATTGGCACAACAGCCTGATCTGGGCCGACGGCGCCGAGGATATTGCGATCATCGGCAAGGGCCGGATCGATGGACTGGGCCTGACGCGCAACGGCCCGGGCACGCCGTGGAGCAAGCAGGCGGGCGAGCGTCCGCTGTCGATGGCGGCGATGCCCGCGCACGACGTCGCGAAGCTCGAGCAGAGCCGCCAGGCGATGCTGGGCATGGGCAACAAGGCGATCGCACTCGCGCATTGCCGCCGCATCCGGATCGAGGGGCTGACGATCTTCAAGGGCGGCCATTTCGCGGTGCTCGCCAGCGAAGTCGACGATCTCGACCTGTTCGACCTGGTGATCGACACCAACCGCGATGGGCTCGACCTCGACTGCGTCCGCCGGGCGCGGGTCGAGCGCTGCCGCGTCAATTCGCCCAACGACGACGCGATCGTGCTCAAGACCAGCCTCGCGCTCGGCCGCCGCGCGGCGTGCGAGGATATCGAAGTGCGCGGCTGCATCGTCACCGGCTACGATCTCGGCACGATGCTCGACGGCACGCGCCAGCGCACCCAGCAGCTCGCCCCCGATCGCGACCGCGTCACCGGGCGGATCAAGCTGGGCACCGAGAGCAACGGCGACTTCCGCCGCCTCCGCATCTCCGATTGCCGCTTCGAGCGCAGCCGCGGGCTGGCGATCGAGAGTGTCGACGGCGGCACGATCGAGGATGTGCTGGCCGAGAATATTGTCATGGAGGAAGTGACCACTGCGCCGCTGTTCCTCCGCCTCGGCGCCCGGCTGCGTGGGCCCGAGGGCACAGGGGTGGGCGCGATCCGGGGCGTGGAGGTGCGCAGCCTGGTCGCGCGCGGGATCGATCCGCGCTTCGGCGCGATCCTCGCCGGATTGCCGGGCAAGCCGATCGAGGAGGTGCGGCTGCGCGACATAGACCTGGGCTTCGATGGCGGCTTCTCCGAACCCGTCCCCGCCGCACCCGCCGAGCTGGCCGATGCCTATCCCGAGCCGAGCATGTTCGGCCCCACGCCTGCCTGGGGCTTCTGGGCGCGGCACGTGGCGGGGCTCGAGGTCAACGGGCTGCGGCTGCGCCGCGAAACCCACGATCCCCGCCCGCCGGTGCTGCTCGACGATACGCGGGTGGCGCATGCCGAGCGCGCGGATTATTGGCCCGCTTAGGTTTGACGCGCCGCCCGCATTATACTACCAGATAGTGCATGATTATCCCATAAATTGGGACAATGGAGAGGGGCATGACGACCACCCACGCTTTCCGCATGCAGCTCAAGCCGGGCGTGATCGACGAGTACCGGGCCCGCCACGACGCGATCTGGCCCGAGCTCGCCGCGCTGCTGCACGACAGCGGCATCCGCGACTATTCGATCTTCCTCGATCCCGAGACGCTGTCGCTGTTCGCGGTGCTCAAGCTCACCGACGACAATGAGCGCGACGCGCTGCCCGGCCATCCGATCATGCGCAAATGGTGGGATTACATGGCGCCGCTGATGGAAGTGGAGCCCGACAACAAGCCGCGCGAATGGCCGCTCGAGCCTTTGTTCCACCTCGCATGATCCGCACCGCCCTCCTCGCCGCGACCATGCTGGTCGCCGCCCCCGCGCTCGCGCAGGAAGCCCGCCCGACGGCGAACTTCGACGCGCCGGTGAAGCACTTCGGCCGTGTCTCGTACGACTCGCGCTCGCTGATGATAGACGGCAAGCGCATGATCATCTGGTCGAGCGAGATGCACGCCTTCCGCCTGCCCTCGCCCGACCTGTGGCGCGACGTGCTGCAGAAGATGAAGGCGAGCGGGTTCAACACCGTCGCCTTCTATTTCGACTGGGGATTCCACAGCCCGAAGCGCGGCGTCTATGATTTCAGCGGCATCCGCGACATCGATCGGCTGCTGACGATGGCGGAGGAGGAAGGCCTTTACGTCATCACCCGCGCCGGGCCCTATGTGAACGCCGAGCTGACGCGCGGCGGCTTTCCGGGCTGGCTGGTCAACCAGCGCGTCCGCGCGCGCACCGACGATCCCGAATATCTCGCGGCCGCCGACGAATGGCTGACCCAGGTCAACGCGATCATTGCGCGCCACCAGATCAACGGGGACGGCAAGGGCCACAAGGGCAACGTCATCCTCCACCAGATCGAGAACGAGCTGTCGCTGACCACCCCGGCGCAGCGCCGGTACATGGATCACCTCTACGCCAAGGCGGGGGCGGACGGCATCAACGTGCCGATCTTCCACAACGACCAGGGGCGCAACGGCTATTGGGTGCCCAAGGGCGCGAACGTCGAGAAGACGGTCGAGGGCCCGAACGACCTCTACGCCTTCGACGGCTACCCCGGCGGGACCTGCACCGTGCAGGGCCAGCCCACCCGCGGGAGCGCGGCGCCCGACTGGGGCTATTACGGCCCCGGCGGCGCGCGCGGCGGCGCCTCGGCCTCGCCGAACACGCCGGGCTTCCTGGCCGAGTTCGGCGGCGGCTGGTTCGACTATTGGGGCTCGAACGGCGGATACGAGTGCAACGCGATCCAGCGCGGCCGCCGCTTCCAGCGGGTGTTCTACGGCACCAACCTCGCCAACGGCATCGGCATCCAGAGCTTCTACATGGGCTTCGGCGGCACGAGCTGGGGCTGGCTGCCGGCGCCGGTGGTGTTCACCAGCTATGATTACGGCGCCGCCTTCTCCGAGACGCGCGAGGTGCGCCCCAAGGCGGAGGAGCTCAAGCAACTCGCCGGGCTGATCCAGAGCGTCCCCGACCTTGCGGGCATGATCCCCGCGGGGCAGGTGCAGATCTCGACCGACAAGATCCAAGTCTATCACAACAAGAGCCCCGAGACCGGCGCGCGCTTCCTGCTCGTCACCCACAAGCCCTCGAACGGCCAGTCGAACGAGCGCTTCAGCGTCACCGCCGACCTGCCCGACGGCCGCTACACGCTGCCGCTCGAGCTCAACGGCTTCGACGCCAAGTGGCTCGTCGCGGGCGTCAACCTGGGCGGGCAGCGGCTGGTCTATTCGACTTCCGAGCTCCAGGCCGCGCTCCAGCAGGACGGGCGGGACCTGATGCTGGTCTATGGCCGCACGGGCGAGGCGGGAGAGACGGTGCTGCGCTACGCCAGCGAGCCCAAGGTGACCGTGCTCGAAGGCCACGTGACCTCCACCTTCAGCACCGTCGGCGACCTCAAGCTCAGCTACGCCCACAACGGCCTCGCCCGCGTCCATATCAGCGGTGGCGGGCGGCCCGACCTGCTGCTGCTAATCGGCGACGAGGACGAGGGCGCGAAGTTCTGGCGCATGGGCGACACGCTCGTCCGCGGCCCCGCGCTGGTGCGCAGCGCCACCGCCAAGGGGGGCACGCTCGCGCTCACCGGCGACACCCGCGCTGCCGAGCCGCTCGAGGCGTGGACCGGCGCGCGCAGCTTGACCTGGAACGGCGCCAGGGTCGCCGCGACGCGCAGCGCCAGCGGCAGCCTCGTGGCAAGCAAACCGCTCGCCGGCCCCGCCGAGGTGACGCTCCCCGCGCTCACCGGCTGGCGCATGGCCGAGGGCTCGCCCGAAGCCGCGCCCGCCTTCGACGACAGCGCCTGGCAGGCGATCGACAACCGCCCCTATGCCAGCATCACCGCGCGCGCCGACGGCCAGCCCAACATGCTGATGGACGCCTATGGCTTCCATGAAGGCGACGTCTGGTACCGCGGCCGCTTCACCGGCACGCCCGACGCGCAGCGCATCCGGCTGCATTACGGCGCGGGCGGATCGGGGATGATCCAGGTCTTCCTCGACGGTAAGCTCGTCGGCGAGCACGAGCTGCTCGGCGGGCTGCCGCGCCCGATCACCACTGCAGCCGCCGCGCTCGACCTGCCCGACGCCGCGCGCACCCCCGGCGAGCACGTCGTCTCGGTGATGCTGCGCAACAACGGCCACAATTGGGACCTCGACGCCGATGACTTCCACAAGGAGGCCCGTGGGCTCGTCTCAGTCTCGATCGAGCCGGTCGTCGGCCCCAGCTTCTCGGTTCCGATCGCGTGGAAGATCCAGGGCCGGGCCGGCGGCGAGGACATCGCCGATCCGGTGCGCGGCGTCGCCAACAACGGCGGCCAGTTCGGCGAGCGCCAGGGCTGGTATCTGCCGGGCTTCGACGATCGCGGCTGGAAACCGGCGAGCCTCCCCGCCAGCCAGGCGGCGCCGGGGACGAGCTGGTACCGCACCAGCTTTGACCTCGACGTGCCCAAGGGACAGGACGCGACGATCGGCCTCGCGTTCGGCGACACTGCCAAGCCGCGGTCGCCGGGCGCCTATCGCGTGCTGATCTTCGTCAACGGCTGGAACATGGGCCAGTTCATCGCCCATATCGGCCCGCAGCGCGTCTTCCCGATCCCCGAGGGGATCCTCAACCATCGCGGGCGCAACAGCATCGCGCTCGCCGTCACCTCGGACGGCGCGCCTGGCAATGGGCTGGAGGACGTGAGGCTCGTCACGCTGCGCAACGTCAAGGGCGGCCTGCCGGTGCACATGGTCCCGGCACCCGCGACGCCGGCGGAGCTCAAGTGACGATCAGCCGTCGCACCCTGCTGGCGGGATCGGTCGCCGCGGCAGTCGCAGCCCCGCTGCCGCTTCGCGCCCAGCCGATCGTCACCGAACGCCTGCCGCTCTGGCCGGGCCGAGCGCCGGGCGGCGAAGGCCTCGCCGTGCGCGACGAAGTGGTCAAACGCTCGCCCACCGGCCCGGCCGACGACATCGCGTGGCCGCATATCGCCACGCCGATGCTCAACGTCGTCCCCGCGGCGAGCCCCAACGGCGGCGCGATCCTGATGATCCCCGGCGGCGGCTATGCCCGTGTCGCGCTCGGGCGCGAGGGATCGTCGATCTCGCGCGCTTTCACCGCGCGCGGCTACACCGTGTTCGAGCTGCTCTATCGCCTTCCGCACGACGGCTGGGCCGCCGGCCCCGACGCGCCGCTGCAGGATGCGCAGCGCGCGATGCGGCTGATCCGCGCCGGCGCGACGAAGTGGAAGATCGATCCGACGCGCGTCGCTGCGATCGGCTTCTCCGCGGGCGGGCACCTCGCCGCGCGGCTGGCCAGCCGCTTCGCGCTCGACACTTACAAGCCCGTCGACGCCGCCGACCGGCAATCGCCGCGCCCCGTCGTCGCCGGCCTGTTCTTCCCGGTCATCACGATGCGCGACCCGCACGCGCACGGCCAGTCGCGCCGCGAGCTGCTGGGCAAGGATATGAGCGCCGAGCGGATCGCGCGCTTCTCCGCCGAAAGCGCCCTGCCCGCCGACATGCCGCCCAGCTTCGTCGCGCACGCCGCCGACGATCCGGTGGTGCCACCGGCGAACAGCCTCACCATGTTCGTCGCGCTCCAGGCGGCGAAGATCCCGTCCGAGCTGCACATCTTCGAGAAGGGCGGCCATGGCCTGCCGATGCAGGAAGATGGCGAGGAACACCCCTGGCCCACCCTGTTCGAGCGCTTCGCGCGCCGGCATGGGCTATAGACTTTCAACGACACATTCACGGAGTTCAGACCTTGGCCGCCCTCACCCACGACGTGCCCCGCAGCGAGATCACTTCGAAGATCGACCTGCTCATGGACAATCTCGTCAACATCAAGGACGAGACCGGCGAGTTCCTCCTCCATCTCGAGGACGGCCGCATCATCGACACCAAGGGCTGGGCCGGCTGGGAATGGACCCACGGCGTCGGGCTGTTCGGCATGTGGCGCTATTACGAGCAGACCGGCGACGACAAGGCGCTGCACATCATCAAGCAGTGGTTCGAGGATCGCTTCGCCGAGGGCACGCCGACCAAGAACATCAACACCGTCGCGCCGTTCATCACGCTTGCCTATCTCTACGAGCAGGAGCCGGACCCGCGCTACATCCCCTATCTCGACACCTGGTGCGAGTGGCTGATGGCCCCCGACGGCCTGCCCAAGACCGAGGAAGGCGGCTTCCAGCACATCGTCTACAATGACGAGAATCCCGGCGAGCTGTGGGACGACACCCTCATGATGTCGGTGCTGCCGCTCGCCAAGATCGGGCTGCTGTTGGGCCGCCCGCATTATGTCGAGGAGGCCAAGCGCCAGTTCCTCGTCCACATCAAGTATCTGTTCGACAAGAAGACCGGCCTCTGGTTCCACGGCTGGGACTTCAACGGCCGGCACAATTTCGCCGAGGCTTTGTGGGCGCGCGGCAATTGCTGGGTGACGATCGCGATCCCCGAGATCATCGAGATCCTCGACCTGCCGCAGGGCGATGCCTTCCGCACCTTCCTGATCGACACGCTCGCCGCGCAGGTGAAGACGCTCGCCGAGACGCAGGACCCTGAGACCGGGCTGTGGCACACGCTGATCGTCGATCCGACCTCGTACCTCGAGGCTTCGGCCACCGCGGGCTTCGCCTATGGCATCCTCAAAGCGGTGCGGAAGGGCTACCTCCCGCGCCATTACGAGCAGGTCGGAATCAAGGCAGTGAAGGGCGTTCTCGCCAACATCGACGAGACCGGCGAGCTCCAGCAGGTCAGCTTCGGCACCGCGATGGGCGACACGCTCCAGTTCTACAAGGACATCCGCCTGACCTCGATGCCCTATGGCCAGAGCCTCGCGATCTGCGCGCTCGGCGAGTTCCTGCGGACGTACATCTGATGCTGCGGGCGGCGCTGCTCCTCGGGCTCGCCGCCCTCTTGCTGGCGCCGGCTACCGCCTTTCCCCGTCATCCCCGCGAAGGCGGGGACCCAGAGCCCCGAGCGAATTCCTCCACAACTCTGGGTCCCCGCCTTCGCGGGGATGACGGAGGTTGGGTGGCCGACTGGATCGATACCAGTCCCTCTGCCTCTGGCCTCTCGCTCGCCGGGGCCAGCGTCGTCACCGCACCCGACGACCATCCGGTGGTCGGTATCGCCGCTGCGGACCTGCGCCGCGATCTCCAGACGGTCACCGACAAAACGAGCGGCGGAGACCCCATCTGGGCCGGCACGCTGGGCAAGAACCCCGCGATCGACCGCCTCGTGGCGTCGGGCAAGCTCGACGCCCGCAAGCTGAAGGGCGCGTGGGAAAGCTTCGTCATCGCCACGATCGAGCGGCCCACGCCGGGGGTGCCGCGCGCGCTGGTGATCGCCGGCAGCGACCGACGCGGCACCGCCTATGGCATCTACGAGCTCAGCCGCGCGATCGGCGTTTCGCCCTGGCATTGGTGGGCCGACGTCACGCCGCTCCGGCACCCCGCGCTCCACGTCCGCCCCGGCACGCACCGCTTCGGCCCGCCCTCGGTCAAATATCGCGGGATCTTCATCAACGACGAGGATTGGGGGCTCACCCCCTGGTCGGCCACCGTGTTCGAGGGCGGACGCGGCATGGGCCCCAAGACCTATGCCAAGGTGTTCGAGCTGCTGCTCCGGCTCAAGGCCAACACGCTGTGGCCGGCGATGCACAAGATCAGCCCGGCCTTCAACGCAGACCCCGAAAATGCCCGGCTGGCGGACCGCTACGCCATCGTCATGGGCTCCTCGCACGCCGAGCCGATGCTGCGGAACAATGTCGGCGAATGGACCGCCGACCCGCACGACTATGATTACGGCAAGAACCCGGAGGGCGTGCGCGCCTATTGGGAGGAACGTGCGCGCACCAACGGTAAGTACGAGAGCATCTGGACGCTCGGCATGCGCGGCATCCACGACAGCGGGATGCAGGGCGCCGGCGACATGCCGACGCGCAAGCGCTTCCTCGAGCGCATCTTCGCCGACCAGCGCGCGATGCTGGCGCGGCATATGTCGCCGCAGGTCGAGCGCGTGCCGCAGGTGTTCACGCCTTACAAGGAAGTGCTCGACATCTACCGCGCCGGGCTCGCCGTTCCGGATGACGTCACGCTCATGTGGCCCGACGACAATTTCGGCTACATCCGCCGCTTCCCCACGCCCGAGGAACGCAAGCGCGGCGGCGGCTCGGGCATCTATTACCACCTCTCCTATCTCGGCGCGCCGCTATCCTATCTGTGGCTTTCCACCACGCCGCCCGCGCTGGTGGGCGAGGAGATGGGTCGCGCCTGGGACCTGGGCGCGCGGCGAATGTGGATCGCCAATGTCGGCGACATCAAGCCCGCCGAGCTCGACATCGACTATTTCCTGTCGCTCGCCTGGGACGTGCCCGGCATCCGCGCGCTGGGCGTCGAGGGCTTCACGCGGCGCTGGGCCGCGGAGAATGTCGACGCCGCGCAGGCGGACGCGATCGCTGCGGTGCTCGCTGAACACCACCGGCTCAATTTCATCCGCCGGCCCGAGCATCTCCAATGGTGGCTGCCGGGGCAGAAGGCAAAGCAGAGCCCCTGGTCGATCGCCGAAGCCGACGCCCGGCTGGCCGAATTCGACCGCAACCTCGCTCGCCTCCGCGCGATCGCCGGACAGGTCCCGCAGGAACGCCGCGACGCCTTCTTCGAGCTGCTCGGCTATCCGGTCGAGGCTGCGGCCGAGGCCAATCGCCGCTTCTTCGCCGCCGAGGCGCACGACAAGCTGCGCGACGCCGATCTCCCCCGCGCACTCGCCCGCGGCGCCGAAGCCCGCGGCGCCGACGCGCGGATCGCGACGCTCACGCGCGACTATGACGCACTCGCGGGCGGCAAGTGGCGCGGCTTCATCGCCGTCGAGCCCGCCGACGGCCAGTGGAAGAGCTTCCGCCTGACACCGCCGATCCTCCCCGCCCCCGCGGCCACCCCGCCGGTCACCCCCGTCCTGACCGAGCCCGTCGCCGCGCCCGACGTGCTGCTCGACCTCGGCAAGGTCACGGGCAATTGGCGCAGGGTCACCGGCCTCGGCCGCAACGGCTTCGCGCTGGGTTCGCGCATCGACCGCCCGGTCGCCGGCGCGGCGACGCTCCCCCTGCCCGCCGGCAAGTGGCGTGCGATCGCCGACCTGATTCCCACCTATGCCGATTCCGACGGCGCGCCGCTGCGGCTCACGCTCGGCATCGACGGCAAGGCGTATCCGCTCTCGATTCCCCGCGAGACCGGCGACGCCGCCTGGGCACAAGCCGTGCTGGACAACCGGGTGTCGGCCGAGGTCCCTGCGACGCTAGCGGCAGGAACCCACCGCATCGAGCTGCGCGCGGAAACCGGCGGCGTGCTGGTCGAGGCGGTGCGCTTCGAGCCCGTCGCTCCCTAGCCTGACCGTCACCCCGGCCTTGTGCCGGGGCCCACCGGGACGCAAGTCATGGACAAGAGGCTCGAGCTTCTCCGGGGGCGCGCGGTGGGCCCCGGCACAAGGCCGGGGTGACGAAGGTAGCGTCAGGCCTTCCCCGTCTACCGCGCCACCACCGTCGCCGTGCCCGCCTTGAGCCCCGGCGCCGTCGCCCGCACGCGCACGGTGCCCGCCCCGCTCCCGCGCAGCATTACCAGCGCATGGCCGCCGTACACGGGCCGCTCGGGCTCACCGAACATGGTGTGTTCGGTCGGCGAGCCATTGTCATAGGCGGCGAGCTTCGCCGGCCCCTCGATCGCTATGCGGACGCGATCGGCGGCGCTGGGCACCACCACGCCCTTGGCGTCCACCACTTCGACCCGGACGAAGCCGAGATCGTCGAAGCCGCTGCCCATCGCGGGGGCCTCCGGGATCAGCCGGATCGCCGCCGGGGCACCCGCGGTACGCAGCTCGTCGCTGGCCAAGACCTTGCCCGCGGCATCCCGCGCCACCGCGCGGATCATGCCGGGCTCGAACGGCACGTCCCACCGCCGCGCACTATCGTCCGCGGGCCGCGGCTTGCTGCCCAGCGAGCGCCCGTTGAGCAGCAGCTCGACGCTGGCGGCGTTGCTGTAGACCTCGACTTTCTCGTCATGCGGCGCGCGGTTCTCGGGCGACCAGTCGCGCAGCGCGCCGGGGCCCTTCGGCTGGGGCATCGCCACCCCGACCATCGTCGGCAGCGCGCTGGTATCGACCTGCTCGTTGATCCGCCGCGCGATCTTGACCACCGGCGTCTCGGCCCACCAGCTCGCCCGCTCCCAGCCGATCGGCTTGACGAAATCGGTGCGGTCGACGAGCCCCGACGGATTGCCGATCACCGGCCACCCGGCGCGATCCGCCTCGCCGAGATAATCTACCCCGGTCCACAGGAACATGCCCGCATAGGCCGGATCGTCGCGGACGATCAGCCAGCTGTCGCGGTTCTTGCTGTTCTCGGTGCCGAGGATCTTGCGGGACGGCTTGTCGGCATGCGCCTTGGCCAGCTCCTTCTCGCGGTAATTCTGCCCGACCACGTCGAGCATGTCCGCCAGCCCGTTCTGGTAATCGCCGGTGGTGTTCGGCCGGAACAGGGCCATCGTCACGGGCCGTGTCGGATCCTCGGCGTGGAAGATCTTGGTCAGCCGCTCGATGATCGACTTGGCGACGAGCGGGTAGGGCGTGTCGTGGATCTCGTTGCCGATCGACCAGATCACCACGCTCGGATGATTGCGGTCGCGCCGGGCGAAGTCGCGCGCGTCGATCGACGACCAGTCGGTGAAGAACAGGTGATAGTCGTAGGGGTTCTTGGCGACCGTCCATTGATCGAACGCCTCGTCCATCACGATCAGGCCGAGCCGGTCGCACAGGTCGAGGAATTCGGGCGAGAAGGGATGATGCGCGGTGCGCACGGCGTTGACGCCAAGCTTCATCAGCCCGCGCAGCCGCCGCTCATACATCGCCAGCGGCACGGCCATGCCGAACGCGCCGCCATCGGCGTGGATCGCGACGCCCTTCAGCTTGATGTTGCGCCCGTTGAGCCAGAAGCCGCTCGCCGCCTCGAAGCGCGCGTCGCGAATGCCGAAGCGCTCGGTCTGGCGGTCGAGCACGGTGCCATCGGCGCCGGTGAGCGTCACTTCGGCGGTGTAGAGCGCCGGATCGCGCGGGTCCCAGAGCCGCGGGTTGACTACATGGAGGTCCGCCCGCAGTTCGGTCGTGTGCGTGCCGTCGAGCGCCGCCTCGCTGCCTTCGCCGCGTGCCACCACGCTGCCGTCGGGCGCGCGGATGACCACGGCGAGCTTGCCGCGGCCGGTGGCATCGGCCGCGTTGCGCACGCTGGCGACGATCGCGACTTCGGCGCCTGCGCGGCGGCTGGTCAGCGACGACCGGACCGCCACGCCCCAAGGCTCGAAATATTGATTGCCGCTGATCGCCAGCCGGGCATGGCGATAGATGCCACCGCCGGCATACCAGCGCGACGCCGGCTGCGCCGAAGTGTCGGCGCGCACCGCCAGCACATTGTCGCCCTCGGCCTTGAGGAACGGCGTCAGCTCGTAGCGCACGCTCGAATAGCCGTACGGCCGGTACCCGACATGCTGGCCGTTGATCCACACCCCGCCGCGATCCATCACCCCGTCGAGCTCGACGAACACGCGGCGCCCGCGCGCGTTCTCGGGCAGGCGGAAATGCTTGCGGTACCAGGCGACGCCAGTCGGCAGCCAGCCGCCCGATCCGGTCGCGCGCGCCTTCTCGTCGAATGGCCCGGCGATCGCCCAGTCGTGCGGCACGTCGACCTGCTTCCAGCCGCTGTCGTCGAGCCCCGGCGCCATCGCGTCGACCTGGTCGCCGACCAGCAGCCGCCAGTCCTTGTCGATCGACACGCGTTCGGTCGGCTGGGCCAGCGCCGGGAGCGCCCAGCAGGCGAGCGCGAGCGCCGCGGCGGCGCGGATCACTTGCCCGCTGCCCTGGCCAGTTCGACCGCGTAGATGTGGTTCTCACCCTCGAAGTTCGCGCGGAAGACGATCCACTTGCCGTCGGGCGTGAAGGTCATGTTGGGCTCGAGCCGATAGTCCTGCTTGCGCATGTCGACCAGCTTCTCGGCGTCGAAGCTGCCCGGCGCGATCAGGTTCTCCGCACCCGGCGCATGGATGCCTGCGACATCCGGGATGTCCTTGGGGTGGAACAGGTAGAGGTACTTCCCGTCGGGCGCGTGCGCGACCATCTCGCTGTCGCCGCCATCCCCCGAGAACAGCTTGAGGTCCGGCGACTGGTTATAGTGCACCGACCATTGGTTGCGCTCGACATTGTACCAGCGGCGCTTGCCCGTCGTCAGGTCGTAGCCGGCGAGCCAGAACACCTGTCCGCGCGGGGTCTGGAGGTCGTACCAGATCGTCTTGCCGTCGGGCGAGAAGAACTCGTGCCCCGCGATCTCCATGTTCATCGTGCGGCTGTGGATCAGCTTCTTTCCGGTCCCGTCGGCACGGATCGTCCAGATCCGGTCGACCTTGTGCCACGGCCCCTCGTGGCAATACATGATCTGCTGCGGGTCGGTCGGCGAGAACTGGATATGGTTGAGCCAGTCGGTCGAGGCGGTCACCACCTTGCGCGTGCCGGTCTTCACGTCGATCGTGAAGATCTCCATCGGAATCTTCGCCTCGAGCCGCTCGTTGAGCCGCACTTCCTTGGCGTCGGCGTAGGTCATCGGGCGGCCGTCGGGCCAGTTGGCGGCATATTGCGCCTGGCCGAACTTTGCATTGTCGGCGGGCTTGGCCCCCGGCTGGAGCGGCTTGTCGGTCTCCGCCCATTGGCCGAGCAGCAGCGTCTCGTCGGCATTGATCGAGCCGATGAAGCCTTCCTTGATCTCGGCGATGCGGCGCGACTTGCCGGTGTCGATATCGGCGGCGAAGATCGTCCAGGGCGCGCCCTCGCCCGCGCGCGTCTGGTAATAGGCCGTCCGCGTCTTGCGGCCGGTGAACAGCAGCACCAGCCCCTTGCCCTTGATCAGCGGCTTGACGTCCCACGTCTTGAGGTCGACCACCGAGATGCCGTCGGGGACCGAGATGACCATCTTGTCGCCCTGCGGCGTGTAGCTGTTCTGGTGGAAATAGAGGCTGGCCGAGCCGGGCTCGCGGCTGATCCGCACCACCTTGTGCCCGGTCAGCGGGTCGATCCACTCGGCCGCCGGCTCGGCACAAGCCGCCCCGGCGAACGCCAGCAACGCCGCAGTCGCAACTCCTTGGCAAAACGCGCGTGCCAGCCGCATCCTCTCTCTCCCGCCGACTTGATGTCGTTCCACATATCATGATAGCGGTTCAAAATATGGAGTAAAGAACAGGCCGAAGGCCTGTCGCCCCCGAGAGGAACCTTATGGCCGCCAGCGCCGCCGCGCCTGCCACCACCACGCATCGTGAGCCGCGCTGGTACAATTATTGGGGCTGGGGCTCCGGCGACATGCTGGGGGCCGGCGCGCAGGCCGTCGTCACCGGCTGGCTGCTCTATTTCTTCACCACCTTCTGCAACCTGTCGGCCGCGGAGGCGGGGCTGATCCTCGGCCTGCCCCGGCTGCTCGAGGCAATCACCTGCCCGCTGATCGGCTATGTGTCGGACAATCTGCGGCACACCTGGATCGGGCGGCGCATCGGGCGGCGCAAGGTCTTCCTGATCGCCACGATACCGCTGCTCCCCAGCTTCGCGCTGATCTTCGTCGCGGGCCAGACCTTCACTTATTATCTGCTGACCTTCATCTTCTTCGAGTTCGTCTACACGATGTTCCTCATCCCGTGGGAGACGCTCCCTGCGGAGATGACCAACGACTATCGCAAGAAGGCGCGGTTCGCCGGCGCGCGGATGATCGTCGCGCAGAGCTCCGCCATCCTCGCATCCTATCTGCCGACGCTGATCATCGCCACGCTGGGCGGCAAGGACTCGCCCAGCACCTTCCTGATCATGGGCGCGATCTTCGGCGCGATCTTCAGCCTGGTCGTGCTGCTGGTGACGATCTTCACCTGGGAACGCCCCTATACCGAAGCCGAAATGGAGATCTGCCCGGCGCCGCTCGACCTCAGGACCGCGCTGCTGATTCCGGTCGCGATGTTCCGCGATCTGTTCTCGACGCTGCGCATCCGCGCCTTCCGCCAGCATCTGTCGATCTATCTCGGCGGCTATATCTCGCAGGACATCTTCAACACCGCCTTCCCGATCTTCGTCGTCACGGTGATGATGGGCGCGACGCTGATCATCTCGCAGCTGCTGACGACCATGTACGTGGCGCAGCTCATCTCGGTGATGATCGCGATCAACATCGTGATCCGCACGGGGCCCGTCATCGCCTATCGCATCGCGATCAGCTTCTTCGGCGCCGGGCTGCTGCTGTTCCTCGCCTTCTATTTTCTCAGGCCGGCGGCCTTTGCCGCGGACTTGGGCGCGCTCCAGGGCAATATGCTTTCGGCGCTCAATCCCGCGTCCGCCAGTTTCAGTCCGGCGCTGATCTTCTGGCTGTTCGTGCCGATCCTGCTCGCCGGGCTCGGCCGCGGCACGCTCAATTTCGTGCCCTGGTCGATCTACAACTACCTGCCCGACGTCGACGAGGCCGTCACGGCCCAGCGGCGCGAGGGCATCTTTGCCGGAGTCATGACGCTGGTGCGCAAGCTCGCGCAGTCCGCGGCGATCATCTTGACGGGCTGGATCATCGACCTCGGCGGCTATGTCTCGCCCAAGGGAGGGCCCGCCGGCGCGGTGCAACAGACGCCGGAGGCGATCGCCACCATCACCTGGCTGCTCATCCTCGGCCCGATCCTGGTCATGCTCGCCGGCCTGATCGCTTCGTGGCGCTTCCGCCTCAACGCCCAGACGCACGACGTGCTGATGGCCGAGATCGATCATTTGCGCGCCGGAGGTACTGAGCCGACTTCGCCCGAAGCGCGCAGGGTCGTCGAGGACCTGTCGGGATGGAAGTACGACCAGCTCTGGGGCAACAACCCGGTGACCGGAGCCGCCCGCTGATGCTGCTCGCCGCGCTGGCGCTGCTCGCCCAGCCGGCCGTCGCCGATCCGGTCGCGCCGGTGCCGCTGTTCCGCGACCCGGTGCACGACGGCGCGGCGGACCCGTCGATCGTCCATGATCCGCAGCGCGGCGAATGGGTGATGTTCTACACCAATCGCCGCGCCGACCTGAAGCTGGCCGACCCCAGGGACGTCCGCTGGGTCCATGGCACCGCCATCGGCGTCGCGCGGTCCGGGGACGGCGCGCACTGGCGCTACTCGGGCACGGCCGCGATCCCCGAAAGCTGCACCGGCGCGACGCTCTGGGCGCCCGAGGTGCAACGCTTCGGCGACACCTGGCACATGTGGATCACCGTGGTGCCGGGCGTCTTCGCCGATTGGAACGCCCCGCGCTTCCTCGTCCACCTCACCAGCAGGGACCTCGAGCGCTGGGATTGCGGCGAGCGGCTCGATCTCGGATCGGACCGCGTCATCGACGCCAGCGTCGCCGCGCTCCCCGGCGGCGGCTATCGGCTCTGGTTCAACGACGAGCGGGCGAACAAGGCGATCAAATACGCCGACAGCCCCGACCTAAAGCGCTGGACCGTCCGCGGCGCCGTCACCGACACGCCGGGCGAAGGCCCCAAGGCGTTCCGCTGGCGCGGACGCTGGTGGCTGATCAGCGACGCGTGGAAAGGCCTGCTCGTCCAGCGATCGGACGACGGCGAACATTGGGCCGCGCAGCCCGGCCATCTGCTCGGCGAGCCCGGCACGCGCCCCACTGATCGCGCCAAGGCGCAGCATCCCGACGTGATCGTCTCGGGCGAGCGCGCATGGCTCGTCTACTTCGTCCACCAGTCGGGCGAGTCCGAGGCAGCCAAGGACCCGGCCTGGGGGCGGCGCAGCGTGCTCCAGATCGCCGAGCTGCACGAAGAGGACGGGCTGATCTCGGTCGACCGCACGGCACCTGTCGCGCTACGACTGCACAAATAGAAGCGAAGGGGGAGGAAGATGGACCGTCGGGCGTTTCTCGCGACAACGGCGCTGACCGGCGCGATCCCGGCCTTGGCGGGTCGTGCCGAGGCGGCACCTGCCTATGACGGCTCGGACCTGCCGATGCCCCCGCCGCGCGATACGCTCGGCACGGCCTATCCTCCGCAGGAGCCCGGACGGCTGTCGCTCGACAAGGGCTGGCGCTTCCACTTGGGCGACATTCCCATGCCCGAGATCAAGGGCCACCAGGCGAGCTACGAGAACGCCAAGGCCGGCGCCTCGCACGGCGCCGCCGCGATGAGTTTCGACGACAGCGACTGGCGCGAAGTCGACCTGCCGCACGACTGGGCGATCGAGGCGCCGGTCGATCCCGATGCCAACCTCGCCCAGGGCTACCGCCGCCGCGGCGTCGGCTGGTACCGCCGCACGATCCGGCTCGATCCGGCGCTCCAGGGCAAGTTCCTCGAGATCGACTTCGGCGCGATCGCCACCCAGGCGACGATCTGGGTCAACGGCACGATCGTCGACCGCAACTGGAGCGGCTACAACGGTGTCCATGTCGACCTGACGCCCTTCGCGCGCTTCGGCGACGAGCTCAACACCATCGCCATCCGAGTCGACGCCGATCCGATGGAGGGCTGGTGGTACGAAGGCGCGGGCATCTATCGCCACGTCTGGCTGGCGATCCGCGAGCCGGTGCACATCGTCACCGACGGCGTACATTGCGATCCGCGGCGCGCGGCTGATGGCAGCTGGACGGTGCCGGTCGAAGTCACCCTCAACAACATCGCGACCGAAAATCGCAACGTAATCGTCAAAACCGCGCTCGCCCGGCCGGAGGGCACGCGCGTCGTCGAGGAGAGCGCCGCGGTGGAAATCCGCCCGCTCGTCCCCGCCACCGCGCGCATGACGCTGTCGGTCCCCGATCCGCAGCTCTGGTCTCCCGATTCCCCGACGCTCTACCCGCTGTTCGTCCGGGTGTTCGACGGCGACAGGCTGCTCGACGAACGCCGCATCGACATCGGCTTCCGCTGGTTCCGTTTCGACGGCAAGACCGGCTTCCACCTCAACGGCCAGCCGCTCAAGATCAAGGGCACCTGCAACCACCAGGACCATGCCGGCGTCGGCACCGCCATCCCCGATGCGCTGTGGGACTGGCGCGTGCGGCGGCTCAAGGCGCTGGGCTCCAACGCGATCCGCATGTCGCACAACGCGCCGCCGGTCGAACTGCTCGACGCCTGCGACCGCCACGGCCTGCTGGTGATGGACGAGAACCGCCAGTTCAATCCCAGCCCCGATTACATGGAGCAGCTGACCTGGATGGTGCGGCGCGACCGCAACCGCCCGTCGGTCATCCTGTGGTCGGTGTTCAACGAAGAGCCGATGCAGGGCTCGCCCCAGGGCTATGAGATGGTCCGCCGCATGGCCGCGGCGGTGAAGGCGCTCGACGAGAGCCGCCCGGTCACCGCGGCGATGAACAACGGCATGTTCTCGCCGTCGAACGTCAGCCACGCCGTCGACGTGGTCGGCTTCAACTACCAGATCCCCCAGTACGACAAATATCACGCGGCCTTCCCCGACAAGCCGCTCACCAGCTCGGAAGACACCAGCGCCTTCTCGACCCGCGGCGAATGGGCGACCGACAAGAGCCGCAACATCATGACCAGCTACGACGACGAGGGCGCGCCCTGGGGCGCCACCCACGGCGACGCGTGGCGCGCGATCGCCGAACGGCCGTTCCTCGCCGGCGGGTTCGTCTGGACCGGCTTCGACTATCATGGCGAGCCGACGCCGTTCGAATGGCCGTCGACGTCCAGCTTCTTCGGCATCATGGACATCTGCGGCTTCCCCAAGCTCGCCTTCCACCAGCACCGCGCGCAATGGATCGACGACGCACCGGTGCTCGCGCTCCAGCCGCACTGGAACTGGGCGGGCAAGGAATGCCAGCCGATCCGCGTGGTGGCGCTCACCAATGCCGAGCGCGTGGTGCTGCTGCTGAATGGGAAGAAGGTCGGCGAGAGCGCGGTCGACCGGCTCCGGCAACCCGAATTTCAGGTGCCCTATGCGCCGGGCAAGCTCGAGGCGATCGCCTATCGCGGCGGGCGCGAAGTGGCGCGGGCGCAGGTCGAGACGACCGGGCCGGCGGTGGCGCTGCGGCTCACCCCCGATCGCCGCGTGATGCGGGGTGACGGCGAGGATGCGCAGCCCGTCACGTTGGACGCCGTCGACTCGAAGGGACGCCACGTTCCCACCGTCAACCTGCCCGCCAGCTTCGCAATCGAAGGCGGCGAGATCATCGGCCTCGGCAACGGCAACCCCAACGACCACGACCCCGAAAAGGGCAATGCCCGGAAACTGTTCAACGGGCTGGCGCAGGTGATCGTCCGCGCCGCGCCCGGACGCGGCAAGCTGCGGCTGCGCGCGACGGCGCCGGGGCTCAAGCCCGCCGCGCTGTCGGTCGACCGCGTCGCCGCCGAGCCTCGCGCGGCGGTCGCCAACACCCGGCCCGAGATGCTGCTGAGCTTCTGGGAACGCGCACCCTTCACCGCGGCGCGTCCGGATCCCAATGCACCGATCGCCGCCGGCGACCGCTATGCCACGATGCGCGGCCAGTCGGGCAGGCTCGAGGGGCCGTCCGATGCCGGCCGCTGGAACGCCTATCGGATGACCTTCACGCCCCAGGCGCGCGTGCGCCAGCGCGGCGGCGCCCTGGTCTTCACCGAGCTGGTCGGCAGCGCGGAGGTCTGGCTCGACGGCCGCAAGGTCGCCGAGAAGCGCGATCCCGCCCCCGCGCCGCTCGAAGTGCCACTGCCCGCCGGGAACGCCGAACGCACGCTCGTGGTGCTCGTCGAGGCCGAGCCGGGCAAGGCATCGGGCTTCGGCAAGCTCGTCGCCGTGCGGGAGGTGACGGCGCGATGATTTTCGGGCAGCGGTGGCGCGACCAGGGAGAGGACAAGACGTGGCGCTGACACCCATATCCACCGACGACGCGCTCGCCGTGGCGGCCCCCCGACCGGGCGCCGACTATCGCCCCGCGCTCGCGCTGCTCGCCACCCTCTTCTTCATGTGGGGGTTCATCACCGTCATCAACAACACGCTCCTCCCGCACCTGAAGAGCGTGTTCGAGCTCAACTATCTCCAGACGACGCTGATCGAATCGACCTGGTTCGTCGGCTATCTCGTCGCCTCGATCCCCGCGGCCAAGCTGATCGAGCGGATCGGCTATCAGAAGGCGCTGTCCGTCGGCCTCGCGGTGATGACCGCGGGCTCGCTGGGCATGATCCTCGCGGCGGCGCTGCCCTCCTATGGCGTGACGCTCGCGTCGCTCTTCACAGTCTCGTGCGGGATCGCGCTGCTCCAGGTCGCGGCGAACCCCTATGTCGCGGTGATCGGCCCGCCCAACACGGCCGAAGCGCGGCTGACGCTGGTCCAGGCGTTCAACACCACCGGCGATGTCCTCGCGATCGTCTTCGGCCGCTATCTGATCCTCGCGCGCACCACTGCCGGCACTTCGGCCGAGGGCACGCAGCTCACGCACGCCCAGCGCATGGCCGACGCGCAGGCGACGCAGCTTCCCTATCTGATCGTCGCGATCGTGCTGTTGGTGCTGACGGTGGTGATCGCGCGCGCCAAGCTGCCCGCGCTCGGCGCCGCCACGCGCCGCGCCGCCGCCGAGGAGCGCAAGCATCTGTCGCTGTGGCGCCACCGCAACCTGGTGCTCGGCTGCGTCGCCATCTTCCTCTACGTGCTCGCCGAGATCGGCGTGGGCAATCTGTTCATCAACTTCGCCTCCCAGAAGGACGTCGCCAACATCACGCACGAGGAGGCTGCCTTCTACCTTACCTTCGTGTGGGGCGGGATGATGGTGGGCCGCTTCGCCGGCGCCTGGATCATGCGCTATTTCGCGCCCGAGAAGGTGCTCGCGATCTTCGCGCTGGGCGCGCTCGTCTCCGCACTCGCCGCCACCTTCGTCTCCGGCCCCGCCGCAATGTACGCGCTGATCTTCGTCGGCCTCTTCCACTCGATCATGTTCCCCACGATCTTCGCCCTCGCGATCCGCGGGCTGGGGCCGCTGACCGAAGAGGGATCGGGCCTGCTGATCATGTCGATCGCGGGCGGTGCGCTGGTGTTCATCCAGGGACAGATCGCCGACGTCTTCGGCCTGCAATGGGCCTTCATCGTCACGGCGATCTGCGAGCTCTATGTGCTCTATTACGCGATCTGGGGCGCGAGGGTGCCGGTCGCCTTCACACAGCAGCCGACGGGCTAAGCACTATTCTTCGCCACCCCGGCGCCGGCGCGCCGGGGGCCGGGCGACGCTGTCGAGCGCCTCGGGGATGAGCGCCAGGTTCTGGATCGCGGCGAGCCCCCATTGCGCCGTGGCATTGGTCGACACGCCGGGCCATTCGACTCCGCCGCCGGGCAGCGGCACGCGCGGATCGCCGTCGGCCATCGCCAGGCCCGCGTCGCCCGAATAGAATTCCTCCGCCGCGCGTCGGGCCAGTGCCTCGTCCTTGTCGTGATAGGCGGCGAAGGCCGTCAGCCGCGAATGCCCCTGCCTCAGGTTGCGCGGGCCGAAGGGTTCGCCCCATTTGGCGACGAACTCCTCGCGCGGCGCATTGTACCAGCGGCAATAGTCGAGCCAGGCAGCACGGTAGCGCGGCACGTCGAGCAGGCTCAGCAGCTCCGAATTGACTTCGACTGCGCCGAACACTGCATTCAGATGCGACATCTCGCGGCGGGGTCCCGGATCGAGGAAACGCCCGCTCGCCAGGTCATAGGGCGCGCTGCCGGTGAGCCAGCCGTTCGGCAGGCGCCCGATGCTGTCCATCCCGGCGACGATGCGGTCGCGCCACTTCTTGTCGCCCGTGCGCTCCCATTCGGTGAGCCATGCCCCGGCGAGCACTGCCCAGGTGGTGCCGAAAGTCATCTCGATCACGCCCGCGGGCAGCGGCTTGTGCTCGTTGCTCGGCACCTTGCGGCCGATCTCGACCGTGCGCAGTGCCTCGTGCGAATTCACCAGCGCGCGCAGCAGGTCGCCCGCGCGCTCGTCGGCGGTGAGGTAATAGAAGATTCGCCGATAGGCGGCGTTGCTCACGCGTGGCTGCTTCGAGCTGTCGCTGAAATGCTGGACGCCGTGGCGCGTACCGAGCCCGGCGAAGCGGCCCATGTGATAGACGTCGACTTCGCCCGTGTGCCGGGTCATCGCCTCTGCGAAGCGGAAGGTCTTGCCGTCGCCCGAGCGCAGCGCTGCGTACCAGAGCCATAGGTCAGTCGAGAGCTCGCTGTTGTCCCATGCGAAGCCGCCGATGTCGTAGCGCCACTGGTGCCGGTCGGCGTCGTAGGTGTGCATCACGTCGCCGTGGTTCCAGAAACCGTACCAGCTGCGCCGATCGACTTCGCCCGCGTAGAAATCGACCAGGTTGGCGAGCTGGTCCTCGATCGCGGCGCGCTTGGGCGTCGAGCGGTCGGGCAGGCCCCAGTCGCCGAACACGCCCGCGGCGTGGACGCGCGCGGGATCGACCATCAGCTGCGGCGGCGTTGCGCTCGCCTGCGCCAGCGCCTGGAGCCGGGGCGTCTCGGGTGTGGCGTCGAACGCCCAGAGCGTCAGCTCGCTGGTCCGCGCGATGCCGGTCGCGCTGTCCCAGCCGGGCTCATAATCCTCATAGGTGATGTCGAGGCCCTGGTTCTGGGCGTCATAGCCCTCCATCCCCATCGTGTCGTGATAGGGGCGAAGGTCCATCGGCTTGGCGTCGGGCGACCAGAGCCACGCGGTCAGCGTCGCCTTGTCGGAAGCGGCACCGCGGATGTCGAGCTGGGTCGGGTGGCGCTGCCAGAAATAGCGCATCCCGATCGCGCCGCCGCCCTGTGGCGATCCGACATAGGCGAGGCCCGGCGCCCGCCGCCCCTCGCCCGCGTCGATCCAGGCCTGCCCCTCGTGCGTGCGCTTGGCGAGGGTGAAGCCATTGGCGGAAAGCTGCGCCAGACTGAAGTCCGACCAGGCAGCAATGCGCTCGAGCAATTGCCCCACCGGCGCGCGCATCTCGGCAATCGGCCCGACCGCGCGGCCGGCGATCTGTGCGTCCCGCACTGCCTTGCCGGGATCGCGCCTGAGCCCGGTGAGCGGGCGCACCGCCTCGACGAACATCGCGTCCTCGCCGGTGGCGAGGCGGATGTGCCGGTCGTGCAACTCGCCGCGCATCGGCACGCCCAGCGCGATGCCGAGACCGGAGACATAAAGCTCCGCCGGGTTGAGGTCATAGACGAAGCTGTGGACCAGCCGCAGCCCTTCCGACCCCGCATAGGCATAGAGGCGGATGCTGAAGGGCAGCACCGCACGCGTGCCGGCCAGGTGCCAGCCCTCGACGCGCACTACCGCGCGGACGGGGCCGCGCTGCTCGACCACCACGCGATCGATGCGGCAGCCGAGCGGCTGGCGCTCGCCGTCGGGCCCGCCGGCGCGCACTTCGCCGACCAGCGTGGCGTTCTCGACCAGCACCCGGTCGCCGCTCGTCGCGCGGCGCACCAGCGCGGCGCCGCTGCGGCCGATCTCCCAGCTGCGCGCACCCGAGCGGATCACCACGGCGTCGGGTCGCTCCTCGACCGACACCGGGCTCTGCGGCGCCGCCTCGCGACCGGGAGCCACCACCAGCGGTCCGGTCCTGCCCGCATCGGCAGGGATCGCATGCGCGGTCCATTTGATCGAGCCGTCGGGCCACCAGGCCATCGGCCAGCTCTGCGAAGGCACCGCCGCATCGCCTGCGCGCACGGCCAGCCGCTGGCGCTTCGGCAGCGCCCCCTTGGGCCAGGCCACGCCGAAGGTCTGGCCGTCGTGAGCGGCCGGGGCGGCGCCGTCGATCCAGCGGATGGGCGCTTCGTTCAGCCGGGGTGCGGCTTCGGCAGGACGCAGGGTAATCGGGCCCGCCGCCGCGGTCAGCAGCGTGCCTTGCATCAGCGTCCGCCGAGTGAAGCGCATGGGTCTGGTCCTCTTCAGGGTCGGCCGATGCGCACGTCGCGCACCCGCAAATGGCTCTTGGTGGTCCGCAGCGCGAACCAGCCGCGCGTGTAGGGTTCGGCGTCATCGAGCGCGAAGATCCGCCGTCCATCGCGCTCCACGGCAATGCGACGGCCGTCGGCGATCAGCCGGATGCGCGTCCAGCGATTGGGCACCAACATATTCTCCGCGCCCTTCAGGTCGTGCTCGGGAAGCAGCGGACGGTTGCCGGGCTGGCCGATATAGCGGCGGAAGCGCGTCGTCGTGTTCCGGTTGCCGCCGATGCCGACGTAATAGGTTTTTAGGTCGTCATATTGCGCGAAGGCGCCCGAGCGCGGGCGGGCGAACACCGATCCCTTCGACGCGGCGGGGTCGGTCGCCATCCAGAAGGCATTGAGGTCGCTCACCTGGTCGTTGGGACCGCCTTCGGACACGGCCATTGCCTCGAACTCGATCGCGACGGGGCCGGACAGCGGCTTGGCGTACCAGAGCGACAGGCCCGCGGGCGTGTCGATGTCGACCACGCCGCCGGTGAACGACACATGCGAGGGCTGCTCGGCCTCGACACGCCATGCGTCTGACGCGGGCCGGACCGCTCCGGCAGCGCAGCCGGACAGGGCAAAGGCAGCGACCACGACCCGAAGCAACGCCATTCCCCTCCCTCTCGCGGTGGTCCGGATATCGGCCCCGCGTTGCCGCACGATATCAGCAATTGAAGCGGGTTCGCAATATATGTAGCATCATGCCACAATATGGAACTAGCCGTCGTGCGGCAGGGGGAGAGGACATGACACGCACGCTTGCCTGGGCGCTTGCCGCCCTGCCGATCGCCACCGCGTTACCTGCCGCGGCCCAACCCGCCACGTTCCCGACCACCAGCTTCGAGCGTCCGCAGCTCCCGCCGCGGCCCGACACGCGCTTCGATCCGGCAGCTCTTCCCGATCCGCCGCGCGTGCTGGCGCTGCTCGACTATACCGCGCTCGCCCAGATCGACGCGCTCGCCACCCAGCCGCTCAGGCTCCGCAACAACGCGATCCGCGAGCCGAGTGCCAATTGGGTCGCCGCCGCCTTCTACACCGGCGCGGCCCGGCTCGCGCGCAGCTCGAAGCGGCCGGAGATCCTCGCCTTTCTCCGCGCGGTGGCCGACCATTACAACTACGGCTTCCGCGGCACGACGCCGCGCGCGATGATCAATGCCGACGACCAGGCGATCGGCGAACTCTATCTCGAGCTCCATGCCCGCATCGGCCAGCCGGGAATGCTCCTGCCGCTCAGGCAGCGGATGGACTACACCTTGCCCTCGCTGACGAAGGAGCCCGCGCCCGCGCAGCTCACCTGGTGGTGGTGCGACGCGCTCTACATGGCCCCGCCGGTGCTCGCGCGCCTCTCGGCGGTGACAGGCGACCCGGCCTATCTCCGCGCAATGGATGTGCAGTGGTGGCGCACTTACGATCGGCTGTGGGATCCCGCGGAAAAGCTTTATTTCCGCGACGAGCGCTTCGTCACGCGCCGCTCGGCGACCGGCAAGAAGATCTTCTGGTCGCGCGGGATGGGCTGGGTCGCGGGCGGCTATGCGCGCGTGCTCGAATCGATGCCCGCGGACTTCCCCTCGCGCCCGCGCTATATCGAGGCCTTCCGCACGATGATGACGCGGCTGCTCCCGCTCCAGCGCGATGACGGCATGTGGAGCGCCAGCCTGCTCGATCCCGAAGCGCTGCCTGGGCCCGAGGCGTCAGGATCGGCTTTCATCACCTATGCCATGGCCTGGGGCATCAACCACGGCATCCTCGATCGCAAGACCTTCCTCCCGCACGTGCTGCGCGGCTGGGCCGGGCTGACCAATGTGGTCCAGCCGAACGGGCTGCTCGGCCATGTCCAGCGCACCGGCGACCAGCCCGTCCCCACTGCGCCCGGCGATACCGGGCTCTACGGCACCGGCGCGCTGATTCTCGCCGGGCTCGAAGTCGCACGGCTGGGCGCCGCGCCCACGCCGCTGCCGCTCGCCGAGCCGACACGCGATCTGGCCGAGCCCGACCGGCCGCCGCTCCCGCCGCTCGCCGCCGACGCCACGCCCGAGCAGCGCCGCTGGTACGAGGAGCGGCAGGCGATGCGCGACCTCGCCTATGATCCCGCCGCGGTACCCGCTCCCTGATCGACCGCCGGCCATTGCGGGTATAGAATACCGACCCTAGGCTGGCGCCTGCGAATTTGGGGAGGTTCGAATGGAAATGATCGCGGCGATGCTCATGGCAGGAGCAAGCTGGATGGGGCTGGACGCGAAGCAGGGCCGACCTGCGCAGCCCGCGCCTGCGCCGGCCCCCGCGGCAGCGGCCTCGGGTGCAGCTTGGCAGCTCGTCTGCCCTCCCGCGCCGACGCCCTCTCCCACGCCTGCCCCCGCGCAGGCCTGCAGCCTGGTGCAAAATCTGGTCGCGGGCGAGCAGAAGCAGCGGCTGCTGACCGTGGTGCTCCAGCGCACAGCGCAGTCAGGGCACAATATGACGATCGCGCTGCCGCACGGCGTCTATTTTCCCGCTGGCGTCAGCCTGCAGGTCGATGACGGTGCGCAGAAGCCGCTGGCGGTACAGACCAGCGATCAGAACGGCGCCTATACCGGCACAGCCATCGACGCGACGCTGCTCGCGGCGATGCGCGCGGGCAAGACGTTCAAGATCGGCTTCACCGCGGGCAACGGACAGCGGATCATCGTGCCGGTGACGCTGCAGGATTTCCCCGCCGGCCTGACCGCACTGGACAAGACCCCGCTGCCGCCCGCGCCGCCGGCGGCTCCGGCTGCGCCGTCGACTGCACCCACGCCCCCCGCACCCAAGCGCTGAGTCCATCCTTTCGCGTAGCGCCGCGCGCCCGACCTCGGTGCCGGGCGACGCGACGCCTCGCCGGGCTTAGAAGGGCACGGTTCCGCTCAGATACTGGTCGCCGGAGACCGACAGCACTCGACTGGGCGTCGCGCCGTCGTTGCCGGTGCCCAGCAGGCTCAGCGGGTTCTGTCCGCTGACATAGGCTTCGACCTGCGCATGCGTTGCCGGAGAGGTCGCGAGCCCTTCGATGTAGAACTCGTTCACCCCGCTGACGCTGCCTTGCTTGCGCAGGCTGATGCCCGGCATGTTCGCACCGATCGAGCCGCTCGTGTTGCCCGATATCTCCAGATAGACCGTCGCGTCGCCGACCGAACTGCCCGACTCGACGCGGATGCCCGAACGGACCGCCCCTGCGGTCGGCGAGCCGACCGTGTTGTTGATAATCTTGAAGTAGCCGATGTTGTACGAATTGGTGATGCCGGCAAGGATGCCGACGCCCTCCATTCCGCTGACGTTGTTGTTCGAGATGATCGCCCGGACCGTACCGGTCTGGGTCGTATCCGCACCGCCGAGCTGGCTCCCGACCGCGATGCCCGACGAGCCGGCGATATTGTCGATGGCGTCGACGGTGTTGGCGTCGACCAGGAAGCTGACATTGGCCTTGTTGCCCCCGAAGCCCGAGATGCCGATACCCTGGAAGTGCGCAACTTCGTTGCCGGTGATCGAGAAATTCCCCTGCCCCGTCCCGGTGACGCCCACCGAAATGCCGTTGGTGCCCAGCGGCGTGCCCGCGCTGGCCAGGCCGATGTCGTTGTTGGCAATCTGGATGATCGTGCCCGTGCCGGGGGTGGTCTGGTAGGTGCCGAGCGTTGCCGCCGCCGCTTGCGAGCCGTTGCCGCCCTGGAACTGGATGCCTGCGCCGCTGACGAATTTGTTGATGACGTTGTTGTTGATCGTGCCGGCGAGCACCGCGGCCGCGCCTCCGGCCGATCCGTTGATGTCGATCTGAACGCCCGAGCCCTTCGAAGTGGCGGTGCTTCCGCTCGCCGTCATCGTGTTGTTCGAGATGTTGATGTTCGAGATCGTCCCCGACTCGTTATAGATCTGGATGCCGCTGTTATAGGCATTGGTCAGCGTGCTGCCGGTGACGGTCACCGTGCCGTCCAGATTGTTGATGCCCGTGCTGACGTCGTTGAACGCGATGTTGCTCGTGCCCGCAGTCGAGGTCGAGATTCCCGAATTGTTGATCGTGCCGTTGGTGAAGGCGAAGTTGGTGACGTCGGTGCCGTCGATGCCGCTCAGCCCGGTGTTCTGGATGTTGAGCTGGTCGAACGAGACGTTGGTCACCCCGGTGAGCTTGACGCCGTCCCCCGTCATGTTCTGGATCGTGCCGCCCGAGGAATTGTTGGTCGTGCCGGCATCCCCGCCGACGGTCAGGCCGCCCTGCGTGCCCGTGTTGTTGAGCACGATGCCGTTGACGCCGCCATTGGCGGAGATGCTGACGAAGTTCAGCCCCGTCGCGCTGATCGTCGTGTTCTGGACGTTGAGCGCCGTACCGCCGGCAGCGGCGATGGTGTTGTCCGTGCCCGCCACCGAGATGATGCCGCCGCCGGTGGCAGTGAAGCCGGCTCCGGTGGTCGTGACGATGTCGAGGCCGGTCCCGCCGCCCGCGAAGTTGATCGTGGCGCCCGTGTTGTTGGTGAGTGTCACCGCCGCGTTGGCCTGCGTCGACAGGTTGACGGCGTTGAAGGTGATCGTACCCCCGTTGCTGTTCTGCACCAGGATGCCGGCCGCGGCAGCGCCGCTGCCCGAGATCACGCCGTTCGCCGCGAAGGTGATCGTGCCCGCGTCATGCTCGTTGATCGAGACGGCGCGGCCGTTGTTGTCGGTGATCGTGCCGCCGAAGCTGATCGAAGCGTCGCTGCTATCCACCGTGAATGCGTTGCCTGCGCCGGCGTGGGTGATGATGGTGTTCGTGATGAAGGCGAAGCTGCCCGTCGAGCCGTTCGTCGCGTCGGAGCCGGCCAGGATGTCGATACCGGCATCCCCGCCGTTGAGCGTGTTGGCGCTGCTGATCGTGTAGTTGCCGTCGGCGTTGTTGAACTGGAAGCCCGTGCCGTTGGTCACGTTGAAGCTGCCAGTCGTCTGGAACATCAGCGTACCGCCCGAGTGGTTGGTCACCGCCAGCGCCGCGGCGTTGTTCGCCTGGACGACATCGCCGCTGAAGTTGAGGTTCGCGGTGCTGTCGCTGACGGTGATCGCCGCGCCGGTGGGGCTGGTGATCGAAGTATTGTCGCCGAAAGCGAAGCTCCCGCTCGAGCCGTTGATGATGTCGATCCCGGCATCGCCGCCGTTGAGCGTGGTCGTGCCGGTGAAGTTGTAGGCGCCATCAGCGTTGGTGAACAGCAGACCGGTGCCGTTGGTGGCCGTGATGGTGCCGGTGAAGGTCACCGTGCCCGTCTGGTGCCCGTCGATTTCCACCGCGGCGCCCGCGCTCGTCTTGTTGACCGAGGCCGCGACGCTGACCGAGCCGGTGCCGCCGATGATATAGATGCCGCGGCCGGCAGGATCGTCGGTGGCGCCGATCGCGCCGCCGTTGATGTTCACGGTATTGGTGCTGCCGTTGATCTCGACGCCGTTGCCGGCGCTGCCATTGATCGTGACGCTGTTGAAGGTCACGACCCCGTTTCCGGAGCCGTTGACTTCGATGCCTTCGTCGCCCGTGGCACCGATCGTCGTGGCGCCGAAGCTGACCGCCGATGAACCGCCGCCGCCGATGAAGATGCCGTCCGAGGCGACACCGGTGCCGGCGATGCTGGTCGTGCCGGTAACGGCGAAGGCGCCGCCGTCGACATTATTCAGGTTCACCGCAGTCGCTGCGGTGGTCCCGGTGCTCTGCAGCGTCGCGAAGGTCACGCCCGCGGCACCGACGGTCAGGCCATCGAGGCCGAGGATCTGCCCCGTCTGGGTCGTGACCGAATTGCCCGCGCCCTGAATCGTTAGGATGCCGCCCCCACTCGCGACGATGCCCCGGCCCGAGCTGGTGGTGACGTCGAGCCCGTTGCCGCCGCCCGCCATGGCGAAGTTGATCGTCGCGCCCGCGTTGTTGGTGAGCGTGATCGCGTCGCTCCCGCCGGTCGAGAGCGCGATGCTCTGGCCGGTGAAGTTGAGCGTGCCACCCGTGTTGCTGGCGATCAGGATGCCCGTGGCGTTGTCCTGGATATTCCCCGACAGCGTCACCGTGCCGCCGGAGCGGCTGCTCGCTTCGAAAGACCGGCCGGCAGTGGCGGTGATCGTGCCGCCGTAGCTCAGGTCGAGCGCGTCGCCCGCCAGCGCGATGCCGCGGGTCGTGGCGGTGATCGCACCGCTCGCGATCGTGGTCGTGCCGTTGAGCGTGCCCGCCGTCCGCTGGACGAAGATGCCGTTCGTTCCGCCGCTGTTGTTGACGGAGGCGAAAGTCAGATTGGCGGTAGTCGTGGTGGCACCGGTGTTGGTGATGTTGAGCAGCGTGCCCGTCGTGGTGGTGATCGAATTGCCGCTGCCCAGCACATTCACCGTGCCGCCGCCGCTTATGTTCATCCCGGTGCCGGCGTTGCTCGCGATGTCGAGCCCGGTGCCGCCGGCATTGAACGTGATCGTGCCGCCATCGTTGCTCGACAGATTCACCACCGTCGTCGCGCTGGCGATATTCATCTGGCCGTTGAAGACGATTGCGCCGCCGTTGCTGTTGATGACCGAGACCGCCGTGCTGGCGTTGCCGATCGCGCTGCTGATCGCGCCGTTGAAGGTGGCGGTGCCCGCATCGTGCCCGTCGATCTCCACGGCGCGGCCGTTATTGTCGGTGATCGCGCCGTCGAAGGTCACATTGGCGCTGCTGAGCAGCGAGAAGGCGCTGTTGGCATCGGCGTTGTGGATGAGCGTGGTGCCCGCTCCGAAAGCGAAGGTGCCGGTCGCGCCATTGTAGATGTCGATGCCGGCATTGCCGCCGTTGAGCGTCGTGGTGCCGGTGAAATTGTAGATGCCGTCGGCATCGCTGAACTGCATGCCGGCGCCCGTGGTCGCGTCGATCGTGCCGGCATAGGCGAAGGTGCCCAGCGTGTGATTGCCGGTGAAGTTCACCACATTGCCGCCAGTGGCCTGGGTGATCGAGCTGGCCGCGTCGAAGTTGAAGCTCGCGGTACCGCCGGCGATGGCGAGCGCCACGCTCGATGCACCGGAGATGTCCACATTGGTGGCGTTGATCATGCCGCCGGGCGTGGTGAACGACAGGCCGGTCGCGCCGCCGGTGATGCTGACGTTGGTCAGCGTCGTCGTGCCGGTCGCGTTGTTGAGCGTGATCGAAGTGCCGGTCGCGCCGGTGCTCGTCACATTGGTGAGCGTGCTGCCGGCCGCATTGAGCAGAATGTCGTTGGCGTTGTTCTGGAAGGTGACGTGGTCGATCGTGGTGTTGGTCGAAGGCGTGATCTCGATGCCATAGGCGCCCCCGGCGCCGAAGTTGCGGATCGTCATGTCGCTGACGATCGTGCCGGTCGCGCCGCCATTGTCGACGATGCCGTGCAGCGCGCCGCCGGTGCCGTCGAGGATGAAGCCCGAGATGCGGTTGCCGCTCGCGCCCAGCGTGATCGCGTCCGCGCCCGACGAAGTGGTGAGCGTCGCCGCGCCGTTGCCGTTCGGGTTGGTGATCGTCAGCGTGCTGCTGGCGAGCTGGATCGTCGAAGGCACGGTGAGCGCCAGAACAACCGGACCATTGCCGAAGCCGCGCACCTGGTTGTTGGCCAGCAGGTTGAGCGTGTTGTTGGCGTTGGTGCCCGCCGCGCTGATCGCCGAGCCGTTGTTCACCAGCAGGATCACGTCACCCGCAGCGAGCGCAGCCTCGGCCGCGGCGAGCGTCATCGGGTTGGCGCCGTCCGCGCCCGATCCATTGCCGCCGCCGGCTGCGCCGTCCGAATCGACGAACAGCGTCTTGCCGATGCCGAAGCCCAGACCGGGGCTGGCGGTGAAGTTGACGTCGCGGAAGTCGTAGCTGCCTGCCGCCGGTGCCGCCGACGCGTTGATCGGCGTCCCCGCAGAGATGCTGGAGCCCGTGTCACCCGCGGCCTCACCGTCGCCGAAGGTGAAGGACAGGTTGGTGGCGGCATCGAGCCACACGCCCGTGTTGACGCCCGAGATCGAGGCGGATGCGCCGGCCGCGGCATTGTCGCCCAGCCGGACGGCCTGTCCACCGAAGCTGCCGCGGAGATCGACTGCGATCGTGCTGCCCGCTGCCGAGCTGGTCACGTCGAAATCGCCGACGGTGACCGCGGCGAGCAGGTCCGCGCCGTTCAGGTCGAGCGCGACGGCGCTGCCGCCGGTCAGGCCGATATCGAGATCGGCGATCGAGAGCGCCGCGCCCAGCGTACCGCCGATGTCGATGCCTCTGCTGGCGATATTCTGCAGATTGACCGTGCCGAGCGTGATCGCGCCGCCGGCTGTGCCGACGTTGGTGAGCAGGACCCCGCCACCGCCGGACATGGTCACGCTGGCGAATTCGATGCCCGCGCTGCCGACCGTGGTACCGCTCAAGCTCACAGTGCCGCCGCCGATCGTGTTGCCCAGGCCGGTGATGTTCAGCGTGCCGGCGTTCGTGGCGAGTAGGCTGTTGCCGGCTCCCGTGGTCGTGATGCCCAGCCCGCCGCCGGTGAAGTTGATCGTCGAAGTCGCGTTGTTGAGCAGCTCTACGCCGTTGGTGCCCACGAGATTGAAGGTCTTCGAGGCGCCCGAGAAGGTGATGGTGGTGCCGCCGATGTTGTTCGACGCGAGAACGCCGCCCGCCACGCCGGTTGCTTGCAGATTCCCACCGAAGGCCAGGTTGCCGCCGGTGCGGTTGCGAACCTCCACCGTGCGGCCGGCGCTGGCCTTGGTGACAGCAGCATTGATCGTAACCGCGCCGTTCCCGCCATCCACGGTCACGCCATTGCCTGCAGGGCTACCGGTGCCGCCGATCGCCCCGCCGCCGATCGTGACCGATCCGGTGGCGCCGGTGATGAGCACGCCGTCGCCCAGGACATTGTCGATCGTGACGCTCGAGAAGCTGATCGCGCCGTTGCCCGCGCCGTTGATCTCGATGCCCTCGTCGCCCCCGGCGCCGGAGATCGTCGCGTTGCCGAAGCTGACCGAGGAAGCAGAGCCGCCGCCGACCCAGATGCCGTCGCTGCCACCACTCAGGCCCGTGATGACGGTGTTGCCGCCGCTGAACGCGCCGCCGTCCAGATTGTTGACGCGGATCGCCGCGGGCGCGGTCGATGTGGAGCCACCCAGCGTGGCAAAATTGATTCCACTCGCGCCTGCAGTCACGCCGTCGAGATCGACGATGCGGCCGGTGCCGGTCTGGATGGCGTTGCCGGAGCCGGCAAAGCTGATCGTGCCGCCGGTCGACGCGACGAGCCCCGCGCCGCTGGCGGTGTTCACGTTCAAGCCGCCGCCCAGGAAGCTGATCGTCGCGCCGCCATTGTTGGTGAACGACAGGCCGGCGCCCGTGGTGGTGTTGATCGTCACCACGCCATTGAACGTCGCGTCGAGCGGGTCGATCTGGCCGGTGTTGTCCTGAATCGCGATGCCGGCGGTCGATGCGTTGGTGACGGTCACCGCGCCGGTGACGGTGAAGCTGCCTTCGACCTGGTCGAGCAGGATGCCATAGGCACCCCCGCTCGACGTGACGCTCGAAGCGGTGATGTTCACGCTCAGCGGATCGAGGTTGATCGCCGTGCCGCCAGTCGTGTCGACCGAGCCGTCGAGCGTGGTCAGCAGGAAGCCGTTCGCCTTGGAATTGGCGACCAGCAGGCCGGTGCCGCCGGTGTTGGCGATGTCGAGATCGCTGAAAGTCAGCGCGCCCGAGACGTTGGTGAGGCTCAAACCATCGCCCTGGACCCGCGCGCCGGCAGTGCCGATCGTCAGCGCGCCGGCATTGACTGTCTGGATGCCCGCGGTCGCGGTGTTGCTGTCGAAGGTGACGGTGTTGAAGACCAGACCCGCGGTTTCACCACCCGCGGTGCCGATGGTCAGCCCCGACATGCCGGTGAGCGTCAGCGTGCCGCCGGTGCCGTTGAGGTTGAGCAGCGCGCCCGGCTGGTTGCCCGCGTTGGCGAGCGCGAGGTTCTGCAGGTTCACGATGCGCGCCGCAGCGCCCGAACGGATGTCGATGCCCGCGCCGCCACCCGAGATCGTGCTGTTGCGGATCGTCGCGGTGCCGGCGGTGCCGCTGGCGTAGACGCCCGCGCCGGTGCCGGTATTCGATATAACCGCCCCGTCGATCACGCCGGTGCCGCCGAGCTGCACGGTGCCGGTCGCGTCCGCCGAAGTCAGCAGCGGTGCGCCCGAACCGGTCAGCGGATTGACAATGAAGCCCGTCGTAATGCCGTGCACGGTCACGTTGGCGGGGGCGCCACCGCCGACATTGAACGAATCGACGTCGCGGAAGCTGAGCAGCGTCTGCCCATCGGCCAGCGACAGGGTGCCCGTGATCGTGTCGAACGCGCCCGCGCCCGCCTGGCCGTCGAGCAGGACGATAAAGGGCGCCGTCGACGCGTCCGCGCCGGCGATGCTGCCCGGGTCAGCCAGTGTGCCCACGCCTGTGGCACCCGCCCGAACGAAATAGGCGTTGACCGATAGCTGGGTGGTGTCGCCGACCAGGTTCACGTCGGCGAAATTATAGGTGCCGCTGACATTCAGTCCGGTGATGACGATCGGCGTGGTGGCGTTGATCGTCGAGAACACGTCGATCGTGTCTTCGCCGTCGCCATATTGGAAGGCGCCGGTACGCGCCGCGTTGGTGAGGTCCACGCCCACGCCCACGCCCACGATCGCGCTGCTGTTCGTGACAAGAATGTCGCCCGCGCCGGTGTTGCCGGTAAGGTCGATGCCCTTGGTGCCCGTGGCCGAAGCGCCGGCCACGTCGAGCGTGTCGAAAGTGACGTCGCCCAGCGCGCCGGTCAGGTCGACCGCGGTCAGGCCGGCAGTGAGGCCCGCGATGTCCACGTCACCGAAGGTGAAGCTGCCCGCAGACCCGCTGGTGATCGCAATCCGCGCGCCGCCCGAGAGCGTCAGGTCGCCGAAGGTGTAGGTACCGTCGGCATCCGCCGCGAGGAGCCCGATGCCGCCCGTGGCCGAGACGCTGGCGCCGGTGAATTCGGCATTGCTCAAATCGCCGCCGATGATCACCATCAGCGGCTGGCCCGCCGCCGACTGGGCGATGCTGCCCGAATAGGCGATCGTCGCCGACGAGCCGGCCAGCAGGATCGAAGGTCCGGCCGAATCGACGATGCTCGTGCCCGAGCCGAAAGTGAGGCTGCCCGCCGAGCCGGCGACGATGCCGATCCCGACGCCGTTCAGCGCGGTCGTGCCGGTGAAGCTGTAGCTGCCGTCGGCATTGGCGAAGCTCAGTCCGCTCCCCCCGCTGGTCGCAAGGCTGCCGGTGAAGCTCGCGGCGGTATTGTCGCCGCCGACCGAGATCAGCGCGCCGGCGGTGATGCCCGAGATGGCGCCGTCATACGCGAAGGTCGCCCCGCCGCTGCTCGTGAGGTTGATCGCGGCGCTCGTCGTGCCGACGATGCTCGAGCCGCTGCCGAAGCTGTAATCGCCCGAGCTCGGGCCCGTGAGCTGGATGCCGTAGCCCGCGCCCGCCGCAACGGTGAGCGCGTCGATGCTGACCGCACGGCCGCCGGTGCCCGCTCCACGCACATTGGCCAGCAGGACGCCTACGCCGGTGCCCGAATAGGCGACGCTGGTCAGCGCCACGTCCGCATCGACGCCGTTCAGCGCGAGCGCCGAGGATCCGCCGCCGCCCAGGATCGTGTCGATGTCGCCCGTCGCCGAGAAGGCGAATCCGCCCGGCGCCGCGAAGACATAGGCGCCGAAGCCGCCGGTGTTGGCCAATCCAAGGTCGAGCGACAGCCCGCCGCCGACCTGGTCGAGGCCGAACGCGTCGCCCCCGACGCGCTGGGCGGCGGTGCCGATCTGCAGCGTACCGGACACGGTCTGGGTGCCCGCCGCCATCAGGTCTGCGTCGAAGGTCACGCCCTGGGCGTAGAAGCCACCGCCCTCGCCGTTGCCGCCGGCGATCGTCACGCCGTCCAGCGCAGAAATCGTGAACGTGCCGCCGGTGCTGGCGAACGACGCCACGATGCCGCTGGTCGACGAGAGCTGCAGGTGGTTCAGCGCGACGCTCGCGCTGGTGCCACCGTCGTCCAGGTCGATCGCGCCGATCGCACCCGAGATGATGCTGTTGCGCAGGCTCGCACGGAGCGCGCCGCTGCCGGCGACGCCGACCCCCATGTTGCCGCTGGCGATCACCACGCCGTCGATCAGCGTGTTGGAAGCGAGCTGGACTGTCGGTGCGCCGGCGGTTGCCGTGGTGAGCACCGGCGCACCCGATCCCGCGAACGGATTGGTCACTGCACCGCCGCTGATGCCGAACAGCAGCACATTGCCCGGCGCGCCGCCGCCCAGGCTGATCGTGTCGCCATTGAGGAAGCTGAGCAGCTTCTGGCCCGCGTCGAGCGCGAAGGTGCCGTCGCCGCCGACGGTGATCGTGTCGGACAGGCCGGCGCCCGCCTGCGTGTCGATCAGGATGATCGCGTTCGCGCCCGAAGCCTCGGCGTCGGCGATGCTGCCCGGATCGCTGCGCGTGCCCGCGCCCGTGGCGCCCGCCTGAACCCAGAACATCGTGGTCGAGGTCTGGAGCGTGCTGGTGTCGCCGGTCAACGCGACGTCGCTGAAGTCATAGGTGCCGGTGACGCCGTTGAGGCCGGCGATGACGATCGGCGTGGTCGCGCTGATCGACGAGGCGGCGCCGTCTAGGTCGGTGCTCGAGCCGTCGCCGTAGCGGAAGTTGCCCGTGATCGCCGCATTGGTCAGGTCGACGCCCACGCCGAGTCCGGTCATCGCGCTGCTCTCGCTGACGATGATGTTCGCCGCCGTGGTCGATCCGCTGAGGTCGATACCCTTGGTGCCCGTGGCCGAGGCGGCGCTGATGTCGAGCGTATGGAAGCTGACATTGCCCGTCGCGCCGGTGGCGTCGAGCGCGGTGCGGCCCGCGGTCAGCCCGGCGACGTCGACGTCGCCGAAGGTGAAGCCACCCGCCGATCCGGCGGTGATCGCGATCCCAGCTCCGCCCGAAAGCCCGAACGAGCCGAATTGATAGGTGCCGTCGGAATTGGCGAAGGCGAGCCCGGTGCCGCCCGTCACGCTGAAGCTGGCCGACTGGAAGTTCAGCGTGCCGCCGGCGTGGTTGACGACAGAGATCGCCGCATTGCCCGCGCTCGAATGGGTGATGCTGCCCGCATAGCTGAGGCTCGCGGTCGAATCGGCGATGCTGATCGCAGTGCCGCTCGGATTGGTGATCGAGGTGCCGGCGTTGAACGAGAAGCTGCCGGCCGAGCCGTTGACGATATCGATGCCTGCATCGCCGCCGTTGAGCGTGGCCGAGCCGGCGAAGATATAGCTGCCGTCGGCATTGTCGAACTGCAGGCCGGTCCCGCCGGTCGCGCTGAGGGTGCCGGTGAAGTTCGCGGAGCCCGAATGGCCGTCGCTCACCTTGACCAGCGCGCCGCTGGTGATGCCGGTGATGCTGCCGAGATAGCTGAAGCTGCTGGCGCCGCCGTTGGCGAGTTCGACACCCATCGAGGTGGTGCCGGCGATCGCCGAGCTGCTGCCGAAGCTATAGACGCCGGTGCTCGTCCCGCGGATCGAGATGCCCTTGACCGCACCTGCCGCCACGCTGAGCTGCGCCACGTCGACTGCGCGGCCGCCCGTGCCGATGCCGGTCACGTCGATCGCCTGGAGGCCGTAGCCAAGCCCCGAATACACCAGGCTCGTCAGCTGGACGTCGGCCGAGAGGCTGGACAGCACCAGCCCGGTGCCGCTGCCGGCCGCCGGGCCGGTGTCGATGCTGCCGGCGAGCGTGAAGTCGAAGCCGCCCGCGCCGCCCGCTGCATGAATGCCGTCGCCGGTGGCGTTGAACACGCTGGCGGTCAGGTCGAGCGCGCCCGTGGCGCCGTTGATCGTCAGGCCGGTTCCGCCGACGCGGCTGCCCGCGCTGCCGATGCTGAGCGTGGCCACCACTTCCTCGATGCCGGCAGTCGCGCGGTTGGCATCGAAGATCGCGCCGTCGCTGTACAGGCCCCCGCCGGTGGTGCCGCCCTGGATGGTCAGGTTGGCAAGCTGGGTCACGTAGAGCTGGCCGCCGCCATTGCCGAGCAGCGAGACGACATTGCCGGTACCGCTCGAGAGCAGAAGGTTGCTGAGCGCGACTTCGGAGGTGCTGCCGTTGTCGATCACCTCAAGCGCGGTCGCGCCGCCGTGGATCGTGCTGTTGCGGATCGTGACGCCGGTCACGCCCGCCCCGAGGACGGCCGTCGCGTCGAGGTTGCCGATGACGACGCCGTCGATCAGCACGCCCGAGGCGAGGTTGACCGTGGTCGCGCCGGCCGTGGCGGTGGTCAGCATCGGTGCGCCTGAGCCGGCATAGGGGTTGGTCACCACGCCGCCCGAGATGCCGTACAGCAGCAGGTTCGCCGGGGCGCCGCCGCCCACGTTCAGCGTGTCGGCGTTGCGGAAGCTCACCAGGCTCTGGTTGGCTGCGAGATCGAGTTCGCCGCCTGCGCCCGCGGCGTCGATCACGTCCTGGCCCACGCCCTGGGTGTCGAGCAGCACGATCACGTCGGCGCCCGAGGCTTCGGCGTCCGCAAGGCTGCCCGGATCGCTGCGCGTGCCGGCGCCCGTGGCGCCCGCCTGCACCCAATAGACGCTCTTGCTGGTCTGCAGCCCGGTGGTGTCGCCGGTCAGCGCGACGTCGGCGAAGTCGTAGGTGCCGGTGAGGCCGCTCATGCCGCCAATGAGCAGCGGCGTGGTCGCGGTGATCGAAGAGGCCGCGCCGTCGGCATCGGTGTTCGATCCATCGCCGTAGCGGAAGGTGCCGGTGATCGCAGCCCCGCTGAGGTCGACACCCACGTCGACGCCGGTGATCGTGCTGCTCTCGCTGACGATGATGTTCGCCGCGGTGGTCGAACCGCTCAGGTCGATGCCCTTGCTGGCAGCGCCCGAGCCCGAAATGTCGAGCGTGTCGAAGCTTACGTTGCCCAGCGCGCCGGTCAGGTCGACGGCGATCTGGCCTGCGCCGATGCCGGTCACGTCGACGTCGCCGAAGCTCAGCGTGCCTGCCGAATCGGTTTGCACCGCGATGCCCGCGCCGCCCGAGAGCGCCACGTCGCCGAAGCGGTTGGTGCCGTCGGCGTCGATGAACAACATGCCCGTGCCCGCGGTGGCGGTGATCGTCGCCTGCGAGAAGTCGAGCGTGCCGCCGCTCTGGTTGAACGCGACGAAATTGTCGGTGGCGAGGCTCTGCGACAGGCTGCCGAGATAGGTGACGTTCGCGCTCGAATCCTGGAGCACGAAATTGGCCACCGCGCCATTGGTGACGCTGGTGCCCGCTCCGAACAGGAAGTCGCCCGACGAGTCGTTCGAAACGTTGATCCCGGCATCGCCGCCGTGAAGCGTGGTGGTTCCGGTGAAGCTGTAGGTGCCGTCGGCGTCGATGAACTGCAGACCGTCGCCTGCTGTGACGTCGATCGTGCCGTCGTGGAAGCTTGCGGCGCCGATGTGCGAAAAGGCTACGAGCGTCGCCGCTGCCGTGCCCGTGCTGGTGATATCGCCCGAATAGTCGACGTCCGTCGCGCCGCCGATCAGCATGCCGATGCTGTCGGAATGCGTGATCGAGGCGTTGTCGAACACCCAGGAACCGGCGCTGACGAGCACCACCGGCCCGTTGGTGAGGTTCAGCGCGCCCGTATGGAAGACGTCGCGCGTCGCATCGGCGGCAGTGGTGTTGAACGCGACGATGCCGGCATCGGTGCCGGCGACGCTGCCGAAGTCGAGCGCCAGCGCCGCATCCTGCGCGAACAGCGCCGCGCCGGTCGACGTATCGAGCGTGCCGGCGCGGACCGAGACGCCGAGATCCACGTTGCCGGTGATCGAGACGCCGATGCCGTTGCTGTTGGCGACGTCGAGCCGCGAGAGATCGAGGCTGCCGTCGCTGAGGCCGACGATGAAGCCGTCCCCGTCGACGCGGGCGGCCGAGGTGCCGATGGTGAGCGCGCCGCCCACTGCCTGCGCACCTGCCGTGACCAGGTCCGAATCGAACAATACGCCCGTGGCAAGGAAGCCCGCCGTCTCGCCGTTGCCCCCGGCGATGGTGAGGTTGTCGAGCGCGGTCACAGTCAGCGTGCCGCCACCCTGGCCGTCAAGATCGACCACCGCACCGCTGGTCGAGGCGAGCAGAAGGTCGCTGAGCGCGAGGTTCGCCGTCAGGCCATTGTCGATGAGGACGATCGCCCCCGCCTGGCCCGTGATCGCGCTGCCGCGGATCGCGATATTGGCGACACCCTCGCCATAGATGCCGGCGCCACCGCCGGCATTGTCGATGCGCACGCCCTCGATGCGGTTGCCCCCGCCGAGCACCAACGTGTTGAAGCCCGCGGCACTGGTGGTCAGCACCGGCGCGCCCGATCCGGCATAGGGGTTGGTCACCATGCCGCCCGAGATTCCGAACAGCAGCAGGTTCGCCGGGGCGCCGCCGCCGACATTGACCGTGTCGCCGTTGCGGAAAGCCAGCAGGCTCTGATTGGGGTCGAGGTCGAGCGCGCCGCCCACGCCCGCGGCATCGATCACGTCCTGGCCTGCACCCTGCGTATCGAGCAGTATGATCACGTCGGCGCCCGAGGCTTCGGCGCCGGCGAGACTGCCGGGATCCGCGCGCGTGCCGGCACCGGCAGCGCCGGCCTGGACCCAATAAACGGTCTTGTCGGTCTGGAGCGCAGTCGTGTCGCCCGTGAGCTTCACATCGGCGAAGTCATAGGTGCCCTTGGCGCCGTTCAGACCGGTGATGACCAGTGGCGTGACCGCGCTGATCGACGAAGCCGCGCCATCGGCGTCGGTGCTCGAACCGTCGCCATAGCGGAAGGCGCCTGCGATCGCGGCGTTGGTGAGGTCCACGCCCACGCCGAGCCCCGTCATCGTGCTGCTCTCGCTGACGATGATGTTCGCCGCGGTCGCCGAACCGGTCAGGTCGATGCCCTTGCTGCCAGCGGCGGACGTTGCAGTGATGTCGAGCGTGTGGAAGCTGACGTTGCCCAGCGCGCCGGTGAGGTCCACCGCGGTCTGGCCCGCGCCCACGCCATCGATGTCGACGTCGCCGAAGGTGAAGCTGCCCGCCGAGCCGCTGCGGATCGCGATCCGCGCCGACAGATCGGTCGCGCCGCTGAAGTCGTAGGTGCCGTCGGCGTTCTGGAACAGCAGCCCCAGCCCGCTGGCCGCGTCGATCGAGCCGGTGAAGTTCACGGTGCCGTTGTGGCCCGAGCCGGCACTGAACGCCGCGTCGGTACCCGCGTAATCGATCGAGCCGGCGAAGTTGAAGACGCTCGCGCCGCTGTTCTGCAGCGAGATTGCCGACAAACCGGTGGTGCCGATCGACGATGCCGCGCCGAAGCTGAAGCTGCCCGAGTCCGTGCCGGACATGGCGATCGCAGTGGATGCGCCGTTCGCCACGGTCAGGTTCGCGACATCGACTGCGGCGCCGCCCGCGCCCACTCCGGCCACGTCGATCAGCACCAGGCCCCCGCCCGTGCCGGAATAATGGATCGAGTCGAGCGCCACCGAGGCCGATACATTCGCCAGCGCGACCCCGAAGGTCGCACCGCCGGCGACGTCGATCGTGCCGCCGGTCGTGGCGAAGCGCAGCCCGCCGGTGCCACCGCCCGCATAAAGCCCGATGCCGGTGCTGGCGACATCGATGTCGAACGCCGCGTCGCCGCTGCTGTCGCCGAAATAGACGCCGATATCGCCCACACGCGCGGCAACGCTGCCCACGTCGAGCGTGCCGGTGACGGTCTGGATACCGGCCGCGGCCCCATCGGCGTCGAACACCACGCCTTGCGCCAGAATGCCCGCGCTCTCGCCATTGCCGCCCGCGACACGGATGCCGTCAAGCGCCCGGACCGTGAGCGTGCCCGTGTCGGTGCCGTCGAGGAGCAGCGCCGCGTCGTTCCGCGCGGAGAGATCGAGGTTGACGAGCGATGCGCTGGCGGCGGCGGTCCCGTCGTACAGCGCGATCCCGCCCTGCCCGCCCGTGATGCGGCTGTTGCGGATGACGACGCCCGAAACGCCGGTTCCGGTGACGCCGACGCCATTGGAGGCGTCGATGCGCACGCCGTCGATCACTGCGCCCGAGGCGAGATTGACGGTGTTGCCGGCGGCCGAATTGGTGAGGACCGGCGCGCCCGATCCGGCGAAGGGATTGGTGATCTGGCCCGGGGTCAGCCCGTAGAGGTGCAGATTGGCCGGGCCGCCGCCCGGCAGCGTGATCGTGTCGCCGTTCAGGAAGCCGAGCAGCGCCTGGCCGGTGGCAAGGTCGAAGCTCCCGCCTGCGCCCGCGGCGTCGAGAATGTCGGGGGTGCCAGTGGAGGTGTTGAGCAGGATGATGACCTGCGCGCCCGAGGTCTCCGCGCCGGCGAGACTGCCCGGATCGGCCATGGTGCCGGCGCCGCTGGCGCCCGCGGCGACGAAATAGGTGGTCGAGGACGTGACGAGCCGCGAAGTGTCGCCCACCAGCCGGACGTCGGAGAAGTCGTAGCTGCCGGTGGCGGCGTTCAGACCGGCAATCGCGATCGGGGTGGCCGCGTCGATCGTCGACGCCGCGCCGTCGGCGTCGGTGCTCGAACCATCGCCATAGCGGAAGGTACCGGTGATCGCGGCGTTGCTGAGGTCGACGCCGGTTCCGACGCCGGCAATCGTGCTGCTCTCGCTGACGATGATGTTGGCAGCGGTGGTCGAGCCGCTGAGATCGATACCCTTGCTGCCGGCTGTGGACGCACCTGTGATGTCGAGCGTCTGGAAGCTCACGTTGCCCGTCGCGCCGGTGAGGTCGACGGCGGTCTGGCCAGCGCCGACTCCGCTCACGTCGACATTGCCGAAGCTCAGCGAACCCGACGAGCCCGAGAGCACGGCGATCCCCGCTCCGCCCGAAAGCGTCACGTCGCCGAAGCTGTAGGTCCCGACGGCGTTCTGGAAGCGCAGCCCCGGCCCGCCCGCCGCGTCGATGACGCCGTCGTGGAAGCGCGCGGTGCCGCCGTGCCCGACGATCGAGATCGCCGGAACCGGCGCGCCGCTGGTGGTGATGTCACCCGCATAGTCGAGGTTGACCATGCCGCTGAGATCGATCGCTCCGGCGCCGTTGGTGTTGGTGATCGACGCATTGGCGAACACATAGTCGCCCGCGCCGCCGCTGAGCGACAGCCAGCCGCCGCTCGGCAGGTTCAGCGTGCCCACGTTGAGCACCGGGGCGCCCGCGGTGGCGGCTACGTTGCCGCTCATGCGGATGCCGCCGTCGGTGGCGGTGATGCTGCCGAAGTTCAGGCTCAGCGCGGCGTTCTGCGCGACCAGCGCCGCGGCGTCGATCGTGTCGAGCGCGCCCGAGCGGACGAACACCGTGAAGGGTGTATTGCCGAACAGGTCGACGCCATAGCTGTTGAAGTTGGTCACGTTCAGGCTGGTGAACTCCAGCCTTCCGTTGCCGGTGATCCGGGCGCCGACGCCCTCGAGGCGCGCGCTCGCGGAGCCGACGGTCATCGCGCCCGAGACGGTCTGCGTGCCCGCGGTCGCGAGATCGGCGTCGAAAGTCACGTCGGCGGCGACGAAGCCGCCCGTCTCGCCATTGCCGCCCTGGATGGTGATGCCATCGAGCGCGGTGACCGTCAGCGTGCCCGCGCCGGTTCCGTCGAGATCGACGACGTTGCCGCCGCTCGAGGCGAGCAGCAGGTTGTTGAGCGCGAGGTTCGCCGCCGCGCCATTGTCGATGAAGCGGATCGCGCCCGATTGGCCGGCGATGCTGCTGGCGCGGATCGAGACGTTGGCGACGCCCGCGCCGTAGATGCCCGCGCCACCACCGGCATTGTCGATGCGTACACCCTCGATGCGGTTGGACCCGCCGAGCACCAACGTATCGGCGCCCGCCGCGCTGGTCGTGAGTACCGGCGCTCCCGAACCCGCATAAGGATTGACGATCTGCCCCTGGGGCACGCCGTACAGCAGCACGTTGGCCGGGGCGCCGCCCGACAGGGTGAGCGTGTCGCCGCCGAGGAAGCTCAGCAGTGCCTTGCCGGTGGCGAGGTCGAACGAACCGCCCGCCGACGCTGCGTCGAGCAGGTCGTTGCCGCCGGTCGGATCGTTGAGCAGGATGATCGTGTCGGCCGCGGAGGCTTCGGCGCCGGCGAGGCTGCCCGGATCGGCCGCGGTGCCTGCGCCGCTCGCGCCGGCCTTGACGAAATAGACCGTGTGCGACGAGGTGAGCGCGCTCACGTCGCCCGTCAGCACCACGTCGCGGAAGTCGTAGCTGCCCGTCGCAATGGCCATGCCCGTGGCAACCACCGGGGTGACTGCGACGATCGACGACGCCGCACCGTCCGCATCCGTGCTCGATCCGTCGCCATAGCGGAAGCTGCCGGTGATCGCGGCATTGGTGAGATCCACGCCGATCCCGACGCCGGTAATGTGGCTGCTCTCGGTCGTGACGAAGTTGGCCGCAAAGGTGGCGCCGGTCAGGTCGATGCCGCGCGTGCCCGCGGCCGAGCTGCCGGCGATGTCCAGCGTATGGAAAGTGACGGCGCCCGAGGCGGCACGCGCGTCGACGCCCCGCGTACCCGCGCCTAGCCCGGTGATGTCGGTGTCGCCGAAAGTGATCGAGCCCGAGCTGCCGCCCCCGAAAGCGATGCCGGTCGCACCCGGATTGGTGATGCTGGTGGCGCCGAACAGCGCCGCGCCGTCGATGTTCGCGAGGCTGACGCCGGTGCCGGTTGCGCCGGCCACGCTCAGGCTGGCGATCGCGACCCCGGTGCCGGTCTGCACGCCGTCGATCGAAACGCCGGTGGAAGCGCCGCTGACAGCGGTGCTGCCGATGGTGACCGCCGCGCGCACGTCACTGATGTCGAGCCCGGTGCCCGCCACGCCGCCGGCGGTAACCCCGCCGATAAGAACCGCGCCATTGTTGCCGGCGATCACAACCGCATCGCCGCCGATCGCGGATGCGCTGACGCCCGCGATCCCGACTGCGCCGCCATTGCCGCTGATGCGCAGCGCATCGCCCGCCACGCCGTTGACCGATACGGCGCCGAGGCCGACCGCGGCCGAGTTGCCGGAGATCACCACGCCGTCGCCGGCCGCAGCCGTCACCGATACGCTGCCGATCCCCACCGGCAGCCCGGTCGCGCCTTGAATCGAGACAGCGTCGCCGGCCGCATTGGCGACCGAAACCGAGCCGATCGCGACGCCTGCGGCGTTGACTGTGTCGAGCGCCAGCCCCGCTGCCGTGCCCGTAGCGGCAATGTCCACGTCGGCCGCCGCAACGCCGAGCGTACCCGCGCCCGCGCCACTCAATGCCAGCACCGTCCCGCCGCTCGCGGAGAGATCGAGATTCGTGAGGGTCACCGATGCCGCAGCGCCACCGTCGTCGATCGCGATAGCGCCCGCCGCACCACCGATCTGCGAATTCGAGATCCGCACGCCGCTCGTGCCCGTGCCCGCGATCGCCACGCTGGTGGCATTGCTGACGACCAGCCCTTCGATCGCCGAATTGTCGGCGAGGTTGATCGTCGCTGCCCCGGCCGTGGTGCTCGTGAGCAGCGCCGCGCCCGAACCTGCGAACGGATTGGTGATCCCGGGCAGCCCGAGCCCGGTCACGATCAGATTCGCCGGCAGCCCGCCATGGCTGGTGGCGAAAAAGTCGCCCGCGAGGAAGCTGACCAGCGTCTGGCCGGCGGCGAGGTCGAACGAGCCGCCCGCGCTCGCCGCGTCGAGCACGTCCTGTCCGCCCGCGGCATTGTTGAGCAGGACGATGTACTGCGCGCCCGAAGCCTCGGCACCGGCGAGGCTGCCCGGATTGTTGCGCGTGCCGGTGCCGGTTGCCCCGGCGAGCACATAATAGGCAGTAAAGCCGTTGCCGGTCAGGTTGCTGGTGTCGCCCTGCAGGCCCGCGCCGCTGAAATTATAGCTGCCCTGGCCCTCGTTGAGCCCCGCGATCAGCAGCGGCGTCAGCGCCGAGATCACGCTTCCCGATCCGGCGCCCCCGCCGAAAGCGAAGATGCCACTCATGCTCGCGCCGGTCAGGTCGACGCCCGTGGCGACTCCCTGAATGCTGGCCAACCCGCCGATCAGCACGTTGCCGGCGTTGATCGAACCCGCGAGATTGATGCCGGTGCCCGTCCCGGTGCCGGTGATGGCGAGCGAGCCGAAGCCCAGGTTGCCGAGCGCCCCGCTGAGATCGAGGCCCGCCGCGTTGCCCAGCCCGCTGATCACGACCGAGCCGAAGCTCACGCCGCCCGGCACATTGCCGATCACGATCCCGTTGCCGCCCGGGTTGAGGATCGACAGCGGGCCCGAGAATGCGACCAACCCGGCCAGACCATCGAGCGCGACCGCAGTGCCGAGCGTGTCGGCGAGCGTCACCGCGCCGAAATTGACCGACGAGCCGGCGAGCGAATTCTGCACGACGATGCCGCCGCTGCCGCTGATCGCCCCCGTGAAGCCGATCGCCCCGCCGAAGTTGTACAGGCCGACCAGCGGCACCCCGCCCGCGGGATCGGTGATCGTGCCGGCGAAGCTCAGGCCCACCGTGCCGCCGCTGGCCGCCACGCCCGCCGTGCCGACGCGCACCGCGCTGCCGCCGCTGTTGGTGATCGAGCCGCCGAGCACGCGGATGAGCCCGGAGGACCCAAGCAGCACCAACCCGTCGCCGCCGCTGTCCGAGAGCGTGAGGTTGCCGATCGTAAGGGCGTTGCCGCCCGCGCCGCCGCCCTGGACCGAATCGAGGATCAGCCCCGGCCCGGCCGCGCCGACCGAGCGCACGCTGGCGAGATTGAGGTCGATCACCAGCGGATCGAGATCCATCGCGGTGCCGGCGAGCGTGTCGACCGTGCCGTCGAGCGTCGTCAGCGTGAAGGCATTGACCTTCGAATTGACCACCTGGACGCCCGTCGCGTTGCGGTTGGCGACGTCGAGGTCGGCGAAGCTCAGGCTCCCGGTCACGTCGGTGAGGAAGACGCCCGGTCCGTCGACACGCGCCGCCGTGGTGCCGACTTCCATCCGCCCGGCGTTGACCGCCTGGATGCCCGCAGTCGTCGTGCTCGCATCGAAGGTCGCCGAGCGCACGCTGAGCCCGCCGTCCTCCCCATGTCCGCCAGCGATGGTGATGCCGGAGAGTCCGGTGACGGTGACGGTCCCCGCGCCCGAACCGTCGATGTCGAGTACATTGCCCGCGGTCGCCGAGAGCGTGAGGTTCGACAGCGCGACCGACAGGTTCGCGTCGCCGTCGTCAATGTCGACCGCGCCTGCCCCGCCCGTGATGTTCGAATTGGTCACCGAGACGCTGCTGCCGCCGCTGACGCGCAGCCCCGCGCCGGCGCCGCCGCGGATCGTGAGGCCGCTCAGCGCGACCGAGCCCAGCGTGTTGGTGAGCGAGAGCCCCGCCCCGCCGGTGTTCTCGATGACGACCCGGTCGAGCGCGAATCCGCCGACGCCATTGGCCGCGATGCCGATGCCGGCGCCGCGCACGGTGACGTCGCGCACCACCGACCCCTGGCCGAGCGCGATCGTGGGCGTCGCCGCGCTGGTGCCCGCGATCGTGCCGTTGGTGCCGCCGAGCGCGAACGACGTGATCCTGCCGTTGCCCAGCCGCACGTCGACCGCGCCGGCACCGCCGAGCAGATATTGGTTGGTGGCGAGCGTGACGCCGCCGGTGTTGATCGTGCCTCCGTTGCCGAGCGCGACCACCACGCCGTTCGCCCCCGCGCGCGTGACGGCGTCGCCGAGCGTAGTCGGGCTGGCGAGCGTGCCGGCCGCCCCTGCCGCCGCGTTACCGCTGGCATAATAGAAGCCCCCGAACGCCTGCCCGGTGCGGGCGTCGATCGCGAAGCTGTCGCTGGTCAGGTCGGTGAAGCGGCTCCCCGAACGCGCGACCATGTCGCGGCGCACGCGGTCGCCCATCTGCCGGTCGAGCCCGGTCGGGGCCGCGCCGCGATCGCCGCGCGCGCCGCCCAGCGGGATCGAGAGCCGCACGGTCGCCCGCGCATCGGTGCCGTAGCGATTGTCGCGCTCGACGGTGCCGCCGAAGGTGAAGCGCGCGCCGCTGTCGGCGTCCTCGACGTCGAACTCCAGCCCGCCGCGGACGCCGCGGTGGTTCTCGTCGGCGCTATTGTCCCAATAGTCGAACCCGCCGATCGATGCGCGCAGGCTGGCGTTGCGGCCGACGGGCAGGCGCGCGCCCGCCTCGCCGTTGAACCCGTGCAGCGGAACATCCTCGAGCCGGAAGCCCGAGCGGCGCTCGATCAGCCGGTTGTTTTCCAGCGTCAGCTCGCCCGAAGGCGCCGCGGCGGGGTCGATATAGCTGATCGTCGCGGTCTTGGTGATCGGCATGCGATAGTTGACGCGCACGTCGAACACCGAGCTGAAGCCCTCGAGCCCCAGCGACACTGCAGCCTGGTCGCGCGGGCCGAGGTCGGAACGATGGAAGTCCATGCCGGCGTTCACGCCGATCGCGAAATCCTCGCCCACGCGCGCGCGCGCGCCGATGGTAGCCGAGCCGTTACGGTCGAATCGCTGGTCGTAGCCGATGCGGCCATCGACATAGACGAGGCTCGAGTCGTTCTGCGCTAGCGGCGCCCAGAGCGCGGTCGAGACACCAACGGACTTGCCCGCTTCGGCATCGATCTCCGCCCTGGGTTTCCACGTCGGGGTTTCGCTCGTCTGAGCCCATACCGGAGAGGCCGCGGCCAATACCGCGCCGGTGAGGCACGTTGAAAAAAGCCGTGCCCGGCTGCTCGACTTGCGCATGTGTTTCCCCGTTCGCAAGCTGCCGTCGCAGCCGCGTCTCGTTCAAGTACCTGGACTCTGACGACCCCCGAGGCGCGTATCGGAACTGCCCCCGTCACGCCTCTGCCGAACGCAGCTACCACAGCGCAAAACCCGCAACAAGCGACGCTTACGTAGAACTACGCAGATATGCAGGCGCTTTCACGCCGGGAGGGAACACGATCGCCTCATCCTGGCACATTGCGCAAAGGAGCATGCGCCGCGAGCGCGGCACGGCGGTTCGAATTGGGAAGCCGGCCGCCCCGCGGGCGTGCGCTGATGTTATCGAATGCCGGGAAAATCCGCGGGTTCGAATGGTGGAGCCGAGGGGGATCGAACTAAATCGGCCTAACCATTGGAAAATAAGGGATTTTTTCAGAGCACCTGTTACCGTTGGCACACCCGGATGTAACAGTTTTTGAGTTGCTGACAAGTCGCGTTCTTTACCTTCCCGGAACCCGCACGAAATCGAAGCGCCCCCAAGAGGTAGCGCCATACACACGCCCCCCTTGCGGTGTCTCAAAGCTCAAGCTCCCGTCCTCCCGGACCTCGACGCGGCTAGCTTCAAAGCTCTCTTGCGATGGCTGATGCTCGCCCTCATTCACCCGGTGAAGCGTTACAGTGTACAGCTTAGCTGTCATGTCATCCTCTCATCCATAACTTGCTTTGGTGCGGCTCCGCCCCTCTGGTGAGGATCATAGCTTTAGCCCAAGGCGCTCGAAAAATGCTTCGTTGCGTATGCGCGCATCGTGGAGAAGCTTGTGATAAGGCAGAACCTCCACGAAGGCGTTGTGGTCGGGAGAGTACCCAAAGTACCCCTCACCGTCCGCACTCTTGTGGTGGGCAGGCGAGACCCGCACGACGGCCTCCAGCTTCTCGCAGAAATCCGCCACAACAAAACAGATGAACCGAGTAGATTTCGGAATCGGCTTGATGTGCTTACCGGATTTGTCCGTCAACGAGCCGCCATTCCGAAATACATCCACATAGTTCAAAACCTGCACAACAGGGCTACTGTTGTAGTCATATTCTGTCCGGCCCGGACGCTTGAACTCGATAATTACAATCGGCTCATCGCGCCCCTCTCGATTGAACGCCAACGACCGGTCGAAGACAACGCCCACATCAGGCTCCTTCCTGTCGTCGCTATCGGAAAGGAACGTCTTAAACGGCCTGTCCGACTTGAAGTACGAGTAAAAGGCTAGCCTGTCATCAAGAATCCAAAGGTTATGATCTTCATAAGATAGATCGTCGCTACCTGTTCTGATGGGTATTATAAGATCATGGACCACCTCCTCCCGGAGGTACTTTCTGGTCTCCGGGTCGGAATAGGAAATCGCGTTACCGAGCAGGTTAAGTATTTCCTTACGCTTCACAACATACTCGGCGAGCGAACCCTTTTTGTCCGCGTTCAGCGCCTTCGCCACACGCTGTATGCGCTCATCTAGATTTTCCCCGGTCTCCGTCGATAGGCTTCTAATTTCACCGGTAGTTCGCCGCCTCTGTCGAAGCTTGGCTCGGCTAAGCTCGATATAAATCTCTTCCTCTGAGTGCACATTCAAAGTGAGATTATTCTCAACGAAATCCGATACGTCACTCGTGACAGATAGAAATTGAGGGTTCTCATTGATTACACGCAGCGCAGTCGCAGCTTGGCGCTTACGCACAATCTCAATGTAATCGGAGAGGTAAGTTTTAGCGGAGGCTATGGCCGCACCCTGCACTGCCTTAAGGCTGTCAGGCGTTAACGTGAAACTTGTTCGCTCTTGATTGACATGAAGATTGAGAAAAGGGCTGGCAACGATTCCAACATAAATCGCATCAGCGTCCGGCCCCACCAAGCCAAGGCCCAATTGGTTGTCGATCCGCTCTTCTTTGACCACACGGCCATCACCGACGTAGAACAGAAAATGCTTCTGCGTTTCGTGGAATCGTAATCCCTTTCGCAGAAGAACGTGATACACCTCAAGCTCTACGGGCTCCGCGCTCTCGGCGATCGATACCGTCAACTTGGCAGGAGTTTCTTCAACAACATTATCGCTAAAATAGTCTAGCAGGTGGATAACGCGACCTCGATCTACAAGATCGATGGCAGGAACTTCATAGGACGCAAAGTTCTTCAGGAAGTGACCCACTAGTCTGGACGCAATACCGTCCTGCGTCCTAGGGCATACCGCCTGATAGTCGCCCTCAAATGGCGCAAGCGTCACTTTAGTACCGGGCTTGCCGGCCTCGCTTAGCTCGCGCAACTCGTGATCCGTAATCGGGCCGTTCGCGCTCTTTAGGCTGAAAGTGAACCTGCGAAGGTATCCTTTGCCACCCTCATCAAACCTTGAGATGACCGCCACCGATTCGAAAACCTTGAGCCACGAAAGCCGTCCGACGCCCTTCCCGCCGCGCTTCAGCTTTGCCGACGTGTCCGCCGTGCGAAAGGACTTCCAGTTGTCCTTACCGAGCCCGATCCCGTTGTCCTCGACCGTAAATCCGGTGATCGGAGGATCCTCGTCATCGCTATCGGATCGGATTATCTCAATAGTCACCTTACCCTTGCTCGGCGCCTCGCGATCAAAGCGAGTCTCTATCGCGTGAAGCGCGTTGGACACCGCCTCGAAAAGTGGGAAGAGCGCGTTAAGCGCCGAAGGCGGGAAGCCCAAGTTGCGGATACGGCCACTGAGATCGTATTGCCGAACGTCGGACTCGCTTTGTGTACCAACCACCTACCGCATTAGCCAATGACGCCATGTCCTTACGGAACAGCGTTACTTCTCCGTAGAGGGACAAGGCAACGATCTTGGCCTCCGCAAGCCGCAGGCGATCGTCCCTTTTACGATTGAGATGTGCGTTGAAGAGCGCGCCTCCAAGGAGAGCAAGAAAGCCCAACAACGATCCGATGAGCGCCTGCCAGCCCTTAAGCTCGGAATAAATGTCCGCCCACGTCATTCCATTCCCCCCCTCCGTGAGCGGCCATGCTACGGCGACCTTAGCGCTCAGTCCGGCAATCGAAGCCCTGGCACCTTGTAGAGCTTCATGCCCTCCACAAGTTGATGCAAGCTGTACCCGCTGCCGTACTCATCGGCCACATCACCGGGGCTATGGCCCATGATTTGCCGCTGGACACCCTCAACGATGCCAGCATGGCGGGCATAGTCCTTGAACGTGTGGCGGAAGGAATGGAACACCAGCCGTTTGTCGGTGATGCCCACAGTCTTGCGCAGGTAGGGGCCAAACCACTCACCCCACTTGGCTGTCAGGCGTCCATAGATGTTCGGCTTGAGCAGCGGGAACAGCCGGGCTTGTTTGGCCTTCTTGGCTGCCTCTGCGAACTTCACGAAGCCAAGCCGCTCAAGCTCGGGATGCACCGGCACTAGCCGTTCACTCGTTGCGTTCTTGAGCTTAAGGTCATCCTCCGCATCCTCGCGGATGTGAATGAACCAAGCCGAGCGCTCCTCGCCATTTTCATCCGGGTAGCGCTCAAGCTGCACATCCATGGAGCGAAGCTGGCCTAGGGCCGAGCGCAATTCCACCGGGATGACACGGCGGAAATAGTAGGTCGATCCGCGCTTGGCGAGGTACGTACACATGGCTTCTGCGTCCTATTACAAATGTAACAGTCGCCTGTAAAAAGCCTAGGTTTTCCGTGGTTTTAGCAGCTTTTCAACTGCTTGGGGGGAATGGTGGAGCCGAGGGGGATCGAACCCCTGACCTTCGCAATGCCATTGCGACGCTCTCCCAGCTGAGCTACGGCCCCACACCCCGGGAAGGCGAGCCCATTAGAAGGGCCTCGCGGGCTTGGCAAGGGCGCTTTCGCACCCTTGCCAAAAATAATTCACTGCTCGTCGTCGTCGCTGCCGGTCTCGACGCCCAGGTCGTCGTCGCCGCCCAGATCGACGTCGTCGTCCGCCGAGGGTTCCTCGTCGTCGGCCACGATGTCCAGATCCTCGTCGCCCAGATCCGAATCCGCGGTCTCGGGCTTCTCGCCGTCAGCCTTGACCACCTCGAACGGCAGCGGCTGCTTGGACTTGAGAATCGGCTCCGGCTCCCACGAGAAGGAGCAGTTGATGCACGTGACCGGCTCGTCCTTCTGGAGGTCGTAGAAACGCGTTCCGCATTTCGGACACGCTCGCTTCGTGCCCCATTCCGGCTTCACCATGTGCCGCCTCTTGCCTTTCGATTATGTGGATTCCGGTATCAGACCCGGCAAAGTGGGGGGCGCCTTGCCATAGCGCAAGGCGGCTGTCAAAGCCGCGCGCGATGTCGCACGCTGCTACCCGCCCGCTCACCCTTTCCGCCCGCGGACCGCTCCGCGGCACCCTCACCGTTCCCGGCGACAAGTCGATCAGCCATCGCTCGCTGATGTTCTCGGCGCTCGCAGTCGGTGAAAGCCGGATCGAGGGACTGCTCGAGGGCGAGGACGTGCTTGCCACCGCCGCGGCCATGCGCGCCATGGGCGCGCAGGTGGAGCGGAGCGACGACGGCGTATGGCGCGTCCACGGCGTCGGCGTCGGCGGGCTGCTCCAGCCCGAACAGGCGCTCGACATGGGCAATTCGGGCACCTCGACCCGGCTGCTGATGGGGCTGGTCGCCAGCCACGCGATCACCGCGACCTTCGTCGGGGATGCCTCGCTCTCCAGCCGCCCGATGGGCCGGGTGATCGAGCCGCTCGCGCGCATGGGCGCCGAGATCACTGCCACCCCCGGCGGCAGGTTGCCGCTGATGGTGCGCGGGCTCTGCCCCGCGGTTCCGATCGAATACACGCTTCCCGTCGCCTCGGCGCAGGTGAAGTCGGCGGTGCTGCTCGCCGGACTCAATACGCCGGGGATCACGCGCGTGATCGAGCCGGTGCCGACGCGCGACCACAGCGAGCGGATGCTGCGCGGGTTCGGCGCCGAGCTGACCGTGGAGGAGGGGCCCGAAGGCAAGATCATCTCGATCCGCGGCGAGGCCGAGCTCCGGCCGCAGCAGATCGTGGTGCCGGGCGACCCTTCGTCTGCCGGCTTCTGGATGGTCGCGGCGTCGATCGTGCCCGACTCCGACGTGACGATTCGCAACGTATGCATGAACCCCACGCGCACCGGCCTGATCACCGCGCTGCGCATGATGGGCGCCTCGATCGAGGAAGTGGATGCGCGCGAAGTCGGCGGCGAACCGGTCGCGGACCTGCGCGTGCGCCACGCGCCGCTCTCGGCGATCGAAGTCCCGCCCGAGCTGGCGCCGAGCATGATCGACGAATATCCGATCCTCTTCGTCGCCGCCGCGCTGGCTTCGGGCCGCACCGTCGCGCGCGGCGCGCACGAGCTGCGCGTCAAGGAGTCGGATCGCATCGCGACGATGCGCGCCGCGCTCGAGGCCGCGGGCGTGCGGACCGAGGAATATGAGGACGGGCTAGCGATCAAGGGCAGCGGCGGCGATCCGCTGCCGGGCAACGCGCAGGTCGCATCGAAGCTCGACCATCGCATCGCGATGAGCATGGCCGTCGCAGCGCTCGCCGCGCGCGAACCCGTCACGATCGACGACGTGGCGCCGGTCGCGACCAGCTACCCTGCCTTCTTCGACACTCTTGACGCACTCACCAACGAGGCCAGTCTGCGTATATGATCATTGCCGTCGACGGACCCGCAGCGTCGGGCAAGGGCACCATCGCCCGCGCGCTCGCTCGCCATTTCGGCCTGCCGCACCTCGACACCGGCCTGCTCTATCGCGCGGTGGCGGCGACGCTGCTGCGCCAGGGCGGCGATCCCGCGAGCGAGGCCGAAGCCGTAGCCGCCTGCGCATTCGGGGACGCGCTGCTCGGCGACGAATGGCTGCGGACCGACGAAGTGGGCAAGGCGGCGTCGGTCGTGTCGGTGCACCCGCCGGTCCGCGCGGCACTGCTCGAGCGCCAGCGCAATTTCGCGCAGCAGCCCGGCGGTGCCGTGCTCGACGGACGCGACATCGGGACGGTGATCGCACCGGACGCGGACGCCAAGCTGTTCATCAAGGCGACGCCTACGATCCGTGCCCAGCGCCGCCATCTCGAGCTGCGCAAGGCCGGAATCCCGGTCAGCCTCGACAGAGTCCTCGCCGACATCCGCGCGCGCGACGACCGGGATGCCCGCCGCACCGAGGCGCCGATGAAGCCGGCAGACGATGCCGCGCTGCTCGATACCAGCTTCCTTTCGATCGACGCGGCCGTGCAGCGCGCGATCGCGCTGGTCGAGGCGCGGGCCGGAAACCGCACCGCGCCCGCCGATCAGCCGCCAGCGAAGTAGCTGAAAACAGCCAGGAAACCTTCCGATCGGTACGCAAGCTTGTCGTTACGTGCCAAGTTCATACCGAATAGCTTCGCGTATCGGCTCGAGTTGGTTTCAAACGTTACGCTACGTTATGCATTATCGTTCAGGTATTCTGCCAAATTGTTATTGGCCGAATTGGTGAAAAATGCTAATCCGGCGGGAACGAACTATGACGCCGGCTGTTTGCCGCGTCGGGCGCAAACATGACTCCAGGGTCGCGGAGCACTTGCGCAAGACAGGGTTCGGTTCAACGATACATAGGTCCTGACCGCCTGCTCGCAGGCGGTTTACGATTTGTTAAGCAAGGTCAATCAATGGTTAACCGCACCCGTAGCAGCGGGGCGGACAATTGAATGGGGGCGCGAATGTAGGAGACCAAAGGGGTTCACATGGCGTCCGATGAGTATCTGCATGCGCTCGAAAGCGCCGATGCGCGCGCGGCGCTCCAGTCGCTGCGCTCCAGCTGGCCCGCGGTCCTCACGCTGCGCCCGACGAGCATCGGGCTGCGTACCCCCTTCGAACATGGTCTCGACTTCGTCCGCGCGGTCCAGCGACTGAGCGATGCCGGCCTGATCGCCTATGAGGCGCTGGTCATCGGCCCCGACGGCCCTCGCTTCGTCGACGCCGTCCTCACCGCGCGCGGCCGCGCGCTCGTGCCCACCTGGCTGAGCACCGACGATGGCGTCCGGCAGCTTGCAGGCTGACTTGCCTGGCCTTCTTGCCACCCGCCGCCGATATCTACCGGACTGGCCGACGCGGTCGCGGGCGACCAGCCTGCACCTTGCCTCTATGAGCCTCTTCCGCTATGTGCGCGCCCGTCCAGCGGGCTGCAGCTCGCGGAGGCCGGCGCAGGGAGCACGTCTCCCTCGCGCCCTTTTCGCATTTCGGCGTCTAGGGTCCTCCGCTTGCAACGGTCCGCGCGGATGCCGCGACCGGCATGGGGCCGCCGCGGCGATTTCGGCCCTAAAGACCGCCGGATTCAACCGGCTGGCCGGAAAATACGTCAATTAGGAACTGCAACTCTATGGCCACTACGGCAAACCCCTCCCGCGACGATTTCGCGGCAATGCTCGAACAGACCCTCGGTCAGGCGGACGGCTTCGAAGGCCGCGTCGTGATCGGCACCGTCACCGGCATCGAGAATGACCTCGCCGTCATCGACGTCGGCCTCAAGTCCGAAGGCCGCGTGCCGCTGCGCGAATTCGCCGCGCCGGGCCAGAAGGCCGACCTCAAGGTGGGCGACGAAGTTGAGGTCTATGTTGACCGCGTAGAGAACGCCAACGGCGAAGCGATGCTCAGCCGCGACCGCGCCCGCCGCGAAGCCGCCTGGGACAAGCTCGAGGCCGAGTTCGCCAAGTCGGCCCGCGTCGAGGGTGTCATCTTCGGCCGCGTCAAGGGCGGCTTCACCGTCGACCTCTCGGGCGCGGTGGCCTTCCTCCCCGGCTCGCAGGTCGATATCCGTCCGGTGCGCGACGTCACCCCGCTGATGGACATCCCGCAGCCCTTCCAGATCCTCAAGATGGACCGCAAGCGCGGCAACATCGTCGTGTCGCGTCGCGCGGTGCTCGAGGAAACCCGCGCCGAGCAGCGTTCGGGCCTGATCCAGAGCCTGCACGAGGGCCAGGTGATCGACGGCGTCGTCAAGAACATCACCGATTACGGTGCGTTCGTCGACCTGGGCGGCATCGACGGCCTGCTGCACGTCACCGACCTCAGCTACAAGCGCGTCAATCACCCGAGCGAAGTGCTCAACATCGGTGACACCGTCCGCGTCCAGATCATCCGCATCAACCGCGAGACCCAGCGCATCAGCCTCGGCATGAAGCAGCTCGAGAGCGATCCGTGGGAAGGCGCCGCCGCCAAGTATCCGGTGGGCGCGAAGGTCTCGGGCCGCGTGACCAACATCACCGAGTACGGCGCGTTCGTCGAGCTCGAGCCGGGCATCGAGGGCCTGGTCCACGTCTCCGAGATGAGCTGGACCAAGAAGAACGTCCATCCGGGCAAGATCGTGTCGACCTCGCAGGAAGTCGATGTCGTCGTGCTCGAGGTCGATCAGGAGAAGCGCCGCATCTCGCTGGGTCTCAAGCAGGCCCAGGCCAATCCGTGGGAGGCCTTCGCGGCCGCGCACCCGGTCGGCAGCGAAGTCGAGGGCGAAGTCAAGAACGCCACCGAGTTCGGCCTGTTCATCGGTCTGGACAACGACGTCGACGGCATGGTCCACATGTCGGACATCGCCTGGGGCATCTCGGGTGAGGACGCGCTCAACCTGCACCGCAAGGGCGAGACCGTGAAGGCGGTCGTGCTCGCGATCGAGCCGGACAAGGAGCGCATCTCGCTCGGCATGAAGCAGCTCGAGCGCGGTGGCGTCTCGACTGCCACTGCCACCAGCGGCGACAAGCTCAACAAGAACGCAGTCGTCACCGTCACCGTTCTCGAAGTCCGCGACGCGGGCCTCGAAGTGCAGGTCGGCGAGGACGGTGCGACCGGCTTCATCAAGCGCACCGATCTCGGCCGCGACCGCGACGAGCAGCGCCCCGAGCGCTTCCAGGTCGGCCAGAAGTTCGACGCGATGGTGACTGGCTTCGATCGTTCGAAGAAGCCGACCTTCTCGGTCAAGGCGATGCAGATCGCCGAAGAGAAGCAGGCAGTTGCCCAGTATGGCTCGTCCGACTCGGGCGCGTCGCTCGGCGACATTCTCGGCGAAGCCCTCAAGGCGCGCAGCGAGAAGCAGTAAAATCCCTTGCGGGGGGAACGGAAACCTCCGTTTCCCCCGCAAGCCCAGCCATTTACGCCCTTCCTAAAATCTTCTGGTTGATGCAGATTGCGGAAGGACGCCAGGCGGCGCCGGTCCCGGACCGCCATGTGGGAAACTGCCGCCGTCGGTGCGGGGTCAAGGGAGGGAGCGAATGATCCGATCGGAACTCGTGCAGCGACTGGTACAGGATAATCCGGGCCTGTCGGTTCGCGAGGTCGAGAAGATCGTCTCGGTCTTCTTCGACGAAATCGTCCGCCGCCTCACCGAGGACGGGCGGGTCGAGCTCCGCGGCTTCGGCGCTTTCTCCACCCGTGCCCGTGACGGGCGCACCGGGCGCAACCCGCGCACCGGTGAGACGGTAGAGGTCGCGGCCAAGCGCGTTCCCTATTTCAAGCCCGGCAAGGAGATGCGCAGCCGCCTCAACGTGTAAGACGGCCTGCGTTCATCACGGAACCGAAGCAAAAGGGGCCGGAACCGCTTGACGGTTCCGGCCCCTTGCGCTTGCTGGGGGAGCAATCTTTCGTGCGGACGTGGCGGAACCGGTAGACGCCGGAGACTTAAAATCTTCTGCCCCTCGGGGCGTGCGGGTTCGAGTCCCGCCGTCCGCACCAGTCCTACTAGGGGCTGTCGGGATTGTCGTCGTCGGTCGCGACGATGATCACGCCCACTGCGAAAGCAATGAGTGCGATCGCCGGAATGACCGGCGTACCCAGGAGATTCGAAGAGTTTTCTGCAGTAGTGGCAGCACGAAGCGAAAGCTTGGATGCCGGCGCAGCGGCTGCGGGTACGCTTGCTAGGGAAAGCGCCGCTACTGCGGTCGCTACTTTGCCGAGGATACGCGACATCAATCGTCTCCCTTCCTTACTCCAAAGCGCAAACCGCCGGACTTAAGGTTCGTTCCGAACTACCCGCGCCCCGCGATGAGTCGAGCCTGGCCAGCGTCGAGTCGTGCTAAACCGCGGGGTTGGCACGACCGACGGCCCGGCATACACGGGACCCGCGCCTTCGACGGGACATTGATGCGACGCTCCATCCACCTATTCCTACTCGCACTGGCGCTTGTACCGGTCGGCTGCGGCGGGCGGGGGGTGCGCAAGGACGATGCACCGGTGGTCGTGAGCGCGATAGGTGGCGAGGCGCGGCCCGGCGACCCCAGCGCGGACCCGCTCGATACCGCCCAACGCGTGCTGATGGGCGCCACCGCGCAGGGCCTCGTCCGCTTCGATGCCGCCGGTCAGATCGAACCCGGACTGGCCGAGCGCTGGATCGTGATGGATGAAGGGCGCAGCTACATCTTCCGGTTGCGCGAAGCCTATTGGTTCGACGGCCAACCCGTCACCGCGGCCCAGGTCGTCGGCGTGCTGCGCCGCGCCTCGGCAGCGGGCAGCCGCAACGCGCTCGCCCCGTTCCTGGCCGTGGTCGATGAAGTCGTCGCGATGACCCCCCAGGTGATCGAGGTGCGGCTCAAACGCCCTCGCCCCGACCTGCTCAAGCTCTTCGCCCAGCCCGAGCTTGCCGTGTTCCGCCCGGCGCGGCTCGACGGCAGTGGCCCCTTCCGCAGCCAGTCGGGCGGGCGCAGCGTCCGGCTCGTCCCTGTCCCAGCACCGGGTTCGGAGGACGGGGCACCGGAGCCCGAGGAGACGGTCCGGCTGTTCGGCGAGCGCGCCAGCGCGGCGATCGCCCGCTTCCGCGCCCAGGCATCGGACCTGGTCCTCGGTGGTAGCTTCGCCGACTGGCCGATCGTGGTGCAGGCCGGGATCGCCCCGGCCAATGTGCGGACCGACCCGGCGCAGGGCCTGTTCGGGCTCGCCGTCGTCAACCGCCAGGGCTTTCTCGCGGATGCCGCGAACCGCGCCGCGATCGCCATGGCGATCGATCGGGCCGCGCTGGTCCAAGGCTTGCAATCCGACTGGGATCCCGTGGAGACGCTGCTGCCGGCGCAGCTCGATTCGGCAAGTGCTCCCGCCCAGCCCCAGTGGGTGGGTCTCGCGCTAGACGCCCGGCGAGAGGCGGCGCGCACACGGGTCGCGGCATGGCGCCGCGCGCATCCCGAGCCGCTCATCATGCGCGTCGCGCTCCCTGGGGGCCCCGGCGGCACGCTGGTCTGGGCGCGCGTGGCCGAGGCGCTGCTGCGCATCGGCATCCAGCCCCAGCGCGTGTATATCGACGCGCGCGCCGATCTGCGTCTGATCGACCAGGTCGCGCCCTACGACAGCGGCCGCTGGTTCCTCGCGACCGCGTGCGTGGCATGTTCCGAACCCGTCGCGGCACTGATCGAGGCGGCACGCGACGCCCCGGATCTCGCGACGCGCAGCCAGCGGATCGCCGAGGCGGATGCTGCACTTACCGCAGACGCTACCTATATCCCTATCGCACAGCCGTTCCGCTGGTCCCTGGTGGCCCTGCGGCTGGGCGCCTGGCAGGGGAACGCGCGGGCATGGCACCCGTTGAATCACCTGCGAAACGATATGGAGTGAACGCATTGGCGCGACCCGTACGCATCGATTCAGGACCCGCAGGCAGGGCTGGCAAGCTGCCGCTGGGACGCAGCGCGGAGGACGTTCGGCGCCGCGTCGAAGCACTTGAGAAACTGCTCGAGCACGCTTTCATCGTGCCCGGCATCAATCAGCCGGTCGGGATGGACTTCATCGTCGGCCTGGTCCCCGTAGCGGGCGACGCCATCGCCGCGGCGCTCGGCGCCTATATGGTCTGGGAAGCGCGCAACCTCGGCATGAGCAAGACCGCACTCGCGCGCATGGCCGGCAACGTCGGCCTGGACTGGTTGGTCGGGCTCGTACCCTTCGTGGGCGACGCTGCGGACTTCTTCTTCCGCTCGAACACGCGCAACCTGCGCATCATCAAGCGCCACCTCGACAAACATTACCCATCGACGGTCACGCTCGACCAGCGCGGCCGCGACGGCCGCTAGCGCCAGATCCGCAGCCGCGCCGACGCCGGGGCGCCGCCGCTGTCCGGACGGCAGCGTGCGTAGCGCATCCGCGTGTCGAGGCAGAGCCAGATCTCGTCGAGCCAGTCGCGCGTGGTGGTGACGCGCACCGCCTCGGCAGGCACGCCGGGATTGGCCGCGGCGAATGCCGCACGAAACTGCGCCACGGTGAGCTGTCGCCGCGAAAGCGCGTCCATGTCCGGGTAATGCAGCCCGCCATAGAGCCGCCTGGCGGTCGCGAAATAATCGCGCATCGAAAGCGCGGTGCAGGTGCCGTGCTTGGCCCATTCGTGCTGGATGAGCTGCGTCGAAGGCGTCGCGCAGAGCGTCTCACGCACCACCGCCGCGGGCACCAGCCCGGTGCTGCTGCAATATTGCGGCCACTGCGCTCCATAGCCGTCGGGCCACAGCCCGTGGAGCGTGAATCCGAAGCGATTGCCGCTGCGGCACTGGAAGCGCGCCTCGGCGTCGCGGGCGTTGACGCGGCAATAGCCCGGGCTCCAGGTTAGCGCGAGCGTATAGCCGCCGATCGGCAGCACGCGTCGCGGCTCGCGCGCGCTCGGCAAGTCCGGCCGCGGCCGGGAAAGCTGCTGCGGCACCGCGCACATCCGCGCCTGTGCCGATGCGACCGACGGCACGAACACCGCCGCGGCCGCGAGCACGCCGAGCGAGAGCCTGCGCATCACTGCGCGCTCGCGAAGTCGAGGCCAATATCGGCCGCGGGCGCCGACTGGGTGAGCCGCCCCACGCTCACATAAGTGACTCCCGTCTCCGCGATCGCGCGGATCGTGTCGAGCCGCACGCCACCCGAGGCTTCGGTCGGCAGGCGCCCGGCGACCAGCGCCACAGCCTCCCGCAGCACCGACGGCGTCATATTGTCGAGCAGCAGGTGTGTCGCGCCGGCATCGAGCGCGGGCACGATCTGGTCGATGCGATCGACCTCCACGATGATCCGCCCGATCCCGGCCGCGACGGCACGGCGCGCCGCCTCGCCCACTGAGCCGGCGACCGCGACGTGATTGTCCTTGATCATCGCCGCGTCCCACAGCCCCATGCGATGGTTCTCGGCGCCTCCCATCCGCGTCGCATATTTCTCGAGCACGCGGAGGCCCGGCAGCGTCTTGCGCGTGTCGAGCAGCGTCGCGCCTGTGCCCGCGATCTGGTCGACATAGGACCGGGTCAGCGTGGCGATGCCCGAGAGGTGCTGGACGGTGTTGAGCGCCGAACGCTCGGCGGTGAGCAGTGCCCGTGCGCGGCCTTCGAGGCGCAGCAGGTCGGTGCCCGCGGCCACGTTCGCCCCGTCCTCGACCAGTCGCTCGATCCGCACCCCAGGGTCGAGCGCGCGGAAAAAGGCCTCCGCGATCGGCAGCCCCGCGACAGTGATCGCGTCGCGGCTGTCCATCACGCCGGTGAAGACCGCATCGGCGGGGATCACCGCGGCGGAGGTGATGTCGCCCGCGTCGCCGAGGTCCTCGGCGAGAGTGGAACGGACGAAGCTGTCGAGATCGAAATGGTCGAGCGAGAAGGGCATGGCCCTCCCCTAGAACAATGCGAGCGCATGTTGAACCGTCCTGCGCGCGCGCAAGCAAAAGGGGCGCCGCGGACTGACCGCGACGCCCCGTTCTCCAACCCGACGCTGGCGCGTTAGAACGAAGTCCAGTCGTCGTGCGCAGCGCCGTTGCCGTTGGCCAGCGGGGCCGCGGCCAGCGGCTTGACCGGCGAGACATAGGCGGCCGGCTTGGCCTTGGCGGCGGGCTTCGCCGGCTTGGCCGGGAGCGCGGCGCGCGTCGGCGAGACCGCGCGACGCGCATCGTTGCCGATGACGAACTTGGCTGCCTGCTCGGCGAGCCCAGTCACTTCGCTGTTGAGGTTGCGTGCCGCAGCCGAGGTCTCCTCGACCATCGCCGCATTCTGCTGGGTCGACTGGTCCATCGTGCCGATCGCAGCGCTGATCTGGGTGATCGCGGTCGACTGCGCCTGGTTGTCCGCAGCGATCTCGCCGAGCAGCTGGTGCACTTCGCCCACGTCGCCCGAGATGTTGGCGAGCGCGTTGTCGACCTTCTCGACCATCTCCACTGCCGCGACAATGTCGGTCTGGGTGGCGGTGAGCTGGTCACGGGCGCGGCCGGCTTCTTCCTCGGCGCGCATCGCGAGCGCCGAGACGAGATCGGCGACCACCGCGAAGCCGCGGCCCGCCTCGCCGGCACGGCCAGCCTCGACCGCGGCGTTCATCGCGAGAACGCGCGTCTGGAAGGCGATCTTGTCGAGGCCCTCGATCACGCTGTCGATGCCCTTTGCGCTCTCGGACACGCGCGTCATCGCCTGGACCGCTTCATCGGCAATGCCGCGGCCGCCAGAGACGGTGCTGATCGCGCCATCGGCACGCTCGACGGTGCGGCCGGCAGCAGCGGCGGTCGCCTTGAGACGCTGGTCCATCTGCGTGACCGCGGCCGAGGTTTCCTCCAGGCTGGCAGCATTGGCTTCGGTGCGGCGCGCGAGGTCCTCGGACGCCTGGGCGATCTCGCTCGATCCGGTGCGGATCGCGGCGGTCGAGTCCATCACCGAGCCGATCAGCTCGCGCAGGCTGGCAAGCGCATCGTTGAAGTTGGTCTTCACGGTCGCATAGGAGGGCGAGAACTCGGCGGTGATGTTCGCGGTGAGATCGCCCTCCGCCAGCTTGCCGAGGCCCTTCTCGAGCGATTCGACGACCAGCTTCTGCTCGGCGTCGGCGATCTTCTTTGCCGCATCGAGCTTTTCCTTCTCGACCGCGGCTTCGCGGAACACGAGCACCGCCTTGGCCATGGCGCCGATTTCATCGCCACGCTCGGTGCCGCGCACGTCGACATGGTTGTTGCCTTCGGCGAGCGACTTCATCGTCGCAGTGAGGTCACGCACCGGCACCGCGACCGTCCGCGACAGCAGCCAGCCGAACAGGCCCGCCAGCGCGATGGCAACGAAGCCCCCGATCCAGATCGCATAGCGGGCGGCGTTCTGGGCCTCCAGCTCCGCCTTGCTCTTGGCGTCGACGCGTTCCTGCTGCACCTTCTGGATTTCAGCGATGACCGGACGGATTTTGCCGAGCATCTTCACGCCCGAAAGCTCTGCCGCCTCGCCGCGGGTAGCGGGGTTGCGCGCGAGCTCGATGATATGGTCGAGCTTGCCGCGAAGCTCGTTCACATGGGCCGCGAGCTCGTCCGCCCGCTGGCGCTGCTCCTGGGAGGTCGAGTGCGCCTTGAAGGCTTCGATGGTTTCGAAGATCTCGGCGCCGTTCTCGTCATAGGTCTTGCGGAACTCGTCCTTCGCAAGCAGCGCGAAGCCGCGCGCGGCATTCTGCTGCTCCAGCACCTTGGTCAGCATCGTCTGCGCACTGCGCATCGCGTCGAGCGAGCGATCTTTTTCCGCTTGCGTGTACTCGAGCGTAGCGAGGTTCGAGAAGACGAGCGCCGCGACTGCGACGAAGACCAGGATGATGGCCGCAAAGGCTCCCATGAGCTTGCGGGAAATGGACAGGTTCGACAGCGACACGTCGGGGCTCCAATTTGCTCGATCTGCAGCGCCGGCAATGCCTGCGTGCGTCAGTTCCTGTTCCTCCGGCACCGGAATGCGCGGGGAACGATCGAGTCCTTTATAGGAGAGCCTGGGCAGCCCCGGTCGCAAAGGCTGCCATATTCCTGCAATGTTTCCAATGAGACGCGCCGGCGGCGCGTCCACTGTTGCCTCAGTCGCCCGTCACGCGCACCGGGCCGAGGTCGCCGTAACCAACGCTGGAGCTGGCCATTTCGAGCATCCGGTCGAGGCTCTTCTTGGCCTTGAGGCGCATATCTTCCTCGATCTCGATCCGCGGCTCGAGGTCGCGCAGCGCGAGGTAGAGCTTCTCCATGTTGTTGAGCGCCATGTACGGGCAGATGTTGCAGTTGCAGTTGCCGTCGGCACCGGGCGCGCCGATGAAGGTCTTGCCCGGCAGCGCCTTCTCCATCTGGTGGATGATGTGCGGCTCGGTCGCGACGATCAGCGTGTCGCCGGGGAAGCTCTGCGCGAATTCGAGGATGCCGCGCGTCGAGCCGACATAATCGGCATGGTCGAGGATGTGGGGCGGGCATTCGGGGTGCGCGGCGATCGGCGCGCCGGGATACTCGGCCTTGAGCTTGAGCAGCTCGGTCTCGCTGAACGCCTCGTGCACGATGCACACGCCGGGCCACAGCAGCATCTCGCGCTCGGTCTTGCGCGTCAGATAGCCGCCCAGGTTGCGGTCGGGCCCGAAGATGATCTTCTGCTCGGGCGGGATCTGCGCGAGGATCCGCTCGGCCGAGGAGCTGGTGACGATGATGTCGCTCAGCGCTTTCACTTCGACCGAGCAGTTGATGTAGGTCAGCGCGATATGGTCCGGATGCTGCGCGCGGAACGCGGCGAACTGCTCGGGCGGGCAGCTGTCTTCGAGGCTGCACCCCGCGTTCATGTCGGGCAGCACGACGATCTTGTCGGGCGAGAGGATCTTGGCGGTCTCAGCCATGAAGCGCACGCCGCAGAAGGCGATCACATCCGCGTCGGTCTCGGCCGCCTTGCGGCTGAGGTCGAGGCTGTCGCCGACGAAATCGGCCAGGTCCTGCAGCTCGGGCTTCTGGTAGTAATGCGCGAGGATGACGGCATTGCGCTCCTTGCGCAGCCGATCGATCTCGGCGCGAAGGTCGAGCCCTGCCAGGCTGCCGCCGATGCCGTTGCGTGCGTCCATCTTACCTTCGCCCCATGAAACACTCGTATGCGCGGGGACATGGCCCCGCCGCGTCCGCGGATCAAGCGGGGAACGACCTCAATTCCGGTTGGCGAGCACATCCTCGGCCCGACGCGACACGTCCCAGACCTCGCTGCTGGCGCCGCTGCGCTCGTCGGGGAAATAGACCCGGACGCTGGCGTCCAGCCCGGCGGCCTTGAGCGGCATGACGAAACTACGCTCGACCGCGCGGCGCGTCGCGTCCTTTGCGAGCTTCATCGGCGTCTCTTCGCGTGCCTGGCGAACCAGCTCCTGCTGCCCGGCCTTGCGGTTCGCCTCGTCGAGCCGGCTCTCGATGTCGGTCAGCCGCATGAGGATGCCGCCGCCCGAATATTCGCGGATATTGTCGAGGTCGATCTGCGGCCCCATCACTTCGACCGGCGGCAGCGTGATCGTGAGCCGGTTGGCGGCGGCGTCCCATTCGAGATTATGCTGCTGGAGCTTGGACAGGTCGACTTCGTAGCGGACCATGCCCGGCATGATGAGCGTCTTCTGCGCCGTCATCCCCAGCCGGCTCTGCTTCGAAGTGACCACCGCCACATAGCGCGCGGCGAAGGTGGTGAGCCGGTTCTGCTCGCGCAGCCCCTGCAGGCTCGCTTGGGCGACGGTGACTGGATCGGGCCCGGTGAACTGGCGCTTCACCGTATCGCTGAGGAACCAGAAGCCCACACCGATCGCGAGCACCACCGCGGCCAGCAACGCGGCGAACTTCAGGCAGCCCCAGGCCTTCACGCCGCGAGCGTCCAACCCTCGCCCTCCTGCACCACCAGCCCGCGCGCCTGAAGGTCGATGAGGTGCGCCAATACCGAACGGCCCGCCGCCCCTGTGAGCCGCGGGTCGAGCCCGACGTACATGCGCTCGACCATCGCCGGGATCGCGCCGACGTGCTGGCGCAGCAGTCGCAATATCTGCCCCTCGCGCTGCTTGCGGTGCCCCATCAGCCCGCGGACGAAGCGCTGCGGCTTCTCGATCGGCTCCCCATGCGCCGGGAAATAGACGCTGTCCTTGCGCGCCATCAGTCTGTCGAGGCTCGCCATATAGGCCGCCATGTCACCGTCGGGCGGCGCGACTACCGTCGTGGACCAACCCATCACATGGTCGCCGCTGAACAGCGCGCCGGTCTCCTCCAGCGCGAAGCAGAGATGGTTCGAGGTATGGCCCGGCGTCGCCACCGCGGTCAGCGTCCAGTCGGGCCCCGCGACGCGCTCGCCGTCGGCCAGCACGCGGTCGGGCGCATAGCTCGTGTCGAAGGCGGCGTCGGCGCGCGGCCCCGCATCCTCCAACGTCAACGGCGCGCAGCCGACGATCTCGGCGCCGGTCAGCGCCTTGAGCGGCGCGGCGGCGGGGCTGTGATCGCGATGCGTGTGGGTGCACAGGATCGCCTGGACCGGCCGACCGGCGATCGCGGCGAGCAGCGCGTCCATGTGGCGCGGATCGTCAGGACCGGGATCGATCACCGCCAGCACCTCGGTGCCGACCAGATAGGTCTGGGTGCCGGTATAGGTGAAGGGCGAAGGATTGGGTGCCAGCACCCTGGTCACCAGCGGGCCGACCGCGAGCGCTTCGCCGACAGGGGCTTCGATCATGTTCGCGAGATGGCCTCTGCCGCCCGGCAAGACAAGGGCGCTCCCCTTGTCGGGAACGAAACGGGGCCGGCTGCGAAGGAGTTCAGCCGGCCCCGCGAAGGGCGTCCGCAAAGGCTCCAGCGGGCGCCCTCCCTCTCGTCAGTCCTCGGACTTGTCCTTCTCGAGCTCGGCGATCGCCTCGTCGATGCCCTTGAGCGCCTTGGCGCGCTCCTCCGCGCTGATGTTGCGCTCGGCCTCGACCGAGCTGCGCGCGTGGCGCAGCCCCATCAGCGCCGACTGCATGCCGAAGCGCTTGTGGAAGGAGGCCATGCGCTCGGCGTCGGCGGCCTGCATCGCGATCCGATCCGAGCAGATGATCATGATCTTGCGCCCGCCCTCTTCGCGGTGCTCGACGGTAGGGTTGGCGCCCTTGCCGCACTTGCCGTCCCGGATCTCGGGGATCGAGGCCCGGATCGCATCGATGTCGGGGACTTCGGTTTCCTGGGTGGTGCCGTCGGCATGGACGACCACGACCTTGCGGATCTGCTTGCCCTTCTCGCCCTTGCCCTCCGCAAAGCGATAAACATGGCGCTCGATGCGCGGAGCGGCGGGCGCCGCGGGCGCAGCCTCGGCAGCAGGGGCGACCTCGGCAGCAGGCGCGGCCGGGGGTTCGGGCAGCTCGGCGGCGGCGGGCGGCGCCGGCGGTGCAGCGGGTGCCGGTGCGGCCTGCTCGAGATCGACGCCGATCGTGGCGCCGACCTTGTCCTTGATCTTCTCGGCCGCCTGGGTGCCCGAGGCAGTCAACCCCAGCGCGGCGAGCGACAATGCGCCCACTCCGGCCAGTCCCGCGGCCGTGCGGATGGGGGAATGTTTCCGGGTCTTCGAAAGCATGCGTAGCCTCCCTTTGACTTCATTTATCGTGTGCAAGTGACATGCCGCCGAGACCGCACCCCCATGCGCGGACTTGACGATCGCACGGCCATAAGCATGGCGCAGTGCCTGGGCGCGGCCGGCGAGCACCAGGGCGTCGCAGGCCATTTCCTGGTCGGCACGGAAGGCGCGGAAGGCCCTCCAGGCGACCGGGTTGAACCAGTGGATGGAGAGGACCACGAGCGCGACCCAGTTGGCGATCAGGTCGCCGCGGGCATGGTGGCCCAGCTCGTGCGCCAGCGCGAGGTCGCGCTCGAGCTCGTCGTAGCGCTCGGCGAAATCGCGCGGAAAGGCGACGTATTTGCGGAACACGCCGAAGGCGAGCGGCCCGTGCGCGGCGTCGGTCTCGATCACGCGCACCTTGCCCTGGGCCACGGTGCGATCGAGCCGAGCGCGGCGGAGCAGCTTCGCGGTGTAGCGGCTGTGCGCGAAGAGGTGATAAGCGAGGAAGAGCACCGCGCCACCGGCCCAGGCGACCAAGGCCAGGAAGATCCAGTCGACCGGCGACGACACCACTGCCGTGCCGCCAGGCGTCGCTGAGAGCGAGATCGGCTCGACCACATAGGCAACGATCACGTCGCTCGCCACCGCGACCGGCGCGGCCGCCTGCTCGCGCCAGCCTTCGGGCACCTGCGGAAGCAGCAGGCGCGCTACCGGGAGCAGCCATAGCGCATAGGCCATGTGTGCGCCGAACGCCTTGCGCACCGGCCCGCGGAGCGCGAGCACGAGCAGCATCAGCAGCGTGGTGGCGATCAGGGTTTCCAGCGCCCAGCCGATCATTGCTTGAGCTCCTTCAAAAGGGCCTCGATCTCGGCGATATCCTCGTCGGTGATCGCATCGCGCTCGGCCAGGTGCGCCACCAGCGGCGTCAGCCGGCCGCCGAACAGTCGGTCCATCAGCTTGCGCGATTCGCCGGCGACATAGTCGGCACGCTCCACGAGCGGGCGGTAACGATAGCGCCGCCCGTCTTCCTCATGCGCGATGATGCTCTTGGCGAGCAGCCGCCCGAGCAAGGTCTTGACCGTGTTGGCGCTCCACTCGCGCTCGGCGGGCACGCGCTCGGCCACTTCCTGCGCGGTGAGCGGCGACTCCTCCCAGAGCACCTCCATCACGGCGTGTTCGGCGTCGCTGATCCGTTCAGTCATGATCCCCTCTCGACTACGCGTGTAATCGTCACGATTACGTCTGTAGTCAATAGGGTGAACCTTGGCTGAACGGCGCGGCGTGCCGTTGCGGCAGGCGCGGCTTCTTTCGGGGGCGGAACTGTCGGAAGTGCTTACAGCAGCGGGGGTCGCTCAGCAGGCGTTAACCACCGTGAGCCGCAGAAAACAAAGGCTTGCAACAAGTGGCACGCCGGCTGCATCTTCCTCGGCACCCGTAGCGTTTCAACGCTTCATTCCAGGGTGGGCCGCTGCTGCTGACCGGTCGCGCGGCCCACCCGACCCGGGTTTTCCTGACAGAACGATATGAAGTGGGGCATTTCGCCCGCAGCGAGTCGCACGCCGGCGAAGGCCGGGGTACCCTAGGCCGTCAGGCCTTCGCCGCGCCCTTGTCGGCCAGCAGCTGCTGGAGCTCGCCGCTCTCGAACATCTCCATCATGATGTCCGATCCGCCGACGAATTCGCCCTTCACATAGAGCTGCGGGATCGTCGGCCAGTCCGAGTAGGCCTTGATGCCCTGGCGGATGCCCTGGTCCTGGAGCACGTCGACGCTCTCGAACGCGACGCCGAGATGGTTGAGGATCGCCACCGCGCGGCTCGAGAAGCCGCACTGCGGGAAGAGCGGGCTGCCCTTCATGAAGAGGAGCACGTCGTTGCTGTCCACCAGGCCCTGGATGCGGTCCTGCACTTCGTCGGTCACTTGTCCTTACTCCTCGACTGGCGCTTCGGTGGTGAGCTGGAGCGCGTGGAGCACTCCGCCCATCCGGCCACCCAGCGCGGCATAGACCGCCTGGTGCTGGCGCACCCGCGGCATGCCCTTGAACATCGGGCTCACCACCCGCGCGGCATAATGATCCCCATCGCCGGCAAGGTCGGTGATCTCGACCCGGGCATCGGGGATGCCCGCCTTGATCAGCGCCTCGATCTCGGCCGCGGGCATCGGCATCTTACTTGGCTTCCAGCAGCTGGCGGCGCGCCTCGACGAGCTGCTCGTCGAGCGCACGGCGCACCATGGCCTCGTCCACATCCACGCCGGCGGCCAGCAGGTCGCCCAGCACCTTGCGGATCACGTCCTCGTCGCCGGCTTCCTCGAACTCGGCCTGGACGACGGCCTTGGCATAGGCGTCGGTCTCCTCGGGGGTGAGGTTCATCTTGGCCGCTGCCCACTGGCCCACCAGCCGGTTGCGTCGCGCAGTGACGCGGAACGCCATTTCCTCGTCGCGTGCGAACTTCGCCTCGAATGCCCGCTCGCGATCGTCGAAAGTCGTCATGTGCTCCTCAAGCCCCTTTGATGCCGTTTCGCCGGAGATAGGAGGGCGGCCGGGGCAAGGCAAGCGATCCTCCCCGGCAGTGGTAGGATCAGCCCACCCGCACCACCAGCTTCCCGATCGCTTCCCGCGCGGCCATCTTCGCGATCGCCTTGCCGCCGTCCTCCAGCGCGAAGCTCCCGGTCACGCGCGGCGCGATCCGGCCTTCGCCCAACAGGCGGAAGAGCCGCTCGACATGCGCCTGGTTGGCCTTGGGCTCGCGCGCGGCGAAGGCGCCCCAGAAGACCCCGCAGACGTCGCAGCTCTTGAGCAGGGTCAGGTTGAGCGGCAGCCGCGGGATGCCGGCGGGGAAGCCGACCACCAGATAGCGCCCCTCCCAGCCGATCGCGCGCAGCGCCGGCTCGGCATAGTCGCCGCCGACCGGATCGTAGATCACATCGGCGCCCTGCGGCCCGACCGCGGCCTTGAAGGCATCGGCCAGCGCCTTCGAACCTTCCTTGTCGAACGGTCCGCGCGGATAGACGATCGTGCGGTCCGCGCCGGCGGCCGCGGCAGCCGCGGCCTTTTCCTCGGACGATGCCGCGGCGACCACCGTCGCGCCGAACGCCTTGCCCAGCTCAACCGCCGCCAGGCCCACGCCGCCCGCCGCGCCGAGCACGAGCAGCGTATGCCCCTCGCGCAGCTTGCCGCGATCGAGCAGCGCATGGATGGTGGTGGCATAGGTGAGGAGCAGCGCCGCCCCTTCCTCGAAGCTGCGCCCCTCCGGCAGCCGCTGGAGCCGCGCCGCGTCGACCGCCACCTTCTCCGCCAGCCCGCCATGCCCGATCACCCCGAGCACCCGGTCGCCGGGCGCGAAGCCGGTCACGCCCTCACCCAGCGCCTCGACGACGCCGGCGATCTCGCCGCCCGGCGCGAAGGGGCGCTGCGGCTTGAACTGATATTTGTCCTCGATGATCAGGACGTCGGGATAGTTGATCGCGCAGGCCTTTACCGCGACCAGCACCTGGCCCGGCCCCGCCACGGGATCGGGAAGTTCCTCGAGACTTAGAGTCTCAGGTCCGCCCGGCGCCTTCGACAGCAGTGCCTTCATGCCCGCCTCTCCCCGCGATCCAGGGCCGCGCCGCCGCGACACCGGACTCATATTTCGAAATCGCGGTATCCTTTGCCAGCGTCATCCCGATCTCGTCCAGCCCCTGCATCAGGCAGGCGCGGCGGAAGGCGTCGAGCTCGAAGGGAAAGCGGTCCTGGAAGGGCGTGGTGACGGTCATCGTCTCCAGGTCGACGGTGATCTCGTCGGTCGTCGCGACTTCGACCAGCCGGTCGATCGCCTCCTGCGGCAGCACCACCGGCACGATGCCGTTCTTGAAGGCATTGCCCGAGAAGATGTCCGAGAAGCTCGGCGCGATAACGGCCTTGATGCCCAGGTCGGCGAGCGCCCAGGCGGCGTGCTCGCGGCTCGACCCGCAGCCGAAATTGTCGCCCGCCACCAGCACCGGCGCGCCGGCGTAGCGCGGATCGTCGAAGATGTTGCCGGGCTGCGCGCGCACCGTCTCGAACGCGCCCCTGCCCAACCCCTCGCGCGTCGTGGTCTTGAGCCAGTGCGCGGGGATGATGATGTCGGTGTCGATGTTCTTGGCGCCCCAGGGGTAGGCGCGCCCTTCGACCTTGATGACGGGTTCCATCAGCGGGCACTCGCAGGAAAGGCGGGAAGCTTGGCGACGTCGGCGGGCTCGTGCTGGATCACGACGCGCGCCTTCAGGTTCGCGGCGATGGCGCGGAAACGGTCGCTGGAGGCGAGCGTGTCGGCGCGGTTGCTGTTGAAGCTGGGCACTTCGTTCTTCTCGAAGCTCTCGCTTGCGTGGAACTGGTCGCCGGAGAGCAGCACGGGGCCGGTCTGCCTGAGCCGGACCAGCAGCGAATGGTGGCCGTCGGTATGGCCGGGCATGCCGAGCATGACCACGCTGCCGTCGCCGAACACGTCATGGTCGCCCGTCACCGGCTGCGCCTTGCTGCCGCCGTCGAGCCAGGGCTTGACCCGGTCGCGGCGGTCGGGCGCCTGGGTGCGCAGCGCCTCGAGGTCCTGCGCGCCGATCAGCAGCGTCGCGCCGGGGAAGTCGGCGGCCTGGCCGATATGATCGAAGTGATTGTGGCTGATGCCGACGAAATCGATCTGCCCGGGCTTCACTCCGATCCGCGCGAGCTGCGGCAAGATCCGCTGCTTCACGCTCACCGTGAAGACGCCGTCGACGTTCGACTTGCCCTCGAGCTCGCCGGGGAGCCCGGTATCCCACAGCAGATAATCGTCGCCGTGGCGGATCAGGTAGCAGCTGTCGACGAGCCTGTACGGCTTGCCGTCATAGCGATGGCTGTCACTGAATTCGGCGAAGTCCGAAACGGCGATTTCGCCGCAATCGAGCCGCCACAGCTCGACGTCCGCAGCAGGAACGGGTGCTCCGCCAGCCGCGACGGCCAGCAGCAGGGATCCCAATATCGTCATCATGCCTCCTCCCGCGCTTCGCGGGCGGAGACCGCGACGATCAGACGGCCGGTGCCCGCGCCACAGCGGAAGCCGGTCGGCTCTCCACTGCGCTCGCATAGGCTGCGGCCAGGCCGCACAGCACCGTACCCGTAATCAACGCAACCAGCGCCCGCTTCATGTCGTGCCACCCCTTTACGCATCCGCCGACACCAGATCCCTGACGTCGGTCAAGCGCCCAGTGACCGCAGCTGCTGCCGCCATGGCCGGCGAAAGCAGGTGCGTACGCGCCCCCGGACCCTGTCTACCTACGAAGTTTCTATTAGAGGTTGAAGCACAACGTTCGCCACTCGGGACTTTATCGGGGTTCATGGCGAGGCACATCGAGCAGCCGGGCTCGCGCCATTCGAAGCCGGCCTCGGTGAAGATGCGGTCGAGCCCCTCGGCCTCGGCCTGGCGCTTGACCAGGCCGGAGCCCGGCACGATCAGCGCCTGGCGGATGCGGTCGGCGACGTGGCGGCCCTTCACCACCGCCGCGGCGGCGCGCAGGTCCTCGATGCGGCTGTTGGTGCACGATCCGATGAAGACATGCTCGATGCCGATGTCCTGCATCGCGGTGCCGGGCGCGAGGCCCATGTAATCGAGCGACTTCTGCGCGGCGGCGCGCTTCGACGCGTCGGCGAAGCTCTCGGGATCGGGCACGGCGCCGGTGATCGACACCACGTCCTCGGGGCTGGTGCCCCAGGTCAGCGAAGGCGCGATGTCGCTCGCCTCGAGCCGCACGACGCGGTCGTACTGCGCCGCGGCGTCGGTCGGCAGCGTGCGCCAATAGGCGACCGCCTTCTCCCAATCCGCGCCCGAGGGGGCGAGCGGACGGCCCTTCAGATATTCGAACGTCTTGTCGTCGGGCGCGATCAGACCCGAACGCGCCCCGCCCTCGATCGACATGTTCGAGACCGTCAGCCGCCCCTCGACCGACATGGCACGGATGACCTCGCCGGTATATTCGACGACATAGCCGGTGCCGCCCGCCGCGCCGATGCGGCCGATGATCGCCAGCACCACGTCCTTCGGGCTCACGCCGAAGCCGAGCGTGCCGTCGACGCGGATCTCCATCGTCTTCGACGGCGAGAGCAGCAGCGTCTGGGTGGCGAGGACATGCTCGACTTCGCTGGTGCCGATGCCGAACGCCAGCGCGCCCAGCGCGCCGTGCGCCGAAGTATGGCTGTCGCCGCACACCAGGGTAGTGCCCGGAAGCGTGAAGCCCTGCTCCGGCCCCACGACATGCACGATCCCCTGCCGCGCATCGAGCGCGTCGATATAGGGCACGTCGAATTCGGCGACGTTGGCGCGCAGCGCCGCGAGCTGGTCCGCGCTCGCCGGATCGGCGATCGGCAGCGGACGCCCCGCCGCATCGACGCGCGGCGTCGTCGGAAGATTATGGTCGGGAACCGCGAGCGTAAGGTCGGGCCGCCGCACCGGCCGGCCGGCGGCGCGAAGCCCGGCGAATGCCTGGGGGCTCGTCACTTCATGGACGAGGTGGCGGTCGATGTAGATGAGGCAGGTGCCGTCGTCGCGGCGCTCCACGACGTGGTCGGCCCAGATCTTCTCGTACAGGGTGCGGGGTTTGCTGGCCATGACGGCCATCTAATCCGATATTGCGCTGCGGCAACCCATTCCGCAATTTTACGTCGCGAAGCCGAGCTTTCATAGGTTGGCGGGGAAGCCCATGCGTGAAGGCTCCCCCGCCAAGCCCCTGCGGGAAGGGGCTATTGCGGCGACGCCCGGTCCAACTCGCGGTCCATCTCGCCTTTCAGATAGGCCTGGACGGCGTCGATTTCCTGGTCGGTGAGCGCCGCGAAGCTCTCGCGCGCCACCACGCTCATGATGCCGTGGTCAGGCTTGGAGCCAACGCCGGTGCGCAGCAATTTCTTGAGCTTCGCCGGGTCATAGGCTGCGACCATGGGCGCGAGCGCGGGCACCTTGGTCGCGCCGTCCTCCATCACGCCTTGCTGGTGCAGCTTGTGGCAGGCAGTGCAGGCGAAATCGACGACGTAGCGCCCCATGTTCGTCGGGCGCGCCGCCTCGGCGACCTTGCCGACCGTAGCCATCGGCGGCAGCTTGCCCGCCAGGATCAGCGCACGCCCGATCGGGCCGTAGGACATGGTGGCGGTCGAATCCTTCGGCCCCGGCTTCAGCGTGCGGATCCAGGCGACGATCCGGCCCAGGTCCTGGTCCGAGAGATTGCGCAGCGCATGGGTGGGCATGATCATCAGCGACGATCCGTCCTTGTGCACGCCGTAGCGGACCGCGCGGACCAGCTCGTCGTTGCTGTGCGTGGCGGCGATGCGCGCGAGCGAGGGCGGCGCGATGCGGCCGAGCCCCGGCGCCTCGAACAGCACCTTCCCCTCGCCTTCGCGGCCGTGGCAGTCGCGGCAGCTCGCGATGCGCGCCATCCGGGCGCCCTCGGCGATCGAGGCCGTATCGGTGGGCACGGCGATGCTCTCGTTGGGCACGGCATGCGCCTTGCGGAGCATCCATTCGGCCCCCGCATAGACCACGGCCAAGGCAACGACGACGATCGCGGCAAGCCCCAGCAGGCCGCGGATAACCCAGCGCATATTCCCCTCCCCCGAGGAAGATCAATCAGTTACGGGATAATCTTACCAGCAGGGGGCGTAAGTTACGCAGCGCCCTCTACTTCCTTGGGCGAGACATAATGCGGATCGTGCGCGAACGGGAGCGTATCGCTTCTCCGCAAGGCATCCAGAACCGCAGCAAAACCGGTCTCGCACCGAAAGCCGAGGACCCGCTCGGCAAGTCTGGCGTCATAGATACGCCCGATCGATCCCGGTAATTCCCAGCCTTTGGCAGCGTATAACTTGGACGCATCGGGGAAATAGCGCGCGATTACGCTTGCGGCGTCGCGCTTGAGCTCCACGCAATCTTCGCGCGCGAAGGGCGTCGGCGCCGAGACGATGAAGGTGCCGAAGCCGATCTCGGGCACCCGGTCGAGCGCCGCGACGTGCGCCCGCGCCGCATCCTCCACGGTCAGCCGCCGGTGGAGCAGCTCGTTGGCCTTCATGTTCTCGCCCGAGAGCGCACGGTGCGTATCGTCCTCCTCGGGGAAGAAGCGGCTGGTGCGCAGCACGACGCACCCCATCCCGCTCTCCGCCCAGGCCAGCCGGCAGAGCTGCTCGGCGGCGAGCTTGGTGACGCCATAGATGTTGCGCGGCTCGATGGGCGCGCTCGCCTCGTCGAGCCACACCGCCTCGCCGGCATGCTCGTCGCGGATCGCCTGGCTGATCATCAGCGACGTGGTCGAAGTGAAGACGAACCGGTCGTTGCCCGCGGCGCGTGCAGCCTCGAGCAGGTTGAGCGTGCCGGTGACGTTGACGTCGACGAACGCCTGCGCCGAGTAGCGCGCGATGTCCGGCTTGTGGAGCGCGCCGGCGTGGACCACCGCCTCGATGCCGTGCTCGCCGAAGATGCGATCGACCAGCGCGCGATCGGCCACCGAGCCGATCAGCTGCGTGTCCGCACCCGGCGCGACGTCGAGCCCTACGACGGTGTCGCCGCGATTGCGAAGCATCGGGGCAAGGAAACGGCCGAGCCAGCCCGAGGAACCTGTGAGGAGAATCCGCATGCGCTGCGGATAGCGGAGCCGGATGAGGCGGGAAATGGCTTGCACCGGCGAAGTCGGATGAGGGGAGGCTCCAACCGAGCGGAACCGCCGACAGGTGATCGCTCAGGCCAGCGCCGGCACCGTAGAGGCCAGCCGGTCCGCCGGCTCGCCCGCATCGGCCCAGTCGGTGCGCCTGCCGATCCACGGGTTCAGGAACAGCGCCGGCAGCTTGAGGAACAGCAGCTCGGAGTGGATGAAGCCGTCCACCGCCTTCTCCCACCATTTGGGCGCGCGCTTGCCGTGCGCCTTCAGCCAGCCCTCGTACGGCGCCCAGTGGCTCGGCTCGTCGCGCTCGATCACCTGGAAGATCTTCATCAGCACCTTGTCGGTGCGCACCATCGGGTGGTGGAGCAGGACGTCGACCTGGCGATAGCCGCGCTGCTCGGTGAGCATGATCACGCGGCACAGCCGCTCGAACAGCCGGTCGCTCGCGATCACGGCGTCGGTGTCGAGGTCGTCGATCGTGCGGCGGAACATGATCTCGACGAAGCGGTCGATATGGCCGCAGGTGCGATCGACCTTGAGCGGCATCCGCCCCTGCATCTGGTACCAGCGCTTGAACATCAGATAGTGTTTGCGCTCGTCGGCGCGGTGCTTCTCGATCGCGGCGATCAGCGCATGATCGTCGGGCGAGCGCGCGCGCACCGCCTCCAGCACCCGGTCGATGCTCGTGTACCCGCGGTGCTCGTTGTAGATGTAGATCGAGCCCAGCAGGTCGAGATAGCGGCGGCGGAACCAGCCCAGCATGGGACGAAGGCTACGCCTCGCGCGCCCAAGCGTCAAACGGCGATTGGGCTCAGGCGAGCCCCGCCCGGAACGCCTCGATGCTGCGCACCCGCCTGGGCCAGCGCGACGCCAGGTTGCGGCCGCCCAGCCACAGGAACAGGGGCGCGATCACCGCCGTCGCCAGCCACCACCAGCCGCCGTCGAGGATCGACACGCCGACCAGCAGCGCGAACAGCAGCAGGCACGGCGGCACGACGATCAGCAGGTTGACGATGGCAGTCGCATAGCCGGGCCCCAGTTGCAGCCGGCCGGGTCCATGCGCCGCCGCAACCCGCTCGGCGAAGTCCAGGATGGTCGCGCGATAATCGCCGCCCTGGCCCGCGATCGCAGTCAGCACCACCGGGCGCGGGCTGCCGCTCCACCAGATCTTGGCCTCGAGCGTCGCCGCGATGCTTCCCTCCAGCTCGTGCACCTGCTCGGTGCCGAAATGCCGCAGCCGCTCGACGGCATGCGCGGGGATCGCCACCGTGCCGCCGTCGCGCCCGCTCAGCACCAGCCGATCACCCTCGAGCGCGACCGAGAGATTGGAGCCCTTCACGCCCAGCGCTTCGAGCGCGGACGTATTGCCGCTGCGGAACACCCCCCTTGCTCCGCGGTCAGCGCTCGAAATGCGCGGTGGTCTTGGCCGCCACTTCCTCGGCGCTCACGCCCGGCGCCAGTTCGATCAGCCGGAAGGGCGAATTGTGGTCCGGCCGCTGGAACACGGCGAGATCGGTAATGATCATGTCGACGACGTTCTTGCCCGTCAGCGGCAGCGTGCAGCCAGGGATGAACTTGGGATCGCCGTTCTTGGAGACATGCTCCATCACGACGATGATCTTCTTGACGCCCGCGACCAGGTCCATCGCGCCGCCCATGCCCTTGATCATCTTGCCCGGGATCATCCAGTTGGCGATGTCGCCGCCTTCGCTGACTTCCATCGCGCCGAGCACGGTCAGGTCGATATGCCCGCCGCGGATCATTGCGAAGCTGTCCGACGAGCTGAAATAGACCGAGCTGGGCAGCTCGGAGATCGTCTGCTTGCCCGCGTTGATCAGGTCGGGATCGACTTCGTCGTCATAGGGAAAGGGCCCGATGCCGAGCATGCCGTTCTCGGACTGGAGCGTGACCTCCACGCCCTCCGGAATGTGGTTCGCCACCAAAGTGGGGATGCCGATCCCCAGATTGACGTAGAAGCCGTCCTGGAGCTCCTTCGCGGCGCGCGCGGCCATTTCGTCACGGGTCCAGGGCATCACTTGCTCTCCTGCGGATCGGTCCAGCGCTTGTCGGCCGGGAAGATGTCGTCGGTGCCGCCCTTGAGCCCGGTGCCGTAGACCGGGTTGGGCAGCATGAACCAGCCGGCGCCCCAGAGCTGCGAGACCATCGTCTCGCCCGCGCTGTTGCGCCGCGCGCGCACCGAAAGCTGGGGCGCGTTGAACAGGTCGCTGAAGTCGCCGAGCTGGTCGCCCGCCATCGCGACGACGCAATAGCGCTGGGCGATCTGCTGGCGGCGCGCATCCTTGCCGCCCTGCTCGCCTTCGCCGCGCAGCCACAAGGTGTCGAACAGGTCCGCGGGGCCGAGGCCCGCGGCCTCCAGCGCCGCACGCGTCTGATCGGCGGTGGCGGCGGAGCGGTTGGAGTTGAACACCACCTTGATCCCCTCGCGGCGCACCGCGGCGAGCGCCTCGGCCGCGCCGGGGACCGCGGCCACCTTGTCGGCGCCGGTCTGTTCCCAGCGGGTCCAGCGGCCGGCATCGTAGGGCGCGTTGCCGCGCGCGGCGGTGTCGCCCTCGTAGCCGAGGTTGAGCAGCACGGTCTCGTCGACGTCGAGCACCACCGCGAGCGGGCGCTTGCCGCACGTCTCGAAGCGCGGGTTCTCCAGCGTCGAGCCCGGCGAGAGCACCACCGAATTGATCTTGGTCTTGTCGCGGCGATAGCCGATCTCGACCCGGATGAAGTTCCACAGCGCCTGATAGGCCTGGATGCTGAGCGCCGACGCCTCGCCCGAGCCGTAGAGATATTGCATCCCCGCCGGCACGCCAGCTCCCGCCGCACCGGCCGTGGCAGCCGCCGGCATGCCGGGCGCACCGCTGGGCGGCGGAAGCGCAGTGAGGCCGGTGACCTGCACCCGCTGGCCGTCGGCGGCGGTATAGACCTGCCCCGGGCGGGGCGCCGGCTGCGCGGCGCGCGGTTCGCGCTCGGCGGTGCGCGGACGCGACTTCATGATGCTGGCCCCCGCCGCCACCGGCGCGGCAACCAGTGCCGCCGCGCAACCCGAGAGCAGCAGCCCCGCCGCGGAGACCGCCGCCGCCGCGCACAAACCCGCGCGCATCAGGCCGCTCCGGCGGCTTCGGGGCGCGGCCGCGTGGTGCGGAACTCGATCTTCTTGTCGTAGGGGGCGCCGACGATCAGCCGCTTCACATAGATGCCGGGCAAGTGGATCGCGTCGGGGTCGAGGCTGCCGACCGGCACCACTTCCTCCACTTCGGCGACGCAGATCTTACCCGCGGTCGCCATCGGCTGGTTGAAGTTGCGCGCGGTCTTGCGGAAGATGAGGTTGCCCGCCTCGTCGGCCTTCCAGCCCTTGATGATCGACAGGTCGGCGCGGATGCCGCGCTCGAGGACATATTCCTCTCCGTCGAAGACCTTGACTTCCTTGCCCTCGGCCACCTGCGTGCCCACGCCGGTTTTGGTGTAGAAGCCCGGGATCCCCGCCCCGCCCGCGCGGCAGCGCTCGGCGAGCGTGCCCTGCGGGCAGAATTCGACTTCGAGCTCGCCCGCAAGATACTGCCGCTCGAACTCCTTGTTCTCGCCGACATAGGAGGAGATCATCTTCTTCACCTGGCGCGAGCGGAGCAGCTTGCCGAGCCCCTCGTTGTCGATGCCGGCGTTGTTCGATGCGATGGTGAGGTCCTTGACTCCCGACGCCTGGAGCGCGTCGATCAGCCGCTCGGGGATGCCGCACAGGCCGAAGCCGCCCGCGCAGATCGTCATGCCGTCGAACAGCAGCCCGTCCAGCGCCGCCTCCGCATTGGGATAGAGCTTCTTCATGGGCGATTCTCTCCTGACCTGCACCGGCGATAATCCGGGCGCGCGGGAGCGGTCAAGCAAAGGTGAACCGACTTTCAACTTTTGATAGAATCTGGCGCTGTGGCATAAGAGTCACACTCGGCGATGTAATCAAATTGCCATATTGCACCTGCGAAATGGAAGCCTATCTGAGGCTGCGGATGGCCATCCGAACCTGAATAAAAAGTCCAAAAGATAGGAACTTGTATGCGTATTCTCGCAACGACGGCGCTCGCCCTGGTGGCCGCGACGGCAGCCCCCGCTTTCGCTCAGGATGGCAGCTTCACCGGCCCGCGCGTCGAAGTGACTGCCGGCTGGGATCATGTCGGCGGCGCCGGCGAAGGCCAGGACGGCTTCGCCTATGGCGGCGCGTTCGGCTATGACCATCAGATCGGCAAGGCCGTGATCGGCGCCGAGACCGAGATCACCGGTGCGACCACCAAGGAAGCTGGCGCCAGCGCCGGCCGCGACCTCTATGTCGGCGGCCGTATCGGCTTCGTCGCGCTCCCCAACACGCTGGTCTACGCCAAGGGCGGCCTGACCAACGCGCGCGTCAACATCGACGGCCTCGGCGGCACGACCACCGACGGCTATCGCTTCGGCGGCGGCATCGAGCGCAACTTCGGCAAGTTCTACGGCAAGGTCGAGTATCGCTACTCGCGCTACGAAGAGCTGGACCTGAACCGCGACCAGGTGGTCGCCGGCATCGGCGTCCGCTTCTGATCGTCTGATCGTCGAACCAGAGGGGCCGCGCGGGCAACCGCGCGGCCCTTTTTGCGTCAGGGGTCGAGCGGCCAGCCGCTCGACCGGCTGCGTGCGCCCTGCCGCAGCAGTTCCGCATTAGGATCGCCGTCCCGCCTCACATAGCGGCCCTGTTTCGGATCCCATTCCTCGACCGGCGGATGCGTCTCAGCTTCGGCGCGATCGCGCCCCGCCTCGGCGGTATGCGCGTTGACGCGCCGCATCTGGCGCCACATCGCGCGCATGAGCACGAAGGTCAGCCCGAAAACGATGACTACGCCGGCGAGCGCCGTGAATTTTTCCCCCATCCCGCCAGCCTATCACTTTGCGAAACGATTCCAAGATGGCGCGGGGGTGACGCGGCCCGCGCAGCCGTTCTAGACAGGCGCGATGAGCATCAAACGAACCGGGGGCCGGGTCCTCGTCGACAATCTGGTGGCACAGGGCTGCGACCGTATCTTCCATGTGCCGGGCGAGAGCTTCCTAGCCGTGCTCGACGCGCTGCACGACACGCCGTCGATCGACCTGGTCACGTGTCGCCAGGAAGGCGGCGCCGCGTTCATGGCCTGCGCCGACGGCACGATGACCGGCCGCCCCGGCGTGTGCTTCGTCACCCGCGGTCCCGGCGCGACCAATGCGAGCATCGGCGTGCACGTTGCGATGCAGGATTCGCAGCCGATGCTGCTCTTCATCGGCGACGTCGACCGCGGCATGCGCGACCGCGAGGGCTTCCAGGAAGTCGACCTGCCCGCGATGTTCGCGCCCCTCGCCAAATGGGCGACGCGGATCGAGGACGCGCGGCGCATCCCCGAATATGTCGCCCGCGCCTGGAACGTCGCGACCAGCGGCCGTCCCGGGCCGGTGGTGATCGCGCTGCCCGAGGACATGCTGTGCGACGTGGTCGAGGCGGTGGATCGGCCGAAGGTGGAGCGGCAGGCTACCTATCTGGCATCCGGAACGGTGCAAGGGGTGGTCAGTTGCCTTCGCCGCGCGGAACGGCCCGTCGCGATCGTCGGCGGAGCCGGCTGGGACATAGCTACAGGAGCCGCATTCGGTTATTTTGCGCGGAGCTGGGGTATCCCGGTCGCCGGCGCTTTCCGCAGACAGGACGCGATGCGCAACAGCGATCGCGCCTGGGCAGGCAATCTGGGATATGGCCCGAATCCGAAACTAGTCGAGCGGATCAAACAGGCTGATGTCATCCTCGCGGTAGGGGCACGGCTTGGAGAGGCGACCACCGACGGCTATACTTTGATCACGCCCGACCACCCGGGGCAGGTGTTGATCCATGTCCACCCCGATCCCGGCGAATTGAATCGGGTTTACCGCGCGGACATCGCGATCTGCGCCGATCCGTGTGCCTTCGCGATAGAGATCGTCACGGCGGAATTCCCTGCACACCCCCTTCCCGCGGGTGCCGAAGCCCACGCCGACTATCTCGAATGGTCCACCCCCAAACGCCGCGAGGGCGTGGCGCTCGACCTCGGCCAATGCGTCGCCGCGATGCGCGAAGCGATGCCCCCGGACACGATCATCTGTAATGGCGCTGGCAATTTCTCGTCCTGGTGGCACCGCTACTGGCGCTACGAGATGCAGCCCTCGCAGCTCGCCCCCACCGCCGGCGCGATGGGTTACGGCGTCCCCGCCGCGGTCGCCGCCGCGCTGCGCTTCCCCGACCGCAAGGTGGTGGCAGTCGCGGGCGACGGCGATTTCCTCATGAACGGTCAGGAGCTCGCCACCGCGGTCCAGCACGACGCCGACATGCTCGTCATCGTGGTCGACAATTCGGCGTACGGCACGATTCGGATGCATCAGGAGCGCGAATATCCCGCCCGCCTCTCGGGCACAGCGCTCCGCAATCCGGACTTCACCGCGCTCGGCCGCGCCTATGGCTGCTGGGCCGAGACAGTGGAAAAGACCGAAGACTTCGCCCCGGCGCTCGACCGCGCGCTTGCCGAGGACGGCGTCAGGCTGCTCCACTTGAAGACCGACGTCGAGTTCATCACCCCCGCCACCACCATCGCCGCGATCCGGTCGCGCTAGGGATGCCGCGCGACGTCGTCGATCATTATCAGCGCAATGCGGAGACCTTCGACGCCGCGCGCGCGAACAGCTTCGCCGAACGGCCGTGGTTCGATCGCTTCCTGCTTGCGCTCCCCGGCGGCGGCCATGTCCTCGATCTCGGCTGCGGCGCCGGCGAACCGGTCGCGCGCTATCTGATCGAGGCGGGGCTCAGGATCACCGGCATCGACGCGGCCCCCGCGATGCTTGCCAAGGCCCGCGAGCGTTTCCCCGATCATCTCTGGATCGAAGGCGACATGCGCTCGGCCGCGCCGCCCCGCCGCTTCCACGGCGTGGTCGCCTGGGACAGCCTGTTCCATCTGCCCCCCGCACATCAGGCCGGCATGATCGAGCGGATGGCGCGCTGGCTCGAGCCCGGCGGCGCGCTGCTGTTCAACAGCGGCGATGAGGCCAATGAGATGGTCGGCGAGCAGTTCGGCGAACCGCTCTATCACGCGAGCCTCGCGCCCGCTGACTATCGAGCGCTGTTCGACCAGGCGGGGCTGGTCGAGACCGCCTTCGCGCTTGCGGACCCGCGCGCCGGCAACCGCACCATCTGGCTGGCGCGAAAGGCCGGCTGAGCGGGCCGCGCAGCCCCTAGATATCGTCGCCGAGCGCGCCCTTCACCTTGCCGACGAACTGCTCGCCCTTGCCTTTCGCCTCCTGCTCGGCGCCTTCGTCGCGCGTCTCGGGGTTGTCGCTCTGCTGCTTGATCTTGCCGGCAGCCTCGTTGAGGTTGCCCTTGATCTTGTCGGTCAGTTCACCCATGATTTCAGCCTCCTGGCGGGTCGGGCATGCGGGGACGCCCGGATCCATTGGTTCCGGTTTCAACGGTCCGCCCGGTTTGGGGGTTCCGGGGAAATGGCCTACCCGATTGCCGAACATTATGAGCGGACCGCCGACGCGTTCGATCGCGCGCGCCGCGAGAAGTTCGAGGAACGCCCCTGGCTCGACCGTTTCCTGTCGCCGCTGCCGCGCGGCGCGCGCGTGCTCGATCTCGGCTGCGGCGCCGGCGAGCCGGTCGACCGCTATCTGATCGACCGCGGCTTCGAGCTGACCGGCATCGACGTGTGCGAGCGGATGATCGCGCTCGCCCGCACCCGCTTTCCGCGCCAGCGCTGGTTCCGCGCGGACATGCGGCGGGTGGGGCCCGACGGCAAGTTCCACGGCGTCATCGCCTGGGACAGCTTCTTCCACCTGCACCAGAGCGACCAGGCCGACATGCTCGAGCGCATCGCCTTCTGGCTCGAGCCGGGCGGCGCGCTGCTGTTCAACACCGAGCCCGCCGAGGGCGAACGCCTCCACCGCGAGCACTATCACGCCAGCCTCGATCCCGACGGCTATCGGCTGCTGTTCGAGACGCTGGGGCTCGCCGAAATCGCCTTCGCCCCCAAGGACGCGAGCTGCGGCGGACGCGACGTGTGGCTGGTGCGCAAGACGGGATGAATCAGGCGCCCGCTTGCACCTTGGTTGCGGGCGCTCAGTGCTCCTGCGAAAGCAGGAGCCCAGAGTAGTTCGGTACTCCAGCTATCCTGGGCTCCTGCTTTCGCAGGAGCACGAGATGGCAGCGTCCAGCGGCTGACCTCCGCCGCTGGACCCGAAGCCGCCTCAGATCAACCCGGCCAGCGGGCTCGACGGGTCGGCGTACCGCCGCTTCCCCATCCGCCCGGCGCGGTACGCCAGCCGGCCGCTCTCGACCGCGCCCTTCATCGCCGCGGCCATCATGATCGGGTCCTTGGCCTCGGCGATCGCGGTGTTCATCAGCACGCCGTCGCAGCCGAGCTCCATCGCCACCGCCGCGTCGGAAGCGGTGCCCACGCCCGCATCGACCAGCACCGGCACCTTGGCCCCCTCGACGATCAGTCGGATCGTGACGAGGTTCTGGATGCCCAGCCCCGAGCCGATCGGCGCGCCCAGCGGCATGATCGCCACTGCGCCGGCGTCCTCCAGCCGCTTCGCCGCGATCGGATCGTCGACGCAATAGACCATCGGCTTGAAGCCTTCCCTGGCGAGAATTTCCGTGGCCCGGAGAGTCTCGACCATGTCGGGATAGAGCGTGCGCGCCTCGCCGAGCACCTCGAGCTTGACCAGCTCCCAGCCGCCCGCCTCGCGCGCCAGCCGCAGCGTGCGGATCGCGCTCTCGGCGTCGAAGCAGCCCGCGGTGTTGGGCAGGTAGGTGATCTTCTTGGGATCGATATAGTCGGTGAGCATCGGCGCATTGGGGTCGCTGACGTTCACCCGGCGCACCGCCACGGTGACGATCTCGGCGCCCGAGGCCTCCACCGCCGCCGCGTTCTGCGCGAAATCCTTGTACTTGCCGGTGCCGACGATCAGCCGCGAGCGAAAGGTCTTGCCCGCCACGCTCCACGTATCTTCGTCCACGGCACGCGCGTGATCCCCGCCCCCCACGAAGTGCACGATCTCGAGCTCGTCGCCGTCTTCAACGATGACCTCGCCCAGCGTCGAGCGCGGCACCACTTCGAGGTTGCGCTCCACCGCGATCTTCTCGGGCACCAGCCCCAGTTCCTCGGCGAGCTGCAGGATGGTGAGCCCGGCGGTGACTCGCTTGTGCTCGCCGTTGACGCGGATCGTGACGGTGCCGTCGGTGTGCATGAAACTGCCTTGGAGTTTGATCGGGGACGCGGGGTCATATAGGGAAGCGCGAGCTAGACCCGCAACCGAAAGGCTGATCCTTGGCCGACACGATCTACGTCTTGAATGGTCCCAACCTCAATCTGCTGGGGCTGCGCGAGCCGGAGATCTACGGCCATGACACGCTCGACGACATTGCGGGGCAGCTCGAGGATCGCGCCCGCGACCTCGATTTGACCATCGACATGCGCCAGTCGAACCATGAGGGGCATCTCATCGATTGGCTGCACGAGGCGCAGGCCCGGGGCGCCAGGGCGGTCATCCTCAATCCGGGCGGGTACACGCATACCTCGGTCGCGTTGCACGATGCCGTGAAGAGCATCACGACGCCGGTGATCGAGGTCCATCTCTCGAACCCGCATGCCCGTGAGCCCTTCCGGCACACGAGCTTCGTCGGCCGCGCCGCGCGCGGAACCGTCGCCGGGTTCGGGGCGCTTTCCTATATGCTTGCGCTTGAAGCCGCTGCGCGCTTCTGACAGAGGGCGCGCTTTCATCGAACAGAGGGTCGTGTGGCCGAAGAAAAGAACAACGCAGGGGCGATGCACGTGGATATCGAGCTGGTCCGCCAGCTCGCCGCAGTGCTCGACGACACCCAGCTTACCGAAATCGAAGTCGAGGATGGCGAACGTCGCGTCCGCGTCGCGCGCACCGTGACCGCCGCGCCGGCGGTGCACATGGCCGCGCCTGCCGCTCCGGCACCGGCGCCCGCCGCGCCCGTGGCCGCCGCGGCCCCGGCGGAGGCACCCGCCGCCGCCAGGAACGCAGTAAAGTCGCCGATGGTCGGCACTGCCTATCTCTCGCCCAATCCCGAGGCGAAGGCGTTCGTCGCGGTCGGCCAGAAGGTCGCCGCCGGCGACACGCTGCTGATCATCGAGGCGATGAAGGTCATGAACCCGATCCACGCGCCTGCCGCCGGCACGGTCGCCGCGATCCTGGTCGAGAACGGCCAGCCCGTCGAGTTTGACCAGCCCCTGGTCGTGGTCGAGTAACGGCCGCCCCATGCCCGAGATCAAGAAGCTCCTGATCGCCAATCGCGGCGAGATCGCGCTGCGCATCCATCGCGCGTGCCACGAGATGGGGATCAAGACGGTGGCGGTGCACTCCACCGCCGATAGCGACGCGATGCACGTCCGCCTGGCGGACGAGGCGATCTGCATCGGACCGCCGCCCGCCGGCGAGAGCTACCTCAACATCCCCAACATCATCTCGGCCGCCGAGATCTCGGGCGCCGACGCGATCCACCCCGGCTATGGCTTCCTCTCGGAGAACGCCCAGTTCGCCGAGATCGTCGAGGCGCATGGGCTGCTCTTCGTCGGGCCCAAGCCCGAGCATATCCGCACGATGGGCGACAAGATCGAGGCCAAGCGCACCGCCGGCGCGCTCGGCCTGCCGCTCGTCCCCGGCTCGGACGGCGCGATCAGCGACATCGAGGAAGCCAAGCGCATCGCCGAGAAGGCCGGCTATCCGGTGATCATCAAGGCCGCGTCGGGCGGCGGCGGGCGCGGCATGAAGGTCGTAAACAATCCCGCCGACCTCGAAGCGCAGATGCTACAGGCGGGCAGCGAGGCCAAGGCGGCGTTCGGCGACGCCACCGTCTATCTCGAGAAGTATCTCGGCAACCCGCGCCACATCGAGTTCCAGGTGTTCGGCGACGGCAACGGCAACGCGATCCACCTCGGCGAGCGCGACTGCTCGCTCCAGCGCCGCCACCAGAAGGTGCTCGAGGAAGCGCTGTCGCCCGTCATCACGCCCGAGGAGCGCGCGCGCATGGGCGGCATCGTCGCCAGGGCGATGGCCGACATGGGCTATCGCGGCGCGGGCACGATCGAGTTTCTGTGGGAAGACGGCGAGTTCTACTTCATCGAGATGAACACCCGCCTGCAGGTCGAGCATCCGGTGACCGAGATGATCACCGGGCTCGATCTCGTCCGCGAGCAGATCCGCGTCGCCGAGGGCCATCCGCTTTCGGTCCGCCAGGAGGACATCGAGTTCCGCGGCCACGCCATCGAATGCCGCATCAATGCCGAGGACCCGAAGACCTTCGCGCCTTCGCCGGGCAAGATCACCCACTTCCACGCCCCCGGCGGCATGCACGTGCGCGTCGATAGCGGCATCTATTCGGGCTACAAGATCCCGCCCTATTACGACTCGATGATCGCCAAGCTGATCGTCTACGGCCGCACGCGCGAAGGCTGCATCATGCGCCTGCGCCGCGCGCTCGAGGAATTCGTGGTCGAAGGCGTCAAGACCACCATCCCGCTCCACCAGGCGCTGCTCGACGACCCCGATTTCCAGTCGGGCAACTACACGATCAAGTGGCTCGAGGAGTGGTTGGCGAAGCAGCAGGACGCGCAGTGAAGGCAACGATCTGGCACAACCCGCGCTGCGGCACTTCGCGCAAGACGCTGGCGATCCTCGAGGAAACGCCGGGCATCGAGGTCGAGGTGATCGAATATCTAAAGACCCCGCCCTCACGCGAGAAGCTGGTCGCGCTCTACCAGCGCGCCGGCATCGCGCCGCGCCAGGGCCTGCGCGCCAAGGAACCCCTCGCGGCCGAACTCGGCCTCGCCGATGCGAGCGACGAGGCGATCCTCGACGCGATGATGGCGCACCCGATCCTGATCGAGCGCCCGCTCGTCGAGACCGACAAGGGCGTCCGCCTCTGCCGCCCGCAGGAAGTGGTGCGCGAGATCCTGTGATCCCAAGCTCCTGCTTCCGCAGGAGCACAAGGTCCGCAAGATCGGTCAGGCGTGCCGGCGGCGCCGCGGTTAGGGCTGCTCCTGCCCGGGAGGTGCAGCAAGTGACGACCGAAGCCGAACGCCGCTATCTCGCCCGCTTCCAGCGCGTGCTCGACCATGTCGATGCCAATCTGGACGCCGTGCTCGATGTCGACACGCTCGCCGCGGTCGCCACCTTCTCGCCTTTCCACTTCCATCGCCAGTTCGCCGAGCTCACCGGCGTCACCATCCATCGCTACGTCCAGCTCGCGCGGCTCAAGCGCGCCTCCTATGCCCTCGCCTTTCGCGACGCGCCCGTGACCGAGGTCGCGCTGGCGAGCGGCTATGGCGGCTCGGAGGCGTTCGCCCGGGCGTTCCGCGCGCGGCTGGGACAGACGCCGAGCGAATTCCGGCGATCGCCCGATTGGGAGCCCTGGGCAGCGGCAATCGCGCCGCTCGACCGCGCAAGGAGACTGCCCATGACCATCGCCTTCACCGACGCCGACGTGCGCATCCTCGATTTTCCGGAAACCCGCGTGGCGATGCTGACGCACCGCGGCGACCCCGCGGCGATCGGAGACACCGTCCGCCGCTTCATCGCCTGGCGCCACGCCAACGGGCTGCCGCCCGCGCGCAGCCGGACGTTCAACCTGCTCCACGACGATCCCGCGACCGCGCCGCCCGAGCAGTTCCGTCTCACCATCTGCGCCGGGACCGATCGCGCACCTGGTCCCAACGAACATGGCGTCGTCGAGGGCCGCATCCCTGCCGGCCGGTGCGCGGTGGTGCGCCTCACCGGCTCGAGCGACGACCTCAAGCCCGCGGTGCACTTCCTCTATGCCGACTGGCTCCCGCGGAGCGGCGAGGAGCTGCGCGACTTCCCCGTCTTCGCCGAGCGCGTCCGATTCTTCCCGGACGTGCCCGAGAACGAGGCCATCACCGACATCTACCTGCCGCTTCGATAGGCAGAGCTACCCGGCGGGCTCCATCGTCGCCATCCGCCGTTCCATCTCGTCGGGCGTCACGTCCTCGACATGGGTGGCGACGATCCAGCGGTGCCCGAAGGGGTCGGTGAACGTCCCCGACCGGTCGCCGTAGAACTGGTCCTCCACCGCGCGCTCGGCGGTCGCCCCGCCGTCGATGGCGCGGGAGAATGCCGCGTCCACGTCGGGCAGATAGACCATCACCGTGATCGCGCCGCCGCCGAACGCCTTGGGGCCGCGGAAGCCCATTTCCGGGTTCTCGTCGGCGAGCATCACGTGCGAATCGCCGATCGCGAGCTCGGCATGCCCGACTCGGCCCTCATGCTCCATGCGCATGACTTCCTGGGCGCCGAACACTTTGACGTAGAAATCGATCGCGGCGGCAGCGCCGTCGACGACCAGATAGGGAATGACGCTGCGATATCCCTCGGGAACCGGATTGACCATCGTGCCTCTCCTGCCTGCGAGTCCCGGGCGTGAGTATCCGCCCGATGCGAACCGCTCGCAAGCCGCGCTTGCCCCGTACTGCGCCACCGCGTTAGGCTGGCGCGGCAAGAGGGGAGATGCGCGTGCCGGCTTTCCTTCGCACATCGCAGGCGCTGCTGCTCGCCGCGTGCCTGGGCGGATGCACGTCGCTGCGCCCGCAGGTCACGGCCTTCGCCACCGACTACAACCGCGCCATCGCCGATTCGCGCAACCAGGTGGTGCTGCTCAACATCGTCCGCTCGAGCATGGGCGAGCCCACCCATTATTCGGCGCTGAGCCAGGTCGAGGCGACGCTCACCCAGAAGGGCGGCGTGTCCGCCGGTTCGGGCGGGATGATGGCGGGGGCCGACGACGTCTTCGGCACGGTGACGCTCGAGGGCTCGACGGCGCCGACCTTCACCGTGGTGCCGCTCAACACCGACGAGTTCGCGACCGGCATCCTCCAGCCGATCGGCGCCGCCTCGATCCGGCTGCTGGCGACCCAGGGCTGGGATTCGCAGCTCCTCGCGACTCTGCTGATCTCCAAGATCGAATGCGAGGTCCAGGCGCCGGGCGAGAGCTATCGGCGCCATGTCGGCAACTGGATTCCCGAAAGCGGCGGCGAATTCCGCAGTCCCTTCGCCGACGTCGGGATCGACTTTTCCGAGCCCGACACCGAGCCGCCCGAGGCCGGCACGCCGGGCAGCTACACGCTGACCGTCGAGGGATCGCGCGCCGCCGAGCTTCTGTCCTCGGGGATCGACGAGAAGTTCCGGCTGCGCCAGCTCCCCGCCGAGGGGACGGCGACGCGCCTGGTGATGGCGCGCCGCCCGGACGAGGCGATCACGCTCCGCCTGCCGCGCGGGTTGATCGACTGTCCGAGCGACGCGAAGGCCGGCGACGGCCACGGCCCGCACATCGTCGCCAACGGCGATCCGGTCGCGGCGCGCGCCTATCTCCGCTCGATCGAGGGCATGATCCACTTCCTCGGCGACGCAGTCCGCACCGGCACGGTGCTGACCTACACCGCGGGAAGCGCCGACGCGCCCGAACGCCGCGTGCTCTTCGCGCTCGCCCGCGACGACGACCGCCCCAGCGCCGTCGCCGTCACGCACCACGGCCAGCGCTATTCGATCTCGCGCTGGACCACCGGCTCGCCCGACCGCTCGCTCCAGGTGATCGCGCTGGTCAACCAGCTGCTCGCGCTCCAGACCTCGTCCGACGCGCTCAAGCGCACGCCGAGCACCGTCCGCGTGCGGTGAACGAGCATCGGCCTCTAGCCCCCGCGCGCCCGCGCCGCTAAGGGCTCGGCCCATGACCCAGATCACTCCCGAGATCGTCGCCGAGCACGGCCTGAGCCCCGAGGAATATGAGCGCGTCCTGAAGGCGCTCGGCCGCGAGCCCAACCTGACCGAGCTCGGCATCTTCTCGGTGATGTGGTCCGAGCATTGCAGCTACAAGAGCTCGCGAATCCACCTCAAGAAGCTCCCTACCACCGGCCCGCAGGTCATCTGCGGCCCCGGCGAGAACGCCGGCGTCGTCGACATCGGCGACGGCCAGGCGGCGATCTTCAAGATGGAGAGCCACAACCACCCCTCGTACATCGAGCCCTATCAGGGCGCGGCGACCGGCGTGGGCGGCATCCTGCGCGACGTCTTCACCATGGGCGCGCGCCCGATCGCCAACATGAACGCGCTGCGCTTCGGCCGTCCCGACCACCCCAAGATGAAGCATCTCATCGCCGGGGTGGTCCATGGCATCGGCGGCTATGGCAATTGCGTCGGCGTCCCGACCGTCGGCGGCGAAGTCAATTTCCACAAGGCCTATGACGGCAACATCCTCGTCAACGCGATGACCGTGGGCATCGCCGACACCGACAAGATCTTCTATTCGGCCGCCTCGGGCGTCGGCAATCCGATCGTCTATGTCGGCTCCAAGACCGGCCGCGACGGCATCCACGGCGCGACCATGGCCTCGGCCGATTTCGGCGAGGATTCGGAAGAGAAGCGCCCCACCGTCCAGGTCGGCGATCCCTTCACCGAGAAGCTGCTGATCGAGGCCTGCCTCGAGCTGATGGCGTCGGATGCGATCGTCGCGATCCAGGACATGGGCGCCGCGGGCCTCACCTCCTCCTCGGTCGAGATGGCGTCGAAGGGCGGCGTCGGCATCGAGCTGATCATGGACGACGTGCCGCAGCGCGAAACCGGGATGACGCCCTACGAGATGATGCTATCGGAGAGCCAGGAGCGCATGCTCATGGTGCTCAAGCCCGGCCGGGAAGCGTTCGCCGAAGCGATCTTCCGCAAGTGGGAGCTCGACTTCGCCGTCATCGGCCATGTCACCGACACCGGCCGCATGGTGCTCAAGTGGAAGGGCGACGTCGTCTGCGACATCCCGCTCGCCCCGCTCGCCGACGAGGCGCCGCTCTACGACCGGCCGCACGTCCCCACCCCCGCACCCGCGCCGCTCGCTGACGTGCCCGAGACCAGCGACCCCGCGGCCGACCTGCTCAAGCTGATGGGCTCGCCCGACATCGCCTCGCGCCGCTGGATCTGGGAGCAGTACGACCACATGGTCGGCGCCGACACCGTCCAGCGCCCCGGCGGCGACGCCGCGGTGGTCCGCGTCCACGGCACGCGGAAGGGCATCGCGATCACCACCGATTGCACCCCGCGCTATTGCTTCGCCGACCCCGTCGAGGGCGGCAAGCAGGCGGTTGCCGAGGCATGGCGCAACCTGACTTCGGTCGGCGCCAATCCGCTCGCGGTCACCAACTGCCTCAACTTCGCCAATCCGCAGCGCCCCGAGATCATGGGCCAGATCGTCGGCTGCCTCGAGGGCATGAGCGACGCCTGCCGCGCGCTCGACTTCCCGATCGTCTCGGGCAACGTCAGCCTCTACAACGAATCCAAGGCGACCGGCGGCGGCTCGGCGATCCTGCCCACCCCCGCGATCGGCGCCATCGGCCTGCTCCAGGACTGGTCGAAGAGCTGCACCATCGCCTTCAAGGGAACCGGCGACACGGTGATCGCAGTCGGCGAGCGCGCTGGCGAGCTCGGCCAGTCGATCTGGCTGCGCGAGATCCACGGCCGCGAGGAAGGCCCGCCGCCTGCGGTCGACCTCGCCGCCGAACGCCGCACCGGCGACTTCATCCGTCAGCAGATCCAGGCCGGCGCGATCACGGCCTGCCACGACGTGTCCGACGGCGGCCTCGCCGTCGCGCTCGCCGAGATGGCGCTCGCCTCGGGCATCGGCGTGCTGGTCAACGAGCCCCAACCCTTCGGCGTCGCGGGCTCGCTGTTCGGCGAGGACCAGGGCCTCTACGTCGTCACCGTCTGCGACACCTGCCTCGCCGACTTCATGGCCGCCGCGCACAAGGCCGACGTCCCCGCCGACCCGCTCGGCCGCACGATCAAGGACCGCGTGATCTTCGAGCTCGACGAAGGCGACTGGACCGTCAGCCTCGCCGACCTGCGCGCCGCGCACGAGGGCTTCTTCCCCCAGCTGATGGGCGAAGACGCCGCGCTGGCCTGACCTGTTCTCCCCTCCCTGTCAGGGAGGGGAGACGACGAGTGGCTTCCCGTTCCGCCGAATGGCGTTAGGATGGGCGGACACGGCTCGGAGGGCAGGACGATGACCCAAGGCTATTCCGGCACGCCGCTGGGCGAGAAGATCGGCCTCAGGCGGGGGATGCGCTGCTGGTTCCACAACATGCCCGCCGATGTCCGCGCCGCGCTCGCCCCGGGCCACTACGGCATCGACGAGCAGCAGGCGGCCACCGAAGGCCTGCAATGTATTTGGCTTTTCGAGACCGAGCGTGCCAGATTGGAACGCGAGCTTGCCGCGGCGCAGCAGCTGATGGCCTCGAATGGCTTCATCTGGGTCTCCTGGCCGAAGAAGTCCGCGCACGCGGAAACCGACATTTCCGAGGGAATCATACGCGAAGTCGCGCTCTCCCAGGGGCTGGTCGACACCAAGGTCTGCGCCGTCGACCAGACATGGTCCGCGCTAAAACTGGTTGTTCGCAAACAGTTGCGTTAGGCTGAGCCAGTAGAATAGCGGACTGTTCCAGCCGGGGCCATTCTGCCAGGCCCGCCGGTGGAGCGGCTTGATGGACGAATTTGAAGCGCTGCCCTGGCAGCCCTACCCCGAAATGGACGATGGCGAGCGCATCGCGCGCGCGCAGGCGTTCAGCGCGTCGATGCGCAGGCGGCGCAGCTGCCGCGCGTTCAGCGATCAGCCGGTGCCCCAGGAAGTGATCGAGGCCGCGCTGCATGCCGCCGCTTCCGCTCCCAACGGCGCCAACCGCCAGCCCTGGCATTTCTGCGTCGTCACTGCGCCCGAGGCGCGCACCGCGATCCGCGTCGCCGTCGAGGAAGAGGAACGCGCCTTCTACGCCGGCCGCGCCGGCAGCCGCTGGCTCGAGGCGCTCTCGCCGCTCGGCACCCATGCCGAAAAGCCCTATCTCGAAACCGCGCCCTGGCTGATCGTGGTGTTCGCGGTCCGCCGCACCGTCGCCGAGCACAACGAGATCGCGCCCAATTACTATGTCTCGGAAAGCGTCGGCATCGCCTGCGGCCTGCTGCTCGCCACGCTCCACGAGGCGGGAGTCGCGACGCTGGTGCACACGCCCGCGCCGATGGGCTTCCTCAACCGCGTCTGCGGCCGCCCCACGAGCGAGAAGCCGGTGATGATGATCGTCGCCGGCCACCCCGCGCCCGACGCCACCGTTCCCGCGCTCGACAAGAAGCCGCTGGAGCAGATCACGACCTGGCTGTAGCCTGTCCCCAGCGGGGAGAGGTGGAATGGCCGAAATCGCAAGCGCAGGGCTGGCACGCCGCATCGCCGTCGCGACGCTGGTCGCCGGCACGCTCGACATCGCCATGGCGGCGATCGACACCGCAGCGGCCGGCCGGCCGATCGCGAACATGCTGCGCGCGGTCGCGAGCGGTCCCTTCCCCGCGGCGCGGACATGGGGCGCGGCGGGCGCCGCCACCGGCCTGCTCGTCCATTTCGCGATCATGGCGGTGATGGCCACGGTGTTCCTGTTCGCCCATGCGCGCATCGCCCGGGTGCGCGCGCATCCGCTGCTCGCCGGCGCGCTCTACGGCGTGGTGCTGTGGCTGGTGATGTACGGCCTCGTCCTGCCGCTGCGCTTCGGCGCGCCCTTCCCCAGCACCGAGCCGGTCGAGCTCGCCAAGCAGCTCTTCGCGCACATCGTCCTCGTCGGCCTGAGCTTCGGCCTCGTCGCGCGCACGCGCCGCGCGTGACGGCCCCGTCCGACCGGATCCTCGCGCTCGATACCGTGCGCGGCGTCGCAGTGATGGGCATCCTGCTGATGAACATCGTCGCCTTCGCCATGCCCCAGGCGGCCTATTTCAATCCCCATGCCTATGGCGGCGCGGCCGGCGCGGACCTGGCGGTCTATCTCGTCAACTTCGTCCTGTTCGACGGCAAGATGCGCGGGCTCTTCTCCTTCCTGTTCGGCGCCTCGATGCTGCTGGTGATCGACCGCGCCGAGGCCAAGGGCGAGAGCGCCGTGCGCGTCCATTACGCGCGCATGCTCACCTTGCTCGCCTTCGGGCTCGCCCATCTCTGGCTGGTCTGGTGGGGCGACATCCTCAATCTCTATGCGCTGATCGGCATGATCGCCTTCGCCTTCCGCCGTACCGACACGCCGCGCCTCGTCGGGCTCGGCGCAGTGCTGGTGCTCGCCCAGTGCCTGCTCGACGGGCTGATGGCGGGCTCGGTGGCGCAGGCGACCGCGGACCTCCGCTCTGCCGATCCGAACGCCGCACACGCCGCTGCGGCCACCCTCGCCGGCTTCGCCCGCGGCTTCGGCGTCCCCAGCCCCGCCGCGATCGCCGCCGACCTCTCCGAGCACCGCGGCTCCTGGTCTATGATCGGCGCCGCGCGCTGGCGCGAGGAGGCCTGGTCGCCGCTGCGCGGGCTGCTGCTCTTCGGCTGGGAGACGCTCGGCTACATGCTGCTCGGCATGGCGGCCTTCCGCGGCGGGCTGCTCACCGGCGGCTGGAGCCGCGCGGCTTATGTGCGCTGGATGAAGCTCGGGTTCGCGATCGGCGTGCCTGGCTATGCGGCGCTCGCGCTGTGGCTCGTCGCGACGCAGTTCAGCCTCGTCTCCACTGCGGTCACGCTTGCCGTCGCCACGTTGCTCCGCCCGCCGATGATCCTCGCCTGGGCCTGCCTGATCCTGCTGGCGATGCGCCCGGGCGGCACGCTCACCATGCGCGTGGCGGCCGCGGGGCGGATGGCCTTCACCAACTATCTCGCCACGAGCCTGATCTGCACCACGCTGTTCTATGGCTATGGCTTCGGCCTCTACGGCACGCTTTCGCGATGGCAGCTCTACCCGCTCGTCGCGCTCGTCTGCGCCGCGATGCTGCTCTGGTCGAAGCCGTGGCTCGAGAGCTTCCGCTACGGCCCCTTCGAATGGCTCTGGCGCAGCTTCGCGCGCGGCCGGCTCCAGCCGATGCGTAAGTGAATCTCCTAATGCGAATGCGTCTCAACTGGCTTGCGAATCACTCGCATTAGCCCTAGATGCGGATCCCGAGTGGTGAGGGTCCGGCGATGGTCGTCTGCGTGTGCAATGCAATCCGTGAGCGCGAAGTGCGCGAGGCCGCCCGCGACGGCGCATGCAGCACCGGCCAGGCCTATCGGGCGCTCGGATGCCAGCTGAAGTGCGGCCAGTGCGTCCCCTTCGCGCGTGAGATCATCAAGGAAGAGCGCGCGGCTGCGTGACGGTCGCAATAAGCGAAACGGCGGATTTCCGCCGTTTTTTCCTGTCCCCCCAATCGTTTCGCCGCTAGAATGGCGCCTCTTCCAAGCAAGGGGTGCTGGTGATGAAGGGTGACGCGCGGGTCCTCGAATATCTGAACGAGGTGCTCAAGAACGAGCTCACCGCGATCAACCAATACTGGCTCCATTATCGCCTGCTCGACAATTGGGGCATCAGGAAGCTCGCCGAGCTCGAGCGCCACGAGTCGATCGACGAGATGAAGCATGCCGATCGCCTCGCCGAGCGCATCCTGTTCCTCGAAGGCCTTCCCAATTTCCAGCTCCTCGGGCGCCTGCGCATCGGCGAGACCGTCGAGGAAATCCTCCGCGCCGACCTGGCCGTCGAAGTCGAGGCGATCGCCGTGCTCAAGGACGCGATCCAGCATTGCGAGGGCGTGCGCGACTATGTCAGCCGCGACCTGTTCACCGACATCCTCGAGAGCGAGGAAGAGCATGTCGACACGCTCGAGCGCCAGTTCGACATGATCGCGCGCATGGGGCTGGAGAACTACATCCAGCTCAACAGCAAGGCCGAAGAGGCGAGCTAGGGCCGGTTCCAGCCGGCTTGAAGATGCCTGCACCCCGGCGAAGGCCGAGGTCCAGTTGCAATGCAGTCGATCCGCTAGTTGTCCCATCGCGGGTGGAAAGCGGCCGTTCAGCGATAGCGCGGTCTTCTTTCTCTCCCCTCCCTGGAAGGGAGGGGTTGGGGTGGGTGCCGCCGAGGCACTCGGCGGCTTTTTCCAGAACATGGAGTGTGGCCCCGTCGGGATTGGCGAGCACGTCCGAATTCCACAGGCGAATGACCGTCCAGCCTTTCGACTGGAGAAAGGCGGTCCGGCGCGCATCCTTCTCCACTGAGTCCAGATGCTGGCTGCCGTCGAACTCGACGGCCAGTCGTGCCTGCCGGCAGGCAAGGTCGATGATGAACGGCGCCTCGACCAGCTGCCGCGTGAAGGCTGGCCGGAAACGCGAGATGCGATGCCAGACGGCGAGTTCGGCGGGCGTGGGATCGTTGCGCAGCGCGCGCGCTCGGGCAGTCAGGCGCGGATCGATGCGGCGCTGCCTGCGGATAGGTTAGCGTGGCTTCGCTTCGCTCGCCAACCACCCCCAGCCCATCCCTTGCAGGGAGGGGAGCCTTGTTGTCCGCAAACGGGGCGTTAGCCGACAGGCGGGTTTTGACAGCGGCCTCGCCAAATGTCCGACATCGGGTGGAAAGCGGGAATTTTGCGATATAGATTGCCGAAGTTCTGACGAGGGTGTCGAAGGACGATGGGCGAGCGGGAGATCAAGGCTTTTGCGCTGGCTCCACTGCCGGTGATTATCCCCCTGCTGGTCGCGACGGGAGTCAACGCGATGATCGGGGACACGGGAGACGCGAGTGGCGCAGATATTTTCGCTGTCATGTTGGCCTTGGTTCTCTTCGGCTATGGCCTGACGCTTGGTTTCGGAATGCCCATCCACTTGTTGTTGCGTCGTTTCCGCAAGACTGATCTGGGATCTTACCTCAGCCTCACTGCACTGCCGATCGTTCTTCTCGCCGGCGCGATTGCAATGTGGCTCCGATTGGCTCCGGCGCCGGCTCCGCCTGTGAACCCGTTCGGCCTCTACATGCAGGGCGGCTTGGTCATCAGATGGGTGCTGGCGTTTGCGGCTATGGCATCGCTGTCGGCCGCGACCTTCTGGTACGCCGGAGTCAGGCAGCCGAAAATCTGATCGTCCGCAAGCTGGGCGTTAGCTGACCGGCCGCTTTTATGTCTCCACGGCCTGGTGCCCGGGTCCACTCGGCCTCACCGGCTAAGATAGGGCTTCTTGCCCCGCCCTCGCCTCCGGGTGGTTCCCGGCACAAGCCCGGATGACGAATGATATGGACGAAGCGGAGCCTTCCGAATGCAGATGCGCCTCAGGTCGTGACGCCATAAACGACCGCCAACGACACAAGGGCTGATATAGTCCTATTACAGCCAAATCGTTCAGAATTTTCTGGAGGCGTTGAGACGTTCCACGTAGCAAATATCGTTCAGGATCATCGTGCTGCGATCACCGGCGGGCACCAAAACAACATCGGGAGCCAACAGTGTCTCTCCTCCTGGATTCAGGATCACGCCAAAGCCCTGGTCGAGGAAGAGGTATCCAACGTTGTCGATCACACCGGGATAGAGATCAGAAACTTTTGGCTGCCCTTTGCTGATCAGATATCTGTAGCCGTGCGCCGCGAAATCACGAGGTTCCGGGCGGTTGTGTGACAACCGCGCACCCTCTAGGATCAGACCGATTCGGGTAACGGTATTGCTCCCTGGCAGGCGCCGAAATCGTACAGTCGACTGCCAGATGGCCACAGTGCCATGACGCAAATGCCGCGAGATCAGGTCCGCAGCCTCCTCTCTTGTGATGCTACGCCCCCACAGGGGGCGCGCCGCCGCCTTGAACATCCATTCGTTCAGCAGCTCGCGATAAACTTCTGGCGCGACGGCGGTCCATTTTGGCTGATGCTTGGTTGTCATCTCGGCGAAATCCAGCCCAGCGGTCCGCAATTTGCCCGGCTGCTGCCGTATTCGTGGTAACCACCGCATACAAAGCGCATGCTCGGCACGCACGTTCGCAGCGGCCTCACCCTGCGGGGTGTCGGCGGCGACATCAGGGCCAAGTACGCTGGCCAAAAGCGCAACGATGGCGATGACCTGAATCTTCATCCTTCCCTCCCGGCGGTTTGCCGGCTTTATCAAGTGAACTACGCAGATACGATAACATGCTGCGCCGACCGGTTCCGATTACCGTCAACGTCGAACGCCAATATCGGCTATCGGGGGCGTTAGCTGCCAGACCGCTTTTGTGAGTCCACGGCCTGGTGAGTGGGCAGGCAGCCCACTGCACCTCCGCTTGCGATGTAGGATTTCGCCTGCTTGGCTGGTCCTCCGCCCTGCGTTCGGGCGGCGCTCTTTGAACCGTCAGCTCGCCGCGCGAACCGCCGCGACAGTGTGACCTTGGTGTGACCTTTGGTTGCGCGGGAGGCGCGCGCAACCAGCGCGATGACGAGTCCGGATTGCGTCCCGACCCCCGGCTGGCGATCCGCCCGCGCTTGCAAAATAGGATTTCGCCTGCTTGGCTGGCGATCCGCCGGACAGCCGGCGGCGCTCTTTGAACCGTCGGATCTGCGCGAAAAACCCGCGTTTTGGTGTCTACTTTGTCCACTTCCGCGGACTGTCCACTTCCGCGAGGCCCCGTTCAGGCGGCGGGGCGGCGTCCGAATCCGGCCGGGCGGCGCGCGACCAGCGGGTTGGCCTCGCGCTCGAGCAGCGTCAGCGTCGATTCGAACAGCGGGCGCAGCCGCACGACATGCTCGAGCACGGCATCGGGCGTATCGTGCCGCTCGACGCAGGCGCGCGCCATCATCTCGATCGTCTCGGCCAGCTCGGAAAGCGGCTCCGCACCGAACTGGCGCGATTCGCCCTTCAGCGTGTGCGCGGGGATCACCATCGCGGCGGCGTTGTGGCCGCGCATGGCGTCCTCGATCCGCGAGACGGACTTGACCCCGTCCTCGCGGAAATAGCCGAGAATCCGAACGAAATTGGCGCCCAGCTCGGTGCGCGCCTGCGCGTAAGCGCTCCAATCGATCAGCTCGTTGCCGGTCGTCACGTCCATTCCCCGTTCCCGCACCCGCATGGGTACGCGGCGAACCCTAACGGCTGCCGGGTAAACAGCTCGTTGACGTCGATTCCGCTTCCGTAACAATTTTCGCTATTCGCGGTCGCGATCGAAGGGGTTCTTGGGTGCGCGCAGCGAGAGGCGTACCGGCACCGCGCCGAAGTCGAACTCGCGGCGCAGGCCGTTGATCAGATAGCGCTGGTAGCTGGTCGGCAGCAGGTCGACCCGCGTGCCGAACAGCACGAAGCTCGGCGGGCGTGTCTTGTTCTGCGTGATGTAGCGCGGCTTGATCCGCTTGCCGCCGGGTGCGGGCGGCGGGTTGGCGTCGACCGCGCGCTCGAACCAGCGGTTGAGCTGGCCGGTGGAGACGCGGCGCGACCAGGCCTCGCGCGTCTCGAACGCCACCTTCATCATCGTGTCGAGCCCCTTGCCCGTCACCGCCGAGACGGTGAGCAGCGGCACGCCCTTCACCTGCGCTAGCCCCTCGTCGAGCGCACCCTTCACGCCGTTGAAAAGGCTCGAGGCATTCTCGGCCACGTCCCATTTGTTGAGGACGATGATGAGCGCCCGGCCCTCCTGGAGCACGCGGTCGGCGATCTTGAGGTCCTGGACTTCCAGCCCGCGCGTCGCGTCGAGCAGCAGCACCACCACTTCGGCGAAGTCGATCGAGCGCAGCGTGTCGGCGACCGAGAGCCTCTCCAGCTTCTCCTCGACGCGCGCCTTCTTGCGCAGCCCCGCGGTGTCGATCAGCCGGACGGGGCGCATGTTCCCCTCGAAATCCTCCCACTGCCAGTCGATCGCGATCGAGTCGCGCGTGATCCCGGCCTCGGGCCCGGTGATCATCCGGTCCTCGCCGAGCAGCCGGTTGACCAGCGTCGACTTGCCCGCGTTGGGGCGCCCGACGATCGCCAGCTTGAGCGGGGCGTTGGGGTTCTCGGGGTCCTCCTCCTCGGCTTCCTCGTCCTCGCGGTCGAGATGGGGCAGCAGCGCCTCGAACAGGTCGGCGATGCCCTCGCCATGCTCGGCGGAGAGCTGGACGGGGTCGCCGAAGCCCAGCGCCATCGCCTCGATCACGCCGGTCTCGCCCGCGCGGCCCTCGGCCTTGTTGGCGACCAGCACGATCGGCCGGTCGGTCGAGCGCAGCCAGCGGGAAATCTCCTCGTCGAGTGGAGTCACGCCCGCGCGCGAATCGATCAGGAACAGCGCGACATCGGCTTCCTGCACCGCCGCCTCGGTCTGCTGGCGCATGCGGCCCGGCAGCGTCGCGGCATCCTCGTCCTCGTAGCCCGCGGTGTCGATCACGCGGAAGTCGAGGCCGAGCAGCGACGCGTCGCCCTCGCGCCGGTCGCGGGTGACGCCGGGCTGGTCGTCGACGAGCGCGAGCCGCTTGCCGACGAGCCGGTTGAACAGCGTCGACTTGCCGACGTTGGGGCGGCCGATGATCGCAACAGTGGGAAGGGGCATGGGATAAAACCTACTCCCCTCCCTGCTTGCAGGGAGGGGCTGGGGGTGGGTGCGCGCGTCTGCGCGCCTAATAGACTCATCGGCCCCGGGATGAAAAGCAACGGGCGGGGCATCGAGCCCCGCCCGTCACTAAACCCACCCCTTGCCCCTCCCTTTCAGGGAGGGGAACAAGGCTCAGCGATAGGCCGAGAGCTGGCCCTTGTCGTCGAGCACGTAGAGCGTGTTGTTCGCCACCACGAGCGGCAGCGACACCGGCTCCTTGATGTCCATCGTCGACTGGACGCTGCCGTCGGTCGGCGAGGCGAAGATCAGTTCGCCCTCGCTGTTGGCGAGCACCAGATGGCCGCCGGCGAGCACCGGGCCGGCCCAGGTGATCGGGCCCTTGGACTTCTTGGTGTTACGATATTCGCGGAGCTGCGAGATCCAGCGGATCTTGCCGCTGCCGCGCGAGATGCACATCAGCCGCGCGTCGTCGGTCACCACGAACAGCCACTCGCCCGCCGCCCAGGGCGTCGAGATGCCGGCGATGTTCTGCTCCCACATGCGGTTGCCGGTGGCGATGTCCATCGAGACCATGCGCCCGCCCTGGCCGACCGCATAGACGCGGCCCTGGTCGATCACCGGCTCGGCGTCGATGTCCGAGAGCGACGAGACCGAGGTCGAGATGCTGGTGCGCGAGAGCACGTCGCTCCACAGCGAGCGGCCGTTCTCGTAGCGATAGGCGTTGAGCTCGCCCGACGAGAAGCCCGCGATCACCGTGCCCTGCGCCGAAGCCGGCGCGGCGACGCCGAACACGCCCTGCGTCTCGAGGCTGGCCGAGGCGTTCCACGAGAGCTCGCCGTTCTCCTGCGACAGCGCGAAGAGCTGGTTGTCCTGCGTCACGACATAGACGTTGCCATTGGCGAGCGTCGGCGCGCCGCGAAGCGGGCCGGCCGGGCGCTTGCGCCAGATCTCGGTGCCGTTGGTGACGTTGAGCGCCACTACGTCGCCCAGGCCGTTGGTCGCATAGGCGCGCTCGCCCTCGACGCTCACGCCGCCGCCGAAGCGCGCGCTCTCGTTGCCTTTGTCCTTGGCCGTGGCAGCGCGCCACAGCTCGGCGCCGGTGTCGGCGGCCAGCGCATGCACCACGCCGTCGGTGTCGACCACGAGCAGCCGGTTGTCCGATACGACCGGCGCCGCGGCGAGCCGTTCGCGCTTGTTGGGCTTGGCGACTTCCTTGGTCCAGGCGCGCGAGGGCGATGCGCTCAGCGCCAGATGGCCCATCGACTTGGCGGCATTGCCGCCCGGCTGGCGCCAGCCGTCGTTGGCCGCGGCCTCGGGCAGCAGCACCTCGACGCCCGCGAGCGAGCGATCGGCAGTGATGTCATTCTCCGAGACCAGAATCGGCACGCGCTCGCCGAGCACCGGGGTCTTCTTGCCACCGCCTTTGAACATCCCGCAGCCACTCGCCATCGCGAGCACCGCGAGAGCGGCAGCCACCCTCACCTTCTTGTTCATTGAGCCTTGGTTTCCTTCGACTGGTCGATGGCGTCGACACCCAATACGCCGGCAAGCTGAACCGCACGTGCACGAACCGACTGCGGCACCTTTTCGCCACCCTGGGCGATCTGGCCGAACATCTGGCCCGCGGCCTTGCGGTCGCCGGCCTTGAGATAGGCCGCGGCAACGAGCTCGCCCGCGGTACCGAGCCACGGCGAATTGGGGTCGGTGAGCGGCTTCAGCCGATCGATCACCACCTGGGGCTTCAGCGTATCGAACTCGGCGACCGTCTGGCGGACCAGCGCCAGGTCGCGGAACGGCTTGTCGACCGACTGGTCGCCAGCAACCGCTGCGAACTTGGCCACCGCGCCCTTGGCGTCGCTCTTCTGGAGCAGCAGGTTGCCCTGCGCGATCCGCGACAGCGCGCCGAAGCCATCGTTGCGGTCGGCGAGCTTGGCGAACTCGGTCGCGGCCTTGTCGAGCTGGCCCTGTTCGGCCAGCCGCAGCGCGGCGTCATATTGCTCGCCGGCCTTGCCCGCCGCGCTTTCCTGATGATGCTGCCAATAGAGGAAGCCCGCGAGCGCAATCAGCGCCGCGATCACCGCGCCGATGATCCAGCGGCCATAGTTGCGCCAGATCGAGAGCAGCCGCTCGCGGCGATACTCCTCGTCGACTTCGCGCAGAAAGGCTTCGTCAGTGGTGCCGGAGGGAGGAAGCGCCAAGATCTACTCCATTGGGTGTCGTCGCGGGCGCGGACCTTAGCCGCGCATCGGGGGAAGGGAAAGCGCCCGTTAGTCGCTCAATCGCGCGCCGCATAGACTTGTTCGGCGCTCGGGAAGTCCCGCGACCGGACCTCTGCCGCATAGGCCTCGACCGCGGCCGAAATACGGCCGGCGAGATCGTCGTAGCGCTTCACGAAGCGCGGGGTCCGCTCGAACAGCCCGAGCATGTCCTCCGCGACCAGCACCTGCCCGTCGCAGCGCGCCGAGGCGCCGATGCCGATCACCGGCACGCTCACCGCGGCGGTGATCTCGTCGGCCAGGCTCTCGACCACGCCCTCCGCGACGATCCCGAAAGCGCCCGCCTCCGCGATTGCCCTTGCATCGTCGAGGATCTGCGCATGCTCGGCGTTGCTGCGCCCGCGCGCGCCATAGCCCCCGAGCGCGTTCACCGCCTGCGGAGTCAGCCCGACATGCCCCATCACCGGAATCCCGCGCCGCGTCAGGAATTCGACGATCGGCGCCATCGCCGTGCCGCCTTCCAGCTTCACGCCCGCGGCGCCTGTCTGGGCGAGCACACGCGCAGCCGATTCGAAAGCGCGCTCGGGGCTCGCTTCATAGGCGCCGAAGGGCATGTCGACGATGACCACCGAATGATAGCTGCCGCGCACCACTGCGGCGCCGTGCGCGATCATCATGTCGAGCGTCACCGGTAGCGTCGAGGGCAGGCCGTAGATCACCTGCCCCAGGCTGTCGCCGACCAGCAGCACGTCGCAATGCGGGTCGAGCAGCTGCGCCATGCGCGTCGTATATGCCGTCAGCATCACGATCGGCTCCTTGCCCTTGCGATTGCGGATCGCGGGCACGGTGAGCCGCTTCATCGGCGCAGGCGTGGGATTGGCGCGGCTGGTGGCGGTATCGAGCGTGTAGGTGGACATGGCGTCTTCCTAGACCCGCACGCGGACGGACGCCAGCCGAGCGCGCAGCGGTCAGCAGGGCAAGCGAGTCAGGAAATCCAGCCGCGCCGCTCGGCGTAGCTCGCGAACCAGATCTGCGCCACTGCGACCACGGCGATGAACAGCGGAAAAGGTACCGTTGCCGCCGCACCCTTGTGATCGAGCAGGTCCGTGCCGAGGAAGACGTACCCGAACTGGACCACCACCGCGACCAGCGAGACGACGAACAGCGGCCGCGCCAGCTTCGACCGCATCAGCAGTGCGAGCGATCCGAGCAGCCCGCTGAGCACCGCGGCGCCATAGACGAGATTGAGCCACATCGGCAGCGCGTCATAATAGGCGCGATCCCAATCGGTGGCGTCCGGATCGAGCGCCGGACCATAAGCGAGATGCGCGTAGAGCGACGCGCAGCCCGCGACGCCCCAAAGTACCAGGATCAATGCGACGACGACGAACCAGCCGGCCGGCTTCTGCCGAACATAGGATGCCATGCGACCCACCCCTTAGAGGTCCTCTCCCCAAGCGGGGAAGCATAGCGCGAAATCGCCCGACCCGCCACCGCGCGCCCGGCAGCAGCACTCAGAGCAGCGCGCGGGCGAATCGTTCCGGCGCAAAGCCGACGAGCAATCCGCCCGGATATTCAACGACGGGGCGCTTGATCATCGAGGGTTGCGCCAACATCAGCGCGCTCGCCTTGGTTGCGTCCAGGCCCTGCTTGTCGGCATCGGGAAGCTTGCGGAAAGTGGTTCCGGCGCGGTTGAGCAGCGGCTCCCAGCCCACTGTGTCGATCCAGCGCGCGAGCCGCGCCGCGTCGATCCCCTCGGCCTTATAGTCGTGGAAAGCATAGGCGACCGCATGCTCGTCGAGCCAGGCGCGCGCCTTCTTCATCGTGTCGCAGTTCTTGATGCCGTAGACGGTAATGCTCATGCGCCCTCCTTAAGGAAACGACCGAGCGTCACAACCTTCTGCCGCTCGAGCCCTAGCGCCTCGTAGAAACCGAGCGCGGCTTCATTGTCCTCGCGCACCATGAGCTGGGTCTTGGGCGCGCCGCGCCCCCTCAGCCAGTCCTCACCCGCCTGCATCAGTGCGCGGCCTAGCCCATGCCGTCGGCGCTCGGGCGCGACCGCCAGATAATAGACCCAGCCGCGATGTCCGTCGAAGCCGACCATCACCGCGCCGGCAAGCCCTGCGTCGGCGCGCGCCACCAGCACCGCAGCGCTGCCGCTCGCCAGTGCCAGGCGGAAGTCGGCATGCGGATCGTTCCACGGGCGCGTGAGCTCGCAGGCGCGCCACAGCGCCACCACCGCCGCTTCGTCTTCGCTGCCAGCCGCGGCGATCAGCGGAAGATGCAAGTGTTGCCCGCCCATAGCGCCGTGATCTTGCCGGTCGGCGCGAGCGAATCGAGCAGCCCGGACAGCATGCCCGAATGGAATTCGTGGCCGAGCGAGCTTTCCTCGACTTCGATCGCCATCGCGCTCTCGAGCTGCTTCCGCGTGGAGCCCAGTCCGATCCCGGCGGCCGTGGTGAAGCGCCCGTCGTCGCGGCTGTTGAGATCCCAGCCGACGAAGCGGCCTTCGCTGAACGACAGGCCGAGCCCGCCGTCGAACTCGACTTCCTCTAGCGCACCGCCGGGGCATTCCTGGTTGAAGTCCTGGCTCTCCGGTTCGCCGAGCCCTGCCGAGACGAGCCGCACCGCTTCCTCGCGCGTCAGGCCGAAGCCGATATGCCGCGTGGCGCCGCCCTGGAGGACGAGCGCGAGCCCATCCGGGGCGAGGTTCACTCCATGGTTCGTAGGGGTCGGAGCGGCCGCATTGCCGTCGGTGCCGTTGCCCTGGGGCACGACGATCTCGTCCGCATTGCCTTCTGCCACCAGGCGCGCGGTGCCGGATCCGTTGTCCGCAGGTTGCTCAGGCGCGCATGCGGCAAGTGCGAGCACGAGCGCGGCGGCGGTCATGCGTGGCTTCGGCATCACATTCCTTCCGGCGCGATCCTTGCACGCGCAATGTCGCGGAGGCAACCGCCGGCCGGCCGCCCGATCGCTTCTTCCATGGCAAAAGGCGCCCCGGCATGAAGCCGAGGCGCCTTCTTGCGTGGGCGTTTCGGTCGTCGGCTTAGCCGAAGAAGATGTCGCTGCTTTGCAGCTGGACGTTATCCACTCCGATCACGAAATCGGCCACCTTGTCGCCGTTGACGTCGCCGGCAAGGAAATAGTCCCCGTGATCGCGGTAGAGCTGCAATTCGCCGGCGACTCCGCTGAACGCCTTGTTCCCGATCCAATGGAACGCATCCATGGCTTCTGTCCGGGTGTCGGCGTCCAGACCGCTCAGGTCGATCTTGTCCTGGCCGCGGCGGAAGTCGGTGATGCTGTCGCGGCCGCCCAGTTCGGCAAACGCGAACACGTCGTTGCCTGCTCCACCGGTCAGGATGTCGTCGCCCGCGCCCCCGGAGATGCGATCCGCACCATCCCCGCCGTCGAGCACATCGGAGTCCGCTCCGCCGAACAGCCGGTCGTTGCCGCTCCCGCCATAGAGGGCGTCACGGCCCGCGTCGCCATGGAGGGCGTCGTCGCCGGCGTCTCCGTACAGAATGTCGGCACCCGCGCCGCCACTCAGAACATTGGCGATATTGTTGCCGAACAGCTGGTCGCTGTGGGCCGAACCGGTGATGTTCTCGAAGTTCAGCAGGCGATCGCCGGTGGCGTAGCCGCCAACGCCGTCCGGCAGATAGTCTTCGATGGCGCCCAGTATATTCCCCAGGAACCCGCTGCTGCCGGTGCGGACATTGTCGAGGCGAACGAGGACGCCCCCGTCCGAAGCCTCGTAGCTGACCGTGTCGATACCAGCACCGCCGTCGAGCACGTTCTTCTGATCGTTGGCGATGATCAGATTGTCGAGCGCGTTGCCGGTACCGTTCTTGGCACTGCCGACCAGTTCGAGCACTTCGAGATTGGCGCCGAGCGTGTAGTTGATCGAGGCGACCACCCGGTCGGCGCCGCCTTCGCCGGCAAGCTCGGTAATGACCTCACCGGCCTCGCCGACGACATAGGTATCGTCGCCGGTCCCGCCCCTCAGCGTATCCACCGCTCCGTCCACCCCGCCGTCGAGGCGGTCGTTGCCGCCGTTGCCGATCAGCGTGTCGACACCGGCATTGCCCGTGAGGACGTTGGCGAGGTCATTGCCGGTGAGGACGTTGGCGAGTGCGTTGCCCGTCCCGTTCGCAGCCGCGCCGGTGAGGAGCAAGTTCTCGAGCTCCGCACCCAGCGTGTAGCTGATCGCGGATTCGACGGTGTCTCTGCCTTCGCCGCTGAGCTCGGTCACCACGTCGCCCGCATTGTCGACGACATAGGTATCGTTGCCCGCACCGCCCGTCAGCGCGTCCGCGCCGCCGCCGCCATCGAGACGGTCGTCGCCCGCCCCGCCTTCGATCCGGTTGGCGCCCGCGTCGCCGGTCAGGACGTCGTTGAACGCCGACCCGATCAGGTTCTCGATTCCGCCGAGCGTGTCGGAACCCGCGCCAGTCGCCTGGGCGCCGGTGAGGGCAAGGTTCACGGTCACGCCGGCGGTGGCGTCGGCGTAGCTGGCCGTGTCGATGCCCGCGCCGCCGATCAGCGTATCGTCGCCCGCGCCGCCGAACAGCGTGTCATCGCCATTGCCGCCGTCGAGCGTGTCGTTCCCGGCCAGGCCGATCAGCACGTCGTTGCCGCCCGCGCCGCTCAGGGTGTCGTTGCCTGTGGCCCCGGTGATGGTCTCGTCGGTGTCGAAGCCGGTGAGGACCAGATCGCCGATGAAGCCGTCGAAGTTATAGGCAGTGAACCCGCCCGTGTAGCCGTTGGCGATGGCGAAGATGGTGACCAGGCCGTTGGCCGCGCCGGCCGCGCCATCGCGGTCGACCTGCAGCAACAGGTCCGTCCCCGACTGCGTGAGCCGCAGATGGCCGCTGGCGAAGGCGCCGGTCGCCGCCGAATAGCCGACGAGGCCGAGGCTCAGGAAGGTCGACATCTCGAACTTGTCGCCGGCATTGCCGACTTCGAAGTCCGTTACCCGGTTGGTCCGGGCAGTGGTCGCCACGTCGGTCGACGCCGCAGCCGTCGCACCGACACCGAGCTGGATGACGTCCGCCCCGGTGCCGAGCGTGAGCAGGTAATTGTTCACGCTGGCCGCGCCGCGCATGCTGATGCTGACCACGTCGGCACCCGTCCCGGCATTCACCGTTGCGCTCGCGACGCCGGTCAGGATGATGCGATCATTGCCCGCACCGCCGTCGACATTCACCACATCGACATTGCGATCGTTCGAAGTGGCCCCCAGCGCGGCATAGGTCTGGCCGATCAGGCCGTCGACGTTGCTAGCGAGCCCCGAGGACAGCGCGCCGCTGCGCAGCTCGATGAAGTCGTTATCGTCGCCACCGTCCATGTTGACGTTGGTCGCGACCGTCCCCGTGGCGCGCGTTACCAGGATGCTGTCCTGGCCGCCATAGCCGAACAGCGAGTCGGTCTGGCCCGCCGGCCCGGACACCGCATTGTCGACGAGCAGGTTGAACCCGTCGTCACCCCGCAGCGTGTCGCCGAAGTTCGAGCCGGTGAGATATTCGATGCCGCTCAGTGTATCGACGCCCTCGCCGCCCGTGTCCTGCGCGCCAGCGATGCGGAGGTCGACGTTCACGCCCGCGGTCGCGTTGACATAGGTCGCGGTGTCGAGCCCCTCGCCGCCGATCAGCGTGTCGTTGCCGAGCCCGCCCGAGAGCGTGTCGTTGCCGAACCAGCCGTCGAGGACGTCGTCGCCGGCATTGCCGACCAGCGTGTCGAGCGCGCCGCTGCCCCTGACAGTGTCCGCTCCCGAGCCGCCGCGGAAGATAACGCGTTCGATGCTGATGAAGGCACCCGCCGCGACGCCGCCCATGGTGATGGCGCTGTTGCCCGCCACATTCGCCAGGTCGAACGCGATGCCTCCGGTCTGGTCGGTGTAATAGGCATAGGCAATATCGGAGCCTTCGCCGCCGTCGAACGTGTCCTGGCCACCGTCGTTGGTGAAGACCTGAGACACGCTTGCAGTAGTGCCCGCAGCAATGCCGCCGATCAGCGTGTCGTCGCCGTCGCCGCCGCGCAGCACGTCGTTGCCGGCGCCGCCAATCAGGACGTCGGAGCCCGCCCCGCCTTCCAGCGTATCGGCACCGCTCGCCAGCGAGCTGTAGAGGTCGCCGTTCAGGATGTCGTTGCCGTCACCGCCGACCAGCGTATCGTCCCCGCTGTTGCCTTCCAGATAATCAGCGACGGCACCGCCGACGAGCCGGTTGGCCAGCGCCGCGCTGCCGCGAAGCGTGTTGGCGAAGGCCGTCGCACCGACGACATTCTCGACATTGGTGATCGTGTCGGAGCCGGTGGAGCTGCCGGTGTTCTGCGCCGCAGTCAAACCGAGGTTCACCGTCACCGCCGAAGTCGCGGCGGAATAGTCCAGCGTGTCCGAGCCGCCGGCACCGTTGTAGATGTCGGCACCGCCGCCTTCGAAGAAGACGTTGTCGCCGGCATCACCCGTAACGTTGTCGGCGCCCGATCCGGTCCGGACATTCTCGAAGCCGATGATGGTGTCGAAGCCGAGCCCCGTATTCTGAGTCGCGGGGCCGCCGAGGTTCACCGTCACGCCCGTCGCACCACGGAAGGACAGCGTGTCCACGCCGTCACCGCCGATCATGACGTCGTTGCCGAGGCCGCCCTCGACGACATTGTCGTTGCCGTCACCGATCAGCGTATCGTTACCGTCGCTGCCGAGCAGGTTCTCGATGCTGCGGAGGGTGGCGACCGGCAGATTGTTGACGAGCGCGCTTCCGTCCGAGGCGCCGTTGAGGATCGCGGTCACCCCGCCCAGACCAGCGAAGGAGGCGGTATCCGAGCCCGCGCCGCCGTCGAGCACGTCCACGACCCCGATCGCATTCGCGCCCGGGTTCAGCGTGTCGTCGCCCGCGCCGCCGGTCAGGGTGTTGGCGTTCGAGTCTCCGGTCAGGCTGTCGTTGAATGCCGAGCCTGCGAGATTCTCGAAGCCGCTGAGCGTGTCGGAGCCCGCGCCGGTGTTCTGCGCCGAGCCTTGGCCGGCAAGGCTAACCGTTACGCCGGTCGAAGCGCCCGCGAACGAAGCCGTGTCGATGCCCGCGCCGCCGACGAGGACGTCGTTGCCCAGACCGCCTTCGATGACGTTGTCGTTGCCATCGCCGGTGAGTGTGTCGTTAAGCGCTGACCCGACCAGGTTCTCGATGCCGATCAGCGTGTCCGAACCGGCTGCGACCGTGTCCTGAGCCACGCCCTGGACATTGAGGTCGACCGTGACACCCGTGGTGGAGCCGCCGCTGAACGCGTTCACGAACGAGGCGGTGTCGTTGTCGCTGCCGCCGTTCAGCACGTCGTTGGCGATCGTGCCCTGGAGGAAGTCATTGCCATCGCCGCCGTCGAGCACTGCGCTGCTGGTGTTGGTCGCGGTGACCGTGGTGGTCACGGCGGCCGCGCCCTGCAGCGAAATATTCAGCTGGTAGGTCATCCCAGCAGTGAGCGGCTGGGCGGCAGTGCTGCCCGTCCACTGACCCACGCGAATGTAATAAGTGCCGGGTGCCGCGAAGGTGTAGGTCAGATAGGCGTCGTCGTGCCCGGGCGCCGACACATCGCCGGTTCCCGTGTCGTTCGACGCCAGAAGCGTGCCCGAGCTGTTGACGAGCTCAAGGATGCTGTCGCCCAGCGTGCCGTTGCCGTCGATGTCGAAGATCGCCTGCGCGCCCGCCTGGGTCACGACGATCTTGTAATATTCCACCGCGCCGCCGGCCGCCGTCGCGTTGATCGTCGCATGCGGAAGGCTGGTCGCGTTGGTGATATCCGGGTTGGCGTCGACGTCGAAGGCGCCGGTCGTGTCCACGGCCGTGGCGATCGAGCCGTTGTTGGTCGACTGCGCCTTGGTGATGTCCGCCTGCGACGGCGCCGAATAGGTCGTCGTGGTGGTGAAGCCGCCGCCGATCAGGCGATCGTCGCCGCCGAGGCCGGTGAGGACGTCGGCACCGCCCGAGCCGCCGACGAGCACGTTCGCCTGGCTGTTGCCGGTGAGCGTGTCGTTGCCGCTGGTGCCGCCGATGTTCTCGATGCTGCGCAGCGTGTCGGTCTCGCCGTCGTGCGTAACGATGACGTCGGCGTTGGTGTCGTTCAGCGTGACGGTGATCCCCGTCGTGTTGGTGAAGATCACCGTGTCGCTGCCGGCGCCGCCGTCGAGGATGTTGTTGGCGATGTTGCCGACAAAGATGTCGTTGCCAACGCCACCCTTGGCATTCTCGATCAGCGAGCGGGCGTCATTGTTGTAGAGCAGCGACATGGCGACGTTGCCGGGCGCCAGCGCGGTCAGGTTCTGATAGGCCAGATGATTGGCGACCTGATCCTGGTCGAAGGTCGAGAAGGCGCCCGGACGCAGGTCGACCGTGACGCCGCGGCCATAGTTGCTGAGATCCAGCGTGTCGTTGCCGCCGCCATCCCACAGCGTCATCAGAATCTTGTTGCCGGCCGGAGCACCCTGACCGACGCCGTTGACGAACATCTCGCCGGTGGTCGCGCTCCAGCTATAGACCGTGTCGCCAGCGTTGGTCGTGTAGTTTGCGCCGTACAGATACTGCAGCGCCGCCAGATCATACTGCATGTAGGTCTGGGGCTGGTTGACCTTCTCGCCGGCGAAGTTGCTGTTGGTGAAGGGCGCTGGGGTATAGGTCATCAGCGACCAGGCCTGGCCGTCGCGATCCGGCGTCAGCGACTGGGTGCCGGGGCGCGGGAAGGACCCGAAATAGAAGGACAGATCGGTGTTGGTATAGTCCTGATGCCCATGCTTCAGCCCCATGGTGTGGCCGATCTCGTGCATCATCGTGGCGAAGCCCCACGTGCCCTTGGCAGCCATGTCGTAATAGGGCTGGTTGTTACGGCCGAACCAGATGTCACCCGCGACGCCGCGCGTGTCGGACGGGAAGCCGCCATAGGCAGAGGGAACGTCGGTGTCGCCGGTCTGCGAGATGCGGATGTTGGCGTGGACCGTGTCGGTCTCGGTGATTTCGGTGAACGTCAGGTTGGTCACCGCCGAGATCTGCGCAAAGGCGGCGCGCGCCGCCGCCTGCTGCATCGAGCCCAGCTCCATCTGATAGAGGCTGACGCCATTGCTGTCGTAGCCGGAGCCATTGTAGTTGGAGCCCGAGGTCGGGAAGCTGTAGGTCAGGTTGAGCGTGCCCCATTTGGAGCCGATCAGCACCGCGTCGACGTTGCGGTTGCCGGTGATCGACCAGCTTCCATCCGGGTTGTTCACCAGCGGGAGCAGCTCGCCCAAGCCGCCGCCCTCGGGATTGGCGCTCGTGGCGCCTCCGCCGGACGCCGCGGTGTCACCGCCCTTCGTCGATCCTTCTTCCTCTACAACCGGGGCGTGCGGGATTTCCGAGAGCGAATCCCAGGTGAGAAGCGATTCGTCGGTGGAAGTGGTGTTGCCGAGTTCGGAAGCACTCATGCTAGTCCCCCTGTCTGGCGCAATCGCATAGTCCGTTCCGCGGCGCGCAATTGCGCGGACGGATGCAAGTAACTGCATGCTTTACGAAAGATAATTGCTGTCAAGCGCCGCCGATCGGCGGCGACGCAATCCGTGCCAATTCGAGGCAGTACGAGTGAATCGAACGGCGAGCGGAGCAAGCGGGCGAGCGCGGCCCATCGTGATTCACACCCGGCTCAGCACGCCCTTGTTCTGATGTGACTTGGAGTCGCGGTTCGTCTAAGAGGAGCCGTGCGCAAGCTCATGGAGGAGCGCGATGATCCGCATCTTGCCATCGTTCGTGGCGGCGCTCGTCGCATGCACGCCTTCTCCTCAGGAAACCGCCATGCGTAGCCCGAGGCAGGATCGCGGTGCGATTCCCGAAAGCACGATCCAAAGCCAGCGAGCCGCGGTGGCGACCAGCCCGGAGGCCGTGTCCGCGGCGGAGAACCTCCTCCCCACACGGCCGGCAGATTCAGCCGCAGAGACGCTTGGACGCCGTATCTTGTCGACGGCCTTTGTGAGGGTTGGCCCCGACGGGCATCTGACGGTGGAGCTGCACAACGGGCGCGCTCTGGTCCTTCGCGACGTGGTGATGCGTCGCAAGGATTATTGCGGCGTGCAGGTGTCGGGCGGCAAAGCCGGCGCCCGATATTGCGGCGGATATGCCGAGGTAGTCGCGGCTCGGCCCGGCGGCCGCTCGGCTGCCCCGGAACCCGATCTGGCCGCGCCGAACCCACTCCCTTCTCCGAGCAGGCCCGTCAGAAGAAATTAGCCGGCCGCGGGACCGAACCCAAAGCCGCGCAGGAGACTTCCCCTCTCGGACTCCGCAGTTCGCGTCACTCCCACTCGATCGTGCCGGGCGGCTTCGAGGTGTAATCGTAGGTGACGCGATTGATCCCGCGCACTTCGTTTACGATTCGCGTCGCAACGCGGGCCAGGAAATCGCCGGGGAACTGGAAGGCGACCGCGGTCATGCCGTCGGTCGAGGTGACCGCGCGCAGCGCGAGCACCGAATCATAGGTGCGGTAATCGCCCATCACGCCGACGGTGCGGACCGGCAGCAGCACTGCGAAGGCCTGCCAAATCGCGTCGTAAAGCCCGGCGTTGCGGATTTCCTCGAGGTAGATCGCGTCGGCCTTGCGCAGGATGTCGCAGCGTTCCTTGGTGACTTCGCCCGGGATACGGATCGCCAGGCCAGGCCCAGGGAACGGGTGGCGGCCGACGAACACGTCGGGCAGGCCGAGCTCGCGGCCCAACGCGCGGACCTCGTCCTTGAACAGCTCGCGCAGCGGCTCGACGAGCTTCATGTTCATCCGCTCGGGCAGGCCGCCGACATTATGGTGGCTCTTGATCGTCACCGACGGGCCGCCAGTGAAGCTGACGCTCTCGATCACGTCGGGATAGAGCGTGCCTTGCGCCAGGAACTCGGCGCCGCCGATCTTGCGCGCCTCTTCCTCGAACACGTCGATGAAGGTCTTGCCGATGAACTTGCGCTTGGCCTCGGGGTCGGTGACTCCGGCCAGCCCGTTCAGGAACAGCGTCTCGGCGTTCACATGGACGAGCGGGATGTTGTAGTGGCCGCGGAACAGGCTGACGACCTGGTCGGCCTCGCCCGAGCGCATCAGCCCGTGGTCGACGAAGACGCAAGTGAGCTGCTCGCCGATCGCCTCGTGGATCAGCACTGCCGCCACTGCGCTGTCGACGCCGCCCGAGAGGCCGCAGATCACGCGGCCGCTGCCGACCTGCTGGCGAATCTCGGCGATCTTGGCGGCGCGGAACTCGGCCATCGTCCAGTCGCCGGCAAGACCGCAGACGTGGCGCACGAAATTGGCGAGCAGCTTGGCGCCGTCGGGCGTGTGCACCACTTCCATGTGGAACTGGGTGGCGTAATAGCGCCGCTGGTCGTCGGCGACGACCGCGAAGGGCGATCCGGGGCTCACCGCGACCGAGCGGAAGCCCGGCGCGAGCTCGGTGACCTTGTCGCCGTGGCTCATCCACACCTGGTGGTTCTCGCCTTCGTGCCACACGCCGTCGAACAGCACGCAGCTGTCCTCGATCTCGATGAAGGCGAGGCCGAACTCGCCCGATTCGCCCAGCGTCACGGTGCCGCCGAGCTGGTGCATCATCACTTGCTGCCCGTAGCAGATACCGAGGATCGGTACGCCGGAATCGAAGATCGCCTGCGGCACGCGCGGGCTGCCTTCGTCGAGCACCGAGGCGGGCGATCCGGAGAGGATCACGCCCTGCGGCTTCATCCGCGCGAACGCCTCCGCCGCGGAAGTGAAGGGAGCGATTTCGCTGTAGACCCCAGCCTCACGCACGCGGCGCGCGATCAGCTGGGTCACCTGGCTGCCGAAATCGACGATGAGGATGGATTCGCTGTGCTCGACCGTCATGGCCGGGCGATAGTTAGCCCGCCCATTTCTGTAAAGCCGCTGTTCCCGCTCAGCGCGCCTCGACGTCCAGCCCGGTCCACTTCGCCGCAAAGGCCCAGAGGTCGGCGGCTTCCTCGATGATCTTGTCGGTCGGCTTGCCCGACCCGTGCCCTGCACGCGTCTCGATGCGGGCGAGATGCGGCTTGTCGCCGATGTCTGCGGCCTGGAGCGCGGCGGTGTATTTGAAGCTGTGCCCCGGCACGACGCGGTCGTCGGTGTCGGCGGTGGTCACCAGGATCGCCGGATAGTCGCGGCCGCCGCGGACATTGTGATAGGGCGAATAGGCAAGGAGGCGGCGGAAATCCTCTTCCTTCGACGGATGGCCATAGTCGTCGACCCAATAGCGGCCGGCGGTCCAGCGATCGAAGCGCAGCATGTCCATCACGCCCACCGCGGGCAGCGCCGCGGCGAACAGATCGGGGCGCTGGTTGACCACGGCACCGACGAGCAGCCCCCCGTTCGAGCCGCCCTGGATCGCGAGTTGACCTGCTCCGGCGATCCCCTGCGCCACCAGATATTCGCCCGCCGCGATGAAGTCGTCGAAGCTGTTCTGCTTGTTGGCGAGCCGGCCGCCGTCGTGCCATTCCTTGCCATATTCGCCGCCGCCCCGGATATTGGCGACCGCGAGCACCCCGCCCTGCTCCATCCACGCGATGCGCGAGGCCGAGAAGCTGGGCGTCACCGGGATGTTGAACCCGCCATAGGCGTAGAGCAAAGTCGGCGCGGGGCCGGTGACGCGCTTGTGCCGCACCACGAACATCGGCACGCGCGTGCCGTCCTTCGACGCGTAGAAGTGCTGCTCGACGCGATAGTCTGCCGGATCGAACAGCAGCCGCGGTGCCGCCCAGACAGCGCTCTCGCCGGTCGCGACATTGTGGCGGTAGATCGTCGTCGGCTCGTTGAAGCTGGTGAAGGCGAAGAAGGTCTCGGGATCGCCCTGCTCGCCCCCGAAGCCCGAGGCCGTGCCGATGCCGGGGAGCTTGACGGGCTCAAGCGGGGAGCCGTCGAGCGCGAAGCGGCGCACGTCGGTGTGGGCGTCGACCAGATAGCTCGCGACCAGCACGCGCCCGATGATCGCGGCGCCCTCCAGCGTCGCGGCGTCCTGCGGCACCAGCTCGTGCGCGTCGGGATGGTCGTTGGTTTCGACGTCCATCGTGACGATCCGCATCCGCGGCGCGCGCTTGTTGGTCACCCAATAGAAGCGCGTGCCGTTGTTGCCGGCGAGCGACCAATGGTGGTTGAGCCCGTGGATGATCGTCCGCGTCGGCCAGGCCGGGTCGCGCAGGTCCGCGAGCGTGATCTCGTAGCGGTCGTCGGTGCCTTCGCTGGTCGTGATCACCAGCCATTCGCCGTCGTCGGTGACCTGCGCATAATGGCTGCGGCTCGGCGTCGCGGGCGTCTCGTAGATCAGCCGGTCGGCCGACTGCGGATTGCCGAGCTGGTGGAAATAGACCTTGTGGTTTTCGTTGACCGCCTGGAACTTCTCGGCCTCGGCGACCTCGGGATAGCGCGAGTAGAAGAAGCCGCTGCCGTCCTTCGCCCAGGACGCGGCAAGCGTGAACTTCATGCCATGGACAACGTCGCCGGTGTCGTGGCCGGTCTCGACGTCGAGCACGCGGGCAGTCCGCCAGTCGGTGCCGCCGTCCTGCACGGCATAGAGCAGGTAGCGGCCGTCTTCGGACGGCATCCATTCGGAGAGCGCGGTCGCGCCGTCGTCCGACCAGCCGTTGGGATCGATCAGGACGCGGCCGGGACCGTCGAGGCTGTCGCGCACATAGAGCACCGCCTGGTTCTGCAGGCCGCTGTTGTGCATGTAGAAATAGCGGCCGCCCTTCTTCTGCGGCAGGCCGAAGCGCTCATAGTCGAAGAGCTGGCGGATGCGGCTTCTGAACCAGTCGCGACCCGGCAGCGTCGCGAGATAGGCGTCGGTGACCTGGTTCTGCGCCGCGACCCAGGCGGCGACTTCGTCGTCATTGCGGACGTCGTTCTCGAGCCAGCGATAGGGATCCGCCACCGGTGTTCCGAACTGCTCCTCGACGATCTCGTCGCGGCGGGTGTCGGGATAGCGGATCGGCGATTGCGGCACGGTCGGGCTCCGGAAAAACAGAAAAGGCCGGAGCCTGATGGCCCGGCCTTTCCTACTTCGCAACCCGCGAGAGGCTTACGCCGCCGCGTCGAAGTCCTCGTCGTTGTAGACCGGACCCGAGTCCTGGCCCTTGGCCGAGACGTCGCGGTCGACGAACTCGATGATCGCCATCGGCGAGGCGTCCGACTTGCGGATGCCAGCCTTGATGATGCGGGTGTAGCCGCCGTTGCGGTCGGCATAGCGCGCCGCCAGCACGTCGAACAGCTTCACCAGCTGCGCGTCGTCGAGCAGGCGGGCGTGCGCCAGACGGCGGTTCGAAAGGCCGCCCTTCTTGGCGAGCGTGACCAGCTTCTCGACGTAGGGGCGAAGCTCCTTCGCCTTGGCAGTCGTGGTGGTGATCTGCTCGTGCTTGATCAGGGCCGCGGCCATGTTGCGGAACAGGGCGGCGCGGTGGGCCGAGGTACGCTGCAGCTTACGGCCGCCGACGCGATGACGCATGGGTACTTCCTTCGTTCGTTAAGGGGCCGTGTCACGGAACCCCAGACCAGGCGGTGATGAGGGCCACCGCCCAAAGCCCTTGGTTGACTCCGCTTGACTCGACTCGATGCGAGTCAGGCGGGGTCGGATATCGTGGCCTGCGCCGTCTCGGGATTAGCTCGCGCCAATCCCGTGCGGCTCAGCCCATGATCTCCTGCTCGAGCTTCTTGGCCATTTCCTCGATGTTCTCGGGCGGCCAGCCCGGGATTTCCATCCCGAGGCGGAGACCCATCGACGACAGGACCTCCTTGATCTCGTTGAGCGACTTGCGGCCGAAGTTCGGCGTGCGCAGCATCTCGGCCTCGGTCTTCTGGACCAGATCGCCGATGTAGATGATGTTGTCGTTCTTGAGGCAGTTGGCCGAGCGGACCGAAAGCTCGAGCTCGTCGACCTTCTTGAGCAGGTAGCGGTTGATCTGCGCCGCGTCGCCGCCAGCCTCGGGGGCCGCAGCCACGCCACCGGCCACCGGGGCCGCCGCGCGGGTCATCGCCGAATCGTCGAAGTGGACGAAGAGCGCCAGCTGGTCCTGGAGGATGCGCGCGGCATAGGCCACGGCGTCTTCCGGAGTGATCGTGCCATCGGTCTCGATCGACAGCGTGAGCTTGTCGTAGTCGAGCTCCTGGCCGACGCGGGTGTTCTCGACCTTGTACGAGACCTGGCGAACCGGGCTGTACAGCGCGTCGATCGGGATCAGGCCGATCGGGGCGTCCGCCGGACGGTTCGACGCGGCGGGGACATAGCCCTTACCGGTGTCGGCGGTCAGCTCCATGTTGAGCGTCGCGCCGTCGTCGAGGTGGCAGATCACCAGATCGGGGTTCATCACTTCGATGTCGCCCGAGACGGCGATGTCGCCCGCCTTCACTTCGGCCGGGCCGGTCGCAGAGAGCTGGAGGCGCTTCGGGCCCTCGCCCTGCATCTTGAGCGCGATCTGCTTCACGTTCAGCACGATGTCGGTCACATCCTCACGCACGCCGGCGAGCGACGAGAATTCGTGAAGGACGTTCTCGATCTTGATCGAGGTGACCGCGGCGCCCTGGAGCGACGACAGCAGCACGCGACGCAGCGCGTTGCCGAGCGTCAGGCCGAAGCCGCGCTCGAGCGGCTCGGCGACGAAGGTCGACTTGCGCTTGGGATCGCCACCGGGCTTCTTCTCGAGGCCGTTGGGCTTCTTGAGTTCCTGCCAGTTCTTAGCGTTGACCGACACGGGCTTTCCTCATGTTGGGCGGGACTGAGGCGGCCCCGCCAGGTAACTGCTGCATGGACCGCAGACCCGCCTCAGGGCCCGCGGCGCACGCAGAACTTAGACGCGACGGCGCTTCGACGGACGGACGCCGTTGTGCGGGATCGGCGTCACGTCACGGATCGACGTGATCTGGAAGCCGACCGCCTGCAGCGCGCGGAGCGCCGACTCGCGACCCGAACCCGGGCCCTTCACCTCGACCTCGAGCGTGCGCACGCCGTGCTCGGCGGCCTTGCGGCCCGCGTCCTCGGCGGCGACCTGGGCGGCGTAAGGGGTCGACTTGCGCGAGCCCTTGAAGCCCATCATGCCGGCCGACGACCAGGAGATCGCATTGCCCTGCGCGTCGGTGATGGTGATCATCGTGTTGTTGAAGCTGGCGTTCACGTGGGCGACGCCGGCGGTGATGTTCTTGCGTTCGCGCCGACGAAGGCGCTGCGGTGCTTGTGCCATGTTCTGGACCTTTATCCCAATGAGGGGCGGTCACTCGTCGGAGGCCGAAGGCCTTCCGGAGTAATCAGCGCCCCGCGCTGATTACTTCTTCTTGCCGGCGATCGGCTTGGCCTTGCCCTTGCGGGTGCGCGCATTGGTGTGCGTGCGCTGGCCGCGGACCGGCAGGCCCTTGCGATGACGCAGGCCGCGATAGCAGGCCAGGTCCATCAGGCGCTTGATGTTCATCGCGGTCTCGCGACGAAGATCACCCTCGACGGTGTAGTTCGCGTCGATGGTCTCGCGGATCTGCAGCACTTCCTGGTCCGACAGGTCCTGCACGCGACGCTCGGCAGCGATGCCCAGCTTGTCGGTGATTTCCTTGGCCTTGGCCGGGCCGATGCCGTGAATGTACTGCAGCGCGATCAGAACGCGCTTGTTGGTCGGGATGTTGACACCCGCAATACGTGCCATGAAATTTTTCTCCCAGCTCCACGGGGCGCCGCATGGCAGCTTGCGTCCCATCTCGTAGCGTTGCTCCGAAAATGCAGTGGCACGGCGAGCGCGAGAAAGCGCTGCCGGGACAACCGGTGTTTCGGAAGATGCGCGACATATGCAGCCGCAGGGGCAGAGTCAAGCGCCCCGAGCACGCTTTTGGCGGGTTGACGGAACATACACGAAGCTCGTGCGTGCGCCAAGCGACGGTGATCAGACCGGCACCACGATCGTCGCGACCAGCCCCGGCGCATTGTCGCCGAGCTCGAGCCGCCCGCCGTGCAGCCGCGCGACCGATTCGACCAGCGCGAGCCCCAGCCCCGCGCCCGGCAGGCTGCGCGCCTGATCGAGCCGGCCGAAGCGCGCGAGCGCCTGCGCGCGATCGTCGGCGGGAATTCCGGGGCCGCGGTCCGCGACCGAGAAATGCAGGGCACCGGGCTCGACTGTCAGGCTGAGGCTGATCTCGCCCCCCTGCCCCGCGTGGCGCATCGCATTGTCGATCAGATTGGCGAGCGCCTGGCTGAGCAGCTCGCGGTGCATCGCGAGCGGCGCGACCGGCACCGGCGGCAGTGCCACGCGGAAGCGCAGCCCCGCATCCTCGGCCACGGGGGCATAGAGATCGGCGATCTCCTCCACCAGCGCCGCCGGATCGAACGGCACCAGCGCATCGCGCGGCACGGCCTCGGATCGGCTGATCTCGAGCAGGACCGCGAGCATGCGCATCACCAGCTCGGTCTCGGCGATCAGCCCCGCCAGCGCCGCGTCGCGCTGCTGCGGCTGCGTGGCGGTGACGGCCGCTTCGGCGCGGGCGCGCAGCCGGGCGATTGGCGAGCGCAGATCGTGCGCGATCGAATCGGTGACGATGCGCAGCTCGGCCATCAGTCGGTCGATCCGATCGAGCATGCCGTCGATCCGCTGCGACAGCCGGTCGAAGGCGTCGCCGCCCCCGCCTTCGGTGCCGATGCGCCGCCCGAGATCGCCCGCCGCGACGGCGTCGACCGCGCCGGCGATGCGATCGATCCGCCGCGTGACGTAGCGCGTGAGCACGAGTCCGCCACCGACGCCGAGCACGATCGAGAGCAGCACCGCGAGGAGCAGCGCGCGCTCGATCGTTCGCTGGGCGCGCTCCCAATCGTCGAGCAGGCGGCCGCTGACCAGCCAGTCGCGGCCGAGCGGGCGGACCGCGACGCCGGCCTCGCGGCCCCAATCCTCGCCCGTTCCCAGCGCGGCGATGCGGAAAGCCTCGGCAGCGGGCGCGAAGGCGAGCCGGTCGGGGCCGACGCCGAGCAGGCGCACGCCCCGCGCATCGACGACGGCGGCAACGACCGAATCGTCGTCGGCCTCGGCATCCGAGATCGCCTTGGCGAGCGCCGCCACGCCGCCCGAACGGTACACCGCGACGAACGCGTCGGTCTGCTGCACCGTGTCGCGGCGCAGCGCCTCGATCGCGTCGTCGTGCGTCTGCTGCCAGATGAGCGCGGCGAGCGCGAGGCTGGTGATCAGCGACAGCAGCACCGCGAGCAGCGCGAGCCGCGCGGTGATCGAGATCCGCATCAGGCGTCGAGCGACAGGCGGTAGCCCGCGCCGCGCACGGTGTGGAGGATCGGCGAGTCGAACCCTTCCTCGAGCTTGCGGCGCAGGCGGCCGATATGGACGTCCACCACGTTCGAGCCGGGATCGAAGTGATAGTTCCAGATCTTCTCGAGCATCATCGTGCGAGTGACGACCTGGCCGGCGTGGCGGGCGAGGAACTCGAGCAGGTTGAACTCGCGCCCGCCGATCGGCAGCGCCCGGCCCTGGCGGGTGACGCTGCGCGCGAGCAAGTCGATCTCGAGGTCGCCGACGACGAGGCGAGTCACTTGCGGCTCGGCTGCGGAGCGTTCGGCGCGGCGGAGCAGCGCCTCGATGCGCGCGCGCAGCTCGGCGAAGGAAAAGGGCTTGGTGAGATAATCGTCGGCGCCGGCGTGGAGCCCCTTCACGCGATCGTCCACCGTGCCGAGCGCGGAGAGGACGAGCACCGGCGTGCGGATCTTGGCGGCGCGGAGCGCGCCCAGCATCGCAAGCCCGTCGAGGCCCGGCAGCATGCGATCGGCGATGATCAGGTCGAAGATGCCCTCGGACGCGAGGAACAGCCCGTCGCGGCCGTCACCGCAGGTCTCGACCGCGAAGCCAGCCTCCTGCAGCCCCTTGGCCACATAGCCGGCAGCGGCGGCATCGTCTTCGACGAGGAGGATCTTGCGAGTCATGTCCGGTGCCCCGGCTTAGGATGCCAAGCGGCCGGCGGGAAGAGGGGGACCTTTCCGCCGGCCGCCGAACCGGCGCCAGGGCACACGGCACCGGATCGCGGACTTACTTCGCCTTCTTGGCGGGCTTGGCGGCCTTCTCGGTCTTGGCCGGCTTGGCAGCCTTCTCGACCTTGTGGTGCTTGCCGAGGCCGAGGGTCGCGGCGCTGGCGAGCGTCGGCGCGGCGATCATCGCGGTTGCGGCGACCGGGAGCAGGATGCGGGTGAGCTTCATCGAAATTCTCCGTCGGACAAGGAACCGGCGAAGCTGCCGGCCCTGCCAGCTTCCTAGCCGGCGCCGATTCACGCCGCGGTGACGCGCGCATGAAGATTTCGTCATCTATGGGTCAGGCTCTCGCCCCGGCGTTCCTGCGCAACGCAGCGGCGAAGGCGACTGCGAAGGCGAGGTGCACGACGAGGAAGACCTTGGCCAACTCGCGCGACTGGCCGGTGGCGACGCCCCAGATGTCATTGGCCGCGACTGCGCCGAAACCCACCAGATTGGCGAGCAGGATCGCGCGCAGCGCCGCCGAGGGGGCGAGGTCGCGCGCGAGCCAGTTGAGCACCGCGATGCCGAGGAACGGGCCGCCGAGCAGGCGCAGCAGCGCGACGAGCTCGGGCGGCGAATCGGGCGGCACCGCGCCGACGCCAAACTGGAGCGGGAAGAAGATCAGCGCGAGCCCGACGATCGCCAGGTAGAGCGCCGAAACCAGCAACGTCGCTTTGAGCATGGTCGATCCTCCGATCGCCTTTGCCTGTGTCCCGCGGAAGTCGACAGTCCGCGGAAGTGGACAAAGTAGACACCAAAACGGGGTTCTACGCAGCAAATTCGGACCCGTGCCGCGTCCGCTGGGTGCCCCCCGGGACTCGGCCCGGCGAGCACAGCAAAGCAAATCCTATTTTGCAAGGACCGGCGGGAGCACCAGATAGAGCGTCGCGGGCTCCGGAATGTCGGCGGTCGCGAGGTCGCGGTTGGGCGGGCGCGTCGCCCAGGCGAGCGCGATTCCCGAGCCGGCGTCCTCCACCGTGCCGAGCCGCATGCCCGCCGGAACCGCGACGCGGGCCGCTAGCCGCGCCGCCAGGCTGTCGCCGGGCCGCTCCTCGACGCGCGCGAGCGTGTCGGGATCGAGCAGAAAATCGATCGGCGCGCCGTCGCGCACCACGCGCAGCCGCAGCCGGTCGCCCGCGGGCTCGACCCCGCCGACGAACAGCCGGCTGTCGAGCGACCCGCCGCCGCCGATCTCCCAGCGGAAGCCGCGCCAGTCGCTGACCTGGACGATGCGCCAGCCCCTGCCCTCGCGCCGCGCGACGAAGATCTGGGTGTCGCCGTGCGCGTCGAACTTGTGGAAGCTGATCATCGGCCGGCCCCGGGCATCGAAGCCGGGCACGGTGTTGTTGTTGATCATGCCCGCGCGCACCGGCACCGCATCGACGATCTCGGCGGTCGAGAGCCGGATCGGCAGCGTCAGCGGCGTGCCGTCGGAGCGCTCCCAATGCTGCAGGTCGGCGCTGCGGGCATAGGAAAGGTCGTGGTTGGTCGCGGCGTCGGGCGTCTCGCGCCATACCCAGGCGAGGTGGAAGCGCTTGTCGGGGCCGAGCACCGGGCCCACCGCATAGGCGTTGCGCTTCCCCTCCCCGTCGATCAGCGGGCCCGAGAGCAGCGCCTGCCAGCGCCCGGTCGCCGGATCGTAGCGATTGAACCGCTCGTTGCCGTTGCCGCTGCCGCCGTCGCGATATTTGAAGATCAGCCGGCCCGCGGCGTCGGTGAGGAAGATCGGATAGGTCATGCGCCGCTCGACCCCGGCGTCGACCATCATCGGCACGCGCGCGAGCGTCCGCACGTCGCCGGGCGCGGTGGTCCGGAAATAGTTGAGCGGATCATTGTGCATGTTGGCGGCGACGTGGAGCTGGCCGCTGGCGTCCACCGCCATCGCGATGCCGTTGTGGCTGTCCCACCCCAGCCAGCTGTCGAGCTTGTGGTAGCGCCAGCTGGCGCCGTCGCTGCGCGAGCGCGAGGCGATGGTGAGCTGACGCGCGGCGTCGTAATAGCCGACGAAGATCTGCCGATCGGTCACCGCCAGCGCGAAGCCGACCGGATGCCCCGACCAGACGCGGTCGATCGCAGTCAGCACCGGCGTTTCGGGAGCGGCGGCCTGGATCGGGGGCACCGGCGCCGCGGCGACCGGCAACAGGAAAAGCGCGAGGCCGGCGAGGCGCGCCGCCGGCCCCAGGGGCTCAGCCCTCGCGGCCGTCGAGGATCGCGTCGATCTGGCTGCCGACCACGTCGATGTCGGCCATGCCGTCGACGCGGCGGACGAGCCCGCGCGCTTCGTAGATCGGCAGGATCGGCGCGGTCTTGGCGCGATATTCGGCCATGCGCGTGCGCACCGTCTCGGCATTGTCGTCGGGGCGGCGCTTGAACTCGTGGCTGCCGCAGACGTCGCAGGTGCCCGCGACCTTGGGCTGCTTGAAGCTGTCGTGATAGCCCTCGCCGCACTGGGCGCAGGTGAAGCGGCCGGTGATGCGCTCGACCAGCGCATCCTCGTCGACAACCAGCTCGACGACATAGTCGAGCTTGCGGCCGCGATCGGCGAGCAGCGTGTCGAGCGATTCGGCCTGGGCCGCGGTGCGCGGATAGCCGTCGAAGATCGCGCCCTTGAGCGTGTCTTCCATGTCGAGCCGCTCGCCGATGATGCCCGAGACGATCTCGTCCGAGACGAGCTGCCCCGCTTCCATCACGGCCTTGGCCTTGATGCCGGTCGGCGTGCCGGCCTTGACCGCCGCGCGCAGCATGTCGCCGGTCGAGAGCTGCACCATGCCCCGCTCGTGCTCGAGCCGGCTCGCCTGGGTGCCCTTGCCCGCGCCCGGAGGGCCCAACAGGATGATGTTCACTTCAGACTGTCCCCTGCCTGTCGTTGCGCTGCGCGGTTAGCGCATGCGGCCCTTGAGCTTCGCCTTCTTGATCAGGTCGCCATACTGGTGCGCCAGCAGGTGCGACTGGATCTGCGTCACCGTGTCCATCGTTACGTTGACGACGATCAGAAGGCTAGTGCCGCCCATCAGGAAGGTGCCGCCGAGCGACGAGATCGCGAACTCGGGCACCAGGCAGATGAAGGTGAGGTAGGCCGCGCCGATCACGGTGATGCGCGTCAGCACATAGTCGAAATAGGCTTCGGTGTTCTTGCCCGGGCGGATGCCGGGGATGAAGCCGCCGTAGCGCTTGAGGTTCTCGGCGGTCTCCTCCGGATTGAACACCACGGCGGTGTAGAAGAAGGAGAAGAAGATGATGCCGGCGCCGTAGAGCGCCATGTAGACCGGCGAGCCGTGGCGCAGCCAGGTGTTGAGGCCGATCACGAAATCGCCCCACCAGCTCTCGCCCGCGGTCATGTTGCCGGCGAACTGGGTGATCGTCAGCGGCAGCAGCAGCAGCGACGAGGCGAAGATCGGCGGGATCACGCCGGCGGTGTTGAGCTTGAGCGGCAGGTGGCTGCGCTCGGCCTGGACGCCGCGCGCGGTCTGGCGCTTGGGATACTGGATCAGGATGCGGCGCTGGGCGCGCTCCATGAAGCAGATGAAGAGCACGAGCGCGGCGACCGAGACCACGATCAGGATCAGGCGCAGCGGATCGATCGAGCCGGTGCGGCTCGATTCGAAGAGCTGGACCAAGGTGGTGGGCAGGCGCGCGACGATGCCCGCCATGATGATCAGCGAAATGCCGTTGCCGATGCCGCGGCTGGTGATCTGCTCACCCAGCCACATCAGGAACATGGTGCCGCCGACGAGGCTGACCACCGCGCCGATGCGGAAGACCAGGCCCGGCTCGATCACGGCCTGGAGGCCGGCGCTGGCGCCGAAGCTCTCGAGACCGACGGCGATGAACCAGCCCTGCACCGCCGTTAGGGCGACCGTGCCGTAGCGCGTGTACTGGTTGAGGCGCTTGCGGCCGCTCTCGCCTTCCTTCTTGATCGCATTGAGCTGCGGCGACAGCGAGGTCGCGAGCTGGATGACGATCGAGGCGGTGATGTAGGGCATCACGCCGAGCGCGACGACCGACATGCGGTTGAGCGCGCCGCCGGTGAAATTGTTGAAGAAGTCGAGCACGCCGCCCGAGGTCTGCTGCGCGAGCAGGTTGAGCTGGGTGGGGTCGACGCCGGGAAGCGGCACGTAGCTCAGCATCCGGAAGACGATCAGCGCGCCGAGGGTGAACCACAGGCGCTTCTTGAGTTCGGTCGCCTGCGAGAATTTCGCGAGGCTGATGCTGGAGGCGAGTTGATCGGCTGCGGATGCCATGTGCGTGTATCGTCCCGGAAACAAAAGCGGCGGGCAAGCGTTCGCCGCTCCCCGCCGCTCATATAGGGTATCAAACCCTTTGGGCAATCGGTTCCCCGGCTAAAGGCCGGAGGTCCCGTTGGCCAAGACGGCGATGCTGGGCCCCGGCGCGTGGCCGGGGATCAGCAGCTTACTTGCCGGCCTTCTTGGCGGCGAGCGTCTTGCCCTTCTTGGCAGCGGCCTTCTCGGCGGCGGGGACGATCTCGGGGATCGTGACCGAACCGCCTGCCTTCTCGATCGCCTCGCGCGCCGACTTCGACACGCCGGCGACGGTGAAGTTCAGCTTGGCCGAGAACTCGCCCTTGCCGAGCACGCGGACGCCGTCCTTGCCGCCGCGCGTCAGGCCCGCCGCGTTGAGCTCGGCCTGGGTGATGTCGGTCGCGGTCAGCTTGCCCGAATCGACTGCCTTCTGGATCGCGCCGAGGTTCACCTCGGCATAGTCCTTGGCGAAGATGTTGTTGAAGCCGCGCTTCGGGATGCGCATGTGGAGCGGCATCTGGCCGCCCTCGAAGCCCTTGATCGAGACGCCTTCGCGGCTCTTCTGACCCTTCTGGCCTCGGCCAGCGGTCTTGCCCAGGCCCGAGCCGATACCACGGCCGACACGGACGCGGCCCTGGCGGGCACCCTGATTATCGCGGAGATCGTTGAGCTTCATAGTCGTGCACTCGCTTTCGCTTTTGTCGCGCTGATGGAAAAGGAAGCGGGGCCCATAGCGGTGGAGGCGGGGTTTGTCGACTCCTGTTTGCCGCCCAAGCCTGCGCGTACCGCCGGTCAAGCAAATCCCGCGCTCTTAAGCCCCTCCCCTTCAGGGGAGGGGTTGGGGTGGGGCAGTAATCGCAGGCGGAAAGGCTCGTGGAGAGTCCCCCACCCCAAACCCCTCCCCTGAAGGGGAGGGGCTTACGGTCCGGCCTTTCCGCGCATCCCAAACGAAAAGGGGCGACAGTCGCCTGCCGCCCCTTCCCTGTCTTGTCGCCTGGCGAGCGAACGAAGGCCTCAGCCCTCGATCACCTTCACCATGTGCGGCAGCTTGCGGATCATGCCGCGGACCTCGGGGCTGTCCTCGAGCTCCGAGACCTTGTGCATCTTGTTGAGGCCAAGGCCGATCAGCGTCGCGCGCTGATCCTTGGTGCGGCGGATCGGCGAGCCGATCTGCTGGATCTTGATCTTCGCCATGATTGCTTACTCCGCGATCGCGGCCGCATCCGCCTCGGCGGTCTGCGAACCACCGCGGCCGAGCAGGTCGGCGATCTTCTTGCCGCGGCGCTGCGCAACGCTCTTGGGCGAGGTCTGCTCGCCGAGCGCTTCGAAGGTGGCGCGGATCATGTTGTAGGGGTTCGACGTACCGACTGACTTGGTCACCACGTCGGCAACGCCCAGGCTCTCGAAGACGGCGCGCATCGGGCCGCCCGCGATGATGCCGGTACCCTGCGGGGCCGAGCGGACATAGACGCGGCCGGCGCCGAAGTGGCCCGCACCGTCATGGTGCAGCGTGCGGCCTTCCTTGAGGGGGACGCGGACCATCTTCTTCTTGGCCGAGGCAGTCGCCTTCGAGATCGCCTCGGGGACCTCGCGGGCCTTTCCGTGACCGAAGCCGACGCGGCCCTTGCCGTCGCCCACGACGACCAGCGCCGCGAAGCCGAAGCGCTTGCCGCCCTTCACCGTCTTCGAGACGCGGTTGATGTGGACCAGCTTCTCGATCAGCTC